>CAVSJD010000007.1:0-451377 GCA_963728215.1 uncultured Spirochaetota bacterium | reverse complement strand
ATGGCGAGAGTGTCTAAATATGTTGGTTTCGCATTAGTCGATTCGAAGATACGTTTTCTCTGAACAGGTGGTTGTAATCGCTTCGTCAATGCAAGGCGAATATGCGGTCCTTAATTCATCGATGTTCGACTATTGGGCCTGGCGTACCTGCTCTACAATGGGTGATAGTACTATCCGCTTAACACCATCTTCAGCAGTTGATACTTTCGCCATTCCTTCCAATTGTTTGGACAGGGAAATCTCCAATAGCCGCTTAGAGCAAGCAGGACGAGAATATTACATCAAACAGGTAGGGTTATTACTTTCAACGCAATTGGGAAATTCAAAATTAAATAATCAGCTCCACAATCCCCACCTTGCGGAGCTTGAACCGGGGCTATCGGATGACGAGATAGGGAAACGGTACGGCAAGCTCACGTTGGATCTCAAGCGGCACCTCGAGCGAACTCCGGGAACGGTTCCGTTCGATGAGGCGGTTCGGGGATCCGGGAGCTCCGGGAGCTGCACCGGAAAATGGACGAGGCGGTGCTCGCGGCTTACGGCTGGGACAAGGCGGGACCGGACGGGCCGGCGATCGAGCTCCGGCACGACTTCTACGAAGTGGACTACCTTCCGGAGAACGACCGGGTGCGGTACACGATCCATCCCGATGCGCGACGGGAGGTGCTGAAACGGCTTCTCAAGCTCAACCACCGGTATCACGAGGAAGAGGTGAAGGCCGGGCTCGTCGATGAGAACGGGAAACCGCTCAAGGGCGGGGCGAAGGGCAACGGGAAGAAGGGGCGGAAGGCGGGAGCGGACAAAGGCAGTGAGAAGCAGATGGGGTTGGGGGTGTAACCGGCCTGTTTTAATTAACCTTGAAGGTTAAGTGAATATGCTTTACTCTTTTGGTAAAAGGTGGTATTCTTTCAATGAAGATTGCCTTCCGGACGAAAAAGCTCGAGAAGACGTTCAACTCGGAGCGTGAGCTCGGAAAGGCATACGGAGCGGTGAACGGGAGAATCATCATGAAGAGAATGACGTTTCTCGCGGCCGCTCCCACCCTCGCTCAGGTGCCGCATGAACCGCCGTTCCGTTGCCATGAGCTGTCCGGAAATCGGGCGGGTGAGTTTGCAGTCGATCTTCAGCATCCCTTTCGTCTGGTGCTCATTCCGGATCACGATCCGGTGCCGAGGAAAGCCGACGGAGGCATCGACCTCTCCGCCGTCACGGCAGTTACCATTATCAGCGTTGAGGATTACCACTGATGAGTCCAGCGGATACGTCCTTTCATCCCGATTACGCAATTCATCCCGGAGAAATTCTCGAGGAAATTCTCGAGGCTCGGGGTATCCTGAAATCGGATCTCGCCGAACGGATCGGCCTGAGCGCAAAGACCGTCAGTCAGATCGTCAACGGGAAAGCTCCGCTCACGACGGAAACCGCTCTCCAGCTCGAGCGGGTGCTCGGCGTTTCGGCCGAGATATGGACGGAGATCGACTCACGCTTCCGTCTGCATCAGGCGCGATTGGAGGAGAAACGGAAACTCGACGATGCCGCGGAGTGGGTGAAGCGGTTTCCCCGCGCGGATCTCCGGAGGCTCGGACATTATTCCCGAAACGCATGACGTCGCCCGGATCGCGGAAAGCCTCCTCAGGTTCTTCGCCGTTTCGTCCGTCGATGCCTGGGAAGCGCTCTACGGTTCCCTGCAGGTTTCCTATCGGAAGTCCAGATCGTATACAGCTTCACCCGCATCCGTTGCTACCTGGCTTCGCCTTGCGGAGCTGAAAGCTGCGAAAATAGAGACAGCCGATTTCGACTCTGTTTCGTTCCGTGCGGTACTGAAAAAGCTCAGGAATCTGACCGTGCGAGATTCGCAGAATACTTCGAAACGGAAATAAGAGAGCTCTGCGCGGAAGCAGGCGTCGCATTCGTCATCGTACCCGAGTTGCGGAAAACGTATCTGTGCGGAGCCGTTCGGTGGATCGAGTCGGCGAAGGCGATGATGGCACTCACGCTCCGGTACAAGACCGACGATCAGTTCTGGTTTTCCCTGTTCCATGAGGCCGGGCACATCCTGCTTCACGGAAAGAGAAGATCGTTTCTCGACGGAGTCGGCGCAGACGGCGATACGCTCGAACGGGAAGCCGACGAGTTCGCACGGGAAGCTCTCGTACCGCAGAACATGTACCGCCGGTTCACCGCCGGAGGCACATTTTTCCGCTGAGGACATCGTGCGGTTCTCCAACACGCTCGGTATTGCTCCGGGAATCGTCGTAGGCATGCTTCAGCATGACGGGTTTTCTCCGGTACGAGTGGCAGAACGATCTGAAGCGACGTTTCGCTGGAGAATCCTGAGGAGATACGCGGACCCGGGAACATTCCAATGTCTTTCATGATCGCTTCGGGTTCGGTGCAGGGAGTAGCGCTCGCTATGTTCCGTTTTTCACATGATTATGTGATCCAGCGATCGATGACATGAGGGGGAGAATCAGTGAAGAACATTCCGCAGGTAATATCGATATTCAAGAAGCAGTTCCCCGATTTCAAGACCTTCGCCGATCCGGGGCAGCATTACATCGCCGATGAGGACCATATATAAACGGGAAGCCTCCCGGAAGATGCACAGCCTGTTCGATGCGTGGGTGGGCGGTGCTCCCGATTCTCTGGATGCCTCCGAGGTGGCCAATCGGCTGCAGAAGCTGCTTCGGGAGAAGCTGAGCGAGAGCGGAATCGTGCCGAACCTGACCAGCTGGCGTGACAACTCGCAGATCTTCGATGAGCTGCTCGTGTCCGAAAACGATCTCGAGTCTTTCCGGGGAAAGCTTCACGCTCTGCTTCGAGCCGTATCGATGGCCGAGCCGATCGGGAAGGAGCTCGACGAGTTCGTAGGGTGGCTGTCCGATGCAGGGTGCTCGGCGAGCATCACGAAGGCGTTCCCTTCGGTGCTGCTCTTCTTCTGGAATCCCGAGCGGTTCATCTTCATCAAACCGACCGCGTTCGACCGGTTCCTTTCGCTCATCGGAGAGAAGGAGCTGAAGCAGGGAACCCGGCTGAACGCGGAGATGTACGACCATGTGCTCGACGTTGCGAACCGGCTGAAGCCGGAGATCGCCGAGCTCGAGCCGAGAGACATGATCGACCTGCAGTCGCTCTACTACCGGGTGGCTTCCTCCGAAGAGGGTGAGAAGACCGGAGCCGGCATTTCCTACTGGATCTTCCAGGGAAACCCGAGCATGTTCGACGTGAAAAAGTACATCGATGGCCGGGAGGAGGGAACCTGGACGGTTTCCCGCTACAAGGATCAGATCAAACCGGGAGATATCGGATTCATCTGGATGTCGGGTGACCGGGCGGGAGTCTATGCCCGATTCGAGGTGAGCTCCGCTCCGTCCGCCGACGTTAAGGAGGATGCCCCCGACCTCTGGGCGGAGGACCAGGACACCTTTGCCGTCCGCTGCAGATTCCGGTTTCTCGACATCTACACCCGGATACCGCTCCTTCGCGGCGAGCTCACCGCTCTGCCGTGGGGTCGGGATGTTTCGATCGTGAAGAACGCACAGGGCTCGAACTTCATTTTGACCGAAGAGCAGTACCGGCAGATCAAGGATATCCTCGATGAGCGGATGGAAAGATGAACGGGAAGGGAACGAAACGAGCATGACCTCGACGGATCGAAGAACCTGATCCTCTACGGACCTCCCGGAACGGGAAAGACGTACACGCTGCGGAACGAATACTTCCTGCGGTTCAAAGTACGACGAGACGGGATGCCGCGGGATGCAGCGCTTCAGCGGATCGCAGAGCGATATTCCTGGTGGCAGCTGATAGCCGCGGCTCTTTTCGACAGCGGACCGATTACAGTACCGCGACCGTCGCAGCACGAACTCATCAGGCCAAGGACAGCGTCAGCAATCAGGCTAAAGCGAACGCGATGCTGATGGTCCATGCTGCAGCAACATACCGTCCCCGAATGCCCAAATGTGAAGATGGGAAGCGGATGCCTCCGTACATTTTCTCTAAGAACGACAGTCGGTCTGGTCGATCGACCGGAAAGCTGGTGGAGAACGAGGCACCTGAAATCCTTCAGATCCTCGATGATGTTAGCCGGATCCAGGAAGACACCACGGTCGAGGAGAACTGGGACTTCATCACCTTCCACCAGTCATTCGGTTACGAAGATTTCGTCGAAGGTATCCGGCCGCAGGTCGAGGAGGGGTCGGATATCGTCTCTTACGAGGTGATGGACGGCGCCTGAAGAAGATCGTGATCAGGGCGAGAACATCCGGACACCCCGTTCGCGCTCTTCATCGACGAGATCAACCGGGGCAACATCTCGAAGATCTTCGGCGAGCTCATCACCCTGATCGAAGAGGACAAGCGGTTAGGCGCACCGAACGAGATCATCGTCAAGCTTCCGTACTCCCGGGAGAAGTTTGGAATCCCGCAGAACCTGTACATCATCGGAACGATGAACACCGCCGACCGTTCCATTGCGCTTATGGATACCGCGCTCCGGCGGCGGTTCACGTTCCGCGAGTTGATGCCGGATTCGCAGTTGCTGAACGGCAGGATGATCGAAGGCATCGATATCGAGAGGATGCTCCGGGTCATGAACGAGCGGATCGAGTACCTCTACGATCGGGATCACACGATCGGCCATGCGTACCTCATGCAGGTCTTCACGCTGGACGAGCTTGCGACCGTCTTCCGGAACAGGATTCTGCCCCTTCTGCAGGAGTACTTCTACAACGATTGGATGAAGATCCGGCTCGTCCTGGGAGACGATGGGAAAGCGGAGTCGTATCATCAGTTCGTCCGGGAGAAGAAGGGGATATCCGGCGGAGCGCTGTTCCGGGGATCCGAGTACAGCAAATACTCTTACGAAGAGCGGAAGGTATACGAGCTGAATCTTCCCGCCTTCTCCGAAGCACCTTCCTATACGGGGATCTACGGAACCGAATGATGCTGACGGTATCCTGCCGGGAATACGACGTGCTCTCCCCGGCTCCAACGGAATGAATACGGAGCAGTTCTCTGACCTTCACCAGTACGCGCTGACCGAGGCCGGACGGAAGATCCTCGAAGCCGGGGTCGGCTCGGTCAAGGTGTTGAACCATGTCGGCGTCATTCAGACCCGATCGGGGCTTACCCTCGAGATCCTTCCGAAACTCTACGAGCAGGATGCAGGCGGCACCTCGCTCACCGAATGCCGGAGCATCCTCATCGGAATGCTGAAAACCCTGTCGGTATTCAAGGACTACCGGATCTTCGCTTCAGCACACCTGCGGACCACGCGGTTCCCGCTATTCGAGCTGTTCATCTCCATGTTCCTCGACGAAGTGGAGGCGATCGTGCATCGGGGATTGCGATCGGACTACGTGAACCGAGAAGAGTCCCTGAACTGCCTGAAAGGGAAGCTCCAGGTTGCACGGCAGCTGCGGGAGAATCTTATTCACAAGGAGCGGTTCGCGGTCGCCTACCAGGACTTCATTCCTGACACGCCGGAGAACCAGCTGGTGAAGGCGGCGCTGCTCTTCACCTCCCGGGTAACGCGGTCGGTAGACTCCGCGAGCCGGATCCGGAACCTGCTTTTCATTCTTGAAGAAGTCGATGCCGGCGGCGATCCGGACCATCTCTGGTCGAGAATCGTTTTCACGCGCATGAACGACTACTACCTGAGGGCGCTGCAGTGGGCGATGATCTTCCTCCGTGGCAAGAGCTTCACCAGTACGACCGGGAAGAGTATCGCGTTCAGTCTCCTGTATCCGATGGAGCGAGTCTTCGAGGATTACGTGTTTCTCTATCTGAAACGCTCCGGGACGTTCTCCGAGATCATCCGTCAGAGCACGAAGCACTTTCTCACCGACGAGATACTCCTTCACGACGGCCGGCTCCCCATGTTCCAGCTCAGACCCGATATCGTGGCGCTCGGGGAGGGCGGATCCGTCCGCTTCATTCTCGATACGAAGTGGAAGCTGCTCGACGGGGCGAACCGGAAGGAGAACTACGGGATCAGTCAGGCCGACATGTATCAGCTTCTCTCCTACGGAGCGGTGTACCGGAGTGCTGAGCCGGGGAAAGACGTTCGGCTCATGCTGCTCTACCCGCGAACGGAATCGTTTCAGAGTCCGATCGAGTTCCGGTACCGGGTTGGTGATGCGCTGCCGATGACGGTTATGCCGTTTGATCTGAAGGCTTCGCTGGAGGGCGACTACGATCCATTCTCTTCTCCAGGTTCGGAGCATTCATGATGTCACAAGGATTACTGAGTGAAACGGAAAATGTACAGCCGATTGTCGAGGAAGAAGGTATGACAGAGTTGCAGCCGGAGTTCGACTTATCACCCCTCCCTGATGCGGAACGCTATCCGACAAACATCCAGAGCACGAGCACCGAAACCCTGGTGAAACGGGACTGGGGCGAATCCCGTCACTATCTCATCGTGACGGGGTTCAGCTCCCTCGAGTACCTCATCGATTTTTTCTCTTCGATGAAGAACGATGATCCGCGACAGGTTCGGATCGTGTTGGGCAACGAGCCGATCTTTCACGAGGAGCTGAAGAAGAAAACGCTCCGTACCGTCCCGCTCGAGGAGGAAATCAGCGAGTACTGGCTTGCCCGGAACATCTCCATTCGATAATGCAGCGCGGTCATCCGGATGCGGCAATTGGTCGAGTCGGGAAAAATCAGTATCCGACTTTTCGACAATCTGCATGCGAAAATCCATATCGGCGATTCTCATGCCATTCTCGGGTCCAGCAACTTCAGCCGTTCCGGGCTGAAGGGGCAGAAGGAAGCGAATATCCGGGTGGAAGCATCGGAACGGGATTACCCGGCGTTCAGGGAAATTGCCGAGTATTGTTTCGAGCAGGGAAGGGATTTCTCCGGTGGGCTCTGCTCGCTTCTCGACCGACTGCTCCGGCCGGTAACCTGGCAGGAGGCGCTCGGACGTGCCGTTGCGGAGATGATCGAGGGAAAGTGGCTTGAGCGCTATCCGGAGCTCCACAAGGCCCTCTCATCCATCAGAATCTGGCCGTCTCAGCGCCAGGCGATCGGGCAGGCGCTTTACATCCTGGACCACCATGGCGGACTGCTGATCGCGGATCCGACGGGGTCCGGGAAAACGAGGACCGGAGCCGGGGTTCATCTCGCCATCATGAATCGGCTCTGGAGTACCGGACGCGGAGAGAGAAGCCAGACGCTGGTACTCAGTCCTCCTCTGGTGCGTCAGAACTGGCAGTCGGAGTATGCCGAGATCACGAAGTTCGCCCCGATGACGATCTCGCATGGACTCCTCCGACAGAACACCCGGTTCCTGAAGCAGAACGAGAATGTAGGCCGGATACTGTCCCAGGCCAACATCCTGTTCATCGATGAGGCACATAAGTTCATCAACCGGCATACGCAGCGCAGCAGAACGATCGAGACGAATACCGCTGATTACGCGGTTCTCTTCACAGCGACCCCGATCAATCGCCGGATCGATGATCTGTTCCGCATCATCGAGCTTCTCGGCATCGACAATCTCTCCGATGATGCGATCAAAACCTACGAAACGCTCCAGAAGGACCGGAAGCGGAGAATCCTGACTGCAGCCGACATCGGACCGCTTCAGGATTGGATAAGGGATTTCACGATCCGACGAACAAAGTCGGATCTGAATGCGCTGATCGATGAGGAGCCTGACCACTATCGGAACAGGCAGGGAAAGGAATGCCGGTATCCTCGACAGAACTGCATGACCTATCCCCTGAATGAAACGGTGCATGACGTCGAGCTGGCCGGGAAAATCAATGGGTTGGCTGAGAGGCTGCGTGGGATCACCCGGTTGAGACGGATCGTTCTGAAGCCTGAAGAGCGGGTGAATCCTCAGGTGGAAGTAAAGGCGCTCAAGAGAAGGATCAACGCCGCCCGGGCCCTTGCACAGTATCAGGTGCAGGCAATGCTCCGTTCCTCCAGAGCGGCGCTCATCGAGCATATCGAGGGTACAGCCAGTGCTGCGAGCCAGTTCGCCGTTGATGTAAAGGGGAAGCATCCTACCGGAGACGTTGTCGGGACCATTCGTTCCCATCAGGACAAGCCGATCAAACATAACGTGTCGGTCGAGCTTCCCGACTGGCTCACCGACGAAGGAAAATACCGGCAAGTCTGTCAGGAGGAAATCGAGCTGTACCGGAAGATCTCCGAGCTTGCGAAGCGGATGTCAGATTCCCGGGAACGGGCAAAGGCTGATCTGCTCTCAAGGCTGCTCGCCCGGCATGATCTCGTGCTCGCCTTCGACAGCAGACCCATTTCTCTTGCCGTGATCGAAAAGAACATTCATGACATGGGAGGGACCCCGATCCGGACGATCGTGGTCACCGGAACCAGTGGGCAGAAGCATCACCTCCAGCGACAGTTCGGGCTCGATTCTGAAGCGAAGCGGACCGTCGGTCTCTGCTCGGACAGCATGTCCGAAGGGGTGAATCTGCAGCGGGCCTCCGCCCTGGTGCTCCTCGATATGCCGAGTGTCATGCGGATTGCGGAGCAGCGAATCGGAAGAATCGATCGGATGGACAGTCCCTTCGAAGAGATCGAAATCTACTGGCCGGAAGATCACGGAGAGTTCGCGCTGAAAACCGATCTGAAATTCTTCCAGACCGCCTCCGATGTCAAAGCGGTGCTCGGGAGCAATATCGATATACCCGAGGAGCTCCTCGAGGATACCCGGTTCGAAAAGATCACCGGGACTCGGGCAAGTGAGCTCTTCACTCGATTACAAAAGGATCAATCGGATGCCCGCTTCGAAGACGGAATACAGGATGCATTCAGATCCGTAAGGGATCTCGTATTCGGACCAGAACCGTTGTTGCCGCGGAAAACCTACAACATGATCAAGGCTTCCGATGCATCCCTCATGAGTGCAATCGGTGCGGTCGGTGCGAAAACGTCCTGGGGCTTCTTCTCGATCCGTGGCTCCGAACGACATGCTCCTTCCTGGATATTTGTTGAACCGGATGGGAACGTACTGCAGGACCTGAACAAAATCTGTGGACGGCTCCGCATCGAGCTCGACCAGGCGCAGGACCGGGATATCACGAATGCGGCTGTCCAGGATCTGCTTTCTCGATTTCTCAAGACCCTTGCGCAACGCGAGATTGAAAACCTGCCGCACAAGCGGCGACGGGCGCTCCAGCTGCTTACCCATATTATCGATTTCTATCGCAGGGGTAAGGATATTCCCGCGAAGAGAAGGGAATCGCTCCAGAGTATCTCGACCATTCTGACCGACAGCTCCGATCGTGAGTACACGATCGACTACTACGAGTACGCACAGCGATGTCTCGACGTCCTGCAGAACCATCTCATTGCGTTGAAGAAGCTGCAACCGAAAAAGGCGATTCATCTTCGTCATCTCTTCCGGTATCTACGCGAGGCCCAGCTCTCAGATGACGACCTCGCCCTGCTCGCTCAGGATCCTCCGGTCATCGCGAACATAGGCATGCGGATTTCCTCCTGCATCATCGGGGTGGGGCATGGTGAAACCTGATTCCGAAGAGTTCGATTGTGCAGCCTACATCAAGAACATTGAGGAATCAGGGCGATTCCCGACTATCGGAACGATCCTGCAGAAACTCGCTTCCATTGCCGGATTGCTTGAGGATCGGAAGAACCGGGAAAGCGGGGAGATTAAAAAGTTCGAAAGGCTGGCCAAAGAGGAAGATGTCGATATCGAGAGTTTCGATGAGCTTCTGTTTAAAGTAGTCGGGCGGTTCGATGAGCTCACTGCCGGCCACGAGGTCCATTTTCTGTCCGGCTCGGCGGTCCTTCACATGTTCCGAGCATATCAATGGACTGCATCTTCCTGCCCGGTTATCGGTCTTTGTCCGGAAACAATAAACCGGCTCGTATCATACCTTATGCTCGTTTGGCCGATAGCCGCGTATTCGCACTGGATTGATCGGATTCCGGATCGAAGGAACCTTCTGCAGCCGCCGATCTGGCTACCCGAGCTTCATATACCAGAGCCCAAGAGAGCATTCGACCAGATCTTTCAGCGGCTTGCCGACCAACTCTCCCTTCCATCATCAAAGAGTTATTCGATTGCAAGTATTCTCGGCCATGCCGCCGGTGATGATGAAGACCGGATTCATGACCTTTACCAGCAGATAGAGGACTGGAGGAGTGGAGAGCATACCCCGCGTTGGGATACGCTTGAAGAGCGGATAATCAAACCGCTGGAGAAGATGGAAACCGACCAGGCGAGACAGGCGATTTCTGCCTTCCAAGCAGGGGCGCTTGAGGCCTTCTGGTGGAAGGAATGGGATCAGACGAGTGGTGACGCAGAATGGTACGGTAGGATTGCCGGGGCCCTGGCAAAAGAATTCCTGAGTCCCTCCGAGGAAGCTGCTCGGATCAATGGGGTTCACATTCCAAATGCTCTCCTTTGGGGTGAAGATCAGAATCAGGATAGTCTTCGATCGGCAATTTTCCAATGCTGCTGAGAAAGGGATTATTTCGTTCCCAGGAAGAACATGAACTCTGGACTGAATATTGTATTCACTGCAGAGTTGGATTACTCAAGCGAGCGGTTCTGAGATGCGTTGACGAAGATGATAACGAATCCGGGTACCGGTCTCTCGATCTGCTCGAGCGGTGTGGAGGTTACGTATATAAATGTTTTCTGGAGGCTTTGTTTGACGAACACAGGGCCGAAACGGATAAAACCGCTCAGATCATTCATAAGAAATCCTTCCTTTACGGCTTGATCGATACTCCGTACATCGATTCTCTGAACTGGAGACAGAAAGAAGCTGAATCCATGGCGGATCTTGCCAGAAAAATGATTCATTCTCCTGATCTGGACAAGAAGAGCAGAAAGTGGCTGTCCTCATGGACACCGGAGAACATCAACAAAGTGCGTCCGGTAGGCAAGTATCGGCGGACGCGGCTGATGCTTGCTGTTACCCGGAACGATGCCAACCTGGTACAAAGGCTGCTGAATGACGGGGCGGATCCGTTTATCTGGTCCGAACCTTCTACACGGAATTCCGGGAGATGACGGCCAGGCGCTTCTGTTCGTGCTCCAGCGGATTGATTCCCCCGGTCCTGGAACGATTGATCGGGAAGCCGCTTTCGGGACCGTATCGAACCTGATCGAAAAAATGAGTGAACTGGATTCTGAACAATATGCCAGGTCCATTGTGCGTGGTACCCGAATTGCAAACCTGAGCCCATTATCGATTGCCATTTCCTTGGCCGATACCAAACTGCTCAAGGATATGCTGGCGCCGGTCCCGGACAGTATGAGAACGGAGGTGATGAAGATACAGCTCGGCGGTGACCTGTTCTCTCCGATCTACTTCTGTATCAATCACTATTTCATTACGAGGAAACTGAAGGACGACTTCCCTTGGCTCCTGCGGTCCGCGAATGTGAACCCGCTTCGGATGACCGCTCCATCAGCATACGTTACTCGATTCAGAGAGAATATCCGGAACCCGGAGGCTACCGATCCAACTTCTCTGGGCGCATTACGCCAGGCAATACAGATTTCCGGGGTTCCCGATTTCCCGCTCGATACCTGTATCGAAATCCTGAAGCTCCTGAACTGTTACGGAGCCGATCCGAATCAGTTGCAGAGAAACGGAAGGTATCCCCTGGACCTGGCGCTTGAAATTGGAAACGCGGAACTCACTGCTGCCGTGAAGGCGATCGGCGGCTATCGCTGTTCATTCTGGTCCTGATCTGTCGCGGATTTTCCCCGTTCGCAGCGTTCTGTTTCTGCGGTAGCATCACCCCATGAAAACATCAGAAATCGGATTTAAACGTTTTCTCCATTTTGAGGGCGATCACAAACCGAAACTCCATGAGCTGCAGCAGCGTGAGCGCATCATTCGCCGGATCCATACAGTACCGGGGAGCCAGCTGCCATGGGCGGTTCTGCTCAGCAACATCGGCTATCAACAAGTGCCTACTGCAGCGCAGCTCGATTCTCAGCGCTGGAAAGGCGAGCTCGACCTTCTGCTTCTGGCTCGAGACCGGATCGTGCTGTATGAGCTGAAATGCTTCCAGGGGAAAATCACCAGGGGAAGAACGGATGGTGAGAAATGGATCCTCGAACGTTCCGGCCGGCGCTACTCCTGTGCCTCCTGGTTCGACCAGGTATCCCGACAGCGGTACTACCTTCTTCAGACGTATCTGAACAGCATCAAATCTGATATTCCTGGCGGACAAACTCAGCACTTTCAGGTAGATGCAAGGATTGTTGTGCCGGATGGATTCGACAGCGGAAGGTTCTACCACAAATTCCCGATGACCATAACACCGGAGGATCTGCTGAATATCACATCCTCGATTCCAGATCATCATCGGCCGTTTGTGACGGATGCCTATTCACTTCGGTCGGATATACCGGGGGAACTTCGGTGCCGAAAACTCACCGCCGACGAAAAGGTGAAGCTCGATTGTCTCTGGGATGTTTCCGGGATCCCGCGAAGGACATGCCGGTGGTTTCGGCTCATCCGGGAGAGTGAGGTCGTGGCGGATCTTGCTGCATTAACCAGTAGTTCTTTCGAGATCGATCAGAACACCGCTATCCGCATTGCCCATGACTTCGGGGCGAGCGAAGTATGAACGGGAAGGCGACAGCCGAAACTTACCAGATTGGAAAGCAGGTCTTTCCACAAACAACGAAACGGAAGAGGAGAGTGCACATGGATTACGTTACCTGTACTACCATCGAGTTCGTTCCAATGGTGATCGTCGAGAATCCATTGGACTTCGACCGCCTGCGAAAGGCGACGACAGCTCCGGACCGCGTGTTCTATTTCAAGAAGGACCGGAAGGACGAAGAATCGGAAAGCAGGTTCTTTGTCTGGGACGATCATCTCGCATACGGGATCAGAACCTTCGGATTCGCAGAGCTGGGGCGGATGCTCGAGGCTGCCAAGAATGGTTTCCGGGTTGCAAAGGAGTACGAGCATTTCCTGGAACTCGGTCTGAAAGAGAAGTCTGAGTATGATCAGTACATAGCCGGCAGGTTCCAGAGCAGAGAGGAGTGGAACGATTTCCACAGCAGCGGTTTCTCCGGAGCATTCGAGGTGATCAGAGAAAGAGGTAGTCCCTTCGGTTCAGATATCGCCTGCTCAGGAACAACCGATATCTTCCAGCGATTACCAGAAGCTGTATCGGGAGAACCCGACCATCGTTGAGAATCGAGGGGGGACGTATCTGCGACATATTCCAGACATCGCTGAGACTGTTCCAATCCCATCATGCCTCGAGTGATCGGGATCTGTTCCTGATCGCTCGGAAGCTGAAATTTCAGACATTCGAAGAGTTTCTCACTGCGGTTCAGGAGAATATCAACAACTATGATGTGTACCGGGAGTTTATTGATTCCGGGTACAAGTCTTACGAAGACTACCGGTTAGGGAAGGGACAGCATTTCACCTCGGCCCATTCTTTCTATGAAGCCCGGGAACTCGGACTTCAGAACGAACAACAGCTGGTAAAGTACCGGGAGCTGGAGGAGGAAGTACGGGAAAGAGGCTTCACATGTATAGAGGAGGTCTCTCTCCAGGATATTCTTGAACGGATGTTTTCGACTCTGAATACTCCGTATCGGCTCGAGCAGATTTTGGCTGCATGGATGCAGCAGCTGCCGAACTGGTTTCGTACTCAGTCCTTGCCAGTTCCCGCCAACCTTTCCGGTCCGGAAGGTACCTCCGGGCTGCGGGATATCATTCTGTGAAAACAGCTATTTCCGGAAACAGTATTACCGAGCGGGGGAAGGTGATGAGTACCGGAGGCGGAATTTTCCTCGGGTGAATTCCGATGTCATCGTGGTGGATGGAAGCAATGTCGCCTGGGAGGGACGATCACAAAAGGAAGGTGATCGAGCCAGCACCGCTCAGTTGATGCTTCTTCTTGATGAGATCCGGCGCAGATGGCCGGATACCAGCCTTAAAGTATTCATCGACGCTTCGCTTCCCGAGCAGGTCGAAGACCGGGAAGCTCTGGAAAAAGCCGTTCGAGAAAAGGTTGTCATGAAGGTTCCTGCACGCACTGTGGCTGACGGTTTCTTTCTCCAGGTCGTAAAAGAGAAAAAGGCTCTTCTGATCTCGAATGATACATTCAAGGATTGGAAGCAGAGAGACCCATGGATCGAAGAAAACATCGATTTCTTGCGGATCGGGGTCGTGTTCGACGTCGAAGGAGTCCTCTTTGATCCAAAGATCGATGAGCTCCTGAAAGATTGATGATAGTGAGTGGGCCGCCGGATGAAGGCGGCCCAGTTCATAAGCGAACGTGCCTTCGGGCACGGTAGCCGGTGTTCAGCTCACGGAGCCGTCCGGCTCAGGCACACCTCGACCTTGAAGGGAATATCTTCGAGAACATTCAGCTGACTCATGAGATGAGACCCCTGGAATACCGAAAGAACGATGTTGAACTCACTCTTTATTTCCCTCAGCCTCTCGTAGAGACGATCCCGGTCGGCCCCAGCTATCGTGTACAGCTCAAGATGCTTGGAGGACGCCACCTTGCCGATGCGATCCGCCTCCTGCTTCAGTTCCGGATCCCGGACCGCATGAAGAGCCGCAAGCAGCAGTCCGTCTTCCAGCATGTGCTCGACGGTCGGGATCCAGGTGATTCGTTCCGACTTCTCTTTGTCGCTCTCTGCGAAGAGCGGAATCTGCGTAAGAATCCATGCCGGGCGATCGTTCTCCGACAGGAAAAGCTGGTGGATCGGATTGATGCCGCTGTGCCAGGTGTCGCTCATGCCGACCAGGATCTGTGCCGTAATCGTTCCCATGATGTACTCCTTGGGGAGATTGTACTTCTCGCCAGGCTTCAGGCCAAGGCGCAGAAGAGCTTGAGAAAATTCTTCTGGTAACCTTCCTGATCCGGCAACCAGACCCGCCGTCCAACGTTCCCGGAAACACCCCTATTGATATGTTCCCGAATTGGGAATATATTATTGACGGGAGCATGGGAACGTAGTATTCTTTCGGAACATGCATATTATCGCCCGAAAAGCCCTCATCGAGTATTCCCAACGGTTCCCCGATACGAAAAAGGAATTGGATGTATGGTTTCATGAGGCTTCGAAGGCGGACTGGAAAACTCCCATGGACGTGAAGGCTTGCTATCCGAAGGCAAGCATTCTCAAGACCGGTCGGGTCGTGTTCAACATCTGTCACAATACCTACCGGTTGGTGGTGAAGATCAATTATCCCACCGGAACCATTTTTATCAGGTTTTTCGGAACCCACGCAGAATACGACACGATCGACGCGGAGGTGGTCTGACATCATGAAGATACAGCCGATCAGAAATGAAGCTGATTATGAGGCTTCCCTGCGGTATCTCGATACGGTTATCGATGCCGAGGAAGGAACAGCAGAGGCGAATGAGCGGGATGTCCTCGCCATCCTCATCGAAAAGTATGAAGAAGAGCATTACCCGATCGATCTTCCCGACCCTGTCGATGCAATCAGGTTCAGAATGGAACAGCTCGGGATCGGCCAGAAGGACCTGATTCCGTGCATCGGCAGTCGGTCGAAAGTGTCGGAAATCCTCTCGGGAAAGCGGGAACTGACGCTGAAAATGATTCGTGCGCTGAATCGGCATCTGGGAATCCCTGCCGAGGTACTGGTGCGGGAGAAACCGCTCTCACACCTCCGGGAGTTTCAGGGGATAGATTTCGATTCGTTCCCGATAACCGAAATGGCACGGCATGGAGCCTTCCGGGGGTTCGCCGCTGCCGATCTTTCCGACAAGGCGGAGGAATGCATCCGGTTCCTGATCGAGAAAATCGGCGGACCGGAAGCAGTTCCGGAAGGGCTTCTTCGAAAAAGCGAATCCGCAAGAATGAATGCAAAGCTC
This sequence comes from uncultured Spirochaetota bacterium, assembly GCA_963728215.1. Taxonomy (GTDB): domain Bacteria; phylum Spirochaetota; class Spirochaetia; order CAVSJD01; family CAVSJD01; genus CAVSJD01. The sequence goes on along the minus strand of CAVSJD010000007.1, from coordinate 435,525 downwards.
GACCCCTATGCTCTTCGGGGCTGGAGTCTGCAGGTACTTGCCGAGGCTGTCGAGGAGGAAGATGATGTCGCACCCTATGAACGGGACAACATCAATGATCCGTTTCTCAGAACCCTTGTCGGCTTGAGCATCCTGCATGAAGGCCCCTGGCTTGCAAAGGAATTCCTCAGAAGACACGGGCTTCTTCTGGAGATCGTGCCTCACCTGAAGAACACGTATCTCGACGGAGCGGCATTCATCACGAAAGCGGGAAGACCGGTCATCGGACTCACGCTTCGATACGACCGGATCGACAACTTCTGGTTCACCCTCCTTCATGAAATCGGGCACATCAGGCTGCATCTCGAGAGAGGCGCATTCATAGCGGATGATATGACGCTCCGGGGTTCACAGACCGATTCGAATATCGAGCGGGAAGCGGATCGATTCGCGGAAGACGCGCTCCTGCCCGACTGGTCTTCCTGGAACGACACAGGCTCTCCATCGAAAGAAGAAGTTCTTGCGTTCGCTTCGTCCCGCAATGTGCATCCTGCCATCGTTGCGGGAAGAATCCAGCACGCAAGGAACAACTTCAAGCTGTTCGCGAACCTGGTCGGACGGGGAGAGGTGAGGCCGTTGTTCGAGAGATGATGTAAGGGACGTCTTGTTCAATGCCGGGTGATGCTGTTATTGGTCTCTGGAATTCCTCGAAGCCATGTGTTACAATACCTATGCATTAATCAATATGTGTACAGGTTTTGTAACAATGGAGCAGGAGTCAAAACGGGAGCTGGCACGGAAAATCCTCAGCAGTACACCGGTCGTGAAGACGCAGGAGTTTACGAGAGCGGGAGTACCGCGCATGACGATAAGGCGAATGGTCGCAAGTGGCGAGATCACTGAAGTGGGCCGCGGATTCTATGCTGCCGCTGACAGCGAACCGACCTCGAACCGTTCACTGATCGAAGCGATGCTGCAGGCACCCGGAGGTGTAGTTTGTCTTCTCTCGGCACTGCGATACCACGAGATCGGAACGCAGAATCCCCACGAGGTCTGGATCGCGCTCAGAAGAGGTTCCTGGATTCCGAAGATCGAGGGCATCCGCTCACGGGTGGTGCTCTTCTCGGGGAGCGCGTTTTCCGAAGGGATCGAGACCGTGGACATCGAAGGAATCGAGATAAAGGTCTATTCCCCGGCGAAGACGGTGGCCGATCTCTTCAAATACCGGAATAAAATTGGTATCGATGTCGCAGTCGAGGCACTGAAGGATGCTCTCCGCGGAAGGAAGGCGACTGTGGAGGAGCTCGTGAAGTATTCCGAGATCTGTCGTGTGAAGAGCATAATGAGACCATACCTCGAGAGTCTTGCATGAGTGGAAAGAATGTAACGAACATCGCAGCCTCGGTCCGAGCGAAGCTCTACCGACTGAGCAAGGAGCGGCAGGAGGACTTCAACCTGATGCTGGTACGCTACGGTTCCGAGCGGCTTCTGTACCGGCTCGGAAACAGCGAGTATCGAGAACGGTTCGTTCTGAAAGGAGCACTCCTCCTGCAGGTTTACTGGAGTACATCGTCACCATATCGCCCGACACGCGATATCGATCTGCTCGGCTTCGGAGCATCCGACAAGAACTCGCTCAGAGAAGTCTTTCAACGATTGTGTGAAATGAAGGAATATGATGACGGAATCGAGTTTGATCCGTACTCGATCGCGGTCGAAGACATACGCGAAAATGATCAGTACGGTGGTATACGGGCTCGGATGAATGCCTTTCTCTCCGGAGCGAAAATTCCCTTGCAGATCGATATCGGATTCGGTGATGTGGTCGCGCCGAATCCGGAGGTTAAGCCGTATCCGACGCTGCTCGACGGCCCGGAACCCCGGATCCTCATGTACCCGATCGAGTCGGTAATCGCCGAAAAACTCGAGGCGATCCTCTCGATCGGAATACTGACCAGCCGGATGAAGGACTTTTACGACCTCTTTATGATCCTCGAGACGTTCACACTCGATTCGTCCAGTGTACGCAAGGCGATCGTCGCGACGTTCCAGCGCCGGAATACGCCGTTGCCGAGTGATGTTCCTGAAGTGCTCACCGGGAATACGCTGAACGATGACATGAAAGTGAGGCAGTGGAACGCTTTTCTCCGGAGAATCGGCATGAGTCAGAAGACATTGCTGTTCGGAATGGTTATCGGTCGGTTGCGAACGTTCGTGGAAGAAGTTCTGTTATAGAGTCCGAAGGTAAAACTCTTTATAAATCAAACCGGAAAATTATACCCGGACCATTGAAGTGACTTCTTCGACAATCCTTAACCTGCACTCCAATTCTCTATGTATTAAGTAGTTTATGGTGCAGTTGTATGGGAGTGATCTGGCACGCTTCCTGCATTAAGTTCGGTATGACGGGAACCGCAGCCCGAACCGATCTTCTCTCCTCATTCGGAAGCACCTGGCCCGCAGGGCGGGAAGTGCAGATCGCCTACCGCGACGGGAGCGGCGAAATCACCGAGCGAAGTATCCGTCCGATCCGCACCTACCGGAGCGGGGCGGGGGTGTTGTACATCGAGGCGTGGTGCTCGCTACGGGAGGATACGCGCACCTTCCGCGCCGACCGGGTAATCCGAAGGACGCCGTCGACCGAAGCATCTGCCGGGCCAGCGGTCACGTTGAGAACGGAGGCATCCGCAGGGATCCGGACCCCGGAATGCGCTCCGCCGGTCCCGGCGATATCGTCGTCGCCTCTGGTGACGGCCGGTAATCCTCCCGCCGGAACAGCTTCGAAACCGATCCGCACGACCACCGAGCCGAAGGCCGCCGCATCGGCACAGACAGAATCCTCCGGTGGCAGCCTCGGAACCTGCATCCTGTTCGCCATCGTCGTCGCAGCCTTCAAGCTGGCGACTATGGAGGAGCCTGTCGATGTCGGGAGCGAGGCATACCGGATGTCCCTCGCGCGAACGATTCTTGCCGCATCCGCCTCCTCGGCAGCCGCTGTCCCCGCTCCCGGCCCCGCCGAAACCCGCACCTCCCGCCCCGTCCCGCTACCGGGGTCATCTCGTCGTGCCGGTGCCGGCGGCCGGGGGAGGCTGGCGCTACCTGGTCGACGCGCTCGGCATCGACGCCGGGAGCCGGCGTGTGGCCCACCTCGCGGTGAACGCCAGGCTCTTCCGACGGGCGACCGGCATCGCCGATGCGCGGCTCGAGGAGGTGTATGCCGGAGCCGACTGCGACGGGAACGGTCACCTCGCCTGGGCGGAGATAGTCGCGTTCCAGGACGCGCTCTACCGCACCTGTCGCTACCGGTCCAACCCGACCGCGCTGCGTCCCGACGAGTTCCTGGCGCAGGGAGGCGGCGACTGCGAGGACTGGGCGCTCTTCACCTGCGGGCTGCTGCGCTACTGGGGCTGGAACGCCTCGGTGGGCGGGTTCTCCTGGCCCGGGAGCGCTTCCGGCCATGCGGTCGCGCTTGTGCGCTCCGGGGCGCCGATCGAGGGATACGGATCCATCCGGATTCCCGCGGGAGTGGTACTGGCGGGGCAGGAAGTGAAGGCGGGATACTGGATCCCGATCGACTACCAGGTGGTCGGCGGCCTCTCGAACGCGGTCGGTGCCGATGCGAAGCTCGACCACGTGTGGGAGCCGGAGTCGCTGTACGGGCGGGAGATGTAAGGGGTGTAACCGGAGAGATCACCAACCGCCTGTGGCGCCTGCAGCACGACATAAATCTATCCTTTCCGTATCCTCCTCATCCTCGACACCCACGGTCGGGAAGTGATGCGGAGCGGAAGCACGAATACCGATCACGGTATCCGCTTCTTGTTTTTCTCCAGTAAGTATTGTATTATGATACTTACCGGAGAAAAAAATGAAAGACCATTTGACGGTCATGCACGAGTTGAAGACATACGCGTCTCCGAAAGCGAGGGTGACCAGATTACTGAAGGCGGGAAAGCTCATCCAGATACGCCGGGGTCTCTTCCTGAGTTCCGATGAAAAGCTGTCTCCCCACGTTCTCGCTCCCGTCATCTATGGCCCATCGTACCTTTCGTTTCAATATGCGCTCTCGGTCCACGGGTTGGTACCGGAACGCGTCCATATCTTCACCTCGGCTACCTATAAAAAAAACAAGGACAGGGTGTTTCGAACCCCTGTCGGCGAATATCATTACTTCTATCTCCCGGCCGGGGTGTATCCCTACGGGATCTCCCACAGGACCGAGAACGACATGGGCTATCTGCTCGCATCGCCGGAGAAAGCACTCTGCGATAGCCTGTATAAAGTAAAAACGGGAGGGGAAAAAGTAGATCTCGACACACTCATGTACGATGACTGGCGGATCGACGAAGAACGTCTCCTCGAGCTCGATCACGATTTCATCGCATTCATCGCTCCTCTTTATCGCAAACGTCTGATCCTGTCGTTCGCACAGTGGATGCGGGGAGTACGAAGATGAAAAGCCCTGTAGCAGAGATGCTCGAGACATACCGATGCAGTACTCCTCTGGAGTACCGGAATGCGCTCAAGGAGATCATCCAGGAAATCGCACTGCTGGGACTTTCCCGGGCAGGCTTTTTCAACACGGCGGCATTTTATGGCGGAACCGCGCTGAGAATATTTCATGGTCTGGACCGGTTCTCGGAAGATCTCGATTTCACCCTCATCGAACCGGATTCCTCGTTTGATCTCGAGGCATTTCTTCCTGCGGTCCGGGATGAACTGGGGGCATGGGGTTTCGAGATGACGGTGGATCGGAAACAGAAAACCGAGTACTCGCCCGTCCAGTCCGCCTTCATAAAAGGAGGGACACTCATCCATCTGGTAAAGATCGCTTCCATCACGCCTCCGATATCCGGTGTACCCGCGAACGAAGTACTTCGGGTCAAATTCGAAGTAGATACCGATCCCCCCGACGACGCAGAATTCGAGGTGAAGTACCGGCTCCAGCCGATCCCTTTTTCCGTACGGTTGTACGATCCGCCCTCACTGTTCGCCGGAAAGCTTCATGCCCTTCTCTGTCGAACCTGGAATTCACGGGTAAAAGGCCGGGATTACTACGATTATCTCTGGTACCTGGCACGCGGTACAAAGGTGAACCTTCTCCATCTGGAAAAACGTCTGCTCCAGACGGGGCACCTGCCTCACGGTTCTTCTCTGGATCACACAGTGCTTATCGGTCTGCTCGAAGAACGTTTCTCCCGGGTCGATTTCTCCCGGGCCGCAGCCGATGTCCGCCCATTCATCCGGAATCCGGAAGCGCTCTCGCTGTGGAGCCCGGAGTTTTTCATCTCGGTAACACGGGATGGATTACGGACCTAAGAATAAAAATACCCAGCCTTCAGTCCAGTCCGGATTATCGTTACAGGTGTGGGAAAACGATCCTCCGCTCCGGCCTCGCGAAGGCGGGAGCATGAGAATTCGCGCGATCCCGGGGCTGAAACCGAAGCGGCATGGCTCTGCTATGGCGAGTTACTTTCGCCATGATCGTCGGGGGAGCCTTTGGAACGGAACGAACTGCGCGAACAGCTCGAGTTGCTCTCGAAGGCGGAGCTCGTCAACCTCGTTCTCGATACCCACGAGTGGGGGAGCGAGGCGGGGCGGTCGATCCTCGAGGCCGCAGCGATGAGGCGGAACACCCCGGGAGCGGCCCGGCTCGTTCGCGATGCGCTCTCGCGCTGGACGGGACGAACGCACTTCGTCGGCCGCTCCGATGCCTGGGAGTACGCGAGGGAACTCTCGAGCATCATCGACATGCTCGAGTCGGAGATCCTGCCTTCGGATCCGGAGGAAGCGTTCGCGATCGCCGGGCGGTTCCTCGCTGAAGAGGAGGCGATCGTCGGGGCGGTCGACGACTCGGACGGCGTCCTGGGCGGGGAGATGCAGCGGATTCCGGTAATCTGGCTCGAGGCGGCATCTCGGATTCCCCGCCCGCCGGAGGGCTGGATCGACCGGGTGACGGCGATCGTGGATAACGACCCGTGGTGCGTCCGCGACCGGATGCTCGAGGATGCCGCTCGGCTCCTCTCCCGGGAGGAACTGCTCGAGCTCTACGGGCGCTATCGGGACCGCGCGATCGAAACGCGGCGATCTGACCCGGAAGGCGATCTCAGCTACGCGACGCTCAGCTGTACGGTGAGAATGCGCCAGGTGGCGATCGCCCTCGGCGACCCCGAGCGGTACGAGCAGGCCATCACTGTTCACAGCCCCGAGCCGAACATCCTCCAGCGTATCGACATCGCCAGGGTATACCTTCGCTTCGGACACCACGAACGAGTCGTCGAGCTCCTCGAGCGGGAGGAGCCCGACCGGTTCGGCAGTGAGGAACGAGAGCGCGTTCTGGATGCCGCGTACGAGGCAATGGGAAACCGCGAAGCGCGGGTTGTCCTCGGCCGGAAGCGGTTCGAGCGGTCACCGGACGCCCGTTCCTGGCGCTCGCTCCGTGAGCTTCTTCCCGAGCCGGAACGGACGGCGCTGGACGGGGAGGCACTCGAGAAGGGGCGGAACGATACCGATCCGATCCGGGGTGCCCAGCTGCTGTTCGAGCTCGATGATGCCGCTGCGGCCGAGCGCATCGTCCTCGAGCATCGCGACCGCATCGACGGAAGAAATTACGGCGCGCTGCTCGAGCTCATCGAATGGTTCGAAGCGCAGAATCGGCCGCTCCCACGGGTCGTCCTCTACCGGACGCTCCTCATCTCGATTCTCGATCGAGGCTACTCGAAGGCGTACGATCATGCCGCCTCGTACTTCAGGCAGCTCGTATTGCTGGACCGCGCAATCGGAACGTATCCCGAAGGGCTCGAGTCTCACGAGCGGTTCGTGGAGACGATCCGGGACCGGCATGGACGGAAGCGGAGCTTCTGGGGGCGGGTGAATCGGTAGCTGCCTTTACGTTTTCAATCCGACTGCTTTCCATCAATTTACCCTACAGGGTAAAATCAGGATTTATACCTTAAAAGGTATATTTACAATTTATACCTTTTGGGGTATGCTCAAGTGTATCGAAGGGAGGAGTTGCCGTGCAGTACCTCATCAGTACACCGCAGCAGCTGTCCGCCGCCATTCGGAGCAGGCGGAAGATGCAAAGGATGACGCAGCAGGACGTCGCATCACGTGTCGGACTGCTTCCGAAGACCGTATCCGCACTGGAGAACAGTCCTGAACGGTCACGGCTGGACAGCCTGTTCCGGCTTCTCGCTGCACTCGACTTCGAGCTCGTCGTCCGGACCCGGGGCGAGGAAATCGGGACCGAGGGCCGGGAGGTATGGTGAGGATAGGACGATCCTCGAAATCCCGGTCGCTCACCGTCTGGATGAATGGGGAGCGGGTGGGGGATTGGCGGATCCGCTCGCAGGGTCGTCACGAGTTCGGCTACGATCCGGCGTGGATAGAATCGCCCGGCGCTCGGCCGATATCGCTTTCGCTGTCGCTGGCACCTGTCGGGCACGTGTATACCGGACCGATCGTGGAGGCCTGGTTCGATAATCTTCTGCCCGATAACGCAGACATCCGCATGCGAATCCGACGGCGTTTCTCTGCTGCATCGCTTTCGCCCTTTGACCTGCTTGCGCAAATCGGGCGCGACTGCGCTGGAGCCATCCAGCTGCTCCCCGAGGGCGAGGAGCCCGGGAACGTCCAACGGATCGATGCACGGCCACTCGACGAGGCGGGGGTCGAGGCGATTCTCAGGGGCGTAACGACAGCCGGACCCGGGATGCCGGACGAACTCGATACCTTCAGAATATCGATCGCCGGAGCCCAGGAGAAGACGGCGCTGCTGAGGCAGGATGGTGCCTGGTACGAGCCGACCGGCGCAACCCCGACGACGCACATCCTCAAGCTCCCGCTCGGGAGAATCGGAACCATGGGAGTCGACATGAGCCTCTCCCTGGAGAACGAGTGGCTTTGTGCCCGTATAGCGTCTGCTCTCGGATTCGAGGTCGCTCCCTGTGATCTTGCCACATTCGGAGAAACCAGGGCACTCATCGTCGAGCGCTTCGATCGGCGCCTCTCGTCCGACCGGAACTGGATCGTACGGCTGCCGCAGGAGGATTTCTGCCAGGCGACGGGAAACCCGCCTTTCCGGAAATATGAGTCCGACGGTGGGCCGGGTATACCGCAGATCATGAGCATTTTGCTCGGTTCTCGCGATCCCTTCACCGATCGGAGGACCTTCCTGCTGTCACAGCTGCTTTTCTGGCTTCTCGCCGCACCGGACGGGCATGCAAAGAATTACAGTGTGTTCATCGAGCCCGGCGGCCGCTACCGTCTGACTCCGCTCTACGACATCATGTCCGCCTATCCCGTCATGGGATACCGGGCGGATCGGATAGCTCACGAGAAGCTCCGGATGGCAATGGCTGTGACCGGCAGAAACCGGCATTATGAATGGCGGAAGATTTCGCTCCGTCACTGGAGACACACCGCATCCACATGCGGTATGGGACGGGAGATCGACGGTCTCATTACAGAACTGATCGAACGTATCCCGGCGGCGCTCGAGGCGGTGTCATGCGGCCTGCCGCGGGACTTTCCCGATTCGGTGGCGGGGCCGATCACGAACGGAATCCGCGATGCGGCGGCCCGAATGCGGGAGGAGATGACAGCCGACTCATGAGGCGAATCATCAGGTCCGGATGTCCGCCCGGGACCCGACGGGGCGCCCGATGGCGGTCCGGAGCGGATCTCCGCGCAAGGATCTCAAGAGTTCAGTCGTCCGAATCCTCCCGGCCGGTTTGTCACCTCCTTTCCCGCCGGCCTATACTTAGCGAGAAAGGCATTCACCAGTGGAATGAGAAGGAGGCAGACCGATGATGCGCGTGAAGACATTCACCCAGGAACTGAAAGCGTTCCATACCATGCGGGAACTGGAAGAGATCGACCGGCAGGTCAACGCCTTCCTGACCGGAGGCGGCATCAAGCGGGTCGTCGGCGTCTGCGATACCACGACGACCGGCGAAGGCGGCCAGACGATCGGGCTTGTCCGGGTGGTCACGTACGAGGAATAGCAGAGAGGGCCATCGTCGCTCCGCCGGAGACGCGAAACGGCTTGCAGCCATGCGAAAAAAGGAGCCGGATGGCTCCTTTTTGAATACACTCGGGCTGGCCGGAAGACGCGAAGCGGATCCCGGCTTGTGCCTATGTGAGAAGAGGAGCCGCCGGCTCCTCTTCAAGTATGATCGGGCTGGCCGGATTTGAACCGGCGACCCCTTGACCCCCAGTCAAGTACGCTAACCAAGCTGCGCTACAGCCCGAAACCATAACGGTTCCCAAACCTACCATGGTGACCGTGAAATGTCAAGGATTGCCCCGGACCGTGTCACAGCTCGTCAGAATTCTTCGCGCCGGCCGGGGAACTGCCCCGTCCTCCCGGACCGATCGCGGCGCGCACCGCTGCAGCATCCGATCCCGCATCCCGCCGCATCTCCATCACCCGGCCGATCTCCCGCAGCAGTTCGTCCTCCGCGAACGGCTTCGACACGAAGCCGGACATTCCCGCCTCGAGGCAGCGCTCCAGGAAGAGTGCGGATGCATGGGCCGTCAGCGCGATCAGGGGCGTCGTGCAGCCCCGTTCGCGGGCCAGGCGGCTCACCTCCATGCCGTCCATCCGGGGCATGCTCAGGTCGATCAGGGCCAGGTCGAACGTCCCGGCAGTCAACCGCTCGAGGGCCGCCTCACCGTCGCCGACCTGCTCGCACTGCTCCCCGAGTCCGGCGAGGAGCCGCGCAAGGTAGATCCTGCTGATCGCCTCGTCCTCGGCGATCAGGATGCGCAGCCCGGCGGGGATGGCGGTCCGAAGCGTCCCGGAGTCCGCCGGAGCTCCGGGATCCGCTGCGCCGGATTCGCCGTCTGCTCCGCCGGCTGCGGTCCCTGGTGTCGGCGCCTCCCGCAGGGGGGGCGGAGCCGCCTCCCGGGCGGCAGCCATCGGGGTTTCATCGATCGGCGGGGCTGCATCCTCCGGGTCCGACCCCGCCTCCCGGCCAACCGCCGCCTTCCGGGCGCCGGCCTCCGGTGGACCAGCCTCCAGGGAGCGGATCACCGCGGGTGAGGCGGCATCCCCCGGGGCCGCGGTCTCAGGCCGGCCATCCGAAGGAAACAGCTCCAGCTCCTTCCCGGCAGACCCGTCATCGGTTTGTGCAGGCACCGTGATCCGGAAGGTCGAACCTTCCGGACCGCTCTCGAGGGCGATGCTGCCCCCGAGCTGGTCCACGACGGACCGGACCACGGAGAGCCCGAGACCGAGCCCGTTTTTTCCGCCCGCGGCGGAGTTCAGCTGGAAGTAGGGTTCGAAGATCCGCTGCCGCTGGTCGGGGGGAATGCCGGGCCCGGTATCGCGGGTCTCGATCGTCAGGGTGCCGCGCTCCTGAAGCAGGTGGACGCGGACCGCTCCGCGCCCGGTATACTTGATCGCGTTGTCGGCGAGGTTGATGACGACCTGGGCGATGCGCTCCTTGTCGGTCCGCAGCGGCGAGCCGTCGCCCTGCGTCTCGAGGGTGAAGTCCAGGTTCCGCAGCCGTGCCTGCTGCTGCAGGAGCGGCCGGAGCCAGCCGGCGATCTCCTCGAGGCGGAACGTCGTCCGGTGGACGGAAAAAGTGCCGGCCGTGATGCGGTTCACCTCGAGCAGGTCGGAGAGCACCCGAAGGAGCTGCTGGGCGGAGGAGGCGATCATCGCCGCGAGCTCCTCCTGCTCGGCATCCATCGAAGTCCGTTCGAGGAGTTCGGTCATGCCCATGATTCCGTGCAGCGGGGTTCTGAGCTCGTGGCTCACACTGGCGAGAAAACGGCTCTTGGCGGCATCTGCCTCTTCCGCCCGGATCCGTTCACGGCCGGCCTCTTCCACCGCCCGGCGCAGCTCGGCCTGCGTCCGCTCCTGCTTCTCGAGCTCCTCGCGGAGCTGTTCGGTTTTCCGTCGCACCTGGCTGCGAAGCGAAACGGACCAGATCCAGATCGCGATCGTAACGATGAGAAGTAATCCGGCGATGATATGTATGATCTGCCGGGCACGATCCGAGAAGCCGGTCCGGTTTTCGTACACGCCGAACCAGCGGTCGTAGATGCGCTCGTAGCTTCCGTTCGCCTTCAGGATCGCGAGCCCCTCGTTCAGGGACGCCAGAAGCTCGGGGCGACCCGCCGGAACGGCGATGCAGTAGGGCTTCTGGATGATGGGGCGGGCGATCATGCGGATGTTTCCGAGGCCCTGCCGCCGCCGCTCGAACATGCCCTGTCCCATCGCCATGATCGCTGCATCGGCACGGCCGGCCGACACGGCCGGAAGGAGCGCCTGCCAGTCGTCCACGACGATCAGGTCGTCGCCGAAACCTTTCGAAACGAGGAAATCATGTGCAAGGTCGCCGGCCTGCACGATGATGCGATTCCCGGGCAGGTCCTCCAGCTCGTCGATCGAGAGCTCGTCGCGGACGAACAGCGCATACGAGGCGATGAAGTGGGGAACGGTGAAATCCAGCAGCCGGTCGCGCTCCGGGGTCCGGTACATCCCGGAGAGGATGTCGATCTCGCCGGCCTCGAGCTGGCTCCGGACCTGCGTCCAGGGCCCCAGCTCGATTCGGATGTCCAGATTCATCACCTCCGCGATATTCCGGAGGATCTCCACGGTGAAGCCGTCGGGCTCGCCGTCCTCGTTCAGGAACTCGAAGGGCGGATAACTCCAGTCTCCGCGCGCGATCAGGACCTCGGTTCCCGCGGGATCCGAGGCGGGAGCCTCCCGGACGAACGCCTGCGGAGCATCCTCTCCGGTCCCGCAGGCGGATACGAAGGAAAGAGCGAGGAGGATGAAAATCGCCGCGGTAATCCCGGGGCGCCGGCGGAAGATCCGTTCGGGTCCATGCATAGTGGCTGCCATAATAGACCATTTGGACTCATTCGACAAACGGATTCGGCGGCGATCCGGAATGTTTTCCGGGCGGGATGACGCGCAGAATCCTCAGCGGAAGGTCAGGCTTCTCCGCATCGCGGCCGACAGCCGGGTCCGCCAGTGCCGGATCCGCTGGAGTTCCCGAAGACAGGACCGGAGCGCGTGCAGCTCGCGATCCGCCAGGGGACGGCCGGCGTAGAGTTCCCGGTGAAGCGCATCCACCAGGACGGCGATGGCCTGCTGCAGCCGCGGGAAGGCCGCTTCGAGCCGCATGCCGTATTCCCGGGCGGTCTCCTCCGAGTCTCTCGGCAGCCCCGAAGCGCGGCCCCAGCGGCAGAGCCGGGCGAAGGCCGCCTGCGCCTGCCTGCCCGAGGCGGACTTGGCCTGCAGACGTCCGCGAAAGTTCAGAACCGCTGCGGCGCGGTCGAGCAGGCGGCGCAGCAGGCGAAGCAGAAAGCGGGCCGCCCCGGCGAAAAGATCGCGCAGGCGCAGCCGGCCGCTTTCCGCGGCGGTTCGACGTCCGAGCAGGCGCCAGAGCCGCCATGCCGCCCAGCCGATCAGGACGAGACCCGCCGCCGCGACGAGTCCGATCATGCTCCAGGCGAAGATCTGCTGCAGGAGAAGCTCCCACCAGGACGGCTCCTCGAGCGGCAGGGCCGGTCGGGACGGCGGCGGGGGCGGGGGCTCCGCCGAACCGCGCGGGGAGACGAAGGTCATCCCGAGGAGGAAACGCAGGAGAGCCGTGAGGAAGGGGCCGAGCGGCGAAAGCACGCCCGCGGCAATGCGGTATCCGGTCCGGGCTGCCTCGGTGAGCAGCGGATACGCCCAGACGGCCGCGGCGGTGCCCGCGGTCAGCAGCACGGCGAGCAGGCTTGCGCCCGCTCCGAGTATCCGGAAGCCCGCGAGATAGTGCCGCTCTGCAGTCGGCGGTGCGGCGGCGAGAGCAAGGGTGCAGAGTGCAAAGAACAGATAGCCCGGCAGGAGCAGCAGCGGGAAGGGGAGCGGAAACCGGGTCCCCCAGGCGAGAAACACGACGGTGAAGAGAATGCCGAAGCCCGCATCGATCCGTCCCGCGGCGTCCTGGAAGGTCGGCGCTTTCCGGGCGAAGGAGAATCCGGCGTACCAGAACAATCCGTAGGTGACGACGAGCAGTGCCGCGGCATACGGAGCCCGCGGAAGCGACGGCGATGAGAGGACGGCGAGGGCGCTCTCCCATCCCCCCGGAGCTCCGGACGGAAGTACGTGTCGGGCGGTTTCCAGGAGCAGCGATCCTCCGACCGCGAGACTCCCGGCCAGATGAATCGCCAGGATCGCGGCGACCGGCAGTCCCCTGCCGGCAAGCAGTCCCGTGAGGACCGCTGCGGCGGAGAAAAGCAGAAGGACATGGCGGAGCGGCAGCGCCGGCATCCCGATCATGGAGAACAGGAGCGCGGCGGCCGTGAAGCGGGAGACCACTTCGGCGCTGCCCCAGCAGAGGCGGAGCAGGATCCCGCGGCCTCGCTCACGCACCGGGAACCTCCGCTGCCGCTGCGGAATCACCGGCGGCCGGCTCCGGTTCCCGTTCGATGAACAGTTCCCGCAGGAGAAGAAGGGACCCGGGCCTTCGCGGCACCCCGCCGTGCGGCCCTGCATCGTGCGGCATCGTACCGTTTCCGGAAGACCGTTCTGACGGAGCCGCATCCCCTCCGCTCCGGACGCTGAAGGCGAGCATTCCGCCCCGGCCCCGCGGATGCGGCAGGAGCCCCCGGACCCGCTCCGTATCGGCGGGGCGGAGACCGATGCAGATGCCGGTGTTCCCGCCGAACAGCCGCGGCAGCCGCTGGCGCAGCCGGTCCCAATCGCCCGACCGCTCGGGGACCATCCGGGCCAGCGCCTCGAAAATGCGCCCGGGAGGACCGGTGTCCGGGGCGATCACGAGCAGCCCGTCTCCGGACCTGCCGCCTGCGCCCACGCGCCGAACGTCGGCTGCAAGTCCGACGGCGATGCCCCTGCGGTGAAGCGAGAACGCTATGGAGGCCGCGGCGGAAAGGGCGAGCTCGAACTCCTGCTCGTCTCCCGCATCGGCGAAGCCGGCCGCATCGAGGAGCAGCAGGATGCCCTCGCGCGCGGTAGGCTCGAACAGCTTCTCGAGGAGAGCCCCGTGCCGGGCGCTCGCCTTCCAGTGGATGTGACGGGAAGGCCGCCCGGGATCGTACTCCCGAACCCCCGCGAAGAACGCGGGGTCCCCGATGGGGCCGGCCGCGGGCCGATCGCCCAGCGTTTCGGAGACGGGCTGCGGAACGGGACGGATCGGCCGGATCCGGGGAACGACGAGGATCTCCTGCTCGCCGGGAATGCGGCTGCTGCTGCGGAAGAGTCCGAAGGGATCGGTTCCCGACAGCTGAATCGGGGCGGCCGAGTATACCCCGCGCTCGAGGGGAGAGGATTCGAGCGTGAAGGCAGTTTCCTGGAACCAGAGAAGCCGCACCCTCCGACCGAGTTCGACGGCGCTCTGCCGGGCTTCCATTCCGATTTCCGCGGGATCCCGGGAGGCGGGGACCGTCAGTCGGCGCAGGGAGAGCCGCACCTCGATGTCCGCCGGGACCGCCTTGCGGTTCTCGCACCGGACGGAGAATCCTGCCCGTTCTCCGGGAAAGAGACGGTTCCGGGACGGTTCGGCGGTGAACCGGACGCGGTGGAGGCTGAGGCGGCAGAGCAGGCGGGGGCCCTCGGAGAAGACGAGCACGATCCCCGCGAGCAGGGCGAAGGAAGCGTCGGCGCCGACCAGGGCTGCGAAGAAGATACCGGCCGCGGCGATCCGCATGATGCCGAAGGTGAAGACGCTCGCGATGCTGCTCTCCACTTTTCGCCGTGCGGTGCGGGGCATCGCTGCCGTCGGCCCGGTCGCGGTCGGGCCGGGGCTGTCGGAATCGGATCGGATCATCCGGCGGACCTCAATCTCCGGACGCGACGGGGACCGCGACCGAGGCGATCAGGGCCGGGAGCAGCGACGCGGCCTTCGTGCCGCGGGCCTCCTCCTCGGGATGCAGCAGGAGCCGGTGCAGCAGGACCGGTCCCGCAAGCTCCCGCACATCGTCGGGGAGCACGTAATCGCGGCCCCGGATCATCGCGAGCGCCTGGGATGCACGGAGCAGCGCGAGGGATGCGCGGGGGCTCGCCCCGACCCGGATCTGCGGCGAGCGGCGGGTGGATTCGCACAGGTCGACGATGTACTCCCGCACCGGCGCGGACACGATCACCTCCTTCCGGGCATCCTGAAGCAGGATCACTTCGTCCGGCGAGACGGCGGCCCGGAGCTCCGGCAGCGGCTCGTCCCGCTGGAACCGCTCCAGGATCGCCAGCTCCTCCGCCCGGTCGGGATACCCGAGTGAGATCCGCATGAGAAAGCGGTCGAGCTGCGCCTCGGGGAGCGGAAACGTCCCGGCGAGCTCGATGGGATTCTGCGTAGCGATGACGAAGAACGGCCGGGGAAGGCGGACGGCTTCGCCTTCGACCGTCACCTGGCGTTCTTCCATGGCTTCGAGCAGGCTCGACTGGGTCCGGGGAATGGTGCGGTTGATCTCGTCGGCGAGCAGGACGTTGGCATGCACCGGACCCGGCCGGTACTGCAGCGCTCCGCTCTTCGCGTCGTACACCGAGAAACCGGTCACGTCCGAGGGCAGCAGATCGGGGGTGAACTGGATGCGCCGGAAGCGTCCGCCGATGCCGGCAGCGAGCGCCTTTGCCATCACCGTCTTCCCGAGACCCGGCAGATCCTCGATCAGGACATGGCCCTCCGCAAGCAGGGCCGCCAGCAGAAGCTCCGTAGCCCGTTCCTTTCCGACGATGACCCGGGCAACGGTCTCCGCGATTGCTCTGAGGCGCTGTTCGTGCATGTATCTGCTTACACCGCCCGGGCCGTCCTGTCAAGCGACCCTTGTCAGGGGCTTACCCGGAACAGCCGTTTAGTGGAAAAATCAAGACATAAAAGGACATCGCAGGATTACTATCTAATATAGAAGGAAACCTCAAAACCCCCCAACTTTTCTCGAAAAGTGAACTCATCTTCTCTTGACGAATCGACGATGAGGGAGTATGTATGCAGCATCACGGTTTCCATGGAAGGAGATAGCATGCACATGGAACGTACACACTTCGAAGAAGACGACCCTCCGCCGGATGAAGGCAGCGAGCCTGGGGGTACCGCACTACTCCAGAGCACCCCTCTCTCCCGGTCTTCAGCCGGTCCGGCCCCGGACCCCGATCCCTCCCGGAAATCTTCCGGCCGCAGCCGCATCGGTGATTCAGCGGCATCGATCACCAGCAGACGATTCGTTTCCCTCTTTCCCGAGCATCTTTCCGCCCCGTCCGCACTGACGGTCTCGGGCAGAACGAGTCCGCACATCCGCTGGTTCCGCAAGCGGTTCTACCCGGATGCGGCCAACGCCCAGTGGAACGACTGGCGATGGCAGCTGGCGAGGCGCATCCGAACCATGGAGGAGCTGCAGCGGATCCTGCCCCTGACGGAGCAGGAACGGCAGGCGTTTCTGACCTACGGTAACCGGCTTCCGGTTTCCATCACTCCCTATTATGCAAGTCTGATCGACGCCGGCGATCCGGAGCATCCCCTGCGCAGGACGGTGGTTCCGACGATCGCCGAAGCGATGATGGGACCCGGCGAGGAAGCCGACCCGCTGCACGAGGACGGCGACAGCCC
The DNA here is from genome assembly GCA_963728215.1 of uncultured Spirochaetota bacterium. Taxonomy (GTDB): domain Bacteria; phylum Spirochaetota; class Spirochaetia; order CAVSJD01; family CAVSJD01; genus CAVSJD01. The sequence goes on along the minus strand of CAVSJD010000007.1, from coordinate 418,978 downwards.
GGTCCCCGGGCTGGTCCACCGCTATCCGGACCGGGTGCTGTTCCTGGTGACCGATTTCTGCTCCGATCTACTGCCGCTACTGCACCCGGTCGCGCATGGTCGGACGCCACGGAGACGAAGCAGTCACGCGACGGCAGTGGGAGAAGGCGGCCGCCTACATCGAGGCGCATCCCGAGATCCGGGACGTGCTGCTCTCCGGCGGCGATCCGCTGACCCTCGCCGGACGAAGCGCTGGAGTGGCTGCTCTCCCGCCTGCGGCGCATTCCCCACGTGGAGATCATCCGGATCGGCACCAAGGCCCCGAGGTGCTGCCCCAGCGGATCACCCCTGCGCTGGTCCGATGCTGAAGCAGTATCATCCCCTCTGGATCAGCATTCATGCACCCATCCGGACGAACTGACGCACGAGATGCAGCAGGCCTTGCACCCGGCTCGCCGATGCGGGCATCCCGCTGGGCAGCCAGACGGTCCTGCTGGCGGGGATCAACGACTCGGTGGAGACGATGAAGCGGCTGATGCACGGGCTGCTGAAGATCCGGGTCAAGCCCTACTATCTCTACCAGTGCGACCCGATCCCCGGATCCTCGCATTTCCGCACCCCGGTGTAGAAGGGCCTGGAGATCTATCGAGGGGCTTCGCGGCCACACCACGGATATGCGGTGCCGACACTACGTGATCGACGCCCCCGGCGGCGGCGGGAAGATTCCGCTGCTCCCGGAGTACGTACCAGGGCCGGGACGGAGAGCGACCTGATGCTCCGCAACTACGAGGGCGAGCTGTTCCGCTATCCCGACACCGCGCAGCGGTGTAGACCGCGCAGGGTGTCGGGAGCGGGGCGATGTTCGGAAACGGTACCGTATTCATGAACGAACGAAACAGGAAGGCCGGCGAGGGAATCCTCGTCGGCATCACATACGACCTGCGCGAGGACTATCTCGCCGCGGGATTCGGCGAGGAAGAGACCGCGGAGTTCGACCAGCCGCGATACCATCGAGGCATCCGACGACGCACTCGAGGCGCTGGGCTTCACGCACCGACCGCATCGGGCACATCCGGCACCTGACCGCCCGCCTCGCGGCCGGAGACCGATGGGACCTGGTCTTCAACATCGCCGAAGGGATCTACGGGCTTCGGCCGCGAAGCCCAGGTCCCGGCGCTGCTCGACGCCTGGCGATCCCCTACATCTTCTCCGATCCGCTGGTGCTCTCCCTGACGCTGCACAAGGGCCTGACCAAGCGCGTCATCCGCGACCAGGGCATCGCCGACGCCCGGATTTCGCCGTGGTCGAGAGGCCGGTCGAGGTCGCGGCCGCGGTCGATCTGCCCTACCCGCTCTTCGCCAAGCCTGTGGCCGAAGGAACCGGCAAGGGGGTCACCGCGACCTCGAAGATCTCGATCGCCCGGCGAGCTCGACCGCGTCTGCCGCGAACTGCTGAGCCGACTTACCGTCAGCCGGTCCTGGTCGAGACCTTTCTGCCGGGCAGGGATTCACCGTCGGCATCCTCGGGACCGGCGAGGACGCCCGTTCGATCGGGGTGATGGAGGTCATCTGGCGGAGCGGGCGGAAAGGACTTCTACTCCTACGCGAACAAGGAACAGTACGAGGGGAGGATGCACTACCGGCTCAGCGGGGATGCGGGGGAACCGCGGCGGCGAGACGGCCCTCGCCGCCTGGCGGGCCCTGGGCTGCCGGGATGCCGGCCGCATCGACATCCGCGAGGACGCGCACGGGGTTCCCTGCTTCATCGAGGTGAATCCGCTCGCCGGCCTCAATCCGACCCATTCGGATCTCCCGATCCTCGCGCGCATGCAGGGCATGGACTTCCGCAGCCTGGTCGGGGGAATCATGGAGCACGCGCTCCGGCGCCTCCCGTCCGGGTCCGCGGCATCTCGGGGGTAGGGCGGAACAGGAACGGCGCCCGGTGCCTGGCGGCCGACCCCCGGGCTCCGGGTCCGACCCCCGGCCGCTCCCGGGCCCCGGATCAGCGGCCGACCCGCGGGAACCTCGCGCCGAACCGCCCGCGGAGCACCGCCCGCGCAAGGTCGTACACCCGGCCGGGGACGGCGTCGATCACTGCTGAATCGGAGGTGCAGACCACCGCGTCTGCGGCGCGTCCGAGCTCGTAATCCGGCGACCGGACCGTCCGGGCATCTCCGGAGAGGCCGCGCGCGGCCATCCGGGTCCTGATCCCGGCGGCGAGCTCTCCGCTGCGGGAGACGGGACTGTCCAGGAGAAACCGGGTTTCGACCGCGCCCGGCAGCGCGGCCAGGTGGTCCAGGACGAGATCCGCCGCGCGAAGAACCAGCTCGTCGCCCGGTGCGGCGAACGCCTCTCCCGCGTCGCGGAGCAGTCCGTCGGACGCGAGGAACAGCGGCCTGCCCGCGAGATAGTTCGCCACGGTCCGGAGAACATTGTACCCGTCCACCAGGAGCGGTTTTCCGGTCCGGAGCCGCGGCCGTCCGACGAGCTTCCGCCGCCGTCTCCGGCTCGCTTCGCGCGGAAACACTCCCCGGTAGAGCGCCGATCGCCCGACCCGGTCCAGATCGTAGCGGTTCCCGACGATCTGCAGCGTCGCGGTTTCCGGATACCCGCGCTCGCGCAGCAGCCGGTAGTCCCGCACCGCCTCCCGGAACCCCGGCGTCCGAAGTACGTCATTACCCGATTTCAACTCTGCGATAGCAGGTGCTCCGCACCTGCTGATCTCCGCGTCCTGGGCGCCTTTGCGGTTATTCCTGTCCCCGCCCTCACAGCTCCGGTTCCTCCTCGTTCCAGGAGGTCACCCGGCGTCCGGTACGTTCTTCGTACAGACGGGGCAGCCCGGATGCCGCCTGGCCCTGCAGGCGGATCTCCATGCCGCCGACGCCCATGACCAGGGTGTAGATCGGGGTCCGCTCGATCTCCATGTACTCGATCGCACCCCAGGGCAGAAAGAAGGGAGCGTGGAACAGGCGGTAGAGCGGCCGGATCCGGAAGTGCACGCCGCGCGGGTACGCGACGACGCTGATGCCTCCCCGGTAAGGTACCTTGCTGCGGAGCAGAAGAGTCTGATGGCGCCATTGCGAAATCGGCTCGCCGGCGCGTTTGCTGCCGGGAAAAGCCTGCGCGAGGTTCCACCATCCCGCGGCCATCGATACGATCGCGGCGAGCACCGCCCAGAGGGCGAGCAGGACGAACGGGACCCAGGGGTTCTCTGCGAAAAGGGGCTGCATGTGATCCTCCGTTCCGGTCAGGTCTCGGTTTCAGGTCGGGGGTATGCGAGATTTCAGGAGCATTTCGCGGTATAGGTGCTCCTTCCGGTAGAGCAGCGGGAACGGAACCTGGTAGGCTTCCTCGATCCGCCGTTCCTCGAACAGCTCCTCCGTCGGTCCCACGAGGACTTCACCCTGCCGGGTAAAGAGCACCATGTGCCGGCTGAACTCCCGGGTAATCTCCAGCTCATGGGCGGAGTAGTAGATGCTCACGCCGTGCGTCCGGGAGAAGTCGGAGAGATACTCCATGGCGCGGCGCTTGCGATGCTCCTCCAGGGCGAAGATCGGCTCGTCCATCATCACGGTTCGCGAACCGTAGAGCAGGCTGAACGCGATGATGGTCCGCTGCAGCTCGCCCTTGCTCGCCTGGCCCGTCCGCTTCCGCAGCACCGGTTCGAGCCCGAAGACCCGGACGAGCTCCGGGATGAAGCCCGGATCCTTTTCCTCGTAGTAACCGTTCTCGTAGACGAACTCGAGCAGATCGCCGATCGCCTCTTCGGTATCGAACTCCATGTTCTGGTAGACGAACGCCGCGTACCGGTTCTTCTCGGATTCCTCCCCGAGCTCCCGGGTGTCCTGTCCCAGGAGCGTCACGGAGCCCGCCTCCGGGTACAGCCTGGCTCCCGCGAGCAGCAGGAGCGTCGACTTTCCGGTGCCGTTCTGTCCCACCAGGGAGACCATCCCCCGGGGAAGCTCCAGCGAGAAATCGGTGAACACCGGCGCCGGCGACTCGGGATAGGCGAAGGAGACGCCGGAAAAGACGATTGCCGGGTCGAACGCATCATCAGCCATGAACATTCTCCTCGTCGGGAGCTCCGGCTCCGGCGGCCCGGGCGTGCTGCGGATACTTTTCCCGATACTCGGAGATGCTCCGCATCGGCGGCCGCTCCTCCTCCACGATCTCGTGCTCGATCGACTCGAACAGCTCGTCGCGGGCCTGGAACTGCCGCAGCGTCGTACTCAGATCGGGCAGCTGCGGGACGACTCCGAGCGAGCGGAGCCGGGAGAGAAAGGTCTGCAGGATCCCGAAGGACATCTTTCCCAGGTCGCGGGTCGCCTGGTTCCGGTGCACCCGCTGGTCGAGGTCGGTCTGTCCGAACGCGGTCAGCCCCCAGGTCCGGTACACGTCGATCAGGTGGCTCGTTTCGACTCCGTAGCCGATGGGGAAGGGGATGGAATCGAGCACTTCCCGCCGGACCGCGTATTCCCCGGAGAGCGGCTGGATGATCGCCGTCAGTTCCGGGAAGAACAGCGAGAAGAGCGGACGGATCAGGATCTCCGTCACCCGGCCCCCGCCGGAGGGGCGGATGCCGTGGGAGAACGCGAGGGGCCGGTCATAGAAGGCCTTCACGTACTTGATCTCCTTCCGGAAGATCAGCGGGGCGACCAGGCCGTAGACGAACCGGGGATGAATGTTCTTGATGTCCGCATCGATGTAGACGATGATGTCCCCGGTGAGCTGGTAGATCGCCTTCCAGAGATTCTCTCCCTTGCCCCGCTTCTCTCCCAGGTGCGGCAGGATCTCCGAGGAGAGATAGACGTCGGCGCCGAAGGAGCGCGCGACCTCCGTCGTGCGGTCGGTCGACCCCGGAATCGATCACGGCGATCTCGTCGAGCAGCGGATTCCTCTGCATCAGCTCGGAGCGGAAGATCACCACTTCCTTTCCGATGGTCTTCTCCTCATTCAGGGTCGGGATGCAGAGGGATATCCGCAGCCCCTGCCGCTCCTTCTCCTCCACCGTTTCCTTCACGTTCGCGAATTCCGAGTGATGGAAGGTATTCGTCCGCAGCCATTCATTGATGCTGCTCATGAATCCTCCTGTCCATGGCCAGAATGATCCCCAGGAGCTGCGCCATGCCTTTCGCGATGGGCGGGATCTCGATGGTTTCGTTTTCCTCGTTCAGGTGCTCTCCCCGGGTCAGGCCGACGGTGATCGCCGGGATTCTCCGGTCGATGAAGGCCGACAGCTCCGAGGTGCTCGGGGAAATCCACGGCTGGATGCCCAGCGTCCCCATGATCTCCCGGGCTCCGCGGGCCAGGGGATGCGAGAACCCGATCCCTCCCGGCTCTCTCCGGGCCAGCACGTCCAGGCTGACTTCCGCTCCGGAGCCGGACGATACCTCCGCGGCGATATCCTCGATCTGCCGCGACAGCTTCTGCACCATGTCTCCCGATTCGCTGCGGATCTCGAACTGGAGCGACGCATGGGTCGCGATCGTGTTGAACGAGCTTCCGCCCTCGATGGTGCCGAGGACGATGGTGGTCCGGGGCCGGCGGGGCAGCGGAATCTCGAGGATCGCGTTGATCACTTCGTTCATGTTCACGATCGCCCCTCCCGCCCCGAACCGGGTCCAGTCGTACTCTTCCGGCACGCGGGCGGTCAGACGGCCCCGGAGCATGCCGATGGAGGAGTAGCTGAGCCGGCCGAGCAGGACGCCTTCCGCCACCACGCCGGCGGCGACTGGGAGTCCGGAATTCGACAGGAAGAATTTGAGTCCCTCGATGTTCCCTTTCCCGAGACTGCGGGAACTGCCCATGAGGATCAGGTTCGCGTCCAGGCGGATATTCAGCTGCTCGAGGACCAGCGGGAGGGTCGCCAGGGCGGCCAGGCCGAGCCCGTTGTCGCCCACTCCCGGGCCGACCACGAAGCCGGGCTGAATGGTGATCGTGTGATCCACGCTCTCGGGAAAGACCGTATCCATGTGGGCGACGATCAGGAGGTTCCGGTCGCCCCGCTCCCCGGGAATGATCCCGAGCGCGTTGTCCACCTCGTCGGTGGAACAGTTCTGCAGCTGGTACTCGTTGAACCGGTTCAGCAGGAACTCGACCCGCTGCTGCTCCCGGAAGGTCGGCGCGGGGATCTCGCTGATCATGACCAGGTTGGCAAGGAGAATGTCGCTGAGCTCCGCAATCTTTTCCTCGAATTCTCCCAGCCTGCCGAGGATTGAAACTGCATCCATCCGATTCTCCTTTTCTTCGTTCCGGATCAGGTGGGGTCTTGTGACGCGCGCAAGGAGTCGGCGAACGTATCAACTTCCAGCCTGCATTGTACTGTGAACGGAGCGGGCAAGGCAATACGCGGCAGAAGTTTGACTTTCCCGATCGGCTTCCATATGATGGATGATAGACGTTCGCATGAGGAGGAGATGATGGTTGATCTGAAGACGAAGTATATGGGAATTCAGCTCGGGAATCCGGTTATTGCCGGTGCGTCGAGCCTGACCTCCGACATGGATACGATCCGGAAGCTCGAGGATGCCGGTGCGGGTGCGATCGTGATCAAGTCGCTGTTCGAGGAGCAGGTGGTCCTGGAATCGCTCACCCTCGAGGACGAGCTGCACCGCAACGATAACCTCTACGGTGAGATGCTGACGGTTTTTCCGGAGATCAAGCATTCGGGACCCGATGAACATCTCATGTGGGTCCGCAAGGCGAAGGAAGCCTGCTCCATTCCCGTATTCGGAAGTCTGAACGCAACGTCCCGGGAAACCTGGGTCAAGTACGCGCAGCTCCTGGAAGAGACCGGGGTCGACGGGCTCGAGCTCAACTTCTATTCGCTCCCGTCCGATTTCGACCGGGACGCGGCGGCGGTCGAGAAGGATCAGCTTGAGATTCTCAAGGAAATCCGGTCGAAGGTGAAGGTTCCCATCTCGGTGAAGCTGAGCGCCTACTACACCGCTCCGCTCGAGTTCATCCGGAAGCTGGACAAGATCGGCGTCAACGGACTGGTCCTGTTCAACCGGCTGTTCCAGCCGAGCATCGACGTCTATAAGGAAGAAAACGAGTACCTGTTCAATCTCAGCACCCCGAATGATTACCGTCTCCCCCTGCGGTTCTCGGGCCTGCTCTTCGGAGAAGTGAAGGCGAGCGTCTGTGCGAGCAACGGAATTCACGGGGTCGAACAGGCCGCTGCGGTTCTCCTGGCGGGAGCGAACTGCTTCCAGATGGTGAGCTCGCTGTACAAGAACGGCATCCGGACCATCGGTTCCGTCAAGGACGGGCTGTCGCAGTGGATGGAGCAGAAGGGCTACAACGGAATCGACGATGTCCGGGGGCGGCTCAGCAGGAAGAACAATCCCGAACGCTGGGCGTTCAACCGTTCCCAGTACGTCAAGATTCTCCTGCAGCCGGAGCGCTACCTGGAGCGGCCGATCAATCTCTGAGACCGCCGCGATCCCGGGAACATCGGCTTCCGATGATCCCGGGCACAACGCAGGGGCGCCTTCGGGCGCCCCTTTTCATACCCCGGCGGCTACGGTTTCCGGTAGACGTTCCAGGTGCTGGACACCAGGGTCTCCACATCGCTGAAACGCGGACGCCATCCCAGGATGTCTCTCGCCCGAGCGGACGAGGCGACCAGGGCAGCCGGGTCTCCCGGTCTTCTGGCGATCACTTCCGCGGGAATCGGGCGGCCGGTCACCCGGCGCGCGGTTTCCAGCACTTCCTTCACGCTCGCCCCGTTCTCGCTTCCCAGGTTCACGATCAGGCTCCTGTCATGCTCCGCGATCCATCTCAGGGCCATCTCGTGGGCGGCTGCAAGGTCGCTCACGTGAACGTAGTCGCGGATGCAGGTGCCGTCCCGGGTGGGGTAGTCGTCTCCGTAGATCTGCAGCTTCGGCCGCTGCCCGGTCGCCACCTCCATGATCACCGGAAGCAGGTTGGCGGGATTCTGTTCCTTTCCGCTGATCCTGCCCTCCGGATCGTATCCGGCGGCATTGAAGTAGCGCAGGGCCGCGTAGCGGAGTCCCTTGAGCCGGTCGTACCAGGAGAGGATCCGTTCGATCTCCAGCTTGGTGAATCCGTAGTAGTTTTCCGGCTCGGTGGGATGCTCCTCGTCGATCGGCTGATGCCGCGGTTCTCCGAACACCGCCGCGGACGAGGAGAAGACCAGTCGGCGGACCGATGCCGCCGACATCGCGTTCAGGATATTGATGGTGCCGCTCAGGTTGTTCCGCGAGTACTTCTCCGGTTCGGTCATCGATTCGCCTGCGGCCTTGAATGCGGCAAGGTGAACGGCGGCGTCGAATCCGGCGCGCATCTCCCGTTCCAGTACCGGGTAGTCGAGAATGTCCCCCCGCACGAACCGGGCCTCGGGAAAGAGATTCTGCTCGAGACCGCTGGACAGGTTGTCGAACACGGTGACCCGGTGTCCCGCATCGAGCAGGCAGCGGGTGACGTGACTCCCGATATAACCGGCGCCGCCGATCACGAAGATGTTCATGGTTTCTCCTCCTGGTACCATCTCACCATACGGCATCCGGATTGCGGTGTCAATTCAGGTCCTTTCGACCGGCCGTGCGGCCTCCCCTGGACCGGATTTGATTTTTCAATAATTGAACATTATTGTAAAGGGATAAGGAGGACGGCGACCATGATGCTGAACGATCGGGTGCGCAAGCAGGTGAAGAAGGAGCTCGAAGGACTGAAGGAGAACGTGAATCTCGTCGTCTTCACGCAGAAGATCGAGTGCCAGTTCTGTTCGGACACCCGGGAACTGGCGGAAGAGGTGGCCGGACTGTCCGACAGGATCAGAATCCACGTGTTCGATTTCGAAGATGACGAGCAGCAGGTGAAGCAGTACCGGATCGACAAGATTCCGGCCATCGCCGTCACCGGCGAACGGGACTACGGCATCCGGTTCTACGGCATACCCGGAGGGTACGAGTTCACCTCGCTGCTCGAATCGATCCGGATGATCGGAAGCGGAGACCCGGGCCTGTCCGACGAAACGAAGGCGTTCCTGGATTCGCTGCAGCGTGAGGTTCACTTTCAGGTATTCGTGACTCCCACCTGCCCCTATTGTCCCCAGGCGGTCGTCCTTGCTCACCGGATGGCGTTCTACTCGGATCAGGTCCGGGCGGACATGGTCGAGGTGACCGAGTTTCCCCAGCTGGGGGTGAAGTACGAGGTGCAGGGCGTTCCGCGTACGGTTATCAACGAATCCATCGTTCAGGAGGGCGCGGCTCCCGAACAGCTCATCGTGACCCGGCTCAAGGAGTACGATTTCTCCGCATGAGCAGGCTGCGGCGGCGCGAAGGGCCGTGAAAAAGCGTTTCAGCGGAAGGCTGCAGCGATCCGATACGTAAGAAGATGAAGTATGCCTCGGTAATCCGCATGCTGTTTCTCGCACTCGCTCTGGGTTTCGCCGGGGAAACGGCACTGTTTCTGTTCGCGGGGAAGGTGCAGGATTCCCTGTACCGGGAACGGCGTGCGGCCGCGGATACCGTGGAGCTCTGGCACGAGTTCGATTCGGCTACCGTCAAGCTCCTCCTCGCCCAGGGGAACACGCTGCCGCTCGAACGCGAATGGCTCGCCTCGTCCGGGCGGTTCGGAGCCGCGCTGGAGCGGCTGCTCCAGTCCCGTGAGTTCCGCAGTGCCGTCGACGGGCTGGCCGCCGATGCCGCTTTCGACCTGTGGCAGCAGACGGAGCAGCGGATCCAGGAGGTGCTGGAGTTCTCCCGGCAGTGGAACCGCCTGCCGGCAGGGCAGCTGCACCTGATTCTCGACTACAACGATTCCTTCTACCCGTTCCTCTTCCGGACCGTGCAGCGCTACCAGATGCAGCTCGAGCGCAGCGGATCGCTCTTCCTCTCGATCATGGCGGGCCTCTCCTTCGCCGTCATGGGGGTTTCCTTCGTGCTGGGTATTCGCGCCTCTTCGGACATCGCCCGGGTGAACATGACCCTGGTCCAGCAGATCCGCAGGAGAACCCGGGCCCAGGAGCTCATGCAGCAGGCCAAGCGGGACGCGGAGGAGGCGAACCGGGTAAAGTCCGAGTTCCTCACCAAGATCTCCCACGAGCTTCGAACACCGCTGAACAGCATCATGGGATACACCGAGCTCCTCATGCTCGACCGGGACTCGGCGGAGGACGGTGCACCGGTGGCCGGGGTGCCGGAGACGCCTGCCGAGGTATCGGCCACACCGGCCGAGGTATCGGCGAAGCCGGACGATGTGCCGGAGCCGACGGCGCAGCCGGCCGTTACCGCCGGCGGATATCCCGAGAAGATCATGCGGGAATCGGAGAAGCTTCTGCGCCTGGTCCACGATCTGCTCGATCTCTCGCGGATCGAGTACCAGAATCTCCAGCTCGAACCGGAAGTCTTCTTCCTGCGGGAAAGTCTCTCCGAATGGGTCGAATCGATTGCGGAGCAGGCGCGGCTCCGGAAGCTCCGGTTCACCCTCCGTATCCGCGACGATGTTCCCGACCGGGTCATCGGAGATCCTCTCCGGGTGCGCCAGGTGCTGCAGAATCTCATGGCCAATGCGCTCAAGTTCACCGAGCAGGGCGGAATCGATCTTTCCGTCCACTGCATCTACGAGGCAGATGGCAGGACCATGATCAAATTCCTGCTCAAGGATACCGGCATAGGCATTCCCGCGGATCGGCAGGACCGGATCTTCGACAGTTTTACCCAGGCGGACGGAAGCCTTGCCCGCCGGTACGGCGGTTCCGGACTCGGAACGGCCATCGCGCGGCACCTCGTGGAGCTGATGGGCGGAACGATCGGCGTCGAGAGCGGGGAAGGGGATGGCAGCATTTTCTGGTTCGTCGTTCCCTTCGCTGCGGCCGAGGCTGCCGAGGAGGCCGGAGTCGCTCCGGAACCGGCGAAGGCAGCTCCGTCCCGTGCCGGAACGATGGATCCGCCGGCCGCCCCTGCGCCGGGTTCCGCGCCTCAGGGGCATCATCCGGATCACGATGGGGACCTGATCCTGATGGCGGAAGACTATCGGCCGAATGCGGAGATCGCCCTCCGCTTCCTGTCGGACGCCGGCTACCGGGTGGTTCACGTGGAGAGCGGAACCGAAGCGCTCGCGGAGGCGAAGCGGCAGCGGTTCGACCTCATCCTGATGGATGTACAGATGCCCGATATGGACGGATTCCGGACCGCCGAACGGATCCGGCAGGAAGGGAATCCGAACCTCGGCACGCCCATCCTTGCCCTGACGGCGAATACCCGGGCACAGGACGAGGCCGATGCGTTCGCCAGCGGCATGAACGGCATGATATCCAAACCGATCCGCCGGCAGAGGTTCCTCGACCAGGTCGCCCGCTGGATTCGGCACGCTTCCGCCTCCGCCGTTGCGGACCGGCATCCCGCCGAGGAGCTTCGGGGACCGGCGGCTGCGACCGGAACAGTCCCGCTGGATCTTACGGGACTCGCCGAGGAGCTGCAGGATGAGGAGGTCGCACGCATGATCGCCGACGGATTTCTCGAGCAGGTGGAGGAGCAGCTGCCGGCGATGCATCGGGCTTTCTCGGAACACGACCTGGAGACCCTCGCTCGGGAGGCTCACTCCATCAAGGGAGGGGCCCTGAACCTGATGGCCGCGAGACTCGGAACTGCGGCGAAGGATCTGGAGTATGCCGCCCGTGCGGGAGACCGTTCCCTGGTGGAGAAGCTGTTCCCGGACCTGGAGCAGGAGTTCGGAACGGTTCGCGATTATGTTCGGGGAATGGACGGAGGGAAGAAATGGAACGGGGCGCCTTCCGTCGGAAAGGGCCCCTGAAGCTCCGCTTCGGCGCAGCGATGCGGACGATGACAGGCGGACCCTGCGGTCCGCCTTTTCGTTTACTGGACCTTCGTGGCTTTGAAGTTATCGAAAGAAATCGATACTCCGTTGGTCCGGAAGGAGATGTAGGATCCCTTCAGATCTGCCGGGTCGAGGTAGAAGTAGTAGTAGTAGGAGCTGTCGGTGGGATCGTAAGCTTTCACGAGCCCGGTGTTGGTGTCGACGACGAGCCGAACGGGGAAAGTCATCTTGAGATAGTCCATTTTGACCAGTTCAAGAGGGATGCTCAGGTTGTACCGGTCGAGGAGCTGCATCCGGGAGCTGCTTTCGCTTTTGTATACCTGGGCGCGGAAGCCGTAGTGCTGGGGGTACTTCTGCTTCGTTACGTCGCGGGTATCATAGTTCAGCCACAGAAGGTAGGATTGTCCGTTTCCCCATGCTTTCGCTTTTGCCGGGTTCTGGACAGCGATGTGGATTCCGAATCCACCGTGATAATCCTGCGTTCCACCGTCGACATAGCGTACGTCGAACTGATACTCCATGACGCCGGACTGCACTACCCGGCGGTCGGCCCGTGCCATGCCTGCTTTCGTGTCCAACTGCACGAAAGAGCCGCTGCGTACTTTCCAATCGCCCGCTGCGGCATTCCAGTTGGCGGAGTTGGTGAAGCCTTCTTCGACCAGCACCGTCTGAGCCGCTGCGATGAATGGCAGGAGTAGAAACAGGATAGACACAAGAATGATGACGCGCTTCATGTAAAGATCCTCCTTGCTCGTTTTGCTGCAACATACCGTTGCGAAGCAATCGTAACCATGATAAAGCCGTTCCTGAATACGTTCAAGTTTATTTTTCTTCTTTAATACGTTTAATATCGCTTTTACAGAAAGTTGACCCTTTTCAAATATCTCTGCTTTTATAGATCGCATTTTCAGGTTCCAAGTAATAGACAGCCGACCCCGGGATTGGTTACACTATGAAGGAGGTTTTTCATGCATTCTGATCAGGCCCCCTTGAAGGGATTTCAGCGGAGCTTTCTCTTCCGCAAGGCGCACGCACTCAAACCCATCGTGATGATCGGGAAACAGGGCCTCACCGGGCAGGTAACGCAGGCGGTGAGTGAAGCCCTGAATGCACATGAGCTGATAAAGGTCCGCTTCACGGACTTTCTCGACGAGCGCAGGGAACTTTCGGAATCGCTCGCCCGCGATACGGGCGCCCTCCTGGTCGGCCTTCGCGGGCATGTCGCCGTACTCTACCGCCGGCACCCGGACCCGGAGCGCCGCAGTTTCCATGTTCCCGGCATTCACTTCCAGGGGGAGTAGGGAAAGGCGAAATACGCCGCACGAAGATGAGCAGTGCGGGAATACTGCATTTCTCGTGTGGTAACGGCGACCGGTATTTTATTTGACAGGTTGCTATACATGCTATAGCATGCATAGCATGGTCATCAGAACCGGCAGAGAGCCCGATGAAAAAGACTCCGTGTTTGTCACGGCCGCTGAAAAAGCCTATCAGATTCTCCTGGTGAAAATCACGAACGGAGAGCTGCCGCCGGGGAAACGACTCCCCCGACGCAAACTCGCGGAGATGACCGGAACCAGCCAGATTCCCGTTCTGGAGGCCATGAAAAGGCTGGAGCAGGACGGGCTTGTCGAATACATGCCGCAGTGGGGTTCGATCGTAACGATTCCGACCCTTCAGAAGGTCAAGGATATGTATGCGCTGAGGGAAGCGATCGAGTGTCAGGTCGTCAGGATTCTTACCGAAAGAATCACTCCGTCTCAAGCCCGGGAGCTCATCAACCTGGCCAGGGAGCTGGACGATGTTCCATACAGTGAACAGACGGAGCAGCATATATCCGATGTTCACTATCGCTTCCATATGAAGATGGCTGAATGTACCGGGCACAAATCACTGGTAACCGTGCTGCGGCGTACCACGCTCTTCTGGTTGTTGTGGCGGGGAGTGAGATCCCGCCGCTCAAAGTCGCAGATGTACGAGAACTGGCACTCAGGCCTTGTCGCAACGATTCTCGAAGGAGATATTGCCCGATCGGATGCCGCAATGCGGGAGCATATCCGTGACGCCTATCTTCCCCTCATGAATGAAATGAGTGACGTTTCCAGCGAAGACACATCACGGTGACACGATTCGATGTGCCGGGCTCCCCGGCGGTGGTTCTTCGCCCGATTATCGAAGCCGATGCGCGGTTGAGCGGAAAGTCTGTTCGATCGCGATAGTGCTCACTTGCGAAAGATCCCTGACGTTGTCGGGGGGACGAGCCGGAATCTCAGATTCCGGCACAACGGCAAATGGTTTACAGGAGAAGGGCAGATGCAGAAGAAGAGCTGGAAGAGAAGTCTGAAGCGGACCATGATTCTCCTCGTGCTGCTGGCGGGAGTCGGCAGCCAGATGGTTTTCGCTTCCGGAGAGCAGGAGTCGTCGAAGGGCGAAAGCGTCAGCTACCCGACCAAGGCGATACAGGTTATCGTTCCCGTTGGTGCCGGCGGTGATACCGACATGAACGCCCGGCTGTTCAGCAGGTTTCTGGAGATCGAGCTGAATCGTCCGGTTGTCGTCTCGAATGTGTCCGGTGGCGGCGGCTCAATCGGTATGAAGCGGGTGCTTGATGCCGATCCCGACGGATACACGGTTCTTTTCTACCACACGGAAGCAATGATTCCGAAGATTGCCGGTCTTATCGATTACGGAATCGATTCTTTCGCAATTTGCGGAATCGGCGTTCTCGACAACACCACGGTTCTCGCGACACACAACGAAGCTCCCTTCAAAACCATGAAGGAGTTCGTCGCCTATGCGAAAGCGAATCCGGGGAAAGTGGAATTCGGTATGCAGACCGGAGGTTATCCGCATCTTATCGGGATCGCACTCGAGCAGATAGCCGGGATCGATCTCAATATCGTGGACATCGGGGGAAATGCGGCGAAGACCGTGGCGCTGAAAGGCAAAAAAACCGACGTCATCAACACTCAGTATGGACTGACGAAGGACTTCTTCGTATCGGGTGATTTCGTCAGTCTCGGGCTCACATCGGAGGATCGGAACCCGCTCATGCCGGACGTTGCGACGACAAAAGAGCAGGGCTATCCCATGATCTTCAACAAGTTCTTCTTTTACGGAATGCCGAAGAATACCCCATCCGAAATCGTGAATACGTTCACTGCGGCAATGAAAAGAGTAGTGGAGAATGCGGATTATCAGGCGGAAGCCGCAAAGATTTTCGTAACTCCGACATATATGGATCCGACTGCTGCAGCAGAGTATGCGAAGAAGACGTACGAGTATCTCATTCAGTACCAGGAGCTTTTCCGGGCAACCGGGAAAAAGAACTGAGAACATCGGCCGGGGCGGCGTGTGTAATCCTGCACGCCGCTTCTCCTTTCATTCGTCATTCGGGGATAGAATCACATGACCAGATATCGGGATATCGTTACTGGAGTTCTCTCTATTCTCATTGCTCTCGGGCTGTACGTTCTGACGTTTTCCGTCAAGGATTTTGCGGCAGTTCGGATCGGTCCGGAGTTCGTTCCGAGAATTGTTTCCATTCTCCTCGGAATTCTCGGAATCATCCTGCTTGTTCAGGGGATACGGCCGGCAGCCGACCATTCCGGTACGCATGCAGCCGACGAATCGAATACCGGAGCGGTTTCCGGTGGGAGAAAGTATGAGGTCTTGAAGTCTTTTCTTCTGCTCTGCTTCTACATCGCTCTGCTTGACGCCGTCGGATTCATCATCATGACCGTCCTCTATCTGTTCTTTCAGATGGTTCTGCTCTCACCGGCAGATAATCGCAGGTACGCGGCATTCGGAGTCATTTCGATAGTTACGTCAGTGACGGCTTATTATCTGTTCGTCGGGTTTTTTAACGTCATGATCCCGAGTGGAATTTTAGGATAAGGCGAGAGGTTGGTTATGCTGTTGGAAGGTATTGTATCGATTCTCTCAGTGCATACCATCGGGTTGATTTTCTTCGGTACCGTTCTCGGTATCATTTTCGGTGCTATTCCCGGTATCACCGTCACGATGGGCGTTGCGCTTTTTCTTCCGATCACTTTCGGAATGCGACCTATCGACGGCCTCTCTCTCATGATGGGCCTCTACATCGGCGGAACCTCGGGAGGTTTGATTCCTGCAATTCTTCTGAAGATACCGGGTACACCGGCCTCTATCGCGACAACATTCGACGGCTATCCGATGGCCGTCAATGGAGAAGCGGGAAAGGCTCTCGCCGTGGGCGTGCTTTTTTCTTTTCTCGGGGGAATGTTCAGCCTTGTCGTCCTCATGCTTATTTCTCCTTTACTCGCAGAGTTCGCACTTCAATTCGGTCCCTATGAATATTTTTCGATCGCCGTCTTTTCTCTCACCATGATCTCGAGTCTTTCCGGCAAGTCTCTCTCTCGAGGATTTGTCAGCGCAATCCTCGGAATGATTTTCGCGTTCGTCGGGATGTCTCCCATCACGGCTTTCCCCCGATTCACCTTCGGGATTTCCGCTCTCGATGCCGGCTTCAGTCTTCTGCCTGCATTGATCGGTTTGTTTGCTATTTCGCAGATATTGCAGGCTGCCGAAGAGCGCAAGGATGGCGAGGACCGGAATATCGTGAGTCACAAAATCCAAGGTCTCGGGTTTACTCTGCGGGAACTCAGGTCTCAAATATTCAACTTCTTTCGTTCTGCACTGATCGGTACGGGAATCGGCATCCTGCCGGGGCTTGGGGGAGCCATCTGCAACATCGTCGCCTACGGCACCGCACAGAAGCAGTCGAAGCACCCGGAAAAGTTCGGTACCGGCATCATAGATGGTATCGTCGCATCAGAAACGTCGAACAATGCGTCTACCGGTGGAGCACTGGTTCCTTTAATGACTCTGGGAATTCCTGGAGACAATACAACCGCCATAATTCTTGCCGGATTCATGATCCACGGCATCACTCCGGGCCCACTGCTTTTCGCGACCGATGGGCTGCTCGTCTACGGAGTATTCGCGGCTCTTATATTCGCAAACATTTTCATGCTGATCAGCGAATTCGCCGGGATGCGGTTTATCATTCGCATACTGTCCATCCCGAAACACATCCTGCTTCCTGTCGTGGGAGCCATGTGCGTGATAGGTTCTTACGGATTGAACAATCGCCTTTTCGATGTATGGACAATGCTGATTTTCGGACTCCTCGGTTACTTCCTGAACAAGTTGAAGCTTCCGGCCCCTCCGCTTCTTCTCGGATTCATCCTCGGCCCGATCGTGGAAGTGAATCTCAGAAGGGGACTCATGCGGAGTCAGGGAGATTTCTCGCCTTTCGTTACCGAGCCCATTTCCGCAGTCATTCTTCTCTTCACCCTGCTGGTCCTGATCGGGACGTTTGTCAGCGAGATCAGAAAACGCAGAAGTCTGAAGGTGGGAGTGGAATAGGGAAAGCAGTGCCGTGAGCCGTTCGGAGTATTCGGAACGGCTTTACATCTCCCCGGGGCTCCCCCTATACTGGTATCCATGAAAGATTTCCGGATAGCATCCCTCTCCGACCTGCGCTTCGGCCAGGGCAGCCTTCGTTCCCTGCCGGATATTCTGGGCCGGAGGGGCATCGGGCGGATCGCCCTGATTACCGGTTCCCGCTCTCTCGGCGAGTCCTCTTCCTGGAAAACGCTGGTCGACCTGCTCGGTCGTGCGGGAGTTTCCTTCGACCGCTTCGCCGTTTCCGGCGAGCCCGAAGTCGGGACGGTGGACGACATCGTCGCGGCGTTCGGAACCTCGCCGCCCGATGCGGTGGTCGCCGTCGGGGGCGGCAGCGTGATCGATACGGGGAAGGCCGTGGCGGCGATGGCGACCATGGAGGGTTCGGTCGCGGAATACCTGGACGATGTGGGTACCCGGAAACCGACGGGGAGCCGCCTCTTCTTCGTCGCCGTCCCGACGACCGCGGGGACGGGGTCGGAAGCGACCCGGAACGCCGTCATCAGCAGGCGGGGAGATGCGGGCTTCAAGAAGTCCCTCCGGCACGAGGCCTACGTGCCCGACGTCGCGATCATCGATCCGGAGCTCGCCCTTTCCGGCCCGCCGGGTGTGACGGCGGCTTCGGGAATGGACGCGGTCACGCAGCTCCTCGAGGCCTTCGTCTCGACGGCCGCGAATCCCTTCACCGATGCCCTCGCCCTCGAAGGCCTTCGCAGCGCAGGCCGCTGCTTCATGCGCGCGGTGCAGGTCGGGGGGCAGGATATCGAGGCTCGGGCGGGAATGGCGTGGGCGGCCTGGCTTTCCGGTGTCTGCCTCGCGAACGCGGGGCTCGGGGTGGTCCACGGGGTGGCGCAGCCCGCCGGCACCCGGACCGACATCCCCCACGGAGTGCTCTGCGGAACGCTGATCGGCGAAGCGACCCGGCTGACGATCGGTCTGCTCATGCGGCATGCCTATGGAGATCCCGTTTCGGAGCCGGCACGGGCGGCGCTCGAGAAGTACGCCGAGGCGGGCAAGGCGTTGAGCGGCCGCGACGCGGACAGCCTGAACGGAAACTGTGCGCTCCTGGTCCGCACCCTGGACACCTTTATCCGGGAGTCCGGCATCTCCCGTCTATCCGCCTACGGCTTCGACGATGCACTCGTCGAGCAGTGCGCGAGCGAGACCGGGCTCAAGAACCATCCCTGGCCGCTTTCCGCCGGGGAGATCGTCTCGATCATGAGGGCGCGGCTGTGACCGATCGGCCGAACGAGCATCCGCGTTTCCTGACCATCTGCCTGAACCCGGTTCTCCAGCGGACCCTGGTGCTGCCCCGGCTTCTGGAGAACGAAGTGAACCGAAGCGGCGAGTACTACCTGGACGCTTCGGGCAAGGGGCTCAACGTCACGCGGGTCCTGGCGCAGCTCGGCGAGCGGGCGGTCCATCTCACCCAGGCGGGAGGCCGGAACCGTGACCTGTTCCTGTCCCTTGCGGAACGGGACGGTCTGGAAGTCCGCTGGGTGGAGTCGGGCTCCGAGATCCGCTTCTGCTACACGCTTCTCTCCCGGGAGGCGCGGACGTCCACTGAAGTCGTGGAGGAAGCCGAGCCGGTCGCTCCGGGAACGGAAGATGCGATCCTGCTCGCCTTCCGCGAGCTTCTGCCCCGGCACGATGCGGTGATCTTCTCCGGGACAAAAGCGGCGGGGTTCTCCGAGCGCCTCTTTCCGTCGATGGTGCAGGAAGCGAAGAGGCTGGGACTGGCGGTGATTCTCGATGTCCGGTCGGGAGACCTCGTGAACTCGCTTCCCCACCGTCCGGACGCGATCAAGCCCAACTTCACCGAGTTCATCTCCACCTTCTTCCCGGGGGAGGAGATCGGAGAGCACGAGGAGGATGCAGGGCTGACGGAACGGGTCCGCAGGAAGATGCGCGAGATCGCCGGCGAGTACGGCTGCGCTGTCGTTCTGTCCCGGGGGCGCCGGGGGACGCTGTTCACCGCCGGCGGCGGCGAGGTGGAGGAGGAACCGGTCGAGCCGGTCGAGCCGGTGAACACGACCGGCTCCGGGGATGCCTTCACCGCCGGTCTCGCGTCGGTCCTGCTCCGCGGCGGAAATCTCCGCGAGGCCGTGCGCCGGGGGCACGACTGCGGCCGCCGGAATGCGACGCTCCTCCGCCCGGGCGTGATCCGGTAGGGGAAGAGGGAAGTAATCCACCCACAGGGGACACAGAGACAGGAATGAGATATTTGAGAGAAACAGACACCGGCGTTATCGCCGACGTATGCATCTCACTGCTGTCTTTCGTTTTCTGAATATTCTCTGTGTCAGGTGGTTCCGTCCAGGAACCGCCGACCCAGTGACCCTGTGGTTATCTTCCGGTCGGGGCATGAAAAAGGCCGTCCCGGTCGGGGACGGCCTGTCGTTCGAAGGTTCGGTTGATGTCCGCGGCGCTCAGCAGTTCGGGGGGACGACGCCCTTCTGCTCGTAGAGCAGCGTGAGGGTGGGCAGGTTGCACACCTCGTCCGGGCCGTAGTACTGGATGGCGCCGGGGTTGGTGAAGCAGGTATTCAGGGCCCATTCGTCCCGCTTGCTCGCGAAGGCGCGGAAGGGAGCCCCGTCGAGTTCCACCAGGGCCTTCCGGATCACCGGCTTCAGCTTTCCGTGCCGCCGCTCCAGGTTCATCATCATCGTGAGGGGAATTCCGCCGGCGATCCACTCATCCGCGGGTGAGGCGAGATTGCGGACCGAGGCGATATAGCCGGTCAGCTTTGATGCGGCGAGCAGCCAGGCGGTGAAGCCGAGCGAATAGCAGTAATCGGCGTCGAAATTCGACGGATACGCGCTGCGGCCCTCGTATCCGAAGAAGTGGGCCAGGGCGCTGAACTTTCCCTTGAACTTCCCTTCGGTTTTCAGCTCGTCGAGCCGGTCTTCGACCATCTCGATCAGAAGTTTCTCGGTCTCGATGCGGGATACCTGGACGTTCCCGTGCGGATCCCGGTCCATCAGCAGCTGCCGCTGGATGTCGTTGGGCAGGCTGGAGAAGACGTAGGAGGAGTCGCGGCTCAGGTTCTTGTTCACCCAGGCGGCCTGATCCTCAAAGGTCTTCAGCGTGGCGTAATAGGCGGCATGATGGGCGAGCAGGTCGTTCAGCTCGGAGATGAGGACGCCTCATCTCGGGGATGAACTCGATCAGCCCTTCCGGGACCAGGACCACGCCGAAGTTCTCGCTGTTCTCCGCAGCGCCGGATCACCACGTCGCGCGATCTCCTTCACGATTTCCTTAAGCGTCTTCTGCTTCGCCTGGACCTCCTCGGAAATGATCGCGAAGTTCGGCTGCGTCTGGAGGGCGCACTCGAGGCAGATGTGAGAGGCCGACCGGCCCATCAGCTTGATGAAGTGCCAGTACTTCTTCGCGGAGTTGGCGTCCTTCTCGATGTTGCCGATGAGCTCGGAGTAGCTCTTGGTGGCGGTATCGAAGCCGAAGGATGTCTCGATATGCTCGGTTTTCAGGTCGCCGTCGATGGTCTTGGGAACGCCGATCACCTGAGATGTCGGTGCCGTTCTTCCGCGAAGTATTCGGCGAGCAGGGCGGCGTTGGTATTGGAGTCGTCACCGCCGATCACCACCATGCGTCGAGGTTCCGACGCTTCGCAGTCTCCAGGGTTTTCTCGAACTGCTCGTCGGTTTCGATCTTGGTCCGGCCGGAGCCGATGATGTCGAATCCGCCGGTGTTCCGGTAGCCCATCATGTACTCGGCGGTCAGCTCGATTGCCTTGTCTTCGAGGATTCCCCGAAGGCCGCCGAGAAAGCCGAAGAGCTTCGATTCCACGTTGCCGGCTTTGCATGCCGTCGAACAGCCCGGCGATCACGTTGTGGCCGCCGGGGGCCTGGCCGCCCGAGAGAATGACGCCCACGTTGATTTTCCGGCCGATGTCGGGATTCCTGCCCGCCGTGAAGGTGGCGATGGGCTGCCCGTAGGTCTTCGGGAACATCTGCTTCAGTTCCGCCTGGTTATCGATCGATTCGGTGGGTTTTCCGAACTCCACGGCAATGCCCGAAACATCCTTCCGGAGGGCGGTCGGCAGTTTGGGCTGGTATTCGTAGCGGTATCTCTGCAGCAGTGAGCGGTATTCCATGAGAATCTCCTCAATCGGGGTTTCCTGGTTCGACGGCAGCATTTTATGCGGAGGATGCGAAAAAATCAAGGTTCCCGCCCGGGCCTCGTTCGGACCTCAGAGGCCCTCGCCCGGGCCGCCGCTTTGTTCTATACTTTCCGTATGGAATACGTACGATTGGGAAAATCGGGACTGAAAGTGTCCCGGATCTGCCTGGGGACCATGACATACGGTACCCCGACGTGGCGGGAGTGGGTACTGGACGAGGAACGCAGCAGGCCGTTCTTCCGGCGGGCGATCGAGCTGGGCATCACGTTTTTCGACACGGCCGACGTCTACTCTCTGGGAGTGAGCGAGGAAGTGACCGGAAGGGCGCTGCGGGAGTTCGCGAAACGCGACGATGTCGTCATCGCCACCAAGGTCTATAACCCGATGGGGGAAGGCCCGAACGATCGGGGACTCTCGCGAAAGCACATTTTCCGCTCCATCGACGCATCGCTCCGCCGGCTCGGGACCGACTACGTCGACCTGTACCAGATCCACCGCTGGGACTACGAAACGCCCATCGAGGAGACGCTCGGAGCGCTCGACGACGTGGTCCGTGCGGGAAAGGCCCGCTACATCGGTGCGTCGAGCATGTTCGCCTTCCAGTTCTCCCGGGCGCTCTTCACGGCCGACCTGCGCGGCTGGAACCGCTTCATCTCGATGCAGAACCACTACAACCTCGTCTACCGGGAAGAAGAACGGGAAATGATCCCGCTCTGCCGGGAGGAGGGAATCGGCATCATTCCGTGGAGTCCGCTGGCCCGCGGACTGCTTGCCGGCACCCGATCTTCCGCCCGCAGCGACGAGACGACGCGGTCGAAGAGCGACGAAGTCGCCCATCGTTACTACGAGGATTCGGACTTCGTGGTGGTGGATCGGGTCGTGGAGAAGGCGAAAGAACTCGGCTGCAGACCGGCTCAGCTCGCGCTCGCCTGGCTTCTGCAACAGCCCGGCGTCACCGCCCCGATCGTCGGGGCAAGCAGAATGCAGCACCTGGAGGATGCGGTCAGCGGCGGTCGATCTCAGGATCCCGGAGGCGGATATCGCGGCCCTGGAAGAGCCCTACCGCCCGCATCCCGTGCTCGGGCACTCCTGAGCGCCCCGGGATCGACGTGAGCGGGTCGGGGACGGATCAGGGAGGCGCAGGTCCCGCCGGAGCGGAGCGAAGCAGTCGCTCCGCTTCCTCCGCTTCGAGCGGCCGGTAATAGTAGTATCCCTGTACCACACTGCAGTTCCGGCGCCGCAGGTACTCGACCTGGCCGGCGGTCTCGGTGCCTTCGGCGATCACCGTCATTTCCAGCTCGTGGGCCAGCAGCAGAACCGTGTCGACGATCGCTGCGTCTTTCCGGTTCTGTTCCAGGTTCATGATGAACGTGCGGTCGATCTTCAGGTGATCCACCGGGAAGTTCTTCAGATAGGCCAGGGATGAATAGCCGGTACCGAAGTCATCGATGGCGATATGGATTCCCTGGTCCTTCAGTCGATCGAGGATCTGCACCGCTCGGTCGATGTTCTGCATGAGGATTCCCTCGGTGATTTCCAGCTCGAGGTTCGCCGGATTGATGCCGTTTGCCTGCAGGAGTCTCGTGATCTTCTCCGGAAGATCGGGCTGGGTGAACTGGACCGCGGAGAGGTTCACCGCGAGGGTGACCGCCGGGAGTCCCGCCTCGATCCATCGGGCATACCGTGCCGTCGATTCCTGCAGCACCCATTCCCCGAGGGTCAGAATCTGGCCGCTCTCCTCTGCGAGCGGAATGAATTCGGAGGGAGGGACCAGGCCACGTTTCTGACTCCGCCATCGAAGCAGCACTTCCAGACCGTGGAGCGATTCGTCGGCCAGGCTGATCTGCGGCTGGTACTGAAGATACAGCTCGTTCCGTTCGATCGCGTGCCGAAGGTCGTTCTCGATGTCGAGCCGTTCCCGGGCGCGGGAATTGAGCTCGCGTGCATAAAAACCGTAGTGGTTCTTGCCCGGCACCTTCGCCCGGAACATGGCCGACTCCGCATTCCGGATCAGCAGTTCCGGCGTGTCCCCATCGTCGGGAAAAAGACTGATGCCGACGGCGCACGAGAGGTGCACCTCGTTTCCTTCGAGCAGAAAGGGCCGGGAGAAGCAGGCGAGTGACTTCTCCGCGGTTACCGCCGCTTCCTCCTTGATCTTGAGAGGGTCGATGATGACGGCGAAGCGGTCCCCCCGAAGTGGGCGACGGTATCCGACTCCCGGAAAACTTCCCGCAGGCGGATCGCGGCGTTGATCAGGATCTCGTCACCCTGCGCGTGCCCGAAGGACTCGTTTACCGTCTTGAACCGGTTCAGGTTGAGAAAGAGCACGGCCAGGCTGCCTGCGTTCCGTTTCGCCTTTCCGGCCGACTGGTGAAGCCGGTCGAGGAAAAGGCTCCGGTTGGGCATTCCTGTCATGGGATCGTAGTACGCGAGATAGGTCAGCCGCTCCTGCCACTGCTTCCGCTCGGTGATCTCGTTGACGATGACGATGTAGTTCGTCACGGCGCCGAGGGCGTCCCGGACGCTCGTGATGCTGAGGAACTGGGTGTACGGCTCGCCGTTCTTGCGATGCTCCCAGATCTCCCCCCGCCAGGCTCCATGCTCCTTCAGTTCGATGCCGATCTGGCGATAGAAAGCCCTGGTCGTCGAGTCCTGGGAGAAAATCGTCGGTTTCCGGCCGATGATCTCCTCCGGCGGAAAGCCGGTTATCTCGGTGAATGCCCGGTTCACCATGAGGATGTCGGCCTGCGCATCGGTGATCATGATCCCCTCGGACGTGTGCTCGAAGACGGTGTGAGCGAGCTGCAGCTTCTCGAGGGTCGGGCTGCCGATGGACCCATCGGTCCCGGCGAGTACCGAGGCGAGCAGCTGTTCCCGTTCTTCAAGACGTTTCCCGATCTCATCCATCATTTCATCCCGCATCCATCCCGAAACAGCATTCACCCCGCAATGGACAGTTTTGCCCAATTGGAAAAATTGGACATTGCTTTGTACAGCATACAACGGATCATCGCCGAATGCAATGGGATTGTCGCGGAAAGCGGGGTCAGGCCGGTCCGCCGGAACCGGACCGGTCGGTCGTCGTGGCCTCCGGGAGTTCCGGCGTAACGGCCACGGCTCCCAGGGGACGGATGGAGAGGGACGTGGTGCATCCCCGCCCGAAGAGCCGCTCCATGGCGGCGACATAGGCGTTCTTGCGCCCGACGGGTACGAAGGCCTGAACCGTGCCGGCGAAGCCTCCTCCGTGAACGCGGCAGACGCCCTCGCCCCGCAGGAACCGTTCGCTCTCGGCCAGGGCGAGGGTGATGCCCTGTTCGCCGGGTTTCCGCGGAGAGTAGCCGTTCTGCAGCAGCCGGAACGATGAATCACCCGATTCCCTCGAGAGCTCGAGAAAGCGTTCGATATCGCCGGCACGCAGCGAGTCCGCCATCTCCGGCACGCGCCGGTTCTCGTCGAAGAAGTGCATCGCCCGCAGAACCGCACGATCCCCGACCTTCGCCCGAAGGTCCGGCATCGCATCCCGGAACTCTTCCTCCCCCACCTCGGCCAGGACTTCCCGACCGAACCGCTCGGCGACCGATCGCATCTCGCGGGGCACCGCCGCGTAGTCGGGGGTCAGATCGGCATGGCTGCCTCCGGTATCGACCACCAGGAGCGAATAGCCGGCTGTCGCGAAGCTGAAAGCGATGCCTTCGATCCGGGGCACCTCCGGATCCGCGAAGTCGATAGCGGCAACGCCGCCCCAGCTGCACGCGATCTGGTCCATCAGCCCGCACGGCTTTCCGAAGAAGCGGTTCTCCGCCCACTGGCCCGCCCGCGCGAGCTCCACGGCGGACGCCTTCCCGCCGGGGTGGAGCCGGTTCAGGATGGTGCCGATGAGCACCTCGAACGCTGCGGAGGAGCTGAGCCCGGAACCGGGCAGTACCGTCGAATCGATCACCGCCCGGAAGCCTCCCACCGGGTACCCGAGCTCGGAGAGGCGGGCGGCGACGCCGCGCACCAGGGCTTCCGGGCTGCCTGTCTCGTCCGCACGCGGAGTGCAGTCGTCCAGGTCCACCTCGATCGGGCGGGGAATGCCGTGCGAACGGATGATCGCCATGGAGTCGTCGGCCGGTGAGGCGGCGGCGAGCGCGTCGAGCTGGATGCTCGCGGCGAGCACCCGGCCGCGGTTGTGGTCGGTGTGATTTCCTCCCAGCTCGGTCCGGCCGGAGGCGCTGAAGAAGGATACTCCGGCTGTCTTCGGGAATGCCCCCGCGTGTTCCTCGAGGAGCCCGAGGTATCGCCGGAGCTGCTCCTCCTCGCTCTCCTCACCGTAGAGGATCCGGAAGGCCCGGTCGAACGCTCCCGAGAGAAGCGCGTTTCTCGTTGCCGGAGAACTCATCGGCATGCCTCCGTCAGCGGTCCCGGAAGTGGATTTCGGGCTGTTCCCGAAGCCGGGCGGCTGCGCTCTCGGCCGTGATGTCCCGCTGCGGCATTCCGAGCAGCTCGTATCCGACCATGAATTTCCGGACCTCGGCGGAACGCAGGAGCGGCGGATAGTAATGAAAATGGACGTGCCACTCCGGATGCTCCTCGCCGTCGACGGGGTGCTGATGGATGCCCATGGAGTAGGGAAAGTCGGTATGGAAGAGATTGTCGAACCGGACGCCCAGCCGGCGCATCGCCTCCGCGATGCCCCGCTGTTCATTCGCGCTCACCGCGTCGAGACCGCCGATATGCCGCTTCGGGATCAGCATCACCTCGAACGGCCACACTGCCCAGAACGGGACCAGTACCGCGGCGGCGTCGTTTTCGAATACGATCCGCTCCCCGCGTTCCCGTTCGAGTGCGAGGTAATCGCAGAGCAGGCAGGAACCCCGGCGTGCGCGGTAGTCCCGCTGCATCTCCCCTTCCCGGGCCGGCAGGACCGGCACCGTCTCGTTTGCCCAGATCTGGCAGTGCGGGTGCGGGTTGGAGCAGCCCATCATGGCTCCGCGGTTCTCGAAGATCTGGACCGACCGGATCCAGGGCAGGCTGCCCAGCTCCCGGTACTGGCCGATCCAGGAATCCAGTACCGCCTCGATGGCTCCCGTGTCCATCCGCGACAGGGTGAGGTCGTGCCGGGGAGAGAAGCAGATGACCCGGCAGATCCCGCGCTCGCTCTCCGCCACCATCAGCCCCGCCTCGTCCATCCGCTCCGACGGCGTTTCCGGCAGCAGGGCCGAGAAATCGTTGTCGAAGACGAACGTGCCCCGGTAATCGGGATTCCGCTTTCCGCCGGCCCGCGGGTTCCCCGGACAGAGATAGCAGCCCGGATCGTACTCCGGGAGTGATTCGGTTTCCGTCTCCTCTGTCTGGCCCTGCCAGGGGCGCTTCGTGCGGTGCGGAGAGACCAGGACCCAGGATCCGCCGAGCGGGTCGTACCGGCGATGAGGGTAGTCGGTCAGATTCATGATGGATGTCATTCTACGCGCTGTTCCGGCGGTTGTCAAACAAGGGAAACGGTGCATACTTGAGGGGTGGAAAACCTCTTCTCGCACACCGCGGATTTCTACGATCTCGATATCCGCTCCATCGAGCGGCACGATCTGCCGTTCTATCTCGATTTCGCGAACCGGTTCGGCGGCCCGGTTCTCGAGCTCGCCTGCGGAACCGGACGGGTGACCATTCCGCTGGCCGATGCAGGCTTCCCGGTCTGGGGACTGGATCTTTCGGAGGCGATGCTTTCGGTGTTCCGGAGAAAGCTGATCGGAGCCGACCCGACGACGACGGAGCGGATTCATCTGATCCGCAGCGACATGGCGGATTTCCGGCTTCCCGAGCGTTTCCCGCTTATCATCGTGCCGTTCCGCGGGTTCCAGGCCCTGACCGGGGACGACCGGATCCGGAGCTGTCTCGCCTCGGTCCGGCGGCACCTGGCGCCGGGAGGGCGGTTCATCCTGGATGTCTTCAGCGTCGACTCGCGGCTCGACGAATCCTGGATTCACGGAGAGCAGTTCGACTGGACCTACCAGGATCGAAGGACCAACACGATGATCGTTCGAACCGGGAGCCGGGACCGGATCGATACCCGCCGTCAGATTCTCGATTCCAGCATCATGTATTACCTCCGCAGGCCGGACGGCAGCGAGGAGCGGCTGCTGGACAGGATCTCGCTGAAGTACTGGTACGAGTACCAGCTGCAGGCACTGCTCGCATCCTCGGGCTTCCGCATCGAGGCCGAGTACGGTTCCTACGACCGCAGGCCGCCGGGAACAGGTTCGGAGTTCATTTTCGTCTGCTCCCGCCTGCATCTTCCGGGCGAGTCCGGCGGACCGAACGGGGAGGACGCGGCGGAGGATACGGAGTGAACCCGATGATGGTCCGCTATGCCGAACTGGCGGTCGGTTCCGGCGTAAATCTGCAGGAAGGGCAGCGGCTTCTGCTGCTGTCGCCGATCGAAGCGGCACCGTTCGCGCGGGAACTTGCCGCGGCGGCCTACCGGCGGGGATGCCGCCTGGTCGAGCCCGTCTGGACCGACGAGGCGATGGACCGGGTCCGCTACGACTGCGCGCCGGCCGGATCGCTTTCGGAGTTTCCCGACCGGTTCGGGGAGGCGATGGCGGCGGAAGCGGGCGATGGGGCGGCGATTCTCTGGATCTATGCCTTCGATCCGGACCTGGCCGCCGGGACGGACCCGGAGCGGGTAGCCGTCGCCGCCCGGGCGCGGGAGAACGGGCTGCAGGCCTTCCGGGAAGTGATCCGGCGGAACGGGACGAACTGGACCGTTCTCGCCTGGCCGCTGGCGGGATGGGCCGACCGGGTCTACCCCGAGCTTCCGCGGGACCGGAGATTCGATGCGCTCCGGACGGAACTCTACCGCCTCTGCCGGGTCGACCGGGACGATCCGGAGGCCGCATGGAGGGAGCATGTCACGGAGCTGAAACGGATCCGGGATGTGCTGAATCACCGGCGCTACCGGGCGCTGGAGTTCAGGGCCCCGGGGACCGAGCTCTCCGTCGGTCTCGCCGAAGGACATCGCTGGGTTTCCGCCGAGGCGCGGACCCCCGGCGGAACCGTCTTCGTCGCGAACCTGCCGACCGAGGAGATCTTCACGATGCCGCATCGGGGGCGGGTCGACGGCACGGTCCGCTCTTCCCGGCC
This sequence comes from uncultured Spirochaetota bacterium, assembly GCA_963728215.1. Lineage (GTDB taxonomy): Bacteria > Spirochaetota > Spirochaetia > CAVSJD01 > CAVSJD01 > CAVSJD01. Next base: position 390,484 of record CAVSJD010000007.1, on the reverse strand, counting down.
CCTCTCGTACCACGGTTCGGAGCTCGATGACTTCACCCTGACCTTCCGGGAGGGGAGGGTCGTCGACGCCCGGGCCCGGAAAGGGAAATCACTGCTCGACGCGCTCCTCTCGACCGACGAGGGTGCATCCCGGCTCGGGGAGGTCGCCCTGGTTTCATCGGATTCTCCGGTCGCCCGGGCGGGGCGGCTGTTCCACAACCCGCTGCTGGACGAAAATGCCGCGAATCACCTCGCGCTCGGCTTCTCCTATCCCGAGACGCTGGAGGACGGCGAGCGGATGGAGCCCGGGGCCTATGCGGCGGCGGGCGGGAACCGGAGCGTCGTCCATGTCGACTTCATGATCGGCTCGGACGAAATGGATGTCGACGGCGTGAGCGCTTCGGGAATGCGGGAGCCGCTCATGCGGGGGGGACGCTGGAGTGCCGCGTTCGCTCCGGGTGGTTCGCGGTAGCGGGACCCGCCGCTGCCGAGGGGCCGCTGTCCGCTGCCGAGGGGCTGCTGCCTGCGGTTCCGGGGCCGCGAAACTCCCCCGGGAGTCATTGACCGGGACGGCACTCTTCCGTACTATTGGAAGTGCATGCAGAAAGTCTTCGCTCTGAAAAACCGGATTCAACCGTATTCCTGGGGTTCCCGCGATGCCATCCCGTCGCTTCTCGGCATCGGCGAGCCCGGCGGCGGACCGATGGCGGAACTCTGGATGGGTGCGCATCCGAAGGCGCCATCGACGGTCCTGACCGACGGGGGCGAGCGGGGCCTGGACCGGTTCATCGCCGACCATCCGCAGTTCTGCCTGGGGGACCGGGTCCTGGACCGGTTCGGGCGGCTGCCGTTCCTGTTCAAGGTGCTCGCTGCCGCCGAACCGCTCTCCCTCCAGGCGCATCCCGATCTCGAGACGGCTCGCAATGGATATGCCCGGGAACAGGCCGCCGGGATTCCCCTGGACAGCCCGGAACGGAACTACCGGGACGACAATCACAAACCGGAGATCATCTGCGCCCTCACCCCGTTCGCCGCGCTCCGGGGGTTCCGGCCGATTCCCGGGCTCATCGATGCGTTCCGCACCCTGACCCTGCCCGGACTCGAGGATGACCTGTCCGACCTGGAACGCCATCCGGGCCGGGAAGGGCTGTCCCGCTTTTTCTCCTCCCTGATCGGCAGCCGCGCCGGGCGGAAGGATCGCCTCCTCGGAGCGCTCGCCGACCGGGTGCGGAAGCGGGACGACGATCGGTCGGGATGGATCCGGAAGCTGCTGAATGCATATCCGGGGGATATGGGCGCATTCGCACCGCTCTATCTCAACCTGGTCCGGCTCTCCCCGGGCGAGGCTATGTTCCTGCCGGCCGGGGAGCTTCACGCATATCTCGAGGGAACCGGCATGGAGCTGATGGCCGGCTCCGACAATGTCCTTCGCGGCGGCCTGACGCACAAGCACGTGGATATCCCGGAGCTGCTTCGGGTGCTCACGTTCGAAGACGGGATTCCGCAGATCCTGAAACCCCGCGCGGTCACGCGCGGCGGGAGTGAAGGGCTTGGCGGGAGTGACGAGCCCGACGGTGTCATGAAGGAAGAGATATATCCGGCGCCCGTGGATGAGTTCCGGCTTGCCCGGATCGAGATGCAGGGGGGCGCCGTCTCCCGTCCGGTTTCGGATCCCCGAATCCTGATCCTGCTCGAGGGAAAGGTGGCACTCCGGGTTCCGGACGACGGAACGATCGAGCTCGAACGGGGGGATTCCGCGTTCGTGGCGGCCGAGGCGGGAACGATCCGATTCGAAGGAAAGGGGACGCTGTACCAGGCGTCGGTGGCGAATGAATATATGGATTGACGCTGATTCCTGTCCCCGGAAGGTCCGGGAGATCATCTGCAAGGCCGCCCGCCGGACCGGCGTTCCGGCCCGGTTCGTCGCGAACCGGGATATCCCGCTGCCGGGGAGCGACGAGCGGTTCGTGGAGATGATCCGGGTCGAACAGGACGGGATGGATGCGGACGGCTACATCCTCGACCATGCGGAGCGGGGCGACCTGGTGGTGACCCGCGATATCCCGCTGGCCGCGGAACTGGTGGAACGCGGATTCCGGGTCCTGAACGACCGCGGAGCGGTCTACAACAGCGAAAATATCCGGGAACGTCTTTCCGTCCGGAACTTCATGCAGGGACTCCGGGAGGCGGGGCTTCCGCAGGCCGAGGCGGGACAGTTCGGGGAGCGCGATGTCCGGCAGTTCGCCAATACGTTCGATCACGAGCTGAGCCGGGCGCTCCGTACCTCGAATGCCGGAGAAGAACGCCGGAAACCGTGAGAAGGCGGCATCCGGATCATCATATCGGCTGCAGCTGCAGCCGGAAGTCGAAAAATCGAAGGAAAGGAGCCGTATGAACGCCACGAAGCTTGCGGAAGGGGTATACCGTCTCGGTGCCAACATCACCAACGACGACCTGTTCGAGGGAATGTGGCCGATTCCCGATGGTGTTTCCCTCAACTCGTATGTGGTGAAGGGAGAGAAGTCGGCCCTGATCGACCTGGTGCGGGACTGGGACCATGCACCCGAGAAGATCCAGGAGCAGCTCGAATCGATGGGGCTCCGGTTCGAGGATCTGGACTATCTCGTCCTCAACCACCTGGAGCCGGATCATACCGGCTGGCTCTGCAAGGTCCGCGAGATGAATCCCTCGCTGCGGATCGTCACGACCGAAAAGGGCGTCCCTCTGGTCAGGGCGCTCTACAAGATCGAGGAGAACGTACAGGCGGTCAAGTCGGGAGACAGCATCGATCTCGGCGGCGGAAAGACGCTCGTGTTCTACGAGATCCCGAACGTCCACTGGCCCGAGACGATGGCCACCTTCGAGCCGTCCACCGGAATTCTCTTCAGCAACGATGCCTTCGGATCCTACGGAAGCGTGGAGAAAGTCTTCGACGACGAGCTCTCGGAAGAGGAGCACCGCTTCTTCGAAGAGGAAACGCTCCGCTACTATGCCAATATCGTGGCGAGTTTCTCGACGTTCGTGCAGCGGGCGATCGACAAGCTCGGCGGTCTCACCATCAGCATGATCTGTCCTTCCCACGGCATCATCTGGCGGAAGGATGTTTCCCGGATCGTGGACCGGTATGTCCGCCTCGCCTCCTACTATGCCGGACCGGCTGAGCCGGAAGTCACCGTGATCTACGGGAGCATGTACGGCAACACGGCCCGCGTCCTGGATCCGCTGGTCGAGGCGATCCGGGCGGAAGGAGTGCCGGTGACCGTCCACCGGGTACCCGATGAGCACGTGTCCTACGTGCTGGGCTCGGCCTGGAAATCCTCGGGACTGGTCCTGGCGATGCCCACCTACGAGTACCGCATGTTCCCGCCCATGGCGAACGTTCTGGACATGTTCGGAAGGAAGCACGTGCAGCACCGGAAGGTCCTGCGGGTCGGTTCGTTCGGCTGGTCGGGCGGCGCCCAGAAGGAGTACGATCAGCTGGTCGAGAAGCTCAAGTGGGAACATCTGGAGCCGGTCGAATGGCAGGGTGCGCCCGATCCCGAGCATATCGACCGGATCCGCGAGCAGGGCAGGGAACTGGCCCGGCAGGTCAGGGCGTCGGCCGCTCCCTGAACGGCGGCCCGTCTTTCAGGGTTCAGGAATCGGCGAACGGGTCCTCGAATTCCATCCCCTCGAGGGCTGCCCGCACGGCGGCCCCGAGGGTGCGGACCGAGTAGGGCTTGCGGACGAAGACCCGGACCCCCAGCGACCTGCACTGCTCGAGCCGTCTGGGATCCGCGTAACCGCTGACGATGATCGCCCGCTGGGCGGGATTCAGCTTCAGGATTTCCCGGTAGCTCTCCAGCCCGTCCCATCCCGGACCGAGGACCATGTCGATGAGCACAAGATCGGCCTTCCGGCTTCCGAGGTGCTTCAGCGCGTCCCGTCCGGAAGAGGCGACGTCGACCGTGTACCCGAGCCTCGAGAGAAGTTCGTGCGCGATCCGGCGCTGATCCTCCCGGTCGTCGATCACCAGCAGGTGCTCTCCGTTTCCCTCCGGCAGCGCGTCGTCCGGCTGATGCTTCTCCTCCGGAAGCGGATCGGATACCGCAGGGAAGAAGATTCGGAACGTGCTGCCCTTTCCGGGTGAGCTCTCGACCTCGACGAGTCCCTTGTGATCCTTCACCGTCCCGTACACCACTGCGAGCCCCAGACCGCTTCCGCTGCGGTCCATTCTCTTCCGGGTGTAGAACGGTTCGAAGATGTGCGGCAGATCCTGGGGACAGATGCCCGAACCGGTGTCGGCGACCTCGAGCATGACGTAATTGCCGGGTTCGATTCTGAGTCCGTATCCCTGCCGGACCTGCTCCAGCAGGATGTTGGCGGTCCGGACGGTGATCGAACCGTTCTCCGGGATCGCCTCGGCCGCGTTGGTCACCAGGTTCATGATGACCTTTTCCACGAGAGCGGGTTTTCCCCGGATGTTCATCAGCGATTCGTCCATCACCGTTTCGAGGCTGATGCGGCTGCAATTCTTCATCATTCCCGTGTGGACGCCGGTCTGAAAATACTCCTCGATCTGCCGGTTCACGTTGAGGATTTCGGTTTTCCGTACGCCGCGCCGGGCGAGGGTGAGCAGATCCTGGACCAGTTCGGACATCTTTCCGATGGAGGAAACGGCGGACTCGAGATACGGGCGGTCCTCGTGCTCCTTCGGAAAGTTCATCAGAACCAGCTGCAGATAGCCGGTCAGGCCGCCGAGGATGTTGTTGCTGTCGTGGGCGATCCCGCCGGCGAGGATTCCCAGCGCTTCCATCTCCTCGGCCCGGGCGACCCGTTCCTGGAGCTGAAGCCGCTCTTTCTCGGCCCGCTTGATGTCGGTGATGTCCAGAACGAAACCGAGCAGTCCCCGGAGCCGATGCCTGCCGTCCCTGAACGGAAACCGCTCGATGACCACGGAACGTTTTCCCCGGACCGTGAGGATATCCCCTTCCGTCCGGTGAAACGGTCCCCCTTCCGCCAGGCGTTCCGGATGATCCGCGAGAGGATCGGCTTCGTGCGGTCCGAAGACCTCATCGTCCCGCTTGCCGACCACCTCTTCGGGTGTTTTCCCGAACGCCTTGAGGAACGGTCGATTCACCTGCAGATACCTGCCCGACAGATCTTTCTGAAAGATCAGCTCCGGGGATGAATCGATGATGAGCTGAATCTCGTGCAGCTTCAGTTCCAGAAGCCGCTGGGTCGCCTCGAGCTCACGGGTCCGCTCGCGAACCTTCCGTTCGAGAGTCGAGAAAATATCGTAGTAGTCCTCCCGGCTCCGGGAGTTCTCCTCTTCCACCAGGGCGAGCTCATTCGTCAGATGTTTGATGCGGGTGCGGAGCTCTTCGGCTTCTTCCCCGTTTTCCTGGATCCTGTCCATATCTTCCATGCTACAGCAGTCCCAGACTCTCCAGCTTGCGCATTTCTTCCCGGACGTCGGCTACGATGAGCCGGAGCCCGTGCCTGCTTATGCCCAATTCTCTCAGACATTCCTCGAGGATCAGGGGATTCTCATATTCCTCGATGTCCTGAAGCACGCCGCTCTCGTTCCGGCAGAGATGATCCGCCACGAAGAGCGTCATCGCCATGGTGCGTGCCATCTGCGGAGGAAGAATGAGCGGGGTGTGATGGTATCCGATCGCGATCCAGATCTCTCTGGGCAGGTTCCATTCCTCGCCCAGCGCCATGCCGGCGTCGGCATGGGTGAAGCCGAACACCTGCTCCTCGGACTGCAGGAGCGAAATGCCCCCCGCCTCCGCCAGCTTCAGCATGTCGAGGAACCGGGAATGAGCGTACTGATCCTCGAGGATGAACCCGATGTCGTGGAGCAGTCCCGCGGCGTACATCGTGTCTCCTTTTTTCCGGAATTCCCGTCGATAGATCATCTTGGCGGTCACGGCGACGCAGACGGAATGATTCCAGAGCGCGGTTCGCGAGTAGCCCTCGGGGGGATCGGAATGCTGGAAGAGCTCGCAGACCGACTGGCTCAGAGCGAGCTCCTTGAATGCCTCGAAGCCGATCCAGACGATCGCCTCATCGATCTCCGATATTTTTCTCCGGGGTGAATAATAGGCGGAGTTCGCACGCTGCAGGAGCTGGGTCGCGAACGGCGGGTCCACCTGGACCACTTCCTTCAGCTCGCGCGCCGATGCTTCCTGGCTGTCGGTGATGGAGACGATGCGGGATACCGTTCGCATGATCGTGGAGACACCGGACCGGTTCGCCTCCTCGATCACCATGCGAATATCGGGATTCCGGTTTGCTCCCTGGTCGGACATGCTCTCCCCCTCGCTGCATCCTCGAGAGCCCCGGACGGCAGCCGCTGCTGCGGTGCGCGGGGTTGAGGCGTACGTTTTGGAATACCGATTCGTGATCGATCCCCCGATTAATCATCGGAAGGAAGGGGCGGGGGATGAAGTGCTTTTGGTGCCTCATGGTTACCGGGGGGCGGCCGCCGGTTCCCGGTCCGGAACTGCAATGGCGATCGCCGAGGGGACGACGCGGGCGTCGAGAACCGTCTCTTCGAGGGGATCCCCGTCGCCCTGCAGCGGCATAGGACCCGAGGTGGAAATCAGAATCTCCCGGCGGACGGGGCGGCGGACGAGATACCCGTCGTGCGGACCGGTGCCGCTGATCAGATCGGCCGCGAAATGCAGGTAATGCCAGGGACGGGTCAGGGTGACGATGTTGCACTCCACCACGCCGTCGTCGGGCCGGCTTCGCGGTCCGATCCGCAGGAGCGGGGTGTGATGGAGCGGAACGTTCGCGATGACGATCTCCCGGGCCCGGCAGGTGAACTCCGCTTCCCCGTCGATCCGGATCGTGTACGACGACGCGCCCCTGCCGACGAAGCGGGTCGCCACGGCGGCGAAGTAGGCGAAGACCCCGAACCGCTTTTTCTCCTCCGCGCCGACATCGCGCATGGAGCCCGCGCTGAGCCCGACGCTCAGATTGAGGAAGAGATAGCGGTCGCCGTTCTTCAGGGCATCGATGCTTCGGGTCCTGGTGCCGGCGACGGCGGTCTCCACCGCCTGTTCGGGTTCGTCGGGGATGCCGAGGGACAGGGCGAGCGCGTTCCCGGTGCCGGACGGGACCAGCCCGAGGATACTGTTCTTTTCCGCGAGCTCCGACGCGGTGAGGGAGAGCGTGCCGTCCCCGCCGGCCACGACGAACCGCCGGCAGCCCTCCGCCAGGGCACTGCGTACCCTTCCGGGGATCTCCTCCACCTTCTCTGCGAACCAGCAGGTGCCGTCGATTCCGTGGCGGCGGAAGCTCTCCTCGAGCGTCCTGCGGATCTGCCCGGGTTCGATGCTTCCGGCTTTCGGATTGATGATCGCCAGTACGTCCGTTCCGTTTCCCATGCGCCCGCTCCTGATCCGTCCCGGTTCTCCGGGACGACATGATCAAGGTACTCACGGAACGGCGGAACGGCGACTGGCCCCGGTACGGCGACCGGCATGATGCCCGCGCGGGGCGGAAGCGGGAATGGGCGAAGCGGGTCAGAAGTCGGCGCTCCTCACCGCCCGCGGGAACGGGATGACGTCCCGGATGTTCTGCATGCCCGTCACGTACTGGATGAGCCGTTCGAAGCCCAGCCCGAAGCCGGCGTGGGGAACGGTCCCGAACCGCCGGAGGTCCAGGTACCACCAGTAGTCCTTTTCCGGCAGCCCGAGCTCGCGCATCCGGGCGGTCGAGTTTTCCGAGGTCCGCTTCCCGCTCGCTCCCCCCGATGATCTCCCCCAGCCGCGGTACCAGCACGTCCATGGCCCGGACGGTCTTCCCGTCGTCGTTCTGCTTCATGTAGAAGCCTTGATCTCCTGGGGTAGTCGGTGACGATCACCGGGCCCTTGTGACTTCCTCGGTGAGGTACTTCTCGTGCTCGGACTGCAGGTCGCTTCCCCAGGAGACGGGATACTCGAACGTTCTGCCCGAACTCTCCAGCTCGCGGACCGCATCGGTGTAGGTGATGCGGACGAATTCGGACTCCGACCACCTGGCGGAGACTTTCCAGAAGCCCCGGCTGGATCCGCAGGTCGAAGAACTCCATGTCCTCGGGACACTGTCGAGCACGGTCCGGAGGATTTCCTTGAGGAACTCTTCCGCCAGCTCCATGTTGCAGCGGATATCGCAGAACGCCATCTCGGGCTCGATCATCCAGAACTCCGCCAGGTGCCGGCTGGTGTCCGAATTCTCGGCGCGGAAGGTGGGACCGAAGGTGTAGATGTTCCCCAGCGCGCAGGCGTACACTTCGCCCTCGAGCTGACCGCTCACCGTGAGTCCCGAGCGCTTGCCGAAGAAGTCCTGGGCGTAATCGATCGAACCCTGCTCGGTCCGGGGGATGCTCTCCAGCGGAGAAGGTGGTCACCTGGAACATCTCCCCGGCTCCTTCCGCATCGCTCGCGGTGATGATCGGGGTATGGATGTAGAGGAAGCCCCGCTCCTGGAAAAAGCGGTGGACCGCCCAGCTCATCGCGTTCCGGACGCGGGCGACCGCGCCGAACGTGTTCGTCCGGGGACGCAGATGGGCGATTTCCCGGAGGAACTCGAAGGAGTGGCGTTTTTTCTGCAGCGGATATTCGTCGGCGGGCGCCTCGCCAAGCACCTCGAGCCCGGTCACCTGCAGCTCGGATTTCTGGTTCTTGCCCGGCGAGGGGCTCAGCTTCCCGACGGCCCGGACGCTCGCGCCGGTTCCGGCCCGGTCGGCCGCTCCGCCTGAGTCCGCCTGGTCCTTGTCGACGACCGCCTGCAGGTTCGCGAGGCACGAGCCGTCGTTGATCTCGAAGAAAACAAGGTTCTTCGAGTCCCGCCGGGTCCGCACCCAGCCTTCGACCGTGATCTCCTGCTGCTGCGGTTCCATGTTGAAGATGTCCCTGATGCGTGGCTGATTCATGGGAGGAATTATCCCGCCTCGTGCCTTCTCTGTCAATCTGGTTTTCCCGAACCACTCATCCGAAATACACAATCCTCGATTTCAGCAATCCTCGTTCGGCTTGCCCAAACGCATCGATGCTGGTATGGTGGGAGACGGTGAACATTCAGATCATCGGAACCAGAAAGAGCAGCGATACCCGGAAAGCCGAACGGTTCTTCCAGGACCGGAAGGTCCCGTTCCAGTTCGTCGACCTGACCCAGCGTCCGCTGAGTGCGGGGGAGCTCGAGAGCATCGTGCGGGCCGTCGGGACGGAGGAGCTGATCGACAGCGGATCGAAGGAGTATCAGAAGCGCGGGCTCGCGTGGATGGAGTACGATCCGGTCGAGGAACTCCTCGCCCGGCCGCTCCTGCTCCGGCAGCCGGTGGTCCGCAACGGGAAGGATGCCTCCGTCGGTTACCGCCCCGAAGTCTGGACCCGCTGGTTGGAGGTATCCTGAGCCCATGCAGCCGCGCATCAGCATCGAATCGGAGATCGGCCGCCTCGAACGGGTGATCATCCATTCTCCCGGCCCGGAAATCGAGGCCATGACGCCCGCCACCGCCCACCGGGTCCTCTACAACGACATCGTGCCGCTCTCGGTCGTTTCGCGGGAACACGACGTTCTCCGGCGGCTGCTCGAACGCTTCGCGGAGGTTCACGAGGTTCGCGACCTGCTGCTCGACATCCTCCGGGATCCGGACGTGCGGGCCGAGCTGGCGGAGGAGGTGATCCGCCGGGAAGGGATCCCGCAGCGGAGCGAGGAGCTTCTGGCGCTGGAGCCGGAGGAACTGCTCCGGTTCCTGGTGGAAGGGCTCGCGGAGCGGAAGGACACGCTCACTTCGTATCTTTCGACCCGGATCTACGATATCCCGCCGCTGCCGAATCTCTATTTCATGCGCGATTCGGGCGTCATCTACCGGGACATGGCGATCGCCTGCTCGATGCGCCATCAGGTCCGGTCCCGGGAGGCGCTGTTCCTGAAGTACCTCTTCGGGCGGCATCCCCATTTCCGGGCCCGGAGGATGCTGATGGACGGCACCGTCGAGGGCGCACCGGGGCTGACGCTGGAGGGCGGCGACTTCCAGGTGGCACGGAAGGATCTCCTGGTCATCGGCATATCGCCGCGGACGAGCACCGCCGCCTTCGACCTGATCGCCGACCGGCTCGCCGCGGACCTTGAGGAGCCCGTATCCCTGTTCGCGATCGTGCTGCCCGACGAACGGGCGACCATCCACCTGGACATGGTATTCACCTTCATCGACCGGGATGCCGCGCTCATCTACGAGCCCTACATCTCCGGGATCGACCGGCTCCCGGTGGTCCGGATGGACCTGTTCCCGGGAGGACGCCGGAAGCTCTCGCGTCCCGATACGCTGCTCGCCGGTCTCGCCGAGGCGGGGCTCCCGCTGGAGCCGGTCTTCTGCGGAGGAACCGATCCGCTTCATCAGCAGCGCGAGCAGTGGCTCTCCGGCTCGAACGCCTTCGCCGTCCGTCCCGGCGTCATCATCCTGTACGACTGCAACGCGATGACCTTCGAGGCTCTCGACCGGGCCGGGTTCCGCGTCGTTTCCGCGGAGGATGTGATATCCGGGAAGGTTCCCATCGACGGCGCCGGCCGGATCGCGATCGGGACGCCGGGGATCGAGCTCGCCCGCGGCGGCGGCGGTCTGCGCTGCATGACGTTCCCGGTGCTCCGCAGCCCGCTGGAGGAGTCGTGAGCCCGGACGGACTCGTGAGCGCCGCGGTGCTGCAGTACGCCGTCGTCGGAAGCGGATCCAGCGCCAATGCGTACGTCTTCCGCTGCGGAGATTTCGCCGTGGTGGTCGACAACGGCTTCACCCTCAAGGAGCTCGGACGCCGGCTCGACCTGCTCGGCATTCCCATGGCGGATATCCGGTTCATCCTGCTCACCCACATCCACTCCGACCATCTGCGCGGTGTCGGGAGCCTCAGCCGCAGGATCAAGGCGCCGGTCGTCGTCCGGCGCGGCCTGCAGCTCGAGAAATACTCCGTGGGGAAGCTCTCGGGCAGGATCGAAGCGGACCCGGACGTCCCGCTCCGCCTCGACGGACTGGAGATCGTTCCCTTCGAGACGAGCCACGACGCCCCCGGTTCGCTGAGCTATCACCTCTCGCACGGGGGGACACGCTTCACCATCATCACCGATACGGGAATCGCGACCCCGCGCATGGAGGCGCTCGCCGGCGAGTCGGATGTTCTGTTCCTGGAATCGAATTACTGCCCGGACATGCTCCGCGACGGCCCCTATCCGGTGTACCTGAAACGCCGGATCGCGTCGGACCGGGGGCATCTCTCCAACCCCGACGCGCTCGCCTTCCTGGAGCGTCTGCGGGCGGCCGGTCGACTGCCCTCCCGGAGCTACCTGTGTCATCTGTCGAGCACCAACAACGCGGCGGAACTGCTCGAACGGCTGGTGGGGGATCGGGATCTCGCGGAGGGCTGCATCGTCTGTCCGAAGAGCCGGATGCAGCCGGGGCTTCCTCCGGAACCGCGGCGTCGATCGGGAATCGGGGAGGCCGGCGCCGAGCGGCGTCGCTTCCGACGGCGTGCGCCGTCGGAAGCGACGTCGCCGCGGAACCGGAAGACCCGACCCGGTTCGACCGGGATCAGACCCTGCTGCGGTTCTGAACCCGCGGCCGCCGGAAGACCCGCGGTTCTGAACCCGCGGCCCCCGAGTGCCGTTCCTACCGGTTCCGCCGCCAGGTCGGATGAACGATGCCGAAGTGCCGGATCTTGTAGTTCAGAACCCGCTCCGAGACTCCCAGCAGCGCGGCGGCCCGCTTCTGCACCCATCCCGAACGTTCCAGCGCCAGCAGGATGAACCGGTGCTCCATCTCGTGGAGCGTGATTCCGATCGGCAGGTCCCCGGAAGGGGCCTCCTGCCCGGTGCCCCGTTGCCGGGAAGCCGGGAGCTGGAGATCGTCGGGCATGATTACTTCACCGTCCGTCATGATCACCGCGCGCTCGATGGTATTCTGAAGCTCCCGGATATTGCCGGGCCATTCATGCCGTACCAGAAGGTCCATCGCCTGCGGATCTATGGAGACGACCCGCTTCTTCAGGTCTCCCCGGTAGCGGTTCAGAAAGTAGACCGCGAGCAGGGGGATGTCCTCCATCCGTTCCCGCAGCGGAGGCATATGGATCGTGATCACGTTCAGCCGGTAGAACAGATCGTCCCGGAACTGCTGATTGATGATTTCCTGCTCGAGATTCCTGTTCGTGGCGGAGATGATCCGGACATCCACGCGGATGGTCTTGTTGCCTCCCACCCGCTGGAATTCCTTCTCCTGAAGTACGCGGAGAATCTTCGCCTGCGTGCTGAAGGTCATGTCCCCGATCTCGTCGAGGAAGATCGATCCGCCGTCCGCCTGCTCGAACCGCCCGATGCGCTGCTTCTCGGCCCCGGTGAACGCTCCCCGCTCGTGTCCGAAGAGCTCGCTTTCGAGCAGCGTCTCGGGAAGGGCTGCACAGTTCACCTTGATGAAGGGGCGATCCGCCCGCAGGCTGTTGTAATGGATCGCACCTGCCACCAGTTCCTTGCCGGTACCCGTTTCGCCGGTCAGCAGCACCGAAGATGCGCTTTTCGCCACCTTCTCGATGGTCCGATAGACGTCCCGGATCTTCGGACTGTTCCCGATCAGGTTTTCCACCCGGTAGATGATGTTCCGTTCCCCCCGGAGACTCGCCGTCTCGAGGCGGAGCGTCTTCATCTCCAGCGCCTTGCGGATCCTGGCTTCGAGTGCGGGATAGCTGAACGGTTTCTGGATGATGTCGAAGGCCCCGTCATCGAGCAGATCGACGGTGCTGTCCGAATCCTGCGGTTCGGCGGAGACGATGCAGAGGGAATTCATGTGCCGGGTAACGTTCACCAGCCGCTCTATCTCGTCTTCCGGGAGGGATGCGTCGCAGTAGACGAGGGAGTATGCGCGTCTGGCCAGCCTGAGCTCCGCCGTCCCCGCATCCGGTGCCCCTTCGACCGGGAACCGCTTCTCCCGGAAATACCCGCTCATCCGCTCCCGCTCCGCATGATCCCTGTGTACAATGAGCAGACTGTGCATGAGCATAGTATACACGAACGGAAGAGAAGAAAAAAGCCGGCCCTGCGGCCGGCTTCCGGAAACATGCTTCGCGCGGGCCGTCGCCCGCGGCAGCTCAGAAGACGATTTCCGTTGCGAGCTCGCTCTCCTGTCCACTGGTGTTGTAGGCGGATGCGGAGAAATAGTAGGTGAGGTCGGGATCGAGGCCGCTCACGGTGTGAGTCGTCACCTTGCCGACATCGAGGACCTTTTCGTAGGTTCCGATCTTCGTGCCGTAGTACAGCTTGTAGCCGGCGAGATCGCTTTCCGTGTTCGGGTCCCACGCCAGGGTAACCTGCTCGCGGTTCGAACCGGACACGGCGAAGCTGAACCCGTTGGATCCGGCGCGCCTGCCGTCGGTCGTGAACACGGTCACGTCGAGCCGGTAGCTTCCGGTCTTCAGTCCGGTTCCCACCGCGAAGTTCGGGTCGGTATCCTTCATCTGGCCGTTGAGGTACCAGACCGCCACGGTGTTCGCACCGTCGGTTTCGGCGGTGCAGGTCACGGTTTTCGAGGTGGTGATCGGAAGATCGGCGAAGTGATCGGGAATGTCCACGGGAATGGGATCGTAGTTGGACGGGTTGATCTGGACCGAGATGCTTCCGGGTGCCTTGGTGATGTTCGTGAAGGCGAAGTTGGCGTCCGTCACTGCGTCCTGAACCACGCGTACCACTTCGACCGTACCCATCGCCAGATGCTCCGCATCGTTGAGCTTCAGGGTGAGGGTGTAGTACCCGGCGGGAATCGTCTTGTTCACCACGTTCGCCGTTCCGGAACTGATCGTGAAGGTGAGCGGGATTTCGCTTCCGGAGTAGGGAACAAGCTTCGCCACGATGGCGGGATTCGCCACCTCGGCCGCAGGCCAGGTGAGTGAGATGTCGACCGAACCGTAGCCGGCAAGCGGGGCGATGGCTACGGTCACCGCGCGAGGAGCACCCGGATCGAGCAGCGAGATCACGCTGCCCTTCTGGATGATGATTCCGGCAGCGTTCAGGGCGTCGACGGTGATGTTCCATTCTCCGCTCGCAAGATCGGTTACTTCGAGGGACGTTTCACGGGTTTCGACCGAGAAGGTCGCTCCATCGGGTCCGGTCCCGGAAACCGAGTATCGGTCCACCTTCATGTCGATGTCGGGAACGACCGTTTTCGCCTGTGTTTCGGCGATGCTGATGTGAAGCGTCATTCCCTGTTCGGTCTCCGCGGGGGACCCTCCGGAAAAGTCGCATGCCGTCAGAAGGAGCGCCAGGGCAGCTACGGCCGGGAAAACAGTTTTCAATACGCGTGCGGCGATGCCTTGCATCGTTCACCTCCCAGTCTTTGTGGATTCGTTTCTGGCGACTTTTGTTGACAGTTTTTCGGAATGCGGACGAGGGTGGAAAAGCAAGGAACATGCCAGGGAGATCCGGAAAAGTGAAATACCGGGAGAACGATGGAAGAGGAAATTCCCGGGACCGGAATTCGGCGGAAACGGTGCGGTAATTCATAGTGAGACAAGGAATTGCCAGACAGCGGGATATGCCGGAGGCGGGGAGGGTTACACCGGATCGGTTACGGGGATCCGCTGCGGTAACCGGAACGGCTGATTCCGGCGGGCGAAGGTATTACGGATCGGTAACTGTCGGGAGCGGGGCGGATCGGCAACTACGATTCTGTAATCGAAAGGGCGAAAAAAAAAGCCGCCCCGAAGGACGGCCGGCTGGATATGAGATCGGTTACTGCTTTTCGCCCTCGGGCGCCGCATCCTGTGCCCGGACTTCCACGATCTCCACATCGAAGATCAGGCTCTTGCCGGCCAGGGGATGGTTGAAGTCGATCATCACGCTGCTTTCCTTGATTTCCTTGACCACGACGGGAATGGGGCCCTGGGGACCCTGGGCTGCGAGCTGCATGCCCTCTTCCAGCTGCAGATCCGGAGGAAGCTGATCCTTGGGGACTTCCATCACCGCGGTATCGTCATAGGCGCCGTAGGCGTTCTCCGCCTCGATCGTGACGACCTTGGTGTCTCCGGTCTTCAGGCCCTTGATGCCTTCTTCCAGACCGGGAATGATCATGCCGGTTCCGAAGACGAACTCGAGCGGATCGCGGCCTTCCGAGGAGTCGAAGACCGATCCGTCTTCGAGTGTTCCGGTATAATTCAGGCGTACAAGCATATTGTCATCGATCACTGGCTCCTCCTTTGCGCATGAGGTTACTGCAAGCACGCTCAGCAGTGCCAGCAGAGCGAACATCTTTTTCATGGATGCTCCTTCGGGTAGGTAGGTTCCGTCACGCAGGTAACGTTTTACTATAGTAGCGTCTTTCCGCTCCCGTTACAACCCCCGCGGGGCCTGGACACAGCGGTGCGCGGCCGGGGCGCGACGGTGCGGAGCCGGCTGCAGCGGAAGGGCGGAGGGGCTTCTACATGACCGAGCGTTCGCGGAGAAGGGTCATGAGCTGCTCGTAACTGATGCCGTGCCGCCGGGCGATGTCCCGGGCGTAGCTCATGCCCATGGGCGGGCCCGGCCGGATGCGGAAGGTGCGCACCGCCTTCGGCTCGCCGCGGCCGTTTCCGGGAGCGGGCTCGCTGAGCGCCACCAGGCTGGCGATGCGGCTCCGGCTGCCTTCCTCGCCGCTCAGTTCCTCCGCGCGTGCCGCGAGGTCGTGCAGGTGCGTCGCGAAGATTCCGCGGACCCCCACCGCACCGAGCGCACGGACCACGTCGGTGGCGAGCACCATGCTTTCGGCGGGACTGGTACTCGCGAGCGATTCGTTCAGGAGCACCAGGCTGTTCGCGGTGATCCGGCCGAAGATGTCGGCGAGGCGGGCGGATTCCTCGCTCAGCCGTCCCTCGCCGTCCGCCGTCTGTTCCTCCACGGGGAAATGGGTCGCGAGCAGGTCCGCCGGGCTGATCTCGGCGTCCGCCGCCGGAACGAAGAGCCCGACCTGGGCGAGCAGCTGCAGGAGCCCGACCCCCTGCGTGAAGGTGGTCTTTCCTCCCTGGTTGGGACCGGTTAGAATGTGTATGCGGCCTTCCGCCCCGAACGAGAAATCGTTCAGCACGATATCCTTCGCGGCGGACGATCGCGATGCACCGCTCCCGCCCCGGGCCTTGAGAAAGAGATGGATATTGAAGAAGTCCCGGATCTGCGCGGTTCGTTCCCGCATCGGGACGATCCGCGGAAAACCGGCGGGCAGCCCGGCCTCGCGGATCTCACGCATCAGGGCGGCTGCTCCGAGGAAGAAGGCGATTTCGGGAACCAGGGATGAGAGGAACTCCGTTCGTATCCGGAAAAACCGGTCCACGACGGAGATCATCGGTCTGGCGAGCGATTTGAGCAGGATGTCGAGATCCTGGAAAAGCGGCGCCAGCGGAAGCTTCTCCGCCCGTCCGGGTGCGAGCCCGTCCGGTACCGGATTCCGGTGCAGCGGTGTCATCGAGACGAACCCGTTGTGCGTCTCTCCGCTCCCGAACAGCCGGCCCAGCAGCGTGGTGCCTCCGAAAGCCCGGTCGTTGACCGACAGGAGCGCCGCCTCCACCGGGCGCAGTCGTGCGTCCAGGTTGACGCCGATGGTCACGCTGCGTCTCCGGGATATGCCTGCCTTCAGTCGGGGCAGTTCCTCCTCGAGGTTCCGGAACACGGGCTGCTCCCGCTCGGCCTCGATGAACCGGCGCAGCGCGGCGAGTCCGTCGGAACCGATGGATCGGTCGGAGAGGATGCCGCCCAGGCGACGGATGCATTCCACGTAGTCGTCCAGCTCGCTCAGCCGCCAGACCGCCTGGAGAAAGGGTGACTGCTGATCCCTGCGGAGCGAACGGAAGCGGGAAAGTTCCTCCAGAAGCGGACGGATATCGTGAAGTCCCTGTTCAAGCCCGGGAGAGGCTGCGAGATCGCGGAGTATTTCCTGCCGGTACCGGATTTCGTCCGGATCGGTCAGGGGTGATGAGAGAACGGAAAGAACGGATCCGGCGGAAGCTCCCTCTCGTGCCAGCGCGCGGGCCAGCTGCTCGATGCCGAGATCGGCGACACATCCGGCTGCGAGGCGGCTGTCGGCCTGTCCCCGGCTGTCGGGCCGGGAGAACAGCAGACTGACGGTTTCGTTCGGCATCTTATCATCAAGTATATTCTTCGCTCCTCCGCATCGTCAAAGCGAAGGACAAAGCGGCCGCCCGTACTTCAACAAACGCCGTGAAGTCTTTATACTGGAAGTGAATCCGAAACACAGGTGGATATCCATGAAACAGACAAGCGACCTCAGGATCCTGAGCGTCACACCGCTCATCTCGCCGGCTATCCTGAAGTCGGAATTTCCGATAACCGAGATCTGCAGCACCACCGTCTTCGAAAGCCGCAAGGTGGTTACCGATATCATTCACGGCAGGGACGAGAGAATGCTCGCGATCGTGGGTCCCTGCTCGATTCACGATCCGGCGGCCGCCCGCGAGTATGCCTCCCGGCTGAACGAGCTGCGGAAGAAAATCTCGAAACAGGTATACGTGATCATGCGGGTCTATTTCGAGAAGCCCCGGACCACCGTCGGCTGGCGCGGGCTCATCATGGATCCCGGAATGGACGGCTCCTGCGATATCGCCGAAGGGCTCAGGGTGGCCCGGAACCTGCTCCTGGACATCACCGGGATGGGGCTGCCGGTCGGTTCGGAGGTCCTGGACCCGATCGTCCCGCAGTACATCACCGACCTGGTCACCTGGGCTTCGATCGGCGCCCGGACGACCGAGTCCCAGACGCATCGCGAGATGGCGAGCGGCCTCTCCATGCCGATCGGTTTCAAGAACGGGACCGACGGCACGCTGCAGGCGGCGGTGAACGCCCTCACCTCCGCGGGCGAGCCTCACAGCTTCATCGGTATCGACCAGCAGGGCGCCACGGTCGTGCTCAAGACCACCGGCAACCTGGACGGTCACGTGATCCTTCGCGGCGGCAAGTCGGGGCCCAATTACTACGAGGAGAGCATCGAGGAGGCCGAGGGGCTGCTCGCCCGGGCGGGCTTCAACTCGAGGCTGCTCATCGACTGCAGCCACGACAACTCCGGCAAGAAGCACGTCCGCCAGGAGCGGGTGCTCTATTCGATCCTCGACCAGCGTCGGCGGGGCAAGAATCACATCGTCGGCTTCATGATCGAGAGCAATCTCTTCGAAGGAAATCAGAAGATCCCCGGCGATCTTTCCCAGCTCAAGTACGGTGTGTCGGTGACCGACGAATGCATCGGATGGGAGAAGACCGAGGAGATGCTGCTCTACGCCGCCGAGGTTCTGAAGGAGAAAGCCGCTCTTCGGACATGAACCCTTTCGTCATGCCGTCAGCCGGGCGGACGTATCGATCGGTCGGTACCTGCCTGCGCTGATCCGGCTCCTCTCGCGTTCTCATCCTCTTTCCTGGCCGAATCAGCAGTTTGTACTATACTTTACGTATCTCATGTATTGCCGAGAGGGAAGGCCATGAAAAAATTCGGGACTCGTACTGTTCGCATTCGTTCTGATCGCGGGAGTGCTTCCGGCACAGGAACCGCCGCCTGCGCAGCCGACGGGAGCCGTTTCCTTCGTCCTGCTGGACTCGGTTGCGTTCGCAGGATTCGCGGTCGATTTCTACACGGGGAATCTGGGTTTCGGCGGTTTCCTCACGGCGCTTCCTCTGGGAGGGAGCGGCGGGACGATCGTCTTCTTCGAACCGGGAGCGTACGGCCGTTACTACTTCGGACCGCTGGACGGCACCTTCTTCGTGACCGGCGGCGTGAGCTACTGGACGGCCGCAGGATCCGGCGACGAAGAGGTCATGGGTTTCGCCGAATACGGCCATTTCAACATCAACTCCGGGCTCGGCTTTCACTCCCTGTTCGGCGGCAGGAGCAACACCCGCTTCACCGTGGAGCTCGGTCCCCGCTACACGATTCCGACGTACGATGAAGAGAACGGCGGCGGATTCCTGTTTCTCCACTTCATGATGAGCTTCGGCATGACGTTCTGATCCGCCCTGCCCGGCGTCTCCCCGGCCGCGCGATGTGCCAGGGGACGCCGTCCGTGCCCCCGGGGACCGGCACCGGCGGTACCCGGCACCCCGGCGTCACCCGGCGGCCGGGATGCAGGTTCAGCGCAGCGGCGCCAGGATCCGGTCCGCCGGATAGACCCGGTCGATGAGGCCGAGGTCCGCGAGAATCCTGATGGATTCCCGGTACGTTTCCCGGTCCAGGCTGCCGTAGGCGCCGTCGGTAACGAACAGCCGGTTGGTAGCCTGAAGGATTTCCGTCAGAAAGGCGGCCCGGGATCGGCTCTGATCGTCGAGGTAGGGGAGAGAGAGCTCCACCGCCTCCTTCGGATGTTCCACGGTCCATTCGATGGCCCGGGAGGTCGCCTCGACGAAGCGGGCGAGAAGCTCCCGCTTCCGGTCGATCGTCCCCGTGCTCGAGATGAACGAGGCCCCGACCATTTCGGAAAAATCGCTCACCCGCCATTCCGAGATCTCCGCTCCCATCTGCCGGAGCTGCAGCGGCTCGTTGTTCACGAAGACGGACGCCCCGGCGATCTTGCCCGTCATGAGCGAGGGAATCTGGGTGTACCCGATCCGCTCGATCTTCACCCGGTCGGAGAGACCGAACTGCTCGAGAAAAAGACGCAGGCCGATGTAGCTCGTTCCGTACAGCTCGGGCGTGCCGACGGTTTTTCCGACGAACTGCTCGGGCCGGGTCACCTCCTTTTCGAGGGCGACGATCGACACCGGGTACTTCTGGTAGTACTGGAGAACCGCCGCAAGGGGCATCCCCCTGGCCCCGGCGATGATAAGCTGGTCCGAGTCCGAGAGCCCCAGGTCGATCCGCCCTGCCTGAAGCAGCGAAAAGATATCGATCCCGAAGCCGTACTCGACCTGCAGGTCGATTCCCGCCTCGCGGTAGAAGCCGCGCTCGATCCCCACGTAGAGGGGAGCGAACTGGATATGCGGAATGTAGCCGATGGCAAGCTTGAGCGGCCGGGCCTGCTGCGCCCCGGCGACGGAGGGAAGCCCGAATGCTGCTGTCGCCAGCACCAGCAGGGCGGCGACCCGCAGGGATGTCTTCCGGATCGTGGTTCGATGCATGATTCCTCCTGTCCGGCCGCTATCCGGCAGCCGGATCGTTTTCGGATATGATGCGCGGTCGGTGCCGGGCCCCGCGGTGCGGAGTCCGGTACGGCGGCTACCGCGCGACCTGTGAGCGCCCGGCCATTACCGACCGGTAGAGGATGGCGGCGCTCCCGTAGTAGGCGAGCCCCAGCAGAATGAGCCAGAGCAGCCCGACGAACATCAGCTCGATATCGAAGTTCGCTTTCGCCCGGCTCACCAGCGACCCGAGTCCCCGGTGCCCGGAGACGAACTCTCCCACCACGGCTCCGATCACCGAGAGGGTGATGGAGATCTTGATGCCGTTGAAGATGATCGGGAGCGCCGCCGGCAGTTCGAACGCCATGAATCGCTTGCGCGCGGGCGGACGGTAAAACCGGACCAGGTCGCGGACCTGTCCGCGGGCGAGGGTGAAGGCGGAGATGTTGCTCACCAGCATCGGAAAGAAAATGACGATGATCGAGGTCACGATCTTGGGGGTCAGTCCGAACCCGAACCAGAGCACCAGGAACGGAGCCAGGGCGACGGAGGGGATGGTGTTGGCGGCGATCAGATACGGCATGAGCAGCCGGGAGAGCATCCGCGACCGGGCAACCGGGTATCCGAGCAGCATCGTGAGCGCGAAGGCGACGAAGAAGCCCGTCAGCGATTCGGTAACCGTCATGCCCAGGTCCGACAGGATCGAGCCGTCCGCCAGCGTGGAGACGAAGCGGGAGAGCACCGCGGCCGGGTACGGTACGATGTAGTCCGGAATCCCGAGCCACTGCTTTGCCAGGGTGATCAGGAGAAACAGCATGGCCAGCTCGAGCGGAATCAGAAGCAGATGATACCGCTCCCGCAGCCATTCGGCTATCCGTTCCCTGGTGCCGGCGGTCGGGCGGTCGTCGCCGCCGGTCCGGATCTCGTCCGGTTTTCTTCCCCCCGGCCCCCTGTCCACCGGCTCCTCGTCCCGCTGGTCGCTCCAGAGGAACTTTGCCTCTTCCCGGATCTCGTGGTCCACCTTCTGCTCTTCCTCGGTCAGCAGGAAACGGTCCCGGTTGCTCCGCTCCTTCCGGGGGATTTCCCGGATCTGAATGATCCGTGCGGGCCGGTTGGACATGACGTGGATTTTTTCCGATAGGAAGCAGGCTTCCTCGACCGAATGGGTGACCAGCACCATCGTGGTTTTCCGGAGACGGTGAATCCGTTTCAGGAGCGTGTTCAGCCGTTCCCGGGTGATGATGTCCAGAGACGAGAACGGTTCGTCGAGGATGAGGAGCTCCGGTTCGGTCACCAGCGCCCGGGCGATCTCCACGCGCTTCTTCATGCCGCCCGAAAGCTGGTGCGGAAAGTAGTGCTCGAATCCCGCGAGACCGACCAGGCGCAGGGTCTCCACCGCCCGGCCCCGCAGCTCGTCGGTGATCGGCAGGCCCTTCACATCGAAGGGGAGCAGCACATTTCCCAGGGCGTCCCGCCATTCCAGCAGCGTGTCCTTCTGGAAGACGAAGGAGCAGCTTCGGGTCCGGACGGTGAGATTCCCGGAATGTGAGGTGTAGATGCCGGCCATCGTGTGGAGCAGGGTGGTTTTCCCGCATCCCGACGGGCCGATGAACGCGACGAACTGGTTCTGCTCGACGGAAAAGGAGATGTCCTCGAGCACGCGGATTTTACGATGCTCGTCGATGAAGGTGAATCCGAGATGTTCCGCTTCGATCACATTCCGTTCGCCCATGTCCCCCGTCCGTACAGAGAGTATTCCCGTGCGTGGTACGGTTCGAGGAGGCGATCGGTGGAAACGAAAGGATGGAATGCCGGTGTGCGCATGCTGCCGGAGACCCTTCGATCCCGGCTTCCGTTCCTTTCTTCTCCCATCCAGACTTGCACTGTCGGTACCGGAATTCCACCGGTTCCCCCCGGACCGCGGGAGCGGTTCGGGATAGCGGACTGTAACCGCCGGTCGGGATTTCTCCCTCCCTCGAAGAAAGTACCTGTCCGTTCATCATTGCGGAAACACCGCGGATTGTCAAGAGCGGAAATAACGGCTGAACGATCCGCTCGAAAACGTGCTGCCTTCGACCGAAGGGGCACCCCTTCTCAGACGGCTGCGATCCGTTCGGTGACGGTCCAGCCGATCGATATGGTCCGGGTGCCGTCGGCGCGCACCTGGCGGGAATAGATCCCTCCGGCCTGCTCGGCCCGTTCCCGGATGCTCGCCAGCTCGATTTCCTCTTCCGGCCGGGCGGGATCGTGATGCCGGTCATGCAGGGAAATCAGCAGTTCCTGTCCGCTTATGTTCAGAGCCAGGCGTACCATTCCCGCTTTCCGATAGGCGAGGGCATCCGCGAGCAGTTCCTGCGCGATCCGGTAGATCGGCAGCTTGATCTCTTCCGGGATCCTTTCCTCCTCCACGTCGGAGTGGAAGACCAGGACCACCTCGGGTACGGTCTGCTGCACGTCCTGGACCAGACCGTCCAGAGCGGCACTCACTCCCAGGCTGTCCAGCACCACGGGGCGAAGATTCTTGATGATCTCCCGAACCTCCCGGACCGTCTGTTCCAGCAGCGGGAGGGCGGATTCGATACGGTCCCTCACATCGGGCGGAGCATCGAGAAAATCGATGCAGCCTCTCAAACCCAGCTTGAGGGAGATGAGAGAATGTCCGATGGAGTCATGCAGCTGCCGGACGACCTGTTCACGCTCGGTTTCCTGGAGCATGAGGAGCCGGGAAAAGAGCCGGTGAAGTCCCTGTTCGGAAATGCGGAGGGCTTCCTCGGATTCCTTCTCCTCCCGGAGCTTCCGCAGCAGCCTGCGGTTGGTCGCGATCAGCTGCCGGAGGACCGTGTCCTTCAGCCGGACCTCCTCGTTTTCCGTTCCCGGCTCCCGCTCTTCCGGGGCGGGCAGGGCCGCAAGGATGCGGTCGGTCTTCTCCAGGATGAGCGCCCCGCCGGCTCCGATGCGGCAGCCGTGCGGAACGGCCCTGGTTTCCGCGCGGAAATTCGTTCCGTCCTGCCTGACGAGAATAAGCTGCATCCTGCCGGCATCCGGGGCGGTTCTGCAGGCATCCTTCCGGCGCAGTTGTCTCCGGAAGGTTCGGAGCCCGTCGGGTGATGCGAGAAGCCGTGAAAGGTGCAGGCCGGAAAGCTCTTCCGGAGAGTATCCGAGGAGCCGCATCGCGGGCGGGTTGCCGTGCAGCACGCGGGACCATCTGTCGAAAAGAATGACCGGATCGGATGAAGTGTCGGCAAGAAGACGGAAGGAGGGCGGTACGACCGGCCGGGGAAGAATGGACCGTCGGGGTGAAAAAATGCTCCTTTTTCCGGAATTCTGTTCATACTTCATAATTCAAGAATAATTATGTTTTTTAGTAAAGTAAAGGTTTTTCGACGGAAAGAGAAGGAGGCCGCCCGGGCTGCGAACCTGCGGGCGGCCGAACGGGACGGCCGGTGCGATCCGGCCGCCGCACTATGCGGGTGCGGCGGCCCGGGTTCAGCCGAGCTCGAAGAGCCGGATCCCCTCGTCGGGGAAGTCCTTTTTCAGCCCTTCCACCGTCTCTCGGACCGGTGCGGCTTCCGCTTCATCGCAGTAGAGAATGACCAGGAAATTCTCTTCCGGCCAGACGCTGTCGCCCTTCCGGGGGCCGGAGTTCCCGACTCCGTGGACGACCGGAAGGATCGTGTAGCAGCATCCGATGCCCTTCTTGTCGAACCGGTCGAACAGGTCGTCCTGAACCGACCGGTTCGCGATGATCTCCAGACGCTTCATACCGTGACTCCTTCTTCGGTTCCGCTCCGTCCGTTCCGGCCGGCGAACCGTTCGTGCCGTTCGATCTGCTTCGCTTCGCGCTTCGCCTTCCGCTTGTCGGAGAACTCGTTGAAGATCGAGTAGATCACCGGGATGAAGAAGAGCGTGATGAAGGTGCTCACCGCGAGTCCCCCGACCACGGTTCGTCCGATCGGCGCGACCAGCTCGGTTCCCTCACCCCGGAAGAACGCCATGGGGATCAGGCCGAGGATGGTGGTCAGCGTCGTCATCAGGATCGGCCGGAGCCGGTTTCCGCCCGCCTCGACGCAGGCTTCCCGGATGGACATGCCGCGCCGGTGGAGCAGATTCGTGTAGTCCACGAGCACGATGCCGTTGTTCACCACGATTCCCACCAGCATGACCATGCCGACGGCCGTGAAGAGGCTGAACGGCTCCCCGGTCGCCACGTAGATCAGGATGACGCCGATCAGGGTTACCGGGACGGTGAAGATGATGATGAGCGGGTCGAGGAACGACTCGAACTGGCTCGCCATGACCCCGAATACCAGGAAGATCGAGATGATCATGATGATGATGAACTTGAACCCGTATTCCTGCAGGTCGGCGAAGTCGCCGGAGAAGTCGATCACCACCCGCTCGTCCGCGGGAAGCTCTGCGGCGATCATGGTGCGCACCGCCTGCTCGACCTCGTTCAGCTTGGCATCCCGGGGCAAGACCGCCGGTCACATGCAGCGTCCGGGTCTGGTTCTCCCGCGCGATGCTCACCGGACCGGTGCCGTACTCCCACGAAGCGAAGCTCGCAAGCGGTATCCGCTGCCCCATCGAATTGGTCACGAAGACCCGGTCGAGGTCCATGAGGCTGCTCCGGTCCTCGGGCGCCAGAATGACGAGGATGTCGTACTCGTTTCCGCCTTCCCGGAACCGGGAGGCAGTGGTGCCGTCGATGTTCGCCCGGACCTCCTGGCCGATCGTGGCGATGTTGAGCCCGAGGGCATACGCCTTGTCGCGGTCGATGACGATTTCCGCCTGCGGCAGTCCTTCGCTCAGGCTCACCGTGGGCTCGGTGACCGACGGTATCTTCTCCTCGATCAGGTCGCGGATCCGGACGGCGGTCTCCTTCCCGAGGTCGAGGTCGTCGGTCTTGACCAGGACGTCGATGGGCGATGCGTTTCCGCCGGGCCCGCCGTTCTGGGCGAATGCGAAGGTCGCGGACGGGAAGTCGTTGAAATGCCCCCGCAGCTTCTGCTTGATATCCGTGCTCGAATCTATCCGCTCCGCGAAATCGGGAAGAACGACCGTGAGCTCGCCCTTGTGCGACTGGCTCGCGCCGAGGAACCCGAAGAAGCTCCGCTCGCCGGCCGAGACGATGATCTCCTTGTATCCTTCGATCTCGCTGCGAATGAGCTGCTCGAGCTGGTTCATCAGGGACTTCGTCACCTCGAGCTTCGTTCCGACCGGCAGCTCGACACTCACCTGGACGTAGTCGTCTTCCATGCTCGGCATGAACTCGAAACCCGCCACGGGAATCAGGAACAGACTCGCGACGAACACGCCGACGACCGCGATGATCGTGCTTTTCCGGAATCGGAGCACTACCCGCAGGGCCCCGCGGTACGCGTCGTCGAGTCCGCGGAAGAACCGTTCCATGCTGCCGTCGATCTTCTTCGGCAGTCCCGTGAGCGGTCGCTGCACCCGCGAATCCAGGGGCAGGTAGCGGCTCGCGAGGACCGGAACCAGCAGAATGGCAACCAGCAGCGAGGAGGTCAGCGAGATGACGACCGTGAAGGAGAGCGATGCGAAGAGCTCGCCCATCATCCCCAGCTGGCTCCGGAAGAGCGCGATCGGAGCGAAGACGCAGATGGTCGTCAGCGTCGAGGCAACGATGGCGTTCACCATCTCCTGGCTTCCGATGATCGCCGAGATCCGCAGCTTGGCTCCCTTCTCGCGGTAGCGGTAGATGTTCTCCAGGATGACGATGGAGTTGTCCACCAGCATGCCGATTCCCAGCACCAGTCCCGTCAGGGTCATGATGTTCAGCGTCAGGTCGAAGAAGTACATGAACATCAGGGTGACGATTACCGAGATCGGGATCGAGAGACCGATGATCAGGGTGCTCTTGAAGCTCCGGAGGAACAGGAACAGGATCACGACCGCGAGCATCGCTCCCATGAGTGCGGACTCCTGCACCTGCGCGAGCGAGTTGCGGATGATCGTGGTCGTGTCGAACACGACCTCCATCCGGGTTCCGATCGGAAGCTGGCGGTTGATTTCGGTCAGGCGATCCATGACGTTGTCCGCCGCCTGCACCGAGTTGCTGCCGCTCTGCTTCTGGATCGAGATGTAGACGCCCGGCTGTCCGTTGATGAAGACGGTGGTCTCCTCCTTGCGGAAGCCGTCGTAGACGTTGGCGACATCGCGAAGGCGCACCGTGCCGAGCGAAGACTGGGCCGTGCCGGGCGACGACTGCGTCGGCGCCGAGTCCGGCCGAGCGCCCTTGTAGGCGATCACGGTATTCCTGATCTGCTCGATATCCTGGTACTCGCCGGAGGTCCGTACCAGGTAATTGGTGTTCCCTTCGGTGATGGACCCGGCGCTGATCTGCACGTTCTGGCCCCGGAGCATGTTCGCGATCTGGGTCAGGGTCAGGTCGAACGCCGCCAGACGGTTCTGCGGGACCTCCACCCGGATGACCCGGTCACGTCCGCCCATCACGCTCACCATCGCGACGCCCTCGACCTGCTCGAGGCGCGGCTGGATGATATTCTCGGCGAGCTCGCGCAGTTCCTCCGGCGAACGGTTTCCCTTCACCACCAGGTTCAGGATCGGGATCATCGACGGGTCGAACTTGAAAATCTGGGGCGAGGACGCGTCATCCGGCAGGTACGGCTTGACGAACTCGAGCTTGTCCCGCACCTCGTTGGAGGCTTCCGACATGTCGGTCCCCCAGGTGAACTGGAGCGTCACCTGGCTGCCTCCTTCCCGGGAGACCGAATTGATCTCGTCGACGTTGCTCACATTGCTGAGCGCCCCCTCGAGGGGTCGCGTAATGGTTTTCTCGACCTCCTCCGGTCCGGCACCGCTGTAGTCGGTGAAGACCAGCAGAACCGGCGGGGTGATCTCGGGATACAGATCTATTGCAAGGTCGGATGCGGCGTAGATCCCCAGCCCGACCAGGAGGGCAAAAAGAATGGCCAGGGTCGTCGGCCGTCCGACGACGGTTTTCGTGATGCTCATCGGGAACTCCTGTTATTCGATCACGTCCTTGGGTGAAAGGGTTTCAACCTGCTCCACGATCCGGATCTGCGATCCGTCCTCGAGCAGGGTCTGGCCCCGGATGACCACCTGCTCCTCGGGAGCGAGCCCTTCGACGATCTCCAGCTTGCTGTCGATCTGGATGCCGGGCTGTACTCTTCCGCATTTCCGCCGTTCCGTCCTCTTTCGTGACGAACACGTAGTGAACGCCGAAGCGCTCGACCATGGCGTCGGCCGGGATCTTTACGACCCCTTCCTTGCGCTCGGTGATGATCTTCACCTCGGCGAACATGCCCGACTTGATCCGGGGGTCGGGATTCACCAGCGCCAGCTTCACCTCCATGGTCCGGGTCACCGGGTCCACCACAGGGCTCAGTTCGGTCACCTTCGCCGGGAACGTCTGTCCGGGATAGGCCGCGAAGCGCACCAGCGCGTTCAGGCCGACCTGCATCTTCGAGATGAACCGCTCGGACACTTCGGTCCGGATCTCCAGGTTGTCGGTCCGTCCGACCCGTGCCACCGGCACGCCCTGGGCGATGGTCGCCCCGATGCTGGGCGGGATGGAGATGACGGTGCCGGCGATCGGCGACTTGACCGGGCTCGGGACGAAATTCATCCCCGGCCGGGAGGGATCCACTTCCGCGATGACCTGATCCTTGCGGACCGCCGATCCGACGCTCACGTGGAGCCGGATCGAGTTTGCCGGCGGTATCGGCATATACGTCGACGCTGCTCTTCGCGACCACGTCTCCGTTCACTTCAATGTAGTCGTTGATCTCGCCCTGCACGGCAGGGGTGACGTTCACCGCGAATACGGTCGCGGTTTCCGCCGGTGCGGCCCCGGCGCCGGCTGCGTTCTTCCCTGCAGGGGCGCACCCGGAAATCAGCAGGAGCGCAGCCGCGGCCGCCGCCCCCGCGATCAGGGTGGTCAGATTGATATGACGGATACTTCGGTTTTTCTTGCTGTTCATTTTTCAGTCCTCTGTCCGAACAGGTTCGTGTTGAGCCCGTACTCGAGGTCCAACAGACCGGTAATGTAGTTGTATTTCTCGCGGAGAAGCTCGATTCTCGCCCGTTCGAGCGCGTCCTGCGCATCTTCGACCTCGAGGAGCTCGCGGTTCCCCGTTTCATAGGCTTCTTCCGAAAGCTGGAATGCACGCTGAGCGAGCTGCACGTTGAGCTGCAGCGCATCGATCGACTCGAGGGACTTCCCCAGCTGCATCAGAATCCTCCGGACCTCCAGGAGCGCCCCTTCGTAGGCCTGCTCCAGTCCGAGCCGGGCTTCCTCGATCTGGTCTTCGGTATTCGCGATGTTCACCCGGGTCTTCGATCCGGGCAGGAACGAATCCAGCGCCAGGCTGAGGGTTACGGCGAATGCCCCCCGCTCGTCCTCCCATCGGTCGCCGTCGAACCAGCTGTCCCCGAACGGATCTCCCTGGAATGCGGGACTCAGGGAGAACGAGAAGGTGAGTGCGGGCAGGAACCCCGTACCGGGCCCGGTACCCGAGATGTAGGACTTCCGGGTGTTCTTCAGGATCTCGATATTCTTCCGGATCGATGCCAGGTCGAGACGGTTCGCAAGATTGCCGGCGATCAGCCGGTCTCCGTCCAGCTCGACCGGTTCCTGATCGATGCTCCCCTCGAGTACGACCTCCTCGTCATCGTCGATGCCCAGCGTCTGCTTGAAGGACATGAGGGCGATCTGGTACCCGATCACGGCGTCCCGGAGGGACGGCTTGAGATTTTCCCATGTCACCTGGGCGTTGAGCAGGGTGAGCTCCGAGACCAGGCCGTTCTGATAATTGATCCGCGACTGTTCGAAGCGCCGGCGGGCGGTTTCGAGGCTGTTCTCGAGCAGGTCGATGTTCTCCTGCGCGAGGAGCAGGTTGTAGAAGCTTTTGCGGACATCCCGCGCGAGCCGTTTCTTCGCCTGCTCGAGCGTGATCCGCTGCGCGTCGTACGCGAGCCCCGTATACCGGATCCCGTAGAGCAGCGACGGCGCCACGGTGAGCGAAAAATTCAGGCTCGTCCCCAGGTCCCATCGGGGGGGAGCACCCGGGTCGATCAGCAGGATATCGGGATTCAGCGGCCCCGGGGTGACCGGAGTCAGAATCGGAAACGACGCAGGCGCCTTGTTCGGCCGTGCCAGGGTTGCGCTCGCGCCGATTGACGGAACGAGGGAGTTCCATGCGTAGTCGTTCGACCGCTTCACCCTCCGGAGCGCGATCCGCTCGGCCTCGAGCCCCAGGTTGTTCTGCAGGGCCAGCCGGACCGCCGTGTCGGGGTCGATGGCGAGGGCGTCGGCCGCTGTGCGGTCCGCCGGAGCCGGGGGCTGCTGCGTCTGCTGCTGTGCGAACGTCGGTACGGCGACCGCGACGAGGGCCGCAAGGTACATTCCGAACAATGACTTTTTCATCCCATTCCTTCCTTTCTCTCTTCGATGCCCGACATCATCAGGCGATACATCCAGAGCAGGTGCCGGACCGTACCCTGCCGGTCGCATCCGGTCATGCTGCACTCCATCACTTCCCGAACGCCCAGGAAATTGATGAGCTGCATGAACTGCCTCGTATCCAGTCCCCGGGAGTCGAGCAGGCCGCTCGCGAGGCCCTCCTGGACGAACTCGAGCTCACGGAAGGCGCGCTCCTGGCTGCGGTGATCCATGTTCATCGGGATCTTCTGGAAGCGCAGCCAGTTGAAGGTCGTGAGCATGGTATGATTGTTGAGAAAATAGTGCACGGTCGTGTAGAGAAAGCACAGGAGCTTCTCCTCGAGGGTGGCACAGCGGGCGAGCCT
Source organism: uncultured Spirochaetota bacterium (assembly GCA_963728215.1). Lineage (GTDB taxonomy): Bacteria > Spirochaetota > Spirochaetia > CAVSJD01 > CAVSJD01 > CAVSJD01. The sequence continues at coordinate 360,604 of CAVSJD010000007.1, read as the reverse complement.
GGCCCGGGTCAGCTCGTTCTTCCGTTCCTGCTCCCGCTCGATCATGCTCCGGAGCATGTCGTCGCGGTTCTCGAAGTAGAAGTAGAGACTGCTCTTGCTCATGCCGAGCCGGCCGGCGATCTTGTCGATGGAGGCGTTCCAGATTCCTTCCCGGGCGACCACTTCCGAGATCGCTTCGATGATCCGGTCGGGAGGCAGCATCTCGGAGGCATCGATCCGCGAAAGTGCCTCGATCCGATCCGCATCCGGTTCCCGGTACGGTCCCGTTCCGCGGAAGCCGTGCAGGACGATGTCCCCCGTACGGAGCAGGATCGACTCGAGCTCGGCGGCGGTGAACGATTCCTCCGAGTCCAGTTTCTGAACGATCAGCCCGCCGCCGATCACCATGATGAACTGGGTCGCCGCATGGAGCCGTTCCTCGTTCCAGTCGGGTCGGTACTCTGCGATCTTCCGGGCAAGCAGCTCCCGGTTCTTCGCCTGGAGTCGTCTCATCTCGCCGTCGGCCTCGGCCGGACGGGTGAAGGTGAGATAGAGATAGAATCCGAACTGTCGGGGATCGCCCGCGAAGAACCGGAAAATGGTATCGGCATAGATCCGCATGACTTCGGGGAACGGCCGGTCGGCCGCCAGGGTGCGGAAGGTCTCTCCCGCAAGCCGGTACCGGATGAGGAACTCCTCCTCCATGGCGCCGATCAGCTGCTCCTTGCCGCGGAAGTGCCGATACAGTGCCGCCTTGGTGACGCCGAGCGCCTTCGAGAGAGAGGAGAGACTGGTATGTCGGAAGCAGCTCTTTCCCCATTCGAGGAAGGCCGCATCGGTGATCGATTTTCTGGTCAGCATCGGTGTTTTCGGATCTCCAGGTTCACGAGACGGCAGCGAAAATGTTACCGAACGATCGGTAACATAAAGTACCTGCTTTTGCATTTCTTGTAAAGAGGGGGTCGTACATTTCATAATTCCCCGATATTCCGGCAGGCTCCTTCCTGCGTTCCGCGGCGGATTCAGAGGTTCAACACGCGGGAAGAGGAATTCTGTTCCCGGAGGGGAGGAGAAATTCGTACGAATACCGATAATAGTAGTATATTTGAAGAGGTTGTCGAATGGGAAATCCGGATTCCCGGGATTTCCCGGACAGCTTTTCGAGGTGGGACGACCATGGCAGGGAGTGTAAAAAGTCTTGTTTTTTCCGATCAGCCGGAACAGCGCGTTCGCATGAGCAGCGATGAGTATGGATTCCAGACCATCCTCGGGCCGGAGAATTCCATGCTCCGGCAGCTCCGGATCTACCGGCTCAATCTCCGCGAGGGAAATACCTACGGGATCCGGCCGAGGGACGAAGGATGGGAGATCATCGTCGCGGAAGGAGAGCTCGATCTCTCCTTCGATTCCATCACCTTCCGGCTGCGGCCCCTGGATGCGTTCTACGTGCCCTACCGGACCGAGGCGTCACTGACGGCCCGGAAGGACCTGGTGCTCTTTGCGGTGGGTGCCCCGGCGTCACGGAAAGACCCCTACCTGGTCCGGACGTTCGAACGGGATCTCCCGTACGGTCCGCTGCACGGCAGATTCGGCCGGGAGAGCGAGCAGTACCTGGCGCTGGCGCCGGATGAAAACTCCGCCGGACTCTCCTGTGATATCCTCGCGATCGAGGATCGGGACGAAGCGATGCCCGCAGCGGAAGAGGGTGAAGAGGCGGTACTGGTCGGGCTTCGGACGGCGGACGGGAGCACCGCCGGAACGGACGGCGAGGAAGTCGCGCTGCAGCAGGGGAGCTGTATCGTCCTCTCCTCCGGTGCTCCGACCGGGATCACCGTTCCCGGCGGAGAGTCGTTCTTCCTGCTTGCACGATTTCTCCCCTGAGAATGCATACCGAAAGAGAAGGCCGCCCTCGGGCGGCCTTCTGAATTTCCCCGTTCTTCCGGGTGCGGGATTCGGGTGTCGTCAGGCGTTGTAGGTGCCGGAAGCGACGTCTCCGCCGGTTCCCGTCCAGTTGGTGTGGAAGAACTGGCCGCGCGGCTTGTCCACCCGCTCGTAGGTGTGCGCGCCGAAGTAGTCGCGCTGGGCCTGGAGCAGGTTGGCCGGAAGCCGCTCGCTGCGGTAGCCGTCGTAGAACGCGAGCGCGGTGGAGAATGCCGGTACCGGGATCGCCCAGCCGAGCACGGCTTGGCGATGACCTTGCGCCAGGATGCCTGGCACTCGTCGATCGTGTTCCTGAAGTAGTCGTCGAGCAGCAGGTTCGCCAGCTTCGGGTTCTTGTCGAAGGCCTTCTTGATGTCGCCCAGGAACACGCTGCGGATGATGCAGCCGCCGCGCCACATGAGAGCGATGCCGCCGTAGTTGAGGTTCCAGCCGTACTCCTTGGCGGCTTCGCGCATCAGCATGAAGCCCTGCGCGTAGGAGACGATCTTGGAGGCGAGAAGCGCCTGGCGGATGTCCTCGACGAACTCCTTCGCGGTTCTCCTCGAACTTCGCCGTTCGGGCCCGTCGAGGATCTTCGAGGCGCGCCACGCGCTCGTCCTTGAGCGCCGAGAGGCAGCGGGCGAAGACCGCCTCGACGATCAGGGTGACGGGCATGCCGAGGTCGAGCGCGGTGATTCCCGTCCACTTGCCGGTACCCTTCTGGCCCGGCGGTGTCGAGGATCTTCTCCACCAGCGGCTCGCCGTCTTCGTCCTTGAAGGCGAGGATGTCGCGGGTGATCTCGATCAGGTAGCTGTCCAGGTCGCCCCGTGTTCCACTCGGCGAAGACTTCGTGCATCTCCTCGTGGTCAGGCCCGAGCCACGTCCTTCATGAGCTGGTAGGCCTCGCAGATGAGCTGCATGTCGCCGTACTCGATGCCGTTGTGCACCATCTTGACGAAGTGGCCGGCGCCGTCCTCTCCGACCCAGTCGCAGCAGGGCTCGCCGGCCTCGGTTTTCGCGGCGATGGCCTGGAAGATGTCCTTCACCAGCGGCCACGCCTCCGGGCTGCCGCCGGGCATGATGGACGGGCCGTAGCGCGCCCCTTCCTCGCCGCCCGAGACGCCGGTGCCGATGAAGAGCATGCCCTTGCTCTTCGAGTACTTCGGTCCGGCGGTTGGTGTCGTGGAAGTTCGAGTTGCCGCCGTCGATGATGATTCGCCCGCCTCGAGGTGGGGCAGCACCTGCTCGATGAATTCGTCGACCGCATCGCCGGCCTTGACCATCAGCATGACTTTCCGCGGCCGCTTCGAGCATCGCGACGAACTCCTCGATACTGTGCGCGCCGTAGATCGTGTCTCGTGCCCTTGCCGCGTCGTTCGAGAAATTCGTCGACCTTCGAGACGGTGCGGTTGAAGACCGCGACCCTGTATCCGTTGTCGTTCATGTTCAGAACCAGGTTCTGGCCCATGACCGCGAGGCCGATCAGGCCGATGTCCGCCTGTTCTTCATCCGTTATTCTCTCCTTCTGATTTCATTTTTCGAATCGTGTCAGTCTCGTTTCATGCGTTCCGGATCAGCTCCGGAATGTTTCTCCGGCGACGCCCAGAGTCCGACGGCGGGATTGGAGATGAAGAAGATCTCTTCGCCGTCCGGCATCCTGTTGTAGCCGTCCTTCAGCTTCGAGCGGATTGTACCGTTTCGAGCATCTCGCTCGATTTCCGCGTAGCGGAAGTCCGACTCCCTCGATCTCTTCGCGGGTGAGTTTCCCGGGACAGTAGGTGATGGTGAACCGGCCTTCCGACGAACCGTGGATCAGGTGCGCCGCGGCGCCGAGGTTCTCCCGCAGTTCGCTCGTTCTCCGGGTCAGCTCGCAGCACTCCGTCGGTTCCCACGTAGCCGTACTTGCGGATCAGCCGGTCGATCGTGCGGTCCTCGCCGAACTCCTTCACACCCGGTGCGAGCACGATCAGCTCGCCGCCGTCCGCGATCGCCATCCGGGTGCGGTAGATGCTCTTGTTGCCGAGCCAGGTGCTGCGGAACTCGGCCGCGTCGAGATAGACGACCGCCTTGCGGATCGGCTCGTCGAGCAGCTCGATGTTCACCTTCGCCGAGAGCTCGCAGGCCCGGGAGAAGCACTCCTCGTCGTCGCCGATGAACAGCCCCCGGACCGCGAGCTTCCGTCCTGCTTCGCGTCAGACGACGGTGAGAACGTAGACGATCGGGCAGGTGCCGCGCGAAGTGCTCCGACGCGTAGTTGAGAACCGCCGCACCGGGTTGTCCTTGCCGCCCATGATGCGCTCCATCGCCGTAGACGGCGCCGAGGAATGGCTCTTGTTGATTCCTTCCCTGCCGCCGGTTCCGACGAAGATGTTCTTGTTGTAGTTCGCCATGCCGATCACTTCGTGCGGCACCACCTGGCCGATCGAGAGGATCAGGTCGTGGCCGCCGTGAACGAGCAGCGTGTCCACCTGCGCGGGCCAGGAGATAGTCCACCGCCCTTCGGAGATCTCGCGACACGAAATCCGCGGGCACCACGCCCAGGGTCTCGAGGTCGTTCCGCCAGTCGTGGATCGCGGAAAAGCTCCTTCGGCATCCTGCCGAACATCGCGGTGATCTCTTCGTCGGTCATGGCGGCAGTGGGTGCCGATGGCGGGCAGCACGTCGGTGAGCCGCTCGCCGTAGTATTCCCAGGCCATCTCCGTGAGCTCCCTGCATGCGAATGGAACGCGGGTGATATCCGGCGGCACGGCGAGGACCTTCTTCCGCTGTCCCGAGCCGGTCGAGGGCTTCCGAGAGCCCCTTCCGGAGATCGTCCCGGTTCAGGTCCGCATCGCGGGGCTCCGTGTGCGAAATAGAGCATGGTCCTCCTCAGTCCCTACTGCCAGGGAGCCTTTTCGGGCAGGGATGCGTCGAATTCCCGGAGCAGTCCGTCCTCGTATGCGCCGCGATACGTTCCGGCGAAGAAGCGTTCGAGCGCTTCGTCGTGGAACCGCTCCCAGGACTCTTCCTCCCTTCCGGGAATCACCGGGAAGAAGAGCGCGTTGTTTCCCCTGGCCGCCTTCAGGTCGCCGGGGGCGTCCCCGATCATCAGGATCTTCTCGCGGGGGTACTTGCCGTCGGCGGCGAAAGCGATGTGCTCGGTCTTGGTTCCCATCTCCTGCCCGGCGATGAGGGCGACATACCGGTCGAGATCATGTTCCTCCCACTCCCGCACGAGCGCATCGAGCGGCGTCTGGGAGACCACCAGGAGATCGGCTTTTTCGCGTCCGATCTCGAGGCTTTCCCGAACCAGGGGGAACGGCGGGACGTTCCTCACGAGGTGCTCGACCCGTTCGTTCACGTCGAGCGACCAGGCGTACACGCGTTTCAGGTCGGGATCGCCGGTGCGGTCCAGTTCGGCCTTGAGTGCCGGGTTGCCGAGCTTCGATTCCCGCTTCGTCCAGTCGCGGAGACCCTGCAGTACCGGGATGTCGACTCCGCGCCGCCTGACTTCCTCCCGCTCCCGGAGCAGATCCAGGGCCTGGAGAACCGCATGATACCGGTTGATGCCCCGTGCTCTTGGAGTACAGGTTCACGAACTCCCATGCTTCGCGGGCATACTTGGAAACCGGCTGAAGGTCGTAATTGTAGACGAACGCCGGGCAGAAGCACTCCTTGTGCTTGATTTCCATGCTGTCGAAGATGCATCCGTCGGAGTCGATGCCGATGAAGAATTCGTGCTTCGGTGAGAAGTCCTTCAGTTTCTGTGCTGGATCTGCCATGATTTCCCGTTCCTTTCGAAATACATGCTGTTACGAAATACCTACGGTATTCTACCCCTTGAGCGGAGCAGTCGTCAAGAAAGGAGCCCCCCGCGGGCGGAGACCCGGTCGGTACGCCCTGCGGGGACACCGCCCGGGGAGCGGAGCGGATGCATCACACGAACGCCTCGTCCCGATCGGTCTGCGCCCACTCCGGGTTCGTGAAGTCGGTCTCCACGTTCCAGGCGACAAGCCGATCCTCCGCATCCGAATCGCCGAGGCGGATGACTCCCATCGCGGTGTTCGCGATCAGAAAACGGCGGTTTTCGCCGGAGAAGTCGGGTTCCCGCTCCACGGGCTCACCCACGATCTGCCAGCGGAGAACGGCGAACAGGCCGCAGTGCCCGAACATGAGGATCTCGCTCCCGGGAAGGCTGCGGAGTTCGTCCAGCAGGGATCGTACCCGATCGCCGGATGGACGGTTCCACATGTCCGCCCGGTCCGGTTCGGCGAGCGGGGGAGTGACATAGGGGAGCGCTTCCCGGTAATCGAAGCCCGGTCCCCGGTCCAGGGTGCACTCGACCAGGCGCGAGTCGAACCGGACATCCGCACCCGAGGCACCGGAGAGACGAAACGTTTCCCGCGCCCGCTGAAGCGGACTGATCCGGATGTGATCGAACGTTCTGCCCGTAAAAGCGTTCCGAAGCTGTTCCGCCTGACGGATCCCGTGTTCGGTCAGGGCCGGATCGAGCCACGGCTCCTCGCCGGTCTGGGCCCGGCTCTGTCCATGACGGATGACATAGATGGTTTTCATACGGCCGCATCTTATCCGGTTCCCGGCGGTGTGAAAAGACCCGCCGCTCCGCCCCGGCCTGCCGGCCGTTGATACCGGTCGGTCTTTCGGGTAGGGTGGGAGAGGGAAGAGGAATATTTACCACAAAGACACGGAGTCGGCGGTTTCTCCCTAAACCGCCTGACACGGAGACAGGAATAAGAACAGAATCCATATTTTGAGAATCTATGTGGAAGGCGGATTGCCGGAATCCGCCGATTCGGGGATTTGTGGTTTCTCCTCTATTCTCCTTCCTGCCTCCGTGTCCTCTGTGTCCCTGTGGTTCTCCTCATCCTTTGCCCCCGGGAGGGATCTGATGGATATCCGTGTTCTGCATCTGCTCGAAGGAGCGCGGCGGGCGGAAGGCGTCGCGGTGATCATCGACGTGTTCCGCGCGTTCTCCACCGCCTGCTACGCCTGTGCGGGAGGCGCCCGCAGCCTTCTCGCGGTAGGGGACATCGAAGAAGCGCTGCGGCTCAAGGCGGAGGATCCTTCCCGGGTCCTCATGGGCGAGCGGGGAGGAAAGAAGCCGCCCGGCTTCGATTTCGGGAACTCTCCCGCCCGGCTTTCGGGTGCCGACCTCGTCGGGAAGGGAAGCGGTCCTGACTACCAGCTCCGGTACGCAGGGACTCGCCGCTGCCGTAAAAGCGGACCGGATCCTCACCGGCAGCTTCGTGAACGCCGATGCGATCGTCGCCCGGCTGCGCGCGCTCGATCCCCCTCTCGTCTCGCTGGTCTGCATGGGCGTCGGGGGAACGGCGCCGGCGGACGAGGATGAAGCCTGCGCCGAATACCTCCGGGCGCGCCTGGAAGGCCGGCCGGTCGACTATCCGGCGATGGTGCGGCGGATGCGGGAGGGAACCGGGGCGCGGCTCTTCGATCCGGCGGGACAGCAGGACGAGCCGGCGGAGGACTTCGCCCTCTGCACCCGGCTCGGGGTGTTCCCGTTCGTGCTGGAAGCCGAGCGCGAGGGATCGGCGTTCCGGTGCCGCCGGATCGGGATCTCCGCCGCAGGCGGCGAGGAGTGAGCGCCGCCCGGTCGTTCGGGGAACACCCGACGGATTACCCGCCGGACTGTCTGCCGGGTCCGAACCCGCAGGGGTCACACCCGCAGGTCCGCGTTGACACCTTCTTCGCTTACGTACTATGCTTCCGAAAGAAAGGAAACGCAAGGTGGCCCGGATTCAGCGGCATGACGAGATCCTCAAGATCGTCTCCCTGCGCAAGCGGGTCTCCGTACAGGAATTGACCGACAGGCTCCAGGTCTCCGAAGTCACCATCCGCAAGGATCTCTCGATCCTCGAGGAGATGGGCTGTCTCGGCCGTACCCGCGGCGGCGCCAAGCCGGCCGAAGACCGGGATCATCTCAATACCATCCGGGCACGCCGGCGCGAGAACGTGGAACGAAAGGAAGCGATCGCCCGGAAGGACGCCGGCAGCTTTATCGGGCCCCAGGCCATCGAAACCCTTCGGAATTTTCAGATTGAAACCTGCTTCCTCGGCACCACCGGACTTTCATCCGACGGCGCCTTCGCGTCGCGGAACACCATCGCGCGGACAGACGGGACGGCCGGGTCGGGACGGCGGAAAAATGGAGAAAGAACGAATGCCGGAACCCGGGAGCGTGCACCTGCGCCTCCGCCATCGGGTACCGTCACGATAGACATCGAGAATAGGGAGTGAATGATGAGTTACGTGCAGGACATGTTCGGCCTCGAAGACAAAGTCGTGGTAATTACCGGAGGCGGCGGAGTCATCGCCGGAGCCATGACCGAAGCGCTGGTCAAGGCGGGAGCGAAGGTCTCCCTCTGGGGCCGCGGGAAGAGCCATCCCATGGAAGAAGCGAGACAGGATCTCGCGAAGCGCACCGGAGCGCCCGACCGGCTTCACGCGGTGACCGTGGATACCGGTACCGAAGCGGATGTGCGGGAGGCGCTGGCGAAGACCGAAAAGGAGTTCGGAGCCCCGAACATCCTGGTGAACGGAGTGGGCGGCACCATGGGCAAGTCTCCGTTCACGGAGATCGACATCGAACTGTTCAAGAAGGGACTCGACCTCAACCTGGTCGCAGGGCTTGTCATCCCCACCAAGATTTTCGCGGCACACTGGATCGAACGGGGCGTGAAGGGATCGATCATCAATCTCGCATCGATGACCTCCTACCTGCCGCTCTCGGGCGTCTGGAGCTACAATGCGGCGAAGTCCGCCGTGAAGAACCTGACCGAGGGATGTGCCCGTGAGTTCGCTCCCCACGGGATCCGGGTGAACGGCATCGCTCCCGGTTTCTTCCTGGGGCATCAGAACAAGGCCCTGCTGGTGAAGAACGAGGCGACCGGGGAGCTCACCGACCGCGGCCAGTCGATCATCGATCACACTCCCTTCGGCCGCTTCGGCGAACGCTCGGAGCTCGAGGGTGCGACCGTATTCCTCGCGAGCGACAAGGCCGCCGGCTTCATCACCGGCGTCACGATCCCTGTGGACGGCGGCTACCTGGTCCACAATATCTGAAAAAGGAGTACATCATGAAAACGTTTCTTGGGGACGATTTCATCCTCTCCACCGACACCGCCCGGGAGCTTTACGAGTATGCCCGGAAGATGCCGATCTTCGACTATCACTGTCACAACCCACCCGCGCAGATCGCGGAGAACACGCAGTTCGAGAACGTTACCCAGCCGTGGCTCTACGGCGATCACTACAAGTGGCGGGCCCTGCGGACCCTGGGCGTTCCGGAGGACCGGATCACCGGATCGGCGAGCGACCGGGACAAGTTCCAGGCCTGGGCGGAAACGGTGCCCCGAACGATCGGGAATCCGCTCTTCCAGTGGACCCACCTGGAGCTGAACCGCTATTTCGGGGTGGACGAGCTTCTGAACCCGCAGAGTGCCGAACGGATCTGGAACCAGTGCAACGAGCTCCTCGCGAAGCCCGGTTACCGGGTGCAGGGGCTGGTCGAGATGATGAACGTGAAGGTGCTCTGCACGACCGACGATCCGGTGGACGATCTCGCGCATCACCGAAAGATCCGGGAGGACGGCACCTGTCCCTTCGAGGTGTTCCCGGCTTTCCGGCCCGACAAGGCCCACGCGGTCGACAACCACGAGATCTTCAACCCGTGGGTGGACCGGCTCGAACAGGCTGCGGGCATGAGCGTGAAGAGCTTCGGAGACCTGATCGCCGCGGTGAAGAAGCGGCACGATTACTTCCACTCCATGGGCGGGCGCCTTTCCGACCACGCGCTGCTCTACCCGGTGGCCGACGATTTCACCGACCGGGAGATCGAGGAGCTGTTCCGGAAGGTACGCGGCGGAACCTCGCTGACCGGATCCGAGGTGACGAAATTCAAGAGCGCCGTGATGCTGGAGCTGGGGCGGATGGACGCCGAGGCCGGATGGACGATGCAGCTGCACATCGGTGCGCTGCGGAGCACGAACACCCGGATGTACAAGCGGCTGGGCCCGGATACCGGCTACGACTCGATGGCCGATTTCCCCATCGCGTACCCGCTCGCCCGTTTCCTCGACCGGCTCGACGCTGCGGACCAGCTTCCGAAAATGATCCTCTACAGCGTGAACCCGAACGACAATGAGGTTCTCGCGACGATGATCGGTAATTTCCAGGATCCCCGGATTCCGGGAAAGATGCAGTTCGGTACCGCATGGTGGTTCAACGATCAGCGGGACGGAATGGAGCAGCAGATGATCGCCCTTGCGAACATGGGACTGCTCGCTCCCTTCGTCGGCATGCTCACCGATTCACGCAGCTTTCTCAGCTATCCTCGGCACGAGTACTTCCGGCGGATTCTCTGCAACCTGATCGGAAACTGGGTGGCGAGCGGCGAGGTGCCGAACGACATGAGCCTGCTCCGGCCGCTGGTGGAAGATATCTGCTACAACAACGCGGTCCGATATTTCGACCTTCCGCTGAAAGGCTAAGACCGCCGGAATTCAGAAAAAGGGGGTATGCCCGGGCGGGCATACCCCTGTCGCGAAGATCATCTATCTGGATCGCCGCCGAACGCGGCAGCGCTATGGGGCGTTGGCCGTCACGTGATCACCGCGATGATCCCGCCGCCGGCGGCGGCGATTCCCGAAACCACAGCGGCCGCGAATACCCACCAGGCGGCCACGGATGCGGTCTTCGATACTTCCTCAGCCTGATGCAGCGCTTCCTCTTCGGCCTGCCGCAGGCGGGTTTCCACCTCTTCCTTCATCCGCTCGGCCCGCTGGATCACGGAGTCTCGCGCTTCCTCGATCCGGTCGGCGATCCGTTCAGCCTGTTCGCGGGATATGTCGCTTCTCGAGCTCACCATGGAGACGATGGTCTCCCGGTCGAACTGCTGCGCCCGGTTCGCGAGGGCATGAGCCCCGGCCTTCGGATCGTGGAACAGCAGTTCCACATCGTGCTTGATTCCCTCGTAGCTCAGCTCCGGACGATCGAGGGAGTCCAGATACTGCTGCACCTGGTTCAACGCCCGTTCCTTCAGTCCGTTGCCGGCCGCACGGCCCTGTTCGGTTTTTCCCCGAACCGTACCGGTGATCTGCTCGAAGACGTTATAGACCCGATCCACCGTCCGCTGTGCCTCTTCCTGGCTCATATCGGTGCGCTGGGCGATCACCGTGGTTACCGTGGAACGGTCCACGGAGGAAAGGCGCTGGCGAAGGGATTCGGCTCCACCTTTCGGATCATGGAAAAGCCGCTCGATGTCCCGCTTGATGCCGTCCGGATTCAGCTCCTCCTTCCCGGTGTTCCGCAGGTACTCCTCGACCTTGTGCCGGTTCGCCTCGACCTCTTCCCGGGACATTCCGGCCGCGGCCATGGCCGCGTCGGCCACCTTGTCTGCTTTGCTCTCATCGCCGGAGGCGACATCGCGCATCTGGCTGATCCGGTCCCGGAGCTTGTGTGCCGTCTGCTTGGCCTTCTCCTTGTCCATTCCGTCGCCGTGGGTCTGGATATCGCCCACCAGCTCGTCGAACGGCCCGATGTAGGAAGCGACGGTCCGGAAGTCGGTATCGTTCAGGAGCTTCTCGAACTCCTTGCGATAGTCCCGGGGGCCGAAGTCGGGCTTGAGCTCCTTGATGTACCGGTGAAGCTCCTTCTGCACGTCCATATGGCCGAACAGCTCGTCCCGAACCGCGGCGGTTACTTCACGGGCATTCTCGGCCGCCTGTTTTTCTTCGGACTTCGAGAAGACGGATGATGCCATGTCGCCGATCGACTGCGCTCCCTGGCCGGCGAGATGCATCAGCGTTCCCACGGCGGAAGTCAGCGCACCCGCCCGGACCACGTACATGACCGCGTAGAAAAGACCCCAGATCGCCAGGCCGGTAATCGCTCCGAACAGGATGGTGGTCGGCATGATCAGCTCGATCGCCAGCCACACCCCGAAGAAGAGCGAAACCGTCGCCATGACCACCGCCCAGACGCCGTACGCGCTCGAGAGTTTCCGTGCCGTCTTGTGGATGCTGTCATGCTCCTTCGACCGGGTCTCCTCCCGATGGGCGGAATGCGTTCCGGGTCCGCTCTCGCCCCGGGCCACCTTGTCGTGCTTCTTCGACACCGTCGCTTCGACGGCGGTCAGTCCGGCGGCGGCCGTCAGTCGGGTCAGCACCAGCCCGAAGCCGAGGGCCATCAGGACGCCCGCGATGAGCGCGGTGAAGAAGTGCTGGCTCGAGAAGACGACCGTGGTCGCGGCCACCTCCTGGGCTGCCAGCGCCGTCAGGGGCAGAACCCCGAGGATTATCAAGGACATTCGTTTTTTCATTCCATACCTCCATGATGTTTTTGAGCTCTCATTCGGTTTATGCCTGCAGGAGCGATTCCGCCCCGTCGATCCATACTTCGGTTCCCGTGATATGGCGGGAAGCGTCCGAGAGCAGGAACAGGATCAGGCGGGCCGCATCTTCGGGAGTTCCCGGCCTGCCGTCCGTAAGCGGAACCTTTCCTTCCGGATACTCGACCGGCTCCCGGGCCGTTTCGAGGTTCCTGCTCTCGGTATTCTCGTCGATCTCGGTGCTGATCGCTCCCGGGCAGATCACGTTGACGCGGATCTTCTCGCTCGCCAGTTCCAGCGCGAGCATTTTCGCCATCGCGACCTGCGCAGCCTTCGTGCTCGAATAGGCGGTCGCTCCGGAATTGCTGAAAGTCCGGGTCCCGTTGATCGATGAAGTGATCACAACCGAGCCGCCCTGCCGCTTCAGGTAGGGCACGGAGTACTTGACGGTCAGAAACGTTCCGAAGAGGTTGATCTCCATGGTTCTCCGGAACTCTTCCGGAGCGAGCTCCTCGATGGGCGCCCACACCCCGTTCACCCCGGCGTTGGCGACCACGAAATCGAGCCGGCCCCAGCGATCCGCGAAGGTGCGCAAAGCCTGCTCCATGGTGTCGGCCCTGCTGATGTCGCCGGGAATGCTCATCGCCTTCCCTCCGCCCCGTTCGATCTCCCGTACCAGATCCGAGAGTTCTTCGGGACTGCGGCTCAGCACTCCGACCGAAGCTCCCTGTCGAGCGGCGGCGAGCGCCGCGGCCCGGCCGATGCCCGATCCGGCTCCGGTTATCAGGGCGCAGCGGCCGTCCAGGCGGAACAGCCGCTCCATCTCTCCCGTTTCTTCCATCCGTTGATTCCTCCCGACGGATTCAAACGTACTCATGGAGCCGGCGGATGTCGGCAGGGGTGCGGCAAGCTTCAGGGAATCTCCACAGAATCGGCATGCACTCTTCGCGATGCCGGAAGACCCTGCCGGGGCCGGCAGGGGAACGGATTCAGCCTTTCATGGCCGGGACCGAACGGATCAGGAACCCGATTCCGAAGCTCCCGGCCGCCGCACCGCGCTCAGCCCGGGCACGATCGGCCCCTGCGTCCGCCGCCCGCTCCGTCCCGTCCGTCAGGTCCGCCTCGACCGGTTGAGCCGCTCTCTCCGCCATGATAGAATGAGAGAACGGCGGCGGGCGGTGCGGTTCCCGTACGCTCATCCTCGATTACGGAGAAGTGAAAATGCAGAAACTGGTCGACCTGGTGATCAAGAATCGCCTGCTGGAAAAAGATCAGAAGGCTCTCGACGGTCTGAAGAGTGCAGACGCCGGGAACTTCGCATCGGAGGATGCAATCCTCTACGTGCGTTCGCTCTATCGGAAGGACGGCATCCTCTACGGGATCGGCCGGATCGGTCTCGAGAAACGGCTCTGCCTGTTCGCGGAGAAGAAGTTCACCTCCGCGTTCCCGGGGCAGGTGCGTGAAATCGAAGGGGTTTTCGTTCAGGAAGCGCAGCTGAACTGGGAGAACGCGAAATCTCTCTGGAAGCTCTTTCCCTTCACCAAACCCGTTTCCCTTCGCGACAAGCGGACTACTGTCGGCTGCGGCGACCGTCTCGGCCTCGCGACGAAGGGGCACATCCATGCGGTGCGGAAATACGACGCCTATCCCGTCTTCGCGCAGCAGTCGATCCGCGAGCTCAACCTGACCAACCGGACGTATCCCGCTCGTGGTCAAGGACGCCACGTTCCTGGTCTTCGAGGAAGGCTTCGAGCGCGGGTACGGCGCGGACGGCGATCACCTGAAGCGGATGGAGGACATCGACGTCGCGCTCGATTGCGAAATGCCGATGATCACCCTCGACCTGACCGAAGTGATGAACCCCGAGCCTGCCTCGTGGGATGCCGGGAAGGTGGATGCCGAGTTCGCGAAGCTCGAGGAAGGGGTGCGGAAGCACGTCCAGGACAGCTATGCGGGAAAGAGCTTCAATATCGAGGGTGAGACCATCTCCCTCTCCGAGCTGGAAGCGAAACGCTGCGCCCTGATGTATCTGCGCGCACTGGACTTCAGCCGGGAAGTCGATCGGCACCTGCGGAAGCGGCGGGGCGACCAGTACGACCTGGAGATCAGCATCGACGAGACCACCGCCCCCACGCTGCCTTCCCATCATCTCTTCATCATCCGGGAGCTGCAGCTGCGGGACGTACACGTCAACTCCCTGGCACCTCGCTTCATCGGGGAGTTCCAGAAGGGGATCGACTATATCGGAGACCTGGGGGAGTTCGAGCGGCAGTTCATCGTCCACTGCAAAATCGCCAAGGCGCACGGAATGTACAAGATTTCGATTCATTCCGGCAGCGACAAGTTCTCGGTCTACCCGGCCATCGGAAAGTACACCGCGAAACGGGTTCACCTGAAGACCGCAGGGACCAGCTGGCTCGAGGCGGTCCGGACCATCGCCCGGGTGAATCCCGAGCTCTACCGGAAGATGCACAGGAAGGCGTTCGACTATTTCCCCGATGCGCTGAAGTTCTACCACATCACCGCGGACCTCTCCACGATTCCCGACATCGATTCGATTCCCGACAATCGGCTCGAGGAGTACCTGAACAAGAACGATTCGCGGCAGCTTCTTCACGTCACGTACGGGGGGCTCCTGAACGACCCGGAAATCCGGGAACCGTTCTTCCGGACGCTCCACGAGCACGAGGACGAGCACGCGAAGATCGTCGCGAGCCATATGGATCGGCACATCCGGCTGCTCGGTATCGAGCAGGTTTAACTGCCTGTTCGAGATCGCACGGGTCCGGAAGCATGACCGCGTCGGGCGGGCGAAAGCCTGCCCGCGGGCCGTGCCGCGTGGCCTGCGCGGCGGCCGCTCCTGGTCGTGAAAACGCGGATTCGCCGGGGTGATACCCTTGCATTCGCGTAGGAGATATGGCATAGTACCGGTTATCCAGGACGTCGAAGATGTCTATGCATCTCGTTCTACACCACAATTCATACACGAGGAGTGCCGAATGGCCTACGTGATTACCGATGCCTGCACCAACTGCGGTGCGTGCGAGTCCGAATGCCCGATGGAAGCCATCAGCGAACAGGGCGACAAGCGGGTTATCAGTGCGGATGCCTGCACGAGCTGCGGCGCGTGCGCGGACAGCTGCCCGGTCGAAGCCATCGAGGCCGGCTGAGCTTCATGACGGATCGGGCGGCCCGACGGCTGCCCGATTCTCCTATCCCTCGATTCCCTCGATCAGCCTTCCATCTTCCAGCTTCCGATAGAAGCAGCTTTTCTTTCCCGTATGACAGGCGCTGCCGCCCTCCTGGCGGACGATGAGCAGCACCGTGTCCTCGTCGCAGTCGACGCGGATTTCCTTCACTTCCTGGACATGACCCGAGGTTTCCCCCTTCTTCCAGATCCGACCCCGGCTCCGGGACCAGTAATGAGCAAACCCGGTGGAGCGGGTGAGATCCCAGGCGTCGCGGTTCATGAAGGCGAGCATCAGCACCGTGCCGCTTCTTTCCTCCTGAACCACCGCCGGTACGAGCCCGTCGAGCTTCGAGAAATCGAGCTGCATCATGCCTCCTTCTGGAAAGATCGTATCGTATACTATATACTCAGGGCGACACGGGATGCAATGCTTTGGGAGGAATAACCATGCTGGAGAGTTTCAGCCGTCTGAGCCCGGTCGTTCAGGCGCTGATCGGTACCCTGTTCACCTGGGGAGTGACCGCCCTGGGTGCGGCGGCGGTTTTCCTGTTCAAGGAAATCAACCGGAAAGTGCTCGATATGATGCTCGGATTCGCAGCCGGGGTCATGATCGCCGCGAGCTTCTGGTCGCTTCTCGCTCCTTCGATCACCCTGTCCGAAGAGATGAATTACATCGCCTGGATCCCGCCCCTGGTCGGATTCCTCGGCGGCGGCGTTTTCCTGCGGCTGGTGGATCGACTGCTCCCGCATCTGCATATCGGGATGCCCCGCTCCGAAGCGGAAGGGCTCAAGACAACCTGGCAGAAGAGCGTGCTCCTCGTCCTCGCCATTACCCTGCACAACATTCCGGAAGGGCTTGCCGTGGGAGTGGCCTTCGGCGCGGTCGCCTCCGGCATTCCGTCCGCCTCCCTGCTCGCCGCCATCGCACTGGCCATCGGCATCGGCATCCAGAACTTCCCCGAGGGAATGGCGGTTGCGGTTCCCCTCCGCCGGGAAGGGCTGTCGAGGAGAAAAAGCTTCTTCCTGGGACAGCTGTCCGGCATCGTCGAACCGGTGGCGGGCGTACTCGGCGCCGCGCTGGTTCTCGTAATGCGGCCGGTTCTCCCGTTCGCGCTCGCCTTCGCTGCCGGAGCGATGATCTTCGTCGTGGCGGAGGACGTGATCCCCGAGGCGCAGCTGAACGGCAATACCGACCTCGCGACGCTGGGAACGATGGTGGGATTCGCCGTCATGATGAGCCTGGACGTCGCCCTCGGGTAGACGGAGCGGACCGGGCCGGGCCGGCTCTGCAGCCGGTGCCCGGTTGCCTCGTCCGGCAGCCGGCGTCCTTCAGCCTTCGAAACGGGCCGCTATTTCTTCGGCGGGCACCGGCGCCCATTTCCCGCCTTCGAGCCGAAGCGCATACTCGTCGGTAAGTTTCCGCACCAGGCCTTCATGGAGCTTTCCCGCCAGTGCGCGGAGGTCCTGCTGCGGATCTTCCCCGGAGGGATAGCCCTGCCGGCCTGAGAGAACGCCGCTGGTCATCATGGTCTCCATGAGCAGCTTCGCGGCCAGGAACCGGTCGTACTTGTTCACGCCGAACACCAGGAAATCGTCCAGCATGCCGATCACTTCCCAGGTGACCTGTTCCGCCTGTGAGTACCGGCCCGCATCCTTGTCCTGGTCCGAGAAGCGCGTCGGGAGCTCGTCTATGATCCGGTCCAGGTTCGCCGCGAGGTAGTCGAGATCGAAGAGACCGGTGGCGCAGTTGAACAGGATCTCGCTCCCGCCCTGTTCCGCTTCCAGCACTTCCTCCCGCGAGACCGCCGGTCCGATATCCGCGCAGTTGAACCGGCCCCGCTGGTCCCGCACAAGAATCCCGCCCTTCACGTCGACGGGGGTGCGGAAGGCGAAATCGAATCCCGCCTGTTTCCCGCTGAGCGCGAGATAGGCGAGGGCGACCGGATCAACGGTCGAGCCCAGGTTGTCCACGTTCGTCAGGTAGACGAACCGCTTGCCGCTTTCGCGGAGACCCCGGTAGATGTCGCGCAGTACCAGGAAATTCTGCCCGTGGCCGCCGGGCAGGGGGAGCGTGCTCTCCTGCCGTCCGAACGCCTCGGTGAAGACCCGTTTCGGTCGGCCTTCGGCGCTGGGGGTGTAGGCGGCGATGAGCGGCTGCACCGCCGATTCGGCGCGGGTGATGTCGATGCCGGTCGCGGCGATCAGGTCCCGGAGGAAGGGACTCTCCCGGTAGGCGTCGAAGGCCTCGCGAACCTCCCGGTCGGTGAGGATGCTGGTCATCTGAAACAGCGGGAAGAGCGGCTGCGGTCCGTCGCCGGGCGAGGCCGCGGCCTCGCCGCGAGCGGAAGCGGGACTGCCCTCCCGGCCGGTGATGCTCCGGAAGGCGAGCGCCTGAACCAGGAGCGCGCGCATTTTGAGCTCGAGGAAGCTCGGTCCGGCCGAGCCGTCCGGGTTGATGAACCCCGGCGTGAGTCCCTTGGGCCGGCCCCGGGAGACATCGGCGATGCTCTCGAAATTCTCCCGGAGAAGCGCGAAGAGATCGCTGCTGAAAGCCTGGTTCTTCTTGATGTCCGCGTAGCTCGTCGCCGAGCCTCCGTTCAGAATCCCGTAGGAAAGGAGAGGGTACAGAAATACCCCGAGCTTCCCCAGGGCTGCGGCATCCCACTCCTGGAGATTCCCCCCGGTGCGGGTCGGAGCGATCCGGTCGGGATCGATACCCAGCCCCGAGAGCCGTCTCCGGGCGGTCTCCGCATCGATGCGCAGGCTGACGCTTCCGGTCATGTCGAGCACGCGATTCCCGTCCACGCCGGGGATCGCGGTGACGCGGACCGGTTCCGCATTGTCGAACCGGCCCTCGTTGAATCTCCGGAGAATGGAAAGCGTCAGCTCCCGATCGATCCGCTTCTTTTCCATGTCCCGGACCACCGCCGGGGAAAGATCCGCCTCCATGCCGTTCCTCCCGTGTCAGCAGGTTTTCCGGAGCGAACAGGCGGCCTGCGCCGCTCCGTAGAGGGAAACCGAATAGTTCCGAATGATATACACGGGGAAGTTTTTCAGCACCTCCCGGATCGTCTCCTTGTAGTTCATCTCGAAATACCGCATGAAAAGATCGTCGTCCAGCAGGAGCCGCTCGTTCTTGGTCACGATCCCGCCGGCGATGAACATGCCCCGGGTCGGAAAGAAGTGGAGCGACGCGTTGCCCGCGAACCGGCCGTACATCTTGATGAAGAGCCGCATCATGTCCCGGCATGCGGAGTGATCTCCGGCATGCCCGGCGATGGCGGCGGGTTTCTCCTCGTCCTCCAGAGAATCGATCTCCGCGATCACAGCATCTTCGGGCAGGTGCCGGATCTCCCGGAAGAACCGGTAGATGTTCACGATGCCCTGCCCGGAGACGAAGAGCTCCGCCCCCGCGGTAAGGTCGGTCCGGGAGTCGAGGTAGTCCTTCAGTTCCCGCGTTTCCCGGTCGAACGCCGCGAAATCGGCGTGCCCTCCTTCGGACGGGAAGGCGATGTACCGGTCGTCCAGTTCCACCAGGTAGCCGACTCCGAGCCCCGTACCCGCGCCGACAACCCCCCGAACCGTCCCGTGGGGATGCGGAAACCGTCCGCCGGGGTGCGGCAGTTTCAGGACATGATCCTCGTCCTCGACGTCCAGGAGGGAAACCCCGTAGCTCACCGCCACGAAGTCGTTGATCACGAAGACGGGAAATCCGAAGGTGTCCGCGAGGCTGTCGCCCTCGATCTCCCAGGAGAGGTTCGACAGCGTGCAGCGGTTGTCCGTAACGGGACCCGCACCGCTGAGGCAGCAGACGGCGGGGCGCAGGTCGGCGGATCGGGACGCCGCTTCCTGCAGCATCCGCCGGATCGGTTCCTCCATCCCCCGGAGATCCTGGCTATCGAAACGGCACTTCAGGATGATCGTGAAATCCTTTTTCCGGCGTGCCACCAGCGCCAGGGTCGTGTTCGTTCCGCCGATGTCCCCCGCGAGGATCAGCTCGTCCCGGGGAACATCGGATGTCGTCCAGCTCACGTCCATCGGAATCCGCCTCGCTTCGTCGATTCGCTCGGGCATCGGCCGCTCTTCCTATTGATACTGGAATCTCCGCCGAATTGCAACATCCTGCGGATCCTGCTACCATTACCCGGAGAGACTGGAAGCATGCGGGTCGAAGCCCGCCGCAAGGAGGCACGGATGATACACCGGATCAGGGACCAGCGCCCCGATGTTTCGAAAGCCGCGTTCATCGCGTGGAACGCCGAAGTAGCCGGAAACGTGACGCTGGGAGAGGATGTCTCGGTCTGGTTCGGCGCGACGCTGCGGGGCGACATCGCCCCGATCCGGATCGGGAACCGGAGCAACATCCAGGACGGGACGGTGGTTCACGTGGACGCCGGGCAGCCGGTTACGGTGGGCGAGGACGTCACGGTAGGTCACCGGGTCATCCTGCACAGCTGCACCGTCGGGAACGGCGCCCTGATCGGCATGGGGGCGATCCTGCTGAACGGCGCGGAAATCGGGGAGCAGTGCCTGGTGGGCGCCGGGGCCCTGGTGACCGCGAACAAGCGGTTCGCGCCGCGCACGCTCGTGCTCGGGAGCCCCGCAAAGGAGATCCGCCCGCTCACGGACGAAGAGCTCGAGGACATGAAGCACAATTCCGCGGCGTACGTCGTCCACGCCCGCGAAGCGGCGACGGAATACGCGGAGGACTGAAGCGCCGGCCCGGGCCCGCGACCGGCCCGGGCCCGCGACCGGCCCGGGAGGGCCGTCCGGTCCTGGAGGCATCTCCCGCGGTCAGCGCTCCCCGGGAAACTCCTTCAGTGCCCGGGGCGGGCCCAGAACTTCCGCCATGACCAGGGCCTGCTGCAGCGGCGGCAGACGCCTGATCCGAAGTATCGCGGATTCCCGCTGGATCGCTTCGGCGGCAAGCGGAGTGCGGAGCCCGGACATCGGCATGCCTGTCATCGGCATGGCCGCGGTCCGGTCCATGAGCCGTTCCACGACGACTTCGGCCGACCGCTGAGCGGCGGCCTCGATCACCACCGGTGCCGGCCGCGGACGTTCCGGGGGCGGCCAGGTATCCGCCTCTTCCGCGGATTGCTCCCCGGTTCCGGCGCTTCCGGACGGGCGCGCCTCGTCCCTGACTGCCTCGAAGAGCTCACGGAGGCGGTCGGAGGCGGAGGGCCGGGCGGATGGACGCTGCCCGGACTGCACTTCCGCACGGGGGGCTGCCGTTCGGTTCGCCGGCGGAGTACCGGGCCTGCCCGCAGGCCGGCTGCCGGCTCGCTTCGCGGCTCCCCGGAACAGGTAGAGAAAAGGTATCAGGAACGAGAGCGTAAGAACGATCAGTGAAAACAGTTCTTCCATATCAGCCTTTTTCCCTGCTGTGCGGTATGCCGGCCGGCATCACATCGGCTCCCGGCCTTCTCCGGGCTCACGCCGCTGCCGGCCCTCACCGGGTTCACGCCGCTGCCGGCTCTGGTCCTCTGCTCCGATGTTCCGGCGCATTTCGGTATCGGCCTGAACGTTCCGCAGGCGGTAGTAGTCCATGATGCCCAGGTTCCCGCTCCGGAACGCCTCGGCGATCGCCAGCGGAATCTCCGCCTCGGCCAGCACCACCTTGGCCCGGTTCTCCTGCACCCGCGCGATCATCTCCTGCTCCTGGCTTGCGCCGCGGCGCGGCGCTTTTCCGCCTCGGCCTGGAACTTCCGCTTGTCGGCCTCCGCCTGGTCGGCCTGGAGCTTCGCGCCGACGTTCTCGCCCACGTCGATGTCGGCGATGTCGATCGAGAGGATCTCGAAGGCGGTGCCCGCATCCAGTCCTTTCTCCAGCACCCGCTTGGAGATGTGATCGGGGTTCTCCAGCACCGCCTTGTAGGTTTCGGCCGAGCCGATGGTGGTGACGATGCCCTCGCCGACCCGCGCGATGATCGTCTCCTCGGTCGCGCCGCCGACGAGCCGCTCGATGTTCGCCCGCACCGTCACGCGGCCTTCACCTGCAGCTGGATCCCGTCCTTGGCCACCGCGTCGATCGTTCTTGCGGCCCTTGGCCGGGTCAGGGCAGTCGATCACCTTCGGATTCACGCTCGTCTTCACCGCATCGAGCACGTCGCGGCCGGCCAGATCGATCGCGGCGGCCCGCTGGAAGGTAAGCGGGATGTTCGCCTTGTTCGCCGCCACCAGCGCCTGGGAAACCCGCAACACGTTTCCCTTTGCCAGGAAATGCGTTTCGAGCATGTCCGTGTCGGTGGTATTCCCGCCTTCGCCAGCATGATCCTGCTGTCCACGATGATGCTCGGACTCACCTTCCGGAGCCACATCCCGATCAGTTTCACCGGCCCGACCGGTGCGCCCGAAGAAGCGCCCGGAACCAGAGACCGAAGAATTTGAGGAACAGCGCCGCGAGACCCATGATTACGATTCCCATCAATGGCAGAGAGACGATAAGCTCCATAGCTGCTCCTTCTGTTTTTCACGGCGTTGCCGGAGGTTCGATCCTCCGGACGACGATGCGGGCTCCTTCTGGCGGATGACCTCGGACGCGGCGTCCCGATCGATGTACTCGCCGGAAGTGACCACGCTGTACTTCTTTCCGTCGATCCGCGCCATTCCCGAGGGCCGCAGATCGTGAGCGTGTGCCGCTCTCTCCCGACGGGACATCGGGGGCGCCCGGCTCCGGAGAGCAGGGCCGTATCGGGCTCCCGTGCCGACCGTCCTGCCGGTACCGAGGATAAGGCGTTTCCCGGTCCAGGTCTTCGGGAATGTCCTGAGCCCCAGGATGATGATGACGGAACCGCCGACAGGACGAGAGCAAGTACCAGGGAACCCGTCGCGGCTCCGTGCCGATGGAGCCCGACACCACCGCCGATCGATGCGATCGCCCCCGCGATGCCGACGAGACCTCCGGCGGGAATGAAGATCTCCAGGAATATCGACCCGGCGCCCGCCGCCGAGCAGTGCGAACCCTACCACAGCGACATCTATACACGCTCCCACGACGATATGGAATCCCTTGACCCGACGACCCGGATCCGGGAGCCGCGCTCGACGAAGTCGCCGTCGGTCTCGACCGGGCAGACCTCGCCGTCGATTTCGGCTTTCCCCGAAGGGCGGAGCGCCGTGACCGCCGTTCCCTCCTTCCCGAGAGGGGGTCACCCCGAGACTGCTCCGGCGATGCGACCCATCGCATCGTCTCCGAGACCCCGTGAGAATGAGGGGGTGGAACAGTGTCCGACCGGCGGCACAGGGAAGCGGCGAACCCGAACAGACGAAGCCCACAGACGTTGACCGAAGACGACCAGGATGTTCCGGTTCAGGATGTCCCATTGCCAGGTGAAATAGGGTATGACGAAGTCCTGGCAGGAAAAGATGAGCGAACCGGCGATGAGGAGAATACCGGCGATGCCGGCGAAGCCGAAACCGGGAATGAGGAATATCTCCACCACGAGCAGGACACGCCCACGATGAAGAGCATCAGCTCCGTCGATCCGACGGTGCCGAGGAGGAAGTTGACGCTGAAGATGATGGCGAAGCAGATGATCGCCACGTTACCGGGAAGGCCGAAACCGGGACTGCTGATCTCCAGGAAGAGGGCGACGAGGCCGACGAGGATCAGGACGCTCGTGACGCCAGGCCGGCGAGAATCGAGACTACGGCGATCCGCGGGCCTCACCTCGAGGACCGACCACCTCGCGCCGGATCGATCCGCGAAGGCCGTAGAGCTCCTGGCGTTCCGGACAGTTCCCGAAGAAACCCCGTACTCCTTCATCTGTCCCGCGGTAAGCGAAAGAGCTTGCCCTGCGCGGAGATCGTTCGGACCACCTCGACGGAACCTCCTTCGATCCGCGTCCGGCGCTCGATCTCCTGCAGCTCCTCCCGCGTAACCGCCCGTCTCGTGCCGTCGACCTTGACCTCGAGAAGCTCCACCTCCTGGTCCACCATTGCCAGAGCAACTCCCGGCGGATAGCCGTTCTTCTCTGCCAGCGCCGCCATCTGGGTACGGACGGCGCTCACGATCTTCTCGGGCGCCATGACCATGCCCTTCGGCTCCCTGCTACACCGGTGCGGCGGCACCGATGGAGGTGCCCGGGGCCATGTAGATCCGGTCGCACGCGAAGGAGATGAGCGCCCCTGCCGACCAGCTCACGCCGGTGCCCTCGGGCCTGACCGTGACGTACGCGATGGTCAGGTCTCGTCCAGCGATCCGATCAGGGTGGTGATCTGGAGGGCGGAATCGACTCTTCCCCCGAAGGTGTCGATGTCGAATATGATGTTCCCGCCCCGGCGTTCTTCGCCTTTCGACGCCGCGCCGGAGGAATACCAGCTCGGATTGTCGATATCCCCGTGAATGGGGATGACGAATGCCTCCGGGTCCCCGGGAATCGCCGCCGCGGGTTCCCCTGACGGTTCCTGGGCCGCAACCGCAGCGGCGGCGAGCAGCACGAGCAGAATCATCCATCCATACTGAAATACGATTCGCATTCGCATCATTTCCAGTATAGCAGAAATCGGCGTTTCATGCGGCCTTTCTGACGCAGCGCTTTTCTGATACACTGTTCGGCAAAGCGATTGAGGAGGAAGCGTCATGCGGCTGTCTTCGTTCGGCGAGAAATTCACCGCCCGTTCGGGTATTCTGGAGCTCATGGCCGATCTCGACCTGGCGTCGTCCGGGGAACGGAAACAGTACATGCTGGGCGGCGGGAACCCGGCCCGGATCCCGGAGGTCGCCGACGCGGTCCGGAAGCGGATGGAAGAGCTCGTCTGCGGCGAGGCGGATTTCGACCGGATGATCGGGGCCTACGACTCGGCGCACGGCAACCGGCTCTTCCTGCAGGCGCTGACGGAACTCCTGGTCTCCCGCTACGGATGGGATATCACCGAGGAGAACATCGCCGTCACAAACGGGAGCCAGATCGCCTTCTTCTATCTTCTGAATATGTTCGCGGGGGCCGACCGGGCTGGCCGGCGGAAGAAGATCCTCTTCCCCATCTCCCCCGAGTACATCGGCTATGCCGACCAGGGAATCGATCCCGGGACCTTCGTCTCCTTCCGTCCCGAGATCCGGATGCTCGATGATCACACCTACAAGTATTTCGTGGATTTCTCCCGGCTCCGGATCACCGACGATATCGGTGCGATCTGCGTTTCCCGTCCCACGAACCCGACCGGGAACGTGATCACCGACGGGGAGGTGCGCCGGCTCGCCGCCCTCGCGGCGGAGCACGGCATACCCCTTATCGTGGACAACGCCTACGGCACGCCGTTCCCGAACATCATCTTCAACGAGGCCGAGCCCTACTGGGACCCGAACGTGATCCTCAGCATGAGCCTCTCGAAGCTCGGCCTTCCGTCGGTGCGGACGGGTATCGTCATCGCCGACCGGCCGGTCATAGAAGCGATCTCGGCGATGAACGCCATCGTCAGCCTCGCCAACGGAGGCATCGGTCAGGTGCTCCTCACCCCGATGGTCCGCAGCGGCGAGATCCTGCGGCTCAGCCGCGACGTCATCCGGCCGTTCTACGAGGAAAAGTCCCGCCGGGCAGCGGCGCATCTGCACGAATCGTTCCGCGGGATCGACCATGCCCTTCACGCCTGCGAGGGATCGATCTTCCTCTGGCTCTGGCTGCGGAACCAGCCGATCGGCACCATGGAGCTCTACCGCCGGCTGAAGAAGCGCGACGTCCTGGTCATCCCCGGAAAGTATTTCTTCTACGGACTCGGGGAGGATTGGGACCACAGCGACCAGTGCATCCGCATCAACTACTCCCAGGCGGAGGAGGCCGTTCACACCGGGATCGGCATCATCGCCGACGAGGTCCGGCGGCTGTAGCCGCGAAGTCCGGCGGCTGTAGACTGGCTGGAAACATGTAAGACGACGGACCTTGACCGCCGCTGACGCATTCCGTATGATTGGACCCGGCTGCGGGATACCGTCGGCTGAAAACCGCATCCGGAGGCAACGCATGAAGGTCCTGTTCATCGGCGGAACCGGCAACATCTCGCGGGCGTGCAGCAGGGAGGCCGCGGAGCAGGGAATCGAGCTCTTTCTTCTGCATCGCGGATCCGGCGGGCAGAACGTCGCCGACGGGGTGAACGTCCTGCGGGCGGATATGACGAACCCCGATCAGGTCAGGGCCGTCCTGGGAACCCAGAGGTTCGACGCCGTGGTGGACTGGATCTGCTATGATGCCGACGAAGCCGCGCGGGATGTCGAGCTCTTCTCCGGCCGGTGCGGCCAGTTCGTCTTCATCAGCTCCGCCTCGGTCTACCGCAAACCGCCGACGCACCATGTCATCAGCGAATCGACCCCGCTGGGAAATCCGTACTGGGAATACAGCCGGAAGAAGATCGCCGCCGAGGTGCGGTTCCTGGCGGCTTTCCGCGACCAGGGCTTTCCGGTCACCATCGTCCGTCCCTCCCACACCTACAACGACGGCTGGACTCCGACCACGTTCGGGTCCCGCGACTTCACGGTGCCGAAGCGCATGCTCGACGGTCGCCCCATCGTCGTTCACGGCGACGGCCAGTCGCTCTGGACCATCACCCATGCCGAGGATTTCGCGGTCGGGCTCGTGGGCCTGCTCGGCGATCCCCGGACCATCGGGGAGTCGTTCAACATCACCGGGGATGAGGCGCTCACCTGGGACGGCATCCATCTGACCATCGCGCACGCGCTGGGGGTGGAGCCGCGCATCGTCCATGTTCCGTCGGATTTCATCCGGGAACAGTACCCCGAGGTGGGAGACGGACTGGTGGGAGACAAGGCATACAGCACGCTGTTCGATACCTCCAAGATCCGCCGGTTCGTGCCGCGGTTCCGCCAGAGTATCCCGTTTCACGAAGGCATCCGGCGCTCCATCGAGTGGCTGGAACGCCACCCCGAATCGAAAATCGTGAGCGAGGAGATCGACCGGAAGATCGATTTCCTGATCAATACGTACGCGAAATCCCGTCCCGTCTGATCGATCGTTGAAATCCCCGATCGGGTGAGCCATACTATCGGCATCCGCAGGTCCGCCCGCCGGCTTCGGCGGGAGACCGGACCGCCCGTCTGCGATCCGCAGGTAAAATAACCAGAACGAAAGGTTTCTTTCAAAAAACTCCACGATCCCGAGGACGTGCGGCGTCCGTTGGGCTATAGTAGAAAACGGAGATTCGGGAGTCTTATGAGAGAATCCGGAAATCGATGCGGCATCGTCGTCGCCGCGCTTCTGGCTCTTGCCGTTTCTCCTGTCCGGCTGCACGATGGGCGGCGTGGAACCGAGCGGCGACTTTTTCTGGGCGCAGAGCGTGAACCCCGGAGGCTGGTACAAGGTGTACGCGGACCGCCTTGCGGTGGGGAGTCGTGCCGAGGTATGGGTCGATCGCGAATCAGCGGCGAAGGTGGATGAGGCCGAGGCAAAGGCGATCGTCGCAGAGTTCGACACCGCCATCGACAGCCCGATCCGGGACGCCTTCGGGGACGGCGGCGACGTGGACGGAAACGGCCGCATCATCATCCTGATCCTGGACATCCGTGACGGATTCGTTTCCGGAAGCGGGGCGGGCTACGTCGCCGGATACTTCGACTCGACCCATCTCTACAGCCGCGAGTCGCGCGCCCGGTCCAACGAGGCGGACATGATTTTCATGGACTCCTATCCTCTCGTCCCCGGCAGCGATCCGTTCTACAGCACCGTTGCTCATGAGTATCAGCACCTGATCAATTATCACCGGAACGTGTTCGAGGAGAACGGGGCGGAGCAGGAGATCTGGCTGAACGAGGGACTTTCTTCGGCCGCCGAATCGGTGTACCAGCAGAGCCTCGTCGACTGGAAAGTGAATTTCTTCACCAATCCGTCCAGGAACGAGGCGATATCCCGGGGCGCATCGTTCCTGCGCTGGGACGGTTCTCTCTCGAGCTATTCGACCGTGTATCTCTTTTTCCAGTGGCTGCGGATCCAGGCGAACCCAGCCCGGGCGGGCGACGGCTACGACGGGGACGGCGTCTTCCTCTCGATCCAGAACAACCGGTATCCCGACTATCGTGCTGTCGAGCAGGCGCTCGGCGTTCCGTGGGATACGCTCCTTCGGAACTGGTATGCGGCGAACTATTACAGCGGGATGAGCCTTTCCGATCCGCGTTTCGGTTACGCCGGGCAGATCGAGTTCCCGCTCGACCGGTTCCCATTTCTGCAGGGCTTCGACGAGGGGCTGACGCTCTATCCCGGAGGAGGAGTATACCGCAGAGCCGCGACGGACAAACAGGTGAGCGGCGATTCCGACATCCGTTACGCACTGCTCCCCCCGGGCGGGCCTCTGGATGCGGCGACGTCGCTGGACGTGCAGGCGCAGGATGTGTTCGTCGCCTTTCATATCTCCCCCGATCCGCGGGGCGGCGGGGCGGCAACCAGCGCGCTCCCTGCGGCCGTTCCCGAAGATCTCGCCGATGCCGGGGTACGCTCCCTGAGCCTGTCCCTCGCCGGCGAACCGGGATACCCGATCGACACGGTGTTCTCCGTCGCCGGGGAGCCGCGGCCGTGAGCGGGCTGCCGACGCGCACCCGGCCCGGATCCCGCCCCGGCTTCCGGGTCACCGCCGCGCTCGGCGCCGTCGTTCTTGCCGCAGCATTGCTTGCCCTCGCGACCCCGGCGGCGGACGCTGCGGGAAGCCGGGAGAAGGCGGCCCGGGAGACCGAGCCGCGGATGACCCTGATCGGAACGGTGCGGCTCGTCGGAAGCGAACCTTTCGTCCGGCCGGTGCTGACCGATGCGGAGGGAACGAGCTACCTGTTCGACGGGGACGATGTAGAGCGGTTCCGGGCGCTGTCAGGCCTGACCGTCGTCGTCGAATGCACGGTGAACGAACGGACGCTCTCCAGCGCCGACGGGAAATACCGCACCGTCGAACGGGTGCTCCGGAACGTGAGGCTCCGGAGCGGGCCATAAGGCCGCCGCCGCCCGGCCGTCACGCTCAGTAATCCGTTGCGGACTGCTTCACCAGTTCGCGGGTCGAGAGCAGGCCGCAGGCGGCCTGGATGTCGAGCCCGCGGGACCGGCGGATCGTGGTCATGATTCCCTTATCCTTGAGCGCGTTCTCGAACTCCACCATCCGCTCGGCCGGCGAGCCCTTCAGGGGAGACCCGGGAATCGGGTGAAACGGGATCAGGTTCACCCGGCAGCGGAGCCCCGAGAGGAGCCGCACGAGCTCCCGCGAGTGCTTCGGCGTATCGTTCACCCCGTCGAAGAGAATGTACTCGAAGGAGACGCGCCGCTGGGGAGACAGGTCCGCCTCCCGCACCGTCGCGATCACTTCCTCGAGCGGATAGACATGCTGAATCGGCATGAGGCTCCGCCGCTCCTCGTCGAAGGGGGAGTGCAGGCTGACCGCGAGGCGGCATTCGCTGCGGCTGAGGAACTCCTTCATGGCGGGGATGATGCCGATGGTCGAGACGGTGATGCGGCGCGGGCTCATCCCGTAGCCCCAACCTGCAGTGAAGACCTCGAGACTGCGCATCGTCTCGTCGAGGTTGTCGAAGGGCTCGCCCATCCCCATGTAGACGATGTTCGTCACCCGGTCCCGTTCCGGCAGGCTCCGGTACTGATTCACGATCTCGCCGGCGGTCAGGTTCGCCTGGAAGCCCTGCCTGCCGGTCATGCAGAAGAGGCAGCCCATCTTGCAGCCCACCTGGGTCGAGAGGCAGAGGGTGCTCCGCTGCTCCTCCGGGATCCAGGCCGCCTCCACGTACCGGACGCCCTGTACCCGGTAGAGGTACTTCCGGGTGCCGTCGGCCGAGGCGTGAACCTTTACCGGGTCCGGCGTCTCGATCCGGTACTCCTGCAGGAGCCGCTGCCGGGCTTCTTTCGAGAGATTCGTCATCGCCTCGAAATCGGCGACGTTCCTGCCGTACAGCCAGCCCGCGATCTGCCCGCCGGCGTAACGCGGGAGTCCGATCTCCCGGGCCAGCTCTTCGAGATCCTGCTTCGTTTTTCCGAATATATCCGCTGTCGCGTTTTCCATGAAATCGCTCCGTGTTCCGTCTGTCGTTCCGTCATCCGTCAGAAGTAAATCTCCGATACAACCCGATCGTAGGGAATCCCCCGTTCGATCAGGATGTCCCGGACATCGACGACCATGCCGCTCCCGCCGCAGAGATAGTAAACCGCCTCCCGCGGCAGCTCCGCCTCTTCGCGAAGCCAGCGCGTCAGCCGGCCCGCGACAATGCCGGGCGCCGTCTCACCCGACGAGCAGCGGACGTACCGGGCGCCGAGCGCCCGCTCGAACAGCTCCGTGTAGTAGAACCCTGCGACCGTGCGGGAGCCGTGGATCAGCC
This sequence comes from uncultured Spirochaetota bacterium, assembly GCA_963728215.1. GTDB lineage: Bacteria > Spirochaetota > Spirochaetia > CAVSJD01 > CAVSJD01 > CAVSJD01. Next base: position 330,859 of record CAVSJD010000007.1, on the reverse strand, counting down.
TGCGGCCTTCGGTGATGCCCGATCGCACCATCGATGCGAACGGCGCGACGCCGGTTCCCGCCGCAATCCAGACCGCAGGCTCGCCGCGGTCGGTGAACGATCCGGACGGTTCGGATACGTAGAGCGTGTCCCCTTCCCGCAGCCGCGAAAGCCGCGGGGTGAGCGCGCCGTCATCCACCAGCGTGTAGAGGATCTCGACCCACGGCTCCTCCCTGCCGCTCGCGATGCTGTACCAGCGGGGCGGAAGATCGGGGTCGGTCGTGACGGCGACCATCTGGCCGGGGAGAGCGTCGTGCCGCCGGGGGACCCGCAGCACGAACGCGCCGGGTGCCGTCTTTTCATGGGACAGATGCTGAGCCGCTCGAGATCGGTCGGTTTTCCGGTCCATATGGTTCGTTCGTTTTCAGTATACCCGATTTCCGGGGTCGAGAGGAACCCGGGGCGGTGATGAGCAGATTTTTCCCGTTTCCCCGTCATGGGAAAAGATTTCCGCTCTGTCCGCACTTCCCGCCGGGATGGATGAGGATGCGGGGCCGAAGCTCCCCCTCAGCCGGCCGAAAAGAGGCGAATCCCGGCAAAAACACGACAGATCGGGTCATGAATCGGCGCCTCTCCGCGCAAGCCTGGCATGATCCGTGCATAGGCAGAAGCAAGGATCCGCACGACACACCGCCGCAGCGGACCGAACGGACCAGAACGCCAGGAGGCAGATATGAAACGGACCATCATGGGAATCACGCTCCTCGCCATCGGCATGCTTCTCGCGGAAACCGCTCTCGCCGCGCCCGCTCCGCAGGCAGCGTTCGAGAAGGCCGTGACCGACTACAACGTCATCTACAAGAAGGCCCTGTTCTTCACCGGCCAGGGAAAGGTCGACGAATCGAAGGCGACCACGCCGCAGTCCTTCGAAGCCTGGAAGCGGATCGTGGATACCTACGGAGCGGCCGCACCGGCGGGGTACGGTGATACCGCGAACTGGGGGGCGAAGCTGAGCGACATCCTCGTTCTCGAGCAGGAGGCCGTCCGGCTGGTCGAGCAGTCCCGCTATCCCGAAGCGCACGAGGCGCTCGAGCACATCCGGATGATGCTGCGTGAAATCCGGCTCGAGAACGGAATCACCGACAACATCTCCGACCTCATGCTCACGTTCCACGACGAGATGGAGATCGTGGCGGAGGCCAAGACGCAGGCGGAGGCCCGTCCCTCCATCGCCGGGCTGGTGAAGCTCCTCGCCCCGATCAAGGGATACTCCTCCGACGCGGCGTACGCGGCGAAGGTCGGAGAGCTGGAGCGGATCGTCGAGCAGCTGCGGGACGCCCGGACGGAACAGGATTTCACGGCCGCACAGGGCAGGATCAAGCCGTCCTTCATCTCGCTCTACATGCAGTTCGGCTGAGCGGCAGACTCGAGCAGCTCGGCCCGACGAACGATGCGGCCCGGTGAGCGACACCGGGCCGCTTTCACGTCCGGGGCATCCGTCATTGTGGAGCAGTCACCTTGCACGGCAAACATGTTGCACCTCCTGATTACATTGACTATCATGCATACAGGAGGCCCTATGAAAAAAATTGTGGTACTGTTTACGGTTCTGATGGTGCTTACTTCCGGAATGCTTTTCGCCGGAGGGGAAAAAGGAAGCCGCAGCCGAAAAGAGCGGTGCGGCCGCAGAGAAAATAGTCCTGATACTTCCCGGACCCATAAATGACCAGAGCTGGAATGCCACCAACTATGCAGGACTGATTGCGGTGAATGAAAAGCTCGGCACGAACATGGAGTACATCGAAAATGTTCAGGCAGGGGATTACGAATCCACTTTCCGGAATTATGCGGAGCGCGGATACGACTTGATCATGGCTGCCGGCACGCAGTTCGACGAGGCGGCGAACAAGATCGCTCCCTCGTATCCCAACACGACCTTCGTCGTCGTGAACGGCATGATGGCGGAAGCGAAGAACACGGCACCCATTTTCCCGAAAGAGTATGAAGCGAGTTATCTTGCCGGAATAATCGCCGGGTATCTTACCGAGAAAGGAAAGATTGCCACGGTCGGAGGTTTTCCCAATAAGGCGATGGTCGATCTTCTTGATGTTTATGAGGCAACTGCGAAAAAATATGCGAAGGAAAAGCGGGGCATGAATGTCGAAGCGGTTCGTGCATACGCCAACTCCTGGAGCGATCTCGCGCTCGGAAAACAGATGGCCGAAACGATGATCGACAATGGGGCCGATGTCCTTTTCTTCTACGCAAACCAGGTCGGTCTCGGAGCCATTCAGGCCGCGAAAGAAAAAGGTGCAATGTTCGTGGGCTTCGCGAGTAATCAGAATGATGTCGCACCGGACACCGTGCTTGCGAGCGTCGGCTTTGATTTTGCAACCTTCTACACCTGGGCTGTTGGAAAATATCTGGACGGAACGCTGGAAGGCGGAACGGTCAACAAGGCCGGACTTGCCGAAGGTATCTTCGTACCCTATTACGGCGACTCCATCTCCGAGGAAATCAAAGCGGAAGTGGAAAAAGGGAAAGAGAAGGCCATCGCGGGAGAAGTCGATTTTAAATCGATGTTCTCCGGTTCGTTCTGAACTGACTGGCGAATCATCCTGTCACCGGCCATCCGGCCGGTGACTTCTTTTTGTGACTCATCACAGGTGTAAGGAATATGGATACCCCATTTGTCGAGCTGAGAGGAATTACCAAATATTTCGCACGGGTGGTGGCGAACAGGAACGTCTCCTTTTCCATCCGGAGAGGTGAGGTTCTTGCGCTCCTCGGGGAGAATGGTGCCGGTAAAAGTACCGTCATGAAAATCCTCTACGGGCTCTATCACGCAGATGAGGGAGAGATTCTGATTCATGGGGAGACAACAAACATCTCCTCTCCGCGCGATGCGATGAATTACCGGATCGGCATGATTCAGCAGCACTTCGCACTGGTACCGCGACATACCGTAACGGAGAATATTGTCCTGGGGAACCGGCGGGGGCTGCTCGATCAGTCCGCATTGGGCGATGAAATCGGAAAACTTGCCGATCAGTACGGGTTCGATATCGATCCGGGATCATGTGTTCGGGATTTGCCGGTCGGGGTGCAGCAGAAAGTCGAGATACTGAAGGCGCTGTACCAGGATGTGGAACTGCTTATCATGGATGAACCGACCGCGGTTCTCACCCCGCAGGAAGCCGAGCGCCTGATGCGGTTTGTCCGGCAGTTTGTGGAGCAGGATAACGCCGTCGTCTTCATCACCCACAAAATGAAGGAAGTCATGAGTGTTGCGGACCGGGTCGTGGTCATGCGCGGAGGAGCCGTTCTGGAAATCTTCTGAAGGAAGAAACGAGCGAAGAAGAGCTTTCATCACTGATGGTCGGGAAAGAGATTCCTCCGCTGGAGAACAGAAAGCGATCAGTCTCGGGAACCGGGCTTGAAGTCGAGCATCTGACTGCGGTGGATGCTCGAGGTCACAAGGCGCTCGATGGGATCACATTCTCCATCGGCAAAGGCGAAATACTGGGAATAGCCGGGGTAAGCGGAAATGGTCAGCAGGAACTCGGTGATGCCATTGCCGGTGTTCTCGCCGTCGAATCCGGAGATATCCGATTGGAAGGCCGGAGCATCCAGGGGCTTTCGGTGCAGGAGCGTATCGATGCGGGTATCGGCTACGTTCATGCCGACCGGCACGGCGTCGGTCTCGTTCTCGACATGTCCATAAGCGAAAACATGTTCCTGAAAAGCAGCTTCGACGGCGGCATGGCAAAGCGGATTGTCATCGATCGAAAAAAACTCGACAGCTACACCGGCAAGGCCATATCGGACTATTCGATCAAAAGCTCCGGACTCGAAGAGCCGGCGAGGGGACTCTCGGGCGGCAATCAGCAGAAAGTCGTCGTGGCCAGAGAAGTCGATATCGGGAAAAAGGTGATCATTTTCGATCAGCCGACCCGCGGACTGGATCTCGGCGCCATCGACCATGTCCATAAAACTATTCTTGCCGAACGGGACCGGGGAAAGTGTATTCTGCTCATATCCACCGAGCTTTCCGAGATCTTCGCACTCTCCGATCGGATCGGCGTCATCTACAACGGGAAACTGCTCCGAATCATGGATCGCGAACAGGCTACGGTTCAAAGGACCGGTCTCCTGATGGCCGGCATCGAGAACGGGGAGAATGGCAGTGAATCCTGAAATGAGAGACCTGATTGCGTCCTCGATTATTTCCGTACTGCTCGGCCTTGCGGCAAGCGGCCTGATGATGCTCTTCCTGGGAGCAGATCCCATTCTGGTATACGGAAAACTCTTCTCGTTTCTGGTCCGCGATCGGTACACCTTTGCGGAGATTTTTGTAAAGGCAACCCCGCTGATCTTTACCGCGCTTGCGTTCGCCTTCACGTACAAGGCGAACCTGTACAATATCGGCGCCCAGGGCCAGTTTTATATGGGTACCGTGGCCGCGGTGGCCGTGTCGCTTTCTCTGGGCGAGGCGTTGCCCGGAATCTTGTCGCTTCTGCTGGTTCTTGCAGCGGCCATGATCGCGGGAGGCTTGTGGGCGGGGATCGTCGGATTTTTGAAAGCGAAGTTTCAGGCCAATGACTTTCTGGTGAGTCTGATGTCCGTCGATGTCGCCCTGGCGCTCATGAATTACCTGCTCAGAACGGTGCTGATCGAAACAAAGCGGAAGTATCCCCAGACCGATCCAATCGCGGGCGATCTGTTTATTCCCATAATAGTTCCCGGAACGAGGCTTCATGCGGGCTTTCTTCTCGCAGTGCTGTCCGCTCTGTTCTGCTGGTGGTTTCTCTACAAGACCACCGTCGGGTACCGGATCACGGGTCGTCGGAATGAATCCCGTTGCCGCCCGGTTTGCGGGTATCGATGCAGGGAGGATCTACATCATTGCATTTCTCATCAGCGGAGCGCTTGCGGGAATGGCCGGGTATACCGAAGTGAATGGTGTTCAGCACATGCTGGTACAGGATTTCAACACCAGCATCGGCGCAGAGGGGATCGGGATTGCGATTCTTGCCAACGCGCATCCCATCGGCATCATCTTCGGGGCGCTGCTGTTCGGAGCACTGAAAATCGGCGGATCCATTCTCGGACAGACCTCCGGTATACCCTCGAGTATAATCGGTATCATGCAGGGATTCGTCATGATCTTCGTGCTGCTTTCGTTCTGGGTTCGCAGAAAACTCGAGCTCCACCGGGATATCGCGAAACTGAAAAGCGGAGTGCAGCTGTGATAAACATACTGGCCCGTGCTCTGCTCATGAGCACTCCCCTGTTGATCGGAGCGACGGCGGAAGTCATGGCGGAACGAGCGGGGGTGATGATCATCGCGATCGAAGGAATCTTCCTCATCGGAGCCTGGGGCGGTTTCGTCGGCGTTTTCACCACGGGAAGCTATCTCGCCGGTTTCGGGCTGGCTGCAGCGCTTGGATTCCTGATCGCCCTGGTCTACGGATGCATGACCATCATCCTCAAACAGCATCAGATTGTGACGGGGACGGCGCTGACCATTTTCGTCGCCGGACTTGTCACGTTCCTTCACCGGGTGCTCTTCGGCGTTCCGTTGCTTCCGCTCACCATCGAACCGCTCCGGAAGCTTGCCATTCCGTTCCTGTCGGATATTCCCGTTGTCGGTTCCCTTCTGTTCGGGCAGAGTATTCTTACCTATCTGGCGTTCGCTCTTGCCGTCATCGCCTTCTTCATTCTCTCGCGTACTTCCGCAGGGCTGGTCGTTCGATCCACGGGAGAGAATCCGGTAGCCGTCGATGTCGTCGGAATCAGTGTGGAAAAAGTCCGGATGACGGTCGTCCTGATTGCGGGCGTTCTGGGTGGAATCGCCGGTTCTTTTTATTCCATCGCTCTACCTCGGCATGTTCACCGAGGGAATAATCGGAGGTCGCGGCTGGATCGCATTCGCCATCTGCTTCCTGGGAAACTGGAGTCCGCTCGGGGCCATTGCGGGAGCCCTCATTTTCGGTATCGCGGAATCAGTGGCAATTTCGATGCAGTCTTCGGGGGAAGCTTCCTGCCGAATGAACTGTTCATCGCTCTGCCGTATATCCTCACGATTATTCTGACCGTAAGCAGACGGCATTTCAATGTGCCGGCCCAGCTCGGGGTGCCCTACCGGAAAGAGAATTAACTGGGCGGTAGCTGCGGCATCCGCAGGCTCGATGCACATCCCTCCGCCTGCCCTGTACCATCCGCGTCATTTCCCGTATCATCCGGCTGCAGGAGGAACCGTATGAGCCGCATCACCACCTGGCGCGATTCGTACACCGTCGCGTCCTTCGACACCGACCCGACCGCCCGGGCTTCGATGACCGGAATCTGCCGCTACTTCCAGGAGAGCGCCTGGCGCCATGCCGAGCACCTCGGGTTCGGCTACCACGACCTGGACCGCCACGGTACGCTCTGGGTGCTCTCCCGGTTCTCGGTGCGCGTGGACCGCTGGCCCCGATGGGCCGATTCGGTGACGGTCGACACCTGGCCGCGGAAACCCGAGCGTCTCTACGCACCGCGCGACTACCTGCTCCGGAACGCGGCCGGCGAGCGGCTCGCCGGCGCGTCGAGCCTCTGGCTCGTCATCGATCGCGAGCAGCGGCGGCCGCAGCGGGTCGAGCGCGTCCTCGGAGAGGGCGATCTGCCGGAAGATCGGGCCCTGGACATCGACCCTCCGAAGCTCCCGCCGGTCGATGGCGGGGCGGCGACGGCATACACCGTCCGTTTCAGCGATCTCGACCTGAACGGCCACGTGAACAACGTACGCTACATCGAGTGGCTCATCGATACGGTTCCGGCACAGACGCTGCGGGGGCGGGAGATCGAGGCGATTGATATGAACTATCTCGCCGAGACCTCGATGGGTGACGAGCTCGAGCTGCGCATCGCCGCGGAGGGAAACGATGCCTTCCTGCACGGTGCGGTCCGCCCGAGCGACGGGAAGGAAGTGTTCCGGGGACGAACCGTCTGGCGGGCGGTCTGAGTCATCCTCTGAAAGTCCGGAAACAGGCGGGGTCCGGAGATCGGTTCTCGCCGGAAACGGTTTCCCCCGCCGCTCCGTTGGGCCTTCCGGCCGCTGCCGCGGGCCTTCCCGCCGCTACCGCGGGCCTTCCCGCCGCTACCGCGGCATCAGCGTGTTCGGGACGAACATGACCAGCTCGGGCACGAACGTCACGAGCAGCAGAACCGCTATCATGGTCACGTAGAAGGGCATCAGCGCCTTCGTTTCGTCCTCGATGGAGATCTTGCCGACCGCGCAGCCGACGAACAGCGCGGAGCCGACCGGCGGGGTGGAGAGACCGATGCCGAGGTTCAGCATCATCATGATGCCGAAGTGGACCGGGTCCATGCCGATGGTTCCCACGACCACCGGATAGAGGATCGGCGTGGTGATCAGGATGAGCGGCGCCATATCCATGATGCAGCCCGAGCAGCAGAAGCAGGATGTTGATCAGCAGCAGCAGGAGGATACTGATTGTCGGTTACGCGCAGGAGCGCCTGGCGTGGCGAGCGCCGGAATCTTCAGGTAGGCGAGCAGCCATCCGAAGGCGCTGGCCGCGGCGATCAGGCTCATGACCATCGCGAGCGTCCGGAGCGAGTTGAAGAGAATCCTGTTGATATGGGAGAGCGGAATCTCCCGGTAGACGAAGAAGGTGATGATGAAGGCGTAGACGACCGGCGATGGCCGCGGATTCGGTGGCGGTGAACACGCCGGAGATGACGCCGCCGATGATGATGACCGCCGTGAAGATGCCGAGAATCGCATCCTTGGTGATCTGCGATCGCCTCCCGCAGGGGATACCGGCTCCTCCTTCGGATATCCGCGCCTCACGGCGATGATGTAGCTCACGATCATGAGCGCGATTCCCAGGACGACTCCCGGAACGAACCCGCCGAGGAAGAGCCGTCCGACCGAGACGCCTCCCGCCGCCAGCGAAAAAATGATCATGTTGTGGCTCGGCGGGATGATGATCCCTGGCAGGCGCTCGTGACCGTCACGCCGACCGAGTAGTCCGCGTCGTAGCCCGTTCTTCTTCATCATCGGGATCAGGATGTTGCCGATCGACGAAACGTCGGCCACCGCGGAGCCGGAGATCCCGCCGAAGAACATGCTCGCAAGGACGTTCACCTGTGCCATGCCGCCCCGGACCCGTCCGATGAGCACGTTGGAGAACTGGATGAGCCGTCGGGAGATTCCGCCCTCGCCCATGATCTCTCCGGCGATGATGAAGAAGGGAATGGCCAGCAGCGAGAAGGAGTTCACTCCCTGGACCATCCGCTGGACCATCGCCATCAGCGGGACGCTCAGGTAAAGGTCGGTGATTACCGAAGAAACCGCAAGAGAAAACGTGATGGGGACCTTCAGAACGAGAAACACGAAAAACTGCCCAAGCAGGATCCAGGTCGCGATGCGTGAGATCAGGCATCGTTTCTCCTTCCTCGATGTCCGTCTTCGGAACTTTCTCCTCGACGTGCCGAGTTCATGCCCAGGAAGTCGAGCAAGGCATGGAAAATGATGACCACCGCCAGCGATGGGGACGATGATGTACATGCTTGCCGCCGGAAGGCCGTGGCCGGCAGAATCGACTGCGAGGTGAACCCGACCAGAGTCCAGCCGTAGTACGCATGACCACACCGCAGGCCCATGACGAGCAGCCCTGTCGAATTTGATGATAGGACCGCGTCGAACCAGGGGGGAAGGGTCCGGGGCAGAATGTTCATGCTGATGTGCAGCCGGCTTGCGTACCCCGATCGCCATGGCGATGAACGTGAACCAGACCACGAACACCCGTGACAGCTCCTCCGACCAGCGGAGGCCCGAGTTGAAAACGTACCGGAGCTGACGTTGACGAAGATGACGACGATCATGGCCGTCAGCAGGATTTTTCCGATCAGGACCAGGAGCGATATGGATCAGGTCGAAGACTCTGATACGATCCGTATCACCGTCCTCCTTGAGACTGGAGATGATTGCGCTTCTATCGTCAGTATAGAACGGAAAAGGAGAGCCGGAAAGCCGGCTCTCCCTCGATGACGCGACCGGTCGGATCACTGGACCGCCTGGATCTCGCGGATCAGGTCCTGGATGTCCTGCGGCTGCTGCGTCGTACATCGGCGCATCGCCTCCTGGAATTTCTTGATCGCGGTGGGAGACGGTACGGGGATGATGCTGCCGGCTTCGCGGACTTTTCCGCTCCGACACTTCCTCGAACTCCGCCCACTTCTCGATCTGGAACGGCATGGCGTCCTTTGCCGCCTGCCTGATGATTTCCTGGTCCTCGGCGGAGAGTCTGTCCATGACGATCTTCGTTCCGATCAGGATCTCGGGAACTCGGGTGTGCTGGTCGAGCGTGTAGTACTTCGCGACTTCGTAGTGGCTGGTGGAGAAGTAGCTGGGCCAGTTGTTCTCCGCACCGTCGATGACGCCGGTCTGAAGCGCGCTGTACACTTCGCCGAAAGGCATCGGGGTGGGAACCGCACCGAGGGATCTTACCAGGTTCATCATGAGGTCGGTTTCCTGAACGCGGATCTTGAGACCCTTGAGGTCGGATCCGTTTTAATCGGTCGTACTTCGAGTTATAGAAGTTTCGTGACGCCGCCGTCGTAGCAGGCTGAGTCCGACGAAATTGGCGGGTGCGAGGCTGTCGAGAAACTCCTGTCCGATGGAACCTTGCAGGACCTTCCACATATGATCCGCATCGCGGTAGAGGTAGGGCATCTGAAGGGCATCGAAATCCTTGGAGAACGCCGAGAGCGGAGAAATACTTACACGGGTGAAATCGATGGCGCCGAACTGCACCTGCTCGATCACCGCTTTCTCTTCGCCGAGCTGGACTCGAGGGATAAACTTCGACCTTGATCCGTCCGTTCGTTCGCTCGTTCACGAGGCGTGCGAACTCGTAAGTCGCCCTGGGTGGTGGGATAATCCTGCGGCATGCGTTTCCGCAAGCCGAAGAACGACCTGTCCCTGCTGGGGCTTCGCCTGCGGGGCGGCGCCTTCGGTCTTCCCTTCCTTCTCTCCGCCCGCCATCAGGCTCATGGCGACCGTGAGAAGGACGAGAATGCTCAGGACTTTCTTCATTACGTGTTCCTCCCGTTGAATATGGATATTCCTTTTCTCATGGTATCCCGGGCCCCGAAACGGCGAAACAGGAAATGTTTGCGATCGTTCGCACGAATTTGAAACGTCGAAGCGATGCAGGGGGGAGAGGAGATCGGGAACAGGAGAATCTTGCGATTACAGCACGATCCTGTCCCGGAATTCCGAGGGTGACGATCCGGTGATGCGCCGGAAGACCCGGGCGAAATAGTTGGGATCGTGATAGCCGACGTTCGCGCTCACTTCCTTGATGCTGTTGCCGGGATCCCGCAGGAGTTCCTTCGCCTTCCGGATCCGGAGCCGGCTGAGGTAGTCGATGAAGGTCAGTCCCGTCCGCAGCTTGAAGAGCTTGCTGAAGTAGAACATCGAGAGGCCGTAATGGGAGGCGAGATCCTCCAGCGAGCTGTCCTCCTGAAAATGGGCTTCCAGGAATCCGCAGGCCTGTTCGATCGGCCCGGCGGACGCAGCCCGGCCCGCCCGCGTCCGGGCGAGATCGATCAGGAAGCAGCGGAGATTCAGCCGGATATCTCCGATGCCGGCAGCATCCGACAGCTCCCGGGCGGGAACCGGGGCGGCGGGTGCGCCGTCCCTCCCTTCCGGTACGTGCGCCCTGATCGATTCCGCGAGATCGGCGGTCCGCTTCTTCAGCTCCTCGAACGATCCGCTCTCCTGGATCAGCACGTCCAGGATCTCTTCGCCCATCCGGAGCGCCTCCTGCCGGTCCCCCCGCCGGACCGCGGCGGCCAGGGCTCCGGTTCCCGTCCGGCTGTCCGGTCCGCCGGTCCGGTTCGCGTTCGGGTTCCCGTTCCCGGAAGCCTCCCGGTAGGCGACAGTACGCCGGTCGGGAGCGGTCAGGGAGAGTGCGGTCCGGGCCTGGGAGAAGGAGACGCTGATACGAAGGAGCTCCTCGAACGGCTCACCGATGCCGATCCGTACCCCGATCCTCAGTTCCCGCTCGATGCGCTCCCGGGCGCGTACGAGGATCAGGCCGGAGGCTCCGGCGAGCTCGGCCGGGGGGGTGCCTTCGGCGGGAATCATGATCAGGAAAAGGCTCTCCCGGATCGTGTTCAGCAGGAACCGGGTTCCCATCAGCTCGTCCTCCAGGATCTTCCTGCCGAGCAGGACCAGGGAATCCCGCCGGCTGCGTGTCTCGGGATCCTCTGCGGGCCCTTCGAAATCGAACCGGAGGATGACGGCGATGCCCGAAGAGAACCGGATCTCCATCATCGACAGGTACTCCTGCACCTGCTCCTCGTCGACCTCGCCGATCAGGAACGACGTGACGAGCTCTCCTTCGAGATAGTCGGTCAGCAGTGCGAGGCGGTGCCGCTCCGATTCCCGTTCCCGCCGCCGCCGCTCCTCCGCGGCGATCCGCTCCATGACCCGCGAGAGCACCTCCTCCACCTGATCCCGGGTGGCCGGCTTCACCAGGAAGTCGTCCGCCCCGATGCGGAGCGCTTCCCGGGCGTAGTCGAACGAGGTGAAAGCGGTCAGGAAGACGATGCGGGTTCCGGGATGCCGGTGCTTCAGCTCCCTCGCCGCCTCGATTCCGCTCATCCCCGGCATCTTGATGTCCATGAAAACGATGTCCGGCACGGCGGAATCCGCCTCGGCGAGCGCGTCCCGCCCGTTCTGCGCCTGGCGAATCTCTCCGACCGGAAGCCCGGAGCGCTGTACGATGAAGTCGAGTGCATTCCGTTCGACCTTTTCATCGTCAACGATCAAGAGCCGGTAGCCTGCCATCCATCACCTCGACCTGGGGAAAGGTGATCGAGACGAGCGTCCCCGAGCCTTCCCTGCTGGAGATACGGAAGCGTTCCGCTCCGTGGAAAAAGAGCGAGAGCCGCGCGGCCACGTTGGCGACGCCGATCCCGGTGCTCGCGGCATGATAGATTCCCGAGTCGTCCCGCCGGATCGCCGCGAGTGCGTCCCGCGGTATTCCGATGCCGCTGTCGTGAATCCGGATCCGGATGTTTCCTCCGCGGCGATCGATCCGGATCGCGAGCGTGCCGCCCGCTTCCTTCGGTTCCAGCCCGTGCACCACCGCGTTCTCGACCAGGGGCTGGAGCGTGAAGCAGGGGATCGCCACCGCCTGGGCATCGATGTCGCAGCGGATCGCGAAGGATATCCGCTCGCCGAACCTGAACTCCTGGATGTGCGCGTATTCGCGGACGATCGCAAGCTCTTCCGCAAGGGAGATGCTCTTGTGATGGTCGCGGAGATTGTAGCGGAACAGGTCCGAGAGCGACTGGATCAGCTTCGTCGTCCGGTCCGCTCCTTCGAACATCGCGGACCGGCCGATGGCGTTCAGCGTGTTGAACAGAAAGTGCGGGTTTATCTGCGACTGGAGCGAGAGGAACTGTGCCTCGCGGAGGTTCTGCGCCATCCTCACGTTCTTCACTTCCTCTTCCCGGAGCCGCCTCTCCACATCGGCTTTTTCCCGGAGATCGTGCACCAGGCGCCGGATGCTCTCGCTCATCATGTTGAACGAGCGGGTCAGGGTGCCCACTTCGTCCAGCGAACGCGACCGGATGGGAGTTACCGCCAGGTTGCCCTCGGCCATCATCCGGGAGGCATCGGCGAGCTTGCGGATCGGCCGGGTCAGGGAACTCGAGAACAGCAGCGCGAAGGCGATGCTGAGTCCCGAGATGCCCAGCAGTCCGACCAGGGTGAGCGCCCGCATCCAGTCGGCCCGGGCGGAGAGCCGGCGGTAATCCCAGTTCCCTTCCGACAGGCGGACGTAGATGAGCTCCTGGATATAGCCCTCGATATAACGGCTGATGCGGAAGGCGTTGTAGTAGTAGCTGTAGTATCCCGGCTCCCGGGCCGCACGGACCATGATGGCGGTGCTGCACTCCTGGAAGTAGACCGAGAGGGAATTGTTGATGGCGTTCAGGAGGAAATAGGTGTCCAGGCTGCGGTTCGACTCCCGGTCCACCCGCGCAAGGGTTTCCCGGATGAGCGGTGCCGTCCGCTCGTACTGCTCGAGTCCGTCGCGGTCGAAGTCCCGCATGTACCGTTCGATGCCGGTCCGGTTCTCCTGAACCTGGACCAGGAGCTGGTTGATGCTGAAGTAGCCGGTCAGGATTCCGTTGAACCGGTCCAGGAAGGTGAAGGCGTTCCGATGGGAATAGATGCTGATCACGCTCACCAGAAAGATGATGATGCCGTAGAAGACGAGCTGCTTGCTCCGGATGGAGAGCCGATGCCACGCCCTGAGTCTCCGCTCTCTTCCGCTCGGCGCCTCGGGCGCTGTTCCGTCCTTCATCCGGTTCATGAGAGTTTTATTATAGAAGCTCGATGGAGAAAAGGCAACGAAAGGGGATGGCAGGCCGTCCCGTGCGGGACGGCGGAATCAGACGAGATAGCTGCGAAGGACTGCGGGCAGGTCCCGGAGCGAGGTGATGATCCGTTCCGCCTTCGAGAGGTCCTGGTTTCCCGATTGCGGATTCCGCAGGCCGATCACCTTCATCCCGGCCGCGCGGGCGCTCTGCACGCCGTTCCGGGAGTCCTCCACGACCATGCATTCCCCCGGTGAGACGCCGAGCATCTCCGCCGCCTTCAGGTAAACGGCGGGATCGGGCTTTGCGACGGGCACTTCGTTCCCGGCAACGGTAGCCGCGAACCATTCCTTCAGGTGAAGCGTCTCCAGCACCCTGTCGACGACCATCCGGAACGACGACGAAGCGAGTCCCCGGAGGAGCGGCAATCCGGTCACCGCTTCCCGCATCTCCCACAGGCCGTCCACCGGAACCGTCTCCGTACGGAGCGCATCGAGGAGCCGTTTCTGTTTGTGCGAAATCAGCTCCTCGAGCGGTTCCGCGATCCGGTACCTTTCCGCCATCCGGCGGTAGAAAAAGACGTTGTCCATTCCGGTGAAACCGCGCAGATCCTCCGCAGATACGCGTACTCCGAAATGCTCGAGTGTTTCCCGGTCGACCCGGATATGGAGGGGTTCCGAATCGACGAGAACCCCGTCCATATCGAACAGAACGGCACGCAGCTCAGAAATAGGTTTCACCCTCGATGTACGGCTTCACATGCATCTCCAGATAATCATCCATGTTGATCCCGCGTTCGGTGCTCTGGTACAGGAGAAAAAGCTGGCTGACGGCATGGAGCACGAAAGGTGCAAGCGACGGGAGCGTCTCGAAATAGTCCTTGACATCGAAGGCGATCACCTTCGCCCCGTTCTTCTCGCAGTAGTCCTTTGTCGCAAGCGCATAGTTCCTCGTCGGATCGTTCCCGATGAAGTGGATCATCGCCGGCTTGCGGAAGAGTATCTCGAGGGGACCGTGCCTCCATTCGCAGCTTCGCAGGCAGGCGGCGTGGACCCGAGAGTATTCCATCAGGTTCGTGTACCCGTACTGATACGCGAGGGCCCAGAGGGCACCGTCCCCGAGGACGTAGAACATATTCTCGTCCTTCACGCGCTCGAGAGCCTTCATGGCGAACGCTTCGCTCGGACGGATGATCGACCTCATCTGATCGGGCAGTTTCTGCAGCGCGTCCCGAAGTTCCCCGGCCGGAACGGTCTCTCCCCGCAGCGCAAGGAGCTCGGAGAGAAGCATCAGCAGGTTGGCCATTGCGGATGTGTAGAGGCACTGGTCATCATACGGGAGCACGTATTCGCAGGTGCTCGCGAGCGGTCCCGATTCGCCGCGACTCAGGGCGAGCCGGGGTACCTGGTTTTTCCCGAGCTGTTCGCTGATGCGGACGGTATCCGCCGTTCTGCCGGAGTAGGATGCGATGATGGCGAACACCTTCTTCCGCCGCATCTTCTCCAGGAGCGGCTTCTCCGCATCGAACTCCACCACGGGGCCGAAGTCGTGCTTCACCGGCAGCGTACTGTTCGTTTTCATGAAGTAATACCCGGTGTAGAGCGTGCAGTACGATGCCCCGCTCCCGACGAAAAGGAGCTCGTCCGGCCGGTAATCATGAATCGTTTTCGCGAGCTCGCGGATTCTCTTCCCGTTCCGTCCGAGAGAAGATTCCATGGAGTCGGCTGCGATATACGCGGAGAGAATTTCGGTTTTCCTGTTCGTCTCGAGCAGTTTCTGGTCCATTGTGATCATGTTCTCCTCCTCATCCGGATGGATGTCGCACGTTCCTTCATTCCGTCAGTCCGTCGTTCCGAACCGCCGCCGGACCGAAGACCGGCCGGCGGCCATCTTACTCTCCCATTGCCTTCAGGAAGTACCTGCGCTCCACCGGACCGTCCAGCTCCACGAAGTAAATGGTCTGCCGGCTTCCGCAGTGAACTTTTCCATCCTCGATCGGGAAGAACACTTCGAAACCCAGCAATGCACTCCGGATATGGGACGGCGCATTGATCGCCATCTGTCCGTCGCTGTGCAGGTAGCGGGCATGCCGGTAGGGATGCTGCTCCGGAACGATCCTCTGCAGGAAGTCGAGGACGTCCTGTTCGATATCCGGCAATCCTTCGTTCACCATTATACCCGTGGTGGTATGCATGGAGATGACGAACACCATGCCCGACCGGATGCCGCTTTCTTCGACGAACCGGTGCACCGTATCGGTTATATTGATTACTTCCGTCTCACGATCCGTCAGGATGACGATTTCCCTGGATTGTATTTTCATATGCGCTCACATCCTCAGAAGTTTTCCGGCATTCCGGTGATACAGATGTTCGGAGAAGAAGTCGCTGAATCCCAGCTGCCGCACTCCCCGGATCGTCCGGCGCATGTCGGCACGCGGGTAGCTGCTTCCGTAGAGCACCTTGTCGACCAGGTTGCGCTCGAACAGCGGTTTCCCCAGGATATCGTTCACGACATGGCCCAGGCATTCGGCAGGCGTTCCGCTGTATACTACCGAAGTATCCAGATATACGTTCGGGTATTTCATCGCGAGCGCGGCGGCTTCGCTGACCCAGGGCCATCCGAGGTGCGCGATGACGAAATTCGTTTCCGGATTATCGAGAATCGCCGGCTCCAGGTCGAGAGGATTTCCGTTCCGGATCAGGGCACGGGGAGCCCAGTTCAGCCCGCACTGGACGACGACCGGTATATCGAGCCGCGCACATTCCCGATACAGCGGAAAGGCGGTTTCGGCGGAGCTCATCTCGAACCGCTGAAGAGCCGGATCGAGGCTGAGGCCCTTGAGCCCCAGCACTTCGACGGCAGATCGGAGATCGGAGACCGCATCCTTCGCGTTCGGATCGACGGATGCGAAACCGATGCATCGGGGATTTTCCCGGCACAGGGCCGAGACCGCCTGGTTCGAGACGATTCTGCAGCCGTGAGCGGTCGTGCAGTCGAGCGGAAGCAGCACGCTCATATCGATTTCCGCCGCCGCCATCTCCCGGAAAAAAATTTCCAGCGGCTGAGCGGGGAAGTGAAAGCCGAACACCTCCTTCACCGCGTGCTGAAGATGAGGGTCGTCCCGAAACAGTTCCTGAATCATGACCGGGTGCGTGTTGAAATCGATTATCATTGTGCTGCGTTCTCCCTGAAGAATTCGAAGGTATCGTTGCGGCTCGCGGCGATCATGGTCTCCTCGAGCCCCGGGAATCGGTCGGTCCCCCGGGAAATGTATTGCGCGGCGGTTGCTGAACCGAAAATCATGCGGGCTTCGAACGGCCACCCCTGAAGCGTTCCGAACAGGAACCCCGCATTGTATACGTCCCCGGCACCGACCGCATCCTGCACCTCGGCCTCGAACGGGGGAACGAACACTTCCTCGTCCGTCGTGCGGAGATAGCTGCCCTCCGCTCCCAGCTTGATGATCACCGCTCTGCAGCCGTCCTCGAGAAATCGCTCGGAAGCCTTCTCCGGTGTCGTCAGTCCGGTGAGCGCTCCGGCTTCGTCCATATTGGGGAGAAAGAAATCCACATTCTTCAGGACATTCCTGAGGTCGCGTACCGTTCTCTCCGACCAATCGTCCGGATCCCAGCCGGTGTCGAGGAATGTCAGGGCGTCTGCTTCATGAGCCATTTCGAAACAGCGGGAGATGTCCGCGATGTCGAATGCCGGAAGAAAGAAGCTGCCGACGATACCGACCAGGGATGCGGACCGCATCGAATCCGCATGCCGCAGCACCATGTTCCGGTCGAACCGTCCGAGAGCACCGGGATCCGAAACGAATGCACGCTCCCCGTCCTCTCTGACGATCGCCACGGTGACGCCGGTTCTGCCGTTCTCAATGCTCTCCACCGACGAGATGTCGACGCCGCTGCGTTTCAGGTCGCTCAGGATCCCGTTCCCGAAATGATCGTCGCCGACACAGCTGATGATCTTCGTCCCGACATGGAATCTGCTGAGCGCGAAGGCCGTGTAGGCGCTCTGTCCCGATGAGGCGACGAGGTAATCCCTGCCGAGCACTTCCTGCCCCCAGACCGGCAGGTGAGGGATGTCCCGGATGATCAGGTCGATGTTCAGGTTTCCGATCAGGAGGACGTCCTGCGAGTCCCGGCCATCGACGTGCAGCCGTTTTCTCATGAGCCCAATTCTACTGGCGCCCCAGCAGGATGTCAATATATGAACGAAAAGTTACATTTGATTTATGTTTGTGAAAGATTTACCTTGACAATTGTGTATGCTGATCGGAAAATGGAATCAAATGAACGATGTGGCAGAATGTCCGATATGCTGAAGGCCGAACGACAGGCGATCATTCTCCAGCTCATCACGGATAAGGGGTTCGTAAGAACCGATGAGCTCGTCGAGCATCTCGGGGTATCTCATGTCACCCTGCGACGCGATCTGATCGCATTGGCGAGACAGAATCTGATCAACCTCGAGCATGGCGGTGCGACGAAAATCGACTACCTGGACGGAATCGCGGAACCGCTCTACGACACGAAGCTCTATGTTCATTCCGAAGCCAAGAACTCGATGGCCGATCGCGCCCTGGAGTTCGTGCGGGACGGAGACATCCTGGTGCTGGATTCGGGGACGACCAACTATCGGCTCGCGCAGAAGCTGAGAACCCGGCAGTTGTCATCTCTGACGGTCATCACCAGCGATATCATGGTTGCCAGGGAACTGAGTCCGCACCCGCATATCTCGGTCCTGGTGCTGGGGGGGATTCTCCGGAAGTCCTATTTCAACGTATACGGCCCATTCACCGAGCAGATCCTTTCGAATCTGAAAGCCAGCAAGTTGTTCATGGGATTCGACGGAGCCAGCCTCGGTCGGGGCCTTTCCCTGAATCTCCTCGAAGAGGTTCCGGTAAAGCAGAAAATGATCGAAATCTGCGACGAGGTCATCGCGTTCGGAGATTCTGGAAAGTTCGGGAAGGATTCGCCGTACCATATCTGCGGTTGGGATCGGATCACGCAGATCATTGTCGACGGTGAATTGACTCCGGAGTTCCGGGACCTTTTCGCCGAGAAGAACATCGTTCTCAGTCCGGCCTGAGTCCGGCAGAAGGGAAGGAGGCGCGATCATGTCCGGCGCTATGCAGCCGTTTTCGTTTCACATACCGACCAGGGTCGATTACGGTCCGGATCGTTTCAAGTCGATCGGCCGGTCCGTGAAGGGAATCGGTACGAAGGCCCTGATCGTCACCACCGCCGGGAACAGTCTCAGGGAGCTGCAGTCGGAATGCCGCAGGCTTCTGGACCAGGAAGGGATCGCGTCCGTACTGTTTCCCGAGGTGGTCACGAATCCGGATTGCGGGATCGTCGATCGCGGAAGTCGTCTCGCGGTCGAGGAACGCTGTGACCTGGTCATCGGACTGGGAGGCGGGAGTGCGATCGATGTCGCGAAGGCGGTCGCGGTGACTGCGGTGGAACGGGTCGACTACTGGGAGATCGTCGAGGGACGAGCGATCTCGGGACGCCCGCTGCCGGTTGTTGCCGTTCCGACGACATCGGGAACGGGTACGGAGGTGACTCAGTACGCCGTGATCAGCAATGCCGGAAAGAAGATGAAGGAAGGGATCGGGAAGAAGGAGTTCTATCCCGTTCTCTCGATCGTGGATCCGCTGCTGACGCTCGGCATGCCGCCCGGGCTGACCGCGGCGGTCGGGCTCGATGCCCTTACGCATGCGATCGAAGCGTACACCACCGTATTCGCGAATCCGGTTACCGATACGCTCGCAGAAGCCGCCATCCGGCTGATCGGAACGTCGCTCCGGAAGGCGGTATTCCACGGAGGAGATATCGCGGCACGGTCCGATATGATGCTGGCGAGCATGCTCGCGGGAATGGCGATCACGCATGCCGATACCTCTCTCGCCCACGTGATCGGAGAAGCGATGGGGGCGGTATTTCCCGTTCATCACGGTCTGGCGGTTTCCCTGACCCTGCCCGCCGTCATGGAATACAACTGTTCCGCTGAAATCGGAAAGTTCCGCAGGATCGCGGAGCTGCTCGGAGAAAAGACGGAACACCTGAGTGATCGGGAGGCTGCGAAACTGGCCCCGGCTGCCGTCCGAACGCTCATTTTCGACCTCGGGGTTCCCCGGGGTCTCGCAGCGCTCGGAGCAGGAACGCATGACCGCGTGCTGGAGCTCTGCACGAGACCCGGACTCGACGGGTCCAATCTGCGTCCGGCCTCGAGAAAGGATTTCGAGGCCCTGATCGCGGGAAGTCTTTCCGCGGATATGTCGTACTGGACTCATAAACGCTCCTGATAGACGAGAGGAAACGATAGTGAAAGCGGCAGTATTGTATGGTCCGATGGACATACGGATCGAAGACAGACCGGTGCCGGTTCCTGCACCCGACGAAGTGCTGATCAGGATTCGTGCATGCGGAGTGTGCGGCACCGACAATGCGCTGAACAGGGGAGAGTATACCGGGACGTATCCCGTGATCATCGGCCACGAGTTCTCCGGAGAGATCGTGGAGACGGGAGGTCTGGTGAAATCGTTCCGGATCGGCGATCGCGTGACGGCGGATCCGAACCGGGTCTGCGACACGTGCTTTTTCTGCCGGTCGGGCCGGGAGCACCTGTGTGACAACCTCCGATCGATGGGGGTCCATATCGACGGGGCGGACGCGGAATACTGCGTCATGGCGGAACGGAACGTCTATTCCATCGGCGACTCTCTCAGTTTCGAGGAGGCCGCATTCACCGAACCGTTGGCCTGTGCCGTTCACGGAACGGACCTCGCCCAGATCAGGGTCGGAGATACGGTGCTCATCGTCGGAGCCGGAGGAATGGGCAATCTGATAACCCAATGTGCGAAGCACTCCGGTGCGGCCAATCTCATCGTGAGCGAGCCGCTGGAGGGCAGACGGGCGAAAGCTCTCGAGAATGGAGCGACGCACGTGCTGGATCCCCGCGTCTGCGATGTCGCGGCGGAAGTGAGAAAAATCCAACCGGTGGGTGCCGATGTCGTGTTCGAGGTCGCGGGAAACAATCGGGCCCAGGCTGCATGTCCGTCCTACGCACGCAAGGGGGGAACGATCGTCTTCTTCGGATGCAGTCCCAAGGATGGACTGATCGAAGTGAATCCGTTCCTGATCAACGAAAACGAGCAGAAGATACTCGGCTCCTTCAACAACCAGGGATCGACCGCACGGGCGGTCGAGATGCTTTCCCGCGGAATGGTCCGGGTGGATAACCTGATATCGCATGTCTTTTCACTCGATCGATATCTCGATGTTTTCCGGCACTTCGGAAACAGCGATACCATGAAGCTCATGGTGAGGATGGACTGAGAGACACGAGTACGACAGAGGCTGCATCGGCGGCGAAATCCGTACGGGCAGGATAAGGAGGTACGGAAGGAAATCGGGAAAAGGGTACGGAAACGACACCGTTAATCTCGCGGCAATATAGATTCATTACTTCTCATGAGTGATGAGTATTACTTGAATTGTGTATTGTGGAAATAAGCGAGAAAAAATTGATTATGTTTGGAGTGAAACATTCATCCGGAATATAGATAGTTTTGTTGACAATGGTATTTGGAATGCTATACTGGAATTATAGGGGTATCATGAAAGAATTCCGTTTCTGATTGAGGCGGAAAGAGTTCTACAAGGAGGTTTCTATGAAAGTCAGAATCAGTGCATGCGTTCTGGTCGTTCTGCTTGTTGCCGGGTTTGCGTATGCTGGCGGAACCAAAGAGAGCAGCAAGGCGAGCGGTCCCGTCGAAATCGTGTTCACCACCCCGTCGGGGCCGGGCGAAGAACACACGAAGTCCCTGAAGATCGTCCAGGATTACATCGAGGCGAATGCAAAGGGAAGGATGACGTTCACCTACCATGATTCGGGTTCGCTGTTCAACCAGGATGCCGAGCTTCCCGCCACGATCCGGGGAAACGTGACGATGTGCTACACCGATGCCTCCTGGCTCGGAGACTACATGCCTTCCATCAAGATGTTCTCCGCCGGGTACATCTTCTCCGGTCCCGCCCACATGGACAAGGTCCTGAACGGGGATATCGGAAAGCAGCTCTTCGAGCAGGTTGCGAAGGAAGTCGGAGTCCGGCCTCTGAGCGCCTACTATATGGGATCGAGAACCATAAACCTGCGCAGGGCAGAGCCCGCGATGACGCCGGCGGATATGCGCGGGGTCAAGCTCCGGATGCCGAACTCCGAAACGTGGCTGTTCCTGGGAAGAGCTTTGGGTGCGAACCCCGTCCCGATCGCCTGGGGTGAGCTCTACACCGCCCTTCAGACCGGTGCCGTCGACGGACAGGACAATCCGCTCCCGGGAATCAAGGAAGGGAAATTCTACGAAGTGACGAAATCCATCTCGCTGACGAACCATGTTGTCGGAGCCGTCTGGCCCGCCATCAACGAGCAGGTCTGGCAGAGTCTGGACGCGAGTCTGCAGAAGATCCTGGTCGACGCGTTCGAGCTCGGACGGAAGGCGAACGACGCGGCGGTCAAAGAGGCCGAAGCGAAGCTGGTCGCGGAATTCGAAGCCGCAGGGCTGAAAGTCGTGGTCCCCGATGTCGATGCGTTCAAAACCGCGGTGAATGCCTATTATCTGAACGACAAAGAGTTCACCAAGGACTGGGATATGGCTCTGTTCGAGAAGATCAAGAATATCCGCTGATCTTCCCTGTCCTTCCGTGTTGGTTAAAAAAAGGAGTTCATGTACGGTGAACTCCTTTTTTCTGAAATACAGGGGGATCCTGCTTGATAAGCATACTGAAAAGAATATGGCGTTTCCTTGTCGATGCCTTTGAGATCTACCTGTCCGCACTCAGCTTTCTGATCATGTTTCTGGCCTTCATCCTCCAGATATTCACTCGATATGTCATGGGATATCAGGTGGAGTGGACCTACGAGGCGACGGTCATCGGTTTCATGTGGGTGGTCGCCTTCGGCGCAAGCTATGCCAGCCGGCTGAGAGAGCATGTATCGTTCAGCATGCTGTATGACCGGCTGAGCGTCAGAAGCCGGGCTCTGGTGGAGATCCTCACGAACCTGTTCCTCCTGACGGCATTCGTCATCATGTTCCGGCCGGTAATCGATTTCATCGATTTCATGAAGATAAAGAAAACCGCGGTCATGAAGGTTCCGCTCAGCGTTCTCTACGCTCCCTTCGTCTTCTTTCTGCTGTCATCGACGGTATACATCATCAGAGACACCCTTTCTGCGGTAAAGGTCCTCAGGAAAACGCGGGTGAAGAAGGATGTCGGACCATGAACATACAATTCTTCCTTCCTCTCGTTATTGTCGCCCTGACGCTGCTCCTGAACGTTCCGCTGACCTACGGGATGCTCTCTGCGGGGGTCTTCTATCTGCTGATCTCGAACGCAGACATCGGCATGATCGTCGACCAGGTCATGGGAACCATGTTCACGGGATATGTCCTCATGGCCGTTCCATTGTTCATTTTCACCGCGAACGTGATGAACTCGGGAAAGGTGACCGATGCGATGTTCGAGTTCTGCAAGGGGCTCATCGGCAGGCGAAGGGGTGCACTCGCCTATGTGAATATTCTCATTTCTCTGATCTTCTCCGGGATGACCGGGTCCGCGATCGCCGATGCATCGGGGATCGGGTTGATCGAGATCAAGGCGATGGAGAAGGACGGATACGACAAACCGTTCAGCTGCGCCCTGACCGCCGCGTCCGCAACGATCGGGCCCATTTTCCCTCCCAGTATACCGTTCGTCATCTACGCGATGCTGTCCGGAGCGTCGGTCGGCGCGCTGTTTCTCGGAGGAATGGTCCCCGGTGTCCTGATCGCGATTTTCCTGTTCATCTACAGCGCGTTCATCTCGCGTATACGGGATTATCCTCGAGGTACCCAGTACTCGTTCCGTGAATTCTTCGGCTTTACGGTAAAGGCGTTCCCTGCGCTTCTGACTCCCGTCATTCTCCTTACCGGAATCTATTCCGGCATCGTGACGCCGACCGAGGCCGGCGCGATCGCCGGATTTTACGCTCTGATCATTTCCGTATTCGCCTACCGGGTCCTCTCGTTCCAGGATTTCCTGAAGACATTCCGGGACACGGCACTGCAGACGGGAGCGATCACCATTCTGACCGGAGCGGCCTCGGTGTTCTCCTACATCGTGGCCCGGGAAAACATGCCCGCCATGATAGCGGACTACCTGACGTCGATCACGATGAACAAATACTACATTCTCCTGTTCTTCAACATTCTTTTCCTGCTCCTGGGCATGTTTCTGGATACTTCCACGCTTCAGTTCGTGTTTCTACCCATGGTCATCCCGATCGTCAGCGCGGTGGGCATCGACCTGGTGCATTTCGGAGTGGTGATCTGTCTCAATATGATGATCGGTCTGTCCACACCTCCCTTCGGTTTTCTGCTGTTCATAACGTCCGGAATTTCGAAAACGCCTCTGAAGGATATCGTCGTTGAAATCCTGCCGATGATTCTGGTTCTGCTTGTCGTACTCTTTCTGATTACCTTCATTCCGGATATCGTGCTGTTCGTGCCCAGAATGATGAGATAGAAACATAAGGATGGATACTAATTATGAAGATGCTGCATGGGGTGGTAACCCCGATGGTGACGCCATTCCGGAAGAACGGGGATGTCGACGGGGACGCGCTGAAAATGCTCACCGATCGGCTGATCCGGGCGGGGGTGCAGGGGCTCTATCCCTGCGGGACCACGGGAGAAGGCCATCTTCTCTCGCTCGAGGAGAGAAAAACCGTTGCGGAAACGGTGGTCCGGCACGCGGATTCCCGCGTTTCGGTGTACATCCAGACCGGAGCGATGAGCCTGCGGGACACCGTAGCGCTCTCGAAGCACGCACTGGCGTGCGGCGCCGACGGGATCGGAGTGGTGACGCCCTCCTACTATCTCCTTTCCCAGCAGGCGATCTACGAGTACTACCTCTCGCTGGCCGGTGAGCTTCCTCCCGATTTCCCGATCTATCTCTACTCGATTCCCGACAACGCACTGAACGATATTCTGCCGGCAACCGCCGGACGGATCGCCGAACGGTGTCCCAACGTAGTCGGAATCAAGTTCAGCGGAGACGATTTCGTCCAGCTCGAAGCCTACACCCGCATACGCAGCGGAGCGTTTTCGGTGCTCGCGGGCAACGACCGGACGTTCGCCGCCGTCCTCGCCGCCGGATGTGTCGGCACCGTTTCCGGCCTGTCGAACCTGTTCCCCGAACTGGTCGTCTCGGTGTATACGGCATGGGGAAAGAATGAGATCCCGGAGGCGATCCGTCTGCAGCACAAGGTATACGAACGCTCACAGTGCCTGTTCAACGGGTTCTTCCTGGCGAGTCTGAAGGCAGGGCTCGAACTCGCCGGCCTGCCGGCCGGAATTCCGAGAAAACCGCTTCCGGAACTGACGCCGGAGCAGCATGAGTTCCTGAAGAATGCATTGAACCGGTAGACGCGAGCCGCACGAGCGGCTCGCGCATCGATACGAACGGCATGATGGAGAAACCCCGGTATGGAAAGCGACATGAAAAAAATCGACGGGTACTACGCGATGCTGGATGAAGAATCGCGTCGATCCCTGGATGTATCGGTCAGGAAAATCGTGGAAGCGAAGCGGAACGGCGGTAAGGTCGTCGTAGTTACCGGCAGCGGTCCGAATCTCCACGAAGGGGTGACCACCCTGATCGCGGAGCTCATCCGGAAAGGTGTCGTGGACGGAGTGACCACGAGCTCCGCGGTCATCGCCCACGAGATGGGCGGGGTGCTGGACCGGGTGAAGCGGGTCGATGGAACAAAGCTGAAGCCTTTCATCGATAAGCGATACCTCCCGCGGGGCGACATCTTCGAGCTCACCGAGATGAGCGACGAATGGTGGAAGCGCATCTCCAGTGAGATGATCATCGATTCCGAGCTTGTCTCTCTTTGCAGGAGTATGGACGGAGAGGTGATCATCAAGGCCGCCGGGAACATGGCCTACCCGATGGGACTCCGCTGTGAGATGCTGGCCGGAGAGATTCTCGACATCGCGAGAGCCTACGGGCTTCCGTTCGAGGAGGTGGCCGGCTGGGGTGCTCACGAGCAGACCATGCTGGGGGCGGGAGCCGCCATGGGTGTGCCGGTGCTGGTCAGCATCCCGCAGCTCGTCGGGGGAGGAGCGGTCGGTATGGCCGTCGGAGACAGTATCCCGGTCTCCCAGCGGAGCGCCCGGATCGCCGACATGCTGGGAAGTGCGGAGGTCATCATCGAGTCGGCGGTGGCTCTCACGCAGGAGATCCACGACGGTCCGTTCGAAACGTACACCGGACACGGCATCTGGTCGATGTGGACGGGGTATCGGACGTACAGCCTGAAAGGAAAGACGCTCATCCGCTTCGATCTCGACGACAACCTGAGAAAAGCATGGGAAATGGACAAGAAGCAGGGCTCGGTGCAGGAGGCGATCGACAAGGGACTGCCGAAGACAAAGTTCACCCGGATTCCCTTCCGGATGGAGATGTCCGCATTCTGCCGTCTGGACGACAGCATCCCCGTGATCGGAGACATCGGCATCATCTGGCCCGTTCTCGCGGCGAAGGTCTCGCAGGAGCTCGGCATCCGGCTGGATTTCCTCAGTCACCCGCAGCAGACGCCCGAAGGCACGGCGATGCGCGAACGGATCGTGTCGGAAATCGAGCCGATCGACAAGCTGAAAATGTCAGCGCGGGCACGGAAAATGACCGGCCTGTCGGTTCCGAAAAGGTAGGGTGAAATGAAGGTACTCGGAATCATCCCGGCGCGGTACAGTTCGACCCGCCTGCCGGGCAAGCCGCTCAAGGACATCTGCGGAAAGCCCATGATCCGGCACGTGTACGAACGGGCATGCGAAGCGTCACTCGTGGATTCCGTCATCGTCGCGACCGACGACCGGCGCATCGTCGATGCCGTGAAAGGCTTCGGCGGGAATGCAGTCCTGACCTCCCCGGACCATCCGTCGGGTACCGATCGGGCTGCGGAAGTTGCGGAAAATATCGATTGCGACATCGTGATCAACATCCAGGGAGATGAACCGCTCATCGTCCCCGGGATCATCGACGAGATTGCGGGAGTGCTGGTCGAGGATCCTTCCCAGGTTATGTCCACCGGATGCTACCGGGTTATGGACCGGAACCAGTTTCAGAACCCGAACGTGGTGAAAGTGGTCTGCGACGAGCAGGGCTATGCACTGTACTTCTCCCGTTCCCTGATCCCGTATCCGCGGGACGAGGCCCGGTTCGAAGTCTACGAGCATATCGGGGTATACGGTTATCGGAAGGACTTCCTGATGCGGTACGTCACCTTCGGTGAAACCCCGTTGAGCAGGACCGAATCCCTGGAACAGCTGCGTGCCATGGAGAAAGGATACCGGATCCGGGTGGTGAAGACGCGCCACGATTACGCCGCCCTCAGCGTCGATACCCAGGAAGACCTGGACGAGGTCATCGCGATCCTGAAGAGACGATGATCGGCGGCTGATCCCGTTCCGGGCGTCGCGGCCGGGCGGCCGGGACCAGTCCGCTGCCCGGCCGACCCGCGCAGCACTTACAGCGCCGCCGACGCCGTTCGCACCCAGCGCGCCGGCCGGCTTGACCCGGCTCCCCGGACGTTCTATGCTGATAGCAGACCGGCGCGGGCCGTTCGGTCCGGGGCCGGTACCCATGCCTGAGAGGAGGTCGGCATGTCCGATCGTGAATATGTGCTGCAGTCCGCGGCAGTCCGGGAACGGAGCATCCTCCGGAACGTCTATCTCTGGATGGCTGCGGGTCTCGGGGTCACCGGAGCCGTCGCGCTGGCGGTTTCGACGAACGAGGCGATCGTCCGGACCCTGGCATCGAATACCCTGCTGTTCATCGGAATCTTCGTCGCACAGATCGCCCTGGTCATTTTTCTGACCGCCCGACTCCAGTCCCTGAGCCCCATCGCGGCGGCGGGCGGCTTCGGGCTCTATGCGGTGCTGAACGGCGTGGTGCTTTCCTTCATCTTCCTCGCCTATACCGGGGCGAGCATCACCATGACCCTGTTCATCACCGCCGGAACGTTCGCGGGGATGAGTGTCTATGCCATGACAACGACCCGGGACCTGTCGAGTCTCCGGAGCTACCTCTTCATGGGGCTCATCGGCGTTCTCGTCGCATCCCTGGTGAACTTCTTCCTGCGGAGCGAGTTCCTCTACTGGATCATCTCGTATGCCGGGGTCGCGGTATTCCTGGGACTGACCGCCTACGACACGCAGATGATCAAGCGCTGGAACGAGCAGATGGGATCGCGGATGTCGGAAGCCGACTACGTGCGTCTCTCGATGATCGGCGCGCTCAAGCTCTACCTCGACTTCATCAACCTGTTCCTGTTCCTGCTCCGGATCTTCGGCCGCCGCAGGTAGTCCCGTCAGCCCGGCTTCCGCGTCTCCCGGACCCTCCGGGAGACGTACGGACTGTCCGGGATCGAGAAGCGGCGAAGCAGGTCCGCCGCCCTGCTGATTCCGATGCGTCCGTCGCGAATCGCCTCCGGGACCGGCGAGCCGTCGTCCCGGATCGTGAGCTCTCCGTTCCGAAGAGACACCCCGTCGTGCCGCTCCCGGCGGATTCCCATCGCGATGCAGAGGCGCCCGGGGCCGTTCGCGATCCGACAGAGCCCGGCCGGGTCGAAAGGCCGCGCGGGAAAGCGGGCTTCCCACATGGCGGGTATCCCCGCGATCGGCTCAGCCGCCCGGATCAGCACGGCGCTTCCGTCGCCTTCCGGTCCCGTTACCACGTTGAAGCAGTGATGAATCCCGTAGATCCGGTACACGTAGGCGATTCCGCCCGTGCGGAACATCGCGGCGTTTCTCTGCGTGGGACCGCGGAAGGAGTGCGAAGCGGGATCGTCCGCAGTGTACGCCTCGGTCTCGACGATGCGGGCGGCCAGAAGCGGAAAGCCTTCCCGTTCCCGGACGATCAGCTTCCCGAGCAGTTCCCGCGCCGTTGTCTCGGCATCCCGGAGGAAGAAGGGTTCGGGCAGGAGCCGCCATGCGGCCGGGGGCGATCCTTCCGGCGATTCGTGTTTCGACAATGCGGTGCTTTCCCTTCACATGTACGGCGATCTTCCGGGAAAGAGTATATCAGCGCGAGGGGATGATCAATCGCCCGGAAACCGGGTGAGAAAGCCGTCGACCAGCGTTTCGATCCGGGCAGCGAGCTCGGCGAGGGGATGCCGGCGGCTCCGGGCGCATTCGTGGGCCGGCCGGTCGCAGAGCAGGCACGTCCTGGCCGGCCTGCCGATTCCGGATCTGCCCAGGACCGCTCCCGCGGCGGGATGCACGTCGAAGTCGAACAGCCGCCCGAGCGGATGCGTCCCTTCGATGGAAACGGCGTGATCCTTCAGCGCCGCGGCTTCGGCATCCGCGACCGCGAACCATTCGAATCCCGAGGGCGCACACTGCAGCCTGGAGTACGGGACGGATATGCCTTCCCGACCCAGGATGTCCCGCATCTCCCGGATACCCGCTTCGATAACCCGTTCCGACCAGGAGGGGAGTTTTTCGGGGCCGGGAATGTTCAGGGTCAGAACCAGGACGGGCAGGCCGCAGGTCCGCTGCAGGGAGGCAATCGCCGCACTCCGCTCGTCCCGGGCCCGCAGGAGATCTTCCAGCTCAACCATGAATCCGTCCGCCGGAAATCGCACGGTGGATGAACAGCGTCCCCGCCAGCAGGTCGGCCGCTCCCCCGGGACTGATTCCCCGTCGAATGAACGCGCGGTTCATCCGGTCCAGGTACCGTCGCCCCTGCGCCGTCCGCACGCCGCCGAGGGACAGCGCCTGCCGGCTCCGGCGCCGGACGAATGCCAGCGCCTCGCGTCCCCCGCGATGCAGCACCGTCGTGTCCTCGACCCCGCACATGATGTGCAGCAGCGTCTGGGCAGCGGCATCGTTGCGGGAGAGTCCCGTGCGGAGCAGCCGGCGATACACCGGGAGTCCGACCCGGAAGATCGACGGGAATCCGGCTTCCGCCTCTCCGCGGACGCCGGCGGCCCCGAATCTCAGGTACAGGTGCTCGCCGTGGCTGACCGGAAGCCGGGATCGAAGCGCATCGAGCAGCTCGCGCTCGACCATCCCCGCGGTCATCCGTCTGACGGCCTCCTGCATGCCGCCGGCCGAACGGTCCCGGGCGGAGCAGACCGCGGCGATCAGGAGGGTCAGCACGAAGATCTGCCCCTTATGGGTGTTGATGCCGCAGGTCGCGGAGAACATCGCCTGTTCGGCTTCCCGCCCGATACCGCGCAGCTCTTCGAACAGGCCGGGAGAGGGGAGACGTCCCCGGGCCTCGCGGGCCATGCGGTGCAGCAGCGGTTCGATCGCGTCGATGCTGGCGCGGAACAGAACCGGGTTCATGTCGTCGTGGGCTCCGCAGTCCCGCAGGTCGACGAGGCCGGGTTTCGGCGTCGTTTCGAGCTCCGCCCGCATCGCCGCCGCGGCTGCATTCCCGATCCGGGAACGGCAGAGGGAGGATCGGCTGTCCCGGTTCGCAGCGAACCGGGATCCGACGCACTCAGGCCGCCTGAGGCTGTTTACGCTTGACAAGGTATTCCCGCAGGGGAGGTCCCGCGATCGAGACGACAGTCAGGATGAAGAGCACCACGCTGAGCGTGGATCCGAGAAATATCTTCAGGCTGCCGTTGGAAATCGTATAGGCCTGCCGGAAGGACTGCTCCATGTTGTTGCCGATTATCACCGCCAGGATCATCGGGGTGATGGGAATCTTTGCCGCCGACAGGAAGTAGCCCACCAGGCCGAAGACGATCAGGAGGTAGAAGTCGAGGACGCTGTAGCTGATGGCGAACGTCCCGACGAAGGCCAGGCTGAGCACGATCGGATAGAGGATCTTCGGCGGTACCGCCAGCACGCGAACCAGTCCGCCGGCGAGGGGAATGTTGATGACGGCGAGAATGATGTTCCCGACGAACATGCTGGCGATCAGGGCCCAGACGATCGTGGACTGCTGCTGGAAGAGCATGGGACCCGGCTGCAGTCCCAGCATCAGCAGAGCGCCCATCATGACTGCAGTCGTGCCCGAACCGGGAATGCCGAGCGTCAGCATCGGGATCATCGCACCGACGGAGGCGGCGTTGTTGGCCGATTCGGGGGCGGCGACACCCTCGATGGCTCCCTCGCCGAACTCCTCGGGATGTCGGGACAGCTGCTTCTCGTTGTTGTAGGAGAGGAGCGCCGCCATCGTGCCGCCGGCCCCGGGCAGGGCGCCGATCAGGAATCCGAACGGAGCCGAGCGCAGGATCGGCCAGACGCAGCGCTTCCACTCCTCCCGGTTTATCCAGATCCTGCCGAACTTCGTCTGCGCCTTCTTGGTGCCTTCGGCGATGTTCCGGAAGCTCTTGAACACTTCGCCCAGCGCATACACGGCGATGATTACCACCAGGAAGTCGATGCCGCTCTCCAGCTCGAGAATCCCGAAGGTGAATCGCTTGATGCCGGACTGCCCGTCGATGCCGATGGTCGCGATCATCAACCCCAGCAGGGTGGCGATGAATCCCTTCAGGCTGTCTCCCTTGCTCATCGACGCGGTGGCCGAGAGGGCGAACACGAAGAGCATGAAGTATTCCGCGGGACCGAACTTCAGGGCGAACCGGGCCACCGGCAATGCGATGGCGACCATGATGACGGTCGCGATGACACCGCCGATAAACGAAGCGATCGCGGAGATCGCCAGGGCGGCCTCCGCCCGACCCTTCAGGGTCATGGGATATCCGTCGAAGGTGGCGGCGACGGCCGCTCCGTCACCCGGGGTGTTGATCAGGATCGAGGCGCGGGACCCGCCGTACATGGCGCCGTAGTAGACCCCGGCCATGGTGATCAGCGAGGCCGTCGGCCCCATGACGAAGGTGAGGGGCAGAAGAACGGCGACTCCCGTTGCGGGCCCGAGTCCGGGCAGCATACCGATGATGGTTCCGAGGACGCCGCCGATGGTCACCCACAGAATATTCATGGGCTGCATTGCGACGAGCAGGCCCTCGAAGAGAAAATTCAAGGTTTCCATACTGTACTCCTAAAACCAGATGAACGGGGTCATCGGCAGGTAGACGCCCAGGGCCTTGGCGAAAAGCAGATAGATGCTCACGCTGAAGGAGAGGGCAACAATCGTGTTCACCTTCCATTTCGTCCTTCCGTTGAACAGCCACAGCTCCGCTTCCAGAAAGAAAAACGTGGAGAGCACATATCCGACCGGATTGAACAGCAGGGCGTAGAGAACGCCGAAAAGGCAGGTAAGCGCAATGTTCGCCAGATGGGGGTTTTTCGTCTGCGACTCAGCCTGACCGTGCTTCTGCCGTTTCACCAGTTCCCGGATGATGAGAGCGATCGAGCAGATGACCATCAGGATTCCGAGTCCCGCGGGAAATACCTTGGGCGCGTTCGGCATGCCGATACTCGCCTGGGGCAGGTTGAGCGACATCCAGGTGACGGCCATGCCGATGGCGAGAGAGACGGCTCCGGACACCAGTGTCAAATCCATCGTGAACCTCACAGGTGTGAGAGCGGCATCAGCCGTGATGCCGCTCTCGAAAAAACGGGTGCAGTCGGCCTGCTATTTTGCGAGCATGCCGATCTCTTCCAGAATACCCTGGTAATCCTTGTCAACCTGCTTCAGGAACTCCCCGAAGGCGGGAGCATCCATGTAGGCATCGTCCCAGCCGTTCGTGGCTCTGGCCTTTTCCCATTCGGGCGTCTTGACCATCTTCCCGAGGGTATCACGCCAGTAGGCAACCGCGTAGTCCGGCATTTCGGGAGGGCCGAAGAGACCGCGCCAGTTGACGAAGGTCGCGTTGATGCCTTCCTCCATGCAGGTCGGGATCTGATGGACGACGCCGTCGCCGAGGCGATGATCCGACGTCTGGGCCAGGGCCCGCAGGTCGCCGCTCTCGATGAGACCGCGGACCTCGGAGAGTCCGGTCGAGAACAGATCGATGTGTCCGCCCATGACCTGAGCGGCGCCGGAATCGTTGAAGTTGATGTAATCGATCTGGCGCAGGTTCTTCACACCGGCCGCCTTGGCCATGATCAGGAACTGCAGATGGTCCATGGATCCGGCGGAAGACGTGCCGCCGACCTTGACGCTCTTGGGGTCGGCCTTCAGTGCGGTCATGACGTCGCCTATGCTCTTGAACCGGGAATCGGCTTTCACGACGAACACGGCATAATCGGCGATCAGCCGTGCCAGGGGCGTCACGTTCTCGTAATTGAGATCTGTCGTGCCCGAGAGCTTGGTCAGGATCAGGGGCGGGGAGTAGACGGTGATGATCTTGTCGGAATCGGGTTTCTCCTGAAGACTCGCGAGATGCACCGCGCCGCCGGCGCCCGGGTTGTTGCGAACGGGCATGGGTACCTTGACCAGGCCGGTGTCCTTGAGGACTTTTGCGGTGGTGCGGATCGTGAGGTCCCAGCCTCCGCCGGCACCGCTGGGAGCGACGAAATCCAGCGCACCCTTGGGGTACTGAACTTCGCGGCCCTCTCCCTGTCCTTCTGCGAACAGAGCACCCGCGGCCATCAGGCCGACGGTCAGCAGCAGAATTGATACGGTGATTCTTTTCATATCGGAACTCCTTTTCACGCATCGATTCGGATATCGATTACGTATTTCCTCGCGGCAACGCCGCGTTTTCAACAGTGCGGATCGGCGACCTTGCGGATCACGTCGATAATGGTTCCGTCCCGGTACTCGACCAGTCCCACGATTCTGTCTTCGAACTCGATC
The DNA here is from genome assembly GCA_963728215.1 of uncultured Spirochaetota bacterium. GTDB lineage: Bacteria > Spirochaetota > Spirochaetia > CAVSJD01 > CAVSJD01 > CAVSJD01. The sequence goes on along the minus strand of CAVSJD010000007.1, from coordinate 297,698 downwards.
GGCTCGGGTTTTCCGGCTACCCGCTCGGCACGTTCCTTCAGTTCCCGGATGGTGTAGATCGGGAGCTTGCTTCCGCGGAAGTGATCGATCAGGTCCTGCCGCCTCGGATTGATCGCTATGCCCCGATCGGTGACCAGGATGTCGACGCTTTCTCCCGGGGTGATCACCGTCAGGACCCGGTCGACGACGCTGGCGATGCGGCCCCGGATGAGCGGCGCGACGATTATCGAGAGGCCGGAACCGATCGCCGTATCCGAGTGACCCCCGGAGGCGCCCATGATCATTCCGTCGGAACCGGTGATCACGTTCACGTTGAAATCGGTGTCGATCTCGAGCGCGCTCAGCACCACGACGTTCAGCTTGTTCACCGCGCAGCCCTTGTTCAGCGGGTTGGCATAGTAGGACGCGTCGATCTCCGTGTGCATCGGGTTGACCGCGATGGAGTTGACCGCATCCAGATCGAAGCTCTGCACGTCCAGCATCCGTTTGATCAGGCCCGCTTCGTGCATTTTCACGATCTGGCTGGTTATTCCTCCCAGGGCCCAGCTGGCCCGGATACCCCGTTTGTTCATGTACTCGGTCAGGAAGCGGGTCGTCGCCAGCGAAGCGCCTCCCGATCCTGTCTGCAGGGAGAAGCCGTCCTCGAAGTAGGGAGAATAGGCGATGACGTCGGCCGCGGTCTGGGCGATCAGCAGATCCTTCGGGTTGGTGGTGATGCGCGTCGCTCCGGTGGCGATCCGGTTCGAATCCCCGACCGAATCGATCACCACGATATGATCCACCAGGTCCTGATCGATGCTGAAGGGGGTGTTGGGATACTCGACCAGGTTGTCGGTGATCAGGACGACCTTCGAGGCATGCTTCGCGTCCACCTGGGCGTAGCCCAGGGAACCGCAGGCCGAGGACCCGGTGAAACCGTTGGCATTGCCGTAGACATCCGACGAGGGGACGCCGAGGAACGCAACGTCGATCTTCAGCTGTCCCGTCTCGATCGCCCGTGCCCTGCCGCCGTGGGAGTGGAAGAGAACCGGAGCATCGAGAAGCCCGCAGGAAATCTCTTCTCCCAGTTTCGACCGCAATCCGCTGGTTATGATCCGGGTGATTACCTTCTTCCTGATGTGCGGGATCAGCTCGTCATGCACCGTGGTCAGGGACGAAGAGGCGAGGGTGAGATGTTTGATCCCCATATTGGCGATCACGTCCAGCACCATGTTCACCACCTTGTCGCCGTTCCGGAAGTGGTGGTGAAACGAGATCGTCATGCCGTCCTTGAGCCCGGTCCGGATGACCGCCTGCTCGACGGTATCGAGCAGCTTGTTCAGTCTCGGGAGGCTCCGGTTGCCCTTCTCCTTGCGCACCAGGGGAGTGTTGGCGACCGCTCCCTGAAACGGCTTCAGCGACGCGAACCCGTCCACGCGTTCGGGAACGAAGCGGCCGATGCTGTTCTCAGGCATTGAGCGCCTCCTCGGTGATGCGGAATCCCGAAGCCTTGGCCATTTCGATGACCCGTTCGGCCCGATCGACCATCGGCTTGTCGACCATTTTCCCGTCGACGGTGATGACGCCGCTCTTTTTCTTTTTCGCTTCCTGAATGCCCCTCATCACCCGCCTGGCGTCCTCGATCTCCTCCGGGGTGGGGGTGAAGACATCGTGGACCGGCCTGATCTGCCGCGGCGAGATGATGGACTTTCCGTCGAAGCCGAGCTGTTTCGCCATCCGGATCTCGGCGATGAATCCCTCCTCGTCGTTCAGATCCGAGAAGACCGTGTCCATCGCGTAGATGCCCGCGGCCCGGGCGGCCGTGACGATCTGGCACCGGGCGAAGAAGAGCTCCTCCCCCCCCTTGCTTCGGCTCGTCTTCATGTTCGTGACGAAGTCTTCCGCCCCGAAGGCGATTCCGATCAGGCGTCTGCTCGAAATCGCAATCCGGTAGGCATTCAGCACCCCGAGGGGGCTCTCGATCGCCGCCATCAGGCCGATGGTGCCCTCGGGAATGCCCGCGGCCCGTTCATGGCGGGCGATCAGTTCCTCCACGTCGTTCACGTCCTGCGGGTTTCCGTTTTCGGAAGGCGGATGATGTCGGGCCGTGCATGGACCATGGCTTCCACGTCCTGCCTGCCGTACGGACTGTCGAGGCCGTTGATGCGCACCACCGTCTCGATCCCTTCGTAGTTGAGGGTCCGCAGGGCGTGATACACCAGGAAGCGTGCGCTGTCCTTCTCGTTCACATCGATGGAATCCTCGAGATCGAACATGATCGCATCCGAGCGATAGATGTGGGCATCCTTCGCCATGGCGGCGTTGCCCCCGGGAACGTAGAGCATGGTCCGGCGAAGCTTCATGATGCGCCCCCCCAGCGATAGGTCGTGATTCCCGCCGCCCGGTAGACGGCAGCTTCGGTCCGGGCGCGAATGGTGCAGTCGAGGGCGCCCTTGTCCTGAAGCGATACGAAGGCGCTGCCGACTTCCAGCTTCGCCATGACCTCCCGAACCACGATCAGGATCTGCTTGCCGAACTGTTTCTTGACGACGCTCTCCAGCTCGATTTCCAGTCCGGGCATTTCGGTCGGAATCACGGTGACCAGTACGTCGCTCGATTCGAGGGTGCCGGCGGTTCCCGTCGTGACGATCTTCACGATACTGCTCCTTCAAGCGCTTTTCGGATGGATGCCGCCTCGTCGGACACAAGATAGGAATACGTGCCCGGCGGGACGATCCGCGCGATTTCTTCGAACCGCCCGGCTCCCAACAGGCGCCGGACGTCGGATGCGCTGATCGCCCGTTCCGACTCCTCCCTGCGCCTGATCTCGATCACCTCGATTCCCCGGGCGGAAGCAGCTCCTTCATGGTCCGGTTGTAGTCGGCCGTTACCGCGCAGTAGGGCTCGTGGCCGACGTAGCGCTTCACGATGCCCGCGGCGGGAGCGATCGAATCGCCGAACAGCGTCAGGTCGAGGCGGGCATGGGCCGCGAAAATCCTGCCCTTGTCCTTGATGAAATAGCCGGGAAAAGTGGCCCCCGAAATGATGTAATCACCGCCCGGTACGACCCGCACGTTCGGAAGATCGGCGGTTCCGTCGCGCATCAGGCGGACCCGCACGTCGAAGGGAAAGACCGAGCGGTCCTCCTGAACGGCGAAGAGGAAAACCAGCTCGTTCTCCTTCGCCGCGCGTTCGACGAGATAGCGATGTCCCAGGGTGAAGGGGTTGCAGTTCATGACCAGGGCGGCCGCCGCCCTGCGGTCGGGATTCAGCTCCCGGAGGGACTTCAGATACATCGAGAAGTTCCGTTTCGAGTCTTCCAGGAGGATGACCTCATCGGTCGCGGCCACCGGACTGTAGCCGACCGAGGTGAAGAGGTCGCCGTTTTCCCGCCCGGTGAAGAGGAACAGGGAATGGATTCCCTGATGGTACGCGTACAGTTTCAGATACGAGAGCACCTTGGCGGTGAGGTTCGATCCGCGATACGCCGGGTCGACGGCCACGCCCTTGATGACCCGACCGGCAAGGGAGCCGACCGCCGCCAGCGAGGAACCGCGGAAGATCCCGACGGTGTATCCGATGTCGTCCTCGTACTCGAGTCCCTCCCTGCCGAGAAATTCCGTTACCTGATTCCGCTCGCCCGGCACATCCGGAGACAGAGTACGGATCGAGAAATCGCCGTCCCAACTCATGCAGTCATTGTGGGACCGGAACCGAGCGCTGTAAGTAAGACGGGATGTGATTTTCGTGTAGGATTCTGTCCTACACGAGTGCCGCTGAGGCAGGACTGCCGCTCAGGTCAGGGACATCAGCTTGTGCCGGTACACGTACTGCGTCAGCTGCGCGTTGTTGCGCAGGCACATCTTTTCCAGAAGCCTGCTGCGGTAGGTACTGACGGTCTTTACGCTCAGGCAGAGATCATCGGCGATCTCCGACATGGTCTTGCCCGAGGCGATCAGGAGCATGACCTGCGTCTCCCGTTCCGAGAGCTCCCGATGGGGGGCGGCGGTACCGGTCCGGCGCAGGGATTCCAGGAGAATGGAAGAGGTCCTGTCGTTGATGTAGTTCTCCCCGGAAGCGACCTGGCGAACGGCCTGTACCAGCTCCTCCGGGGCGGTTGCCTTGTTGAGACAGCCCGAGGCACCGAGCCGGAAGGCCCGGGCCGCATACTGAGACTCGGGCTGAATGCTGAGCATGATCACCGGAAGGGCGGGGAACTCGTGCTTCACCTCGGCCAGGACCCGCATGCCGTCTTTTCCGGGCAGACTGATGTCGAGGATCAGAACATCGACGCTGCAGTTTCGAAGGACGCTCAGAACCTCGTTTCCGTCACCGGCTTCGTAAATCCGGGAGATCGAGAGCGATTCCTGCAGCAGATCGATCAATCCCCTGCGCAGTACCGGGTGATCGTCGGCTATCATTATCCGCAGCACTTCGCTATCCTTCTATCGGAATCTTCGCATCGATCCGCGTGCCGAGCGCGTCGGACGTAAAGGTGATCTCACCTCCAAGATGCTTTGCCCGTTCCCGCATTCCTATTATACCATACGAATCGGGATTCGAGAGCTGGTTCCTGCCGATGCCCCGACCGTTGTCTTCCACGCTGAGGAACAGGAATCCGCTGCTGCAGCGCAGCGAGACCCTCGCCGCCGTTGCGCCCGAATGCCGGATGATATTGGTGATGGTCTCCTGAACGATTCGAAAGATCGAGGTCGCGCGCTCGACCGGCATGTCCGGGGTGTCTTCGATGGAACGGGTGATCGGGAGCGAAGAATGCTTCTCCGTCTCGTCGATCAGCCAGTTCACGGCTTCGGCCAGACTCAGGTTGTCGAGGACCACCGGTCGCAGCCGGGTCGCCAGATCCTTCGACCAGTCCAGGGTCGCGTTGATGATCCCCAGGGTCGAATCGTATTTTGCCTGTCGCTGCTCCCGGCCCGTGGAAGGGTTCTGCGACAGCCAGAAGATGTGCATCTTCATGGTGGTCAGGAGCTGCCCGAGCTCATCGTGAACGTCCCGGGCGATGCTCCGGCGCTCCTCTTCCCGCACGTCCTGCACGTAATTGGAGAACTGCTGCAGCAGGAGATTGTGCCGGTTCAGTCCCGCGATCCGGATGCGGGCGACGGCGTAGAACACTGCGGCGATCAGAAGAAACAGAAGCAGGTAGAAATACCAGGTCTGAAAAAATGAAGGGATCACGTGAAGCGTCAGCTCGTCGAATTCGGTGCTCCAGGTGCCGTTGCTGTTCGTGCCCATGACCTGGAGCCGGTAGTCCCCGGGCGGAAGGCTCGAGTAGAAGAACCGGTTCCGGGTGCCCAGGTAATGCCAGTCGGAATCGAATCCGGCAAGCCTGACGGCGAACTTGTTCTTCACGGGATTCGCGAAATCGAGAGAGGAGAAGGTGAACCCGATGAAGCTGTCTCCGGGATATACCGATACCTCGTCGCTCAGGGTGATGTCCTTCTTCAGATAGACCCGGTTGCGGATCCGCTCGTTCTGCTGGACCGATCGATTGAAGAGACTGAAATCGGTAATCAGAACCTGGGGCATGTAGGAATTGAGCCGCACCTGATCCGGGAAGAAGCGGACGATCCCTTCGGTGGTTCCGAAGAAAACCTCTCCGGCAGACGACTTCATGAACGCATTCCGCTCGAACTCGTTGGCGATCAGCCCATCGGTATCCCATAAGCTGGTGAACTGGCTGGTGATGAGATCGAACCGGGACAACCCGTTGGCGGTGCTGATCCACAGGAATCCGTTCTCGTCCGGTACGATTCCGTAGACGGTGTTGTCGGCGAGGCCGTCCTCGACCCGATATGCGGTGAACGTTTCCGTTTCGGGATCGAAGGAGTTGATCCCGCCGCCGGAGGTCCCGATCCAGAGAAGCCCGTCAGCGGTTTCCGTGATACAGTTCACGCTGTTGTCGCTGATGCTGTGCCGGTCGAGAGGATCCCGGGTGTAGTTGACGAACCGCTCATCCCCTTTCGCCTTGCGGCTGAGCCCTCCGTCCCAGGTGCCGATCCAGAGATCGCTGCGGCTGTCCTCGAACAGCGCGCGTACGGAATTCCCGAGCAGCGAGAACTCGTCATCGGGACTGTTCTGATAGACCCGGAACCTGCCCGTCGCGCGGTCGAACCTGTTCAGGCCGCCCCCTTCGGTGCCGATCCAGACATCGCCTTCGCTGTCCCGCAGGAGGGACCAAATGACGTTCGAGGACAGGGAGCCGGCTTCGAGAGGATCGTACCGGTAATGACGGAACTCGCCGGTATCCGGATAATAGCGGTCCAGCCCGTCTCCATCGCTGCCGATCCAGACGGACCCGTCCGTATCTTCGGCAAGGGCGTAGAGATGGTTGCTCGACAGCCCGGGACCGCTCCCCGGAACATGGCGCAGCTCTGCGGGTCCTGCGTCCGACTCGTTCAGGATGAGCCCCTGACCGTCGGTTGCGATCCAGAGTCTCGATTTCGAATCCTCGAAGATCTGCCGGACCGCATACGCTCCGGGCAGCATGCGGCCGAATCCCTCGCTGCGGCTGTTGTAGGTATTGACGCCGCCGCCCCGGGTTGCGATCCACACCAGTCCCGATCTGTCGACGAAAACGTCCCGGATGAAATCGCTGCTCAGGGTCGAGGCATTGTCCCGATCGTTCCGGATCTGCTGCTCCGGCCTGTTCTCTTCCAGCAGGACCAGACCGTCCCGCTCCGTCCCGATCCACAATCGCCCGTTTCGATCCTCCGCGATGCTGCGGATCAGCTGACCGGGCAGACGGGTCCGGAACGCGAGCTCGCTCCGGCTCTCGTCGACCAGAAGAAGTCCGTCCCCCTCGAGACCGATCCAGATCCTGTTCCGGGAATCCTCGAACAGCTCGCGAACCGTAGACCCCTCGAGGTAATTGAAGAAGTGGATCCCATCCGTAGAGACCGAGAGTCCCCCTCCCTGAGTTCCCACCCAGATGCGGCCTCTCGAATCGCGCAGAAGGGTCCGGATGACATCGCTTTCCAGTCCCGCGGTATTCCCGGCGGAAAGGTTCGTGAACCGCTGCGTTTCCGGAGAGAAAATCGAAATGCCCGCGTCGGCCGTTCCGATCCATATCCTGCCGAAGGAATCCTCCTCCAGGCTGAAGATTTTCTGGCTGCTGATACTGAAGGGATTTTCGGCTTCGGGGTGATACGACTGGAAACTGTTCGTCTCGAAGTCGTACCGGTTGAAGCCGCCTCCGTCGGTGCCGATCCAGAGACGGTTCCGGCTGTCTTCGAGAATGTCGAAAATGATGGATCCGGAGATACTGTCCGGGTCCATCGGCTCCGGGCGGAAGATTTCCATCCGGGTTCCGTCGTAACGGTTGAGTCCGGAGAACGTGCCGATCCAGATGAAGCCCAGGTGATCCTGGTGAATGCAGTAGGCCGAGTTGTTCGACAGTCCCTCCCGCAGGGAGATGTGGTTGAAGGTAACGGGAGGGGAGTCCAGGGCGCCGAGATAGGTGCCGGCGTGCAGCAGAAGGAGCACGACACTCCGGCGGATCCATCTCCTCACGATCCGGGAGATGCGTCCGCCGTTCGGTTCTCCGGACATGAGCATCCTCCCCGGGCTCAGAAGCGGTCCCACCGGGCAAGGAGCGGCCGCCGGTTCGGAAAGAGGACCGGCGCGAGGAAGCGGGCGGCTCCTTCGAGACCGATCTCCGATTCCCGGACGATCTCGTCGGGCTCGTCGCTTCCGAGGACCAGTCGGACGAGCGCATTGCCGCCGCGAAGCGTTCCGCCGATCTCGACAGCGTCGCCGATTTCCATCCGGCCGGCGTGCGAGAGAAGGACGACGGACTGTTCGGCCTCCCGGTCGCGTTCGAGAACGAGGCGCAGGGCGAGATCGCGATTCCGGAACGGAGAGGCGGCGATCCGTGCGGACAGCTCGGGCAGAAGCTCCCGGAACAGCGCATTCAGCCCTTCGATCCTGGCCATCGCGCCGCCGCTCCGGCGGTAGGAGAGCGAAAGCTCGGCATTGTTCCGCCGGAGGGCCCGGGCCACGGCTCCGTCGTACGGGATGCCTTCCAGTACGACCCGGCGTTTGCACCGGCTCCGGGCGAGGTGACTCAGTGCGGTGAGGATCTCCTCCGGCTGCCCGGCGGTATCGATGACTTCGAGCGTATCTTCCTCATCCTCGACCACGAGGTAGCCGGACGTTCGCCCCCCGAGACTCCAGCGGTAGCCGATCCATCTCTCGGGCCATCGATTGGTACGGAACGTCGGTCGCACGGCGGTTCCGGTGCGGCCGCGGTTTTCCCGGTTGTAGAGATCCGACAGCCCGGTCCAGTCCTCCCGGATCTCCTCCATGAGAAAGGAGGGCGGGATGTCCGGCAGATCCGTACCCTGGACGCTCCATTTCTGTGCAGGCCAGGCGGCAACATAGCCGAACTTGTGGTAGTAGTTCTCGATTCCGAACAGGAAGGATGCGGGATACCCGGCTGCGGGCAGATCGGCCAGGCACGCGGGGATGGTCCGGCTCATGAGGCCCCGTTTGAGGTAATCGCCGTCGGTCGCGATCCCGCCGACTCCGGCGAACCGGACCACGGCCTCTCCGATCCTGAGCCGGTACTCCCAGATTCCGCAGTGGGTGACGATCTTCCCGTCCAGGATGCCGATCCGCGATGCATCCCAGTCATAGGTGCTCCCGGCAATGTAGCCGGTCTCGCAGTCACGGATCCGGTTCCAGTAACCGCGATGGGGAAAGGCCTTGGCGATCAGCTCGAAAATTTCCGTCCGGTGCCGTTCCCGGTCCGGTGCGATGATCCGGAGCCCGTCTTCCATGCCGTTCACCCCCTGTCCCCGCCATCGATTCGCGACGGATCTCTTTCTCGCAAAGGTATCACGGCTCGGGAACGGGGACAAGGGGCGGTCGCCCGCCGGCCGGTCCGCCGTCCACGGGCGTCTGCGACAGGGACCCGCTCAGGCGCATGCCGGTTCAGACCACGTGGAGCTCCACGCCCCGTTTTTCGCATTCGCTGCGGAAGTCCTCCGGGATTCCGCTGTCGGTGACCAGGGCGGAGATCTCTTCGAGCGGCAGGACCTTGACGAAACCGGTTTTCCCGAACTTTCCGCTGTCCGCCACCACGACGGTGCGCCGGGCCTGGCGTGCCATCCGGCGAACGATCTCCGCCCCTTCCACCAGATGGGTCGTGAGGCCGGTTTCGAAACTGAACCCGTCGGTTCCGAGAAAGGCGATCCGGACATGGAACTGTTCCAGCTCGCGCAGGGCGCTCGGGCCCACCAGCGACTCGGTGCTCGGACGGAACTCGCCTCCGACCACGGTCAGCTTCAGGGCGGGATTCGCCCGGGAGTAGGGGAGCACCAGGGCGGAGTTCGTGACGATATTGATGTCCCGCTTGCCGAACAGGTACTTCGCCACCAGGGCGGTGGTGGTGCCCGCCTCGATCATGACGGTGTCCCCTTCGTCGACGAAGGAGGCGGCGTGCCGGGCGATCCGGTTCTTCTCATCCACCCGCCTGCGCTGACGCTCCATCATGTCGGGATGGAAAGTGGGAAACGCGCCGCCCCAGGTGCGGACGAGATATCCCTTCTCCTCCAGGCTCGAAAGATCGTTGCGGATGGTCACGGAAGAGACGTTCAGCTCCCGGCTGAGCTCGGAAACGGACAGATTCTGCTCGGCGATCAGGGAGAGAATGTTCTTCTCGCGGTCGGTCAGGTAGATATTCATCTTTCCGATTGTAGCGGTCATCCGTCTCTGCTGTCAATGATAAGATATTTACAACTGAAATGAAACTATTTACAAAGCCAAACGCAATGTTTAAGATTTAAGAGAAGGAGACCAGATGAGAACGAAAGCGGTGCGACTGTACGGGAAGAACGACCTCCGGCTGGAGGAGTTCACCCTTCCGGATATGCAGGACGACGAAATCCTGGCCCATATCGTTTCGGACAGCATCTGCATGTCGAGCTTCAAGGCGGCGATCCAGGGCAGCGAGCACAAGCGGGTTCCCGGAGATCTCGAACATCACCCGGTAATGATCGGGCACGAGTTCTGCGGCGAGATCGTGCAGGTCGGGGCGAAGTGGAAGGATCGGTTCCGGCCGGGGGTGCGGTTCTCCATCCAGCCTGCTCTCAACTACAACGGAAGTCTCGACGCTCCCGGCTATTCCTACGAGTTCATCGGCGGGGATGCGACCGACATCATCATCCCCAACGAGGTGATGGAGATGAACTGTCTCCTGGACTACCGGGGGGAAGCGTTCTTTCACGGCTCCCTTTCCGAACCGATGTCCTGTATCGTCGGGGCCTTCCATGCCCAGTATCATACCGTTCAGGGTTCGTACGAGCACCGGATGGGCATCGTCGAGGGCGGCAGAACGGCGATCCTCGCCGGGGTCGGACCGATGGGGCTCGGCGCGATCGACTACGCCGTACACGGCGACGTGCGGCCTTCGCTGCTGGTGGTGACCGACATCGACGAGGTCCGGCTCGCCCGCGCCGCCTCGATCCTTTCCCAGGAGGAGGCCGCGAAATACGGTGTGGATCTCCGATACGTGAACACCGCGAAGCTCGAGGACCCGGACCGCGAGCTCGTCGCCCTGGCGGGAGGAGACGGCTTCGACGACGTCTTCGTGTTCGCACCGGTCCGGCCGGTCGTGGAGCAGGGAGACCGGATTCTGGGAAAGGACGGCTGCCTGAACTTCTTCGCCGGTCCGACGGACCCGGGCTTCTCCGCCCAGCTCAACTTCTACAACGTCCATTATGCCTCCCACCACCTCGTCGGGACCAGCGGCGGGAACACCGACGACATGGTCGAGGCGCTGAACCTGATGCAGGAGGGGCGGATCAATCCGGTCGCGATGATCACCCATGTGGGCGGACTGGACAGTGTCGTGAAGACGACGCTGAACCTCCCGAAGATTCCCGGGGGCAAGAAGCTCATCTATACCAATATCCGGATGGAGCTGACCGCCATCGACGAGTTCGCGACCAGGGGAGCCGGTGATCCGATGTTCCGGGAGCTCGCCGATATCGTTGCGAAGAACAACGGCCTCTGGAGTCCGGAAGCGGAGCGCTATCTCCTCGCGAACGCCGAGGCGATCTGAGTCGCCGGCAGGGCCGGCATCACGGCCGGATATCCGCCGCTTCGGGGCGCTTCAGGGGGCGAGCACTTCCCGGAGGGCGTCGGAGAGCTCCTCCCTGGTGAAGGGCTTGCTCAGCACCGCCAGGGCTCCCTCCCGGAGCAGTGATGTCGTTTTCCGTGAGACGGCGAAGCCGGTCACGATGATGGACTTCATGCCGGGATGAATCCGCTTCATTCTCCGGAACGTTTCGAACCCGTCGAGGACCGGCATATTGATGTCCAGGATCACCAGATGCGTCCGGTCCCGGTTCTCCTCGTACCATCCCGCCGCTTCCTCTCCGTCCGGGACCGCGTGGACCCGGTAGCCCATGGAGGTCAGCAGACGCGAGAGCGACTCCCGCACGGCCCGCTCGTCCTCCACGAGCAGAATCAGGGAGCTCTCCGTCTGCCTGCGGGCGGGTTTCTCCGGTTCGACGACGTCATCCGGCCGTTCGACGACCTGCTGTTCCTGAAGCGGAAGGAGAATGGAGAAGCAGGTGCCTCCTTCGGGACGGTTCTCCGCCGAGATCGAGCCGTTGTGGTTGTGCACGATGCCGTAGGCGCTCGCGAGTCCCATTCCGGTTCCCTTGCCCGCCTCCTTCGTCGTGAAGAACGGATCGAATATGCGATTGAGGATGCGTTCGGGGATTCCGGTTCCGCTGTCGCAGATGCGGATGCGCAGATCCATCCCCGGCGCAGGCAGCGGTTCCTGCCCGTCGTCCCGATCCGGCTCCTGAAGGTCGGTGGCGATCACCAGCTCTCCGCCTTCCGGCATGGCGTCCCGCGCGTTGATGCAGACGTTGAGCAGGACCTGGCTGATCTGCGTGGCGTCCCCGAATACCGTCGACCGGGGAGCACAGAGATCCTGGAAGATCCGGATACGCCGATCGAACGTATGATGCAGGAGCTCGGCGGTTTCGCGGATGATCTCGTGGACCTCCACCGGCCGCGGGGTGAATGCGCCCTGCCGGGAAAACTCGAGCAGCTGCCGGGTGATGCTCCCCGCCCGCTGGGCCGTTTCGAGAATTCCGTTCACGTATCCCGCCTCTTCGCCCGACAGCTGTCCGCTGTCGCGGATCAGGCTGGCATAGGCGAGAACGCCCGTCAGCAGATTGTTGAAATCGTGCGCGACGCCGCCGGCGAGCTGCCCGATCGCTTCCATTTTCTGGGACTGCTGCAGCTGTTCTTCCAGCCGCCGCTTCTCGGTCGTATCCCGGAGCACCGCCACCGCACCCCGGATCTGTCCGGCCGCGTCCCGGATGGGGGCGGCGTTCTCCGATACCTGGAGCTCCTCGCCGTCCCTTCGCCGCAGCTGGAGCGGCAGGTCGGATGCGACCGTCCGGTTTTCGCGGAGCACCTGGTCCACCAGGGACACCTCCGCTTCGCTCCGGTTTTCGAGGAACAGGGGGAACCGGTCGTGGTGATGAAGGCCTCTAACCTCATCGATGCTCCACCCGGTCAGCTCCTCCGCCTTGGGATTCATCCGGACGATCCGGCCCTCGGGGTCGGTTGCGATGACCGCATCCCCGATGCTGTCCAGCGTGATCGCGAGATCCTCCCGGCTCTCCTGGAGAAGCGCCTCCGCCCTCCGGCGGAGCACGATATTCGAAATCAGCACCACGATGGTGGCCGTCTGGAGCAGCATTACCGCGACGACGGTCCAGATGATATGGCGGTACGTCCGGTAGAACGAGAACGGCTCGTTGATGAGCACGCTGCCCCCCGGCAGACTGCTCCGGGAAATGTCGTGGCGCCGGAGCTGCCGGTGATCGAAGAGATACGATCCTCCCGTATCCCGAACTATGGGGATTCGGGAGGGGTGTTCTCCATCCAGGATCAGTCGTGCGATCCTCGCGGCTTCGCGGCCCTGGTTCCGGGCGCTGTCCAGCATGCCGCCGACGATGCCGTGGCCCAGGCCCAGATCGATGAGCCCGTAGACCGGCACGGGAGAGGCATCGGCCACGTGCCGCAGCACCGCTTCCGACGGAGTGTAACTGCCCGTCCAGTCCATCATCCAGGGGGTCGTAAGGACCAGCGAGTCCGGTGGAAGATTGCTCACGGCCTGGTACATCTGTGCCGTGGTGATTTCGGAACCCTGCAGAACCCGCAGGTCCACACCCGGGAGTGAACGGAAGATTTCGCGAACGGTGCCGAGCGTATTCCGGCTGGTGCTGCTGTTGTCGACGAGATAATAGATGCTCCGGGTATCGGGATGCAGCTCGAGCATGAGCTCGATCGTTTCCCGGAAGTACACCTGCTCGAGGACTCCGGTGAACAACGGCCGGTTTTCAAGCTCCCGGTCGTCGAAGGAGTTGATGCCGCAGAACACGACCGGAATCTCCGGGAAGAGCTTCCCGTGGAACGAGAGCAGAAACCGGTACGCCGTGTCGTCGGCGGCAATGATCAGGTCCGGCTGCATGAGCCGGTATTTCTGATGGAAGAGTCCGTAGAGGCTCGGGTAGAGGCGCTCCGACGGGTTTCGAACGGAGTCCATGTATTCCACCATGAAGTCGACTTCCCGGTCCGAAAGTTCCCGGAAGAGCGTCTGCACGATGCTGTCGGTCCAGCGGTATCCCTGATGGTACGAGTTGAGGACGAGCACTCTCGGCGGGCGATCCCCCGGTATCGGAGCGGGTACGCCCGGGTTGTCTCCGGGAAGCACTGCATGCGCCGGGAGGAAAAACAGCAGAGTCGCAAGCAGGCATGCATGTTTGTGTATCATATATCTCTTTTCTCTTAAATATCTAAAGTAGCACACCTTTCCCGATAATCAAGATGTTTTTCAGTAGATCTTCACTTCCGCAGCGAGCCGCAGCGTCAGGGGGAAATCCTCCCGGTCTCCACGGATGCGGCGGAGCAGCGTTCGGGCGGCGGAACGGCCGATTTCCCTGACCGGCTGGGCGACGGTGAGGTGGGAAAAGCTCAGGATAGGGGTGAGCTCCATGTCGTCGAACCCGGAGACGAACAGATCCCGCGGAGCCCGCTCCCGGTGCTCCGCCAGGTATTTCGTCGCCCCGACATGCATGAACCAGTTTGCGATGAACACCTGCCGCGGGGGATCGGGGAGTCCCATGAGCTCCTTCATCAGGATGTACCCGCTTTCGGTATGGAAGTCCCCGAAGCGGATGATCGCCTCCTCCGGCGCGATCCGATGCTCCGCGAGGGCCTTCCGGTAGCCGCGATACCGCTCCCGGGCATTGGTGAGCTTCATGTCTCCCCCGATGAATCCGATACGCCGGAATCCCATCCGGATCATCCGGTCCACCGCGTCGTAGCTGCCCTGCTCGTTGTCCACCAGTACGGAATCGCTGCGGAAACCCCGAACCGTCCGGTCCACCAGCACCGCCGGAATCCCGACCTCGTCGAGCGCCCGGAAGTGCCCGCCTTCGTCGGAAGAGGGAATCAGGATCAGGCCGTCCACCCTGCGGTCGGTGAGCAGCCGGATGCCCTCGCGTTCTCCTTCGATGGATTCGTCGGAGTTGCAGACGATCATGTCGTAGCCGTGCTCCTTGAGCTCCGTCTCGACCCAGCGGGCGATCAGCATGAAAAAATGGTTCGCGATCTCCGGCGTCAGAAATCCGACGGTCCCGGTCCTGCTGGTTTTCAGGCCCCGGGCGATCGGGTTCATCCGGTACCCCAGCTCGCGCACGCAGCGGAATACCTTGTTCCCGGGTATCCGGAGAGATCCGCGGATTCCCGCTCAGCACGCGTGATACGGTGGATGAGGATACCCCGGCCCGCCGGGCGACGTCTTTCAGAGTGACCGCCATGCCGGTCAGTATAGCAAAATTCCATCCCCGGTGGTATGCTGATCCGCATGAAGAACCTTTCCCGGGACCATGCACCCCCTGCCGCGGAGCACGCATCGAGCCGGCTCGGATCCCGTCGGGCGGGATCGTTCGACTTCATCGTCCCCACGAGTGCCCTGCTGTTCAGCTGGTTCTTTCTGGGGGATGTGCCGGGTGTCTCCACGGTGGCCGGCGGTGTGCTGACTGTCAGCGCAGTATATCTGATCAATCGGAAGGGGAGTGACTGATGGAACTGCGCATGCCCTGGGGCGACGGCGAACTGGATGTACGGATTCCCGATACCTGGAATCTGCTCGACGTCCGGGCGGCAGGTCAGCCGGTCGGAAAGCGGAAGAGCGCGCTCGATCTGGTCGGGCAGGCGATCGATCGCCCCCTCCTTTCGGAACCGCTCGCCCGGTACGTGACCCCGGAAACGCGAATCCTCCTGGTTGTCGACGACGATACCCGCCCGACTCCGACGGCGCAGTTTCTCGGCCTGCTCCTCGATATCATCGCCCGCAAGGCCGGCTCGCTGGACGGGGTTACGCTGGTGCCGGCGCTGGGGATCCACACGCCGATGAGCGAAGAGGCGATGGCGCGCAAGGTCGGGCAGGAAAACCTTCGCAGGATCCGCTGGGAAAACCACGATCCCTTCGACGAGGGAAAGCACATCAATTTCGGAACCACCCGCAGGGGTACGCGCGTCCTGCTGAACCGTCTCGTCGGAGAATCGGATCTGATCATCATCGTCGGAATGGTGGAGCCCCACCTCTGGGCGGGCTTCGGCGGAGGGCTCAAGAACATCCTGCCGGGACTGGCCCATGCCTCGACGATCGGAATGCATCACGGCATCCTCGCCGAAAAGCCCTACCGACTCAGCCGGGTCGGAATGCCGCCGGGGGAGAATTCGTTCCGGCTGGACCTTGAGGAGATCCGCACCATGATCGAGGCCCGGATCTTCTGCCTCAACGTGGTGCTCGACCGGGAGCGGCGGGTAGCCGCTGCGTTCGCCGGAGATCCGGTGGCCTGCCATCGGGAGGCGGTGAACTACAACGACCGGATCTCAGGCCGGATTATCTCCGAACGGGCGGATGCGGTTATCGTCAACTCGGCCCCGATGGATATCAACTTCAAGCAGAGCATGAAAAGCGTGGGGAACGCGGTGCCCGCACTGCGTCCGGGCGGAACCGTGATCGGCTTTCTGCGGGCGGAACGAGGAGCGGATGATCTCGTAGTGCCGGAAGATTCGAAGCCTCTGTGGCTCGTCAAGGGAATCCTTCGGGCCCTCGGACCCTCCCGGGTCCTCTGGTTCCTCGAGCACAGCCGGCCGGGACTGAACGTGGAGGAAAAGTTTCTCCTCTACTACTCGATGCAGCTGACCCGGGCCCACAATCTGTACCTCTACGTTCCCACCCTGACCGCCGAAGAAGCGAGACGGTTCGGCTTCTTCGTTCATGCCCTCGATCCGCAGGAGATCGTCGACCGGGCGAGGCGGAAAATCGGGCGACGGGCGAACGTGGCCTTCTTTCCGGAAGCCGGAGCGACCTATCCGGTCGTCGAACGGCGGTGAATGAGGATGCGAGCGTGCGAACGGATGAGGCCGACCGTCGCCCCGGGCGAAGCGGATCCCGCTCCGGTCATTCGATCCGCAGGTCCAGAAACGGTTCCACCAGGTAGCGGAGCCCGGCCGAGAAATCGAACCGTTCTTCCACGAAGAACCCCCCGGACGTGAACCGGATCGTGTGCGCCCCGGCAGGCAGAGTGAAGGTCGGCTTCATCATCCGGACCTCATCCACGAACACCTGAATCTGCGAGGCGGCGCTCCGGTTTCGAGGATCCATGAACCGCTCGGGGATGCGGATCGTGATCGTAGCGGCCGCCGGGGAAAGCCGGGCGCGAATCGTCTCGCTGCGGTCGAGCTGCAGGCTTGTCCGGTACTCGAAATATCCTGGTGCGGTCACCCGGATATCGTGACTGCCCCGGGGCAGGGTGACCGTGAGCGGCGCGGTCCCGCGATCCTCCCCGTCGATCAGGACCCGCGCGCCCGGAACGTCGGCCGACACCGACAGGCGGTGCAGCTCCTGCTGGAGCACGTAGCTGATCTCCCGGTTTCCGAACAGGTTCACGGCGAGGACGAACTCCCGATAGCCCGGTGCGGTCACGCGGATCGGGTAATTCCCGGGCGGGAGCTCGAACGTCCCGGGGGCGGTCCCCAGGAACTCCCCGCCCGCGTAGACTCTCGCACCGGGAATGTTGCCGGTAACCCGGAGCGCGCGGGTTTCCCTCGCGAGCTCCGCCTGTACCGTCCGGTCTCCGAACAGGTCGACCCGCGTGCGGAACGCCTCGAACCCGGGAGCGGTCACCTGCACCTCGTACCGTCCCGGCCTGAGCTCCACCGTCCCGGGCGCAGTGCCCCGGTAGCTGCCGTCGACGAAGATCCGTGCCTCGGGGACGTTCGCGACGACCTGCAGGCGGTGGGTCCGCACCGGAGCCGCTCCCTGCGCCGGCGGAGCTGCCGGGGTCCGCTCGCCCGGCGTTCCTTCCTGTCCGGCGAGCGGAAACGCCGCGGACAGGATCACGAGGATTACCGCGGCAGCCGCCGCCGGGAACGGCCGAATCCTTTCCATATTCACTCCTTGCAGCGTCTTCTCATGTACGGCTCGGCGACACCCATCCAACGGTACTCCGGATCGCCCCTTCCCGGGAAGAGGCCGGGCGGGCCGTCCGCGGAATCGGAAGAGAATATTCCGGCACTCTCCGCTCCGTCAGGTCGGCCGGTCGGCCGGTCGTCAATGGCAGCCGCTTCAGCGTGGTCGAACGCCTTCGGCTGCCGTGCAGCTTCGCCCCGTTCGTTGACGGAACAGGCAAGGAGGGATATTTTGAACGGCATGAGAGTGAACGAACGGGAGACGAAGGAATGAAGGTGATGAGCTCGCGATTTCCGGTACCGGGCGCCGCGGCTTCGTCCCTGGCGATCGCGCTTGCCCTGGCGGGTGCCGTCGCCGGAAGTCCGCGGGCCGGAACGTCGTATATCGGTGAGATCGAGCTCGAACGTATCGAGGTTCATCTGGAAGGCCTTCCGCGGGAGTTCGACGGTTTCCGGATCGCACATCTCTCGGATCTGCACCAGCGGCGATTCGGGGAGAACCAGTCGGGCCTGATGGCCGTCCTGACCGAGGCGGATCCCGACCTGATCCTGCTTACCGGCGACATTCTCGACAAGCACCGGCGCGATATCGAGCCGGTAGCCGAACTGCTCGAAGGTATCGGCGGGGACCGGCCGGCTTTCGCGGTGCCGGGCAATCACGAGCTGCAGAATCCGCGGCTCCCCTGGCTCGAGAATGCGTATCGGGAGGCAGGCGTCCGGCTGCTCCGCAACGAGTCGTTCCGCCTCGTCCGGGGAGGGGAGACCCTCCTGATCGGCGGTGTCGACGACGTCGACTTTTTTTCTTCCGGTACCGGAGAAGTGCGGAGCCTCGCGGCGGCTCTCGCGCTGCTGAACGAGGGGCGCCGCGAAGGTGAACCGCTGCTGCTGCTGTCACACCGGCCGGAGCGCCTCGCCGATTATGTCGAAGCCGGGGCCGATATCGTCTTTTCCGGGCACGCGCATGGCGGTCAGATCCGGCTGCCGCTGATCCGCGGGCTCTTCGCCCCGGACCAGGGGTTCTTTCCCCGTTACACCTCCGGTCGGTACCGGTCGGGCGGCACGACCCTGTTGGTGAGCCGGGGCCTCGCGAATCCGGTCCTGATCCCCCGGATCGGGAATCCCTTTCATGTACCCCTCGTCGTTCTGAGGAGCGGTTCCGACCCGGCAGTCGATTCCGGCTCGAACCGGTCCGGAGCCTCGCGCTGAACCGCCGGACGCACTATACTGAAGGCATGGAAACCGAAGGCCTGGAACGTTGCCCCTGGTGCCGCAGCGGCGGCGAGATCTATCGTGCATATCATGATGAGGAGTGGGGAGTCCCGGTCCGGGACGACCGGAAACAGTTCGAGTTCCTGGTCCTGGAGTCTGCCCAGGCGGGACTGAGCTGGCTGACGATCCTGAAACGTCGGGAAGGGTACCGCCGTGCCTATGCGGGATTCGATCCGGATGTAATTGCGGGCTGGGGCGAGCCGGAAGCATCGCGGCTCGTCGCCGATGAGGGTATCATCCGCAACCGGGCCAAGATCGCCTCCTCCATCGGGAATGCACGGAAGTTCATCGAAATCCGGGAGGAGTTCGGAACCTTTTCCCGGTACCTGTGGGACTTCGTCGGCGGAAGTCCGGTCCGGAACGCCTGGGAACGGATGGAGGATGTCCCCGCCCGGACGGCGCTTTCCGACCGGATCGCCGCGGACCTCAAGCGGCGCGGTTTCTCATTTCTCGGTTCCACCATCGTCTACGCGCACCTTCAGGCGACCGGCCTCGTCAACGACCATCTCGTCTCGTGTTTCCGGTATGGGGAAGTGGGGGAAGCGTAGGAGGGAACCTCACCACGAAGGCTCGAAGGTGATGAAGAGCACGAAAATTATGTATATCTGAATACTCAAAACTGTTTCGTGATCTTCGCGAACGTCGGATGAGCAGCATCCGCCGCTGCGTGTTTTTGTGGTTATCCCTCGAGTCTTTCTCTCCAGGATATACCGGCAGGGTGCCGGAGCACCCCGCCGGTGTGATGCATCAGCGCTCGGAGAAGCCCGCCATCTCCCGCATCTCCTGGGCGGGACCGCTGCTGGCGTCCATCTTCTTGTGAACGATGGCCTGCACGCCGGTGGCGAGTCCGTAGAGATTGATGAATCCCGTGGCATCCCGGTGGTCGTAGGCGCTCTCTCCGAAGGATGCGAGATCCTGGATGTAGAGCGAATAGGGGGACTTCCGGCCGCAGAGGATTACGTTCCCCTTGTAGAGCGCCACCCGAACCGATCCGGTCACGTACTGGCACGCCTTTTCCATGTAGGCGTCCATCGACTCCCGGAAATGGGTGAACCACTTTCCGGCGTAGACGCTGTCCGCGTAGCGCAGGGCCATCGTGTTCTTCAGGCTCAGGGTGTCGTAGTCGATGGTGATGCCTTCGAGCTCGCGGAGCGCCCGGAAGAGAATGGTGCCCGCGGGAGTTTCGTAGACGCCCCGGCTTTTCATGCCGACCAGCCGCGTCTCAACCAGGTCCGCCCGGCCGATTCCGTTCTCCCCGCCCACCGTGTTCAGCCGGTTCAGGATCTCGAGCGGCGAGAGCCGCTTGCCGTCGAGGCCCACGGGGATCCCGCGCTCGAAGTCGATGACGATTTCCGTCTCCTTGTCCGGCGCCTCCTGCGGCGTCTTCGTCAGCTGGAACATGCCTTCCTGCGGCCGGTTCCAGGGATCCTCGAGATCGCCGCCCTCGTGGCTCATGTGCCAGATATTCCAGTCCCGCGAGTAGATGTTCTTCTCGGAAATGTCTCCGAGGGGAATGCCGCGTTCCCGGGCGTAGGCGATGGCCTGCTCCCGGCTGCGGATGTCCCAGAGCCGCCAGGGTGCGATCACCCGGAGCTGCGGTGCGAGCGCCTTGTAGGTCAGCTCGAAGCGGACCTGGTCGTTACCCTTGCCGGTACAGCCGTGGGCCACCGCGTCGCAGCCTTCCTTCAGGGCAATCTGTACCTGGTGCTTCGCCTGAAGCGGCCGGGCGATGGAGGTGCCCAGCAGGTACTTTCCTTCGTAGATGGCTCCGGAGCGGAGCATCGGGAACAGGTAGTCCCGGGCGAATTCCTCCCGGACATCCAGGATGTAGAGTTTCGAGGCGCCCGACTTCTTCGCCTTCTCCTCCATTTTTTCCCAGTTCTCGTCCTGCCCGACATTGGTGCAGACCGCGACGATTTCCGGATTCCCGTAATTTTCCTTCAGCCAGGGAATGATGATGGAGGTGTCGAGTCCTCCGGAATAGGCCAGACAGATTTTCTTGATGCCGCTTTCACTCATGCGTTTTTCTCCTTTCCGATTCCATTCGGTCGGTTCGGTTCATCCCGTTCGATCTCTTCGAGAACACGTTCAACAATCGCCACCCCTTCCCGAAGATGCTGCTCTTCGATGATCAGGGGCGGCGCCATCCGGATCACATTCTTTCCGGACCGGAGCAGCAGCAGTCCCCGCTCCCGCGCCATGTCCAGAACCCGGGCCGCCAGGGCCCTGCCTGTCTCGTCCGTCTCCCCGACGACGAGCCCCGCGAGGAGGCCGATCCCGCGCACCTCCCGGACCAGTCCGTGCCGTTCAGCGGCCTCCGACAGGAGCCGCCGGAACAGCTCGCCCTTTCTCGCCACTGCCTCGAGGAAGGCCGGATCGGAAATGATATCCCAGACCCGGCAGGCGACGGCGGTCGTGACCGGTCCTCCTCCGAAGGTGGTACCGTGGTCGCCCGGGTGCAGAAGCCGGTTGATCCGCTCGGGGATCAGGGTCGCCGAAAGGGGGAGTCCGCCGGCAAGGGGCTTCGACAGGGTGATGATGTCCGGCTCGAGGCCGACACCCTCCGACGCGAAGAGACGCCCGGTCCGGCCCAGGCCGGTCTGGATCTCGTCCGCGATCAGGATCACGTCGTGCATCCGGCAGAGCCGGTTCAGCGCCGCGGCGAACTCCGGTTCCATCCGGATGAGCCCGCCCTCGCCCTGAACCGGTTCCACGATCACCGCGGCGAAGGAGGAGTCGAGAATCCGCTCCAGCTGCGCGGGATCGTTGTACGGCGCGACCTCGACGCCCGGCAGAAGCGGCCCGAACGGCTCCTGGTACGCCGGACTCGGGGTGCAGGAGAGCGCTCCCAGCGTCCGGCCGTGGAAGGCGCCGGAAAAGCAGAGAAGCCGATGGTTTCCCTCGCCCCGGGTGCTCCGCGCATGGAGCCGGGCGAACTTGATCGCCGCCTCGTTCGCCTCGGTTCCGCTGTTTCCGAAGTAGACCGCTCCGAACGGACGACCGGCGAGCAGCTTCCGTGCGAGATCGACCGCCGGGGCGGTGGTATACAGGTTGGAAACGTGGACCAGCTTCCGCATCTGTTCCGCGGCGATGCGGGCCAGATCGTCCCGGCCGTGGCCGAGCGCGTTCACGGCGATCCCCGAGCCGAAATCGAGATAGCGGTTTCCCGCCGCATCCCACAGGTGAACGCCTTCTCCCCGCTCGAGCATCAGGAGCTCGGAAGCGTAGTTGCGCGGAAACGGAAGGTTCGATTCGAGGGTGATGCTGCTCTTCTGCATGCTGTTCGCTCCTGTCTCGCCGTCACCTGCCGGCGGCGACGATGCTGGTCCCGATCCTGCCCTCGAGCAGTCCGGCCAGGTCGCCCCGGTCGCCGTATTCACCGATGATGATCCGTCCGACGCCGCGGCTGAGCGCCTCGACGGAAGAGCGGACCTTCGGGATCATCCCGCCGCTGATCACGCCCCCGGCGATCTCGCGCTCCGCGCCCTGCCGGTCGATCTCCCGGATGACCGCTCCGTCCCTGAGGATGCCCGGAATGTCCGAGAGGAACAGCAGGCGCGAGGCGGGGAGCCCGGCGGCGAGGGCCAGCGCCGCGTCGTCGGCATTGATGTTGAGACCCGAACCGGTCCCGTCCATCGAAGTGGAGGCGATCACCGGAAGATATCCGTCCCGCAGCAGCGTTCCGATCAGGTCGGGCCGTACCGCGGTGATCCTGCCGGTCCGGGTGGCTCCTTCCCCGTCTCCCTCCAGGCTCTCCCCGGTGAAGAGGGCTCCGTCGGAGCCGCTGATCCCGGCGGCGGCGACACCCCGCACCTGGAAACGGCGGACGATCCGCTTGTTCATCAGCCCCGAGAGCACCATGTCGACGATCTCCATCTCTTCGGGTCGGGTGATGCGGATGCCGTCCCGGAACTCCGGTTCCAGTCCCAGCGCCCGGCTCACCCGCGTCACCTCGGCTCCGCCCCCGTGAACCAGGATGAACCGGTACCGTTCAGCGAGGAGGGCGATCTCGTCGATGAGAAGGTCGAGGATTTCGGTGCGTGCGGCGGCCCTGCCGCCGATCTTGAGGGCGACGAGTTCTCGTTCCATGGGACCTGCCTATACCGTGCCGTGGACCGGGAGTCCGGCGGATTCGGGGAACCCGAAACGGATGTTCATGTTCTGGACCGCCTGGCCGGACGCACCCTTGACCAGGTTGTCGATCACCGAAAACAACAGGAGGGTGCTCCCCTCGATTCGCCAGCCGATATCGCAGCGGTTGGACCCTCGAACGTCGGCGGTTTCGGGAATCCGCGACGTCCGGATCGCGACGAAGGGAGAGCGGCCATAGGAGCGGGCGTAGATTTCGGCCAGCTCATCGCTCGTTACCGGCCGGCGGAGGGGACATGCCGTGGTGACCGCCATCCCGCGCCGCAGCGGGACCAGGTGCGGAGTGAAGAGCAGGTCCGGCGCGGGTTTCCGGCGGACAGCTCCTGTGCGATCTCCGTCCAGTGCCGATGGCTCCGGCCGGGGTTGTACGCTCCGCAGTTCTCCGCCCGCTCGGTGAGCAGCAGGTTCAGACTCGCTTTCCTGCCCGCTCCGGAGATGCCCGAAAGGGCGTTCACGACCAGCGTCCCTCCGGCAGCCCCTCGTCCAGGAGCGGGAGGAGCGGCAGGAGCGTGGCGGTGGGATAGCAGCCGGGATTCGCGATCAGGTCGGCGCTCTCGATCTGCTTCCGGTTTCGCTCGGAGAGTCCGTAGACCGCCCGGGCGAGCAGATCGGGCCGGGGGTGATCCTCTCCGTACGCGGAGCGGAACGCCTCCGGGTCCCGCAGGCGGAAATCGGCCGACAGGTCGATGATCACGCTGCGCCCGAGAAACGGCTGCAGCACCTGCGCCGAGGTGAGATGGGGGAGCGCGGCGAACACCACTTCGGGTTCGCGGCTCAGCGCCTCCTCCGTCGTGATCAGTCTGCCGTCGGTCTCCGCCAGCTTCCGGAGCCCTGCCGGAGAGAGGCCCGGGTCCGCATCGACCAGCGGTTCGCCCGGCCGCGACGAGGAGACGGGAAGGATGGCACTCACTTCGGGGTGTTCGGCGAGAAGGCGGATGAGGAGCTGTCCCGTGTAGCCCGTCGTACCGAGGATCGCTGCACGGATCACGCTACACCTCCAGGTCGGGGATCTTCTCTTTCAGACAGGCCAGGAACTCGCCCCGGTTGACATCTTCCTCCAGAACGAGGAGGACCGTGTCGTCACCGGCGATCGTTCCGATGATGGCTCCCATGCTCATGTTGTCCAGTGCGATGGCGACGCTGTCGGCGTGACCGGTGAGGGTCCGGACAACTCCCAGGTTTCCCGAGAAATCGATCGAAACGTAGCCCCTCAGGAAATCCTGGATGTAGCTTACCTCCGATTCCCGCCGCTCTTCCTCTCCCGGCAGCGTATAATAGTATCCGTTCTGGCCGTCGGAAACCTTGCCGACCTTGAGCAGCTTGAGGTCCCGCGAGAGGGTGGCCTGGGTGACCGAGAAGCCCTCGTCCTCGAGGAACCGCAGGAGGGTTTCCTGACTGTCGATGCGATGTACTTTGATGATCCGCTTGATCGCTTTCAGACGGGACAGACGCTCTTTCACATCCCTTCCTCTTGAATATTTATTCTGGGAATATGTATATAATTACGATGAATCGCCGTTTTATGCAAGCCCGGAGGGGTCGAAAATTTCTTCCCTTTCGGGGAAACCGGCCGGCGAAGGGGCGATCACTCCGTGCCGCAGAGGGCAAGGGCATCCAGATAGATGCGGTCCTGGAACGGAGTATCCACCTCGTCGAGGATGAGCTGCCCTTCGGCGGGCCGGGAGTAGGGGAGCACGTAACGATCGTCCCCCGGCGGAATGACCCGGTAGCTCGCGCCGTCGATCCGGGAGAGCAGCAGCTCACCCCCGGTGCGGAAGGTGAACCGGATCAGCTTCGGGTCCTCCCGGTCGCTGCTTCGCGCCGAGATGGAAACTTCCCCCCCGTCCTCCTTCCGGGCGATGTACCCGGAGGCGCACTCGAGCAGGCTGGTCCATCCGAGCCGGGAAGCGAGCCAGAGCAGATAGAGATAGTTTTCCGCCGCCGGGCCTCCCTCGATGTCGATCGAGGAAATCTCCGGCAGGCTCTCCCGCAGCTCTTCGGGATCGAAGGCCTGCGCGGTAATTCGCCGCAGGTGAACCGTCCGCCGCCACGCCAGATCGGAGACGGGGACCATGCGCGGCAGGACGACGCGGGAGAGCGAACGGCAGATCCGGACGTGGGTGGCCGGACCGGAGGCCGTCGTGCCGGTTGCCGGGCTGCCGCCTCCCCCGATCGTGATATCGCTGTCGACGAGGAGCTTGTCCGCGTGCTCAAGCGCCTGCCCCAGCAGCGCGGGGAACGGCTCGAGCTCGTCCGCCCACCAGAGGAACACCGGAATGTTCCGGATCAGGAGCGGAGCCCACGAACCCGGATCACTCCCGGTGCCGTCGCGGCCGTCGGTGATGATGATGTCCTGGAAACAGACGCCTCGCTGCTCGTAGTCGGGAAAGCAGCGGGCGGATACCTCGATGGTCGAGTCCTCCTTCCGCGGATCGCGGAAGATATGGATGACCCGGGCCGGCCGTTTCCCGAGGAGCGGAAGCAGCATCCGGTCCGAGCGTGCGGCATCCCCGGGGCCGGTGAAGAGCACCAGATTGAAGAGCGTGGTCCTGGTTTCCGCCGGTGAAAGCTTGCGCTGCAGGAGCTCGAGCTCCCGTTCCACGGCGATCGGGTCGAACGGAGACTTCACAGCTTCCTCCATCGTCTGCCGTCGCGGGACAGCAGGAGCTTCGCTTCCTCCGGTCCGGAGCTTCCGGCGCGGTAGGACGGCCGGCGGCCTCCGGTCGTCTTCCCATCCCCGCAGGATCCTGGTGATGAACGCCCAGGAGGTCTCGATCTCGTCCCGTCGGGTATAGAGCGTCGAGTCGCCCAGCAGCGCGTCCAGGATGAGTCGCTCGTATGCCTCGGGAGACGAGACGCCGAATGATGATCCGTAGGAGAAATCCATGTTCACCGGCCGCATGTCGGTGGTGTTGCCGGGGATCTTCGAGTTCATGGTGAAGGTGACGCCCTCGTCGGGCTGGATCTTGATGATCAGCGTATTGCTCTCCCGTTCCGACTCCGGCGGGGGCGAAGAGCGCGTGGGGAGGTTCCTTGAAGTGGACCGAGATTTCGGACGTCTTCTCGGGAGAGCCGCTTTCCGGATCGCAGGTAGAACGGAACGCCGGCCCAGCGCCAGGTGTCGATGAAGAGCTTCAGGGCGACGTAGGTTTCGGTTCGCGATTCCGGCGAAACGCCGTCCTCCTCCCGATACCCCGGCACTTCCTGACCGTCCATGATGCCCTGCCCGTACTGCGCCCGGACCGTCATCGTTCCGCGTCTCCCGGTGTCCGATCGGCTGCCAGGGCCTTCAGGATCTTCACCTTCTCGCTCCGGATCGTGTCCGCTTCGAGGCTGCTCGGGGGTTCCATTGTCGTCAGCGAAAGGAGCTGGAACATATGGTTCTGGACCATGTCCCGCAGGTTCCGATGCTCTCGTAGTAGTTCCCCGGGTTCCGACACCGATGCGCTCGGCCACCGTGATCTGGACATGGTCGATGAAGTGGTTGTTCCAGACCGGCTCGAACATGCCGTTCCCGAAACGGAGCACCATCAGGTTCTGAACGGTCTCCTTGCCCAGATAGTGGTCGATGCGGTAGATCTGGCTCTCCTGGAACCAGCGTGCCAGGAGGGCGTTCAGATCGCGGGCGGAGGCCAGGTCGCGCCCGAACGGCTTCTCCACCACGACCCGGGGGAGGCCGGAAGAGGATTTCGCGAGACCGGCCCGGCCGAGATTATCGATTATGGGCTCGTAGGAGGAGGGAGGGGTCGAAAGATAGTACAGTCTTCCCGGCAGACCCGCGCTCAGCGTATCGATGAGCCGGTATCCCTCGGGATCCTCGAAGGTCGACTGGATGTAATCGAGCTGGCCCAGGAAGGCGGTCTTGACCTCTTCCCTGACCCCGGAAAACCGCTGATCGTCGTCGATCATGCTCCGGGCTTCCTTCCGGAAGCCGTCCCGGCCCCAGGGACGGCGGGCGAAGCCGATGATCCGGAAACGGGAAATGTTCCCGCGCAGGAACAGCGAGAAAAGAGCCGGGATCAGTTTCTTCCGCGTCAGATCTCCGGTAACCCCGAAAATGACGATCGAGAAAGGAGCCGGTTCGCGAATGAATCTGAGGCCGGCGAACAGCGGATTGGAACTCATAGTTTCATGTATGGCTGATTCAGGGTAAAAAATCAACACCGACAGGGCGAAGATAGCACGATCCCCGGACGCCGAAGCCGCGGCTCCGCCGCACCGGCGGTCCGGCGGTCCGGCGGTCCGGCGGTCCGGCTTGCAGCAGGGATTGAACGGCCGGGGCGGATCGCGTACCATGAATCATGGACCGCATCGATATCCCGACCCCGTTCCCCGGTGCCCCCGTGTACTACGTCGAACGGACCGGTTCGACCATGGACGAAGCCCGCCGCCTCGCAGCCGAAGGCGTTCCGCACGGTACGGTGATCGCGGCCGGCTACCAGGAGAAGGGCCGCGGGCGGCTGCCGGGCCGGCCCTGGGAATCCCGTCCCGGCGACAGCCTGCTCTTCACCCTGATTCTCCGGGCCGCGGAGGTGCCGTTTCCCCGGCAGCTCCTTCCGCTGCTCGCAGGACTGGGACTCTGCATGAGCCTCGAGCGGAGCTTCGGACTCCGGCTGCGGGTCAAGTGGCCGAACGATCTGCTGGCGGATGGAGCGAAGCTGGCCGGTATCCTCTGCGAGCAGAAGGGACGGCACCTGTTCGCGGGGATCGGGCTGAACTGCAACCAGCAGGACTTCCCGCCGCCCCTCGACCGGAAGGCGGTTTCCCTGCACCGGCTGCTCGGCGGCACCTTCTCGCCGCTGGAGATCCTGCCGCTCGTGCTTCCCGGCCTCCGGGAGTCCTTCGATCTCGGCGGTGCACCAGGCGCACCCTGGCAGGTCCTTCTTTCCCGGCGGCTTCACCTCTCGGGCGAAACCGTGCAGGTTCTCCTCGGCGATCCCGACCGCCGGGAGCTTCTGTCGGGCATCGTGGTCGGCATCGGTCTCGACGGAAGCCTGCAGATCCTCCCTCCGGGAGCGGCCGAACCGGTTCCGGTATACAGCGGAGAGATTCTGCTCGGGACTTCAGCCGGATCGTGAGTCAGACGGCCGGAGCCGGTCGGTCGGCCTGGTCCGGTCTGTCCGGTCGGTCCGGTCCGGACTGATCCGGCTTGAGAATCCGCTGCACTTCCTCCGGCAGCTCGACGGGATGCAGCTCTTCCCGGTTCCCCACCGCCAGCACCAGGAGCACCTCTTCCCGGAAGCCCGAAATCAGCTGCGCGGGAACGGGGCGGTAGCTTCCGGCGGGACTCACGGTGACGATGCTCCGGGTCCCGCTTCCGTCGATCCGGGCCGAGAGATGCTCCCGCCGGAGCGGACCCAGGGAGGGGAAGTGAACCATGCAGCTCGTACTGCCGTCCGTAACATGGAAAGTTTCACCGGTCAGGAGCACTTCGCTCCGGCTCCCGTCCAGGACTCCGGTTACGGGTTTCCCGCCGGCTCCCTCCGCCTCGATCCGGACCGGATTTCCTTCGAACGGAAAAAGCGGCAGCTCGAAGGGGGCGTAGCTCCAGACGGGGGCTGCCTCGGGAACCTGCGGATAACGGCCCTGCAGATGGATGATGAGAAAGGGATAGCCCTCGGCGAAGAAGCAGGTGACCGCCAGGCTTCCCCGCTCGATGAGATCCGGATGAGTGGTCGAGAGTCGCGCCTGCAATCCGAAAATGCCGTCGGACTGCAGGGAGAATGCACCGTCGGGGAAGAACTCCGCTTCTTCACCGCCGAACGCGATGTACGATCGCGCGGACCGGCCCTGGAGGATTTCGGAGTTACCCGACTTTATAGACGCGATCCTCCCGGCCAGGAACCGGACTTCGATCTCGCGGTCGCGCAGAAGGACGGAACCGGGCATATGCGCGATCATGTTCCAATCGTACCGGCCGGGCATCACGTCGCTTCCGGCCTCCCGGCCCGGAAGGGAGAGGGACCGTTCCAGGATCGCGTCCGTGCCGGCGTCCTGTGCGGTGGAACGGATCGCGGCGAGCTCGAGGCCGAGGAATCGATGGGCCGGAGTGAGCGGAGGAGGAAACGCTGCCTCGGGAGACGAACCGCCGGTCTCCAGCAGCTCCTCGATGGATGCGAAACGGATGCTCCCGGGCTTCTTCCGGGTCTTCACCAGAAATGCGAGGAGTTCGGCAAGCTGATCCGCGCATGCCGGCTGCGCCGCGTCGAAGAGTGCGCAGAACGAGTGCGTGTCCCTGAGAATCCGGCTGACCCGGCGAGAGAACCGTTCCTCTCCGGCGAGGGGGAAGCGGACCAGCGGAACCCGCACCGGCCGGCCGTCCCGGATTCCCAGGAGGAAGCGCTTTCCTTCCTGGATCCCCTCGCCGAGCAGGACCGGAAGCCCGGGGGCCGCATCGGAATAGACCGTGCCCGCCCTGCACGGATCGGGAGCCGTCGGATAGAGCGCCTCGATACCATTCGACCCGATCCGGGGGAACCAGGTGCCGGAGGGGAAGGGCGGGGTCAGGTCCGCCCGGATCTCTTCATCGGAATACAGCGGATGACAGCCTCCGAAGCGTCCGGACGGAATCATCCGGTCGCCGCCGGACTCCACCCGGCGAACGAGCCGATCACCGGAATGCCCGACATTCATGATCCGACCTTCATCCGGAAGTCGGGATGTGAAGTTCCAGCGGATGGGGATATCGGCGGCTTCCGGTACCGTTTCGATCCGGTCCAGAAGCTCGCGCATCCGGTTCCATGTATCTTCAGGTGCCGGCCGGGAGAAACGGACGAGGAGCATCAGTTCGTGCGGGATGTTTCTTTTCACGAAGTTCTGGTATATCACATCCGGTTCGAAAGTCAAGGCGGAACGGGATTCGAGACACGGCGGTGGGGGGCGGAGGGAACGAAGCCGGCCGGCCGGAGCGTGCAGAAAAGCCGGTTTTCCTCTATACTTTTCTCAGAAGGAGCGGGGCATATCGGGGCGAACAGGAAATATCATCATACGGACTTGGCAAAGTCCTGAATAATGTGTATCTTTCTGCCAATACAGAGCGCTTTCCGCTTCTTTTTATATACTAACACTATTAAAACCACATGTGTTAAGTGAGGGTGTTGCAATGGCGAAACAGTTACAGTTTAATGAGGATGCGCGCAGGTCGCTTCTCCAGGGAGTAGAGAAACTGTCGAACGCGGTGAAGGTTACCCTGGGACCGAAGGGACGCAACGTTCTGCTCGACAAGAAGTTCGGCGCTCCTACCGTTACCAAGGACGGCGTATCCGTCGCGAAGGAAATCGAGCTCGAAGATCCGTACGAGAACATGGGCGCGCAGCTTCTGAAGGAAGTTGCCACCAAGACCAACGATGTGGCCGGTGACGGGACGACGACCGCTACCGTTCTCGCCTACAGCATCGTGAAGGAAGGGCTCAAGAGCGTGGCCGCCGGAATCAATCCGATGGCGCTCAAGCGCGGAATCGACAAGGCGGTGGACATCGCCGTCGACGAGATCCGCAAGGCCTCCAAGGAAATCAAGGACAAGGAAGAGATCGCGCAGGTTGCTTCCATCTCCGCGAACAACGACATGGAAATCGGCATGGAAATCGCCAACGCCATGGAGAAGGTCGGGAAGGACGGAGTCATCACCGTGGAAGAATCCAAGACCATGGAGACGACCACCGAGTTCGTCGAGGGCATGCAGTTCGACCGCGGTTATCTTTCTCCCTACTTCGCGACGAACCGCGATACCATGACCACCATTCTCGAGAATCCGTACATCCTGATCCACGACAAGAAGATCTCCAACATGAAGGATCTTCTCCCGCTGCTCGAGAAGGTCGCCCAGGCGGGCAAGCCGATCCTGATCATCGCAGAAGACGTGGAAGGCGAAGCGCTCGCGACCCTCGTCGTGAACGCCCTGCGGGGAACCCTGAATGCCTGTGCCGTGAAGGCTCCGGGCTTCGGTGACCGGCGGAAGGCGATGCTCGAGGATATCGCGGTTCTCACCGGCGGACAGGTAATCTCCGAAGAGCTCGGGCTCCGGCTCGACAACACCGAGATCACCCAGCTCGGCCGCGCGAAGATGGTGAAGGTCGACAAGGAAAACACCACCGTCATCAACGGCGAGGGCAAGGCTCAGGACATCAAGGACCGGATCTCCCAGATCAAGGCTCAGATCGACGACACCTCGTCCGACTACGACCGGGAGAAGCTGCAGGAGCGGCTGGCCAAGCTTGCCGGCGGCGTCGCGGTCATCAACGTCGGTGCGGCCACCGAGGTCGAACTGAAAGAGAAGAAGCATCGCGTCGAGGACGCCCTGTCGGCCACCCGGGCCGCCATCGAAGAGGGCATCATTCCCGGCGGCGGACTCACCCTGATCCAGGTCGTGAACGCCCTGGAGAAGATGAACACCGAAGGCTTCACCGAGGAAGAGATCGTCGGCTACCGCATCGTGAAGCGGGCGCTCGAGGAGCCGATCCGCCAGATCGCCATCAACGCGGGTCTGGACGGAGCGATCATTGCCGATCGTGCGAAGAAAGAGAAGAAAGGCATCGGATTCGATGCAGCGAAGATGGAGTGGGTCGACATGGTCAAGTCGGGTATCATCGACCCGGCGAAGGTGACCCGGTCCGCGCTCCAGAACGCAGCTTCCATCGCGGCACTTCTGCTCACCACCGAATGCGCGATCACCGATCTGCCCGAGAAGGAGCAGGCGGGTCCCGCCGGCGGCGGCATGGGCGGCATGGGCGGCATGGGCGGTATGCCTCCGTACTGATCTCCCGTTCCCTGCGGCCGAAAGCCGCTGGTTTCGACGGCCCCGGGCCGTCATGCATCGAACGTCCAGGAAGCCCTTCGGGGCTTCCTTTTTTTAACC
Organism: uncultured Spirochaetota bacterium; assembly: GCA_963728215.1. Lineage (GTDB taxonomy): Bacteria > Spirochaetota > Spirochaetia > CAVSJD01 > CAVSJD01 > CAVSJD01. Next base: position 265,912 of record CAVSJD010000007.1, on the reverse strand, counting down.
GGATATAGTAGACTCGGGAGAACCGATTCAGGGGGAAGTTCATGCGCAGGGAAGACTTCATTTTTACCATAGGATTCCAGGGAGACGCCGCCATCGTCGACCGACAGGCACGGAGCCGGTACGGAACGAACTCCACCCGGGAACTCGCGGAGAGAGGTCTCTTCCGGGCCGCCTTCAGTTCGGCACTCTTCTCGAAAAGCGAAGAGGAAATGCGGGAGTTTATCGAGATCTTCAACCGGAGCGGCGGCGGAGAGGATCGGACACCGGAGCAGTGCAAGCGGCTGTTCGGCATCTACGATGTCCCGGAGGAAAACGTCAAGGTCGTCCTCATCTGAGGTAGCCGGAGCCGTTCCTTGACTGAGGTGCTCTATTGTGGTACGTTGTTGCAACCTTTTTTACGTAAGGAAAAAACGAGATGGATACGTTCTTTGGAAGCCTGCCGCTCCTGCAGCAGCCGAATGCAGGAGGACAGATGGTGACCACCTTTATCACCTTCGGCCTCGTCATTTTTATTTTCTATTTCCTGATCATCCGGCCGCAGAACAAGAAACAGAAAGAAGCTCAGCGGATGCTCGAAGCCCTCAAGAAAGGGGATCGGGTCGTCACGATCGGAGGCGTCCGGGGAGTCGTTCAGGTCGTGAAGGATCAGACGGTACTGATCAAGGTCGACGACAGCACCAAGATCGAATTCTCCAAGTCCGCCGTTTCGACGATTCTCGATTCGAAAGCGGTCGGAGCCCGTGCCGAGAAACGGGTCGAGTCCGAGCCGGAGCAGATCGAGGAAACCGGGGCAGGGGAAGAGAAGTAGCCGAACCGGCCGGCATCCCGACGATCCGAAATTCGTTTTGCGGGGGTGTTGAAAAAGGTGAATCAGAGCCGGGATACGGCCGTTCTGTTCTTATTTCCGCAGAATGTCGGAAGGAACATCCGTATCCCGGTATTCCATGAAGCTTTTCAGCAACCTCCGAGGCGATAATCTTCTACTGGAGTATTGGACATGAGCAAGCGATTCAGATTATTCCTTACCCTGCTCGTAATCGTCATCGGCGGGGTGTTCCTCTTTCCCACCTTCCGGTGGTATTTCCTTGTTCCGGAACATCAGAAGGAGCTCGCCTCCGGTACCCGGGAGCAGATCCGGCAGTGGGCTCAGGAAAAGGCCCGGGATAGCCTGGCGGAGTTCAAGGCGCTCGGACCGGACGAGCAGGTGCCCGGGAAGTTCGACTTCCTGATCAGCGAAGCGAAGAAGAACTATTCCATCGCCAGGACCGCCAAGCCCGATGTCTGGACCGCCCGCGCGGTTCGGGACAGCTTTCCCGGGAACAGCCTGGCGGAGCTCGAAGGCAGCCTGTACACGACCATCGAAGAGTACTACCGGGCCGAGATACAGCAGCTGAAGGAACGGAAGATCAACATCATGCAGCTGGGTCTCGACCTTTCCGGCGGCATGAGCGTCGTCCTGGAAGCCGATATGGAGAGCCTGGCGAAGCGGCTCGACAAGGAACCTTCCTCCGAAGAACGTGAAGATGCCATCCAGCGCGCATTGACCGTTCTGACGAACCGGATCGACCGCTTCGGAGTTACCGAGCCGGAGATCCGGCGACAGGGCGAGGAGCAGATCTACATCGAGATTCCGGGAGACACGGATCCGGAACGCGTGCGCTCCTTCATCATGGGAAAGGGCAGTCTGAACTTCCATCTGGTGGACGAGGATGCGACCGGATTGCTGATCGAGTACCAGCAGGACAACCCGAGTTATATTCCGAGTGAAGACGGACGCCTCGGCTTCATCCCCGCCGGATCGGTCGTCCGCGGCTACTACACCAAGGACCCGTACGGTCTCGACCAGCTGATCCGCTATATCGTGGTCGAGGAGACCCCCGGCCTGGACGGCGCGCACATTCAGAGCGCCACGACGGCGCGGGACCCGGTAACCAACCAGCCGGTGGTGAACTTCAGCCTGGACCGCGAAGGTTCGGACATCTTCTATAAAATGACCGAAGCGAACGTCGGGAAAAGCCTCGCGATCGTCATGGACGACAAGGTGAAGGCTTATGCCCGGATTCAGGAAGCGATTCCGTCCGGCCAGGTGCGGATAAGCGGCTTCAGTGCCGAAGAGGCGAACGCCATCGCCCTGGTGCTCCGGACCGCAGCGCTCCCGGTCGATCTGATAATCCAGAACCAGCAGGCAGTAGGCCCGAGCCTCGGAAGAGACACCATCGATGCCGGACTGCGGGCGATCGCCCTCGGCTTCGGCCTGGTCATCATCTTCATGCTCGCCTACTACAAGGGCGCCGGCGTGAACGCGACGGTGGCACTGGTCCTGAACCTGTTCCTGACCATGGCGGTTCTTTCGGCCTTCAACCTGACCCTGACGCTCACCAGTATCGCGGGTCTCATTCTGACGGTCGGTATGGCGGTCGATGCGAACGTCATCATCTTCGAGCGGATCAAGGAAGAGCACCACCTCGGGAAGTCCCGTCAGGCGTCGATCAACGCCGGATTCCGGAAAGCGTTCTGGGCAATCATGGACTCGAACATCACGACCTTCATCGCGGCGATCTTCCTCTCCCAGCTGGGTTCCGGTCCCGTTCAGGGCTTCGCGTACACGCTGGCCGTAGGCATCGTCTGTTCGATGTTTACCGCCCTGTTCGTTTCCCGGCTCATATTCGATTTCAGTACCGAGGTTCTGAACACTCAGAAACTCAGCATCAGCTGGAGGGCTTCCTGATGAAGAAGGTCATGCGATTTACCCGATACCGATATATTGCCTTCGCGCTCTCCATCGTCGTGATCGCCGGCATGTTCATCGCGACCGTGGCGCAGGGGGGCTTCAACCTCGGCATCGACTTCCAGGCCGGTCTGAACCAGCGTTTCAGTATCGATCAGGCGGACGTGAGCGTCGCAGACATCCGCGCTCATCTCTCCGGAATAGAGGGAGTACAGATTCGAGCGGGTCGGGAATTCCGATTCCAGGCAGTTCATGATCCGGGTCAAGGACACCGGGGAGATGGAGCAGTTCTCGATCGAGATGGCCGACCGGGTACGGGAGATCATCGAGACCGCGTACGGCGCAGGAAACGTCGAGCTGCTCCAGTCCGACTATGTCGGCCCCCGCTTCTCCGCGGACCTGGCTCAGCAGACTTTCATGCTCGCTTCGCTCGCGATCCTGCTTATCCTGATCTATCTCTGGTTCCGTTTCCGGTTCAACTACGCGCTGTCCGCCGTTATCGCGACGATGCATGATGCCTTGTTCATGGTCGCGTTCATCGGTGCTCTTCAGCTCGAGGTTTCCACCGCTACCATCGCGGCGGTGCTGACGATCGTCGGTTACTCCCTGAACGACACCATCGTTATCTTCGACCGGATTCGGGAGAATACGACGCTGATGCGCGAGAGCAGTTACGAAGATATCGTGAATGCGAGCATCTCGCAGTCGATGAGCCGGACGATCATCACGTCGTTGACGACGCTCCTCGCGGTACTGGCCATCTGGCTCTTCGCCTCCGGCCAGGTCCAGCTGTTCGCCGCCAACCTGATCGTCGGAATCGTGGTGGGAACCTATTCCACCATCTTCATCGCATCTCCGATGTCGCTTATCCTGTTCAATGCCGGCGAGAAACGTCGGCGGGACAGGGACACCCGGGCCTACGGTCATGCCGCAGCAGGAAGCCGGAAGGAACTCGCACCCGCGAAGTCGCAGGAGAAGCGGTCCGCGCCTCCGGCACCCTCAGCGGGCGACGGATCCGAACCGGTCGAGAAAGAGGTCCGGACCGGGGCCGGATCGGCGGGCACAGGAAGCCGCGGAACGGGCAGCAGAAAGAAAAAGAAGAAGAAATAACGACTTCATTTCTGCTGCCGGGGTCGAAAACGGGTAGACGGAACGGTGTACCCGTGATAATCTGTACCGGAAAGCAGAACTGGGGATTTGAGAGGGACCGACGCCGCGTGCGTCGGTCTTTTTTTGTGCGCCCATCCCCGCTCCCGGGCGGAAGCTGCGGCGGAACCGCCGGCTGGGTCGGCTCGGGGGCTCAATCCGGAACGGTTTCGCCGAAGCAGGTTCCGACGAGGCGTCCGGCACGAATGACGGGCGAATCGGGCGGCACGGTCTTCAGCTTCCCGCCGACTTCCTCGAGCGGACGGACGGTGATCTCGTTTCCCGTCATGGCCACCATGTTCCCGTATTCCCCCCGGTGCAGCAGATCCGCCGCGGCTGTCCCGAAGCGGGTCGCCAGGAAACGGTCATATGCGGACGGAGTGCCCCCGCGCTGCTGGTAGCCCAGGACGGTAACCCGGCATTCCATCCCGGTCTTTCGAGCGAGTTCATCCGCGACCAGGTAGCCCCGCGAGATGATCGTCCCTTCCTTCTGCAGCTTTTTCACTTTCTTCTTTTTGCCTGAATCCTCCGCTTCCTTCCGGGAGACGGCTCCCTCGGCGACGACGACGATCGAAAACTGCTTCCCGGCTTTGCCGCGCTTCATCACGTGGCCCGCGATGATGTCGATATCGTAGGGAATCTCCGGCAGCAGGATCACGTCTCCGCCTCCGGCGATCCCGGCGTAGAGGGAAAGCCAGCCAGCCTTGTGCCCCATGGTTTCGACCACCATGACGCGATTGTGCGAGTGGGCGGTGGAGTGGATCCGATCGATCGCCTCGGTTGCGATGTCCACGGCACTGTGAAAACCGAACGTGACGTCGGTGCCCCAGATGTCGTTGTCGATGGTTTTCGGAAGCCCGATCACGTTCAGCCCCTCTTTCCGCAGCAGGTCGGCGGTTTTGTGAGTACCGTTCCCCCCGATCACAACCAGGCAGTCCAGGCCGAACGAATCGTAATGTTTCCGGATCGATTCGGGTTTCTTCCGGCCCGCGACCGAATCCCGAATGTCGGAGTCGGGTTTGAACGGTTTCTCCCGGGACGTCCCCAGGATCGTTCCGCCCCGGGTAAGGATGCCCGAAAAATCCTGCGGTTCGAGCTCCTTCCCCTGACCTTCGATCAGGCCCTGAAAGCCGTTGGAGAACCCGATGATCCGCATGCCGTACGTCTCCGATGCTGCCCGACAGACTCCGCGGATCGCCGCATTGATGCCCGGGCAGTCGCCGCCGCTGGTGAGAATCCCGAATGTTCCGGTAGCAGACTTCATGGCCGTTCCTCCCTACTCATGTTCTCATTATAGTAGAAACGGACTTGCCGTATCAGGTATACTGAGGGAGTTATGGTGGAGAACAAACGAATCATTCGGGCACGGGAATACGGATTCTGCATGGGTGTACGTCGGGCGGTGGAAGCGGTGGAACGTCTGCTCCGGGAACAGCCCGGCACCTCCGTCCGGACGCTCGGTCCTCTCATCCACAACCGGATCTGTCTCGAGGATCTCCAGGAGCGGGGGGTCGGCATTCTTCGGGATCCGGAAGAAGCGCGGGACGGCACCGTGGTGATCCGGGCTCACGGCGTCGGTCCTTCGGCCCGCACGATCCTCGAGCGGAACGGGGTGGAGATCGTCGATGCGACCTGTCCGAAGGTCCTCCGGTCGCAGCGGACGGTGCGGAAGCATGCGGAAGCGGGATTCGGTGTGGCCATCGTCGGCGATGCCGGGCACGGGGAGGTTCAGGGGCTGGCCGGGTATGCCCCCGGGGCTCTCATCGTCCCGGATGTCGGGGAGGCGGAGCGGCTTGTTCGGGAAGGAGCCCTGCCGGAGCGCCTGTTCGTCATCGGGCAGACCACCTATCGCCAGGAGGAGTACGACCGCATCTGCGCAGTTCTCCGGGCGGCACGTCCGGGTACCGAGGTGGAGAACAGTATCTGCGGAGCGACCAGGGACCGTCAGGAAGCGCTGCGGGAGCTTGCCGGTTCCGTGGATGCGCTGATCATCGTCGGCGGAAAGGAGAGCGCCAATACCGCGAAGCTCTACCAGTCCGCCGTGGCGACAGGCAAGCCGTCCTGGCATATCGAGGAGGCGTCCGAGGTTCCGCCGGAGATCGGGTGCTTCCCGGTCGTGGGGATAACCGCGGGTGCGTCCACCCCGGACATCGTGATCGATTCGGTTCAGCGGCGCATCGAGCAATTGATGGAGGAACGCGATGGATGATCTGATTCGGGAAATCAGCCTTCGGAGGGCAAGACGATCCCTCGATGAGCGTCCGGTTCCGCTGGAAACGGTTGAGCGTCTTCTCACGGCGGGAACCTTCGCCCCGTCGTGTTCGAACAACCAGCCGTGGCGGTTCGTGGCGGTCCGGGATCCGGAGCAGCTCGGGAAGGTGAAGCGGCATCTTTCCACGGGTAACTACTGGGCGAAAGCGGCCCCCTTGATCATCCTGGCGGTCACCGAGCCGGGCCTCGACTGCCGTCTCTCCGATCATCGGGATTACGCCCTGTTCGACACCGGCATGGCCGTCGGCAATATCCTGCTCCAGGCGATGCGGGAAGGACTGACCGCGCATCCCATCGCCGGTTTCGACCCGATCGGGGTACGCGGAGAGATGGGAATCCCCGACGGCCATATCCTGATCACGCTGATCATAGTCGGATATCCCCGGGCCGACACATCCCTGCTGAACGAGAAGCATCAGGAACAGGAACGGAGCGTGCGGTCGCGAAAGGCTCTGGGCGACGTGGCGTCCTTCGATGATTGGAAGGAACGCGAATGAAGCTCGCGTTCACGAAAGAGGGTTCGGGTCCGCCGCTGGTGTTCCTTCACGGTCTCTTCGGACAGGGGAACAACTGGGGACGGATCCGGCGGCTGCTTGCGGACTCGTTCACGATCATCACTCCCGACCTCCGGAACCACGGGAATTCTCCCCATTCGGACCGGATGGATTACCCCGCCATGGCAGACGACGTGATCGGACTGATCCGGGAGGAAACGGGCGGAAGCCCCGTGTACCTCGCGGGGCATTCCATGGGAGGAAAGGTCGCCATGTATCTCGCGCTGCAGGCGCCGGAACTGGTCCGCAGCCTGATCATCGTGGACATCATTCCCCGGAGCTATCCTCCCCATCATCGGCCGATCATCGAAGGAATGCGCCGGGTCGACCTTTCCCGAGTGGAGTCCCGCAGGGATGCCGACCGGCAGCTTGCGGAGTTCGTATCCGACGCGGCGACCCGTGCCTTCCTGCTCATGAACCTGGATCGGCCCGACGCCGGAGGCTATCGCTGGAAATTGAACCTGGACGCCCTCTCCATGCAGTACGATCAGATCAACGGCTGGCCTTCCGAGCCTCCGTACGGGCCTGACCGGACCTATGACGGCGAGGTCCTGCTCATCTACGGGGAACATTCGGAATACGTGCGGAAGGGCGACCAGGACCTGCTCCGGAAGCTCTTTTCCCGCGTCCGGTCCGTCATGATAGAAGGCACGGGCCACCTGGTGCATGCAGAGCGGCCCGAGCAGTTCGCCGAGACCGTACGAACCTTTCTGTCCGGGACGTGAGGACGACCGCCGCCTGCCGGGGGAACCGCCGGCGGCGAATGCGGGGGCGGCCGGGTCCTCCGATACTCCCGCTCTTCGAGGGCCCGGTCACTCGATGCTGATCTTCCGGTAGCGGGCGAAGAAAAGCGAAAAGATGCCGTACGCCGCGAAGCCGAGCGCGATCACTCCCATCAGCCAGGGACCGGCGGCGGACTGGGAGAGGAAGCGGAATGCACCCTGTGTTCCCTGGGTGGCCTGGGATGCATCGAAGGTGATTGCCGCTCGAAGTACCATGTACCCGATCACCATGAACACGACGCCGCGGGCGATGGTTCCGAACTGTCCCAGGCGCTTGATGAGCCGCTGTTCTTTCGGACGCATTTCCGCGGTTTTTGCCTCGTTCATGAATTTTGCCTTCCAGCCCCGGTAGATGAATCCGATGCCCACGGCGATGACGATGAGCCCGACGATTCCGACGGCGATCCGTCCGAACGGTGCCGACATGACCTGCTGAACCATGGAGGTCTGCTGCTGCTGGCCGCCGCTTCCCGAAGAAGAGCTCCCGGCTGCGAGCCGGAACGCGAAATACGCGAACCCCAGATAGGTGATGCCGCTGATGACCATCCCGGTCCGTTCCACGATCCCTTTCTTGTCGGTTCCCTTGTTGTCCACGTCGCGGATGCCCTGCACGAGTCGCCAGATCGCGTATCCGACCAGTCCGATGGCCACGACCCAGATCAGGATCGATCCGAATGGCCGGGTCAGAATGTTCCGGATCGCCTCCTGGATCGACGCGGTCTGCCCGCCCATACCGAACGCCGCCTGCGCGGTCAGAATGCCGACAAGAAAGTAGACGATACCCTTGGCGACATAGCCCGCCCGGGCCAGGTATTCGATTCCCTTTTTCCCTTGCTGTTTTCCCTGCTGTTTATCCATGACTGATTCTCCGTTTGACTTCATTATTGGAAACCGGTGTCCGACTGTGCGGAACCGGCCGTCTGAGCTGAACATACTGTGTTCGCCGGGCGGGAGCAAACTGTGCCCGGATGGAACCGTGCCCCCTTTCCCGGGCAGGAACTGCGATCCGACGTGCTGAGAGGTTGTTGAAAAACTCTACGGAATGCCGTAAAGAGCCGTTTCTTTCGAGCCATAAGAAGGAACATGATAACGAAGCGGCTCTTTTCGGCTTTGAATCATATTTTCAACAACCTCCTGATGCCCGCCGACACTGCCCGATGATCGACTGGAAAATCCCGGCGATCGAGGGTATACTTGCAGCAGAATTTCATTCGCATCAGGGAGCCGAATCGATGCCGATGTACGAATACTCCTGCGGGACCTGTGGTGCCCGTTTCGAGAAGCTTGTCCGATCCGACGAGAACGTGACCTGCGAGTCCTGCGGCGGCGAGCACGTGCGGAAACTGCTCAGCCTTTTCGCCTTGGGGAAACCCTCTGCCGCAGCTTCCGCACCTTCCTGCGCCTGCGGCGGCTTCGAGAAAGGACAGTGCGGAAGCGGGATGTGCGGGGCCCACTGAACGAACCGAGCGCTCCGGGCGTGCAGGTGCGTACCGTGCAGGCACGTCGGGCGCGTTCTATTCACCCGCCGGCAGGAACGAAAACAGCGTAACCGGCAGAAACAGGAGCGATCCTGCGATGCCGAGTCCGATCGTGAGAGAGAGCGGGGCGAGCATCCCGGTCGAGGCTTCCGTTCCGAACAGGAGCGGAAGCACTCCGCCGATCGTGGTGAGCGATGCAATCAGGACGGAGGGCAGCTTCTCGAGGAAAGCCGTCTCCACCCTTCTTCCCGTCAATGTACCCCTTCCCGCCTCATGCAGAACGAGTATCCCGTTGTTCACCGCAAGACCCGCCGTCAGAACGAGCCCGATGAACATCGGGATCGAATACGGAATCCCGAGCAGCGGAAAGGACAGGCACGGGACGGCGAACGCGCAGGGAATCTGGACCATGCAGAGCAGCGCCGGCTGCGCCTGTTCGAACAGGAAGAGCAGCAGCAGGAAAACGAGCGCAGCCGAGAGTGAGAGGAGCAGAAAGAAAGAACGGCTCGATTCCTCCCGTTCGTCCTCTTCCGGTGCGACCAGCGCCCGGTACTCCACGGGAAGAGGATATCCGGCAAGCTCCTCCCTCGCAGCCCTGATCGACCGGCCGCGTTCCCTGCGCGGTACGATCACCGAGAAGGCCGCGCTTCGCCGCCTGCCGTAGTGCTGAATACTGCCCGTCGTCTCTTCCCGTTCGATTTCTGCTGTCGATCCCAGGGGTATGAACCCGTTCCCGCCGGCAAGGATGCGAAGCCCCGGAAGATCCCGCGTTTCGAGCGGGCGGACGGTTCCCGATGCGATCCGGATGTCCCGGGAGCCGTCGTCGGTCACGGGATACCATTTGCCCACGACCGGCCGGGCGAGGGACCGGTACAGGTGCAGGTGAATTTCCGCGGGGGAGATCCCGGAGAGAAACGCGCGGGCGGGATCGATCCGCACGGACAGCGTCGGAGCCTGTCGCTTGAAGTGATACACCATATCCCCTTGCGGGAGACGTCTTCCGATGTGTGCGGCGAGATCTGCTGCAATCCGTCTGAGGGTTGCGGGCGAAGGACCCGTCAGAATGACCGGGAAGGAAGCGGTTTCCGTATCGCCGCCCTCGGGGAAGTAGAGAAACGCTCCCGGAACCCGGGAGCCCAGCTCCCGGAGTCGCTGCCGAATATCCGGAACGGAAGCGTCGGCCGCAAGAACGAGATGAAAGTCGGCCCGTTCGTCTTCGAACCGTGTGCCCGATCCGGATACCCCTTCGAGCCGTCCCGCTGCCGCAGCGAAGCTGCCCGCATCGTCGAGCACCTGCTGCAGAGGCGTACCGGACGGGAATTCCAGCGTGCCGCTCAGGCTCCTGCCGACCGGCAGGCCGTCCGGATCGATCGCTGCCCCCGCTGCTGCGAGCCCGGCGGCGCCGATGACGGCCGCGGAAGCCGCGATCACCCCGATGCGGAATCGTCCCGCGAAGCGACGGAAGGAGGTCGTGCTGCGGCGCAGGGCTTCTCTGATCGCTTCCCGGGCAAACCGTTTCGGCGGGATCAGCGGGATGGACGGGATGGACGGGATCGCCGGTATCGCCGGGAACCGGCCGAGAAAACCCGGCAGTAACAGGAACACGTACAGGAGCGAACCGGCGAGACAGGCGGTGACCGAGAGCGCGAGACCGGCAAACCGGAACCGGAGTTCCGGCGGCGCGAAGAGGAGGGGCAGGAATACCAGAGCGGTCGAAATGGTGGACGTCAGGACCGGCCCTGCCGTTCTCCGGAGCGTTTCCGACGGACCGCCCGGATGGGCTGCATGGTCCTCGACCACGATGATCACCGAGTCGACTGCCGTCCCGATTCCCACCGCCAGACCGGACAGGATCAGGATATCGACGCCGGATCCGGAAAGGAACATCACCGCGAGCGTGCAGGCAACGGATACGGGAATGGAGAGGACCACCGGAAACGCATGCCGGACGCTCCCGAGGAACAGGGAGGTAAGAACGATGACCAGGCCGATCCCGATCAGCGTGCTCACGGCAACCTGCCCGAGCGATCGTTCGATGTCCGCCCCGGTGTCCAGGAGGACTCTCACCCCCTCGATTCCTTCGACCGCTCGCCGGAGTCCCCGGCAGAGATCGACGGTATTCGCGTCTCCCGACTGATGGACATACGCGATGATGCGCGGATACCCGTCATGCCAGGTGATGGAATCCGGTTCGGACTCCCGGACCACGACCCGGCTGAAATCTCCCAGAACCGCACCGGGAACGATCGGCAGCCCGGCGAAGGCTTCCGGACTCCTCATCCGGGAGTCCAATCGGATCGACGTTCCGGTTTCCCTTCCGATCGCAGCCGCGAGGTGATGTCCGCGGACCGAATCGAGAAGAGTCTGAAGGGAAATCGAGGCGGACGCCAGCCGTTCCCCATCGAATTCGATCGCAATCTCCTCGTTCGGCACGCCTCCGATCTCGACGTTCCCGGTACCCATCACCTGTTCCAGCCGATGCTTCAGCTCTTCTTCCGGGAGGCCGCCGCTGCGGAGAAACGATGCGATGAAGACGGGCCGGGAACCGCTGTCGCTCTTTCGAATCCGGGGCCTGTTCACCTGATCAGGGAAATCCGCGGCAATCCGGTCGACGGCATCCCGGACCTGCAGATAGGCTTCGGAAAGGTCGGCGGTATCGGCGAATTTAAGGAATACCGATGATCTTCCCCGTTCCGAGGCGGAACGGATGAGTCGGAGCCCCGGGATCCGCTGCAGCTCATTCTCGAGCGGCCGGGTTATCTCCCGTTCGATCTGCTCCTCGAACGCATCCTCGTAATCGACCTGCACCGTCACGGCATTCAGACCACTCTCCGGAAGATATCCCAGGGGCATCGACGGCGCGAGCAGAAACGCCGGAAGGCAGATGACGATGATGAGCAGAAGACTCCGCATCGGCTTCATCGTGATCTCACCCCGGTCCGCCTGCTGAGTGCTTCCGGGTCAGAGAAACCAGGACCGGAAAGATGAAGAGCGAACCCGCCGTCCCTGCGATGAGACCTCCGACGAGGGCGGTCGACGTGTGTGACTGGACGGATGCGGCGGGATCGGAGTTCAGCGCCAGGGGGAGCAGGGCGGTTATCGTGGTGAGCACGGTGACGAGGATCGGCCGCAGCCGGGACACGCTTCTTTCGACAAGCCCGTTCCCCTGGAACGGTCCGATGGCCGTACGCAGCAGGATGGTCGTATTTATCGTGGTCCCGAAGAGCAGAAGGATCCCGAGGAACGAGCTCACGTTCAGGCTCTTCCCTCCGAGCAGAAGAAGGGCAAGGCTGCCCGACGCGGAGAAGGGGAGGGCCGTCATCAGGAGAAGCGGTTCGCGTAGCGATTCGAACCAGGCCCCGAGCAGCAGGTACATGAGGATCAGGGCGACACCGAAGACCGCCCCGATCTCGGAAAGGCTGCTTCGAAACGCCTCGGCCGACTCGAGCCCGACTCCGGTTCCTTTCCGCACCGGAAGCTCCCCCGCCGTGAGTCGGTCCGCCCCTTCCGCATACTGAACGGACAGCGTGACCGCCGCTTTCCGATCCACCCGGTACAGCTCGGAAAAGCTTTCCTCCTCCGTGATCTCCCCGAGGGATGCGAGCGGAAGGAAACTGCCATCTCCCGGGACGGGTACGACCCGCAGCGCCCCGGGGGCGAAGCGATCGGGAAAATCCCCGCGAACCCGGATCCCGATTTCCTCGTCCGCTCCCGGAAGCCGCCCTGCAACGGTTCCCCTGATCACCCGTGAGAGATTATCGGCGATTTCTCCCGGCGTTACCCCCGCGCTCGAGGTCCGGTCGGGATCGGGGCGGAATCGGAGCTCGCGGAGTCCGGCTTCCGTGTCGATGCGGGAGGAGACGATCCGCCGTACCCCGGTGAGCTCGCGTGCGAATTGCACGGCCGCTTCCGTACTGCTTTTTCGATCCGGTCCCAGGAACCGGACGCGGTCACCCCGTGGGGTTCCGATCAGCCGGGAAACCGGATCGAGCGGAGGCAGCAGTTCGGATGATCCGGTGAGATACCGGTCGGTAAGGTGCCGGACGAGCTCGGCGATCTCGTGATATTCCGAGTTCCGATAGGCAATGGTGATCCGCGAGACGGACAGGCTCGCGGGCTGTTCGGCCCGACTTGTCGGGGACTCCCGGAGATATCCCGCTTCCGCGAAGCTGCCGACGATCCGGGAATCCCTCCCGACCGCGGAGAGAAAACGGCTCGTCATGCGCTCCGTTCCGGAGAGCGGGGTATTCGAAGGGAAGGAAACGAGCATGCTCAACGAACCGTGCTCCACGAACGGCATGATCTCCCGCGGAACCGCCCGGACCAGCAGCGGAAGCGAGAGCAGCAGCAGGGCTCCGGGAATGATCGCGACGGCGGGTTTCCTCACGGCGGTCGCGAGCAGACGCCGGTATCGGTTTTCGAAACGGAGCATCCGGGCTCCGGAATCATGAAAGGACACCTCCGGAGGAAGCAGGGCGGAAAGTGCGGGTACGAGCGTCATGGAGGCGACGAACGAGAGGACCAGCATGATCGAGATCGTCACGGCGAGATCGGAGAAAAGCGCTCCCGCGATCCCCGGGATAAACAGAATCGGTACGAACACCAGCAGGGTCGTGAACGTGGAGCCGGCGGTCGAGGAGCCCGTCTCCGCCGCGGCCCGACCGATCGTGTCCGGCGTCCGGTCGGTTTCCCGGACGATCCGCTCGAGAACGACCGTGGCGTTATCCACGATCAGCCCGATCCCCATGGCGATTCCCGACAGGGACATGAGATTCAGGGAGAGATCGAACAGATACATGAAGAAGAAGAGAGGGAGGGTCGAAGCGGGAACCGCCGCGAAAACGATCAGCGATAGCCCGACAGAACGGAAGAAGACGAGGATCACCAGGAGTGCGGCGGCGGAGCCGAGGAGGAGCGCACGGATCAGATCCCGGAACGAGGCGCGGATGCTCCCGGCGTTGTCCGCGGCGATATCGATCAGAAGTTCCGATGAAAACTCCGAACGGATCGTATCGAGCTCTCTCCGGACCGATCGGGAGACCTTCAGGGGCCCCGCATCTCTCGCTGCGGACAGCCGGATGCCGACTGCGGGATCCCCCGCGAACCGGAAGAACGAGGTTCTCTCCTCCGATCCGTACCCGATCCGGGCGACATCCCGGAGTCGGAGCAGTCCTGCGGCGGTTCCGGCGATCGGGAGCTCCCTGAGCCCGTTCAGACTGTCGATGGGAACTTCCGACCGGACCGGGAGTTCCCGGCTCCCGTCCCGCACGGTACCCGCAGGCAGCTCGAAGACCGAGAGTTCGATCGCACGGGATATGCGGGCGAGGGAAAGGCCTGAGGATGCCGCCCGTTCGAGATCCACCTCGACCTGGATCTCCCGCTTCGCGAGTCCGATGAACTCCAGGGCCGCGACGGTGTCGAGCCGCATGAGCCGGTTCTGCAGATCGTATCGAATCGTCCGGTACCGCTCTTCGATCGAACCGCCCCCGGCGGCCCTGATTGCGAGAATGATCGACTCCGACGTGTCGGATCTCGAAAAAACCAGCGGCTTTCGGGTCCCGTGGGGAAGGTAGGGATAGACCCCGTCCACCTGTTCCCGGGTCTCCATCGACGCCGTGTTCAGGTCGGCATTCCAGCCGAAGCGAAGCAGAACCGAGCTCAGTCCGGGGCGGGAAACCGAGGTGATCTTCCGGAGTCCGCGGACGGCCGAGAGGGCGTTCTCCATCGGAACCGTGACCTGCCGCTCGACCTCGTCCGCGGTTTCGTGTGCGAATTCCGTCACGACGAGAATTTCGGGAATCCGGACGTCCGGCAGTTCCTCGATGCGGAGGCGGGGAAGCGAAACGATTCCGAACAGCCAGAACGCGGCCGATACGCTGAGGATCGATACCGGATGAAGCGCGCACCAGCGAACGAATCTCATTCGGGGAGCACCTGGAACATGGTCGCCCATGCCTCCGGGAGCCGGTTCCCGAAGGAATCCCGGAGATCCGCCTCCAGGGAAACCCTTCCGATGCCGGCGAAAACCGGACTTCCGACGGTGCAGAGAAGGCGGACGGTCGTCCTTTCCGCTCCCCCGGGCACATCGCTGTCGCCGGATGGCTCCCCGGTCCGTATCGACGTGATCACGAGATCCGGCAGGACCGACGACGAGACTGAAGCGCTCTCGAGAAAGGATGCCGTATCGATCTCCGCTCCCTGCGAGTGCAGCAGGCTGAAATCGAACGCGGCGCGGGAGCTTCCGGACACCGTCACGGAAGCGTTCAGCGACAGATCGGTGTACCGGGGGACGGCCGCATCGATATCGTTGCAGAAGCTGACACGCTCCACCCGGATCGGCAGACTGCGGGGGCCGTCGACCAGGATGCGGTAACGCTTTTCGAAAATGTTCAGCTCGTACGTGCTGCCGTAGCCGAGGGGTTCGTCGAACGTCAGGCGGCAGGTCGTGAAATCCGTTCCCCAGACGAGGGTGTACGGAATCGTCGGCAGGCAGCTCAAGATGCCGGAACGGTGATCCGGGGGAACGGGTTCGGTGAACACGATATCGAACCGGTCATCCTTCTCGATCCCGCCGGTCTGCGTGCCGGTTTCGGTATCGAGCACCAGCGCTCCCGTTCCGCTCACCGTCAGGTCGGAGACCCGGAGGTCGGGTCGGGCGCCCGCGGTGAACCGGAAGCGATGCTGCCGGGGCAGTGTATTGCCCGACAGATCGGCCGCATCGGTGCCGATCGACACCTTCATCTCGACCCCGGCGGGATACGGTTCGAGCGGAGAGAAGATCACGGTTGCTCCGGATGCATCCCATGCGGTCGTTCCGGTCACGTCGGGAGACAGGGAAAAGGCCCGGAGGAAGGATACGCGGTCCATCGGCTCCGAAAACGTGATGCTGATCGGCTCCCTGGGACCGGACAGTATCGCACCGTCGGCCGGAACGGTCCCGGCGATCGCGGGCGGGTCCTGATCCCATCCGGTGGAGATAATGTGATTCACCTCCCGGAGCAGCGAGTTTCCGTACCGGTCCTCCGCACCGTTTCCGATGCTGACGATGTATCGGCGGTCGGGCCGGAACCCGCCGTTCGGACGGAACCGGAGCGTATCGCCGGTCCAGCGGAAGACTCCTTCCCGCAGCGTATCCCCCTCGGAGAAGGTGCAGGCCCGTTCCGTCTTCGCCCGGTCCATGTCGCCGGAGAAGCGGATCTCGATTTCCTCGAAGGATTCGGGGTCCGCGTAGCCCGGGCCGGGAAGGATCCGGATGACCTCAGGCGCCGTCATGTGCAGATACTCCTGCAGCGGATCGCAGGAGACCGCGGAGGTCAGCAGCGCCGTGGAAAGCAGCAGCCGGATGCACCGGAGTACGAAGCATCGTCCGGGCGGCGGCGACGTTTTCACGGGAGCAGCCCCTCGAAGAGCTGGCGAATCGACTGCGAGAGGCGGCTTCCGTCGTCGTTGACCAGTCCGTACCGGCCGCCGGGGATCTCCAGAAGATAGTAGTGCTCCCTCCCGCTCTCCGCACGAAAATTGCCGAAGCTCGCGGTGAGCTCGAAATCCGTGTTCCAGTGAAAGAATGCGGCCGAGGGGCTTCCTCCGTCGCCGAGGAGCTCGGTAAATCGGAGAGCTTCCTGGACCTTCAGCTTTGCGGATTCCGTGACAAAGGGTTCCGAGAACGTGAATCGGAAGGTGTACTCGAACGGGGAGGATGGGCCGCCCCGGAGCGGCTGCGCGATGACGGTGGAGTAGTCGTCCGGCCCCAGCACGAACGGGCTCCCGCTGACGCCGCGGATTCTCTCGAGGCGCAGGACGGGGACTGCCGGGACGAACCGGGAGGTGAACGGAGGAAAGAGGCCGTTTCCGGCACGGTCTTCCGCTCCCGTGCCGATCGTCAGAACGTACGAGATCTCCGGTGAATACCCTTCCGCCGGGGCGAACACGAGGTCCTGACGGAGGGGGTGCTCCTCGGAGGGATTGTCGATCCAGAAGAGATCCCCCGCCAGCGGCGGCTCGAGACGGAACGCAGTGCGGACCGTCTCGGGATTCATCGGCTCGGAGAAGGTGATCCGTATTGCATCCCGGCTTCGGATGTCGGTGAGATTTCCGCTCCGCAGCGGAAATGCGGGCAGCGGCAGCCATCGCTGCTCGGCCGGACCCGCGGCATCGACCTGCGGAGCCGTGGTGTCGCTCTCCACGAAGAAAGAGAGCCGGACGGATTCGCCGATGGTGCTGCCGTCGGTACTCTCGAGGTTCTCGTCGAGGCTGATTCCGTACAGGGTGAGATTCCTCCACCGGTCCTCCGGCCGGACGGTGACCATGGTCCGTTCGGCGTTCCATTCGAATCCGACCCCGGTTTCCGGCGAGACGGAGACCCGATCCCGGAAGCTCAGGGGATTCATCGCGGTCGAGAACTCGAGGACGACGGGCTCGATTCCGCCGATGACGCTTCCGTCGGGAGGAGACGATCCGAGGAATTCCGGCGGGCGGTGTTCCCATCCTCCGATGGTGAAGAGGATTTCATGATCGACCTGGTAGGGATTTCCCTTCCCGTCGCGGAACTTGCCCCGGAACACGAGGGAGTACCGCTTCCCCGGCTGATAGCCGGTCTCCGGAACGAAGCTGACGCGGTCTTCCTCCCAGAGATGACGGCCCGCAACCGCTCCGCGGGCATCGCGGACAGTGAAGATCTGTTCCACGGAGTAGCGATCCGGTTCGAAATCGAAACCGATGTTCACGAATTCGCCGTCGGCGAGTACCGCGTACTGATCCTCGGGATGCAGGTGGATCCCGTCGTAGTCGGGCAGAAAGAAGAGGCCGCACCGCAACGGGAGGAACGCGAGAAGCAGTACCGGAACCGCTGCGGGAAATCCCCCGAGGGCGCCTCGGCCGGAACCGGCGGGGCGGCCGCCCCGTGCACTCGCATTCCTCGAAGGCTTCATCGATCGATCTCCGCTTCCATTCCGTCAATCCAGGAGGGAAGGGGATTCCGGGCAACGAGATCTCCCTCCTCGATTCCCTCCGGAATCACCGTCCGATCCCCGTAGCTTTCTCCCGGAATAACCGGCACCCGGAAGAGGCTGTCGCTCCGGAACAGGTACAGTTCGTGCCCGTTGTCGGGCAACTCGACGAGCGCATCGGTCGGGATCAGAATCCGCTGGACCGGGAGACCGGTACGGATCACGAGACGGACGAACGTACCCGGACGAAGCCCGGTTCCGTGCTCCAGCGCGATCCGTACGGTTGTAGTCCGGTTGCCCGGATCCGCCATGGGTGCAATCATCGAGACGGTTCCCCGATAGACAGTGTCCGGAAAACCGGTCCGGATCTCCGCTTCCTGGCCGGAGCGGATGGCTCCGATATCCTGTTCACTCACCGCCGTTTCGACCAGCATGTCTTCGACCGAGATGATCGTGAGGATCGGGTGCCCGGGGTCGGCCTTTTCCCCCACGTGAAGATGAAGCCCGGCAACGACTCCGGAAACCGGCGAGCGGACTTCCGTTCCGGAAAGAAGGAGCTCGATCGTTTCGAGCTCGGATTCCGCCGCCAGACGCCGGGCTTCGGCCGCCGAAAGCTCGACCCGGAGCGTTCGGGTGTTCAGGAACACGATCAGTGCGGTGCGCTTCTTCTCTTCGGAGGGGACCGGGTAGCCGGCCTTTTCGATATCCGCATCCCGATATCCGATTCGGCGGATCGCGAGCTCACCCCGGGCGTGCACCAGATCGGTCCGGGCATTCCGGACGGCGGCACCGACCTCCTCGAGCTGTTCCCGGGTGATCCCGTCGACCTCGAAGAGTCGTTCCTGCTTCTCGAACATCGCCTCGATCCGCTGCAGCTCCATGCTCTTCCGCTCCAGTTCCGCCTCCGCGTTATCGATCCGGATCAGTTCCGCTTCGACCGCCCGCGCGCCGTCCTCGAGCTTCCGCTCGGCGAGCAGAACCGAAGCTTCCATGGCCGCGAGCGACGCCTCGGCCTCCCGCTTGCGGATCGAAAGCTGCTGCCGGTCCAGGACCGCGAGGAGCTGTCCGCTGCGGACCTGTTCACCCTCCTCGGCATGGATCGATCGGATGATTCCTTCCACCATGGAAACCACGCCCGTCCTGCTCCGGAAAACCGCCGTGCCGAAGGAGCGATACTCCGGACTGACCGTTTCCCGTACCGCTTCGGCCACGGTCACCCGTTCCCGGACGAACGCGGGTCCGGCTGCGAAAACCTGCTCTCTCCTGCAGGATACGGCAAAGAACGCGATCAGTGCCGCGACGGCCAAGGTCGTCAGCGGTCCGGGACCGGCTGCGTGAATCATTCCGGCCCTCCGGTTTCGCTCACGATGAATCCGACGGTTTTCGCGATATCCGAAACGCCTGCAGTCATGAGGAGCGAAAGCTCCGTCCGGTACAGATCGGCCGCAGCTTCCAGAATCGACGATCTCTGGCGGGCGATGGCCAGCTCCGCTTCCGCCACCTCCATCCTGCGCGCCTCGCCGAGTCGAGCTCGTTCGTGGAGAATTTCCAGCCGGGTCCGGGCAATTTCGAGCTTTTCCCGGTCGAGGTCGATGACCGCTCTCATGTGGGAGATCTCCGAGATCAGGTCCCGGATCCGGAAATGAAGCTCCTGCTCCGTCTCCTCCTTCGACATGTCCGCCTTCCCGAGCTCGAGGGAAGCTGCACGGGAAGTCAGCAGGGATTCCAGATTCTCCATCGGCCGTGCGTCCGCATTCAGACCCAGGGACCGCTCCCGGGGGGCGGCCTTTCCGATCGCCGTACCTGCGCTGATCGGGACGGCGGGGATTCCGAACGCGATATCCAGACCGAGGCGGTACCCCGGTTCGGTAAGCGGAAAACGATCCCCGGACATCGTTATTTCGGCGGTTGCCTTCAGCTCGGGAATCCAAGCGAGATCCGCCTGCCTTTTCGCCTGGAGCGCGGATTCGAACCGGTTCGCGGCGGCGAGGAGGTCCGTATTGTTTATCCGGGCATCCTCGAACAGGCGATTTCGAAGCTCCCGGGTGTCTGACCCGGAATCGAGGAGAAATCCGCGGTAGCGGGCGACGATGCCTCCGCCGGGAACGAGCCCCGAATCCGGGTCGGCGTTCAGGAGTCGGGAGAACACGATCCGGCTCCTCTCCCGGCGGCGGTCGGTCGAGGAAATCTCGAGGGAAAGGTCGGCGAGGCTCATCCGGATGTCCATCACCTCGAGTCCGGTCGTCAGCCCGAGCGACCGCTCACGTTCGGCGACCCCGACCTGGCGTTCGAGTGCGGCGGCAGCCGTCCGGAGGATCTCGAGCGATTCCTCGAGCACCAGGAGCGTGATGAACTCGTCCGTCACGGCGAGAGCGATCTGTTCCGCGGCCTGTCTGGCCGCGATCGAACTGATGCTCAGCTCATGACGGTGCTGCCGGTACCGCTGGAGCAGCTGTCCCCGGTCGTACAGCAGCTGGGTCAGCGACAATCCGATGGACCGGTACCGCGAGTCGGGACTTCCGTAGGTCACCGAATCGTTTTTCGAGAACGAGACGGCCAGCTGAGGGAAGAATTTCCGGGCCTCCATCCAGAGCCGTTCCTTCGCGAGTTCCCGATCCGATCGGATGAATGCGAGCTCCCGGCTTTCCGATTTCGCGAGATCTATCGCAGCTTCCAGACTGATCGGTCTCGTCTCCTCTCCGGAGAGAGATCCTCCGCACGAATCGCAGGCGATCAGGAGAATCGGGAGCAGCCGGAGCAGCCGGAAACGGCGCGACATCCCGGTTCTCTGTCGCTCCGAGGTCCGGGCGCTCATTTCCGCCCCTCTTCCCGGATTCCCCGGAGGATCGAGCCGATCGGTTCCCGGAGACCGCTTTCCTGTCCGAGCAGCACCAGGGAGCGCTCGAGATGAACGGCCGCCCGCGCAGCGAAGCCGGCATCGCGATAGATCTCTGCCAGCCCGAGCTGGATCTCGGCGAACCGTTCGGAAACCGCCTCCGCGCGTCGGTAGGCTGCAAGCGCGGCTTCCATCCGGCCCGCCTGTCGATGCGCTTTCGCTTCGAGCAGGAGGAGCTCGGCATCTTCCGACGACCACTCCATCGCCGCTTCGAGCACCGCAATCGCGTCCGCAGGCCGGTCGAGCGCGAGATAGGACCGGGCAAGCCACTTCGTTCCGTCGATGAACCCTGCCGTCTCCGCGGCCGCAGGCGACAGGACATCGATCGCCTCCGCATACTGTTCGAGAAGATAAGCGCACTTTCCTTCCATATACCGGTTCTGGAGAAAGCGGGGATGGGAACGCCCGATGGTCCGGAACGCTTCCCGTGCCTCGGCGATATTCCCGGACTGGTAGAGCTGTATTCCCCCGGCAAAGGCTCGCAGGATGTCTTCGGGCGGTGTGCCGTCGGTGCCCGGTCGTCCGGTGCAGGCGAGACACAGCATGCCGGAAAACGTCAGGAGCGCAGCGGGTCGGAGCCGGGCGAAGGAACGGACGGGCGGTGGCTGCATGGATCCATCCTCGTTTTCGGTCTTCGGTCGCCCGGAAAAACCGCGGAATGTGCTGCCGTGATTGAGCGGAATGAGAAAATGCAGAAAAAATGATAATTCCTTCTCCGGGTGAATCGGAACGGCATTTTCCCCCGTCTGCTGCGGTGAGGAGGTGTTTCATGTCGATATCCTGCCGTACTTCCGCCGGGGCGTTGCCGTTCCTCGCCGTCTTTCTGATCCTGTCTCCGATCCCGGGGGTCCCGCAATCGCCGTCCGATCCCCGGGAGCTTTCCGTTCTCTCTTCCGATACGCTGTTCGAGCGTGCAGATCGTTCGGTGTCCGCACGGGCGTGGCTGGCAATTGCCGAGGCGGGGATCGCCGGTTTCTCCGGTGCGGAGCGGGAAGCCGCGGAACGGGAGCTCGGATCCCGTCTGGCCGGGTGGGGAGAGCGGCGTCTGCAGGAACGGATGGAGTCGACGGATCTGGCCGGATTTCTCGCCCTGTCGGCCCGTGCCGATACGGAATTCCTCTATCAAACGGACCGGTCGGGAGCAGTCCGGTACGACGAAGCCGGGGATCCGATGATGAAGGGCATTCTGGGTATCGAAGATGGAACCGGGGATGCCTACCGGCTGGAAACCGACATTGCGGAACGGGAGAAACGGCTGCGCGGAGCCATGGGAGATCTGGTGGACCGGTGGGAACGCAGCGCCCGGGTCGTGATCGACGGGATCGCATCCACGGTATCGGGGCTCACGGGCTCACGGCTCCGGGATGCGCTCATGGTTTCCCTGAACGATTACCGGCGGGCTGCGGAACGGGAGTTCGAGATCGTCTACCTGAGAGAGCAGGCCCGCTTCACCGCGCTTCGCAGCCGCGATACGTATTCGCTGCGGCGCAAGAGCGAGCAGGCTGCCGCCGGAGAGCTCGCCTCGGCCCTGATCGCGGAAACCGGGCACGAGCTCGCGGAGGTGCGGACGGCACTGCTGTCGAACGTGCCGGAGCCGCAGCGGGAGTCCGTTCCCGATTTAACGGTGAACGGTGAATCCCCGGAAACGGCGTTCCGTGAAGCGTATGAGCTGGGGCTCGAGAAATGGGACCGTGCCGAGAACCGGTTCCTCGAGGAACGGCTCCGATGGGAGCTCTCGGCCCGGCAGACATACACCGGCTCGGAAGCGGTCTGGGACGATGCGTTCGGGATGTTTGCCGAAGCCCGTAAACGATGGGCGGAGGAGATGGCCCGCACGTTCGAGGAAGGTCGGGCGGAATGGAAGGAGAAGACGCTCGATTTCGATGCGGACTTCGCGATCGCCGCACAGGAGATCGAACACGCGGCCGCTTCAGGTGCGGAGCAGTTTTCGCGGGATGTGTCCGAGACCGTGGCCGCGTTCCGCAGCTCGGTCGATGTCGTGGCGATGGCCGGGGAGTACCTGAACTATTACCGGGATAAACCGGACGAGGCGAAGGAATACCAGGCCTGGGAGACTGTCCGGGATACGGCGCTGGAGGCGCAGGAGGTTGCGCGGCGGAATCTTTCGGAGCTGGAGAAGGCCGCGGCGAGCTACGGATCCGGCAGCTCCGACGGGTACGCGGTTGCCGGGTCCGGACTCGAAGGAGAAATCGAACGGATGGAACGCCGGGTCGCCCTGCTGGACCGGCAGCTTGCCGTTTCTCGCGCGGTCCTCGCCTATGCGGAGGATCGAAGCTCAGCCCGGCCGACGGAGGCGATGACCGAGGAGCGGTTCCGTGCCGGCGAAGCCGCCCTGGACGTCGCGCGCGAGGCGTATGATGCGGCTCGGGAAGAGCTGTCCGCCGTCAGCCGGGCAATGTCCGGCATGAACGAGCGGCTCCGGGCGGAACAGCATTCGCTCGAGCTGGCCGGGGCGGAGCTCGACGGGGAACGTTCGCGTTTCCAGGCGATCTGGACCGCCTGGACAACCCTGGATGCGGACATTCTCAGAGCGGTGACGGATGATCTGCACTCCCGGATCGATTCCTGGTTCGTTGACGGAAGGTCCGATGCCTACCGGTCCTGGTTCATCGCCGCCGAGGCCGATGAACGGAATCGGGAGCGGATCGAGGCGGAAAGGGTACTCCGGGATCTGCTCGGGACCGAGTCGGTCGGACAGGACCGTCTGCTTGTCGACCGGCCGATCCTCCTGGCAAGGGTCGAGGCTCTCGATCGTCTCGAGGGCGGGTGGAAATCCGCCGCTACGGATACGCTCCCCGTCATGCTCATCCACGCCGGTATCGATGCGGAGAGCGTCTCGGGCGATCCGAATCCGGATCACCATCTCCTGCTGTCCCTTTTCGAAGCGGCCCGGGAGGAATCCGATGCGGGTCGGCTCGCCGCGGCGAAGGCCGAAGGACTTCTGAGCCGAATCCGACTCCGTGCATGGGAAGATCTTGCAGAGAACGATGCGGCCGAAGCGCTCCTGTTCCCGGACGGGTCGTCCGGAAGCTTCGACCGGACTGATCTCGCCTTGACGCTCGAAAGAGCGGAAGACGGGCTGTACGCTTCCCGTGCCGCCCTGCTGCGGGCGGCCGCACGGAGAGCGGGCGGCCTGCCTTTGGATTCCGACCCGGAGCCGGCGCTTCTCGCCGTGCTCGTTTCCCGTCTGACCGGTCCGAACCGGGAAACTCCGGCCGCCCTGGATGCCGTTTCCCAGTTGCTCGACCGGGCAGCATCCGGAACGCTTACCCGGGCGGAAGCCCTGGCGGCCGCGGATGATGCAGGCCGGCGGGAACTGTTCCTCGCAATCGTGTCCGGATCCGATGATGCCGTCGATGATGGAATCGACCTCGCGGCCGGCATGCTCCGGTCTCCTCTCGAGGCGGTTGCTGTCGCCCGCGCACGGCTCACCGCATTCGACGCGTTCGGAGATCTGAGGGACAGCGCCTTCAGCGCAGCTCGAACCGATCGGGCGGAACGGATCCGGAGGATACTCGGGTACGATTCCGGGGCGCTCCTGCCGGAGGATCGATTTCCGGATTTTCCCGGCCATGAGACGACCGAGGATCTCGTCGACCTGTTCGAAGATCTGGAATCGTCGGACGGAGTTCCCGGCTATCTGCTCGGTGTCCTGCAGGAGTATCTCGCCGCGGTCGTTCGCCGGGACGGCCTCCATCCCGAACTCCCTGGGAGTGAAACCGCGAAGCTCGAGGTCGACATCCTCGCCGTCCTGCAGGACGGGCTCGCCTCGGCGGAGGACCCGCTGCAGATCGCTTCGTTCCTCTATAGCAACGCGCTGCCCGGCGGTCGCGAATCGGTCCTGCTGTTCGCTTCGGAAGCGGTATCTGCCGCCCGGGATAGCGACCCCGGAGAGACGCTTGCCGCCGTGCTCCGCGAACTCGGCCTCGCGCCGGGAGCAATCACGATCGCCGACGTAGAGACCTTCGATTTCGAGGCGTTCCTTCCGGAGTTTTCTGCCGATTACGTGCCCTACCGCGACGGACCACGGGAAGAATTCCCCGGCTCCCGACCTCCGGCGGGAAATGTCTTCGCGGACGCGGTCCGGGAAGCGGTTCTGCAGACCGGGAGCTCCGGCACACAAAGAGACCTCGATCGTACGCTGATGTCGCTCCTGAAGCGGTACGGGATGGATGACCTCTCGCAGCGTTCCGCCCGCCTTCTCCGCAGAATCAGCGCCATGGAGTCCGTGCGAACCGTTCTGTCGATTCTCCCGGAGCGGCCGGATGCGGGTGCCGAAGCCGCGGCATTCGCCGATCTTCTTTCCGATGCCGTCGAGATCCTCTCCGGCGCTTCGGATTCTTCTCCGGCCGGAACAGCCTATGAGAAGCGGAATGCCATCCTTCTCCGAAGAGAGCAGACCCGGCAGAATGTCGAAAAGGCGGCGGAGCTCGAGGCTCAGCTCGAAAACCGCGAAACCGCCGGGGAGGAATACCATGAACGGTTCGTGGTTCCTGCCCGGGCTGATCTGGAACGTGCCCGGGAGGTCCATCGGCTTGCTCAGGAATCGTTCGATCGGGTTCTCGAGGACTACTCCGCCGAAACCGTACGGTACGGAGAAGCCTCCGCCCGATCGCAGGATGCCTGGCGACGATTCCGTGAGGCTCGATCAGACTATCAGGAAGCGGCGGAAATCCGGGAGTATGCCGCCGGCGGATACGATCTCGTGCAGACCGACCCGAAGGTGAGGTTCGAAGAGCGTCGGTCCGAATACCAGCGTGCCATGCAGGCTCTCGAAATCCTTCGTTCCATCCCTGCGACGGACAAGACGGACGGTTTCGCCGAATCCCTGGACGGCGGCTATCTCGAAATTCGAAACGGGCTCCGGGAAATGCAGGAGCAGGTCGGCTACGTTCTCAACGCATTCGATACCTTCGGTGCCGCAGTCTCGGCAGCGGATCGGAGGATCGCCGGCATAACCGAAGAGCTGACGGACACGATCGGACGGTTTTTTCTGCTGGACCCGGGAGCAGGGGAGGACTACGGAGACTTCCGGATCGTTCTCGACAGTGAGTCCGGTTTCGATATGTTCACCGACTGCCGAACCCCGGGGAACGATTCGATCGATGAGTACTTCTCGGGAGATGCCGCCGACGAGAAGTACTCCCGGGACATGCTTCTCTTCCTCCGGGAGATCGGTGCCTCGGGTGATCCGTCCGGTATGCTTCGTGCTTTCGGAGATGCCTATTATGTGCGAAACCCGATGCAGCTGAGCGTCACCGACGATCCCTATTTTCAGCGGCTTTCTCCCGAGTACGCGCCTTTTTACCGCCGGGTGGAGAATCCGGATTACCGACCGGCTCAGGACGATGACGGACCGGGTTATCTTCGAACCCGGAACACGCCTTTCATCGACGTCCGCATCTCGAGTCGGGAATGGCTTCTCGACCGCTGCCGGGGTACCCTGGACAGCGTGGTCAACGGCAGCGAAAAAACCCGCAAGCTCTTCGCTTTCTACGAGCTCATGCTGCAGTCGGGCCGGATGCAGCCGGGGGTCAGGGATGCGGTCGACTACCGTTTGAGCCGTGAGCTTGCGGAATACGTCGACGACAGGGCCCATGATCGGCAGAGGAGTTACCTGAAATGGTGGAAATTCTGGAAGCATGCGGAAGGACGTACGATTCGCGAATATCGACGGAACATGAACGGTTATTCCGGCGTCTCGGCGGAGAAGAGCGAAATACTCCGTTCCGCGGCAGTCACCGCGGCGGCTTCTTCGGCGGAGTATCTCTCGCTGCAGGAGCATCTGGATGAGCTGCTCGGCGGAACCGACGGAAAGCCGGTCGAGTTCTCCGACCTCGCCGGCCTCATGGAGAAGGAAACCGGAATCGAACTTTCGCCCGAGGCTGCAGCTTCCCTCCGGATGATATTCGATGACCTGGGCGATGCAGAGCGACGGTCGAATTTCTCCGCTCTGACTGCCGTCCGCGACCGTCTCGAACAGCGGATCAGCGTTCAGCGGCAGCAGGCTGTCGAACGGATCGCCCTGCTCCGGAACGACCGGAACCTTCGTCTCTCGGCCTACCGGGCAGCGGGTTCCGCGAAGGATCTCGATGCCCCGGAGTTCGCACGGACCGCCGCGGAACTGTTCCGCGATCCCGTGTTTACCGAGGAGGACTATCTTGCCGCGGAACTTCACTTTTCGCGGAACACCCGGAGCTATCATCCGCGGGGCGAGGCCGAGGTTCTCGAGGAGTACGGCCGGCGAATCATCGACCTGTTCCGTTTCCGGCTCGATCAAACGAGCGATCTGCAGTACGAAAAGCTCGCCTCGGAACGTGAGGAACTGGAACGTCGGCGGCAGTACTGGGAAGAGCGGACCGGTGAGCTCCTGCATGCCGGGCTGGCTGAGTGGAACGAAGGACTCGAACGGATGATCGGGGTGCGTCAGACCCGCCAGAACCAGTTCGCCCGGGAGTACGATGAGAAGTCACGTATCTGGGAAGACCGGTACGAGAGGTGGGGGCGCAACCGGCAGGCCTGGATCACGGAGGGAGCAGAGCGGACGGTCCAGGCCGGAACCACGGCCATGTTGAGGCAGATGGGGCTCGAAGCGGATGCCCGGATCGCCGATGCGGAAATGACTCTGATTCCCGACATGTCCTCCGATCCTCCCGATCTCGGACGGCTGATGCGGCAGGTGCTCGGAGGTTCTACACTCGACCGCATCATCGAGGACACTCGACGACTTGCGGGCAGGGCTCGAACCGATCCGGTTCCCGTGGCCGTGACTATTCCTCTGATCGGGACCGATCGATCGGTTCTGCGAACCTTCACGCATCTCCGGGAGAATCTCATGGGAGAGGTCGTGGAGCGGGCCGCCCTGGCACAGGCGTCCATGTTCCGCGATCAGCTTGAATCAACAGAAACCCGGGTGGAGGAGACGATCGAGGAGGCGAACCGGGGATTCGAGGACAATCTCGACAGGACTCTTCTTCGACGCGGATATCGGCGCAGCGGAGGACAGTACGAGCGGCGTGCGGTGGTCGATGCGAGCCTCTTCGGTGGACCGGAGAGCGAGACGCAGCGGATTGCTGCATACCGCTGGTTCGCCGCACCCGAGTTCGATACCGGGGTGGATCTGTCCCGTGCGGTCCTGCAAGGTTCGAATCCAGAGGTGATCCAGGCAAAGGTGGCCAAGGCGCAGGAGAACCTGCGCGCCTATCTGTCCCTTATCTTCGGGAACAAGTTCGATGACGGGAAGGGGATGCCTGTCGATCTGAGGATCGGCCTCGACCGACGGTTCCTGGAGATGTTCGAAGCGGCAGAGCGGGACTTTGCATCTTCCAGCCGTGCTGCTGAAATCATGGACTCATCGAGCGGCAGACGCTTCGGAGATGCACAGGGGCTGTTCGCTTTTCATGTGGGTTACCTTCCTGTTCCGGACCAGGACAATCCGGAGCGGATGAAGAAAAGCGGTTATGGGGAGCTGGGGCGCATCTACGAGAGATTCTTCGTTCATGAAGCCCGGTTGAGCCGGGGATTCGCGCTCGCTGAAATGCCGTGGTACAGTCAGCGCCTCTGGGATGACGATGCCGACAACGACGGTGTATCGGACGGAATTTTCGGGGCTCCGTCGGTCCGAAGTGTGACGGATATCGGACTTTCCGTTGTGGCGGCAACCCTGACGGCCGGACAGAGCCTCTGGGCGAACGCCGCCCTGATGACCGCCGTGAATCTCACCGACGACCTTGTCTTCACTGCCGCGGATGCGGCCGGCGGCTATCGGGATCCCGGGGATGCCTGGTCCGGCTTCGGGAAAAAGGCGGCGATCGGAATGCTCTCGAGCGGACTCGGGGTCGGCACCGGTTCTCTGGACCGGATGATCGGCTTTTCCGACACCATTTCCGGAGCGATATGGGAGACCGGCACCGACACGATGCTCGCGGGGGCCCGGACCGCCGGAACCCTCTATGGAAACGCCATTCTCGGAAACATCGAATTCGCCCGCCTGGGAAGCGAGGACTGGTTCGACTATACTGGATACGGAAGCGCATCTGCATGGAAAAACATGAAGACCGGACTCGCCTCCGGGATGGGCGGAGCGCTGGTCTCGAGCGGTTTCGATACGCAGTTGAGAGGCTATCTGAACCGGAGTTACTCGGATGGGTCGGCTCTCCATGCTCTCGCGGGAGGGTTGACCGGCAGTGCGATCGAGTACGGAATGAGCGGCCGAACGGAACTGAATATCCTGAGCTTTGCGGATCTGTTCGGTTCGAAGGCCGCACGTACCGGACTGCTGGAGCTGAACATCGGAGGCGGGGGTAACCTCTTCACTCTGGGCAGCGGGGGAACCAGCGTGAACGTGAGCACGCTGGAGCAGGCACAGCGAGGTCTGGATCTGTATCGGCAGAATGACCGGATCAGACGGGCGGGACTGGATTCGAAGCTTACCGGCGCTTTGCGAATGGCATACTCCGCCGGACGGGATGAGACGCTCGAGCTCTATGAACAGCTCCTCGACGGCAGGGCTGAAGTTCGTTTTCTTGAAGGAGCCGGCTCGAAGGCCGAAACGACACGCGAATCGGATCGACGCATCATCGGGGTGCAGCACCCCGTCGGAACGGGCGCCGACCTGCAGCTCGGAGTGCTGCTTGCACACGAAGCATTCCGGAACGGTATCGATGACGGGGCGGAAGGGCAGCGGCTCGAAACCGCTCGTGCGGTGCTCGGACATCTGTCGGCAGCACGATCCGTCGCCGCGCTGTATGGAAGGAGTTTTCTCGACCCGGCCATGAGGGGAGAGCTGAATCGCTTCGAGCAGGCGCGGATGCCGCAGGAGCTTCACGCGCTGGTCCAGGCCATCGGATCGGACTACGATTCGAGCGCGGATTACTGGAAGCTGGTCATGAATGCGGACGGCGGTCATCACCTCGAGGCGGATGGCAGCAAGAGCCTGACGATCGAATACCGGAACACCGAAGGAAATCCCGTAAGCAGTCTTTCGCCGGCGGGACAGAACACCGGGAACAAGGGTTGGGCCGAGTCCCTTGCCACGGTCGTGGGGCTCGGGCGCGCAGAAAGCCTGCTCGGATCGAAACTAACGAACAGCGATCTGTTCGATGCCCAGACCCTTCGAGATGTGCTCCAGCTGTCCGATCGGGACATCGCAAGAGTTCAACGATCCGGCTCGCTCTCGGGCATGCAGGTCTCGGAGCAGCAGTTCCTCCGCCTGGCCGGCGAGGCGCTGCTGAAAAGCTCCGGCGCCTCCTGGAATCCCCAGACTCGCGTCTGGGACGGCGCCGAAGGCATAAACGGCCTGAAACTCACCGATCGGATGCTGGAAGGAAACATTCTCGCCCGGGTGAACCCCTCCGGCGGCTTCGATTACTCGACGATCAGTGCGGAAGTTTTCCGGAACAGGGATTCCTATCAGGGATGGTCGGCTCATGAAGGACCTCGCTACAATTCTGCGGCTCAGGGGCTCGATACCGTTTCCCTGACGAAGCGGGATCTTTCTGGAAATCTGATCGATTCGGTACCGTTCGGCGGGTTCCACACCGTTGACAATATGACAAGCAATCGCGACGGGGATTAATCTCAACGAAGTATGGACGGACTCTATCCTGGGGACTGTCCAGGGAAATACCGTCGCGGAAGGAACTTTCGGGCTGACCTACTACAGCCGATCCGGTTTCGCGGGAAACATCGATGGAATAAACGATGCAGCCCTCGTGATCAACAATGCGAAAACCATCAGCGGTTATGCAATCGATAATCTGGGAAGAAACGGATCAGATTGGGAGCGGTGGCTTCTCCACTCGAATCGAAAAAAGGCAAACTCTGAGGATTGGACAAGCGGGTACTATTCGAACGGCTGTTTCGTGGCTCCGTTCGAGACGGTACAGAGTATGTTCGACAGGATGCAAAGCTGGGGTTTACTTCCGGGATACCAGATCCACACCCGGCTGCAGGAGTACTCGTATTATGACAGCTGGGACTGGAAGAGGAGATTTTATCAATGAAGAAGGAAAGGGCATTGCGGAGATTGATGCTGGTATCTTTTTTGGTGCTGACTGTCAACGATTTCAATGTCGCGGAATCGTATTTTTTCAATCATGAAATCGCGTTCACAGTAACTGACGGAGTGAACCTGCTGGTCGTTGATGAAGTCGCTACATTGTTCATGGGATTACCCGGGTGCGATAGATGGTGCTGGCAGGAATTCCGGAAAGAAGACCTCGAATATGGTCGTGACGGATACGCACGCCTTTCTCTCTTCGATCGAAAGTTGAATGTGATTCTCGGGGGGAACCATCTTTTCCTCGAGGTGCCCTCGTATCCTGCGATGTCCATGTATGTGCCAGAGGTGGAAAAACCAGGTGGCCAGTATGGAAGAACAGTATATAATTTTCGAGTTCGAAATGTCGTTCCGTCATCGATATTTCAAGAAACCCTCAATGGAGTAACGATAGTCTACAATGCGGATGGTGTCATGAACCGTTTCATGGAAGATTCAATGGGGATTGAGCTCCTCTGGAATCACCATTCCCGCCCCTGGGTAGAGGGAGCGGAGGGGGCCGGGATCGGTGAAACACTGGATATCGAATTTTCCGAAGCGATGGACCATATGCTCATACTGAACGGTTTTGTCGATCCAGGGAGAAAATATCTCTTCAAGGCGAACAGCCGGGTTAAGAAAGCGCGAATCCGATCACTCGATCCGGCAGTCGATTTTTCTTTCGAGTACGAGTTCGAAGACAAGGTTCAGTTCAGTTATATTCCGTTCCCGAAGCGGTCGGGCAGGGTGCAGTTCGAAATACTGGAAGCCTATCCAGGGGAGCGGTGGCAGGACACCTCGATTTCGGGCGTTCTGACCAATCATCAGTGGGACCAGTTTTCCAGAGGCACTATCCAGAGCATGAAAACACCGGAACATCGGTATAAATGAACGGTTGGAAGCGGAGACCGGCGACAGACGTGATTATTCCGAATCACGCTTGCGCCCCACCGTACATCCGGTGTATAAAGAGGTGTGTTGCTTGTACAAAGCCTTTCGGACCTTTCCGCCGCGACGCAGGATTATCCGCTTGTTCTTCTCTTTTTCACCCGCAAGGAATGCGATACCTGCGCCTACGTTCAGTCTCAGCTCGAAAAGCTGAGCCGGCGCTGCCCGGATATGCTGAGCCTGATAGTCAGCCTCGATGATATTCCGGCCGCTTCGAGCCGCTATTCCATGTTCGCCGTCCCCGGAGTCCTGGTGTATGCCCAGGGGAAACCGGTGATCATCGTCTCGAATGAGTTTTCCCTGGCAAATCTTGGCCGGAAGGTTGACGAATTGTATCGGAATCTCAAAGCCTCCTCCTCCTGATACGATGAGATCCTCATGAACGATCGACTCATCCGCTGTATCGCCTGCGGTGCCAGAGTGCCATCTATCCCCGATGCCGAACAATCTTCCGCCACGGTTGTCGCAACGGGCTGCCGGGAACTGTTCACCCGCATCTTAACGGAACCGGAAGGTCCGCGTGGAAGTCTGGAATACCGCCTGCTGACCTCCGCTGCCTGGGCGCTTCAGCATCCGGGACGGAAAAGCGCAGATTCGATCCGTGAAGTCAATGCGCAGCTGATCACCCTCTGTGCCGCCCTCGATTATCGGATACGATCCGAGGCGGTGACGGAACTCGCGTCACATGCGATTCGCCGATACCGGCCGGACTTCACCTGGCTCGAGCCGCCGCGTTGGCCCGGTCCTCTCACGGTTGCGGACGTCGCGGAGGAGCAGGATCCTGATTCGCGGTTGGAACTGGCACGAGACTGGGCTCTCGGTGTCTACCGCGCCTGGGAATCATACCACGACATCGTGAAGGGATACCTGAAGGGTGTGTTTGCCTCTTCATGAATCAGCGGAATCGTACTGTTCTGGCGCTTCAGGTGTCATCCTTGTGAGAGAGGTCCAGGCGAAACAACTGGTCCGGATTCCGGAAGAATATCTGTTCGAGCTCACTGTCCTTCGATTGATATCGGTACTTCACGTGTTCTGTTGGCAGGTTCGTAAGATGATCTGAACCCATGATCAGACGATCAGAACCGATCTGGTTCACCATTTTCCGCACCATGTATGTGGGACACCATGACGGTTCGAGCACAATATTCTCAC
The DNA here is from genome assembly GCA_963728215.1 of uncultured Spirochaetota bacterium. Lineage (GTDB taxonomy): Bacteria > Spirochaetota > Spirochaetia > CAVSJD01 > CAVSJD01 > CAVSJD01. Next base: position 232,952 of record CAVSJD010000007.1, on the reverse strand, counting down.
AGACCCTGGCTGCGATGATTGCCTCATCACTGTATTCAGCGAATCCTGCATGAGCCATGACGAAGTTCACTTCCGGATACCGTCTCGCCGGCTCGATCAGCAAGGCGGGAAGGGAGTTCGGCGATCCGAGACCGGTATGTACAACGACTGGCAGATTCCGTTCTTTTGCCATCTGATAGATCTTTTCGCACTTCACCGACAGCGGTGAAATATTGTGCCCCAGGCAGTTGATCTTGAGTGCACGGAACCCGAAGGCATCCAGGCACTTTTCCGCTTCCTTCCGATACGGTTCCTCGTCCGTCCAGGGATCTATACAGACGATCCCGAAAAACCGTTTCGGATGCGCATTGGAAAGTGCGGCGATTCGCTCGTGCACTGCCGATTCATTGCCGGCAAGAACCGGTTGTGGCATGACGAGGCTGGCGGCGATTCCGTTACGGTCCATCGTTTCGAGGAGCTCACGTTCGGTAATTTCCACACCCGAAAAGCGAGAAACTCCGATATGGGCATGTGTGTCGATAATCTTCATCCGGTCCTCCTTATCGGAAAAAGCCCGTCAGCCAGAGTGAAAGCTCGGGAATGTACGTGATAGCTGCGAGCATCAATAAGCTGATGAGGAAAAACGGGATGAGTTCCCGGGTGGTTTCTCCAATGCTGACATTTCCGATTTTTGTGGCGACATAGAGGCAAGGTCCGACAGGAGGTGTGTACAATCCTATCGCAAGGTTACAGACCATGATGACCCCAAGATGGACTGGGTCGATGCCGAAGGCGGTCGCTACGGGCAGGAACAGTGGAACGGAAAGCATCAGACCGGACATTGCATCCATGAACATCCCGAGGATCAGAAGGAAAATGTTCAGAATGAGAAGAAATACGATTCTGCTGTTGGTAAATGAGAGAAGCACGTCGGTGATGGCTTTCGGGACGTTCTCCGCCGTGAGCGCCCATGAGAGGACCGCAGCTGCTCCGACAACGATAAGAATACTCGCGCTCAGAATGGAAGCCCGAAGCAGGATGCCGGGAATGTCTCGCCATTTCAACTCCTGGTAAAAGAAGATTCCCAGGAGAAATCCGTACACTACCGCAACTGCGGCAGCTTCCGTCGGGGTAAAAATCCCTCCGAATATTCCCCCCAGAATAATGACCAGAAACAATATCGCGGGAATACTCTCAGCGATACCTCTCAGAATCTCGAACAGACGCGGTCGGGTGCCGTGACCTTCATAACCGCGCCGGATCGCGGTGACGACACAGATGAACATGAGTCCCAGTCCGATCAGAACACCGGGAACGGCTCCGGCGATGAAAAGCTGGGCGAGTGATACGTTCGCGACAAAGGAATAGATGATCATTGGAATGCTGGGGGGAATGATTACCCCTATCGTACCGGCGGCAGATATGATGGCAGCAGCAAAAGCCTTTGAGTAACCTTTCTGTTCCATTCCCGGTATCATTACCGAACCGATTGCAGAGGAATCGGCGACTGCAGATCCTGAGAGTCCGGCGAAAACCATGCTGGAACCAACTGAGACAATCCCCAATCCGCCCGGCAGGAATCCGAGAAGTGTGGAGACAAAATGGATGACCCGCTTGCCAAGTCCGCCATGGTTGATCAGTTCGCCCGCGATGATAAAAAGCGGCACTGCAAGAAGTGGGAAAGATTCGAGGGCATTCTCCAGTGTCATGAAGACTGTCTCCATCGAATACCCCTGACTGACGGTCCCCATGAATGCTACCGAAGCCAGCACCATGGCTACGAGGAGGGGAATCCCTGAGAACAACATGAAAAAGAAGGATACCGTCATAATCGCCAGTTCCATTCGTCATCTCCTTTCGTATATGGTGAGTGACTGTTCAACCGGGCGAAGGTTTCCTTATTCCGCTTTACTCTCCTCGAGCGGTTCGGATTCCCTGTTCTGTGGTTTCCGGAAAAGAAGGTTCATAATACTTTCCAGAACGAAAAGGAGGAGGAATACTCCACTCACCGGCATCGCTGCATATACATACCCATACGGTATCTCCAGTCCCATGGTCAGCATTTTCATCATTCCGACGGAAATGGAGGTTCCATAGACAACCAGAAGGACCACGAATATAAGAATGGCAACATGGGTATAGATCTCTATGATGTACCGAACTCGCGGAGGCACGCGATTAATGATTTCGGTGATGGCGAGGTGCGCCTTGTACCGGAACGCGGCTACCGTGCCGAGAAATGTGGACCATACCAGCAGAATCGTTTCAAGCTCGTCGGACCAGTACAGACTGCTTCGCAGAATGTAGCGTGCGATGACGTTATAAAAAACGAGAACGGCCAGAAATCCGGCAATCGCTATTAAAGCAACGTCAATCGCCCTGCCGAGCGTTCGTTCGAGAAACGATTTCCGCGGCATGAAGATGTTCCTCCCGATAAGGAAACGGGAGGGCCGGAACGCCCTCCCGTGAAAAGTACCGACGGATCAGCCGCGAATCTTTGCAGCTTCCGCAAGAATACTGTTGACCGTTTCGGCGCCGTAGGTTTCCCGAGCCTTCTGGTATACGGGTTCCATCGCTTTCTTGAACTCGGTGGTGTCCGGCCAGTACACCTTGGCACCCTGGGATTCCATCAGCTTGAGAAGTCGTTCGTCATTGCTCTTCACTTCCTGCCGGATGAAGGCGGAGGAATCAGCAGCAGCTTTCAGGATTCCCTTCTGATCTTTCTCCGGTATTGTCTGCCATCGCTTTTCGCTCATCGAAAGCGGGATAGGAGAATAGATATGCTGGCTGAGCGTTATGTAGGGAGCGACTTCATAGAATTTTCTGGAGTAGATGGTATCGACCGGATTTTCCTGACCTTCAACTACGCCTTGCTGGATCGCGAGGTATGCTTCGTTTACCGTCATGACAACCGGATTCATTCCGAAGGACTGAATCGTCCAGAGAAGCATGTTGTTATTGAAGATTCGTAGTTTCATATCCTTTACATCGGCGAGTGACTTGAACTCCCGCTTCGTGGTAAAGGAACGGAATCCTGCTTCCCACATGGCAAGAATATGGATGCCTTTTGTGGCGAGTTCTTCGAATTTCTGCTTCATCCACGTCGAGTTATCAGTAAAATTTCTGCATCCCTGCTCATAATTGTCGACGAGATACGGCAGGCTCGCCAGATCGAGTTCCTTGAGATAGTTGGAATACCCGGATGTTGCCGTTACGGTAACGTCTATACCGCTCCCGAGGCTGAGCATCTGTACCGCTTTCGTGTCGGAAGCAAGCTCACCGCTATGGTAGATCTCAACCTTGTAGCGCCCCTCCGTGTATTCCTCCACTTTCTTTGCGAATAATTCGGCAGTTTTCTGCCGAGCCCCCTGCGGGCCATCTGAATCGCTGAATTTCAGAATCACAGGCTCTGCTGATGCCTTGGTGCTTGTCGCGGATTCCTTGGATCCTTCCGACCATACGGCACAGGTGAGCATGACCATGAGTAACAGGAACAATGCCTTTTTCATGGATACCCCCTTAGGTATTACGTATGACTTATTCTACAGCCTGTTTTCTTCTGCTGTCAATGAAAAGCTTGGGACGCCTTTCGGGATCGAGGAAAAGGATGATGGCACTACATCTACAACCCGACTCCGTCGTACAGATTTTCGTAGTTCTTCCTGATCTGCTGCTTCAGTACGAGAAGATCTTCCCGGGTGCCAGTCTTCAGTGCCGTAATATAGAGTTGGTGGGTTTGAATAGTCTGCTGTCGCCCTGCCCGCCGCGAGATCTCCTTCATCTTGCTCTTATACAGATCATAGATAGTTTTCCCGATTTCCAGAACGAATGGATTGTCGGTTATTTCCAAAATCGCTTGATGGAATCGCATGTCCAGGTCTGCCCAGTATTCCAGGTCGCTGTCCATACTGTTCAGTTGCTCACGGAAAATCCCCTCAAGCCTTTCACTGTCGGCGGCTGTGCACAACTCGGATGCCATTTCGATGACCATGCCTTCAAAATGAACCCGGAACTCGATGAGCTTTCGGGTATTGTTTCCATGAATGATAAGACCGAAGAAGAGGGGATTGATATGTTCGGCAGCGAATGATTCTCGCAGGAACATGCCTTCTCGCCGCTTGACGTCGATGATTCCCATTGCTTCCAGAATCTTCATCGCTTCCCGAACGGATGTTCGGCTGATTCCGAGCTGCTCGACCATTTCCAATTCGGTCGGCAATCGGTTGCCGGGTTTCAGTCTGCCGGAAATGATCGCTTCCTTTACGAGAGCGATGATTTCCATATATCGCTTCTTTACACTCAGATTTGCCTTAAACATATCTACCTTTTATAGATCCAGTATTCATTCTACATGGTATTCGCCGATCCGTTCAACTGAAATCGGACGAGAATGCCCATCGTTCATCAGCTTTGACAAACTGAGATTGTCGGTTTATGGTATCGTACTATGGCGGACAGACGAGTCTTGTTCAATTTTGAGCTGTAATGAACCACGACCCGTAAACCTCGATTCCTACCCCCGGCGTCTTCTTCGTTCCGACGCTGCCCGCATGCATCGCGATTGCCCTGATTCTCATCGTATCGGGACCCCTCGCAGTCCACGCAGAGCTATCACCCGTGCTGCGGCAGGCGGACCAGCTTCATCGGCAGGAACGGCTCGACGAGGCGGAACCGCTGCTCAGGGAAGCGTTCGCCCGCGCCGGGACGCCGAAGGAGAAGGCCGAGGCCGCATGGAGACTCTCGCGGAACATCCTCTGGCTGGCGGAATTTCTGAGCGAGCAGGGAAAACTGAAGGAGCGGGAAGCTCAGGCGAGGTACGAGGAGGGAGAGCGTCTGGCCGATCTTTCGATCGAGCTCGACCCCGCCGGGTACATGGGATGGTTCCTCAAGGCCGCCCATATCGGCAAGCAGGCGCAGATTCGAGGTGTCCTGAGTTCTCTCGCAAATGCGAAGCCGATGCTCGGGCTCCTGGAGACGGCGGTTTCGCTGGAACCCGGCCACGCACAGTCCTGGTTCGTCCTGAGCCAGCTCTACGGCAAAGTGCCCCGTCCGCCGCTTTCCTTCGGTGATCGGGCGGCCGCCGTATCCTTCGGCCGATTCGCGTCTATCCTTCACGAGCGGGACCTCCGGGAGGGGAGAGAGCACGAGCGGATTTTCGACTATCGGGTTGAGCTCGCCGCCCGTCTCCACGATCGGGACTGGAGTGCCGCCGAACGCCGGCGGGAGCACGCAAAGCTATCCATAGCCTACCGGAATACCGCCGAAACCCTCGAACGGAATCGATACTTCGAGGGATCAGTCGATCTTCCGGAAGAATCGGACCGGGAAGAAGCGTTCCGGCTTCTATCGTCAGTGATCGCGGAAGTCGAGCGCCTGTCGGCGCCGTCCGAACGGCAGAAGCGGGATTACAGAAAGGCGCTGGAATTGCGGAAGGAATGGAAACGGTAGCCGCCTGCGCGGCGGCTACCGTGACTTACCATCCGAAGACAGCTGCCTTGTTCTTACGACGGTGTCGTCGGGACTTGAGATCGAGCTCGATGGATCGGCAGTTTCTCCGGCCTCGACCGTCGACCCTCGGGCATCGGTGAAGTTCAGCTCCGACAGCGATGATACCGAATCTTCCGCGGGGATGGAAAGTAGTTCTGGGCGACAAGAAACTCTCTCCTGGAGAAGGTCGATGATGTCTTCGCTGGATCCCGGCTCGAACACCAGCACCTTCACGAAGTAGGTTCGCTCCGCAGGGATGCCGGGAATGTCGAAAGAGCCGGATGTGCCGCTCAGCTTGACCCGCATGAACGGAGCACCTGCCGAACCGGACGAACGCCTTCTCGACGATCTCCTGGCCGATCTCTATCATCTTGTCCTCTGTCCAGTCGACAAATCGTCTTGTTCGCCTCGAAGAGCAGTTCCTTGAACAAGGTCTCATATGCCGCATTGGCCACGATCATCAGGGCATCATTACCGATGAGGGGTGGAGTGATGTTCATGGATATCGCCAGGTTCCCTTCCGTCGGAGTGATAGGAGCGTAGCATCCCGCCAGAATCAGCGTCACTACGATCGTGATAATGGTCCGTCGATCGTATTTTCATTTCATCGTTTTCCATTCCTCCCGCACTTCACGTGCTCACTTCCACTCGACCTGGATCGTGCCGGTTCCGAGCTCGTTCCGCCGATTGCCGATGCTCCGCTGGAGCTCCTGCACGTAGCTCGTGTAGATGGAGACGGCCATCCGTTTCTCCCGTTCGCCGGCGCCGCCGGACGGTGGTCCGTTTCCGCCGGCGTTGCCCGATTCGCCGTTTCCGACCTGGGTGCCCAGGCCGGCGTTGTTGATCAGTTTCACCACGCTTTCGAACACCTGCAGGTTCACACCGTCGAACTCGAAGCCGGTACCGCGGACCGCGGCGGTAGAAACCGGGCTGCGCATCGTGAAGTCGGTCTTGATCCCTTCGGCTGATTTCACTTCCGCACGGATCCGTCCGACCGGCAGTCGCAGCGAGGTGGTCGCGACATTGTCCCGGAGGGAGAGCTCTTCGACGCTCAGCCGGGTGAGCTGCCGGACGGTGACGACCGAATTGCCGATCTCCAGAACCGCTTCGCCGCCGAATCCGGTGGAGACGGTTCCCTTCAGCGGGATCGACATGCCGGCTGCGGCCGGCTGCCAGCTTCCGCCGGGGGCGAGCATCTCCACTTTCCCTTTCACGCTCTGGAAAACCGCCCGCTGCTGAGCGGCGGCGGTTCCCACGACCAGCGCTCCGAGCGCCAGAACCAGAAAGATACGAAAGAATCGGTTCATCATGACCTCCTTACAGGCTTGCAGAAATCTCGAGCTTGCCGAGGAACTCCGGTTTCCGGTCCGAAGTGAACGCTCCCGCGCCGTCGGTTCCCGGCAGGAACACACCGGTCCGGAGCGAAAGCCCCAGATCGGAGAAGATCCTGGCGGACAGGCCCACTTCCGCCTCGGTGCCGAGATAGAGCGAATCGGAATCGGGATCGATTCCCGATGCCAGCACATCCGACGTCCAGCTTCGGAAGTAGACCCGGACGCCCAGCATGGGCTGGATCCCCGCCAGCGAATCGTTTGCCGACCCGTTGAACGGACGCAACGAGTAACCGAAATCGACGTACATCAGGTTGCCGATACGCGGAGAGAATACCAGGCCGGTAGCGGGCTGGTTGATCGGCGTAAAATCTTCGAGGCTGTAATCTTCGAATCCCGGAATGAGCACCAGGGGGATGAAGCCGCTTCCGTACTGGAAGCTCAGGTGGGCGCGGGATGCGAGCGCCCGCTCGTTGAAGTATCGAAGTCCGAGCCCGTACATCGCCGAGACGAGGAAAGTCTCCTTCTCCGCGATGCTGCTCTGTCCCGAGCTCAGGGTCAGGTCTGAATCGAGGTAGAACGCCTTGCCGAGGCGTCGGGTGGTCGCGAAACCGAGGAACTGAGAGTTGATGGTTTCGGCGTTCTCATCGTCCCGCAGGTCGAACTGGGCGAGCCCCTGGATGGTCAGGTACTGGTACCAGAGCGCCCCGGGCAGGCCGAGCGATGCCTGCAGGAGAACCCGTTTCGGACCGAAGTAATCGGAATCGTCCTCTTCCTCCGCCCAGTCGCTTCCGGAGATCCGGATGTCCGAGCTCGGGTTCAGGAGAAGGCCGGTGTATCCGGCGCCGAACCGCAGATGCACGCCGGACCAGAGCAATCCCAGTTGAACGCCGTCGGCGACGTGCTCGAGGATTTTTCCGGTTGCATCCCGGAACAGGATCCGGCCGGCGGCGAGCTCGAGCACCGAACCTCCTCCGAGGGCTCCGGGAAACGCTCCGGATGCACGCAGCAGGTCCAGGTCGAACAGGTATGCGCGATCGTCGGTGAAGGTGTAGCTTCCCTGGACCATGAGTCCGGCGGTTCCTCCGCCGTTCAGATCCTGCCGCACCGCTCCCCAGACCGCGGTCCGGAAGACTTCCTCCCATTCCGGGTCGTCGAGCGTCCCGCCGTTCCGGATGGATGTTGCATTGTCGAACGTGGCTCCCCAGTCCCCGTCAACCGCGGCGAGCGGCATCAGGCAGAGCGTACCGATGAGCAGCAGAGAAAGCAGGAACCGATTCATTCCCGGACCTCCTTGAGCGTAAGTACCTGTTCCAGAATGCGGACCGCTTCGAGTCCCGTGATCGAGGCGCCCGGGAAGGCCGGGCTGGGGATAACTCCGCGGAAGGCGAGCTCCCGTACCGCGTAGCGCGGCCCGGGCATGATCCGGTACATCATCCCGCCGGGGAGCTCGAACGTCTGCATGAGGAGAAAGGAATATTCCCCGAGATCGATCGGATCCGATGCGGTCTTCCCGGCAAGGCCGCCGCCCTTCTGCTCGAGAATCTGCGGCACCTGATCAGGCGCGGTATCGTCTTCCGCCAGGGCTGTTGCCGTGGCCGCAAGATACGCTGCACTGCCGTAGGTGAGCTGTTCTTCCGCCAGGACACGATCGAGAGTATCGTTTGACTGAGCTCCGGCAATCGAGAGCGACAAGGCAAGCAATAGCACCGCAAGGAAGCCGATTCTTTCCATTTCGCACCTCATGGTAAATATTATCAATAGTATTATTATTCTAATGGTCAGGGTGGATTTGTGCAATGGCTGCGGCCCGATTCTCCGGTCACAGCCCCGACTCGAGGCTGCACTATCCCCTTGACCAGCTTTCCTGCCCGACGTATCCTAATGAGAACGCCACCAGAAGGAGAGAGTATGCCCGCTGTTGCGACGTTGGAGGATCTGAAAACGGTTCAGGAACGACTTGATTCGCTCCGGAGCACGTATCCCGATGCATTCGCGGATTTTTCTCAGTTATTCAGGACCAACCGGAAAGTGGGATACAAGAACATCATCCGACTGCTCCTCGGGGAGGCCACCCCGGAGAAGCTCAAGGCGATGGAGTGATCCCCCTTCCGGGGATGCACAGGCCTATGGGGCAAAGCGGAGCGGACAACCGGCCGGAACGGCCGGAGGCGGACGAATTGATCGGGATCTACGGCAAGCGGGTCATCATGCTCAAGACGGTGGCACCCATCTTTCTCGAGGAGACTCCGGCCCAGATCGAAACACTCGAGCAGTATGTGAATGCGGGAGATTTTTCCGAGATCCGGAAGCTGGCGCATCTTCTGATCGGAAGCTTCGGCGTGTTCTACGCGGGCGGGGCGATCCGGGTCGGGAAGCGGCTCCAGAATGCCGCTCGGCAGGAAGATCTGGAGGATGTCCGGGCGATCTTCAGCGAGCTGCCCCCGGAGGTCGATCATCTCATGCGGGTAGCCCGTGAGCTGGATGAACGGTTCCGCCGGGAATCGTGAGGGGCCCTGCGGTCGGCAGGTGCGGTCCGGTTCTTTGTTCCCGGTTCTCCTTGACAATTTTTGGCGGCTCTGGTAGAGTTGGCCGCGTCGTACAGAATGCCCTTGTAGCTCAGTCGGTAGAGCACCTCCATGGTAAGGAGGGGGTCACCGGTTCAAGTCCGGTCGAGGGCTCTCAGCTCCGGCGCTGCCGGAGCCGGAACATCCCGAACGGACCTCCCGGGTTTCCGGGAGGGGATACTCATGTGCATTTTTTTCCGGTACCGTTGACATTTCTTTCGATCTGGCATATAGTACCAGCCACGGCAGGGAGGTTCTTGTTCCATGGCCAAAGCAAAAGGGAAAGTGGTCGAGAAGATCGCGCTTCAGTGCTCCGAGTGCAAGCGGAAAAATTACACGACGACCAAAAATCGCCGGAACATCGAGGGCAAGATGGAATTCATGAAGTTCTGCCCTTGGGAACAGAAGCATACGCTCCACAAGGAAGCGAAGATAAAGTAATCGTTGTGACCTGTATCGAGACCATAGGCCAGTAGCTCCAACGGCTAGAGCGCCGGTCTCCAAAACCGGATGTTGTAGGTTCGAATCCTACCTGGCCTGTACCGCTTTGAGGAGCTGCACATGAAGAAGTTCGTTCAGTTTTTCCAGGACAGCTATGCGGAGTTAAAAAAGGTTATCTGGCCCAGCCGCGAAGAGGTGACTGCGTCCACGAAAGTCGTCATCGTTTCCATCATAATGTTTGCGGTCGTTCTCGGCGTGGTCGATTACCTGCTCCTTCTGGGCATCGATCTCGTATTCTGAAGCGGTTCCGAGACCTCCCTGCATTCATGCCGTTTGCCTGCCGGAATCGCGTGGTCCCGGCAGGTATCGGCATTGCGGCGTTTCCGTCGCGGAGAGAGAGGAACGCGGTCCTGAGAGACCGGGACAAGGGGAAAAAGGCAGCATGGCGAAAGGTTGGTACGTTCTCCACACCTATTCAGGGTTCGAGAATCGGGTAGAGAAGCATATCCGGAAACTCCGGGAAACCGATGATCTGCAGGAATTCGTCTTCGATGTGAAGGTGCCCTCTGAAGAGGTCGTCGAGATCAAAGAAGGCAAAAAGAAGATATCCACCAAGAAATTTCTTCCCGGTTATATCCTTCTGGAGATGGATCTGCCGGATCGCGGCTGGAAGCAGATCTGCTCCCGCATCCGGAAAATTCAGGGAGTGACCGGATTCGTCGGATCGGGCGGAGACATGAAGCCTCAGCCGATCTCGGGCGAAGAGGCTCGCGCCATTCTGCAGAAGACCGGCGAGATCAAGGGCGAAAAGGTTCTGCGTCCGAAGCAGACCTTCTCGTCGGGGGAGTCCGTCCGTATCGTGGACGGTCCGTTCGAATCCTTCACCGGGACCATCGAGGAGATCAATCTGGAGAAGGGAAAGCTGCGTGTCATGGTGGGCATTTTCGGTCGCGCCACTCCGGTAGAGGTCGATTTCCTTCAGGTGGAAAAGGTTTAACGAGGATCGCAGCCCTTTTATGGGGATGGGATAGCTCCCTCCGGGAGCGGAACGCACTTCCCTGCGGAAGTGCTGATGGTTTCCTCCGGGAACGGTTCGTTCCCTCCGGAAACGCTGTCGCAACTCCCTTGGAGTTGCTGTTGCGCGTTTCCTTTCGGAAACGCTAGGGATGGGAGTTCCGGCCGTTGCGCCGGGACGCTACTACCACGAAGGAGCAATGAATGGCCAAGAAGAAGATCACCGCGGTCATCAAGCTGCAGGTGCCGGCAGGAAAAGCGACTCCTGCACCGCCGGTCGGACCGGCGCTCGGACCGCATGGAGTCAGTGCGCCCCAGTTCGTGCAGCAGTTCAATGATCGCACGAAGAACGATAGAGGCCGGGATTGATCATACCCGTCGTGATCACCATGTACGGAGACAAGACGTTTACCTTCATCACCAAGACGCCGCCGGCGGCGGTCCTGATCAAGAAGGCGATCGGACTCGAAAAGGGTTCGCCCGAGTCGAACAAGACCAAGGTCGGCAAGATTCCCCGGGACAAGCTGCGCGAGATCGCGGAAACCAAGCTGCAGGATCTGAACGCGAACGATGTCGAGGCGGCGATGAACATCATTGCCGGTACTGCCCGTTGCATGGGCGTCGAGGTGGAGGGGTAAGCCATGAAGCAGCGGAAAGAAATATCAGGAAGCTCTGAAGAAAGTAGATCGAACGAAGCAGTACTCCGTCGACGAGGCGGTGGGCGTGGTCAAGCAGCTCGCGTTTGCGAAGTTCGACGAGACGGTGGAGATCTCGATTAATCTGAATCTCAAGAAGAGCCATACGGTGCGGGATACCATTGTTCTGCCTCACCAGTTCCACGACGGAGAAGAAGATCCTGGTTTTCGCCAAGGGCGACAAGGCCCGGGAAGCGGAAGAAGCGGGCGCCACATACGTCGGGGACAGCGACCTGATCGACAAGATCCGGGAAGGCTGGCTCGACTTCGACGTCGCGGTAGCGACACCCGATATGATGAAGGACGTCGGACGCCTCGGTCCGATCCTCGGCCGGCGGGGCCTCATGCCGAACCCGAAGACGCAGACGGTTACCTTCGATATCAAGGACGCGCTCGAGGAGCTCCGGAAGGGACGGGTGGAGTACCGCGCGGACAAAACCGGTGTCGTTCATATCGCCGTAGGTAAAGTCTCGATGGAAGCAGGGAAAGATCAAGGAGAACGTCTACGTCTTTCTGACCGAGATCGAGCGGAAGCGGCCCTCCGATGTGAAGGGCGACTTCATCAAGTCGATCTCCCTTTCCTCCACCATGAGCCCGGGCGTGTGGATTGAACGCGAACGGAAATAGGTGTAAGGAGCGGGACATGGCAGAACAGGCAGTCAAGGTACAGCAGTACAAGAAGGATGCCGTAAAGGAACTCATGATCTGTTCGACTCTTCCAAGGACTTACATCTTTACCGACTACCGCGGACTGACCGTGGAACAGATCACGAATCTCCGCACCAGGCTCCGGGAGCAGAATGCGGAGTACAAGGTCGTGAAGAACAATTTCGCGAAAATCGCGTTGCAGCGAGCTTGATTATCCGGATGTTTCGACCTACCTCACAGGGCCGACGGCCGTCGCTCTTGCGAAGGGACGATTCCGGCCTGGTGAGCGAAGATCCTTCTCGATTTCGGAAAGGATCTTCCCATGTCCGTCAAGGGCGGTCTGATCGACGGAAAGTGTTCGATGCCGGGCAGATGGAGGCGTATCTCCAAGCTTCCGTCGCAGGCTCGAGCTGATCGCGCAGCTGATGGGAACCATGAATGCACCGCTGCAGAACCTGGTATACGCCATGAACGGAGTTACGCAGCAAGCTGGTGCGAGTCCTTCAGGCCGTTGCGGATCAGAAGGCCGGCGCATAACAATCGAAATACAGTCGGCGTTAGTCTTCGGCACTGTTGCATGCTATCGCCGCTGAATATTGAAAGGAGAAGATAATATGGCAACACTCAACAAGGATCGAGATCCTTGACGCGATCGCAGAGCATGACCGTTCTGGAAGTTTCCGAACTGGTCAAGGCTATGGAAGAAAAGTTCGGAGTTACCGCGGCGGCTCCCGTCGCGGTAGCGGCTCCGGGTGCCGCCGCCGGAGGCGGCTGCAGCTGAAGCTGTCGAAGAGCAGACTGAATTCACGGTTATTCTGAAGAGCTTCGACGACGCGAAAGAAAATCGCCGTCATCAAGGAAGTTCGCGCGATCACCGGTCTCGGCCTGAAAGAGGCGAAAGATCTTGTCGAAGCGGGCGGAAAACGGTCAAAGAAAATGTCTCCAAGGAAGAAGCAAATTCCATTAAAGAGAAACTCGAGGCAGCTGGCGCAGCTGTTGAAGTTCAGTAAGCACCGTTCCTTTCATGAATACGCAGAACTACTCACAAGCCACCGGAGCACAATTCGGGCTCCGGTGGTGTCTACTATTTCAGGGGGTATATGAATGTTTGACAGGAACACGGTCGATCAAGCGGACGTATATCGGTACGGAATATGATGAAGTCATGCATCTTCCGAACCTGATCGATATCCAGCTTTCGTCGTATGAGCGGTTTCTCCAGCGTGAACACCTCTCCGGGAGGGGCAGACTCTCCTGACACAGGGGCTTGAAGAAGTTTTTCAGACCATTTTCCCCATTGAAAGCCCCAACGGGGATATGATCCTCGAGTACGGCTACTATACTCTCGACGAGGACAGTATAAAGCTTATCTGAAGCAGAATGCAAGCAAAAAGGTCTGACCTACGCCATCCCAATAAAGGCACGCATCAACCTGATATTTCCAGCAGACCGGTGAGATCAGGCAGAAAGATATTTACATGGGCGACATTCCGCTCATGACCGACCGGGGAACCTTCATCATCAACGGCGCCGAACGGGTCGTGGTCAGTCAGATTCACCGATCCCCGGGCGTCATCTTTTCGCATGAGAAAGGAATCTATTCCTCCAGGATCATCCCCTACCGCGGTTCCTGGCTCGAGTTCGAGATCGATTCAGAAGCGCGATCTCATCTACGCGAAGATCGACCGGAAGAAGCGGATCCTCGGAACGCTGTTCCTGCGCGCTCTGGGATACGACACCGAGAGAAGATTATCGCGCTCTTCTATCGGACCGCAGACCGTACGGTCACCGAGAGCCCGGGAACAAAAGGAGAAGGCTGGTCGGCAGGTTCTGGCGAAGTCCGTCATCTTCGATCAGGAAGGCGAGCAGCGGTTACCTCTACCGGGCGGGTGAAAAGCTTCATCCCGCACGATGTGGACGAGCTGCATCCACTCCGGCGTGACCAAGGTCGTGGTGATCGACGTTCAAGCACAAGGAATCGCTTCACTCCCAGATTATCCTCAACTGCTTCGAGCGGGAGGAGATCAAGTTCACCAAGGAAGATCCCGCACATGACGAGCCGACTCAGGGAAGAAGCCCTGGCCGCGGTATATGCGGTCATCATGCCCGGTGAACCGATCACGTACGAGAGTGCGGAGAAGGACTTCAACTCCATGTTCTTCACGTCCCGGCGATATGACCTGGGAAGGTGGGCCGGTACAAGCTGAACAAGAAATTCGACTACGACGAACCGGCTAGCAGCGCATATCCTCACCCGAGAAGACATCGTCAATACCATGATCTACCTGATTAAAGTCTACATCGGAGAGGCGAATGTGGACGATATCGACCACCTCGGAAACCGGCGGATCCGGATCGTGTCGGCGAACTGCTCGCGAACCAGCTCAAGACGGCTTTCAGCCGGATGGAGCGGATCGCGAAAGAGCGGATGAGCCTTAAGGAAACCGACACGATCAAGCCGCAGGATCTGATCTCGATCAAGCCCGATTGTGGCCGCGATCAAGGAGTTCTTCGGATCGAGCCAGCTCTCCCAGTTCATGGACCAGGTCAATCCGCTGTCGGAGCTGACGCACAAGCGGCGGCTCAACGCCCTCGGACCCGGAGGTCTTTCGCGGGACCGGGCAGGTTTCGAGGTCCGGGACGTTCACTATACCCACTACGGTCGGATGTGTCCGATCGAGACGCCGGAAGGTCCGAACATCGGCCTCATCGTATCGCTGGCGAACTACACACGGGTGAACGATTACGGATTCCTGGAGACTCCGTACCGGAAAGTCGTCGACGGTCAGGCCACCCGGGACATCGAGTATCTCTCGGCGATGGACGAAGAGAAGTACAACATCGCGCAGGCGAATGCGCCCATCGACAAGGACGGACGGTTTCCAGAACAGACTGGTTTCGGTCAGCAAGAGCGGCGACTACACGACCAAGCCGCCCGAAGACGATCCAGTACATGGACGTTTCGCCGAAGCAGATCATTTCTGTTTCGGCCTCGCTCATTCCCGTTCCTCGAGCACGACGATGCGAACCGCGCGCTCATGGGATCGAACATGCAGCGGCAGGCGGTGCCCCTTGTCTTTCCCGAGCCCCCGCGGGTCGGAACCGGTATGGAGGCAAGACCGCGTACGATTCGGGAGTGCTCCTCAAGGCGAAGCGCGGCGGAACGATCGAGTACGTGACCAGTCGGAAGATCGTCTATCGGGCCCGATGAGCCGCAAGGTTCACGACGAAGGACATCTACGATGCTCAAATACCAGCGGACGAACCAGGATACCTGCTTCAACCACAAACCGATCGTGAAGCGGGCCAGCACGTCGGAAAGGGAGACGTCCTCGCGGACGGACCGGCGACCTTCAAGGGCGAGCTGGCGCTCGGACGGAACATCCTGGTCGGATTCGTGCCCTGGAACGGATACAATTACGAAGATGCGATCCTGATTTCCGAGAAGATCGTCAAGGAGGATATCTTCACCTCCATCCACATCAAGGAGTTCACCATCGAGGTCCGGGAGACCAAGCTCGGGCCGGAGAAGCTTACCCGCGACATTCCGAACACGAACGAAAAGGCGCTCGAGCAGCTCGACGAGGAAGGGATCATCCGGGTCGGCGCGAAGGTGAACTTCCGGCTCCATCCTGGTCGGGAAAGGTGACGCCGAAGTCCGAGACCGAGACGACGCCGGAGTTCAAGCTGCTCAACTCGATCTTCGGCGAGAAGGCGAAAGAGGTGCGGGACACCTCGCTTCGGTCCCGCACGGAACCGAGGGAACCGTCATCGACGTGCAGCGGCTGAAGCGCTCGCGAAGGCGACGATCTCAATCCCGGTGTGGACGAGGTGGTCAAGGTTCTCATCGCGACGAAGCGCAAGCTCTCGCGAGGGCGACAAGATGGCCGGACGCCACGGCAACAAGGGTGTCATCGCGCACATTATGCCCGAAGAGGACATGCCGTACATGGACGACGGTACGCCGCTTGAACTCTGTCTGAATCCGCTCGGAGTTCCGTCGCGGATGAACCTGGGGCAGATCCTCGAGATCGGAGCTCGGATGGGCGGCGGTGCGGCTCGAGGAATGGTATTCGACGCCGGTCTTCCAGTCGGCTACCAACGAGATGATCGAAGAGCAAGCTGAAGAAGGCGGGGCTCCCGGCGAATTCCAAGATCGCCGCTGCACGACGGCCGGACGGGAGTGCTGCTTCGAGAATCCGGTGATGGTCGGATACATGTACATGCTGAAGCTTCATCACCTGGTGGACGACAAGATGCATGCCCGGTCGACCGGACCGTACTCCCTGGTCACGCAGCAGCCTCTGGGCGGAAAGGCGCAGTTCGGCGGTCAGCGTCTCGGAGAAATGGAGGTCTGGGCGCTCGAGGCGTACGGCGCGGCGAATACGCTGCAGGAGCTCCTGACGATCAAGTCCGACGATATGAACGGGCGGGCGAAGATCTATGAAAGTATCGTGAAGGGCGAGCCGTCAACGGCTGCCGGTGTTCCGGAATCCTTCAACGTTCTGCGTACAGGAACTGCGGGGTCTCGCGCTCGATATTTCGATCTATGACTCAAAGGGCAAGCAGATCCCTCTCACCGAACGGGACGAGGAGCTGATCAACCGGCAGGGAACCAACTTCTAAGGAGGTAAGCGCTATGAGAGATATCCAAGATTTCGATAATATTCATGATACAAGCTTGCTTCGCCGGACCAGATCCGTGCCTGGAGCTACGGCGAGGTAAAAAAGCCGGAAACCATAAACTACCGCACGCTCCGTCCGGAGAAGGACGGGCTGTTCTGCGAGCGGATATTCGGCACCACGAAAGAGTGGGAGTGCTACTGCGGGAAGTTCAAGTCCATCCGCTACAAGGGCGTCATCTGCGACCGCTGCGGCGTCGAGGTTACGCACTTCAAGGTCCGCCGGGAGCGGATGGGACATATCGAGCTCGCATCGCCGGTGTCCCATATCTGGTACTACCGCTCGGTTCCCTCGCGGATGGGGCTGCTGCTGGATCTTCCCATCGCGGCCCTGCGTTCGATCCTGTACTACGAGAAGTACATCGTGATCGATCCGGGTGACACCGATCTGAAAAAAATGGAGACTCCTCTCGGAAGAGGAATTCATGGAGGCGAAGGAGCGCTACGGCATGTCCTTCTCCGCCGGAATCGGCGCCGAAGCGATCCGGACCCTCCTCGAGGGTCTCGATCTCGACGTCCTCTCCTCCGAGCTTCGTGCGAAGATGGTCGAGAAGGGCGTAAAGGCGGACAAACGCCTTCTGAAGCGCATCGAGATCGTGGAGAACTTCCGCGACTCCGGAAACAAGCCCGAATGGATGATCCTGGACGTGGTCCCGGTCATCCCGCCCGAGCTGCGCCCGATGGTTCAGCTCGACGGGGGACGGTTCGCCACGCAGCGATCTGAACGATCTGTACCGCCGCGTCATCAACCGGAACAACCGGCTCAAGCGGCTTATGGCCCTTAACGCCCCCGACATCATCATCCGCAACGAAAAACGGATGCTCCAGGAAGCGGTTGATGCGCTGTTCGACAACTCGAAGAAGAAGCGCGTCGTGAAGGGCGCTTCGAACCGGCCGCTCAAGAGCCTCTCGGATATGCTGAAAGGAAAGCAGGGACGGTTCCGGCAGAACCTGCTCGGAAACGGGTCGACTACTCCGGCCGTTCGGTCATCGTGGTCGGCCCCGAGCTCAAGCTGCACCAGTGCGGACTTCCCGACGAAGATGGCACTCGAGCTCTACAAGCCCTTCATCATGAAGAAGCTGGTCGAGAAGGACGTCGTCTACAACATCAAGAAGGCGAAGACTCTGGTCGAGCAGGAAACCCCCGAAGTGTGGGCCGTTCTCGACGAGGTGGTGCGCGAGCATCCGTTCTCCTGAACCGGGCGCCTACGCTGCACCGGCTCGGTATCCAGGCTTTCGAGCCGGTGCTGGTCGAAGGGAAGGCGATAAAGCTTCATCCGCTGGTCTGTCACGCCTTCAACGCTGACTTCGACGGCGACCAGATGGCCGTCCACGTACCGCTGACCCAGGCGGCTCAGATCGAGTGCTGGACCCTGATGCTCTCGGCGAGCAACCTGCTGAACCCGGCGAACGGGAAGCCGATCGTTTTCCCGTCGCAGGACATGGTTCTCGGGATCAATTATCTCACCCGCGACCGGGACGCCGGGCCAAGGGAGAGGGACGGCTCTTCAGCTCGACCGAAGAAGTGCTCATGGCCGTGGATGCGCGTTCGGTCGATTACCAGGCCGCAATCAAAGTCGCCGTTCAACGGAAGCTCATGGAGACGACTGCCGGGCAGGATCCTCCTGAACGAAGAGCTTCCGCGAAGAGATCGAGTACGTAAACCACTCCATGGGTGACAAGGAACTCCGGGCCCTGATCGCGGACAGTGAATACGGCACCGGCTCCGTTCGTGACTGTGCAGATGCTCGACGTGATCAAGGACATGGGATTCCGCTACGCTACGATCTTCGGTGCAACCATCGGCCTTGAGGACGTCGTCATTCCCGACGAGAAAAAGAAATGATCGATGAGGCCAATACCGAGGTCGAATCGATTCATAATCAGTACCTCCAGGGTCATATTACCCAGGAAGAACGCTATAACCGGGTTGTCGAGGTCTGGAGTAAGACGAACGAAGATCTGACGAACGTGATGATGAAGCGGCTCAAAGAAGACAGACCGGGTTCAACCCGGTCTTCATGATGGCGAACTCCGGCGCACGGGGTCGCAGGAGCCAGATCCGCCAGCTTGCAGGTATGCGCGGACTCATGGCGAAGCCTTCGGGCGACATCATTGAGCTCCCGATCCGGTCGAACTTCAAGGAAGGTCTTTCGGTTATCGAGTTCTTCATCTCAACGAACGGCGCGCGAAAAGGTCTTGCCGATACCGCTCTGAAAACCGCCGATGCGGGTTACCTTACCCGGCGACTGGTGGATATCGCGCAGGACGTGGTGGTCAACGAAGAGGACTGCGGCACCATTAACGGTATCGAGCGGAGCGCGATCAAGGACGGCGAGGAAGTCGTCGAATCCCTGCAGGACCGGATCGCCGGCCGCTTTACGCTCGAGCGGGTCAAGCACCCGATCACCGGAGAGGTGATTGTCGATGTGAACGAAGAGATCACCGACGATATCGCTGAGGCCATCGAAGACGCCGGCGTTGAGAGTGTGCGGATCAGTACCGTGCTTACCTGTGAAACGAACTACGGGGTCTGCCGGAAGTGCTACGGACAGGAACCTCGCTAACGAACAGCCCGTCGACATCGGGGAAGCGGTGGGTATCATCGCCGCCCAGTCTATCGGCCAGCCGGGAACGCAGCTTACCATGAGAACCTTCCATATCGGTGGTGCCGCGACAAAGGTGAGTGAGGAAAACCGGACCTATCTTAAATATCCGGTCCATGTCAAGGAAATCCATGGAAATACTGTCGCGCTGAAGAACGGCGATCGGCTTTTCACCCGGAAGGGCTATGTGTACGGTGAACGAAATCCTGCAGACGATCCGAATCGAACCGAAAGATAAGTCGCTCGTCACGGACGGCGAGAAGGTGCTGAAGGACAGCCTGTTGTGAAACGGGGTGAAGAGGAGATACTTCTTCCGAAGAGATCGCCTACGTGACCCGGAAAGAAGCAGTATTCTTCTCATCGCTCAGGATCAGAAGGTGGATATCCGGAATGGTGCGCAGCTCTTGGTGAATGAAGGCGACGTCGTGGAGACGGAGGAATCGATCGCGATCTTCGACCCGTTCAGCGAACCGATTATCGCGGAGCTCGACGGAACCGTGCAGTTCGAAGACATCGTGCTCGGAACGACCCTGAAGGAAGAAATCAACGAGGACACCGGAAACATCGAAAAGAAGATAACCGAGTTCTCGCTTGAGAGCCTTCAGCCGAGAATCATCATCGCCAGTGAAGAAGGCGAAGACGCTGGCGGTCTATTACCTGCCGGGATCTGCATACCTAAACGTCGATAACGGAATGAAAGTCAAGGCGGGACGGACGCTGGCGAAGCTGCTCAAGGAGAGCGTCAAGACCAGGGACATCACCGGAGGTCTCCCGCGTGTCGGCGAACTGTTCGAAGCCCGTCGGCCGAAAAACGCATCGATTCTCGCTCAGGTGAGCGGAATTGTGCACTTTAAGGGAATCGTGAAGGGTAAGCGTGTCATCATTGTTGAGGACTCGATTTCGCTAAGGAATTCAAGCATCTCGTTCCGATGGGACGGCATCTGCTCGTGCGCGAAGGTGATCCGGTTCGGCGGGAGAAATGCTCTGTGACGGCAATATCGATCCTCACGATGTTCTCCAGATCCTCGGAGAGAATGCGCTTTAGAACTTCCATTGTAAACGAAATCCAGGAAGTGTACCGGTTGCAGGGTGTGAATATCAACGATAAGCACATCGGCGTAATCATCAGGCAGATGATGCGGAAAGTTGAAATCGTGCATGTCGGCGATACGAACTTCATTTTCGGGCAGCAGGTGGACAAATATCGGTTCCATGAGGAGAATGCGAAAGTTATTCGTGAGGGTGGTCAGCCGGCGGTGGCGCAAGCCGCTGCTTCTCGGAATCACCCGGGCCTCTCTGAATATCGATTCTTTCATTCTCTGCGGCCTCCTTCCAGGAGACGACCAGGGTTCTGACGAATGCGGCTATTGCGGGCTCCATGGACAATTTTCGCGGGCTGAAGGAAAACGTGATCATCGGTCACCTTATCCCTGCGGGAACCGGTATGCCGGGCTATCGGAACGATGAAGCTATATGACGAGAACCAGGAAGACCTCGATCAGCAGATGCAGCAGATTCTCCTGATCAAGCAGCGCGAAAAGGAACTTGCTAAGATGCGGGTCGAGGAAGAGGAGGAGACGGTTACTCCGGAGGTCTAGGGCATCGGCTTCCCGCGCGCGGGAAGCTTCCCCGGCGGATCCCGGGAACCGTCATCCCCCGGCCGGCGGGACCGGAGGCGCTGCGGCGCCCTTCCGGTCCGCGACGGAGGATTCGATGATAGCGTTTGATTGGGGTTACTATAGAAGAAAGTGAAGAGAATCCGAGCCGATGGGGGTTCCTGCCGGAATCCCAGAGGAGGATTCCTGACGGAATCCCTGGGCTCCGTAAAAATCGGTCGAACGGTTCAGCCGTCCCTTGACGTTTTCAGGTGTACGTGGTAGCGTATCGTCGCAGGTAAACATGGTGTGAGTCCGGGAATTGCAACTTCCGTACCAAGATCATGTCCATAATGACGTAAGCGGCCTTCCGAGAGGGTTTTCCCTCTTCCGGCCCTTGACTTTTTACAAAGGGATTGGTAGATTCGGTTCTCACATGTGCTATGAGAACGGTAAAGGTAGAGTAGGTAGATGCCAACGATCAATCAGCTTATCCGGAAAGGCAGAGAAGCTGCCAAAAAGAAAACGAAGGCTCCGGCTCTTCAGTCCTGTCCGCAGAAACGTGGTGTGTGCACCCGGGTCATGACGGTAACGCCGAAGAAGCCGAACTCCGCGCTCCGGAAAGTCGCGCGCGTACGGTTGACCAATGGAATCGAGGTTACCGCCTATATTCCCGGAATCGGCCATAATCTTCAGGAGCACTCGGTTGTGCTGCTCCGCGGAGGAAGGGTGAAGGATCTGCCGGGTGTACGGTACCACATTATCCGCGGCGCCAAGGACACGCTCGGGGTCGAGGATCGGCGGAAATCGCGCTCGAAATACGGCACGAAGAAGCCGAAGGCGTAAGGGGAAGCAGGATGCCGAGAAAGAAGATTGTACTGCCGAAGCGTGAGCTTTCCGATCCCCGCTTCGCCAACCGGACGATAGCCAAGTTCATTACCAGAATGATGATCGATGGTCAGAAGATGACCAGCACCAATATCCTGTACGGTGCGCTTGATTTCGCCTCTTCGAAGGCGGGCAAGGAGCCTCTCGAGGTGTTCCTCAAGGCGCTGGAGAATGTGAAGCCGGTGGTGGAAGTGAAGTCTCGACGCGTCGGCGGATCGACCTACCAGGTGCCGGTGGAAATCCGGGAAAGCCGGCGCGAGGCGCTGGCGATGCGCTGGATCATCGACGCTGCCCGGAAGCGGAGCGGAAAGCCGATGAGCGACCGGCTCGCAACGGAGATTCTCGACGCGTTCAACCAGACGGGAACCGCGTTCAAGAAGAAGGAAGATACGCACCGGATGGCGGAAGCCAACAAGGCATTCTCGCATTATCGCTGGTAGCTGATCGCGATTGCCGGGCCGTCAGGTTCTGCCCGGCAGCGGGACGGCGCCTTTTCGGAGCCGGCGATGAGTGAGTCTGTTCAGGTTCTTTGAGATCGAGTACGGAGATCCTTGCCGCCTGCGGGCGGAACGCGGGTCTCCAGCGTGCTGCGGGGCGGGTCGGTTTTCCTTCGAAGCGGAGGGGAGGCGGGTTCCCGCAGCGACGAGATAAGTGCGACCTGCAGCGGGGTTCCCATCGGGGAGAAACCGCTCGGGAGAGCTTGTCGGTACCAAACCAATCATCTTGAAGCCCCGTTGGGGTTTTCGGATAACGGCTCCGATTGAAACCCGGTCGTACCGGGAGGTCGGTAAAGGGAGCGTAACGAGGGGGATGGTCAGGTGGTGCTGGCGAAACGGAATCATATTCCGCGACTGCCTGCATCCATTCTGAAACCTTCCACCTCATGGACATCTTGTCCCACTTTCCCTTTTCGACCGCCCCGAAGCGTCGAGATTCATCGAGCCTGATTTTCAAGAAGTACAGGCAGATCGATGGTGGTCTTCCCTGAACTTATCAAACCCAGTGGAACCTAATTGTGTGCATACAAACGCAAGGAGGAAGTGATGGCGAAAGCGAAGTTTGAGAGGACGAAGCCTCATATCAATGTCGGCACCATCGGTCACGTCGACCATGGCAAAACGACCCTGACCGCGGCCATTACCATGTACTGCGCGAAGAAGTACGGTGATAAGCTGATGAAGTATGAGGACATCGACAATGCTCCGGAAGAGAAGGCGCGGGGGATCACGATCAATACCCGGCACGTCGAGTACCAGACCGACAATCGGCATTATGCACACGTCGATTGCCCGGGTCATGCCGACTACATCAAGAACATGATCACGGGCGCCGCCCAGATGGACGGTGCGATCCTGGTCGTGTCCGCTCCTGATTCGGTCATGCCGCAGACGCGCGAGCACATCGTTCTCGCCCGGCAGGTAGGCGTTCCGGCCATTATCGTGTTCCTGAACAAGGTCGATATGGTGGACGACCCCGAGCTCATCGAGCTGGTCGAGCAGGAAGTACGGGACGTGCTCAACGAGTACGACTTCCCCGGCGATGATATTCCCATCATCAAGGGCTCCGCCTTCGAGGCGATGGAGAACATCGAGGATCCCGAGAAGATCAAGCCGATCCTCGACCTCCTGGAGACCATGGACACCTATTTCCCGATCCCCGAGCGTGCGGTGGATCTGCCCTTCCTGATGCCCGTCGAAGACGTATTCTCCATCCAGGGCCGCGGAACCGTGGTTACCGGAAGGATCGAGCGCGGCGTGGTCAAGGTCGGCGAGGAAGTGGAAATCGTCGGTGTTCGCGAAACGAAGAAGACGGTCGTGACCGGTGTCGAGATGTTCAACAAGATTCTCGATCAGGGACAGGCCGGCGACAATATCGGTGCGCTGCTTCGCGGTGTCGACAAGAAAGAGGTCGAGCGCGGTCAGGTGCTTGCAAAGCCCGGCAGCATCACTCCTCACACGAAGTTCATGGGAACCGTGTACGTGCTGTCCACCCAGGAAGGCGGACGCCACTCGCCGTTCTTCAGCGGCTACCGGCCCCAGTTCTACTTCCGGACCACCGACATCACCGGTACCGTCACCCTGCCGGAAGGCAAGCAGATGGTGATGCCCGGCGACAATACCGAGCTGAACATTGAGCTGATCAACCCGATCGCCATGGACAAGGGGCTCCGGTTCGCTATCCGCGAAGGTGGGCGCACCGTGGCCAGCGGTCAGGTTATCGAGGTCATCCAGTAATCGGCGATTTCCGGCGCAGGCCTCGCTTCCCGTACGGGGAGCGGGGCCTGATGCTGAAGACGGTCCGGTTCGGAGACCGGGTCCCCTCGGGCAGAGCTCCCGGGGACCGATATTTTCGGGAGGAAGAATGGCGAAAGAGCGGATTCGGGTCCGGCTGCGCGGATTCGACGTGGTGCTCATTGATCAGAGCGCGAAGGCAATCGTTCAGACGGTTCAGAAAGCCGGAGCGAAGGTGGCGGGTCCGATTCCTCTGCCGACCCGCATCAGCAAGTATACCGTGCTTCGGTCGCCCCACGTGAACAAGAAGGCCCGCGAACAGTTCGAAATGCGGACCCACAAGCGGTTGATCGACATCATGGAGCCGACTTCGGCGGTCATGGATTCGCTGATGAAGCTGGAGCTTCCGGCAGGCGTCGACGTAGAGATCAAGCAGTAGCAATCGAAAACATCGCGGATGTGTCCTGGATTGCAGGGACCGTGCGGCACATCCCGTGAAAGCGAATGGGGTAGAAGATGATTGGGTTAATCGGCAGAAAAGTGGGAATGACCCAGGTGTTCGATGAAACCGGTGTCCTGACTCCCGTGACGGTCATCCGGATAGAACCGAATGTCGTCGTGGGCGAGAGGACCGAAGAGAAGAACGGATACCAGGCGGTGGTCCTCGGTGCTTTCGATCTGAAAAAGAATCGCGTAAGGAAGCCGGTTGCAGGTCAGTTCCCGGAAGGCATCCCTGTGAAACGATATCTGACGGAGATGAAGGATTTCGGACAGGAGTGCAAGGTTGGCGATGCCTTCGGCGTCGAACTGTTCGAGGAATATTCCTTTGTGGATATCTCCGGCAAGTCCAAGGGCAAAGGTTTTCAGGGCGTTATCAAGCGGCATAACTTCGGCGGTGGCCGGAAGACTCATGGTTCGAAGTTTCATCGCGCGAACGGGTCTACCGGACAGTCGTCCTATCCCTCGAAAGTCCTTCGGGGCACGAAGATGGCCGGCCGGATGGGTTATGACAGCACGACCGTGCAGAACCTTGAATGCTGAGAGTGGACAGGGAAAAGCAGGTCCTTCTGGTGAAGGGCGCCATACCGGGAACCGCGGACAGCATGGTCCTGGTGAAGCAAGCCAAGAAGAAGTCTAGGGGACGAATATGGACGCGAAAGTCTATTCCATACAGGGTGAAGAAATCCGCACCATTCAGCTTGACGATGCGGTTTTCGGTCGAGAGCCGAGTGAAGGCACCATCTATCACGCCATCCGGAACGAGCTGGCGAACCGGCGGGTCGGTACATCCAGTACCAAGACGCGGAGCGAAGTGAACGGAAGCACGACGAAGCCCTGGAAGCAGAAGGGTACGGGTCGTGCACGGGCAGGCCGCCGGAAGTCTCCGCTCTGGACGGGTGGAGGAATCATCTTCGGGCCGAAACCGAGAGATTTCGGGTATTCGATGCCCCGGAAGATGAAGCGTCTCGCCATGAAGTCATCCTGAGCCTGAAGGTGAAGGAGGGCAGGCTGAAGGTTGTGGAGGATTTCAGCAGTCGAGTCCGGAAAAACGAAGGACATCGCTGCGATCCTGAAGGCGCTGGTTCCCTCCGAACGGACCGTCGTCATCCTGAAGGATGAAGACCGGATGATCCGACGGGCCGGGAGCAACATCCCCTGGCTGCGTTTCCTCGCCTATAATCGGCTTGCGGCACATGAGCTGTTCTACAGCCGGAACGTGCTGCTTCTCGAGGGCGCTGCCGGAAAACTGTCCGAGTTCTACAACGACGCACAGAAGGCAGAGGTGGAATAATGGACAGAAACAAGATCATTATCGAGCCGGTGCTGACGGAAAAGACCAACAATCTCCGGGAACAAGAACCAGTACGTGTTCCGGGTCGATCCCCGGGCCAACAAGCTGGAGATCATGCAGGCGGTGAGGTCGATCTATTCGGTTCATCCGGTGGCGTGCAACGTCCTCAACGTAAAGGGGAAACCGAAGCGGGTGCGATATCGGAACGGATATACCTCCACCTGGAAGAAGGCGATCGTAACGCCTGCATCAGGCGAAAAGATCGAGACTTTTCGAAGGCGTGTAAAGGAGAAGGGGGAGACAGTGGCTATCAAGAACTACAACCCGTATACGTCGACTACCCGGTTCAAAACCGTTCTGCGATATGACGAGGTAACCCGGACCGAGCCGGAAAAGGCCCTCACCAGCGGAAAGTCGAAACACGCCGGCCGTGGAGCCGGTGGACGGATCAGCGTCCGGCGCAGGGGCGGCGGTCACAAGCAGCGGTACCGGGAGATCGATTTCAGGCGGAACAAGGTCGATATTCCCGCGAAGGTGAAATCGATCGAGTACGATCCCAACCGCAGCGCCAATATCGCTCTGGTTGCGTATGCAGACGGCGAGAAGCGCTACATTCTCGCGCCTAAGGGCTTGCAGGTGGGGAGCGTCGTTCAGAGTGGAGACAAGGCTCCGCTGGAAACGGGCAACTGTCTCTCCCTCGAGCAGATCCCTCTCGGAATGAGCGTCCACAATGTGGAGCTTCAGATGGGGCGGGGAGGCCAGATGGTCCGGGCCGCGGGAACTTCCGCCACGATCGTGGCGAAAGAGGGCGACTACGTAACCATGCGGCTTCCTTCGGGTGAAATGCGGATGGTGTTCAAGCGCTGTATCGCAACGCTCGGAGTCGTCGGCAACGAAGACCATATGAACGTGAGTATCGGAAAAGCCGGAAGAAACCGGTGGCTCGGCAAGCGGCCGAAAGTGCGGGGCGTCGTGATGAACCCGGTCGACCATCCGCATGGCGGAGGCGAGGGAAGAACATCGGGCGGACGCCATCCGGTGACTCCGTGGGGTAAGCCGACCAGGGGTGCGAAAACCCGGAAGCGGCGGAAGCAGTCCGAGCAAATTTCATCGTGAAGCGCAGGAAATAGAGGAGCGGAACGTGTCCAGATCGATCAAAAAGGGTCCGTTTATCGAAAAGAGCCTCTACAAGAAAGTTGTGGAGATGAACAAGAGCGGGAACAAGAAGATGATCAAGACGTGGTCCCGCTTCTCGACCGTCATTCCCGAAATGGTAGGCTTGACGATATCGGTATACAACGGGAAGACCTGGGTGCCGGTTTATGTGACGGAGAACCTGGTCGGGCACAAGCTGGGAGAGTTCTCCCCGACCCGGATTTTCCGCGGACACTCGGGCTCAGACAAGAAAGCGTCCAAGAGGTAGGTGGATCCATGGAAGTGAAAAAAGGTTACGTCGCATATGCGCGATACCTGTTGATCTCTCCCAGCAAGGTGCGTCCCGTAGCGGATCATGTCCGCCGGAAGCCGTACCCGGAAGCGATCGCCATCCTCGAGAATATGCCCCAGAAGGGAGCCAAGCTTCTGCGGAAGGTGGTGCAGTCGGCGGCCGCGAACGCTCTGAGCAGGAACAAGAAGCTGGACGAGGATATGCTCTACGTGAAGGAGCTCCGGGTGGACGAAGGTCCCCGACTCCGGCGCGTATGGTACCGGGCCCGCGGGCGGGCAGACCTGCTTCTGAAGCGGATGAGCCATATTACGGTCATCGTCGACGAAATCGCGAACACGGGGGAATGACGTGGGACAGAAAGTAAATCCGTACGGGCTTCGGCTCGGCATCAATAAGACCTGGAAGTCCAGATGGTACGTGGATCCCCGGGAGTACGCGGATACTCTCCATGAGGACCTGAAGATCCGGAAGCTGCTCGAGTCGCTGCCGGAGACCAGGAGCGCGGAGATCGCGGATGTGGAAATCGTCCGGCATCCCCAGCGCATCACCCTTATCATTCATACGGCGCGGCCGGGAGTGATCATCGGTGCCAAGGGCTCCAACATCGAGAAGATCGGGAACCGGCTTCAGAAAGAGGCCGGCAAGAAGATCCAGATCAAGATCAAGGAAATCAAGCGGCCCGAAACGAGCGCGCAGATAATCGCGCAGAATGTGGCCCGGCAGCTCAAGTCCCGCGCATCCTTCCGGCGGACCATGAAAATGGCGATCGGAAACGCGGTGCGGGCGGGTGCCCTGGGTGTGAAGATGACCGTTTCCGGTCGGCTCGGCGGAGCGGAAATGTCCCGCACCGAAACCTACAAGGAAGGGCGGATTCCGCTGCATACCCTGCGTGCCAATATCGACTACGGATTCGCTGAGGCGCATACCACCTTCGGCGCGATCGGAGTGAAGGTGTGGCTGTTCCATGGAGAAATCCTGCGACGCGACACCAAAGAAGATGCCGGCCTGCTGGTGAAGAAACAGCGCCGGGAACGAACCGGTTCGAGGAGCTGAGGCGATGCTGAGTCCGAAGAGAACCAAATATCGAAAGCAGATGCGCGCGGCGAGCAATCTCGAAGGAATTGCGACGCGAGGCAATACGGTAGCGTTCGGCGATTTCGGTCTGGTGGCGATGGAGCCCAAGTGGATCACCAATCGACAGATCGAGGCCGCGCGAATCGCCATGACCCGTCACATCAAGCGTGGCGGAAAAGTCTGGATCCGGATTTTCCCGGACAAGCCCTACACCAAGAAACCGGCGGAAACCCGCATGGGCAAGGGGAAGGGTAACCCGGAGTACTGGGTCGCCGTGGTAAAGCCGGGCAGCGTTATGTTCGAGATCGCCGGAGTTCCGGCCGGTCTTGCCGAAGAGGCGATGCGCCTCGCGAGTCAGAAGCTGCCGATCAAGACGAAGTTCGTATCGCGCCAGGATCAGGGGTAGGAATTATGAAGAATTCGTTCAAGGACCTGACATACGAAGAACTGCTCACAAAGCGGGTGGAGATTTCGGAGAAGTACCGGAATACGCGCTTCAACATGGTCGTTGGTCATGTGGAAAACCCGCTTGAAAAACGGAATGCCCGACGGAAGCTTGCGCGGCTCAACACCCTGATTCACCAGCACGAGACGAAAAAGGTAGAGGAGTGATGAACGTGGAAGCGCAGGAAAAGAAAACAAACAAGCGGATCTTCACCGGGCAGGTGGTGAGCGACAAGATGGAAAAGACGATCGTCGTGGCGGTTCAGGGGCGAATCCTGCATCGACTCTACAAGAAATATATCGTCTCGACGAAGAAGCTCAAGGCCCATGACGAAAACAACGATGCGCACGTAGGCGACACCGTCCGGGTCATCGAAGCGCGCCCGATGAGCAAAGAGAAGCACTGGAAATTGCTCGAAATCGTCGAGCGGGCGAAATAGTCTCGCGGATAAGGAACTTGGGGGTCGCCAATGATTCAGATGAGCAGTTTTCTGAACGTCGCGGATAACAGCGGCGCAAAGCGTGTTCAGTGTATAAAAGTCCTGGGTGGGAGCAAAAGGAAGAATGCCTCCGTGGGAGATATCATCGTAGTCGCCGTAAAGGACGCCATCCCGAATGCCCCGGTAAAGAAGGGGAATGTCGAGAAGGCGGTCATCGTCAGGACGCGGAAGGAATATCGGCGGCCGGACGGGACCTATATCCGGTTCGACGACAACGCCTGCGTCATCATCGATGCAAACAAGAATCCCAAGGGTAAGCGCATCTTCGGACCGGTGGCACGTGAGCTTCGGGAAGCCGATTTCATGAAGCTGGTGTCTCTTGCCCCGGAAGTGCTCTAGGAAACCGAGGAGAGCAGCAGCATGAAGAACAAGGTAAAGAAAAACGACGAAGTGAAGATCATAGCGGGCAAGGACAAGGGCAAAACGGGCCGCGTCCTGAAGATCGATCACGATAAGGGCCGGATCGTGGTGGAAGGCCTCAATATGGTCAAGAAAGCCATGAAGAAGCGCAACCAGCAGGACCGCGGCGGAATCATCGAAGTCGAAGCGCCCCTGGCCATCTCCAACGTCATGGTGATGTGCAAAAAATGCGGACCCACCCGGCTCGGTTACCGCATCGACGGGGACGGAAAGGTCAGAATCTGCAAGAAATGCGGAGAAGTACTGTAATGGCAGAGAAGACATACGAAGCACGGCTGAAGGGTGTATACCGGGACAGAATTGCTTCCGAAATGATGGACGAGTTCGGGTACAAGGCTCCCATGCAGATTCCCCGACTGGAAAAGGTCGTGGTCAGCATGGGAGTCGGTGAGGCGGTCAACAACAAGAAACTGCTGGATGCTGCCGTCGAGGAACTCTCGCAGATTACCGGACAGAGGGCGGTCAAGACCAAGGCCCGGAAGTCGATTGCCGGGTTCAAGATTCGGGAAGGTATGGAGATCGGGACGCGGGTGACGCTGCGGGGCGATCGAATGTACGAATTTCTCGATCGGCTGATGAACATCGCCCTTCCGCGAGTCAAGGACTTCCGCGGGGTGAATCCCAATGCGTTCGACGGCCATGGGAATTATTCCCTGGGAATCACCGAGCAGATCATCTTTCCGGAGATCGACTACGATAAGATCGAGCAGGTCCAGGGGATGAACGTGGCGATCGTGACCTCGGCGCAGACGGATCAGGAAGCGAAGAGCCTGCTGGCGAAGTTCGGCATGCCCTTCAGGAAGTAGGAGCGGAACGATGGCGAAGAAATCGAGTATTATCAAGGCATTGCGGAAGCCGAAATTCAAGACGCGCAACATAACAGGTGCCTCGTCTGCGGACGTCCGCGGGGTTACCTGCGGAAATTCAAGATGTGCAGGATCTGTTTCCGGAACCTTGCGAGCGAGGGGAAGATTCCTGGCGTGACGAAATCAAGCTGGTAGGGAGATGACGTATGAGTATTTCTGATCCTGTTGCGGATATGCTCACGAAGATCAGGAACGCCAGCATGGCAAAGTTCGAGAAAGTAGACATCTCGACGAGCAAGCTGAAGCTGGAAATTGTAAAGATCCTGAAGAACGAGGGCTACGTGAAGAACTTCAAGAAGATCACCCAGGAAGGGCGAAACTTCATCCGGATCTTCCTGAAGTATGACGATAAGAACGATTCCGTCATTCACGGGATCCAGAAGGTATCCACCCCCGGTCGCCGGATCTACACGGGCTACAAGAAGATGCCCCGGGTCCTGAACGGATACGGCACGCTGATCGTCTCCACTTCCACCGGTGTAACGACCGGTAAGAAGGCGGCGGAGAAGCGGGTCGGCGGCGAAATCATCTGCACGGTCTGGTAGGAGGACGTAATGTCGCGCGTAGGAAAACTGCCGGTACAGATACCGAACGGGGTAACCGTGAAGGTAGATAAGCAGACGGTCACGGTCGAGGGGCCGAAAGGCAAGCTGAGCCAGCCGTTCCGACGGGAGGTCACGATTGCGGTGGAAGATACCGCGGCCCTCGTTTCCCGGATCGACGACTCGAAAAAGGCCCGGGCGATGCACGGACTCTACCGTAACCTGCTGAACAACATGGTGATCGGCGTGAGTCAGGGATTCCGGAAGACCCTGGTGATAAACGGAGTCGGATACCGGGCGGAGATCCGGGACAAGAATCTCTTTCTCAACCTCGGCTATTCGAATCCCATCGAGTATCCGATTCCCGAGGGAATGCAGATCACCGTCGAAGGAACCAACAAGGTCGTGATCGGCGGGATCGACAAGCAGCAGGTTGGACAGGTGGCTTCCGAGATCCGCGGCCTGAGGCCGCCCGAGCCCTACAAGGGGAAGGGCGTCAAATACGAGGAAGAGCAGATTCGCCGGAAAGTCGGAAAATCCGGAATCAAATAAGCAGGTGCTGATATGAAAAGGCTTCAAGAGAAGAATGCAAGAAGAACGCGGCGGAAAGCCAAGATCCGCAAGCAGATCAAGGGAACGCCGGAACGGCCCCGGATGAGCGTCTTCAGGAGCAACCGGCACGTGTACGTGCAGGTGATCGACGATATCGCCGGAACGACCCTGGTCTCCGTTTCCAGCCTGCAGAAGGAATTCAAGGACCTGAGCGACCGGGTTGAAGATGCCGCGAAGATCGGTGAAGCGATCGGGAATCGACTGAAAGAGCGGAAAATCGGAACCGTGGTATTCGACCGGAACGGCTACCTGTATCACGGAGTCGTCAAGGCCGTTGCCGAAGGTGCCCGGAAAGCCGGCATCGAAGTTTTAGGGGGAGCGAAGGTGGATCACGGCAGAGACAGAGATCAGAGACCGGGACAAGGAATACGTCGAGAAGCTCATAAAACTGAATCGAGTCGCCAAGGTCGTCAAGGGCGGCCGCCGCTTCTCCTTTTCCGCTCTGACCGTAGTCGGCAACGGCACGGGCAAGGTGGGATACGGCTTCGGAAAGGCGAATGATGTCGCCGAAGCGATCCGGAAGAGTGTCGACAAAGCGAAGAAGAGCATGGTCGCCGTACCGGTGAAGAAGACGACCATTCCGCATCAGATTCACGGGCGAGTTCAAGAGCGCACAAGTTCTGCTGAAACCAGCGGCTCCCGGAACCGGCATTATCGCCGGAGGCCCCGTGCGGGCGATCATGGAAGCGGCCGGGATCAACGATATTCTGAGCAAGTCCCTCGGATCGAAGAATGCGATCAATACCGTGAAAGCGGTGTTCAACGGATTCGACAGCATCCTGGACGCCCGGACCATCGCCCAGAACCGCGGCAAGAACCTCAAGGACTTCTGGGGGTAGGGTATGGCGAAGAAGGCTGAGAAGAAAAAGCAGATCAGAATACGGCTCGTGAAGAGCGTTATCGGACGAAAACCGAATCAGCGGAAGACGGTTCGTTCCCTGGGGCTGCGGAAGATCGGATCGACCGTGGTGCAGGATGCGAATCCCGCGATCCTCGGTATGGTTCAGACGGTATCCCACCTGGTCCAGGTGGAGGAGTTGAGCTGACATGGATGATTTCACGCTGAAGGCTCCCAAGGGAGCGACGCATAAGCGGAAGATCGTCGGTCGGGGTTCCGGCTCCGGACACGGCGGAACTTCGGGGAAAGGCAACAAGGGGCAGAATTCCCGCTCCGGCGGCGGCGTGCGCCCCGGTTTCGAAGGCGGGCAGATGCCGCTGTTCCGGCGGATCGCCCGGCGAGGTTTTTCCAACGAGCCGTTCAAGAAAGAGTATCTGGTGGTCAACCTTCAGCAGCTGGAGAAGCGATATTCCGACGGGGAAACAGTCGATCTGACCTCCCTGAAGAAACGGGGCATCATCAGCGGCAAGAATCCCCAGGTGAAAATCCTCGGGGACGGCGATTTTACCCGGAAGGTGATCGTCGAAGGGCTGGCAGTGTCCAGGAGTGCTCAGGAGAAGATCGAGAAGGCGGGGGGCCGGATCGGCACCGCCGAATCCAGCAGATAGGTAGCGATAGATGGCAGCAAGCAATCCACTGCTCGACATTTTCCGGGTAAAGGACCTGCGGGAGCGGGTGATTTTCACCCTGCTCATGCTCGTGGTATTCCGGCTGGGAGCGACGCTTCCCATTCCGGGCATCAACGTGAACGCACTGAAGCTCTACTTCACCACTCAGCAAGGCGGTAGCGGAATCTCGGTAACGGATTACTTCGACTTCTTTGCGGGCGGTGCATTCAAGAACTTCTCCGTGTTCATGCTCGGGATCATGCCGTATATTTCGATGTCGATCATCATGCAGCTGCTCCTGCTGGTCTTCCCGAAACTGAAGAAGATCTCCGAGGAGGAGGGCGGCCGTAAGAAGATTCAGCGATTCACCCGGATCGGTACGGTGTTCGTCTGTCTCATTCAGTCCTATGCGGTAACGGTGTATGCGGACAGTATTCCTGACGCCCTGACCATCGGCCGATGGGCCTATACCCCGGTTGCCATGCTGACGGTCACCACGGGAACCGTGTTCCTCATGTGGATCGGCGAGCAGATCAACCAGCGAGGGATCGGAAACGGTATTTCGCTCATCATCTTCGCCGGAATCGTGGCACGGATGCCGGACGGACTGTACACTCTGCTGCAGCTGATCAGACGGAACGAACTGAACCCGGTCTTCGTTCTGCTGGTATTCGCGATGTTCGTCGCCGTCGTGGCGCTGGTCATCTACGAGCAGCAGGGACAGCGGAAAATCCCGGTTCACTACGCGAAGCGGGTGGTCGGCAGGAGGATGTACGGGGCGCAGAATACGTACATCCCCTTCAAGATCAACCCTTCCGGAGTTATTCCGGTCATCTTCGCGTCGTCGGTCCTTATGTTCCCGATCCAGATTGCACAGGGACTCGGAGCCCAGTTCGGCTGGATGGCCGACCTTTCCTACTGGCTCCGGCCGGATGGGGCTCCGTATGTGATCCTGTACACGCTGTTGATCGTTTTCTTCGCGTATTTCTACACGCAGGTAACCCTGAACCCGGTTGAAATTTCCAGGCAGATACGCGAGAATGGCGGATCGATCCCGGGGATTCGTTCCGAGAAGATGGAAGAGTACCTGTCCAAGATCCTGAACCGGATCATCCTGCCCGGTTCACTGTTCCTGGCGTTCATCGCGGTGATTCCCACCGTCGTCCAGTACATGTTCGGATTTCCGAGGCAGGTTGCGTACATGATGGGCGGTACATCGCTCCTGATCATGGTGGGTGTCGATCTGGACCTGATGTCGCAGATCGAGGGGCATCTCCGGATGCATCATCACGAAGGATTCACCAAGAAGGGAAAGATTCGTTCCCGGAACCTGTAGGGATCGATAGGGAGATAATAATGAAGGTACGAGTAAGCGTAAAACCGATTTGTGATAAATGCAAGGTTATCAAGCGGAACGGGGTCCTCAGGATCATCTGCGTGAACCCGAAGCATAAGCAGCGGCAGCGGTAGGAGGACAGGAGATGGCTCGTATAGCCGGTGTAGACCTTCCGAACAAGCATGTGGACGTCGCCCTTACGTATATTTTCGGAATCGGCCGCTCTTCGGCGCAGGAGATCTGCAAGAAGACGGGAATCGATACCGAGCGACGGATCAACGACCTGACCGCGGATGAGGTCAACGAGCTGCGGAAGACGATCGAGAATGATTACAAGGTTGAAGGACGGCTCCGCACGGAAGTATCCCTCAACATCAAGCGTCTGATGGACATCGGTTCCTACCGCGGGCTCCGCCATCGGAGAGGCCTGCCGGTAAACGGCCAGCGGACCCGGACCAACGCTCGAACCCGGAAGGGAAAGCGGAAGACGGTCGCCGGAAAGAAGAAGAAGTGATCCCGGCTGCCGATCGTTCGGGATCCTGTCCTGGTCGGCATGGATCGAGCCCCTCGGGGCAGAGCGTGAGGCTGATGCTTCAGTTCGGAGGAAGAACAAGTGGCTAAGGTACAGAAGAAGAAGCGTGAGAAAAAGACGGTATACGAAGGGATGGTCTATATTCAGGCCACCTTCAACAACACCATCGTTACCATTACGGACATGAACGGGAATACGCTTTCCTGGGCGAGCGCCGGCGGCCTCGGCTTCCGGGGTGCCAAGAAGTCGACCCCGTACGCGGCTCAGACCACCGCGGAAACTGCCGCCCAGCGGGCGAAGGACTACGGTCTGCGGGAAGTTCATGTGTTCGTCAAGGGGCCGGGTGTCGGACGCGAGTCGGCTATCCGCTCTCTCGGCGCGCTGGGCCTCCGGGTCAAGACGATCCGGGACATAACTCCGATCCCGCACAACGGCTGTCGCCCCCGGAAGAGTCGGCGCGTCTGATCGTACGGAGGGAGCCGGACCGGCGGATGCGCCGCGGTGCCCGTTGTCCGGTTTTCCGATCGGTGGGTACGGGAGGAAGTCCCTGAATGTCGAGCTTCATGAGAAGGAAAGAGGAGAGTCCATGGCCCGAAAGAATCTGTTGAAGGGATTCAAGAAGCCCAAGGGAATCACGTTCGAACACAGCGAGGCGAACCCGGATTACGGGAAATTCGTTGCCTATCCCTTCGAACGGGGGTACGGGACTACCATCGGTAATACCCTGAGAAGGATCCTGCTTTCGTCGATCCAGGGATACGCGGTTTCCGCGATCCGGATCACCAGTTATGACGAAGACGGGACGCCCCATGTCATATCAAGTGAGTACGAGTCGATCCCGGAAGTCGTCGAGGACACCCCGGAGATCATCAACAACCTGAAGCTTCTCAAGATCAGGCTGAACGACAATTCCGACCAGAAGACGGTTCTGCTGGAATGGAAGGGCGGCAGAGAAGTGACCGGTGCGGATCTCGAGGCCGAATCCGGAATCGAGGTCATGACGAAGGACCAGCACATCGCCACCCTGATGGACAAGGCCAACCTCGAGGTCGAGCTTCAGATCGATCTGGGTCGGGGATATGTCCCTGCGGAACTGAACGAGAAATATATCGAGGTCATCGGAACCATTCCGATCGACGCGGTTTTCTCGCCCGTTCGAAGGGTGAAGTACGAGATCGAAAACACCCGGGTCGGTCACCGGACCGATTACGACAAGCTGGTAATGGAAGTCTGGACCGACGGTTCCATCAAACCCGAGGATGCCCTGGCGGAAGCGGCCAAGATCGCGAAAGATCATTTCACCATCTTCATCAACTTCGATGAGGATGAGATCATGGGCGACGAGGATATCGATGAGGAAGAGGAGCGGATCCGGGCCCTTCTCGATACACCCGTTGAAGAGCTCGAGCTTTCCGTCAGGTCGAGCAACTGCCTGAAGAACGCGAACATCAAGACCATCGGGGACCTGACGCGGAGAACCGAGGACGATATCGCGAAAACCAGGAACTTCGGCAAGAAATCCCTGCAGGAGATCAAGGAGAAACTCAAGGAGTGGAACCTGAGCCTGGGGATGACCGACTACAGCATGCTGAAGAACTCCCTCAAGCTGGCGAGCCAGAATCAGGGTCAGGCTCAGGACCAGGGAGCGGAAGAAGAAGAGGAAGACAGCGATGAAGCATAGGGTAGGTTTCAACCGGCTCGGGAGGACTCGGAGCCACAGGAAAGCCATGCGGCGGAATATGGTGACGTCGCTGTTCCGATATGAAAGAATCACCACGACCAGTGCCAAGGCGAAAGAACTCCGGCGCACGGCGGAGAAAATGGTGACGCGGGCGAAGGTCGATTCCGTTCATAACAGGCGGATGGTCGCCCGGGACATCAAGGACGAAGCGGTGCTGGCCAAGCTCTTTACCGATATCGGTCCCCGGTTCAAGGACCGGCCGGGCGGGTATACCCGGATCCTGAAGCTCGGAATGCGGGAAGGTGATGCAGCCGAAATGGTGATTCTCGAATTCGTCGATCGGCAGGCCCCCGAGCAGAAAGATTCCAAGGCTTCCCGAAAGAAAGCCAAAGAAAAAAGAGAAAGAAAAAGCGAAGGAAGCTCAGGAGGCCTGAGGGTCGTCACAGCTCTGAATACGGAATCGGATCCATAAAAAAGTGTGGTTCGAATCCTTAGCGACCGATACTATCAATGAGATACGAGGAGGCTGTCCCCGGACAGCCTCACTCTTTTTCGTCCGTACCGTTGGATCCGGCGGACCCGTACCCGGCGGGAGTTCGATTGTATCCAGCCGGGAAAGGGGTTACAATACGGGATAGGCAGGACGAAGGTTGAAGAACAGTCAGAAAATCGCCCTCAGTCTTCTTATCTCGGTGATCCTCTTCAGTACGTTCACGTTTTTTGCATTCTCCGGTCTGTTCGATTACATAGAGACGGCATTCTATAATCAGAAATTAACGAGATCGATCAATCAGGAGATTTCGCTCATCCTGAGCGCGGTGCAGAGGTTTCATGCGGAGAACATGTCCCGATTCCAACCCCTGCTGAAAGACGAGTATATCGGCTCCGCGTACCAGACGAACCAGAGTCAGGAAGACATTTTCCGGCGGGAGAACGCCTTCGCGAAGCTGAAGGAGGATTTCCCCGATCTCGTCTGGGTCCGGTTCCTCGATGCCGAGGGCCGGAAAATCCACTACAGCACCAATCCCGGCGACATCCGGTCCCGGGACCAGTTCCGGATTTCGTACTTCACCTTCGAAGAAACCGATTCGGATATCCCGGCAGCCGATCTCCTGGTCCCGGAAGGCGGAGAGCCCGCCGTTTCGGTGAGCGACGCGAGCCAGGCGTATATCTATCGGTTCCCGGTCCGGGATGCATACGGCATCCATCGGGGAACCGCACTTTTTTACGTGAACGCGGGTGCGCTCAAGAAGGAGCTCGTTTCCCGTTCGCTGATCTCGATCGGTGCGGCTTTCACCTTCCTCGGAAAGGGAGATATTCTCTTCTACGAACCCATGCTGGCCGACGACGTCCTCCTGGAACAGGCGAGGTCGGTGTGGTCGGATGAAAGGCCGCCCGCTTTTCCACTGGTTGAGAATGCCGCCGGTGAACGGTATTATCTGTTCAGCGGTTCCCTGGAAGGAACGGGCAGTGCCGGTATCCTGGTCCCGGAATCCAGATTCACGTTATCGAAGGGCCTTCAGTACCTGCTTCTTGCTTCGGTCTTCGTTACGGTTTTTCTCCTGGTCTTTTTCCTCCTGAATACCCGGCAGGAGCCGGAGGTCGTGCTGTCGGAACGGATCAAGCGGTTCCAGATCAATCTCATGCGGGAATACCTGGAAGGAAAGCACGAGCTGGACTGGAACCAGTGGTACGGCGAACTCGAGCAGCGGCGGGGAGAGATCAAGCAGCGGATCAGAAAAGGTATCGGTCGAGTGAAGGGGGAGCGTTCCCGGGAACTGGACGAATACATCGACAAGAGCTGGGATGAAATTCTTTCCATTCTGGGAAGCCGGATCCGTTCGGATGCGCCGAGGAGCGGTGAAATCGAACGCCTGGAAGAAGTCCTGCTCAAAGTGCTTTCGAACCGGAACATGCTTCCGGTACTGGAGAACGCGGTTTCCGCGGATCCCGGCGTGAATTCCCGCGGAATGCCGAAGCCCGCGAGCGGCCGCCCGGAAACCGGAGGGAGCGCGGAGCCGCCGGAAACCAGCCCGCTTTCCGGATCGGATTCAACGGCCGCAGAGGATGTCGAAGAGCTGGTAGAGGAGCTCGAGGGAAACCTCGAGGAGCTCGACGGAAACGTCGAGGAGCTCGATGGGAACATCGAGGAGCTCGAGGCGGAAGATGTCGAAGAGCTGAGCGAGCTTGAAGAGCTCGAGGAAATCGAAGAAGCGGAACCGGCGGACGCCGATCTGGAGGATATTCCGGAAGTACCCGCAGCGCTCGGGGATAAGAAGGACGACAGGGCGGTTCCGGTGCTGGAAATCCGGGAAGCCGTGTCGGTATCCGGGAGCCGGGGAGTGAACCGCGGGAGCAGCGGAGGCAACGGCGGATCGGGAGAAAAATCCGATCCGGGCGAGATGCACGACGTACCGTCGGACCTCGAAGCATTGGATGATATAGAGCTGCTCGCAACGATTCCGGTGGCGGGCGTACCGGCATATGCGGCGCTCCGGGGACCGGAACCGGAGGAGCAGGGCGGCGCAGAGAATTCCGGGTTCCCGTCCGGTTCGGGGAACGGTTCCGGAAATGGTAACGGGCATGCGGCCGGGAATGGATCCGGAGGATCGGCCCCGGGAAGCGGTCCGGTCCGGTCCGGGTATGATCCCTCGGCGCGGGAAGGAACCGGCGGGATCGATGAAGACCCTGATGATCCGCTCGAACTCGATCCGTATGAAGAGCCGGAGGAACCGGCGGAACTCGAATCTTTTGAGGAGCCGGAAATTCCGGAGACTTCCATATCCGGGGAGGCAGAAGCTGACTCTAACGCTCGGCCCGTGGAAACGGAATCGAATGGCGATGTGGATGAAGTCGAGGAACTGGAGTCGCTCGAGGAAGAGGAAGAGGATTTCGAGGGCGAGGCCCTGATGGAAAGGGCCCGAGAGCTCCTGACCGAAGAAGAGGTGGAAGAACTCGAGAATCTGGAAGAGGATGTGGAGGATCTCGAGGTGGTCGAAGATGAAGAGCTGGAAGAGCTCGAGGAAGTATTCGAACTGGAAGAAATCGAGGATGTCGGATTCTCTATGATATCCTCCTCTGCTTCCCGGCAGTCTCATGCTCCGGCACCAAAGCCGTCCGAGCAGAAGACTCCTCCGGCCGGGAAATCTGCTCCTCCGGTGCAGCCGCCGGTGCAGCCTCGCGAGGAAGAAGCCGCGGTCGAGAATGCAGCCCCCTCCTCCGTGAGCCTTTCGGAAATGGAGAAGAAGGGACTGCTTCTCTCGGTGAGCATCGAAGGACTCACTTCGCTGCTGGCCGGCGAAGAGGAAAGTGAAGTCATACTGTTCGAGGACGGCGTCTACCGGATAAATGAACAGGTTGCCCGGAAGGGAGGAGAGAAGAAGAATCAGGATGTTCAGGACCTCATCGATGCCGTTATTCAGGAACCGTTCAAGTATCAGGAGCGGTATGTTCCGGTCATGGTTCTTGGGTCGGACGGAATCGATTACGACAAGTATATGCTCGATTTCCGCAATAACGAAGCTGGAATCGTGAAATCGATGCTCCGTCTGAGCGGCCGATGCGGTTCGACAATGGGCGGGATTCTCGTGAAGACCGGCGGAGGGTTCACGTTCCGTCATGCTATCGGTATGAGCGGAGAGGATATCCGGAAATTCGTCGTTCCCGAAGAGCACGAGTTTGCGAAGAAGTACCTGCTGAACCGACAGGCGGTCTATCTCAGGGCACCGTGCACCACGATCCGCGAATTCGCTTCTTTCTGTCCGCGGCTCGATGCGTCCAGGACCGACAACGGACTCATCTTTCTCCCGATCCGGTTTCAGGAAAAACCGGCGTATTTCGTGATGAGCACGAAGACCGAGGCGGAAACCATGGATGCCGTTCTGCATGACATCCGTTCCTGGAAAGTGAAGAGCTGGGTCTGAATCGCGATTCCGTTCTTCTTCGATCTCCGATCCCTTCCTGACCGGTTGCGGCGGTGCGGATTAGCGAGATAGTGAACGGAATGGAGATAGTGTCAATTTGATACATTGTGCTTGACAAAAGACAAAAAATTACTATAATTCTTACGACTAACGACTGAGTGGAGGGAACTGATGTCGGTTATTCTTTCAGTAATCCTTCCTCTCGCCGGTTTGATTCTAGGTTGGACAATCAGATGGCTTATCGCCAGATTTCGGCTGACTTCTGCAGAGCAGAAGGCAGAACGGATTAAGCAGGATGCAATCAAGGACGCGGAAGCTCGGAAAAAAGAGCTTCTTCTGGAAACAAAAGACCAACTGATTCGTGAGAGGAATCAACACGAACGGGAAATCCGAGAGAGAAGGTCCGAACTGCAGCGCTTTGAACGGCGGCTGCTCCAGAAAGAAGAAAACCTAGAAAAGAAGGTGGCTCTGCTCGAGCGGCAGGATCAGCTCGTCACAAACCGTGAGAGGATCGCGACGGAAAAAGAGGAAGCGCTCCGGGAAGAAGGGGAAGAGATCAAGCGGGAACTGGAGCGGATCTCCTGTCTGACCGCGGAGGAAGCGAAGCAGCTGATCATCCAGAGCCTCGAACATGAAGCGAGGCACGATGCTCAGGTAATTATCAATAAAATAGAGCAGGAAGCACTGGTAGCGGCCGAAAAGAAGGCCCGTGATATCGTGGTGACCACGGTTCAGCGGCTCGCGACCGAGGTAACGTCGGAAGTGACCGTCACTTCGGTGAGTCTGCCGAATGACGAGATGAAGGGGCGGATCATCGGTCGGGAAGGCCGGAACATCAGGACCCTGGAAACGCTGACCGGAGTGGACGTCATCATCGACGATACTCCCGAAGCAGTCGTCATCTCCTGTTTCGACCCGATCCGGAAGGAGATCGCCAAGGTATCGCTGGAGCGGCTGATCGCGGACGGCAGGATACATCCCGCGCGGATCGAAGAGGTCGTCACCAAGGTCACCAAGGAGATCAGCCAGAAGATCTACGAGGAAGGCGAGAAGGTCCTTTTCGAGCTGGGAATTCACAATATGGGGCCCGAGGGCATCCGTGCACTGGGAAGGCTCCATTTCCGGACCAGTTACGGTCAGAATGTTCTGGCGCACTCGAAGGAAGTCGCGATCGTGGCGGGCATGCTGGCCGCGGAGATCGGGCTCGATCGGGACATCTGCAAGCGCGGGGCGCTGCTGCATGACATCGGAAAGGGCATCGAGTCGGACAGCGACGCCAATCATGCCGAAATGGGCGTGGAACTGGCGAAGAAGCTGGGCGAGGATCCCCGGGTCATCAATGCGATCGGATCGCATCACAACGATATCGAGCCGGACTGTCTCGAGGCGGTCATCGTTCAGATCGCGGATGCCATCTCCGCTTCCCGGCCGGGTGCCAGACGCGAGACCCTGGACAACTATATCAAACGCCTGGAGAATCTCGAGCGGATCGCAGAGAGCTTCTCCGGAGTCGACAAGGCATACGCGATCCAGGCGGGTCGGGAACTCCGGATCATGGTCAACAACGAGAGCGTGAATGACGACGGTTCCAGAATCCTGGCGAAAGACATCGCCCGGAAGATAGAAGCGGAACTCCGGTACCCCGGCAGGATCAAGGTAACGATAATCAGGGAGACCCGGATCGTGGAGTACGCACGGTAGGGAATCCAGCGAGGATGGAAGCTTCGTGGTACAGGATCGTTTTATCGCCCTCATCCTGGGAGACGTTATCGGTCAACCGGGATGCAGGGCGCTTTTTGTAGGATTGCAGGGGATCGTTCGGAAAACCGGTGCGGATATCGTGCTGGTGAACGGGGAGAATGCCGCCGCGGGTCTCGGCATCACGCCGGAGATCGCCCTCCAGTTTTTCTCCTCCGGGATTTCGGTCATCACGACCGGAAATCATGTCTGGCAGAAACGCGAGATTCTGCCTTTCCTGGATGAACAGGAGCGGATTCTCCGGCCGGCCAATTATCCGCCCGGCGCAGCCGGCCGGGGGACGGTCGTCGTTCCGATGAAGGGAAAGCGGGTCGGCGTCATCAACCTCCAGGGGCGGGAGCGGATGACTTCCATCGACTGCCCGTTCCGGAGCGCACGGGAACTGGTCAGGAAAATGCGTCATCAGAGCGACATGATCTTTATCGATTTCCATGCAGAATCGGTGGAGGAGAAGGAGTCCCTCGCGTGGTATCTCGACGGCGAGGTCACCGCGGTAGTCGGAACCCACACGCATATCCAGACGGCGGACGAGCGAATCCTCCCGAAAGGAACCGCATTCATCACCGATATCGGGAGTACCGGACCGGAAGAGGGAGTGATCGGCATCAGGAAGGACATCGCCATCGAGCGGGTCCTTACCCAGATTCCCATCAAGATGGAAGTCGCCGATACGACCGCAGCGATCCACGGGGTGAGGATCGAGGTGGACGCCGGGACGGGACGGGCCCTTTCCATCGAGCGGATCCGGGAACGCTCGATCGTGTAGGGATGAAACGGATACGCCTGCTCGACCTCCTGGCCGGGCGCTATCCCGATGCGCAGCGGGAGCACCTGCGGGCGCGGATCCTCTGCGGAGAAGTCCTGGTTGGATCCGAGCGGGTGCGGGATCCCCTGCGGAAGGTGCCCGATGATGCGGCCGTTTCGTTCCGGGATCCGGGATTCGTTTCCCGGGGAGGAGAGAAGCTCGAGCATGCGCTGTCCGGATGGAACGTTCCCGTGGTAGGACGGGTGTTTCTGGATGCCGGCGCCTCGTCCGGCGGTTTCACCGATGCCCTTCTGCGCCGCGGGGCGCGATCGGTGCATGCGGTCGAGGTCGGATACAACCAGCTGGACTACCGCCTCCGGATCGATCCCCGCGTGACGGTACGGGAGCGGACCAACATCATGGATCTCCGGAGTCTCGAGCCCCGGCCCGACGCAGCCGTAGCCGATCTTTCGTTCCGGTCGGTGGCGGGTGCCGCATCCCGGATTCTCGACCTCACCTGCGAGCGATGGCTCATCGCCCTCGTCAAACCCCAGTTCGAATGGCAGGATCCGTCTCCCTCGTTCAGCGGGGTGGTGAAGGATGTGAATGACCTCTCCGCGATTCTCCGGGACCTCCTGCGGCGACTCGGGGACGAAGGGGTCCTGGTGCGCAGGGGAATGGAGTCGCCGATCCGGGGGGCGAAAGGGAACCGGGAGTTTCTCATGCTTCTGACCGATCACCGGTCCTCCGGAATCGCCTGGCTTCCGGGGGGACTGCTCGGCGAGACGGACATGACGGATCTCGCCGAGCGGGGAAGGACCGGATAGGGGCCTGGTCCGTGTCGAGGGTGAATCCGGCTGCGGAAGGCCGTCCGCGGTCAGAATGCGGCGCGGGAAAGCGGGGCGCCGATGTAAATGCCCTCGGCGGAAAGATAGTCCAGCTGTTTCCCCTGGATCAGGAACTGGACATCTTTCACGGTCGAGAATTCGGTCGCGACGTAGACGATCTGCTTCAGCTGCGCGACGTATCCGTCCATACCGAGGCTGTTGAAGCGGAAGGTTTCGCTGAAGTTCAGGAACACGGTCGTTCCCTTGATGTAGGCTGAAACCAGCTCGGTGTTCTGCGGGATCAGGGTGAGAAGTCCTGCATTCAGCTCTTCCGCGGTCGGTCCCTGCAGCAGCGCGTTCAGGGTCGCGGTGAGCGGTGAATCGATGTAGTAGACCGGCCGGGCGACGCTCTTCAGATTGATTCTCCCTTCGTCATCTACTGAAACGAAATAGAGCTTCGATTTGCGGAGCAGGCGTTTCTCCGGTTCCGGCCGGGAAGCGA
This sequence comes from uncultured Spirochaetota bacterium, assembly GCA_963728215.1. Lineage (GTDB taxonomy): Bacteria > Spirochaetota > Spirochaetia > CAVSJD01 > CAVSJD01 > CAVSJD01. Next base: position 188,281 of record CAVSJD010000007.1, on the reverse strand, counting down.
TTGCGGGGCCTGCCTCGGGCCGGCTGGATGCGGCCGGATCGGCGGCGGTGCCGGACGGGGCCGGAGCGGGACCGGGGGCCGGCGCCGGAGACGGTGCGGGGACCTCGCGCGAGATTGGCGCCGGAGCGGGACGGTCGGGTATCACGGGCGGAATCGGCTCGACCCGGAGAACGGCATCGGGCTGATTGTTCCCGGAATTCGAGGACGACCCGTTTTCCTGCAGCGGCGCCCGGTGGACTTCGGGAGAGCCCTCGATGTTGAACCGGTTGCGGAATACCGTGAGAAAACCGGTCGACTCGAGCACGCGGTCGATCGTGCTCTTGCTGAAGAGGAAGACCACCAGCACCAGAAGGATGCACGCGGTCCAGAACAGAAACCCAAGGGAAGATCTTTTCCGTGCCATATCGATTACATCATCGGCCGGGGAGGCTTCGGGATTTACGGATGACTTTTTTCCTTTTCCATGATACAATTACGATCCCGATGCCACTCTGTGGCAAATCATGATGAATCGCGTGTATGCACATGGTGGAGAGCGAATGAAAGAACTGCGCGGTATATCTGCCTCACCGGGCATCGCCATCGGAAAGGCGTTTGTCTATGCCGAGGAGAATTTCGCGATACCGCGCTATTACATCACCACCGAGGAGGTGGAGCAGGAAGTCGACCGCTTTCGCCAGGCCGTGGGCGCCGCGATCGAGGAAATCGAAGCCCTGCGGCACCGGATCGAAGAAGAGATGGGCGACGAGGAAAGCAAGTTCCTCGGATCCCAGGTGATGATGCTCACCGACGAGGAATTCCTGGAAAGCGTCGACAAGAACATCCGCCTGAATCAGAAGAACGTCGAATGGATATTCCTCCAGGTGGTCGAGGACCTGATCGAGAAGCTGAATGCATCGGAGGATGAATATCTGCGGGAGCGGACCCTGGATATTCACGATGTTTCCCGCAGGGTTCTCGGCCACCTGCTCTACCGGGACCGGATCAGTCTCGGGGACCTGGTGGACGAGGTGATCCTGATCACGCGTAACCTCCTGCCCAGCGATATTCTCGCGATGAACCGGAAGAAGGTAAAGGGAATCGCCATGGATGTCGGCGGCCGGACATCGCATACCGCGATTCTCGCCCGGTCGTTCGAGCTGCCCGCCGTGCTGGGATTGTTCGACGTCTCGCGCATCGCCCGAACCGGCGAGATGATCATCATCGACGGGGTGCGGGGAAGGGTGATCCTGGATCCCGATGAGGACACGATCCGCAAGTACGAAGGACTCCTCAGAAAGTGGCAGCAGCGCGAACTGCAGCTCCAGGAAATGAACGAATTCACGGCGGAAACCACGAGCGGCAGGCATGTGCTGCTGATGGCCAATATCGAAGTGCCCGAAGAGGTCGAGAGCGTCCAGGCGCACGGTGCGGACGGGGTCGGACTGTTCCGCTCGGAGTTCCTTTTCCTCCAGCCCCGGCGGACTCCTTCCGAGGTCGAGCAGATCCGGGCCTACAGCAGCGTCCTGCAGGCCATGGGCGGAAAGCAGGTGACCATCCGGACCCTGGACCTGGGGGGAGACAAGGTCATCCCGGAAATGGAGGGGCTCGCGGAGAAGAATCCGATTCTCGGCTGGCGGGCGATCCGTTTCTGCCTCTCCCGGACCGATATCTTCCGGACCCAGCTCCGGGCGCTGCTGCGGTCATCGGTCCACGGGGATCTCCGCATCATGTTTCCCATGATCTCCGGGATCGAGGAACTGGACCTCGCCATGGAGATGCTCGAGACGGTCAAGGACGACCTGCGCCGCGAAGGACAACCGTTCCGGGAGGACCTGCCGGTCGGATGCATGATCGAGGTCCCGTCCGCGGCGATCACCGCCGATGTGCTCGCGAAACGGGTCAAGTTCTTCTCGATCGGCACCAACGACCTGATCCAGTACACCATCGCGGTCGATCGCGGAAACGAGAAGATCGCCTATCTCTACGAGCCGTTTCACCCGGGAGTGCTCCGGCTGATCCGTCAGGTGATCGATGCCGGCCACCGGGCGGGCATCTCGGTGAATATGTGCGGCGAGATGGCGGGCGATCCGTTCGCGACGGTCCTTCTGCTGGGAATGGGGCTCGACGAGTTCAGCATGAGCGCGTTCAGTATTCCCGAAGTAAAGCGGATCATCCGCTCCGTGTCCATGACCGATGCGGAAGCGCTGGTCCAGGCGGCCCTGTCGATGAGCAGTGCCCGCGAAATCAACGAACATGTCCGATGCTGGATGGAGGAACGATTTGCCATTTCCCCGTACTGAAAAGAAACTGCCCGTCGTCGTTATCGTCGGGCGCCCGAATGTCGGGAAGTCCACGCTCTTCAACCGCCTTGCGGGGAAGCGGATCGCCATAACGGATGCACTGCCCGGGGTGACTCGGGATCCGGTGGATACGACCTGCACGCTTTCGGACCGGACGGTCCGTCTGGTGGATACCGGCGGTTACCGATTGGAGGGAGCGGACCTGGACCGGGTGGTCAGCGACCGCAGTCTCGCCATGGTGCGGGAGGCGGATCTGATTCTCCTGGTGCTCGATGTGCAGGAGCTGACTCCCGAGGACGAGAGCTTCATCGAACGGCTGCGCCCCTTCGCGGACTGGCTGGTCCTCGTGGTCAACAAGGTGGACAATTCCTCCCGGGAACAGGCCATGTGGAATTATCTGGGCCTGGGATTCCAGTACGTCGTGGGCATATCCGCGGCTCACGGAACCAACATGGATGAGCTCGAGCTGCTCATCCGTTCCCGACTCTCCGGAATCGGGACGGAGCTTCCGGCTGAAGAGGGAGCGGCCTCCGCCGGGACCGAAGCCGGGGAACAGCCCGCACCGATGCGGATAGCGATCCTCGGAAAACCGAATACGGGGAAATCGACGCTCGCGAACCGTCTCCTCGGCAGCGAGCGATCCATCGTGTCGGACGTGCCCGGGACCACCCGGGACGTGCTGGAGGGGCGCTTCCGCTACCGCGACACCGAATTTCTGGTTCTCGATACCGCGGGAATCCGGCGGAAGAGCCGGGTCGGAGAGGACATCGAGTACTATTCCGTGAACCGGGCCATCGCGACGATCCAGGAGGCCGACGTGGTGTTCCTGGTGATCGACGTGGCGGAGGGGCTGTCGGATCAGGACAAGAAGATCGCGGCACAGATCGTGAAGCGGGGAGTGGGCATCATCCTCGTGATGAACAAGTGGGATCTGCTGGACCGGAAGCCCAACACCCTGGAAGCTGTTACGGATCGGGTCAGGTTCCTGTTCCCGACGCTGGAGTTCGCACCGATCCTGCCGGCGTCGGCCCTGGAGGGTGAGGGTGTCGAGAAGCTTCTGCAGACCGCGCTCAGAATCCGGCAGCAGCTCGACCGACGGGTCGATACCAGCACGCTCAACGAACATCTGCAGAAATGGATGACCGTGAATCCTCCGCCGTCCGGCAGGTTGAGGTACCGGATCCGCTATGCGACCCAGGTGAGCATCCGGCCGATCAAGTTCCTCCTCTTCGTCAACCGGAAGAAGGGATTTCCTGCGGCCTACGTGCAGTACGTCAAAAACCGGATCCGGAAGGATCTCGGATTTAACCACATCCCCTTCGATGTGGAGCTCCGGGAGTAGCCGTCGCCCATGCGCCTGTTCGCCATCGGTGACGTCTGCCGGTTTCTCGACGTCAAGCCTCACGTGCTTCGCTACTGGGAGCAGGAGTTCCCGCTCCTTGCCCCGCGCAAGGAGCGTACCGGAAGACGGCAGTACACGCTCGGTGACATCCAGATCCTGTTCCGCATCAAATACCTTCTCTACACCCGCCGTTTTACCGTGGAAGGGGCACGCCGGAAAATCTGGGAGGAACTCTCCGGCGGAGGTGCCGACCTGAAAGCCCGGCTGCAGGCCGTCCGGTCGGAGCTTCTGGAGACGGTCGTGCTCCTCCGGGAACAGCGGGAACGGTTCGGCTCACGAGGGACTCCGTAGCCTGTTCGCGACGGCACTTCACCGGAACGCCCCGAATCACCGATACTAGAGGTAATCACCGTTCCGGAGGTTGCGCATGACCAGGTCGAACGCGCGGTACCTTTCCGTCTCACTCTGGCTTATTCTTTCTTCCGCGGTCGCGTTGTCGGCCCAGTCGGCATTCATGGGCCCTGCGGTCGGAAACCCGCTTCCGGTTCCGGAGAACACGGAGATCCGCCGCAGGATGGCGGATCTTCTCATGGCGCCGATCGGGGGCGCCCGGGAAGCGGAACCTGAACTGTTCGACCGGGAGTACGGTACGGGGAGGGTGCGGTTCGATGTGCGGGAGGAGCGGGGTTCTCTCTATTATCTCTTTTTAAACGAGAATGATTTCACGTTTCCCGTTTACGGAAGCGGGAGTTATATTATGAAGAGAAACCTCGGGGATGGGAGATACGTGCAGGTGAAGATCTTCCTCAGGGGTGATCCGGGCAGCTATGTCCGGCTGTATCCGCAGGGAGAAAGGAGCAGGATGGACCTGTACCTGTATGATTCGCCGATCTATCGGGATGTGCTGCTTCCGGTTCCGTTCGTTCAGCTCCTCACGGAGCCCTTCGCCTCCCTGGTGCGGCTCACATCGGGCAAGATCGACTGGTCCCTCGTATTTCCCGATACCGGCGACGGCGGATATCGGGATGTGCAGGGCATGGTCGAGCGGCTTCGAACCAGGCTGCCTGATCTGGGAGACTCGGACGACGGAGCGATGGATGCGGACGGTGCGTTCGTGTACATCGACAGTCTCGACCCTCAGGCGCTGCAGAGCGGCTTCAACTGTTCCGGGTTCGCGAAATGGGTCGCCGACGGAATTTACCAGCCCGTAACGGGCCGGCTTCTTTCGATCAGCGAGCTCAAGCGGAAACCCCTTGAAACGCGGGGGAACGGATGGAGCAGCAGAAAGGAAGAGGAGCGGGATCCCTATTTCGGACTCGACTGGTCCCGGAACATCGCATCGGCACTGCGGGAGATGGAAGGTTTCCCGCCCGGTGTAGAGTCCGCGGATGTTCGGGAGGTCCCGTTCTTCGACTACATCGAGGATGTCGGTTACCCGATCGAGCATCTCCGGGTGATCATGCATTCCCTCGCGGTTCGGGAGCCAGGCTTTTTCTACATCGGATCGGTGAATCGCGAGTTCGGGAGCGCCCCGGTGCTTCGGCAGCACGTTCACGTGGCGGTATTCTTCCCGTACTTCGAAGACGGCAATTTTCGGATGGTGGTGATGGAGCGGAATCGAGAGACGCTACCGGAGGCGTTCATCGGGCGCTACCGGGCCGACTATGTTCACCTGGTCCGGGTGAAGACTACACAGGGGTTTACCCCTCCGAAGATTGAATAATCGAATTCGCTGCAGTATGTTTAGGAGCGTTATGAACCTTCGAGTAATCCTGGTCGTGCTGTTCGCTTCCTGTGCGAGCCTCTATGCCCAGACGTCGGAAAAAGAACTCTTCATGGAGGCCGAGGGCCGGTTCCGGAGCAAGGACTACGAGCTTGCGCTGGATCGATACGATACGTTTCTTCAGCGGTATCCGCGCTCCCAGTTCGTGCCCGATGCGCATTTTCGACGCTCGGTGGCGCTGTTCCGGATGGGGCGGTACGACGAATCGTATGCCCTGCTTCAGCGGATCGAACAGCGGTTCGCTTCCACGCGGTATATCTCGTTCGTACCCTTCTGGAAGGGAGTCGTCCAGTACGAGCGCGGAGAATACGCGGATTCCGCGCGGATCCTGGAGGACTTTCTCCGGAGCAGCAACGATCCGGAACTGAGAAGACAGGCTCTCCTCTACAAGGGAATGAGCGAGGCGGAGCTGGGTTCCCAGGATAAGGCCGTCTCGTCCTTCGAGGCGCTCCTCTCGCTGGCCGAGCGTCCCGGGAACGAACCGGCCGCGGTCGCGGCACTGTTCTCGCTGTTGAACCGCCAGCGCCGGTACGACCGGATCATCGAAATCTACGAACAGCTGCAGCTGGAAACCCTGTCGCTTTCGTACCGGGACCGGATCTCCCTGTATGCGGCCGAAGCGTACCTGGGAACCGGCCGGACCGAGCGGGCGGCCGAAGTCTACCGGCAGCTGGTATCCGCTCCGCCGGAGATCTCGTCGGTAGCGTACCAGCGCCTCTTTCAGCTCGCCCAGCGGTCGGGAGATATCGACGCTCCGGGCCGCCTTCTCGCGGAAGCGGAGAAGGCCCTTGCCGGTATGCCCGGCGTACTGAAGGAATTCTGGTTCCGGGTCGGCATCGAGAGCTACGAGCGGAAAAAGTTCGACCTTGCGGAATACTATTTCCGCCGGGTCTGGGATCTGCGGGAGACGGAACAGATATCCGATACGGTCCCGTTCTACCTGGCGGAGATCTACGCGCAGCGCAGGGAATACCAGAAAGGCGTTGCGGTGCTCGAAGCGTATCTCGCGAAGGATGCCGCGAGGGAGGGCCTGGCTCAGGTCCGGCTCGGCGAGCTGGCCATCAGCATGGAAAACTGGGAAAAGGCGAGCCGCATTCTCAGCACGTTCCGGAGTACGCATTCCGATTCGCCGGTGTTCGGACAGGGAAGCTATCTCTACGCCTTCACCCTCTATAAGATGGGGCGCAACCGGGAGGCGCTCGCGGAGATTCAACGGCTCTTCGAGAGCGGCAGACACGGGGGATATGCCAGCGAGCTGCTCCGGCTCCAGTCCACCATCTACCGGAAGCAGGGCGATACGGAAAAGGCGGTGGAATCCCTGCGGCAGTACGTATCGCTGAATCCGAAGGATGCGTCGGTCCGGACCGACTTCCTCAAGCTGCTCTTTTCCCTCCGGGATTTCACGGGAGTGATCAGGGAGTCCCGAACGCTGTTCCGGGACATTCCCGAAATGGACCGGCAGAATCCGGAATCCTATATCGAAGCCCGGTACCTGCAGGGACTCTCCCATATCAGTCTCAAGCAGTACGCCGCGGCGCTGGAAGCCCTGCAGCCGGTCCTCGACGCTCCGGCGGCGGGAAGCGCCGATGTCATCCAGCCGTACAGTCTGTTCTACCGGGGATGGGCCCTGTACCGCATCGCCCGGTTCGCCGATGCCGCCCAGGCGTTCGTCAGTTTCTACGACCGGAACATCGATCACGATCTGGCCCCCCGGGCCGCATACTTCGCGGGATGGTGCTACTACAACCTTGCGCAGTACGACAAGGCGCATGCCTACCTTGCCCGGCTCGCCGCGATGAACGCTCCGGACGCCCTGCTGGAGAAGGGCGCCTTCCTCGACGGGAAGACGCTGGCTGCCCAGGGAAAGAACCGTGAAGCGGCGATTTCGTTCCAGAACATCTATCGGCGCAATCCTTCCTCGGAGTTCGCCGACGACTCGATGTACGAGCATGCAGGAATCCTCATCCGACTCGGCCGCCTCGACGATGCGGTGGAAGAGTACCGGTATCTCGCCGAACAGTATCCGTCGAGCCCCCTGCGGGATGTCGCGATGTTCAAGCGGGGCGAGGTCCTCTACGAGGCGGAGCGGTATCCGAAGGCGAAGGATGCCTTCTACGAGTACCGGACCAGGTTCCCGAACGGCAAGCAGACCGATGCCGCTCTCTACTGGGGAGGGCTTTCGGCCTACGAGATGGGCGAAAAGTTCGGGGCCGTGCTGCTCTGGGAGCGCATCATCCAGGAGTTCCGCGAGAGCACCTTCCGGTCGGACGCGATGCGCAGAAGTGCGGAAGTATATGCGGAATCCGGAGATCACCGGAAGGCGCTGAATCTCTACACCGAGCTGATCGCCGCGTATCCTCAGGAAGCGAGGGCGATGAACGCCGAAACCCGCGCGGAGGAACTGCGGTACCTGCTGCTGGGCCTGAGCGACCGGGAGGCGGAACTGTCGGTCGTCATCGGCCGGGAAGGCGGTGCGAAGACGCGGCGCGGACGCGAGGCCATGCTCGAGCTCGCGCGTCTCTACATCTACGACGGGAACCGGAAGGAAGATCTCGCCCTCTCGATGCTCGAGAACGTCATTGCGAAGCTGAGTGAGGATCCGGAAGCGGCGGCACGGGCGCGGTATCTCAAGGGCGAATATTTCGCCGTGAAGAATCAGCCGGAACGCGCCGCGGACGTGTTCCTCGAAGCGGCAACCACAAACCCGAAGGACCAGGACCTGATGGCCCAGTCGATCTACCGGGCGGCGGAAATGATGAATACGGCCGGCAAGCGCGCGGAATCGGAGCGGCTCGTAAAGAGACTGGAAGAGTATTTCCCGCTGTCGCCCTGGGCGGCGGAAGGGAAACGACTCCTGGAAGGGAAGCGATGATGAAGAGCGTTCTTTTCGCAGCAGTTCTCGTTCTGCTGATGTCGCCGCTGGTTCCGGCGCAGCAGGATGTGGAGCCGGATGAACCGGAGATCGTTCTTCCGCCGATGCTCCTCGAAGTCGAGGACCTGAGTGTCGAGCGAGTGGAAGCCGCGATTCCCGAAGGGGACGAGCTGCCGGCGCCGACGATCGATCTGCCGATGCCCGAGCCGGAGGAGCTGGAAATCCCGGACGAAGCGTTCGACCTGCCCCTGCCGTCCCAGGACGAGGGCATGTTCGATATCGCACGAACGGATCGGGAAATCTTCAGCGAGGGAGTCGTCGGGCTCGGGAGCATGCATCATGTTCTCGGTTCCCTCTCGCTCTACAAGCTGGGAGATGAACCGAGATTCCGCCTCCAGTTCCTCCACGAAGGGCTGAACGGATTTGCGGAGGACTACGGGTTCAACGATCCGGGCACGGGATATCACCGGATCGAGAACCTCCTCTCCGGATCTCTCGAGCTGCGTTTCGGAACGCTGTCCCTCGATACGACCGCTGCGTATCAGGAGCTCACGGACGGACTCCAGGAACAGAGCGAGCAGTACGATGCGATCACGCACCAGTTCTCTTCGTCCTCGGTCAGTGCGGAACTGCGTGCATCCGATTCCCTTTCCCTGACGGCGGATACCGATGTGCGGTATACGGGAACCGTCGGATCGTTCCGGGACCCGGGGGATGTTCCGCTGGATGATTCGGAAATCGTTCTCTCACCCACGCTCGGAGCGCATCTCAGCTTTCCGTACGTGAATGTCGGCATCGAGGGCCGGTACGGATACCGGAACGTCATCGACAATGAGGACCTTCTGCTGCATCGGGCGGGCGGAATGCTGAGCACCGAAATCTCCTTCCCGTTTCCGCTCTATCTCGACGGCAGCGTCGGCATTGCCTGGACCAGCGAGGGACCGCTGCGGATTCCGTTTTCGGCGGGACTCTCCACGACGCTGGGCGAAATGTTCACGGTTTCCGTTCAGGGCGGATACGAAGTCGAGCAGCTGAATTTTCGGATCTCTGGCGGCTGAACCCGTATCTGGCGGTCGGCGAGAGCCTGAACGATTCGGCGGGATTCTTCGTCGAGGGCGATCTGCAGTGGCTGCTGACTCCATCCTTCGTGCTGGAGGGCGGCGTGCGCTGGAGCAGCATGGACGACTCGATCATTCCCGAGGAGAACCCGAACACGATTACCGGCCTGTTCGAATACGAGCAGGGCTCGCTCGAGCGTCTGCAGCCGTTCGCCGGATTCAACTGGAAGCTCGAGGAGATCATCACGTTCTCCGGGCGCTGGCAGGGCGAAATCTTCGACCGGACGGTATTCGATCCGTTCTACTCCTTCCTTGCCGCCGTGGACATATCCGAACCGGCCGGACGGTTCGGAGCGAGCGTGAGCGGTGAGCTCCCGATATACGATGATCTCGATCTGACCTTTCCGGAAATGGACTTGAGCGGTTTCTTCCGAATCTCGGACGTGTTCCGGTTCATTCTGGAAGCGAACGACATACTCTCTCTCGGGCTGCAGGATGGACGGCGATTGTACGGTCCCTATATCGGACCGGGATTCAATATTACCCTGAAAGTTCAGATTACCCTTTAGAAGGAGTTTCTATGCTGTATCTGCTCGAGCAAGGCGGGATCATCATGGTGCTCATCCTGCTGCTGTCCCTGGTCGCGACGGTCATCATCATCGAACGCCTCATTTTCCTGCGGAAAATCCAGGTGGACGAGAACAAGCTGATCAGTCGTCTCAAAATGACGCTCGAAAAGGGACATTTCGATGAAGCGATGAGTATCTGCGAGAGTAACCCGTCCCCCATCACCAATCTGATGCGGGTGGGTATCGAGCATCGCCATTATTCACAGTCCACCATCAAGGACGCGATCGTCGACGCGGCGGCGATGGAAGTCCCGCGGCTGGAACGGTTCCTTTCCGCGCTCGGATCGATCGCGAGCATCGCCCCGCTTCTCGGACTCCTCGGAACCGTGACCGGCAACATCCGTCTGTTCGGAGTTCTGGGAGACTACGGCTCCATCGGAGACCCCGCGCTGCTCGCGGGCGGGATATCCGAAGCACTATTGACCACTGCGGCGGGAATCGTGGTATCCATTCCGGCAATTATTTTTTATAATTATCTAGTGAGCAAGGTGAACCATATCATCATTCGCCTGGAGAACCGGGTGAACGACATGGTTCTGCTGTTCGCGGGAAGGGAATAAATGCGGTTTCGACGAAGAATGTCCCAGGAGACCAATGTCAATCTGGTCCCGATGATCGACGTGGTGTTCCAGCTGGTTCTGTTCTTCATGGTCACCAGTACCTTCGTCCTGACCCCCGGGATAAAACTGACGCTGCCCGAATCGAGCAGTTCCGAACAGGTCTCCATGACCCGCATGGTGGTGAGTATTATCTCCCGGAACGAGATATATTTGAATCAGGACCGGTATCAGGATATGAACGGTCTCGACCAGGGCCTCTCGCGGATCGGAGAGGAGGAACGGAAGGAGATCAAGACGGTTGTGATCGAAGGCGACAGCAGCGTCCCCTACGACCTTATGATCGATGTTCTCGACACGCTACGGCAGAACGGCTTCAGGGGGATCAGCCTGAAGACGCGGGAGGCGCCACGGCGATGAATCACGTCTACTCCAGGGATCGGGAACGACTCGTCTTCAGTGCAGCGACGGCATTGGCGCTGCATTTTCTCGCAATCATCATGCTGGAACTGTTCGACTGGCGATCAAGAATCGACGAATCGAAGCTCTCGGCCCCGATCGTGGTGGAACTGGCGGATACGGAAGAGCGGAACCCCGGTCCGAAGGTCGAGCAGCGGATCGAGAAGCCGGTGGTCCGGCAGGAAGCGGAGAAGAAGCCCGAACCTCAGCCGGCGCCGGCGCCGGCGGTACCGCAGCAGACCGCGGTCGCGAAAGCCGTGGAGCCGCCGAAGCCGCAGCCTGCTCCCCAGCCGAAAGCACAGCCTCAGCCGAAGGTCGAGACTGCGCCGGTGGAACGGAACTATGCCGAGCTCGTGGAGAAAGTTGCACCGGTCGAACAGCCGACGAACCGGACGCGCCCCCGGATCGAGCGGGCTCCGGCCGTCGAGCCGAAGAACAACGTGCAGGTGCCGAATAATCTCGTGCAGGGGAGCGCAGAGCAGACCGCACAGCCTTCCCAGCCGAAACCGCAGGTGAGCGCCCCGGCGGCGGCGCCCGCGCAACCGCAGCGGGATCTCGGCCTCCTCGACCGGGCCATCCAGCAGTCCATGACGCAGGCTCCGGGCTCCGCATCGCAGAGCGGCGGTTCCCGCTCCGGTCCGGTCGCATCGGCATCGAGCGGGTCGTCCGGTCCGGTATCCGACGATCGATATCCAGTGGGAGGACGAGGGCAACGAGCGGAAGATCGAGTTCCAGCCCGAGCTGAAGCTTCCCGACTGGGTCGGCGAGGAGGGTCTTCTGCTCAGGCTCGGCGTGTCGCTGAATGTCGATGAGAACGGATATCCGCAGAGTGTGAGCATCACGCGGAGTTCCGCGTATCCGGAGATCGATGCGATGGTGGAGACATGGGTGAAAAGATGGCGATTCACGCCCGTCCGGGGTGCGGGTACCGCATCGGGTAGTTTTCCGCTGACGATCCGGGCGAGATAACGCAGGATAAAGACAGGAGTGTATGGAAATACGGGCAGTCTGCTTCGACCTTGATGGAACCCTCTATCCGAATTACCGGATGTATCTCTATTCACTGCTGTTCGGCGTCCTTCATCCGAAACTGCTGTTTCACTTCTCGGCCATCCGGAAGCAGATCCGTCACATCCGTCCCATCGAGAACTTCCGGCGGGTACAGGCCGATATCCTGGCGGAGCGGTTGGGAATACCGCCGGAAAAGGCGCTCCTCGTCGTGGACCGCAGCATCTACACCGAATGGGGAAGCTCCTTCCGGAAGATCCGGACGTACCCCGAAGTCCGGGAGACGCTTTCCGAAATCCGCGGACTCGGGCTCAAGCTCGGCCTTCTGTCGGATTTTCCGGTCGAGACGAAGCTGGTGTATCTCGGCCTGGACGGGATCTGGGATACGGCATTCTGTTCAGAGACGACCGGGTACCTCAAACCGAACGCGGAGCCGTTCCTCGAGGCGGCGGACCGACTCGGCGTTCAGCCCTCCGAGGTACTGTACGTGGGCAACAGCTACCAGTACGATATTCTCGGAGCAAACCGGGCGGGAATGCTGTCCGCGCATCTTACGCCCCGACCGGTGAAGGGAGGTGTGGCGGATTTCAGTTTCCGGGCTTTCTCCGAACTCCGGGATTATGTCCGTTCGCTCGTTCTCGCCGGCGCTCCCGACCGTTCCGGTTGAAGCGGTCCGCACGAAAGCGGAAACGGATCCGTTCTTCCCGCCGCACTTCTCTGTTCAAAAATAGAATTTCGTGCTATTCTCTAAAATGGTAGGAATTTACATCGACACGCGGAAGAACGGCGAACGAGAATCCTGGGAGGGGAAGCATGCAGTTTTCGCCCGTAGATCTGCTGGTTATCGGGATTGTCCTCATCATCCTTGCGATATACCGCCAGATGGACAAGAACAACCGATCGCTGGAAAAGGTGAAGAAGTTCACCGACAAGGCGAAAGATGATCTCGACGGCATTGTCGTCCAGAAGGCCGCTCAGATAAAAGATCTCGCCATCGAGCTCGAAGTTCATCAGAAAGCAGCCCGGGAAGTTCTCAAGCGCATCCAGTCGGTCGAGGAAGACCTGAATTCCCGGGCGGCTGATATCGAGACAATCGGAACCCGCATATCCGAGTACGACCGGGTCATCGACGAGCTGGTCCGCATGACCGGTCAGGCCGAAGAGAACGTGGGCCGGCTGCGAACGGAGTCCGAGTTCAGCGACGGACTCGCCCGCCGGATTCAGCAGGCGGCGAAGGGGATCGAGCAGCTGGAGAAGGAGATTCCCGGCCTGGTCCATGACTTCGAGAAGCGGAACGAAAGCCAGCTGACCGGAGTGGCCCGGAAGGTTGCCGCCCATACCGAACAGAGAATCGGGAAATTCGCCGAATCCGTAAACCGGGCCGAGGTGCAGATCGGGGAGTTCGCCACGTTCGTCGACAGCCTCGAGGCGCGCGGAACGGAGGTGGCCCGGGAAACCGAGGCCCGTCTCGCCGACGTCGTCGAAGAGCTGATCGGGAAAGTGGACGGAGAAACCGCCGTGGTCGATCAGGCGGTGGAAGAGAAACTGAAAGAGTACCGCGAGCGGATGGCTGAGCTCGAAGAAGAATACGAGGGCCGTCTCGCGGAGGCCGCGCGGCGCGGCGAAGCGCTCGAAACCCGGGCCCTGCAGGTCCTGAAGGAACACATCGAGGGCCGGCTCCGGGATACCGTGCGTCAGCAGGCGGAACTGGTTCATGATCTCGAGGGCCGTACATCGACGCTCGGGTCGACGGTGGAACGGACCGAGCAGGAACTGGGCGCGAAGCTCGACGGCCTCCATGAGGAGGGCGTACGTCTTGCGGAAGCCCTCGCGGCACGGATCAGACAGGAGCTCGAAGGGCAGGGGAGCGACCTGCGGAGGGAGATCGAGGAGCGGCTCGGTTCCCTGCGTACATCGCTCGAGTCGACCGAGCGTGAGCTCGGGGGCCAGATCAGCGGCATGCGCGAGCAGCTCACCCGCTGGCGCAGCGGAAGCGAGGAGATTCTCGAGTCGTATCGGGATGACCTGCAGGGCCGGGTGAAGGAGATCCAGGAGCAGGTCCAGTCGAGGATCGACCGGAGTACGCAGGATATGGTCCGGCTCGACGGACTCGCGAACAGCGTGGAAGAGCGGATCGGCGAGATGGGAGTACGGGTGGACCGGTTCTCCGAGGATCTCGCCGCCCGCCTCTCCACCGCGTCGGAGGAGGTCTCCTCCGGGGTTCTGGGACGGGTCGAGCAGCGGTTCGGAGAATACGAGGAGAGCGTATCCTACCGGCTCGAACGGATCGAAACGGTCGGAAAGGACATGGAGCAGCTCGAGCAGGATCTGCGGGCGTCCATGGAGAAGATGGCCGACCGGATCCGCGAGGAGTTCGTCGCCTTCGATCGGGAGCTCGAGCAGAAACGATTCGCCGAGCGCCAGCGGGCGGACGGCGAGCTGGGAACGATCCGGGATGCGATGGGAGAGCTGGAACAGGGCCTGTCCGAGTTGAAGGCCCGGGCCTACGACAGCGTTTCGGAGAAGCTCAAGGTGTTCGAGGACGAGTTCTTCGCCGACCTCCGGGAACGGAACGAGGACATGTCTCGGCGCCTGACGGAATGGCAGAACGGCGTCGACGAACGGTTCGGGGAACTCTCGAAGGAATCCGAGCAGCGACGGGACGAAGTGGTTAAGCAATACCGGGAGCAGCTGCAGGGACGGCTCGGAGAGCTGCAGGAAAAGATCTACGGCCAGATGGACAAGTTCGAGCAGCAGGTATCCGATTTCCAGGAAGGACTCCGGAACAGGATCGGCATTTCCGAACGCTCCATCGCATCGTTCGAAGAGAGTTTCCGGAACGAATTCGACGAGATGCAGCGGGACTCGGTCGAGCAGTTCCGGAAGGAGTATTCGCAGTACAATCATTCCGTTTCGGAGCAGGTGAAGCGGTTCGAGCGGGAGATCGAGGGCAGGCTGAAGAGCCTGACCGATCAGATGGAAGCGGGAACGGGAAACCTGTCCTCCCTCCTCGCGACGGCGAAGTCCGACATGACCGTCTGGCAGACAAAGGTTCTGCAGCAGATGAAGGAAGCGGAGGCCGCGGTGAGCGAGCAGGTCGCAACCTTCCGGATCCAGGTCTCCGAGGATATCGGGGATATCCGCGAGGATTTCTCGGCCCAGAAAAAGATGATCGACGAGAGCCTGAAGGCGATGGAGCGGGAAGCGGACCAGAAGCTGAGGGAGTTCCGGGCGTCGGTGCAGGATACCCGCGACAGTTTCGAGGCGCTCCAGGCCAAGCTGTACGGAAAGGCGGAGGAGCACTCCCAGGTGCTCTCCGCGCAGCTGTCCGAAATCGACAAGCGCCAGAAGAACTTCGTCGAGCAGACCAGGATATTCGAGCGGGCCGACTCCATGAAGATCTCCCTCCAGGAGAGCATCGAGGATATGAAAGCCGAGCTCGCCCGGACCGAGACGCAGCGGAAGGAGCTCAAGGAGATCGAGAACCAGTTCGTAAAACTCCGGAAGATATCCGAGGAGATGACTGCCAAGATGTCGCGGTTCCTCTCCGAGCGTCACCGGATCGAGATCCTGGAAGGCGACTTCAAGAAACTGATCAGCCTGTCGCAGAACGTCGACAGCCGGCTTTCGGAGGTCATGAACAGCAGCGACGCACTGCAGAACGTAGAGGTTCGGCTGCGATCGGTGGAAGGTCTGGAGAAAGAGGTGGAGACCCGGTTCCAGCGCCTCGAACAGAAACGGAACGTTCTCGACGTCACCTCGGACGGCATCGATCGGAACTTCCGGCTCCTCGAGGGCATGGAGAAACAGCTCCAGAAGGCATTGACGGCGCTCGAGCAGATCCCGTCGGACATCGGGACGCTCGGAGGAAGGCTGGACGAGCTCGAGCAGAACCGGGACAAGGTGGATACCGTGCTCCGCAAGGTCCGCGAAATCGATACGATTCTCTCGGACCTCGAGGGGCGAACCGAGCAGCTGCAGAAAGTCCGGGACTGGCTCGCGAGGTCGGAAACCCGGCTCGAGGAAGTGGGAAGAGAGGCCCAGCAGCAGGTGAAGCTGTTCGAGTCGCTGCTTAAGGAGGGGGGCAAGAGCACCCGCAAGGAGCGCGGAGCCCCTCCCATGGGAATCCGGGAAATGGTCACGAAGCTTGCCCACCAGGGCTGGACCGTGGAAGAGATCGCGAAACACACGAAGCTCAGTCGCGGAGAGGTGGAACTGATTCTGGAAATCGTCCCGCGCTGAACCGCTGCGGCGGGATGTTCATCCCGCCGGCATCGTGCGGTTCCGGTCCGGAGCCCCGTCCGTCGGGGCTCCGTCCTCCCGGCTGTGTTCCATCTTCCCATGTTATGCTCCTTTCGGTGAATATCCTCCCCTGAAAACCGGAATTTTTCTCCTGTTCATTTTTCGATATTTTCTTCCCAAATGACTCAGCTGTCGGATATGCCGTTCCAATGTGGGTCAAAATGAATCAATGCGATAACTCATATAATTGTAGGAATTGGAAGGCGTCTTGACAGGAAATGGACAGGTTATTATGTTAATGGCATTGAGATTCAAAGATAGGTGGAACACATGTCAGATACGAGCGATGTGGGAGGACCGAGCGGCAACCAGGGGCAGGACCTCCAGCGCGACGTGAAGGATGACCTGCAGGCCGGGGAATCTCAAGCTGTCGGTGGAAATGCTTCTTCACAGGCCGGCGGCGGTTCCGCTGCCGGCGAAGAGCCGGAGTGGAGATCCCGAACAGCGATTCTCGGAACTGCAGGAAAAGATACGTAAACTGGAAGAGGAAAACAGCGAACTGAAGGATCAGTACCTGAGAAAGCAGGCCGATTTCGAAAACTTCCGGAAACGGATGTTCCGTGAGAAGGAAGAATCCGCGAAATATGCAAACAGCCAGCTGATGCAGGACCTGATTCCGATCATCGATGATTTCGAGCGGGCGATCAGGTCGGCAGACGAATCGAAGGACTTCGACGCATTCCACGACGGCGTAGTGCTTATCGAGCGGCAGTTCACCGGGATGCTCGAACGGAAATGGGGCCTCCGGCGATTCGATTCGGAGGGAGAGGTCTTCGATCCCCAGAAGCATGAAGCTATTTCCATGGAAAGCAGTTCCAGGCATGAAAGCTCCGTCGTTCTGGAGGATTTCCAGAAGGGCTATTTCCTTCACGATCGCGTTTTGAGACCTGCGAGGGTCAAAGTGTCCATGCCGGTCCAGCAGAGCGAACCGGAAAATCAGAACAGGAACCAGTAAATACGAGAGGAGAATAGAAATATGGGAAGGATCATTGGAATCGACCTGGGCACGACGAACTCCTGCGTTGCCGTGATGGAAGGCGGAGAGCCGGTCGTCATCCAGAACTCCGAGGGACAGCGGACGACGCCGTCAATCGTGGCCTTCACGCCCAAGGGCGAGCGCCTCGTCGGCCAGCCGGCGAAGAACCAGATGGTGACGAACCCCGAGAATACGATCTTTTCCATCAAGCGCTTCATGGG
The DNA here is from genome assembly GCA_963728215.1 of uncultured Spirochaetota bacterium. Lineage (GTDB taxonomy): Bacteria > Spirochaetota > Spirochaetia > CAVSJD01 > CAVSJD01 > CAVSJD01. Next base: position 170,792 of record CAVSJD010000007.1, on the reverse strand, counting down.
CCGGAAGTTCGGAGAGGTGGCTGAGGAAATGAAGATGGTTCCCTATCACGTGGTGCAGGGACCCGGCGGAGACGTGCGGGTGGACGTGAGCGGGAAGCAGTACTCACCCCCCGAGATCTCGGCAGCCATTCTGCAGAAGATGAAGAAGACCGCCGAGGACTACCTGGGAGAGACGGTCACCGAGGCGGTGATCACCGTGCCCGCCTACTTCAACGACGCCCAGCGGCAGGCGACCAAGGACGCGGGGAAGATCGCCGGGCCTCGAGGTCAAGCGCATCGTCAACGAGCCCACCGCGGCCTCCCTGGCGTACGGGTTCGCCAAGGAGAAGAAGGAAGAGAAGATCGCGGTCTACGACCTCGGGGGCGGCACTTTCGACATCTCGATCCTCGAGCTCGGGGACGGGGTCTTCGAGGTGAAGGCGACCAACGGGGATACGCACCTGGGCGGGGACAACTTCGACCAGAAGATCATCGACTGGCTGGTGGACAGCTTCCGGAAGGACTACGGGATCGACCTCGCGGCCGACCGGATGGCCCTGCAGCGGCTGAAGGAGGCGGCGGAGAAGGCGAAGAAGGAGCTCTCGAGCACCCAGAGCACCGACATCAACCTGCCGTTCATAACCGCCGACGCTTCGGGCCCGAAGCATCTGCAGTACGCCCTCAGCCGGGCGAAGTTCGAGCAGCTGGTCGACGATCTGATCCAGAAGACCAAGGGGCCCTGCATCCAGGCGATGAAGGACGCGGGGCTCGCGGCGAGCGAGATCGACGAGGTGATCCTCGTCGGCGGATCGACCCGCATCCCGAAGGTGCAGGCTCTGGTGAAGGAGCTCTTCGGCCGCGAGCCGCACAAGGGGGTGAACCCCGACGAGGTGGTCGCGATGGGCGCCGCGATCCAGGGCGGAATCCTGGGCGGAGACGTGAAGGACGTGCTGCTCCTCGACGTGACCCCGCTGTCGCTCGGGATCGAGACCCTCGGAGGGGTGTTCACCCGGCTCATCGAGCGGAACACCACCATCCCCACCCGCAAGAGCCAGATCTTCTCCACCGCCGCCGATACCCAGACCGCGGTTTCGATCCACGTGCTGCAGGGCGAGCGGGGGATGGCTTCGCAGAACCGCACCCTCGGCCGCTTCGACCTGGTGGGCATTCCGCCCGCCCCGCGGGGGGTGCCGCAGATCGAGGTGACCTTCGACATCGATGCGAACGGGATCGTGCACGTCTCGGCAAAGGACCTCGGGACGGGGAAGGAGCAGAAGATCCGCATCGAGAGCTCTTCGGGGCTCAACGAGCAGGAGATCGACCGCATGGTCCGCGACGCGGAGGCGCACGCCGAAGAGGACAAGCAGGCACGAGAGCTCGCGGAAGTTCGGAACGAAGCGGACTCGCTGATCTACTCCACCGAAAAGTCGCTGAAGGACTACGGGGACAAGATCAGCGGAGACGACCGGAAGAACATCGAGGATGCGATCGGAGACCTTCGCGGGTCACTCGATTCGGGTGATCTGGAGTCCATGCGGACGAAGCTGGATGCGCTGAAGAACGCCTCCTATAAACTGGCCGAGGAAGTATACCGGGCCGGGTCCGCTCAGGGCGGCGACGGCAGCGCCGGGGCAGCCGGAGAGAACGGAGGACCGTCCGGTGCGGCGGGAGGAAGTTCATCCGGTACGGCGGAAGACGTGGACTACGAAGTGGTCGACGATGAAGAGGAAAAACGGTAAACATCGTCCCATCACGGGAGATACGAGCAGCGGAGAGGTCCTTTGGCGAAACAGGATTACTATGAAGTCCTCCAGGTGACGAAGCAGGCCGCCAAGGAGGACATCAAGCGGGCGTACCGGAAGCTCGCAGTTCAATATCATCCGGACCGGAATCCGGGCGACCGGGAGGCGGAGGAGAAGTTCAAGGAAGCGACGGAAGCCTACGAGGTGCTCTCGGACGACCAGAAGCGTCAGGCCTATGACCAGTTCGGCTTTGCAGGACTGGAGGGCATGGGCGGCGGTCAGCGGGATTATTCGACGGTATTCCGCGATTTCGAGGACATCTTCGGCGATTTCTCTGGAATTTTCGATACCTTCTTCGGGGGCGGCGGAGGAGGCGGAAGGCGCCGGCGAACCGCCGAGGCGGTGCATCGCGGAGCGGACCTGCGCTTTGACCTGGAGCTTTCCTTCAGGGACGCCGCATTCGGAACGAAAACGGAAGTCGTATACGAGCGGCATATCCACTGCGGAGACTGTGCCGGTACGGGCGCGGCCTCCGGGTCCGGCCGGAAAACCTGTCCGACATGCGGGGGCGTCGGGCAGGTCCGGAGGAGTTCCGGATTCTTTTCGATCGCTTCGACCTGTCCGTCCTGCGGCGGGGAAGGGTTCGTGATCGAGAATCCGTGCAGGACCTGCAGCGGAAACGGCCTTCTCACGAAACGACAGAAAATCAAGGTGACGATCCCGCCGGGAATGGACAACGGAAAGCGGATCAGTATCCCGGGGCAGGGAGACGCCGGTCCGAACGGCGGTCCGGCCGGTGATCTGTATGTGGTTACCCATGTCCTGCCGCATGAATACTTCGAACGGGAAGGAACCGATCTCTACTGCATCATCCCCATTTCCGTGACGCAGGCGGCGCTCGGCGCGGATATCCAGGTGCCGACGCTGGACGACCGGCGGGTGAAGCTGAAGATTCCTGCCGGTACGCAGAACGGGAAAGTGCTCCGCAGCAAGGGGGACGGCATTCCCTTCCTGGCGAATCCGGATCGGCGCGGAGATCTGTACGTGAAAATCATGGTTCAGATCCCCTCCAAATTGTCGGGAAAGGCGAAGGACATCCTCAAGCAGTTCTCGGATGCGATCGGTGAAAACGACAATCCGGAACCCATCTCGCTTTCCGACCGACGATAGCATCGCCGGATGGGACAGGCCGGTTCCGGATTTCCGCCGGGCCGGCACCGCTGTCCCGCTCCTTTGATCATCATCACCGCTTCCGTTTTCTCCGATAGTGTAGAAAGGGCGGGCTTTCGAGCATCCGCATGGAACGAAAAAAGGAGCCCGAAGTGGTGAGTCGCATCTGGATCTCCCTGCTGCTCGCAGGCTGCATGGCATGCCCCGTACTCGGTGCAGCGCCCATCGAGAATGACGAGAACAACGACGGCAAGCCGGATCTCTGGATCAGCACCGGGCCTTCCGGCACACAGGAGGTCAGCGCCGATCGCGACTTCGACGGCAGGGTGGACCACCTCGTCGTGTACGACGGGGGCAGGAACAGGATCCGTGAGGAGCAGGATTACAATCGCGACGGCTCGATGGATGATTTCTATTTTTATAAAACCGGTACTCTCGTCCGACGGGAAATCGATACGAATTACGACGGCAACGTCGATCTCTGGATATTCCTGAGCGAAGGAGTGTACGTGGAAGGCTACGACCGGGATACCGATTTCGACGGGGTAGTGGACGTCCGAAAACGGTATGGTTCGCCGTAAGGCTGACCGGGCCCTGCACGCTTCACTATCCTCCGGCGGTCTCTCCTTTCTATATTGAGATCAGGGCACCTGGTGCCGCGATCCGATCGGAAGGAGAGACGGGAATGAAAAAAAGTGTATTGCTGATCCTGATTGCCGGCGTGCTGGCTCTCGGGGAACCGGGCGCTTCACCTCCGCAACAGGAAGAGGAAAAGCAGAGCGGACCGCCGGTTTACTGGTTCGAAGCAGCCGGAGACGGAACGATTACGCATTTCGATCGGGACTATGACGGGATCGCCGATTATATGATAACCTATGATGCGGACGGCAACCGGATCTACGAAGAACAGGATTTCAACTACGACGGTCTGATGGACGACTTCTACTTCTACGAGGAGGGGCTGCTCTCCCGGCGGGAGGTGGACTCCAATTTCGACGGAAAGGTCGACCTCTGGGTTTCGCTGATCGACGGAATCTACGTGAAGGGATACGAGCGGGATGCGGATTACGACGGAGTCGTCGATATCGTGAAGGATTTCGGAAAAAACTGAGCATCCCGGGAAACGGGAAGAGGGCGGAGCGATGGATCGGGTTCTGACGGGATTTCATGCGATCGAGGAGCGGCTGGCCGCGTCCCGGAGCCCCGGGGGCAGGCTTCTGATGAGCCGGACCGGCGGGCGCTTCGACCGTCTTGCTGAGGCGGCCCGGCGGGCGGGGATTCCGGTCGAGCGGCCTTCGGAAACGGAGCTGGACCGGATCGCGGGCAGGGGAGTCCATCGCGGCGCCCTGCTGATACTCGCGGAAGCCGCGAGCGAGGAGACGACGTTCGAGGGGTATCTCGCCCGGCCTCGGCAGGACCGGGAACTGGTTCTGCTGCTCGACGGGATTACCGATCCGCATAACCTGGGTGCGGTGCTCCGCTCGGCGGACCAGTTCGAGGTGGACCTCGTCGTCGCACCTTCCCGCCGATCCGCCAGGGATACCGAGACGGTGGCCCGGACCTCCTCGGGGGCCAGCGCATACGTCCCGTTCGCCGTGGTGCCGAACCTCGTCCGCTGTGTCGAGGAGCTCCAGTCACGGGACTTCTGGGTGTACGGGGCCGATATGGCGGGCGAACCCGTGGACCGGGGTTCCCTTTCGGGCAGGGTCTGCCTGGTGCTCGGGAGTGAAGGGAAAGGGCTGTCCCGGCTGCTCCGGGAGCGCTGCGACGGTCTCGTCCGGATCCCGTCGGGCGGTCACGTCGACTCGCTGAACGTATCGGTCGCGGCCGGGATCCTGCTGTACGAAGTCCGCCGCCAGCAGGGACACTTCGCAAAGCGGTAACGGAAAACCCGCTGCTATCCTTTCCGGCCTGCCGCGATGATTCGTTCGGCGAAGTGCACCGCGTTCAGGACTCCCTGCTTGCCGATTCCCATGGTCGCGACGGGAATCCCTTTCGGGAGCTGAAGAATCGAGAGCAGGGCATCGATTCCCGACAGCGAACCCGATACCAGCGGAATACCGATCACCGGCTCGGAAACCAGGGACGCGACCACTCCGGGGAGAGCCGCGGAGAGTCCGGCCGCAGTGAGTATGACCCGGTAGCCGGAAGAGCGTTCCGCGAGGAACTGCATCAGCTTCGGAAGGTCGCGGTGGGCGGACAGTACCTCGAGATCGTGGCTCAGCCCCTTCTCCTTCATCAGTTCCAGTCCGGGGTCTATCTGCCCGCGGTCCGATTCGGACCCGATGATGAACAGAACGTCTTTCATTCCTTCTCCTCCCCCTTTCCGCTCAATCCTGGAAGAACTTGTGGCCGATATCCGTGCGGAACCAGGCGCCGGGGAACCGGACTTTGCCGACCGCCTCATACGCCTTCACATTGGCCTCGAGGAGATCGTGGCCGGTACCGACTACCGTGAAGCAGCGGCCGCCCTCGGTCAGCACGGTTCCGTTTTCCCCCGTGCGCGTCACCGCATGGAAAACCTGCACATTCTGATCGGGAATCGAAGGGATCGGTGAAACCGGCAGTCCCGTGCGGTATTCTCCGGGATAGCCCTCCGCGGCGATGACGACCCCGAGCGCGGATCGATTCGAGATCCGAAGCGGGAAACTGCCGAGGGTTCCACTGACCATGGCATCGCAGAGGTTGCCGAAATCGGATTCGATAATCGGCAGGAGCACCTGCGCTTCGGGATCGCCGAATCTCACGTTGTACTCCAGTACCCGGGGACCATCCGCGGTCATCATCAGGCCGAAGTAGAGAACACCGCAATACAGGAGCCCTTCATCCTTCAGACCGGAGAACGTCGGCACGACGATCTCCTCCTGAATCCGCTTCATCATCGCCGAATCGACCCAGGGGACCGGGCAGACCGATCCCATCCCTCCGGTATTCGGGCCGGTATCTCCTTCGCCCGCCTTCTTGAAGTCGGCGCAGGTCGGAAGGAGAACGTAGTCCTTCCCGTCGCAGAGCGCGAACAGGGAAACCTCGAAACCGGTCAGAAACTCTTCGACGACCAGGGAATCTCCGGCGAGGACCTCGCGACCGAACCGGAGCAGTTCCTCCCGGTCGTCGGATTCGAGAACTCCCTTTCCCGCGGCAAGACCGTTCTTCTTGAGCACGACCTTGCCGGACTGCGAGGCGATATACCGTTCGAACGGACCGGCTTCGGTGAACTCGCTCGATCGGGCGGTCGGAATCCGGTGTTTCCGCATGAACTCCTTGGAAAAGACCTTGCTCGATTCGAGGCGGGCGGCTGCCCGGTGCGGGCCGATAACAGCGATTCCCGCCTGCCGGACCGCATCCACCAGTCCCGCATCGAGCGGGCCTTCCGGTCCCACGAAAACCAGGTCGATTCCATGCTTCCTGCAGGCACCGATGACCTGCTCGGGCTGCATCGGATCGATATCCGTAAGAACTTCGGCGACTTCGCGCATTCCGGCATTTCCGGGTGCGGCAAAAAGGCCGGAGATCCGCTTGCTTCTGGAGAATGCCCACGCAATCGCGTGCTCACGTGCACCCTGACCGATGACGAGAACCCTCACCTCTGTCCCTCCTCTGAATTATGTGACTCTTCGATCGCGTCCAGAAGAGCAAGAATCACTTCCGGGTAGCTCTCGTGCTCGAGACGATGTATCCGTTCTTCGATCTCCGCAAGGGACTCGTGTCCGTTCCGGAGAAAGGAGCGCTGAAGGATGACGGGTCCCGTGTCGGTACCCCGGTCGACCCGGTGAACGGTTATTCCCAGCTCACGATCCGCGGAGCGGAAGCTTTCCTCGATGCCGTGGGTGCCGGGATATTTCGGCAGCAGGGATGGATGGATGTTCACGATTCTTCCGGCATACCGGTCGACGAACCCCGGAGAAAGAATCCTCATGAACCCGGCCAGAATGATCAGATCGACCCGATACTGCTCGATCCGGCGGATGATCTCGTGTTCCGCTTCCTCCCGCTCCCGGCGGGCATACCCGATGTAATGTGCCGGGATTCCGAGAAGGCGGGCCCGTTCGAAAACGAACGCGTGCTTTCGATCGCATGCCAGAAAGCAGATCTCGTGTTTCCGCCCTCCGGCCGCCGCTTCGGCGATGCTCTGAAAATTGGTGCCGCTTCCCGAGGCCAGCACCGCCGCTCTAGCCACGAACCAGCGTCCCGATTTCTCTGACGGAGATTCCGCTCTTTCCGGCGGCTTCCGAAAGGCTCTCCCCGTCTTCCTTCCGGACGACCAGCGCTATGCCGATGCCGAGGTTGAAGACGCGGCGCATCTCCGCTTCCTCCACGTTGCCGCCCTTGCGGATCTTCGCGAATATTGCGGGCTCGGGCCAGTCCCAGCTGAAGGAGGGCGTCAGGCCCGGCGGAAGGACCCGCTGAAGATTCCCGGCGAGTCCGCCTCCGGTAATATGCGCGGCGCCCAGCACCATTCCCGTGGCGATGAGGTCGGAAAGTTCCTTCACGTAGATTTTCGTGGGCTGCAGCAGTTCCCGCCAGGATTCCTCGTCGCTTTCGGCAATCGCATGCCGGGCAAGGGACAGGCCGTTGGAATGAACGCCGACGGACGGGAGGCCGAACACGACATCGCCTTCCTTCATCTCCTCTTTCCGGGGGAGCATCCGTTCCTTCTCGGCGATCCCGACGCAGAAACCGGCCAGATCGATGTCGCCCGGGGCATACATATCGGGCATCTCCGCCGTTTCGCCGCCGGACAGGGTACAGCCCGCCTGCTCGCAGCCTCGAACGATGCCGCCGATGATCTCCCGGAGCCGGGCCTCGTCGATCGCGCTGCAGGCGATGTAATCGAGAAATACCATCGGCGCGGCGCCGCAGACGATCAGGTCGTTCACGCACATCGCGACCAGGTCGATTCCGATCGTGCTGTAATCGCCCATGCGCTTCGCGACCAGCAGCTTGGTTCCCACCCCGTCGGTCGTGGAGAGGAGAACCGGGCGCCGGTACGCGGCAGTGTCGAGCTCCAGGCCGCCCGCGAATCCGCCGATGTCCCGGGAAACCGCCGGAGAGGCGAGGGAGCCGATAAACCGGGCGAACCGGTCGCCCTTTTCGATGTCGACGCCTTCCGAGGCGTAGGTTTTCCGCTCCATTCCTTCTCCTCTTGCTGGTTTACCCGTTCCCGGGATCGGGGACGGGGAGCGGATAGTCGCCGCTGAAGCAGGCGTAGCAGAAATCGTCGGGATCCTCAAGGCAGGCCCGAAGCTCTTCGATCGGGAGAAACCGGACCGAATCGGCACCGATATGCCGGGCGATCCCGTCGGAATCGAGCGAGTTGGAGATCAGCTCACCCCTGGTGGGAATGTCGATTCCGAAATAACAGGGCCAGCGCAGCTCCGGCGCGCAGAGCCGCAGGTGCACTTCCCGGGCTCCGGCGTCCTTCAGGAGCCGAACCAGAATCCTGGATGTCGTCCCCCGGACCAGCGAGTCATCGATGATGATGACGCTCTTGCCGCGGATCGCTTCCTTGACCGGATGCAGCTTGGTCCGGACCGCGAGTTCCCGCTGCGCCGTGGTCGGCATGATGAACGACCGGCCGGAATAGTGGTTCCGGGTCAGGCCGAAATCGAAGGGAAGTCCCGATTCTTCGGCATATCCGAGGGCGGCGCTGTTCCCCGAATCGGGGACCGGAACGACCACATCGCCCCGGACATGATCGATCCGGGCCAGGGCTCCGCCCATCCGCTTGCGCATCATATGGACCGATCGATCGAATACCTGGGAGTCCGGCCGGGCGAAGTAGATGAGCTCGAACACGCACTGGCTCTTCCGCGGCGAATAGGCGAACCGTTCGCTCCGGATCCCGTTCTCGTCGACCATGATGATCTCGCCGGGTTCCACCGACCGGTACTCGTCGATCCCGATCGTGTCCAGGGCACACGTTTCGGATGCGACGACCGTCACCCCGTCCTTCCACCCGATGTACAGCGGCCGGAATCCCCACGGGTCCCTCACGGCGATAAGGGTTCCGTCGCGGATCATGGTCAGGCTGAAGGCGCCTTCCAGCTGAGACAGGGTCTCGTTCAGCGCATCGAAGAAATCGATTTTCCGGGATCGGGAGATCATGTGGAGAATCAGCTCGGTGTCGGACGTACTGTGGAATATGGAGCCTTCGGCGAAAAGCCGATCCTTGAGCACTTTCGTGTTGGAGATGTTTCCGTTGTGGGCGAGGGCGATCTCTCCCTTGTTGCAGGACACGTGGATCGGCTGGACGTTTTCGATCCTGCTTCCGCCCTGGGTGGAGTACCGGACATGTCCGATGCCCGCCCGGGAGGGTTTGTTCTCGTCGAGGTAGCGGGCGAGAACGGTGGGGACCATGCCGAGATCCTTGTAGACGACGATCTGGCGGTCCTGGCGCAGATATGCGATTCCCGCGCTCTCCTGCCCGCGATGCTGCAGCGAGAAGAGGGTATAGAAGAGTTTCTCCGGGACATTAATCTCGCTATCTGAAAAGATGCCTACGACACCGCAGTGGTGGCCAAGGCTCCTGGTGAGTGCCTCCACAGACACTGTCTACCACATGCATCGGGTGAAGGTCAAGGCGACGCCGGGACGCTCCGTCTCGGTTTGATCACGGTGAAATTCTTCATCACGCGCATCAGCCGGACGATATCGTTGTAGCGGTCGACCAGGCACGTTATGATTTCGCGGTTGGCGGCACCCCCGATGGTCCGGATGTTCATCACGTTCTGCGGAGCCTTCGCCTTGAAGTCGCCGGCGATTTCGAGGATGTACCTGCCCAGCTCGAAAATCCGGTTCGTCTCCTGCTCCGTTATCTCCGCCGCCATCGCATCCACCGCTTCCACCATCTTGTCGACGCGATCCCCCAGCTGTTTTCCCTGGGACGTCAGTTTCATCAGCTTGCGGATGTTCGCGATGGATATTCTTCCCTGCCCGAGAAGCCCCTCGTCGAATTGCCGGATACGTTCCGAGCAATGCTCCACGGCATAGTACGCCGCCGAGAATCCGCCCTGGTAGTTCCTGCTCTCGAAAAGCCCTTCGATCATGATCCGCTGAAGAACATCCTTCAGGTCGCGCTCGAATTTCGCTACGAGGAAACTCCTGAGTATCCGCAGCGGCTTCACATAGCTGAACGTCGCGTGGCCTGCATCCGCGAGAAGCCGGTTTTCGGCGTCGTTGTACGCCTGGAGCTCGAGAAGGTCGGCCTTCTTCCCGAACAGTGCATCGAGCTCCTGCTCGACGACCGAATCGTGCTGTTCCCGGAGCAGCTGCTCCCGGCACCTCTGGAACTCCCTGTCCAGCCGCTCGACGTACGGACCGATGAAACCCTCTTCCTCCCGGCTGGTTTCGGGAAGATAGGAGGGATTCTCCTGGATGGCCCGGATCAGTGAAATGAGTGTGAAGGGCGAGAGCTGGCTGCGGAACAGTTTCTCCATCCGGCCGAGGGACGCCCCGATCCGTTTTCCGGCGGACTTCGCCGACCCGCCGACCCGCTCGGCCAGAAAGCCGAGCTGATGCTCGAGGATCGGATCGAAGGAGAGGCCGTTCAGAACGAAAACGAGGTCCTGCATATCCGTCAGGGCGCGTTCTCCGGAAACGGCCCGGAACTCGGGCTTGCGGGACGGATCCGATGTCAGGATATCCTCGTCGAAGAGCATGAGCAGATGAAGATACTGGAAACGGGAGACGGCTACCAGCCTCCGCAGGATCCGCAGATCGCTGTCCGTCGTCCGGAACCCTTCGGAGGAAAACAACGCCTTGAACTGGTGGAAGTCCCGGGAAATCCGCTCGATCTCCTTCGACGGCTCGCTCGAGCCGGAGACGGTCCTGCGCATCTCCTCCAGGGAGAAGCTGCGCTTGCGCTGAAGCTCCCGGTTGGGAAGCCGGGAATCGATCAGGGAATCCCAGAAGCGCTGCCGGAATTTCGCGTCGTCGTGATCGACGCTTTTCGCGATGATCTCCCGAATCGGCAGCAGCGCCTGGTGAAATGCGAAGAGTGTCCGCGCAAACCCCGGAAGGATCTCGTTCCGGTTCGCCCGATAGAGGGGAGGATTCCGTTTCCGGAGATCCAGGTGAATCTCCCGAAGGAGTTTCCGCTTTACAATGTCCTGCGCATCACGCCCGGTGAGGGACATCAGCAGGTCGGTTACGAAACGCCAGAGCCGTGCCATTTTGTCCATTATTGTAAGCCAGCGGAGGGAAGTTGGCAAGCAGATATGAATGCAAAGCGAATGCAATCAGAGCGGTGTCGGTGGACCCCCGCCCGGCTGGGAGTTCAGCGGAGCGAATGCAGAAACGGCTCCAGGATCCGGAGATATTCCTCCCGCGTGGATGCATGCACGATACGCTCCCGGACGGCGGCTCCGCCGGGAAGGCCCCTGGTGTAGGCGCAGAGATGCTTGCGCATCTCCTTGCAGGCGCGCTGCTCCCCGGAATAGCGGACCGCCAGGTCGAGATGGCGCAGGGCGGTCTCCATCCGTTCGGCGGGGGATATCTCCCGGGGCGGTTCCCCGGCGAGCCGCCGCTTCGCCTCCTCGAACACGAAGGGATTCCCCACGGCCCCGCGGGCGATCATCACGCCTGCGCACCGGGTTTCGGTTATCATGCGGACCGCGTCTTCGCCGGTCCAGAGGTCGCCGGAACCGAATACCGGAATGTCGAGCGCCGCGGCCAGCTGCGTGATTCGGGACCAGTCGGCGCTTCCCGAGTAGCCCTGGCTCCGGGTCCGCGGATGCAGGCAGACCATGGCCGCACCGGCGCCGGCTGCCGCCTGTGCCACCTCGAGATCGTTCAGGTTCCCGGCTTCCCATCCGGATCGAACCTTCGCGGTTACCGGCAGGTCGGTCTGGTCCAGCATGGCGGAGAGGATGCGGCGTACCCGTTCCGGATCCCTCATCAGGTCGCAGCCCGCTCCGGACTTGATGATCTTCGGGACGGGACATCCGCAGTTCAGGTCGATGAGGGCGGGACGGAAGGGGACGATCTTCCGGACCGCGCGGGCCGCGCTTTCCGGAGAGGCGGCGAAGATCTGGACCGAATAGACCTGCTCGCCGTCGGCCCGCTCCAGCAGGTCGGCGGTCCGGTCGTTTCCCCGGGACAGCGCCTCGGCGGACACCATCTCGGTGCAGGCGAAATCGGCCCCGAACGCGACGCACATTTCCCGGAACGCCCGGTCGGTGAAGCCTGCCATCGGGGCGAGAAGAATGCGGCCCGGAATCCGTGATATCCGGGCCTGTTCGACGAAGGATTCGTTCATGATGCGCGGCATGGTTTCCTATGCGGTGATTCCGAAGAAGCGAAGACTGTTCTGGTAGAGGATCTCCGAAATCTCCTCGACCGGCATGTCCCGCAGTTCCGCCAGGAAGTGGGCGGTCGAAGACAGATAGGCGGGCTTGTTCCGCTTGCCCCGGTACTCGGCGGGCACCATGAAGGGGCTCTCGGTTTCGATCAGCATCCGCTCCAGGGGCATGTTCCTGGCGGTCTCATGGAGATTCCGGGCGTTCCGGTAGGTCACGTTCCCGGCAAACGACAGGTACAGGTTCATCTCGAGCGCTTTCTTCCCGTATTCCCAGTCCTCGGAATAGCAGTGGAGAACTCCGCCCTTGGGGGGCAGCTTCTCCCGGAGAATTTCCATTACGTCCTTGCCGGCTTCCCGGTTGTGGATGATGACCGGGAAACCCATCCGCTGGGCCATTTCCAGCTGCCGGATGAACAGCTCGATCTGCGAGCTCCGGTTGCCGAACTTGCGGTAATAGTCGAGTCCGATCTCGCCGATCGCGACCACCCGGGGGAGCTGCGTCCCGCGGTGAATCTGCATCTCCCAGTCGCGTCCCGGGCTGGCGACTTCCGACGGAGAAACGCCGACACTGTGGTAGACATGGGATGCCGTTTTCAGATTCTCGTACACCTGGAAAAAATCCCGCAGGCTGTTGCAGATACTGACGATTCCTTCCACCCGCTCCTGCTTCGCTTCCTGAACGATGATCAGCTGCTCGATGGGATCTTCGTGAATGAGACCGATGTGTGCATGAGTATCAAAAAAACGCATATGACATCCGATACTTAAAAGAGATGGATATCCCACGTACGAGGAATCCGAGATAGAAAAGAACATCCTGTCGGGAACCGGGGTGCCGACGGGAACGGAGATGATCTATATTAATTATATACAAATTGGATCATAGCATGTACCAATTTGCGAGTCAATTATAGATTTGACAAAGTTTTTTGCACATGGTAATCTGGTCCTGGCGTATCCGCGCGGAGCGGGACCTGTAACTGCGAGAACTGCTTCCTGAAGGAGTACGAAGTGTCGCCAGCATATCCCAAGAGAGGCAGTACGGGCGCGGTACGAATTCGCAGGCCGCGTCGCGTACCAGGAAGTGCGGGCGGCGGGTTCGGTTCCTCCGGCGGCGGCTTCGGCGCCATCGGGGAGAAGATCGGACTTTTCCTTTCCCGCCTGCTCCGGTCCGGAAAACAGCGGTTCACCGTCATGCTGGTTCCGCACTCCGAGCGCAAGACGTTCAACTTCCAGATCAACCTTTTTTCGATGCTTTTTCTATCGGTCCTTCTGTCGGGTATCGTTCTCGGCTTCTTCTTTCTGACGACCCATTACACCGGAACTTCCCGGCTGCTGTCGCTGCGGACGACGAGTCTCGAGAACAGCGAAGCGAGCCTCGAAGTGCTGCGGGACGAGATAGCCGAGCTCCAGAAAGTCGCACGGGTGTTCGAGAGCACCCTGAGCAACACCCTTTCCGCGCTGGGACTCGAAGAGGGAAAAGCCGCACCCGGAGGCAATGCCCGGGGCGATCTGGCTTCGTTCTTCGGGGTGGAGGAAGTTCAGGAGGGGGCGCTCCGGGAGATCGCGGAGGTCCAGAGCCTGAGGAACTACCTCAAGAGCACGATCGAGCCGATGAACGAAATCAGCACCGTCCTGCTTTCCCAGAAGGAACTGCTGATCGACATCCCCACCCGGTGGCCGCTCAAGGGGGTCCGGGGCCGGATTACCAACAATTTCGGACCGTCCATCCATCCGTTCACCGGCCAGTGGTATCTGCACAAGGGGATCGATATCGCCTACGGGTACAACATCCCGATCATTTCCACGGCCCGCGGCAAAGTGGTGGACGTCAATTACGAGCCGATGGGTTTCGGCTGGTTCGTGCTTATCCGGCACAAATACGGTTTCTACACGAAATACGCTCACCTCGACAAGGTCATCGTGAAGAAGGGACAGGAAGTCCACCAGGGCCAGATTGTCGGAACCATGGGGTCTTCCGGCCTTTCCACCGGACCGCATCTTCACTACGAGGTTCGCATCGGGGCTCAGGTGGTTGACCCCGGGAAGTTCCTGAGCATCTCGAGCAGCCTTGCAGGGCTTTCGGGCATCAAATAGCGAGACAGGATTGCATGGTATCAGCTTTTGCAGCAGATGACGCGTTCGTAAATTCGATCATCGGTGAAGGTACGCGGTTCCGGGGAGACCTGGAAATCGACGGCCTTCTGAGAATAGACGGCGATTACATCGGAACCATTCGTACCGCGGGGAAAGTCCTGGTCGGCCGGAACGGGCGCGCCCAGTGTGTCATCCGGGCCGGAACCGTCGTGGTCGGCGGGGTCGTGAAGGGCGACATTCATGCCTCGGAGCGGGTGATCGTGCTCACCTCGGGAATGATCATCGGCACCATGTTCACGCCGCGGCTCATCGTCGAGGAGGGCGTGCTGCTCGACGGCAGCTGCATCATCGGTGAAGGCGGGCGTGCGGCGGGATCGAGGCGTTCCGCGGCGGCCGAGGAGAGCGAAGCCCGATCGAAACTGCTTCCGTTCCGGAACACCGGAACGTTCGGCGGCGACGGGTATTCCTTCTCCTCCCCGGCGGATGATGCGGGGAACGGAACCGGTGTCCAGAACCGGAACTCGCTTCCCTGACGCCGTGACGGGAAGGAGCCCTTCCCCGCGGCCGAAGACGGTCGCTCCAGGTCCAGAGAGGCGCATGTGAACCGGATCGACGTTCCCTGGAACTTCCTTCCTTTCGGTCCCCGGAAACCCGACCGGAAGAAGGCCGATCCGAAAAAGCGGGCGCTCTTTACCGACGCCGTACGCAAGGCGGAACGTGAGCAGGAGAGTCCGGCATCGGAACGTGCCGCGGAGATCGGAGCTCATCCCGAAGCCGAACAGCTGGAAGCTCTTCTCGACGACATTCATCAGATCGGCGAACAGTTGAAGGAGAATCCGAACCGGGAGCGGGTTGTCCGGTACAAGGACGCCGTTCGCGCGTTCCTCCGGAAGGTGGTCAGGGAAGGTATCGCGGTGGAGGAGAACAGCTCCGGATTCAACATCCTGAAGCGGAAACGTTTCACCCTGATCCGCATTGTCGATGAAAAGCTGGAGCGTCTTGCCGCGGGAGTGCTCCGGAACCAGAAGGATCAGCTTGAAATCCTGCGGCGGATCGATGAGATCCAGGGGCTTCTGGTGGATGTGATGTCCTGAGTCCCGAACATCGTGAAACGAGTAAGGAGCCGTCCGACATGGCCGGAAAACGATACGAAGACGATGCCTTTATCGAAGACGAGAAAGATCTCCGCCACCTGGAAGATCCGGTCGACGATCCCGACGCTCAGGCTCCGCAGGGCGAACGCCCCCGGCCGGCACCGCTGAACGTCGCCGTTCTGCCCCCGCTCTACCGGGTGAAAATCCAGCATTCAAGTGAGATCCTCGTGTTCGCAGGGCCTCCCGAGGGCGAGGTCCTCGAGGGCGCGGCCGTGGTGGTGCCGACGCGGTACGGCCGGGATATGGGCCGCTGCCTGGGACGGGTCAAGGATCCCGATTCGGTGAATCAGGACGACTTTCCGCAGATCTGCCGAATCGCCAACGAAGAAGATATCCAGCGGAGCGCCGAGAATCGCGAACGGGAGCGTACGGCGTTCGAGGTCTGCCGGGACGAAGATCGACAATCACCGTCTCGATATGAAGCTCGTTTCGGCCCACTACGTCCTGGAGGACCCGAAGGTCCTGTTCTTCTTCACGGCCGAAAACCGGGTCGACTTCCGGGAACTCGTGAAGGATCTGGTGTCCGTCTTCAAGATGAGGATCGAGCTGCGCCAGATCGGTGTTCGCGACGAGGCGCGGGTGACGGGCGGATGCGGAGTCTGCGGAAGGGTTTTCTGCTGTCACGGCGCTGACCGACAAGCTCAAGCCGGTTTCCATCAAGATGGCGAAGGAACAGAACCTTTCTCTCAACTCCATGAAGATTTCCGGTCCCTGCGGCCGGCTGCTCTGCTGTCTCGCGTACGAGTACGATTTCTACCGCGAGGAAAAGATCGCAGGCTCCCTTCGGAGGGAAGCCGGGTTCTCTACGAGGGTTCCCTCATGCGGATAGGGGAGGTCAACCTGCTGTCCCGGGTCGTCCGCCTGTCGGGCGAGGGCGGGAGAACGGTGGAGCTTCCGCTCTGCCGGTTCCGCATCGATGAACGGACGGGCAAGTGGATGGTCGCGGCCGCCGAATGCGGGGACTGCGGAGAGTAGCCCGCCGATCCCGGACCCCGGCCGTCCGGGAGCCTGTGCTCTCAGTCCGGCCGCCCCGGCTGCTTCTCGTACTGCAGCTTGTAGAGGTTGTAGTAGATTCCCCGGCGGGCGAGAAGCTCCTCGTGGCTCCCTTCCTCGCCAGCCTCCCCCCGGAAAGCACAAGGATGCGGTCCGCATGCCGAATGGTCGAAAGCCGGTGCGCGATGACCAGGGAGGTCCGGTTCCGCAGAAGCTCGTCCATTCCCTCTGGATCAGCTTTTCCGTCTCCGTATCGATGTTTCCCGTCGCTTCGTCGAGGATGATGATCGCGGCGTCGTGGGCGACCGCCCGGGCGAAAGCGAGGAGCTGGCGCTGTCCCGAGGAGATGTTGCTGCCGCCCTCGCTGATGGATGTCGCATAGCGGTCCGGAAGACGGTCGATGAACGGCTCCGCCTGTACGAGCCGCGCCGCGCTGCGGACCTTCTCGCCGGGTATCGGTGAGCCCAGGGCGATGTTCTCTTCCACTGTTCCGGTGAAAAGGAACACATCCTGTGGACCGGCAGCACGGTCCGCCGGAGATCCGCCAGCGGCAGTCCCCGGATATCCATGCCGTCGATCCGGATCGAGCCGCAATCGACGTCCCACATCCGCGCCAGCAGGTTCGTGATCGTTGTCTTGCCCGCCCCGGTGTACCCGACGAGGGCGACCGTCTCTCCGGGGGCACCCGGAAGGAGAGATCCTTGAGCACCGGCTCGCCTTGCTTGTAGGAGAAATTCACCCGGTCGAAGACGATCTCTCCCCGCACCGGATCGGGCAGGACCCGGTTCTCCCCGGTCGGGGATCCGTTCCTCCTCGTCGAGCAGTCCGAATACCCGCTCCCCTCCCGCCATGGCCGACTGGAGTATCGTGTATTTCTCGGCGATGTCCATCACCGGCTGGTAGAATCGGCGGATCAGGTCCAGAAAGGCGATGAGCACGCCCAGAGAAACGATTTCGCGCAGATAGAAGCCGGCTCCGAAGAAGACCACCGCTCCGATGGAGATCGAGGAGAGCAGGTCGATCATCGGCCGGAAGGTCGCGAATACGAACATCTCGCCCAGGTTCGCTTGCATCAGTTCCCTGTTCTGTTCGCGGAAATCCCGGCGGCTGCGTTCCTCCTGGACGAACATCTGCACCACCGCGACGCCGGAAAGGTGCTCCGAGAGGAATCCGTTCACCCGGGAAACCCAGAGCCGGACCCGGCGGAACGCCTCGCGCGCCCGGTGCCGGAAAATCAGGGTCAGGATCGCGACGGGCGGCAGGCGTCAGGAGCGCTACGAACCCCAGCGGCACGCTCAGCAGGAACAGCGTCACGATGACGCCGATCATCAGGCTGCCGTCCTTCAGGATGGATGTAACGACCGACGTGAACAGCTCGTTGATCGTTTCCACATCGTTGGTTACCCGGGAGACGAGCTTTCCCACCGGGTTTCGGTTCAGGAACGAGAGGCTCTGCCGGATCGTGTGGTCGAAGAGGCGGACGCGGATGTCCTGCATCACCTCCTGGCCGGCCTTCGCCATGAGATAGACCTGCAGAAACGAAAACAGCAGCACGCCGAGGAGCGAGAGCAGGAAAAAGAGCGCCGCGCGGTAGACTCCGGCGATGTCGTCCTTCCGGAGGACCCTCAGCTCCGCCGGGCCCAGCGCCGGAAGATCCGATCGGGATATCGCGGCCCAGATGTCGCCGGACGCGAAGAGACCCGGATGGTTCCGGAGCACGGCGGCCTGTTCCCCGTCGTCCGCATCCAGGCGAACCAGCAGGTACTCGCCGGAAGAGACGAGGCCCCGCTCCCGCAGCCGGTTCATGTCCGCCCCGGCGACCGCCGAGAGCCGTTCGTCCGGTACGTAGCGGTACTCTCCGATCACGGGATCCCGGGGCGAAAACTCCAGGCCCAGTTGCGCCGCATCGGCGACGGTCGCCTCGGGGACCCGGCGGTGCGCGGAGAGGATGTAGCGGTCGAGGGTCTGCTGGATGATCACCGGGAGGAGAAGCTCGCCGGCGGTCGCGAAGAGCAGCGCCACGACGGCGATCGCGACGGTGGCTCGATAGGGGCGGAGGTATCCGAGAAGTCTCCGCATGATCACCGGATCGTATCCCTTGACGATCTGTTCCGACTCGATCATGTCTGTCTCCTGTTCCGCCCCGCCTGCTCTTCCTGCAGGCGCTGCAGTTCGTAGATCTCCCGGTACAATCCTTCCTCGTCCAGGAGCGCTTCGTGGCTGCCTTCCTGAATCTTCCGGCCCCCGTCCAGCACGATGATGTTGTCGGCGACCTTCAGGGTGGAAACCCGATGGGATACGATGATCCCGGTCTTCCGCCTGCGGAAAGCGAGAAGCCGGCGGAGTATCAGTTCCTCCGTTTCGGTATCCACCGCCGAGAGTGCATCGTCGAACACGAGTACCGCCGGCTGCGGGGCAAGGGCCCGGGAGATCGCAACCCGCTGCTTCTGGCCGCCCGACAGGGTGATCCCGCGCTCGCCGACTTCGGTCTCCCATCCCTTCGGAAAGGTTTCCAGATCCCTGCTGATGGTCGATACGTCCATCACCTCGCGCAGCAGCGACTCGGGAGCATCGTGTGCACCGAACGCCACGTTCTCGCGGATCGACGCCGAGAAGAGGAAGGTATCCTGCGGCACCATTCCGAAAGCCGACCGCAGCGCGTGGAGCTCGTACTCATGAATATCGAGGCCCCCGACGAACACCGAACCGCGGGACGGGTCGAGAATGCGCGGCAGAAGCCGCAGGAGCGTGCTCTTGCCCGACCCTGTCCGGCCGAGGATTCCCAGGATCGTCCCGTCGGGCACTTCGAACGAGATATCCTGCAGGACCGGTTCATCGCTTCCGGGATAGGAGAAGCTGAGCCGTTCCACGCGGATGCTTCCGTCCGGAACCCGGGCGCTTCCGCCTGCCGGGCTCCGGATCTCCGGCTCCTCCCGGAGCACTTCGTTGATCCGCGCGAGCGATGCCGCACCCCGCTGCAGCATGTTCACCATGAAGCCCGCCCCCAGCATGGGCCAGATCAGCATTTCCAGGTAGCTGAGAATGGCCACGAAGTCTCCGGCCTGGATCTGCCCCGTGATTACCCGCTGTCCGCCCAGGAAGAGCAGGATCAGGGTGGTGAGTCCTGCGAGAAAGGTGACGATCGGGAAGAAGAATCCCCAGATTTTCACCAGGTCCATGTTCCGGTTCCGGTACTCGCGGTTGGCCTGCCGGAATTTTTCCAGCGTCGAATCCTCCTGGACGAAGGACTTGATGACCCGGATCCCGGAGAGAGCCTCCTGGACCTGCTCGCTGATGCGCGAGAAACCCTCCTGCACTCTCCGGAACCGGTCGCCGATGACCTTTCCGAGGAGAATGACCATGACGGTGAGGATCGGCAGCGGAAGAACGGTATACAGGGCGATCGTCGGATACTGCACGAAAAGGATGATCAGGATCGAGAGCGTCATGAAGACGCCGTCGGTGAACGCCACCAGGGCCATCCCGACGGCCATGCGGATGGCCTGCATGTCGTTGGTCGCCCGTGCCATCAGGTCGCCGGTCCGGTTTCTGCCGAAGAACGAGGGAGAGAGGGTCATCAGATGCGAAAAGAGCCTGCCGCGGAGCTCCGTCTCGATCCGCCGCGAGGAGCCGTGGAGGAAGTAGCGCCAGCCGTACCGCCCGAGGGCGATCGCGGCCGCAAGCAGGACCATCCCGCCCATCAGGAGGAATATCTCGCGCAGTACGAATTGTCCGCTGGAGATCCGGTTGATCGCGCTTTTCAGGATCTGCGGGATCAGCAACTGTCCTCCGTCGGTCAGGACAAGACAGAAAAAACCCGCTATGTACGCACCGATCCGCTCCCGGACGTACGGTACCAGGGTTCGGTACTCTTTCAGCATTGCATCCTCGATTCACCCGTTTTTTTCCGGCAGGATGAAGTATACTGAGTTTGCCGCATCGAAACCAGCGCCCGCTGCCGCCCGATCGGGTAGGCGCCGTCTGCAGAGCGGTGCCCGTGTCGCGCAGGCTGAGTCACCGGCGGTGGTGCATTCCGGCACCTCCGGCAGCGCCGCCGCCAGGGCTAGTTGACAAGGTACCGGTGCCGTGTTATCGTCTGCTCGAAACGAATCTTCTCGGTCTGAAATCCCGATGCGGAATCGGACTTCAGGAATTTTTCAGGTATCGTTAAGGAGAAGAAGCCCATGGCTCAGATGAGTAAGAACGCACGCGGTGCGTCCAATGCCCAGAAGTTCTTCTGCGGATGCGGCGGAGAAGTGAAGATGCGGTCCATCTTTACCAGCGGCAAACTGCGGAACCTTGCCGAGTGCGAGAAATGCAACCGGCGGGAGCGAAAGCCGAGCGACTTCCGGTAGACCGGCCTGCGCGCGCTTCCATATGCTGCTCTTCTGTCCGGCCCGGCCGGACAGTCGAAAGCCCACCCCTCGAAGGTGGGCTTTTTTTCGATCGAAGGCGGTGCGGGACGGGAACGGGGGGACGGCAACCGGCGGTTCGCTTCGAAGCCCGCTATCGGACTGCCACCCGATCCTCTCTCCAGATCTGCAGCTGCTCGGTGAACTCTTCCCGGATCCGTTCCACTGTTGCCTGGAGCTCCTGCTTGTTTTCCGGAGCGGGATGGACCGAAAGGATCCGGATGCGATAGACGGATCGGGAAATCCTGCCGAAGAACTCCCTGCCTCGCGATATGGCATGACCGCCGTCCAGGACGATCGACACGATCGGCAGCCGGGCGGTATCCTCGATTTTCCGGACCGCTCCCAGATTGAACGGCTTCACCTCTCCCGTCCGGGAGCGGGTGCCCTCCGGGAACACCGTCGGACAGCCGTTGGGCGGAAGATTCCGGCCGAGGCGCTCGAGCTTCCGCATGGCCTCGCCGAAGTTCGCCCTGCGGTTCACCAGGGCATGCCGCTGCAGCCGCAGGACCTGGGACACCGCGGGCATCCACCGGCCCAGGGAATCCTTCGCCACGAACAGTATCGTATGGCGGGGAAACAGGCTCATGATCAGCGGGATGTCCACCAGGCTCTGATGATTCGCGATGACGAGGAACCGGTCCGGCAGCCCGGGGAGCAGCCTCCGGTCCCGGACGATCGACAGGCCGGTCCACGCCCGTGCCAGAATCACGAGCCGGGAGCACCAGCCGGAGACGTTCCGGTCGATGTAGCGCCGGGCCAGCCGGACGCTCAGGACGGTCCGCAGCCGGATGTTCAGATCCCACCAGCAGAGGAGCGTAAATGCACAGAAGAAGAAAACGACGGTTCCCACGATGTCGACCTCATGACGGGATTGGCCTTTCGTCCGGCGGGACCGGGGCGAACTGCCGATTCCGGCGCTCCCCGGCATTCCGCCGATCCCGCGAATTGTAGCGGGAATCCGATCGAATGAAAAGGCGGCCGGCGGGCAGCGGAGACGGGGCCTTGATTTTCCTTGCAGCCACTCGTAGAGTAGCGAAGAGAGAGTACATTGAGAGTATGAAAAGAATGAAAGCACGAGTTACGGGAAGTATCAGAGTAACGATGATCGCTCTGGCGGTCCTCTTCCTTGGCAGCTGCGGCTACAACTCCATGCAGCAGGAGGAGGAGGCAGTGTTCGCCGCGTGGGGGAACCTGGAATCCGCGCTCCAGCGCAGGTCCGACCTGATCCCGAACCTGGTGTCCACGGTTCAGGGAGCCGCCGCGTTCGAACGCGAGACGCTCGAAGCGGTCATCCAGGCGAGGGCGAACGCGACCTCGGTGCAGATTTCACCGGAGATGCTGGACGATCCCGCCCGGCTGCAGCGGTTCCAGGAGGCACAGTCCGAACTGAGCCGGTCCCTGGGGCGCCTGATGGTGGTCGTGGAGCAGTACCCGCAGCTGCAGGCGAATCAGAACTTCCGCGATCTTCAGAACCAGCTGGAAGGGACGGAGAACCGGATCAACGTGGCCCGGCAGCGCTACAATGATGCGGTGGAGCAGTTCAATTTCTCGATCCGGAGATTTCCCAACTCCCTGACCAACTCGATTCTGCTCCACCTGGACCGCAAGCAGTACTTCAAAGCCGACGAGGGTGCGGCCGCAGCCCCGAAGGTGGAATTCTGAGATGACGATGCACCCGATCCGCCGACTTCGCCGACTCCGCCGACGGCCGGCCGGAACAGCCGGCGCGCGCTTCGGAAGCCGGCCCGCGGCGAACCTTCGCGGCCTGCCGGTTCTGTTCGCATTCCTGGCCGTCGCTGCCGCCGGGCTCGCGGGCACGCCGCCGCTCGCGGCGCTCGAGGTTCCGCCCCTGCGGAACCGGGTGAACGACTACGCGGAGCTGCTCGAGCCGGAAGCGGAGCGGGAGCTCGAGACGCTGCTGGCGGACCTCGAGCGGAGCGATTCCACCCAGATCGCGGTGCTCACCGTTCCCTCGCTGGAAGGGGATTCCCTGGAGGATTTCTCCATCCGGGTCGCGGAGAAGTGGGGACTCGGGACCTCCGAACGGGACAACGGAGCCGTCCTTCTGGTGGCCAGGGACGATCGCAAGATCCGCATCGAGGTGGGGTACGGACTCGAAGGAACGCTGACCGATCTCATGGCCGGGCGGATCATCGACCGGGAAATCGCACCCGCTTTCCGGCTCGGGCAGTTCGACCGGGGAATCCGGGCCGGCGTCACGGCAATGGCGGAGGTGGTGCGCGGGGAGTACGCCGCCGCCGCGAAGGAACCGTCGCAGGATGTGGCGAAAGGGCTCGCGCCGATGCTCCCGTTCCTGGTGATCTTTCTCGTCATCACGCTGCTGGGGGGACGTCGGAGCGTGTCGGGAATCGCCGGTGCGATCCTGTTTCCCGTCCTTGCGCTCCTGTTTCTCCCGATCGCCCTGCCGTTTCTGGTCTTCTTCATGGTGTTCGGGTTCATCGGCGGCATGATTCTTCCCGCCATCTTTTTCCCGTCATGGCGAGGCGGAGGCCGTTCCTCGCGGTCCGCCCGGCGGCCCTGGCACGGCGGCAGCGGGTTCGGCGGCGGCGGATTCCGGAGCGGAGGGTTCCGCGGCGGCGGAGGATTCTCCGGCGGTGGCGGCGGCTTCGGCGGCGGCGGTGCGTCGGGAGGCTGGTGATGCGGATGAAGGAAAAGGAGCGGAGCGTGGAACGAAAGAATCTCCTGGAGGCTGAGGACCGCGAGCGGATCATCCGGTGCGTCCGGGAAGTCGAGCAGAGAACGGCGGGGGAGATCGTTCCCATGATCGTCCCCGCGAGTTATCATTACACCGCGGCGCGGATGACCGGATCGTTCGCGTATGCGCTCATCGTCGCGATCCTGGGAACCGCCGCGTTCACGGCGATGCGGATGTGGGGCGATCTGTCGGTCTACGACATGTGGATTTTTCCGGGCGTGCTGGCGCTCGGGTTCCTGATCGCGTATCCGCTCCTCGGGGCCTTTCCGTCTCTGCGGAAGCCGTTCATCCCCCGGGCGGAAATGGAGGAGGAGGTGCGGGAGGCCGCGCACACCGCCTTCTGGGAGCACGGGCTCTACCTGACGCGGAACCGGACCGGCATTCTGATTTTCGTGTCGCTCTACGAGCGGAAGGTGCACGTGCTCGCGGACTCCGGCATCGACGAGAAAGTCGATGCTTCGGCCTGGAAGGAGATCGTCGCTATAATAGTAGACGGAATGAGGAACGGGAATCCGACGGACGCGATCTGCCGGGCAGTGGGGCGATGCGGCGATTTTCTGGCCGAACAGGTCCCCGGCGGGGCGGGCAATCGGGACGAATTGCGTAACCTTATCGCCGAAGACGGGGAAGATCGCGACTTGCCCCGATAATATCTTGACTCGTAACATTTTATCTGATAGGTTGACAGTTCCTGAATATCCTTACGGAGGTAGTTCAATTGGCGAAAGGTTCTGCTGAGAAACGGCATGCCCAGAGTCTGCGGCGCAGGCTCCGGAACAAGGCCAAAAAGAGCGAAGTACGCACCGGCATCAAGAAGTTCCTCGATCTCGCGAAAGGCAGCGACAAGCCGGCGGCGGAGACGGAATTCCGCACGGTCGAGAGCCTGATGGATTCTGCGGCCCGCAAAGGCGTGTTCCACCGGAATACCGCGGCGCGTCAGAAGTCCCGGCTGCAGACGATTCTGAACAAGATGGGTGCCTGAGGAGAATCCTGAGAAATCAATCCGCATTACCGGTCCCGGAAGGAGCAGCTGTGGCCAGCAATAAGCTCACCAAGGCAGAAATCGTCGACAGCATCAGCGAAGAAGTCGAGGTGAACCGGAAAGAGATCCAGAAGGTGATCGACTGCTTTTTCGACGAGATCAAGCAGGCGCTGGTGGACAACAAGGTCGTGGAGTTGCGGGGGTTCGGAACGTTCGAGGTCCGTACCCGGAAGGGGAGGGATCGTGCCCGCAATCCGAAGACCGGAGAAGTCGTTCGTGTCCAGAATCACGGAGTCGCGGTGTTCCGACCTGGAAAGGAATTGAAAGATCTGGCCTGGCCTCTGAGGGGGTAGGGTGAAATCCGGAAAATCCATAGCTCGTGAACCCGAACGAACCGATCCCGGGCGGAATACGGTTCTTTCGGCGTTTTCCCGCATCGGAGTCGAGACGGGGCTGCTCCTCGTCTCCGCACTCCTGTTTGCCCTCTCGTTTCCCGGTTTCCACTCCGAGTGGGGATGGTTCCCGCTCGCGTACATCTGCCTGGTGCCCATGTTCCTGGTTATCCATCGCAGCGGCTGGGGACGAATTTTCCTGTACGGTGCACTGTTCGGATTCACCAGCTATGCACTGTTCAACTACTGGCTCGGGAAATTTCATCCCCTGGCTCTGATGATCGTGCCGGTCATCTATCTCGGTTATTTCCTGGTGCTCTTTCCGCTCCTCAAGCTGGCGGACTCGCTGTTCCCCCGCTACGGCTTTCTCCTTCAGGCGGGTATCTGGGTCGCCTACGAGTATCTGAGGACCCTCGGCTTCCTCGGGTATCCCTACGGAATCCTGGGCTACAGCCAGTATCTTTTCCTGCCGCTGGTGCGCCTGTCGAGCGTTACGGGGGTCTGGGGCGTTACGCTCCTGGTGGTCCTTCCGTCCGCCTGGCTGGCCCGCGCGCTGCGGGACGGTCCGCGCGGGATCTTCCGCTTCGCGAAGACGCAGCCGTTGGTTCCGGCGGCCTGGACCGTTCTGTTCCTGCTCTCGATCGGATACGGGATCCTGGCGGAACGGGATCTCTCCGCGGTGCCCGCCTGGCGCGTCGCCCTGGTCCAGCAGAACGTCGACCCGTGGCGCGGCGGCCTGCGGGCGTATCGCGATTCCCTGGACCGGCTGCTCCGGCAGAGCCGGGCGGCCCTGCGGGAAAAGCCGGAGATCGTCATCTGGTCGGAGACCTCGTTCGTCCCGGGCATCGACTGGCACACCCGGTATCGTACCGATCAGGACCGTTATGCGCTGGTACGGGAGCTCACCACGTTCCTTGCCGAACAGGACGTTCCCTTCGTGATCGGGAACGACGACGGGCAGCTCGAGCGGAACGAGAGCGGGGAGCTCGTCCGGGAGGATTACAATGCGACCCTCCTGTACGATGGGGGCCGGATCGTCGAGACCTACCGGAAAACGCACCTCGTTCCCTTCACCGAACATTTCCCCTTCGGCGGGCTCCTCACCCCGGTTCGCCGCTGGCTCGAAGAGGCGGACACGCATTTCTGGAAGAAGGGAACCGAATACACGGTGTTCGATGCGGCGGGCGTGAAGTTCTCCACTCCCATCTGTTTCGAGGATACGTTCGGCTATCTATCCCGCCGGTTCGTACGGGAAGGCGCCGAAGTGATCGTGAATATGACCAACGATTCCTGGTCCGCCTCGGTTCCGGCGGCGATGCAGCATATGGCGATGGCCGTGTTCCGCGCGGCGGAAAACCGGCGCAGTGTGGTCCGCAGCACCAACGGCGGAATGACCACGATCATCGATCCGAACGGCCGGATCACCTCGATGCTCCCGGCCTTTACCGAGGGATACCTGATCGGCGACGTGCCGGTCTATACAGCCGAAACCTCGCCGTATACCCGCTGGGGAGACTGGTTCGCCGTTTGCGTGCTGATTCTCTCCGCCGGCGCGCTGCTCGCCGGGACGGTCCTGCGGGTCCTGCCGGGAACGATCCGGAGCCGTCATTGACCTGATGCCGGAAAGCGGTATCATTGACAAGACGACGGAAATGGGTGACAATGGTCAATACTCAAAAGGAAAACGGTGCCATGGACGTAAAGCAGAAAATATTGATAGTCGACGATGAACAGATAAACCTCGATTTTTTCGACGTGATGCTCACCAAGCTCGGATTCCAGGTGGAAAAAGCGGAAGACGGAGAAGAGGCGCTCGAGAAGGTGGTGAGCTACCAGCCGGACCTGATCATCCTGGACAACATCATGCCGAAAATGTCGGGCTGGGAAGTGACCAGAACCCTCAAGCAGGACGAAGAGTTCAATGACTTCCGGAGCACTCCCATCATCATGTTCTCGGCCATGGACGAAGTAAAGGACAAAATCGAAGGGTTCGAGCTCGGCGTCGAAGACTACATCACCAAGCCGTTCAACTTTTCGGAAGTTCTGGCCCGGATCCGGGCGGTTCTCCGGAACCACGAGCTCTCCCGGCAGATCGTGCGGAGAGAGCGGCACATCGCGCTGATCGAATCGCTCAATAAAAGCCTCATCTATTTCACCGAGCATCTGCGGGAACCGGTGCTGGGGCTTCTGACGGCGGCCCGGGACATCGAGACCGATGACCGGAACGCCATGGACGCCTTCGTTCGGAAGGTGATCGACGAATCGGAAAAAACGCTTGCCGCCCTGGGCGGCCTCGAAGACGAGATAAAGGAACTGCAGAGCCGCGGGAACGAGCTCCGCGCGGGAGAGCTGGCGCTTCGCGATCTGGAGGATAAATTCCAGAAAAACATCCAGAGCTGGAAAACCAGGCAGGGAAGGATGGGCGAGGCGCATTCTTGATATCGGATGAAAAGCGTTCCGTCCTCCGGCTGTTTGCCGAAGGAAAAGAAAGCTACAACCGGAGCGATTTCCGGACCGCGGAATCCCGATTCCTGCAGGCCCTCGAGATCGACCCGGAGGACGGGCCGTCACGCGTCTACCTCGAGCGGTGTCGCGAGTTCATCGAGAATCCGCCTCCGCAGGGATGGGACGGAGTCTATGTCATGAAGACGAAGTAGCGCTTCCTGAACGGAGAGGGCAAGCGGACGATATGACCAAGGGAAACGACCTGAAGGAATTCGAAAAAACGGCGACTCACCTCGGAAAGAAGACATCGTTCAAGGGCAAGATGCGCTTCTCCGAGTCAGTCATGATAAGCGGAACGTTCGAAGGAGAGATCGAGTCCGGCGGACATCTCTACGTCGAAGAGGGCGCTACCGTCCGGGCGAACATCAAGGTCCGGACCATCGTCATCGGCGGCGTCATCCACGGCAATATAGAGGCATCGGACATGCTCGAGATGCTGCCGACCGGACAGGTCTTCGGAAACGTCCGTACGGGGAAGCTTCGCATCGCCGACGGGGTGACGTTCGAAGGAAAATGCGAGATGATCCGGAACGGCGAGACGGTGGATATCTTCTCCGCACCCGTCGATCAGCTGAAGAAGTCGATGCAGGGCATCGTCTCGGGCGGCTGAGGACGCACGAACCGGAAAGATATGGCCGTCGAACCAGCGCGTAATTCCGTCGATGCAGCATTTCTCCTGGTAGGGACCGAGCTCGTCCAGGGAACGATCCAGGACAGCCATGCACGTTACCTCGGGGGCAGATTCCGGCAGGTCGGAATCTCCCTCCGGCAGATCGTATTCATCCCCGACGACGAAGACCAGTACCGGCGAACGCTGAAGGACCTGTCCGAACGCTTCGATCTGGTGGTGATCACCGGAGGGCTCGGGCCGACCAGCGACGATCTCACCCGCGAGATGGTCGCCGGGGTCGCGGGCGTTCCGCTGACGTTCCGGGATGAGAGCTGGCAGCGGCTGGCGGCCCGGTTCGTCGGACGGGAACTGCCCGCGTCGAACCGGAAGCAGGCCCTGATTCCCGAGGGGTTCCGGGTACTGCGGAACGACTGGGGAACCGCCGACGGCTTCGCCGGGCGGGTAGGTTCGGCCCTGGTCGCGGCGCTTCCCGGGCCTCCCCGCGAGCTGCAACCCATGACGGAAAGCCGCCTGCTCCCGCTTCTCGCGGAGGAGTTCAGCCTGTCGCCGGAAGAGGAGCTCCCGGCAACCAGCTTCGTCCTGCCGGAGTCCCGGCTGGAGGACCTGATTGCCGAGTGCCGGGTCGGAGCGGTAAGTTGGGGTACGAGGGTGGAATCGACGCGAATTCCGTTTATCCTCCGGGGAGGAAGCGGCGAGGAGCGCCGGGAGATGCTCGGCCGGATCCGGGAACGGGCAGGAGCGTTGTACGTCCGCGAGGGAGACGTTACGGCCGAAGAGCTCGTGACCCGGGCCCTCGCGAGCGCGGGACTCCGGCTGGTGACGGCGGAATCGTGTACGGGCGGTCTCGCCTCGAAGCTGATCACCGACCGGGCCGGGAGCTCGGAGGTGTTCTGGGGCGGGTTCGTCACCTACGACAACAGTGCTAAAGTTTCGCTCCTCGATGTGCCGATAGCTATCCTGGAACGATACGGTGCGGTTTCGGGAGAGACGGTCGCCGCAATGACCGCCGGTGCCCTGGGCCGCGGCGGCGATGTCGCCCTGGCGGTTTCCGGGATCGCCGGGCCGGGCGGGGGAACCCCGGAAAAGCCGGTCGGCACCGTCTGGCTGGCCGTGCGGAAGAGAGGAGAGGCGGAGCGGACCTTCCGGTTCCTGTTTCGCGGAACGCGGGACTACATCCGGAGGAAAGCTGCCGTGACCGGACTCCTACTGGTGGAATCATACATATTGGACGACGGAATGCTTGACTCGCTTCCCGGGAGCGAATATATTTAGTGTGAAGTTCAAGCCATGTTCGTTCAAATTTGTTCATCCGTCATTACCTGATCTTACGTATACCAAACCAGACACGGTTCCGGTTTTCGATACCTGCAGGTACATCATGACCCGATACGTTGTCTGGAAAAGAAGATTGACCGGCGCATGAACCGGAAGAGAGCATGCCTTCCCCTGCAGATCGGAACAGGCTGCATCCGAATCCCACTCCTCCGGGTACCCTTGACAGGTCGAATCGTCGAAATCAGCAAAAGAACTGGAGAACATGAATGGCAATGATCCGAAGAAGACGGGATGATGAGCGATCCAATGAGCATCCCGACCTGTCCTTATCCGTGCAGAATGAGCTCGATCTGAACGAGCGTTCCGGTGCATCCGAACCCTTCGACGATGAGGTTGGTGCGCGGGACGATCGTCGGGAACCCTCGGCGGATCCGTCGAACGGGGGAATCCGGGGCGTTGATCGAGGCGCCGAAGCCGGCGCCGGGAGCGGTCGTTCGGAGGGGGAGCGTGACGAGAGCGATGATTCCGTCGCCACGGTCATTCTCAAGCGGAAAGCCCGCCGGAAGAAAGTGCGGGTCGAGCTGATCAAGGACGGCAACGGTGAACGGGGGAACGGAAACGCCCCCATGGCCGCAGTCCGTTCCGACGAACCCGAAGCCGCTCTCCCGGGATCCGATGCCGCAGACTCCGCCCGCTCTCCCGGTCACCCCCCCGATCGAACCGTGTATGCCGCTTCCGGGAACGGACGTTCCGGCGGAAGGTCCGGCGGACACGATGCCTCATCACGGAAAAGTCCCCACGGGACAAGGAATAGTTCAATGGAACAGACACGTACTCATACACAGAATACCCAGGCCAAGCTGAGCATAAACGAGCTGACCAGGATGAATATGCGGGAGCTCAGGAACTTCGCTTCCGATCTCGGGATCGGAAACGACGATCTGATCTCCATGAAGAAGCAGGAAGTCATTTTCGCCGTCCTGAAAGCTCATACCGAGAAAAGCGGCATCATCTACGCCTATGGATCGCTGGAAATCCTTCCCGACGGATACGGATTCCTGCGGTCGCCGCAGAACAGCTATCTCCCCGGGCAGGACGACATCTATATATCTCCCTCCCAGATCCGGCTCTTCAACCTGAAGACCGGCGACACCGTGTACGGCCAGATCCGGCCGCCGAAGGAAGGAGAGCGATTCTTCGCCATGCTCCGGGTCGAGACGGTGAACGACGACGATCCCACGGTAGCCCAGCAGCGGATTCCCTTCGACAACCTCACCCCGCTGTATCCCGATGAGCGGCTCAACCTGGAGACCGTCACCGAGGAAGCATCCACCCGGATGATCAACCTGTTCTGCCCGATCGGAAAGGGCCAGCGGGGGCTGATCGTATCGCCGCCGCGAACGGGAAAAACGATCCTGCTGCAGAAGGTCGCGAACGCGATCACGACGAATCATCCGGAGGTTACCCTGATCGTGCTGCTCATCGACGAGCGGCCGGAAGAGGTGACCGACATGGAGCGGAACGTCAATGCGGAGGTGATCGCCTCCACGTTCGACGAGCAGGCGACCCGGCACGTGCAGGTGGCGGAGATGGTGCTGGAGAAGGCGAAGCGCCTCGTCGAGCACAAGAAGGATGTCGTGATCCTGCTCGACTCCATCACCCGGCTCGCCCGCGCCTACAACCAGACCGTTCCGACCTCCGGAAAGATCCTTTCCGGCGGTGTCGACTCGAACGCCCTGCACAAGCCGAAGCGCTTCTTCGGAGCGGCCCGGAATATCGAGGACGGCGGAAGCCTCACCATCATGGCGACCGCGCTGATCGATACCGGCAGCCGGATGGACGAAGTGATCTTCGAGGAGTTCAAGGGTACCGGCAACATGGAAGTCAACCTGGACCGCAGGCTCTCCGACCGGCGGCTCTTCCCGGCGATCAATATCAAGCGCTCCGGCACCCGGAAGGAAGAGCTGCTGCTCACCGAAGAGGAACTGCAGAAAATGTGGATTCTCCGGAAGGTGATCAACCCGATGGACGACGTGGAAATCGCGGAGCTCCTCATTGACAGGATGCACAAAACCAAGAATAATGAGGCCTTCCTGAGGTCGATGAATACCTCTGCGTCCGTAGAATAGGACGCTGCCCAAGAAATCGGAGGTGAAACATGAAAAGCGATATACATCCCAAATACGTGGAGACGACCGTCACCTGCGCGTGCGGAAACACCATCAAGACCCGCTCGACAACCCCTGACCTGCAGGTGGAAATCTGTTCCGCCTGCCATCCGTTCTTCACCGGCAAGCAGAAGCTGGTGGATACCGCCGGCCGCGTCGAGCGGTTCAAGAAGCGGTACAACATCAAGGGATAAGACGGGAGGCTTATGCCTCTGCCGGGATTTCCCGGTACTTCACGAACCGGAAGGGACGGCTGCAGGGCCGTCCCTTTTTTTGGTGCGCCCGTTTGGATTGCTTCATCGTGCGGTCCGGCCTCTCGCTGCATCGGCCAGCAGCAGGAGAAAAAGCAGGCCGATGAGAGCGGTCGGGAACCAGTCTCCCAGGGCGGTGTAGATCGTGGGGCCGGCTTCACGGTAGACCGGGACGTCCGCCACGAGGGAGTGCTCCCGGAAGGACGGGGCGCTCTCGACGGTCCGGCCCCAGGCGTCCACCACGGCGGTCACCCCGGAGTTGGTGGACCGCACCAGCGTGATGCGGTTCTCGATCGAACGGAACCGGGCGGCGACGAAATGCTGGGTCTGCGCGGAGTCCATGCGCGACCAGGAGTCGTTGGTGATGTTCACCAGCAGTTCGGCTCCCTCTCGGACCAGGGTCCGGCAGAGATCGGGAAAGGCGTCTTCGAAGCAGATGGGTGCGGCGAACCGGACGGTCCCGCCGGAATGCAGCGGCAGGCGGAAGACGGTATACCGGTCTCCCATGGTCCAGACCGCCTGCAGGCCGATGACGTTCTGGAAAAAGCTTCGAACCTCTTCGACTTCCCAGAAGGGAACCGATTCGGCGAACGGTACCGGGTGAATCTTGCCGTAGGTTTCCACGATATCCCCCTCCGGGGAGACGAGAATGGCGCCGTTCATAGCGGAGTGGTCGTCGAGGTCGAGCACGATCGGGTTTCCCAGCAGGAAGTACGTTCCGCTTTCGCGGATGAAGGGGATCAGCGGCTGTTCCTCGGGATAGGACGAGTAGAACCGCGGATTCCGGGCGAAGGGCCTCCGGAGAGAAGACTCGCTCCAGACCACGAGGTCCACCCCTCCGCCCGCCTCCCTGATTCCCCGGTCGCTCAGTTCCATGCCCCGGCGGAGTCCCTCCACCTCGCCGCCACGCACCCAGGGATCGTCGTTCTGCTGTACCAGGACCATCTTCGCCGTGGACTGCACCGGAATCGGCCGGGCGAGACGCCAGGTGCCGTAGCCGAGCGTCAGGAGGAACAGGAGCGCCAGCATGATTCCCTGCTGGAGAAGCGGCTCGCGAAACGGGGCACCGGCGGCAGTTCCGGTCCGCCGGGCAGTTCCGGTCCGCCGGGCCGGCGGAGGGGCCAGGAGCAGCTCTGCGATCACGGCATTCAGCAGCGCGAGAAGGTAGGAGACGCCCCAGAGGCCGGTGACGTCCGCGATCTGGACCATGGGCAGGATGCCGGAGACCGGATAGGCGACGAGACCCCAGGGATAGCCGAGGAATCCGATCGACTTCAGGTATTCGAAGCCCGTCCAGGCGGCGGCGATCAGGAACGGCCGATAGCGCTGCGGCGCCAGGGCCGCCCGGCGGAGGATCGGCAGGAAGAGCACATAATAGCCCATGTACCCGAGCGTGACGCTTCCGAGTGTCCAGAATGCGAAGTCCTGGAAGAACCAGAGCCAGTAATTGGCGAATATGGTCGATGCGGCGCCGAACAGCAGCCCGAGCCGGGCGGCCGCTCCGTAGCCGGGCGAGAGGATCACGGCGACAAGAAGGGGAACCAGGCAGACGGTTCCGAGCAGCGGATTTCCGAACAGGAAAAGCTCGTTCGGCAGCGCCAGGGCGAGGAGGGCCGCCGAAAAAAGAGTCAGGAAAGGCAGGCGGAACTTCATGGCGATCAGAATACATGAGAGGCGCCGATTTTTCCAGATAAGTTTTTATTGAATAGTTCCCTTTTTTCCTCTAATATATGTGCTGAAAACGATTGTCTCGAACTGAGTCGAGCGGGGAGCAGGGACGGCCGAAAGCATGAAGGACATGATTTCCATTCATCGCATGGAATACGAAGAGGAGCCGGAAGTAATCGTCTCCGCCCCGGGGGTGGTGAGCGTAATGGGGGACCATTCCGACTACAATCACAGCCTGGTCCTGCCTTTCGCGCTCAACCGGACGGCGCAGATCGCGGTCTCCCGCCGCAAGGACAACTCGCTCCGATTCTTTGCCGCGGATGCCGGCGAGCGGAAGCGCACCAGCGTATCCAACCTGAAGTACAAGCGGGAGGATCGCTGGGCCAACTACATGAAGGGCGCCATCAACAGCCTGCTCCAGCTCGGCTGCCCGGTGCGGGGGCTCAACATCACCGTCAGCAGCGACATTCCCCAGCAGATCGGGCTGGGTTCCTCCGCCGCGATCACCATCGCGACGACGATGGCGGTAAAAACGCTCTACGGCTTCTCCCTCTCCGATCTGCAGGTGGTGCACTGTGCCCGGCAGGCCGAGAGCGGGTTCATGGGGCGTCAGAACAGCATAACGGCCCCGCTGGTTTCCCTGACCGCGCGGGAAGGGAACGCCCTGTTCATCGACACCCGGAGCCTGGATTATCGGCAGGTTCCCGTCGACTTCGACGGCGCACTGTTCCTGATCGCGAACTCCCATGTTCCGCTGACCCCGACCGACGGCGAATATCTCCAGCGGAACGTCGACTGCCGCACCTGCGTGGACATTCTCTCCCAGCGGAAGTCGGGCTCCTCGCTCCGGGATTACAGCGCCCAGGATCTCCGGGAGCGGATGGGCGACATCCCGGAAAGCGTCCGGAGGATCTGCCTGCACGTGATCGAGGAGAACGGCCGGGTGCTGGACGCGGAGGAAACGCTCCGGCGGCGGGATCCGGTATCCTTCGGCAAGCTGATGAACCGGTCCCATGAAAGTCTCCGGGACCTGTACGAGGTATCCTGTCCGGAGCTCGACTGGCTCGTCAAGCGGGCCCTGGAGACGGACGGAGTGTACGGATCGCGGATGACCGGCGCCGGTTTCGGAGGATGCACCATCTCCCTGATCCGGGAGGATTCGGTTGCGGAGTATATCAAACGACTGGACGAATATGAACGAATCTTCGGTTTCAAACCGGAAGTTTTCGCATCCGCCCCTTCGCGGGGCGCCCGCGTGGTACACTTACAGAAAAGCGAATAGGAACCGATCGACATGAAGATCCTTTTGACCAACGACGATGGAATCCAGAGCCCGGGTCTGGCGGCGCTCCGGGACGCTCTTTCCGAGCGTCACGAGGTGTGGGTCATGGCCCCGGACAGCGAGAAGAGCGGAACCTCTCACGCCATCACCCTGAAGGGCGCGATCCGCGTCCGCCGGATGGGGGAGCGGGAGTTCTCCTGCGGCGGGACGCCGGCCGACTGCGTGCTGCTCGCCTGCATCGGCGCGGTGCCGATCCGGCCGGAAATGGTCGTATCGGGCATCAACCTGGGGCCGAACCTGGGAACCGACATCATCTACTCCGGAACTGCCGCGGCGGCCCGGCAGGCGGCGATCATGGGATACTCCGCCGTCGCCGTCTCGGTGGCGGGCCGCCGGCCGCCCTTCCTCTTCGGCGCCGCGGCCGCATACGTGGCCGGGAACATCGAGCGGTTCCGGGAGCTCTGGACGCCGGAGCATTTCCTGAACATCAACGTCCCGAGCTCGGACCAGGAAGGTCTGGAGGTCGAAATCACCCATCCGTCCCGGCGGATCTACAAGGACAGCCTTGCATCCTTCGAGGCGCCCGACGGGGATTTCTATTATTTCCTGAACGGTTCCCTGATCGAGGAGCAGATCGATCAGGGATCGGACTGGGATGCGGTGAGCCGTGGAAAGATATCGGTCACTCCGGTACATCTGCAGCCGATCCGGCATGCCGAGTACGAGAGCTACCACGATGCGCTGTTCGGCCCGTGAGGTGATGCCGTGGGTATGAAAGAGGCCACCCGGCTCTACTCCATGAAGCGATACGATATGGCGCTCAAGGAGTTTCTCTCCGACGATCCGGATGCGGGCGAGGAGTCGGTCCATTCCTACTATCTCGGTCTCTGCTACACCCAGCTCGGACGGTACGACGAGGCGCTGCTGCACCTGGAGCAGGTGGTCACGTCGGACCTGGATTTCCTTCATGTCTACCAGTGCCGGATGGTTCTGGCCTATATCTACTCGGTGACCCGGCGCTACCGGCTCGCCGAGCTGGAGCTCAAGCAGCTCCTGTCCGACGGCTACGAGTCGACCCGGGTGTATGCAGCCCTCGGATACAATGCCTATCGGCAGAAGCGGATGGACGAGAGCGTGGAGTACCTGCGCAAGGCGCTGGACCTCGATCCGGAGAACGCGACGGCCCTGAACTCGCTGGGATTCATCCTCGCCGACGAGCGGATCGACTCCGCCGAGGGACTCGCGCTCTGCCGTCGGGCCGTCGCCCTGAACCCGCAGAATCCCGCCTATCTCGATTCGCTGGGATGGGCGTACTACCGGAACGGGAATTTGCGCTGACGCCCGCGCTTTTCTCCGGAAAGCGCTCGATGCCGCCCCGGGGAGCCGGGAGATCGCGGCACACCTGAAGGCGGTGGTTCATGCATAACTCTCGGTTCTCCGCATCGCGGAGCCCCGCGTACCCCTCGAAGCTCGTACTGTTCCTGCTCGCCGCTCTTGCCGGTCCCGCCGCGCTGATCGGTCCGGCGGTTCCGGTTTCGGCCCAGCAGGGTGATGCGCCGCCTCCCCGGGGCGGAGAACCGGGGCAGCCGGAGAACGGGGCGGCGGCCCGGATCGACTTCGAGGAGGTCCGGGCCCGGGAAGAGCTGCGCTGGGGAGTCCAGGCCTTCCATCGCGGCCTCTTCAACGAGGCGATTCTCTCCCTGGAACGTTCTCTCGCGTACCGGCCGGAGCAGATCCTCGCCCGGATCTGGCTCGGCCGATCGTACTTCCGCTCCGGCTTCGAGGACGCCGCCCTGGCGGAGTGGCGGACCGTCATGGAGTCGGGGAACGGTTCGGCACTGCTGCAGAACCGGATCGACCTGATCACCTACCGGCGGGGGCTCGCCCGTGAACTGCGCCGGCCCGAGCGGTTCGTCGTGGCGGATCGGCTCGAGGGGAAACCGGCCGATTACACGCTGTTCCAGCGGCCGACGACCGTGCGTCCGCGGCCGGACGGCTCCTCCTACCTCGTTTCCTACGCCTCCAGCGAGATCCTGGTCCTGGATGCCGACGGAAACCTGCGGCAGCGGCTGAGGGACGGCGTGGAGGGATTCGACCGCCCGTTCGACGTCGTGGAAGCCGGCGGGTCGCTGTTCGTCAGCGAATACCGGGGCAATCGGATCGCGAAGACGACCCTCCAGGGTTTCAAGACCATGACCTTCGGAACCAGGGGCAGCGGGGACGGCGGACTGCTCGGGCCGCAGTACCTCGCGGACGACGGGAACGGATATCTCTACGTGAGCGACTGGGGAAACCGGCGAATCGCAAAGTTCGACCACGACGGCCGATTCATTCTTTCGTTCGGCAAGCGGACCGCGGGGTACCCCGGCTTGCTTGCTCCGACCGGCGTGCTCGCGTATCGGGACCGCATCTACGTCGCCGACCGGATCCGCCGGCACATCGCAGTTTTCGATCCCAGCGGGAATTTTCTGGGCACCCTCGCCGAGGGTCTCCTGAACGCCCCGGAAGGGCTCTCGCTCCTCGGAGATTCCCTGATCCTGATCGCCGACACCAGCCAGGTGCTTGCCCTCGACATCGATCGCGATACGGTCACCCGGGTGACCGACCTGGAAGGCGAGGGAAAGCGGATCCTCGGCGCCGCGCGCGATGCGAACGGGAATCTCCTGGTAGCGGATTTCGACGGGAGCCGTCTGTCGGTCCTGTCGGAGATCTCGTCCATGTACTCGGGCCTGTCGGTCCGGATCGAACGGATCGACGCCGAACAGTTCCCGAGGATAGCCGTGGAATTGAGCGTCGAGGACCGGCTCGGCAACCCGATTCAGGGGCTGCGCGAAGCGGATTTCCTGCTGAGCGAGGGCCGCGTCCCGGTGAACGCGGAGCTGGTCTACGCGGGTTTTCGCGACGAAGCGGTGCATCTGTCGCTGGTAGTGGAGCGATCGCCCCGGATGCAGCGGTTCGGACGCCCGGTCCGCGATGCGGTCGCGGCGATCGCCGCCGAAGCCTCCGGAAACGTCCGGGTGATCACCGCGGGGCGGCAGCCGGTCCGGGAGACGGCGGAAGGCGACGGACCGCTCCGGGCAGCCGAGGCGGCCGCGGGGGCGGGGGCCTTCACCGATGACTGGCGGTTCGATCTCGGTGTCCGGATGGGCACTGCGGAACTGATCCCGGTCGGCGGAAAGCGGGCGGTCGTGTTCCTTTCGACGGGCGACGGCGCCGGACTCGCCTTTCCGGGATACGGTCTCCTCGAGCTGATGCAGTTCATGCGGAACAGCGGAGTCCGTTTCTTTCCGGTGTACGTGGGAGACGGCGCCCCGTCGGAAGAGCTCGAGTACCTGGCAAAGGAAACCGGGGGGCGGAGCTTCCGGCTCGCGGGCCCGCAGGGCGTAACCGGGCTCGTCCGGGCGGCCGGGGAGGCCCCGAGCGGCCGCTACATTCTCGGCTACTCGTCCCGTCTCCCTTCCGACTTCGGGCGCGCCTACCTGCCCCTCGAGGCGGAAGCCGTCCTTTACCGGCGAAGCGGCAGGGACGAGGCGGGATATTTCGGGCCGCTCGAGTTCTGAGGAACGCCGGAGCGGCGGGAAACCGGTCCCGGCGTCTCAGAATCGGCTTCTCAGAAGTAGTAGCGGATTCCGACTCCTCCGCCCGGATCGAACGAGAAATCCGGGACGATCTCGAACCCGGGGACGATCTCGACGAACAGTTCCAGGGGATACTCGTCGAACAGGTAGGAGATGCCGACCGGAATGCGCAGCGTCAGGGTCGCCCCTCCTTCGTCGAACTTATTCTCTGACGACCAGATCTTCGCCTTCAGACCGGCCCCGAAGTAGACCGGCAGGCTGCCGCGCGTGACGACCAGCAGGTCGTGCATATGGTGCAGGTAGTCGCCGTGGACGTAGATCTCGCCGCCTCCGTAGAACGACCAGGCAAGGGCGAGATCCACCGCGGATGTCTCGTTGAACCAGTATTTTCCGCTGAACCCGGTCGGTTCTCCGATGATGATGCCGGCTCCGAACCGGCCTTCCGGAAGCGCCGCTTCCTCCTGGGCGGCTGTCGGCAGCACGGCCAGGCATCCGGCCGCGAACAGAAAAATCAGGAATCGTCTCACGTCTGCCTTCCTCCTTTGTCTTCGGGACTGCGGGATCTCGCCGGATGCGAGGGATCCGTTGCGCAGCCTCCTACAGTATTCCCCTTTCGGAGGAGCGCGTCAAATTGCGTATAAATATACAGAAAAATGACCGGGACGGTAATTTTATCCTTTGCAGGTTTTTCCGATCGTGGTACTATCAACGGAAACCCGTCACGACGAGAATCGCTTCGGATCAGGAAGGAGAGAAGGTATGATCTGGAACCCGGAAGCGGAATGCCTCGCCGCGGAAGAGCGCGCGGGAAAGCAGCTCGAGCGTCTCGCCCGCCTGGTCGACAGGGTCTACCGGAACGTCCCGTTCTACCGGGAGAAGCTCGACCGGGCCGGTATCCGGCCGGAAGATATCCGGAGCCTCGAGGACATCCGGAAGCTGCCGTTCACCACCAAGGACGAGCTGCGGACCACCTATCCCTACGGACTGCTGGCGGTCCCGCGGGAAGAGATCCTCGAGGTTCACACCTCCTCCGGAACCACCGGCACTCCGGTGGTCGGCGCGTACACCGCCGGAGACATCGACCTCTGGTCCGAGGTGATGGCGCGAACCCTCTCGATGGCCGGAGCCGGCCGCGGGGACGTGATCCAGAACGCCTACGGCTACGGACTGTTCACCGGCGGGCTCGGCGTGCATTACGGGGCCCGGCGCATCGGGGCGAACGTGATCCCGATCTCTTCGGGGAACACGAAGCGGCAGCTCATGGTGATGCGGGATTTCGGCACCACCCTGCTCACCTGCACGCCTTCCTATTCGCTCTTTCTCGCGGAAACCGCGCGGGAGGAAGGATTCTCCTTCTCCGATCTCCAGGTGAAATCCGGCTGCTTCGGCGCCGAACCCTGGAGCGACAACATGCGGAAGGAGATCGAGGCGAAGCTTTCCCTGAGCGCGCACGACATCTACGGCCTCACCGAGATCATCGGTCCCGGCGTCTCCTCGGAATGCGAGGCGAAGGACGGCCTGCATGTGAACGAGGACTTCTTCTTTCCCGAGATCATCGACCCGGTGACCGGAGAAGCGCTGCCGGAGGGGGAGAAAGGAGAGCTGGTGTTCACGACCCTGACAAAAGAGGGCACGCCGCTCATCCGCTACCGTACCCGCGACATCACCTTCCTGTTCCGGGATGACTGTTCCTGCGGCCGCAGCACGGTGAAGATGCACCGGCTGCTCGGCAGGACCGACGACATGCTCATCATCCGCGGGGTGAACGTGTTCCCGTCCCAGATCGAGCAGGTTCTCATGCGGGTGGAGGGAACCGAACCGCACTACGTGATCGTGGTGGACCGCGGAGCGACCCATCTCGACGATGTGGAAGTTCACGTCGAAGTGGAGGAATCCTTCTTCTCGGACGAGACGAAAACGCTCCAGCACGTGCGGGAGCGGATCGAGACGGAGATCAGGAGCGAACTGGGAATCGGTGTTCGGGTAAAGCTGGTGGAGCCGAAATCCATCGAGCGCAGTATGGGAAAGGCGGTGCGCGTCATCGACAAGCGGACCCTGTAGGATCCTGTAGGAGGTCGATATGGCAATCAGGCAGATTTCGGTCTTTCTGGAGAACACATCCGGCCGGCTGGCGGAAGTCACCGGCACGCTCAGCCGGGGCGGCATCAACCTTCGCGCGGTGATGCTGGCGGATACCGCGGAGTTCGGGATTTTCCGGCTCATCGCCGACGATCCCGACCGGGCGCAGCGTCTCCTGGAAGACGCCGGATTCACGGCCAAGGAGAGCGAAGTCCTGGGGGTGGAGGTCCCCGACCGGCCGGGCGGCCTGGCGGAAATAATGGACCTGTTCAACCGGAACCGGGTGAACATCGAGTACCTCTACGTATCGCTGGAGCAGGGAAGGGATCGGGCGGCGGTGATATTCAAGGTGGGCGACCTTCCCCGGGGCATCAGGATCCTGGAAGAGAGCGGACACCGGGTCCTGTCCGGATTCTGACCCGGCGGTTCCGGTCGGATCCGACCGGGAAAAGGAAGCAGGGCCAACGGCCCTGCTTGCAGATAAGGAGGTATTGTTATGTGAACCGGTGCTCGCAGGCGATGCGGATCATCCGCCTGCCGGGTTCATTTTTCATTCTAATGGATCATGAAATTAAATTCACGAGTATATTGTGAAATTCCAACAAATAATCCGATTTTTCTGAAGGGAACAGTATGATAGCGTTGATTCTGGTCATCGTGTTCGTTGCCGTCATGATCGGCATCGGGATCTGGGGCATGAAGAAAACCACGACCCTCGGGGACTTCTTTCTCGGATCGCGCTCCATCGGGCCGTGGGTGTCCGCCGTCGCCTACGGAACCTCCTACTTCTCGGCCGTGCTCTTCATCGGCTTCGCCGGAAAGCTGGGATGGGGATTCGGCCTGAACGTACTGTGGATCGCCGCGGGAAACACGCTGTTCGGATCGCTGCTCGCCTGGCTGGTGCTGGCACGCCGGACCCGCCGGATGAGTCAGAATCTCGACGTGATGACCATGCCCGAGTTCCTCCAGGAGCGTTTCGAGGGCCGGTCGATGAAGATGTTCGCGGCGGTGATCATCTTCATCTTCCTGCTTCCCTATTCGGCCTCGGTCTTCAAGGGACTGGGCCACCTGTTCGAGGCGAGCTTCGATATCTCCTATGACGTGGCGCTTCTCGTGATGATCCTCCTGACCGGCGTCTATCTCGTGCTCGGCGGCTACTTCGCCATCACGTTGACCGATTTCATCCAGGGAATCATCATGCTGATCGGTTCGCTGGCGATGGTCGCGGTGCTGGTCGGGAAGGGCGGCGGCATCTCCCTCGTTCTCTCCGGCATCCGGGAGGCGTACGCCGCCCATGTGCCGGCAGCCGGCCGTCCGGGGCTGCCGCTCCTGCTCTCGCTCGTCTTCATGACCTCTTTCGGAACCTGGGGACTCCCGCAGATGATCCAGAAGTTCTATGCCGTGAAGAGCGAGAAAGTGATCCGGACCGCCGCGATCGTGACCACGCTCTTCGCGGTCGTGGTGGTGTTCGCGGCGTACTTCACCGGTGCCATGGCGCACCTGTTCTTCGATGCGGTTCCGGTGACGAACGGCCGGGCAGATTTCGACCGGATCATCCCCGACCTGCTCACCAGCAGGCTCCCGGAGTTCCTGATGGCGGTTATCCTGCTGCTCGTGCTTTCCGCCAGCATGTCGACCCTTTCGTCCCTGGTGCTGGTCTCCGCCTCCGCGGTGGCGATCGACCTGTACAAGGGGCACGTGAACCCGACGGTAAGCAAGGAGAACAGTCTGCTCATGATGCGGTTCATGAGCGCGCTGTTCGTCGTGATCTCCTACTTCATCGCCCGCTTCGAGTTCACCTTCATCGTCTATCTCATGTCGCTTTCCTGGGGAGCGGTGGCCGGATCCTTCATGGCACCGTATCTCTATGCCCTCTACTGGAAACGGACGACGCGGGCGGGAGCGCTGGCCGGAATGGGAACCGGACTGTTCCTGGCGGTGTCGCTCTACTTCATCCTCGGGGCGGCCCTTTCGCCGCTTGCATCGACGATCGCGATGCTGGTGCCTTTCGCCGTGGTGCCTGCGGTGAGCCTGCTTACGGTGCCGCCCTCGGAGGTGACGATCCGCCGGGCCTTCGAAGGTATCACGGCACCGCGTAACCGGACCGCGGATGCGGTGTGAAGGGCCGGAATACGGAATATCCCGGGTTGGACATCCGCCGGTGAGGCGGATATAATGCTGGAAACCGAACGAAAACGGAAGGTACGATGGAACACGATATACCCCGAACGGCCCTGCTGTCCGGCAACGAGGCGGTAGCCCGGAGCGCCTGGGAATGCGGCGTGGAAGTGGCGGCGGCCTATCCCGGCACGCCGTCCACGGAGATCCTGGAAGCGATCTCGGGATACGGCGAGATCGACAGCCAGTGGTCGGTGAACGAAAAGGTCGCCTACGAGGTTGCGTACGCTGCCGCGGTGGGCGGCAAGCGCTCCCTGTTCGCCGCGAAGCATGTCGGCATCAACGTGGCCATGGACCCGCTGATGACGTCGGCATACATGGGCGTGAACGGCGGCTTCGTGGTGATAAGCTCCGACGACCCGGGGCTTCACTCCTCGCAGAACGAGCAGGACAACCGGCTGGTGGCGAAATTCGCCAAGATGCCGCTGATAGAGCCGTCGAGTCCGCCGGAATCGAAGGAGTTCCTGAAGGAAGCCTACCGGATCAGCGAGGAATTCGACGTGCCGGTGTTCTTCCGGATGACGACCCGGGTGGCGCATTCCAAGGAGGATGTCCGGCTCGAGCCGCGCGTTCCCGTGCCCGCCCG
Organism: uncultured Spirochaetota bacterium; assembly: GCA_963728215.1. Lineage (GTDB taxonomy): Bacteria > Spirochaetota > Spirochaetia > CAVSJD01 > CAVSJD01 > CAVSJD01. The sequence goes on along the minus strand of CAVSJD010000007.1, from coordinate 127,653 downwards.
CGGGTTCACCGTAAACATTCCCAAGTACGTCATGGTGCCCCGGAACGCGTTCTTCCGGCACATCGATCTCGAGGAACGGCTCCGGCGCCTGGCGGCGTTCTCCGAAACGCAGCTCGCTGAACCGCATCGAGGCGGGGGATTCCCGGATCGGCTTCATCACCGATTCGGTCTCCTACCTCTACGTGAAAGAGATGTATCCCGACGCATCGGTCCTCAAGCTCGGGATGCCGTGGCCGTTCCCGGAGGAACTGGCCCGGAAGTTCGCGGCGGGGGTGAAGGAGCTCTACGTGGTCGAGGAGCTCGAGCCGTTCCTCGAGGAGCAGGTGCGGCTGCCGGGCTGCGGCCGAAGGTCAAGGACCGCTCCTTCCTGGTGGGCGAGCTCCGGCCCGAGCTCGTCGTCGATATCGTCGAAGGCCGCCCGCGGCCCGCGCCGAAGGAGGCCCCCGCGCGCAAGCCTTCGCTCTGCCCCGGCTGCCCCCACGGGCAGGCGTATGCGATCCTGGCGGATCTGGGCGTCACGGTGAGCGGCGACATCGGCTGCTACACCCTCGGCGCGCTGCCTCCCTACGGAAGCCTCCATACCTGCGTCTGCATGGGAGGAAGCATCACCTTCTTCCAGGGAATGCCGAAGGCGACCGGACAGCGCACGGTGGCCGTGATCGGCGACTCCACGTTCGTCCACACCGGCATCCCCGGCCTGATCAACGCCGCCTACAACGGCGCGAAGGGCCTCATCCTCATCCTGGACAACGACACCACCGCCATGACCGGGAATCAGCCGCATCCGGGGACCGGGTTCACCATCAAGGGAACCGAGACGCGGAAGCTGGTGCTGGAAGACGTCTGCCGGGCCTGCGGGGCCGACAACGTCGACGTGGTGAACCCCTATCAGAAGGAGGCCTTCGCGGAGCTGATCCGCAAGCGGGTCGGCGAGGATGCCCTGTCGGTGATCATCGCCCGGGCGCCCTGCCGGCTGATCGTCAAGCGGCAGGCCCGGGAGCGGCAGGAGCAGGAAGTGTCAGCTGCCGCGGAGGCGTCCGCCGTGAAGGTCGAGTGCGTGGAAGGGGAGGCGTAAGATGGAGAACGGAAAAACCTGGAATCTCCTGTTCTGCGGCATCGGCGGACAGGGCGTGCTCACGGCCGCGGAGGTCAGCGGATGGGCCGCGCTCCTCGCCGGTTACCGGGTGAAGAAGTCGGAGGTCCACGGAATGGCCCAGCGCGGCGGATCGGTGGAGTCACACCTGCGCTTCGGCCCGGAGGTGCACTCGCCCCTGATCCCGGACGGGCGGGCCGACTTCCTGGTGTCGTTCTACCAGGACGAGCACGACCGGTTGAGCCACTACCTCGCCCCGGACGGAAACGATCTTCTGCCGTATCTCGAACGAGCCGAGGAGGAGGTCAAGGACCGCCGGTTCCGGAACACCTATATTCTCGGCTCGCTTTCTGCGGGGCTGCCGATCGGACAGGAGCTGTGGCTGGAGGCGCTGCAGCGGGTGATCCCGAGGGCCCACGAGGAAAACCGGCAGGCATTCCTCGCCGGCAGGGCCGCCGCGGGAGGCTGAGGCGATGGTATCCTCGAAGACCGCCGGCGGCCGAGAGGTCGCGTTCTGGAACAGAGAAGTCGAGACGATGTCCCGGGAGGAGCTCGAGAAGCTTCAGCTCGGAAAACTTCGCACGACGATCGCATCGGCGCTGCGGATCCCCTTCTACCGGCAGCGACTCGCGGAGGCGGGGATTTCCGCTCCCGGCGACATCCGCAGCCTGGCGGACCTGTCCCGGATCCCGTTCACCGGCAAGGACGATCTGCGGGAGAGCTATCCGAAGGGGTTCCTCGCGGTACCGCGGGAGGAGGTCGTCCGGCTGCACACCTCGAGCGGAACCACCGGAATTCCGACGGTCATCTATCACACCATCGAAGACATCCGCTCCTGGTCGAACCTGGTCGCGCGCTGCATGGTCGCCGCCGGCGCGACGAACGCGGATGTCTTCCAGAACATGACGGGGTACGGGCTGTTCACCGGAGGGCTGGGAATGCACTACGGTGCCGAGCTCATCGGGATGACCGTGATCCCCACCGGATCGGGGAACACCGCCCGGCAGATCCGGCTCATGCAGGATTTCCGGACCAGCGTGATCCACGCGACCCCGAGCTACATGCTCCATCTGCACGACAGGGTCGCGGCCGAAGGCATCGATCCGAGGCGCGATCTGTCGGTGCGGACGGCGTTTCTCGGGGCGGAGCCCTATTCCGAGAGCACCCGGAAGAAAGTGGAGGAGCTCTGGGGAATCGATGTCTACAACTCCTACGGGCTGTCGGAAATGAACGGTCCGGGGGTGAGCTTCGAATGCGTCCGGAAGGAAGGGATGCACACCTGGGAGGATGCCTACATCCTCGAGGTGATCGATCCCGGGAGCGGGCGCGTGGTGCCGGACGGCGAAAGCGGGGAAATCGTGTTCACTACCCTCGACCGGCGGGCGACCCCGCTGCTCCGGTATCGGACCCGGGACATCAGCAGCGTCCTGCCGGACATCTGCTCCTGCGGCAGGGTGCATCGGCGGATCGCCCGGATCACGGGACGGACGGACGACATGCTCATCGTGGGCGGGGTGAACGTGTTCCCCTCCCAGATCGAGGCGGTCCTCATGCGCATTCCCGAGGTCGGGAACAACTACCTTATCCTCCTGGACAAGAAGGGCTCCCTGGACCGGATGACGGTGCAGGTGGAGATCTACTCCAAACTCTTCTCGGGCGAGGTGGAGCAGCTGGAGACGCTCAAGCGGCGGATCGTGGAGGAGCTGAGGGCTTCCATCGTTCTGACCCCGAAGGTAGAGCTCCACGAACCGGGAAGCCTGCCGGTGAGCGAAGGAAAGGCGATCCGGGTGCGGGATATGCGCCCGGCGATGTAGGAGAATGCCATGGCCAGTCAGCTGAACGTATTCATCGAGAATCGTCCCGGCAGAATCAAGGCGGTAACCGCACTGCTGGGGGACAACGACATCAATATCCGGGCCCTCACCATTCAGGACCGGGGCGATTTCGGCATGATGAAGCTCCTCGTGAACAAGCCGCGGCAGGCACAGCTGCTTCTCGCGGACCGGGGATTCGCCTGTGCGCTGAAGGAGATCGCGGCAGTCCTGGTGGACGACCGGCCGGGTGGTCTGGACAGCCTGATGGAGATCCTGGAAGAGAACGGGGTGAACATCAGGGACGCCTACGGATTCATCGTCGGGACGCAGAAAAAAGCGGTATTCTGCCTCGAATCGAGCGATCCCTCGGTCATCTCCTCCTGCGTGGAAGAGTGCGGATTCGAACTGCTCGACGAAGAGGAGCTCTACGCGCTCTGAGGATCGAAGAGCGGTGCTGCAGGGGCTGCGGACCGTCAGGCGAAGAAGTCGATGTGCCTTCCCATCCAGGGGTCAGCGGAAGCGGCGGGGCCGTTCCGAGCTTCCCGTTCGCTCCGGTGCCGTTCCTCGCGCTCGCGGTCCCGATCCTCGTCCCTCCGGACGATAAAGCGCCGGGGAACCATCCGCCAATCGGGTTCGGGAAGAATGCGCTGTATCGGCATGTCCGTGGCAATCGGTTCGACCGGCATGATAACCGGAACATACTCATGAATCGGGGCTTTCGGCAAATTTCCGCGAATATGGTAAATAATTCTTTGCCGCCATACCATTTTCTAGTATATTAATCATGCATCAGCCGAACGCTCTGCGGATCGACGGGAGTCGAGCCGCAGGAGCAATGCCGAAAGGAGGTAGAGATGGCGGACAAGGCCGGCCGGTATCCGGAAAACGTCGACGGGAAGTACTACACGGACAACTCGTGCATCGCCTGCGGTGCTTGTGTGGGGGAGGCACCGGACAACTTCAAGATGACTGATGACGACACCTTCGCGTTCGTGTACAAGCAGCCCGACGGCGATTCGGAGCGGGAGGCATGTGAATCCGCGCTCGATATCTGTCCGACATCTGCCATCGGCAACGACGGCTGAAAGGGGTACCTGTTTCTGTATCATGTCCTTTCTCCCTATTATGACAGGCTCTTCCCGGAAGAGCCTGTCATTCTGTCTTTTCTGACCCGGCGGTTTCCATCAGGATCTCATCTTCTCGACGCCGGCTGCGGAACCGGAACGTACGCCGCAGCGCTCGGACGGCTGGGGTATCGTGTGCTGGGCATCGACAGCGACCCTTCGATGATCGAAGCGGCCCGCGGGAAACCGCATCCGGAGAATGTACGATTTCTCCGGGCGGGACTCGAGGAGCACGGGCGGTACGGGAAGGACCCGTTCGAAGGGATCGCATGCATCGGCAACACCCTTCCGCATCTCCCGGACCGGGATACCGTCGCGGCAGCCCTGCGCGCGTTCCGCGCCGCATCGGTCCCCGGTGTGCAGCTGATCATCCAGATCGTGAACATGGATCGAGCCCTTCGCGAAATGCCGTACCGGCTTCCCGACCTGAAAGCCGAAGGGGTCACCATGGAGCGGCACTACCTCGATACCTGCGATCCCGGCTATCTCGTGTTCCGGACCGTTCTGACCGTCCGGGACGTACCCTGTGTCACCGGGTACGGTGACGATGTCACCGGGTACGGTGACGATGTCACCGAAAGCGCGATCACCCTTCTGGCGCTGCGCCGGGAGGAACTCTCCGGGATGGCCGCTGCGGCCGGATTCTCCGAACAGCTCTGGTTCGGGAGTTACGCCGGCGAGCCCTGGCAGGATGATTCTCCCCTTACGATCCTCTCGGCCCGGCCGCGCTGAGCCGGCGAAGCCCGCTCCGGGAGGCGACGTTCCGGATCATGCACCGGGATAATGCTCCGGCATGCTCCCGCACACACGCTCCCGCACCCTTGCACAGAACCGATATTCCAAGCATCATGGGAGCCCGGTAGGAAGGAGGGGGCGGTGGCCGGTGTCGTCGATGCACTTCAGGGGATCCTGATCATCATGTTCCTCATGTCGGTGGGGTACGTACTCACGCTCCGCGGCTGGTTCACGGACGAACATGCCACGCTGTTCGCACGGGTCATCATCCGGTTCGCGCTGCCGTGTCTCATGATCACCAATCTGACCGCATCGTTCACGCGGGACGAGCTGGTCGCGCTGGGGCCGGGGATGTTCGTCCCGTTCACGGGCATCCTGATCTCATATGCGATCGCGTATCTCGCGGCCCGGATCCTGCGGATCCCGGCGGAGCGGCGCGGCACGTTTCAGGGGCTCTTCACCTTCACCAATACCGTGATGGTAGGGCTTCCGGTGACGATCGCCATTTTCGGCGAAGAGAGCGTTCCCTTCGTCACCCTCTACTACATTTCCAACGCCACGATCTTCTGGACGCTGGGCGTCTACCTGATTCGCCGGGGGGCCGGGGCGGGAGAGCCGGCTTTCTCGTGGGCGAGCGTGAAACAGGTGTTCAATCCGGTCCTGGTCTCGGTGATCATCGCGGTGCTCCTGATCGTGTCCGGGATCAGACTTCCGGTGTTCCTCCGCAGCGGTCTCCGCTACTTCGCAGACCTGGTCACCCCTCTCTCCATGCTCTACCTGGGCATCAGTCTCCGGAACAGCGACTTCCGCGGGATGCGGCCGGACCGGGAGCTGTTCGCGGTGCTCGTGGGGCGCTTTCTCGTAACACCGGGAATCATGCTGCTGCTGATCGGCATCATCCCGGTGCCGGAGATGATGGGCCGGGTGTTCGTGGTGATCGCGGCGACTCCGGTGATGGTCCAGGTCGCCATCGTCAGCGGAGTGTACGGCGAGGACCGGCGCCGGCCTGCTTTCTTCCTGGCGGTAACGCTGCTGATATTCCTTCTGCTGATTCCCCTGTACATGGCGTTTCTGTAGAAACGGGATACAATCTGTGAAGGAGAAATCCCCATGAGAAAATCGTATGCGATCATCGTCCTGACCGTGCTGCTCCTTTCGGTCCTGAATCCCGGCGCCGGGCTCCTCGCCGCCGAAGGCGGGAAGGAGCCGGAACCGGCAGCGTCCGAACCCCTTCCCCTGAAGCGGGTCGTGCTCTTCTCCAGCGGAGTGGGCTATTTCGAGCACCAGGGGACGGTGGAGGGCCGGTCCGGCCGGACGTTCCGCTTCCTTCCCGAGCAGATGCAGGACATTCTCAAGAGCATGGTCTTCCTCGACGGCGGCGGCGGTTCGGTCCGGGCCATAACCTACGACGGAATGGAGTCCGCCGAGCGGGCGCTCGGTTCCTTCATCGTGGATCTGACGGGGAATCCTGGCCTGCCGGAGATCCTGTTCCAGCTTCGCGGGCGGGATGCGGTGATCCAGGCCGCAGAGACCGTGCGCGGGGCGATCGTTTCGGTCGAGCACCGGACGATCGTCCGGGACGAAGGGGAGGAGGAGCAGTACCTGCTGCTGGTCCTCGCCCCGGACGGACTGCGGAGGATCGCGCTGGACGAGATCCGGAGCATTTCGTTCGTCGATGCGGAGGTGGAGAAGGAGTTCCGCGGAGCACTCGCTCTGCTGGCACGGACCGGCTCCCGGGAGCGGAAAGGGGTCGAGGTGCTCCTGGACGGGAACGGCCGGCGTCCGGTACGGATCGGATATCTTCTGGAGGCGCCGGTCTGGAAGGCGAGCTACCGGCTGGTGCTCGGGGATGGTGAGAACGCCTATCTGCAGGGCTGGGCCCTGGTGGACAATGCCGGTGAGGAGGACTGGACCGATGTCTCCCTGAGTCTCGTCTCCGGCCGACCGGTCTCCTTCTCGATGGACCTGTACCGGCCGGTCTATGTCCCGCGTCCCGAGATCGCACCGGATTATCTGGCGGGAGTCGTCCCCCCGGTATATCGCGATACCCTGAGCGAAGCGGCGAAATCCCGTTCCGGGGCGGCCGCGGCTCCCGCACCGTCGATGGCGCCGTCCTCGCGGATGGCCCGGGAATACGCGGAGCCGGCTGCGGAAGCGGAGCTCGCGGACGATGCGTTCGGAATCGGCGGCGGGGTTACGGTTGCGGCGGCGGGTCAGGCGACGGGCGAGCTTTTCAGCTATGCGGTGGGCCGACCGGTCACCATTCCGCGGCAGCGCTCGGCGATGATTCCCATCATCGGGGCCGATCTCCCGGGCAGGAAGCTTTCGATCTATCGGCAGGCGGACAACTCCCGGTATCCCTACAACGGCGTCCAGCTGCGGAACGGAACGGGCCTCCACCTCGCTCCCGGTCCGCTGACGGTCTTCGAGGACGGGGTCTACGCCGGCGATGCCAGGATCGAACATCTGCCGCCCGAAGGAGAGCGCCTGGTCAGCTACTCGCTCGACCTTTCCACCGAAGTTGCCGTACGCACCGACCAGGAACCCGAGGAACTCTACTCGGTGAAGATCGTTCGCGGCACCCTGGTCAGCGAGCACCTGCAGAAGCTCCGCAGCATCTACACGATCCGCAGCAAGCGGCAGACCGCTCGTACGCTCCTGATCGAGCAGCCGTTCCGGCCGGGATGGGAGCTTTCCGCGGCGTCATCGGCGGACGGGAAGACCGGCGATGCGTACCGGTTCTTCGTGGAGCTCTCCCCGGGGGCCGCGCTGGAGAAGCAGGTGGAGGAGAAGCGGGTGATCTCCCGCAGCGTCGCGCTGTCGAACCTGGATTCCGGTCGGATTCTCGTCTACCTGCAGGCGAAGGAGATCGCCCCGGACGTGGAACGGGCGCTGCGGAAGGTGGCGGACATGAACCGGGTGATCGCCGAAACCGCCGGGGAGCGGAGCGGGATCGAGGAACAGGTCCGGCAGATCCACCAGGAGCAGAGCCGGATCCGGGGAAACATGGGGAGCCTGGACCGGAACTCCGATCTCTACCGTCGCTACGTTTCCGTTCTTACCGCCCAGGAGGACGAGCTGCGGAAACTCAACGACGCGGCAGCCGAGCTGCGCGAGCGGGAGCAGCGGCTGATCCGGGACCGGGACCGGTTTCTCGGGGAGCTCTCCTGAGGGATCGCCTTCCGGCTGCCGCAGCGGGAACGGAGACGCCTTTCTCCGCCGTGTGAAAATCAGTACCTTTCCGAAAGGGAGGTGCATATGAATGAAACGATCCTGAGGCTTCTCGGCGACGAGGCCGAGGAGCTGCTTTCTCATCGGGCGAAGTATCCGAAGGACCAGCTTCACCTGCCGGGCCCGGATTTCGTGGACCGGATCGCCGCCGATACCGACCGGTCTCCGGTCGTTCTCCGGAACCTGCAGGCGCTTTTTTCCCACGGCCGGCTGGGCGGAACGGGGTATATGTCGATTCTTCCCGTCGATCAGGGGGTCGAGCACAGTGCCGGTTCCGCCTTCTCTCCGAACCCCGAGTTCTTCGATCCGGGCAATATCGTGCGGCTGGCGATCGAAGGAGGGTGCAACGCCGTCGCTTCGACCCTGGGGATCCTGGGGGCGGTCGCCCGGAAATATGCCCACCGGATTCCCTTCATCCTCAAGATCAACCACAACGAGCTGCTCTCCTATCCGAACGGGTATGACCAGATCCTGTTCGCTTCGGTGCGTCAGGCGTTCGACATGGGTGCGGTTGCGGTGGGAGCGACCATCTACTTCGGGTCTCCCGAGAGCGATCGGCAGATTCAGGAGATTTCCGAGGCTTTCCAGCACGCGCACGAGCTGGGACTCGTGACCATTCTCTGGGCGTACGTCCGGAACGAGGCATTCGAGAAGGACGGGGTCAACTACGAGACCTCCGCGGATCTGACGGGGCAGGCGAACTATCTCTCGGCCACCATCCAGGCAGACATCGTCAAACAGAAGCAGCCGACCAACAACGGAGGCTACCGGGCGATCGACTTCGGGAAAACCGACGAGCGGGTCTACCGCGATCTCACCAGCGACCATCCCATCGATCTTACGCGCTACCAGGTGCTGAACTGCTTTTCCGGCAGGGCCGGTCTGATCAACTCCGGGGGAGCATCGGGGAAGAACGATGCGGCCCAGGCCGTGAGAACCGCCGTGATCAACAAGCGGGCGGGCGGAATGGGGCTCATCTCCGGACGGAAGGCCTTCCAGCGGCCCATGAAGGAAGGCGTGGATCTTCTCCATGCGATTCAGGATGTGTACCTCGCGAAAGAGATCACCGTTGCTTGAGGAACCGGATGTTCCGCCGTATACTCTATCCCGCAGCCTCGGAACCGGGCAGGGAGAGGCTGAACCGAAACGGGACGTGAACGGAGTGTGTCGCATGCGGAAAGCGATCTTCGTGCTTCTTGCCGGAGCTTTACTCTTCTCCTGTACAACCGGAGAGGATGCAGTCCGGCAGGAAGATCAGGAGAAAAAGGAATATACCACCGATCTGGCCGCCGCCGCGGCAGAGGGATCGGCGGAGAGCGTCGAGCAGTCGCTGCGGGAAGGAGCGGATCCGAACCGGAAGGACGGAACGGGCCTGACGCCGCTCATGGCGGCGGCTCGGGAAGGGAACATTGCGACTGTTTCCACTCTGCTGGCGGCCGGATCCGATGTTTCGGCACGTGGACCCGGGGGCTGGACAGCGCTCCTGTATGCCGCCCGGGCGGGAAATGCCGAGCTGGTCCGGCTGCTGCTCGAGCACGGAGCGGCCGCCGGTCAGGAGGACCGCGACGGCTGGAACGCGGTCCGGGTGGCCCTCGTGAACCGGAACCTGCATCTGGTACGGCCGCTTTCCGCGGATGATCCCGACTATGCGAGAATCACTTCCTGGCTGACGGACCTTGGCGGGGCTGCCTTCAAAGGGGATCCGGATACGGCCCGGACGCTCATCCGGGGCGGCAAAACGGTGAACGGGATCGACCAGTTCGGTCTGACGCCGCTCCAGTGGGCGGTCATGCTGGACCGGCCCGAGGTTGCGCTGGTCCTGCTGGAGAACGGGGCGTCCGTGGATGTCCGGGACCGTCTCGGCTGGTCGCCGCTGCGGGATGCCGCCGGTGCGGGTCGGGCGGAGCTCGTCCGGCTGCTCATCGCCCATGGAGCCGATCCCGGCGTTCCCGATGCGGAAGGCGTTCTGCCGCTCCATGTCGCTGCGCGGGGCGGGAATGCAGCCGTCGTGCGGATGCTGACGGAAGCCGGGGCGGATGTGAACGCTTCGGATCCCCGGGGGAATACCCCGCTCATTCTCGCGGTTCACGGCAATCATCCCGCTGTGGTTGACTACCTGATCGGGCGCGGAGCCGAGGTGGACCGCCGGGGAAGCGGCGGTGCCACAGCCCTCGTTTTCGCCGTCAGCACGGAACGGATCGACCTGACGGAGCGTCTCCTCGCCTCCGGGGCCGATTCCGATGCCGCCACCGCGAACGGAACCACCCCGCTCATGTACGCCGCGAATGCGGGAAATTACCGGCTGGTGCAGATCCTGCTGTCCGCGGGTGCCCGGACCGATTCGCTCAGCTCGACCGGGGTTTCTCCGCTCGCGGCCGCCGCTGCGGCGGGGCACCGGGAAACCGTCGAGCTGCTTCTCTCGAGCGGTGCCCCGCCGGCTCCGAACCGTGAAAACGCGGCGCTTGCCGGGGCCGTAGCGGGCGGCCACGAGCAGATCGCCGCCGTGCTCATGGATGCGGGCGCCGGCGTGAATCTGCCGAGCCGCGGCCGGACGCCGCTGCGCATCGCCGCGGAGCGGGGCCACGCGCGCATCGTCGGGGACCTGATCCGGCGGGGAGCGAACGTGAACCTCGGCGGGTCCGCCGAGCCGACGGATACGCCTCTCATGGCCGCGGCGCGTGCGGGGAATGCCGATATCATGAAGTTTCTCATCCTCATGGGTGCGGAGATCGAACGGACGAACCGCCCCGACGGGGATACGGCCCTGATCATCGCCGCCCGGGAGGGCCGGTTCGAGGCGGTGGAGGTGCTGCTCAAGCAGGGCGCGGATCGGCTCGTTACGAACACGGCGGGCGAGACGGCAGAGACGGCTGCGGTTAAGGGGAATCACCTTGCGGTCGTGGCACTTCTGGACGAGTCTTTCTAGGAGGCGGTAGATCCGTTTGATGGAATGCCGGGACCGCCGACTGCAGCATCCATGACCATGGGAGGGGGTATCGGATGGAGAGCCGGGATGTCGTGATCATCGGAGGCGGTGCCGCCGGATACTTCGCCGCTGCGGCGGCGAAGGAGCAGAACGCCGGCGTTTCCGTGCTGCTTCTGAGCGGAGAAGACCGGATCCCCTACAAGCGTACGAAAATTTCCAAGAACATCGCCGTCGGCTACGGCCGGGACCAGTTCGCCTTCCAGCCGGAGGAGGCTTATCGGGAGCAGGGTATCGAGCTTCGGTTCGGTACGACCGCCGTGCGCATCCTGCCCGCCCGTCACGAGCTCGAGCTGAGCGACGGAGGGAGTATCCGCTGGTCGAAGCTGATCCTCGCGACCGGGGCGGATCCGATCCTTCCGGAGCTCCCTGACGGACCCGCGGGGCTGATCGTGGTCCGTTCCGCCGAGCAGGTCGACCGGCTCATCGGCGCCGCATCCGGGTGCCGTTCGTGCGCCGTCATCGGCATGGGCGTGATGGGGGTCGAAGTGGCGGAGCAGCTCGTTCGGGCGGGGAAGCGGGTCGTCCTGATCGGCCGGTCGACCGAGCTGATGCCCCGGGAGCTCGACGAGCACGCATCCGGGGTGATGGACCGGCTGTTCCGGGAGCACGGGGTCGAGCTCCGGTACGGCCGGGACGTGATCGGCCTGGAGCGCACCGATGCCGGATCCATCCGGCTGCGCCTCTCCTCTTCGACGGGCACTCGGGAAGCGGCTTCTGAAACTCCCCCGGAATCTCCCGGAGCCGAGATCGTGGAAGCGGACCTTGCGGTCTCCTGCATCGGCATCCGTCCCCGGACCGATCTTGCCGCAGCCGCCGGTCTCGAGGTCGGGCGGGGTATCCGGGTGGACAAGTTCCTGCGAACCTCGCATCCGGACATCTACGCCGCGGGAGATGCCGCGGAGCATCCGGGCGGTCTGGTGACGCACCTCTGGCACGCCGCGGAAATGCAGGGCAGGATCGCCGGCCGGAACGCGGCCGGAGGGAACGAACGCTACGAGCATCCGGGATTCCGGCTGAAAACCGAACTCTGGGACCGCTACTTCTTTTCCATGAACAAGCCTCCCGTGCTGGACTCACCCGGGTACGAACAGGATGAGCGGATCGACGATGACCGCTACCTGCGCTTCTACTACCGCGACGGATCGCTCGATGCAGTGGTGATGATCGGCGATCCCGACCGGGCGAAGCAGTACGAGCGGGCGGTCCGGGAACACTGGCCGCGGGAGAAGGTCGAAGCGGAATTTCTCGCATGACTCCATAACGGACGTTTTCAGAAAACTCCCGCTTTCCCGTCTTCCGGAGCTTTACGGGAAGGCGGCGGGAATGGTACCATAGCAGCAAGGAATGCGGTGAAGGGAATCCGGTGTGAATCCGGAGCAGTCCCCGCTACTGTAAGCGGATTGGGGATCGGCACGATGCCACTGAGAGGGAAGGCGCCGATCTCCGCTATGCCGCGAGCCAGGAAACCTGCCGATTCCGAATCTTTTGTTCCGGCCTCGGAGGAAGGTTAGGGATCCTGTGCCCCCCTATGCCCCTCTGGCCCCTGGAGGACCAGTGAATCGCCCGTACATGCTCGTGCTGTCCGCCGTTCTGCTCACGGCGGTCCTGCTTCCCGTCCCGGCCGCGGACGTGGAAGTCGTCGTTACCGCATCCCGCATCGAGGAGGAGTCCGAAACCGTCACCGCTCAGGTATACGTCATCACCCGAGAAGAGATCGAACGGCAGGAGGCGGACTCGGTCGAGGAAGTGCTGCAGCTGCTTCCGTTCGTCCGGGTCAGTTCGTTCTCGGGTCTGCAGTCATCGGTCTCGATGGGAGGTTTCGGTGAGAACGGTTTCGGCCGGACCCTGATCCTCGTCGACGGACGCCCCGTCAGCCGGCCGGACATGCAGTCGGTCGACTGGGCCCAGATCCCGATCGAGTCGGTCGACCGGATCGAGATCATCCGCGGACCCGCTTCGAGCCAGTACGGCGACGCCGCGGTGGCGGGAGTCGTCAACATCATCACGAACCGTACCGAACCCTATACGCTGTTCCTCGAAACTTCGGTCGATTCGGAGCTCTCCAACCGCCAGGCGCTCACCGTTTCCGCGGGTACCGAGCGGCTCGATGTCTCACTGTCCGCGACCCGCAGCGTCGACCTGAGCTCGCGCGAGCGGACCGATGCGGAGTCCTGGTCGGTGAGCCCGCGCATCGAGATTGTCCTGACCGAATGGGCGAAGGCGGCGTTTTTCGGGACCTGGATCCCGTCGGGATACGAGCTGCCGGGCGGCCTGACCGAGGAGCAGTTCGAGGACGATCCGGATCAGGCGACCAATCAGGGGGACGAGCTCGACAACCGCTACTGGGATGTCGGTGCGAGCTTCGATTTCGAAGCGGGCGACTTCTCGGCCTCGCTGCCGGTCGTCTATTCGGTGGATTCGTCGGAGGCGGATTTCGGATCGTGGCCCTCGTACTACGATTCAGCTGTTTCGGACCTCCATATCCGGCCGCAGGCATCGTACGACATGTTCCTGGCCGATCCATGGTATACGACGATCTCGGGCGGGGTGGATGTCCGGCTTTCCAGCCTCTCGGTACAGTACTACACGGGTGAGGATCGGGAGGTCGAGACCGGTGATCTCGAGGCTACGAGAACCACGGCAGGCGTCTGGCTCCGAAACAAGGTGTCGAGAGATGACCGTCTCGTCTTCGACGGCGGAATTCGGTATGAGCTCGCAGCGCTCGAGTCCGAAACGGGAAATGCTGATGAGCGGCACGACGCGTTCGTCTACGATGCCGGGGTCGCGTGGCGCACCACGGAAGGGCTGCGACTTTCCCTCAGATATGGAAAGGTATTCCGCTATCCGTTTCTTGACGAACAGGTTTCCTACTCCGATGGCTCCATCAACGACGATCTGAATCCGGAATCGGGACACCATTTCGTGGCAGACGTAGAAGCCCGGTTCGGTGATCTCGGGCTCTCCGCCTCTCCGTACTTGCTCCTGATGGAAGACGAGATCATGTTTGTCTACACGGGTGTCGGTCCGTTCCTCGGCGAAAACCGGAATGCCGGCGAGACGCACCACTACGGGGTGACATTTCTCGCCTCCTACGACCGCGAGCGATTCGTGCTCTCTGCCGGCTATTCTTGGGATCGCGCCGAATTCTCCTCCGGCGGCAACGAGGGGAACCTGATTCCTCTGGTTCCGAATCACAAGGTGACGGGATCGGGTACCCTGTTTCTCCCCGCCGATCTTTCGCTCATCAGTTCGGTCGCGTACACATCGGATTTCTACCCGGGTGGTGACGATGCGAATGACCAGGATCGGGTATCCGGAAGAACCGATTGGGATGCGGTCCTGGCCTGGAAGCCTGTGTTCGCTGAAGGATTGAAGGTACTCGGCGCCGTACCGGAACATCCTCGACGACCGGACACCGACCCTCGTGACCTGGGAATGGCATCCCATGCCGGGCAGGACGTACGAGGTGGGGGCCTCGTGGCGGTACTCGACCGCCCGCTGGCGGCGGGAGTGGGGGGATCGCTCCTGCTTCACGCCGCCCTTCTCGTCGCCCTGGAGCTCTTCTCCGGCGGCGGAGCGGCGGTACCTGCCGAAGGAGAGACGGCTGCCGGCGGGATCCGGATGCGCGAACCGCTCGCGGTTACGCTGGCAGCACGGGAACCGGAAATTCCGCGAACCCCGGTCCGGGCCGCTCTCCGCTCCCGGGCGGAATCCGTATCGCCCGATGCCTCTGCTGCGAAGGGGGAGCCGACCTCCGCCCTGCAGGAGGCGCCGCTTCCGGCCGTGCCGAGGACCGATCCTGCAGGGCAGGGGGATCAGCGGGAGCGATTCTCCGGCGGAGATCCGCTTCCGGAGCCGCCGCGGATGATGTCGCCGCGGATGAAGCAGCCGGCGCTGCGGCGGACGTGGCGGCCGGCGACGCCGCGCCGGAGCGCCCGGAGCGCCCGGAGAGGCGGGCTCCGTCGCGAATACCCCGACGATCGTGCCGCCCGGGCCGATCGCGGAAATCCGCCGGCCGCCGTATCCGATCGCCGCGAAAAAGCGGGGCTACGAAGGAACGGTGGAGATCCGCCTCCTGGTGTCGCCGTCCGGAGTGATCCTGAGCCACGACCTGGTCGCATCATCGGGGCACGAGATCCTGGACCGCGCCGCCCTCGAAGCGGTACTCGGGGCACGGTTCCGCCCCGGAACGGTGAACGGCCGCCGGCAGACGCTTCCCTGCTCGGTAAAGGTCGTCTTCGTCCTGTCCTGATCGTTCCGGCTATCGCATGAAAAACCTGTAAACCTCGTTTTTGTGTCCCGGACGCGATATTATTATGTGGTTGCCATCAGGCCTGTTCGGCATCGAAGCCGAAGGCCCTTCACCTGGCAGCCGCGGGAGACTTCCCCGACCGGACTATCCGGTTCGGGTGCGGTCCGGATCCCCGGAACGGAGGTGATGCATGGCGAACGACGTGAATCCGGCTCGCGACACGATTCTGGTGGTGGACGACGAGGCGAAAGTGCTCGACAGCATCCGGCGCGAGCTCTCATCCTGGGTAAGCTGCAGGGGACTGTCGCTGCAGACCGCCCGCTCGTCATCGGAAGCCCTCGAATTCCTCGAAACCCAGAACGAATCGGTGGCTCTGATCGTCAGCGATCTGCGGATGCCGGAGATCCCCGGTGATGAACTGCTTACACGGGTGCGTGAACGGTATCCGAAGATCCGTGCCATCCTCATCACCGGCTACTCCGAGCTTCAGGGTGTCGCCCGTGCGGTTTCCGCCGGCATCATGGCGGTACTCCTGAAACCATGGGAAACCGCGGACCTGATCCGGGAGATCGAGAAAGCGGTTGCCGGTGCCCGGGAATGCGAGGATGAATCGCAGCGGGTGGACCGGATGCGCATCCAGCTCGAGCACACGGGCCGCATCCAGCGAGACCTGCTCATGGGACGCTATCCGGGTTCCGACCGCTGCAGCATCGATATTTCCTATCATCCCCTCGCCGAATACGGACTCAGCGGCGACTACTGCGAGGTGCTCCCGATCACGCGGGACCGGTTCCTCTTTCTTCTGGGCGATGTGTCGGGTCACGGTGCGCAGGCCGCCTTCGTGACGGGCATGCTGAAGAGCATCATCTCCCAGCGGACGATCATCGATTATGCGAAGAGCGATTTCTCGCCGGCGCATTTCCTCAGTTGGATGAACGACCGGGTTCTCGGCGAGCTCAGCGGATCTCCGGACCTTTTCGTCGCGTTCAGCGTTACGATCCTGGACCTTTCGGCGATGCGGGTCCGTCATGCAAGCGCCGGGAATCCTCCTCTGGTCCTTCTCCGGGCGCATGACTGCAGTCGGTACGCACGGTCCGGTCCCGCCCTGGGGCTTGCCGGGGCGATCACCTTCGAAGAGGACGAGGTCCCCGTGCATCGGGGCGACCGGATCCTCCTCTTTACCGACGGGCTCCTCGATCTGGGAAGTCGAAATATGGAGTGGACGGCTTTTGAGGGAATCGCCCGGCACCTCCGGGAGAGCGGCAGCTTCAACCAGGACTTCATCCGCATGTCGAGAGAACTTGCCGAGGGAGGAGTCTTTCACGACGACGTAGTCCTCGTCTCGGCACAGATCCGGGGATGATCATGGACCGCGTCGATGGGCGTCCCGATCAGGGGACTGAAGTGTTCCGTTCCTTCTTCCGGCTGGGCGGGCCGGATCGCAAGCGGATCGAGGATCATCTCGGTATCCTGCTCTTCGACCGGATGCTCTTCATCGTCCCGGCCCTGTTCCTGCTTGCCGTGTATCTTCTCTTCACCGACGTTCGTCTCCTGCAGCGGACCGCTCCGATGCCGTCGTATGCATGGTATCTCGTCCTCGATGCCGGATTCCTGCTCCTTCAGACCGCAGCCCTGGCCGTCGTCTTTCGAACTCACCGCCGCCGATTCCCTCCGGGGAAGGCGGGGGCGGGAAAGGAAGCCCTGACCTGGAATCCGCCCCTGACCGGGCATTCCCGGCTGATCCGGATCCATGCGCTGCTCTGCCTTTTCTGGGCCGGGCTGATCGCCGCCGCGGAGCAGGCGGATACCGGCCGGATCACCACGCTGATCATAGCGGTTCTTCTCATTTCGATGCTCGGCTCCTTCCGCAGTCTGTTCCTGCTTTTTCTGTACGCCGTCTGCGGCATCGCATTCATCGCCGGGCGTTCGTTCTTTCCCGCGCTTTCCCCGTGGACATTCTCAGACCTGGTGCCTCTGGGAAGCCTGTTCCTGCTTGGATTCGTCGTCTCGAGAACGCTCTACACCGCCTCGGCCGAAGGGATCCGTTCGATGCTCCGGCTGCAGGAAGCGAAGGCGCAGCTCGAGCGGGCGAACAGACGTCTGGTCGAGCAGAACCGTTCCCTGCGCGAGATGAAGATGAGTCTCGTCCATCAGGAGAAGCTTGCTTCCATCGGAGAGCTTTCGGCGGGAATCGTTCACGAGATCAGCAATCCGCTGGTGTTCATCAAAGGCAACACCTACGCGCTGCGGGAGCATATCGCATCCCTGACTGCGCAGGCGAAGGCGGCCGGTGCCGCCGGAGCGGATCGGGAGGAGCGGATCGCGGAAATCGAGCGGATCTTCAGCGATAACGATGAAGGCTACCGGCGGATCGCCTCACTCCTCGACAGTCTCCGGTATTTTACCTATCGCTCTGCGGAACACCGGTTCGAACCCTACGATCTGAACCGCGGGATCGAAAGCACGCTCCGGATCGCCCGGGGCCGGATCGAAGAAGCGGCCCGGACGCAGCTCGACCTGTCCGATCTTCCGCCGGTCCGGTGCGACGCGGGTGCGGTGAACCAGGTGCTGATGAACATCATCATGAACGCGGTACAAGCGATCGAGCGGGAACGGGGTGAAACCGACGATCCGCAGAAGCGGACGATCGGAATCCGGAGTTACGAAGAAGACGGGAACGCCGTATGTGAGATCCGGAACGACGGACCGCCGATCCCGCCGGAGGTTCGCGGGAGGATCTTCGAGCCGTTCTTCTCCACCCGCCCCATGGGGACGGGCATGGGGATCGGGCTGAGCATCTGCCGGGACATCGTCGTCCGTCGTCACGGCGGCAGCCTTACCCTGCTCGACGTGCCGCAGACCACGTTCCGGATCGAGCTTCCCCTGCATCGGCAGGAACCCTGACGCTCCCGTTCCGGATCGCGCCGTTCTTTTGACTTTCTCTCCCAAAAAATTACACTTTTAACGAGTAATATACTGAAGTATCGGGAGAAGCATATGACCGTGGGCGTGCTGAAAGAACGTTCACCCGGCGAACGGCGGGTTGCCGTGGTCCCGGCGCATATCGGGTCCCTGTCCGCACAGGGAGTCGAGGTGCTGGTGCAGACCGGCGCGGGAAACGAGGCGGGATACGGGGACGACGAGTACCGGGCGAAAGGGGCCGAAGTGCTGCCGTCACGGGACGAGGTGATCCGGCGGGCGGATGCGATCCTCGCGGTCCGGGCGGCCGCTGCGGCGCCGCAGGAGGCCCTGGACGATATCGGGAAGATGCGGGAAGGCCGGACCCTGATCGGACTGCTCGAGCCGTACGGGGGAGGGGATAGCTTCGATCTGCTTCGTGAGCGGAAGGTCACGTCCTTCGCCATGGAGCTCATTCCCCGGATCACCCGGGCCCAGAGCATGGACGTGCTCTCCTCCATGGCGTCGGTCGCCGGCTACAAGGCGGCCCTGCTGGCGGCGGAGGCGCTTCCCCGTCTTCTTCCGATGATGATGACGGCCGCGGGGACGATCGTCCCGGCGAAGATCTTCGTGGTCGGGGCGGGTGTCGCGGGACTGCAGGCGATCGCGACCGCGCACCGGCTCGGAGCCCTGGTGCGGGCCTACGACATCCGTCCCGCGGTCCGCGAGCAGGTGGAGAGCCTGGGCGCGCGGTTCGTGGCCCTGGACCTGGAGGCTGCGGAAGCCGAGACATCCGGCGGGTATGCGAAGGCGATGGGAGAAGAGTTCTACCGCAGGCAGCGGGAAAAAATGCTGGAAATGGTCGCCGAGAGCGATGTGGTCATCACCACCGCCGCGATACCCGGAAAGAAGGCGCCGGTTCTTATCACCGAAGAGATGGTCAGGGCCATGCCGCTGGGCTCGGTCATCGTCGATCTCGCTGCCGAACGGGGAGGCAACTGCGAGCTCTCCGAGCCGGGGCAGAGCGTCGTGAAGCACGGGGTACGGATCATCGCCCCGGTAAACCTGCCGGCTACCGTCCCCGTATCACGCGAGCCAGCTCTATTCGAAGAACATCACCACCTTCGTTCTCGCCCTGCTGAAGGACGGGAAGATCACGGTCGACCGTGAGGACGAGATCGTGCAGGCCACGGCTGTGACCGACGGCGACGGGTTCATGCATGAAGCGCTCCGGGGGAATCGCACCCGCCTGAAAAGGCGAAGAACGGAACAGGAGATTTCAGGAATGGAAGGATTCATCGGGCTGCTGACGGTTTTCGTGCTCGCCGTGTTCGTCGGCTTCGAGGTGATCACGAAAGTGCCGCCGATCCTGCATACGCCGCTCATGTCGGGGTCCAATGCGATTTCGGGCATCACACTGATCGGGGCGATTCTGTCCGCCGGCACGCAGCGGACGACGCTTACCGTGATTCTGGGGCTGGTCGCGGTGATCTTCGCGACCGTCAACGTGGTGGGAGGCTTTCTCGTTACCCACCGCATGCTCATGAAGTTCCGAAAACGGGAGGGTTCATGAGCGACGCCGTCGTCAATATCGTCTATCTGCTCGCCGCATCCCTGTTCATCGTCGGTCTGAAAGGGCTCTCGCATCCCCGGAGCGCCGTTCGCGGCAACATTCTCGGCGCGCTCGGCATGTTCATCGCGGTTGTCGTGACGCTTCTCGACCGGCACATCATCGGCTACGGGGTCATCGCCGTTGGAGTCGGGATCGGATCACTCATCGGTGCGCTTCTCGCGCTGAATATCCAGATGACGGCCATGCCGCAGCTTGTCGGACTGTTCAACGGATTCGGCGGCGGCGCTTCGCTCCTGGTCGCGGGCGCGGTACTCTTCGAGTCCGCGATCGCCGCGGGAAACGCGGACCTGCAGCTCCTCGTCGCCACCGTCGCTTCGGGACTGATCGGAGCGGTGACGTTCTGGGGCAGCCTGGTCGCCTTCGGCAAGCTCCAGGGAATCGTGACCGAGCGGCCGGTGCGCTATCGGGGCGAGCAGATCGTCAAGATACTGCTGCTCCTCGCCGCCGTCGGGATGGCCGCCGTCGTGGTGTTCGACCCGCCGGGTATTTCGTACTACTGGCTCCTGGTCGCCGCGGCATCGATGCTCGGCATCCTGCTCATCATCCCGATCGGGGGTGCGGACATGCCGATCGTCGATCGCGCTGCTCAACTCCTACTCGGGGCTCGCCGCGGCCGCGACGGGGTTCGTGCTCTCGAACAGCCGTGCTTATCATCGCGGGTCGCTGGTCGGTGCCTCGGGCATCATTCTCACCCGGATCATGTGCCGGGCGATGAACCGGTGCCTTGCCAACGTCCTCTTCGGCGGAATGGGGGCGATCGTGGAGCAGAAGCAGGAAGGCGATATCTACGAGGGGAAGGTGAAGTCGACCTCGCCGGAAGAAGTCGCGATGCTTCTCAAGTCGGCCAGTCGGGTCGTCTTTGTTCCGGGCTACGGCATGGCGGTCGCGCGGGCACAGTCGATGGTGCGGGTGCTGACGGACCAGATGGAGAAGGACGGGGTCGAAGTCCTGTTCGGCATCCATCCCGTCGCCGGCCGGATGCCGGGACACATGAACGTTCTCCTCGCCGAAGAGCATATCTCCTACGACAAGCTGAAGGAGATGGACGTCATCAACAATTCGTTCCAGGACACCGACGTGGTTCTGGTGATCGGAGCGAACGACGTGGTCAACCCCCTGGCCCGGGAGAGCGCGGGCAGCCCGATTTCCGGCATGCCGATCCTCGATGTCGACCGGGCTCGGACCGTCGTGGTGGTCAAGCGGAGCCTGAGCCCCGGATTTGCCGGCATCCCGAACCCGCTCTTCGCGGCGGACAACACCCTGATGCTGTTCGGGGACGGGAAGAAAGCGCTCGAGGATCTGATCGCCGCCTACAAGGAGGCGTGAGCTCCGCAGGGGCCTCACAGGAGCGCCGGGGTGCGGCGGTTCGGATCCCGGCGCCCGGGGCGGGCCCCGCGCCCGGGGCGAGCCCGCGCCGCAGCCGGCGGCTCTTGCGGGCCGGGGAAGCGGCCGGTATACTGGGCTTTACCTATGCATTTTCCGAACCAGGCTCCCGATTGTCTGAAATGCATCCACTTCTACGTCACCTGGGATCCCTCCTACCCGCGGGGCTGCCGGGAGTTCGGCTTCAAGACCCGGCAGCTCCCGAGCCGCGAGGTCTTCGGTGCGACCGGACTTCATTGCCCGCAGTTTCAGCGAAACCCGAAGGTGAAGTGAGTATCCGGGAGACCGGATTCAGCGGAGTCCCGCCGGCTCCAGCGACTCCAGAATGATCCGGTACACCTCCGCGCGCAGCGGTTCCCCCTCGTTCGCCAGATCATGACGCGCATCCTCGATCATCCGGATCTCGAGATCGGGCACGATCTCCTCGAGGCGGGGAAGGTTGTACTCGAACGCGACCACCCCGTCGCGGGTACCCTGAACGGCGACGGTCGACCCGGGGCGGCGGAGCGCCGGGCCGTCGGGGAGGTTCCGGTTCCATCGGTCGAGTGCGGTGAACCAGGAGAGCGGAACCGTGCGGAGCTGGAGCGGATCCTCGTTCCGCAGGAAGAGGAGGTACGAGGGATCGGAACTGCTGGTCCGGAATACCCGGGGAACGCTGCGGGTGAACGGGGACAGCAGGCTTTCCCCGAGGCGGGACACTCCCCAGCCGCGCGAGCGGACCAGGGGAGCGAGCAGGACGACGGTCCGGAACGGGTCCCGGTCGGGCCTCAGGAGATAGTCGAGCAGGGCGGCGCACCCGGTACTGTGGCCGACCGCGTGGATCGGGCCCGGGAGCCGGTCGCCGAGCTCCTCGACAACCGCCGCGACGGCATCGCCGTACACGGCGAAGGATGGTACCTCCCCCGGGGCTCCCGATGAGAGCCCGTGCCCGGGAAGATCGAAGAGCAGCACCGCATAATCCCGGTCCAGCAGAAAGCGGGTCAGATCGGAAAGGCAGCCCGAATGGGTCAGATACCCGTGGACTATCAGGACGGTTCCCCGCGACGGGCGGTCGGGCACGAAGAGCCGGGTGAAGATGCGGTACCGTCCGGAGGACGCATCGAGATAGCCGGTTTCGGTGCGGACGCCGTCGGCGGGAAAGCGGTAATGCACGTCGTATTCCCGGAGCGCCCGGGCCGCATCGTCCACGCCGGGCGCCGCGCTGCCGAAATCCCGGTCCGCTTCCCGGATGATCCGGATCGCGTCGAGGATGCCTTCGTCTCCCCTCTGCTCCGAAGAAACGCATCCGGCCGCAAGGAGCAGCAGAATGCCTGCCGCAGCCGCCGTTTCGTAACCCATGGTTCAGTATAGCACGAACGGCGGAGTCTGCGCCTCCCCGCATCGCATCCGCTTGACGGAAGCGGACGCACGGCATATGATTCGGGTGTTGTTTCTATAAACAGAAACATACCGAAACCGGAGGAGAAATCATGAAACGAATCGCCCGGCTCTCGATTCCGCTGCTGCTGCTCACCCTGTGCGTTCCCGCGCTGCTCGTCGCGGAGGGCGGCAGAGAAAAAGAGAACACGGTGATCGGCATTTCGAAGTTCGTCACCCATCCCGCCCTCGACGCGCTTGAGAAGGGCATCCGGGATGAGCTCGCCGCACAGGGGCGCGCCGACATCGAGTATGATCTGCAGGTCGCCAACGGCGATGTCGCCACGGCGAAGCAGATCGCGACGAAGTTCAAGGCCGATCGGGTCGATCTCGCGATCGGCATCGCCACCCCCTCGGCGCAGGCGCTCAAGAGCACGCTGAGCGGTATCCCCGTCGTCTATACCGCCATTACCGATCCGCTCGCCGCGGGACTCGTCGGGTCCACGTCGGTCGGAGAGGCGGGAATCGCCGGCGTGTCGCACCGGACCCCGGTGAAGATGCAGATCGAGTTCCTGAACCGGCTCAAGCCGATCCGGGCGCTCGGCCATATCTACACCGGCAGCGAGGCGAACGCGGTGGTGCTGGCGAAGCTCACCGAGGCCGCCTGCCGCGAGCTGGGAATCGAGTTCGTCGGGCAGAGCATCACCGGGTCGGCCGAGGTGAAGCAGGCCGCACAGAGCATCGCCTCGCGGGTGGACGCATTCTACGTGAGCACCGACAATACGGTCGTCTCCGCGCTCCAGGCGCTGGCGGACGTGGCCATGAAGGCGGGGGTTCCGATCCTCTCCGCCGATCCTTCCTCCGCGGAGACGAATCCCGTTTTCGCCGCATGGGGATTCAACTGGTACCAGGTGGGACGTCTGACCGGCCGGATCGTGGACCGGATCCTCGACGGGGAGGACCCCGCGGGAATACCGACGACGTTCGTGGAGGACGCGGGCGACCTCGAAATGATCCTGAACCTGGACGTCGCCGCGAAGCTGGGAATCCGGATTCCGGATGACATGGTCGCCCGGGCGGACCGCATCATCCGCGACGGGGTGCTTATCGAGCAGTGATCCGTGATCCGCAGGAACGGCGGAATCCGGCATCGGCCGCAGGGCGGTACGATGCCGGATTTTTTTTGCCCTGTGAAGGAACGGCAGGGAGGTTGCAAAATTCTTACTAAAACAGTAGTATAAGCAATGAATAAAAGCATATCGATTGGAGGAGGAAGAAGATGATGAGGGCAAGCAGCGTGGCGGACAACGTCTTCCGGCTTTCGGCGAACGCCGACCAGTCGATCCTGTTCGAAAGTATCTGGCCGCTCTATCACGGGGTGGCGATGAACTCCTACATCGTCCGGGGAAGGGAGATCGCAATCGTCGACGGGGTCTGCGGATGGGACGGCGTTCCCGGAACCCTGCTCCGCCAGTTCGACGAGCTGGGGATCCTGCCGGAGGACGTGAAGCACGTCGTCATGAATCACCTGGAGCCCGACCATTCGGGCTGGATCGAAGACTTCAAAAAGATCACGGACGACTTCGTCGTTCATACCAGCAGCAAGGGTGTCGAGCTCGCGAAGGCGTTCTACGGGATCGAGGAGGAGCGCCTGCACGCCGTGTCGGACGGGGATGTCCTGGACCTGGGGAACGGGGTGCGGCTCCGGTTCCGGGAAGTGCCCAACGTTCACTGGCCCGAGACGATCGTCACGTTCGAGGAGGGAACCGGAACGCTGTTCTCCGGGGATGCCTTCGGCTCGTTCGGCAGTGTCGGCGAGCATCCCTACGATGAACAGCTTTCCAGCGAAGAGCGGGAACTGTTCGAGGAAGAGACTCTCCGCTATTTCGCGAACATCATCGGGGCCTTCTCGATCTTCGTGCAGCGGGCGCTGAAGAAGGTGGGGGAGCTCCCGGTCCGGACGATCGCCCCGGCCCACGGGATCGTCTGGCGGAAGGATCCGCAGCGGATCGTCGATCTCTACTCCCGCTACGCCTCCTGGTCGCAGGGACCCGCCCTGCCCGAAGTAGCCGTGATCTGGGGGAGCATGTACGGGATGACGGGGCAGGCCCTCGCCCCGCTGCTCGAGGGTATCCGGGACGAAGGTGTCCCGTTCCGGGTACACCGGGTTCCCCATACCCATGTGTCAACCGTTCTCGCTTCCGCCTGGCGGTCGGCGGGCATCGCGGTCGGCATGCCGACGTACGAGTACAAGATGTTTCCCCCGATGGCTGCCGTGCTGGACGACCTGTGCCGGAAAAAAGTGCTGAACCGGCTCGCCTTCCGGTTCGGATCCTTCGGCTGGTCGGGCGGAGCGCAGAAGGAGCTGGACGAGCTCATGCAGAGGTATCGGACCGGGTGGGAGTTCCTGGACCCCGTCGAGTTCAAGGGCAGGCCGCGGCGGGACGATCTCGAGCTGATGCGGGACCGCGGAAGAGCGCTCGCCCGGGGCGTCCTGGAACGGGTCGGTACGGCCGGGGAGCGCAGATCGATCACCGCGTGAGCCGGGGGCGGGAGGAGCGCTTCAGCCCGCGAACCGGGAAACGAGGACGAAGAGTCCGGCGGCGATGAAGAGCGCTCCCGGGAGATTCTTCATGAGCCGCCGGGGCAGCATCTCGGCCAGCTTGTAGCCGAACAGGACCGCGATCAGCGACGAGAGAATCAGCGCGGCCGCGGAGGCGAGAAAAATCCGGAGCGGGCTGCTGGTACTGCCGGTGAGCGAAAAGGAGATGAGCTGGGACTTGCCGCCAAGCTCCGCCACGAACACCAGCAGAAAGGTCGAGAGGATGATTCCCGGATCCATGGCGTCAGTCCGCGGACAGCAGCCGGACCAGGAATACCCGGACCTGTTCCAGGGAGGGGATGTGGAGCCGCTCCCGCGGGGAATGCGGATCCCGGATCGTCGGACCCAGGGAGACCATGTCCATGCCCGGATACTTCGCCCCGATGATCCCGCACTCCAGCCCCGCATGAATCGCTTCGACGACCGGCGCCTTTCCGAAGGCGCTCCGGTAGGTCTCGATGCAGCGGGCGAGCAGGGCCGAATCGATGTCGGGAAGCCAGCCGGGATACCCGTTGTTCCGGGTACAGCTGCCGCCCGCCAGCGCGGCCGCAGCCTCGTGCTTCACCGTCGCTTCCTCGAGCTGCGACTGCCGGCTGCTCCGCTGGCTGGTCAGAATCCGAAGCTCGTCTCCCTCCACCGCCAATGCGGCGAGATTGCTCGATGTTTCGACCAGTCCCTCGATGTCGGGAGACATTCTCAGCACCCCGTTCGGCAGGGCGAGAACGAGATTCAGGACCTTCCGCGCGGTCGATGCGCTCCACGGCTGCTCCCCGGCATCGGACGCGTCCTCGAGGGTGACCGCGAGATCCTTTTCGGTCCGTCCGAGCTCGTCGCGGAACCGCGCCTGCCAGTCGGTCGACTGCCGCCGCAGCTCATCCACGCCGGCCGGCGGAACCAGGAGCTCCGCCGAGGCATCCCGGGGGATCGCGTTGTGGGCTTTTCCGCCCGAAAGGGAGATCACCCGGACCGACATCCGCTCGACGGGTTCGCGGAGCATCCGGGCGAGCAGGATGTTCGCGTTGCCCCGCAGCAGGTGGATGTCCGCCCCGGAATGCCCACCCAGGAGACCGGACACCCGCAGCCGCATCCGCCGGTACCCGTCCGGCCGCGGTTCCCGTTCGATCGGCAGCGAAATCTCGGTCTCGTTCCCCCCTGCACAGCCGATGGTGAAGACGCCTTCGTCCTCCGAATCGAGGTTGATGAGCTGCCTTCCCTCGAGAAAGTCGCCACCCAGCGAGTTCGCACCGATCAGTCCCGTTTCTTCGTCGACGGTGAAGAGCAGCTCCAGCGGGGGATGGGCGACGGCGGGATCTTCCGCCAGCGCCAGGGCCATCGCGACCCCGATCCCGTTGTCGGCGCCGAGGGTCGTCCCGGCGGCGGTGAGCCATTCGCCGTCCCGCCGGGTGACGATCGGATCGCGATCGAAATCGTGGCTCGAGTCGGGCGTCTTTTCGCATACCATGTCCAGGTGACCCTGGAGCACGACGGCCGGCTCCCGTTCCCGCCCCTTCGTACCGGGTACGGCAACGAGGACGTTCCCGACCTGGTCCCGCCGGTACTCGAAACCGTGAGCCGAAGCCCATCGGGTGATCCATTCGGCGATCCGCCCCTCGTTCTTCGAGCAGCGCGGAATTTGTGCAATTTCTTCGAACAGTCCGAGTATCCGTTCACTTCCCGTTTCCATGATCTCATCATACCCGATGGACGCACTCGTGGCAACGAAATGCGTGTTGATTCGGTGATGATCGGGTTGCATCTGTACGGGGACTTCATTACTTTTGCATCAAGAAGTTGTGTTTTGAACAGGCCGCCAGGTATGGAAAGGGCCAGGGGTACCGGGGAGGAGACTTCAGTGTCGGAGCTTCAGCGGTCATGACAAAAGTATTCATTATCGAAGACAACGTCCTCGTCCGTGAAACGGTGCGGCGATACCTGGAACTCGAGGACTTCGATGTAAAAGAGTTTCCCGGCATCGGCGGAGTTCTGCAGGAGATGGATGCGGGTCATCCGGATCTGATCATCCTCGACATCATGCTGCCGGACGGAAACGGATTCAAATTCGCCAAGCAGATTCGCGAGTTTTCCCAGGTTCCTATCGTATTCCTCACCGTCCGGGGGGAGGAGTCGAACCGGATTACCGGGTTCGAGATCGGCGGCGACGATTACGTGGTGAAACCGTTCTCTCCGCGCGAACTGGTTCTCCGGATACACGCGGTGCTCGCCCGCTCCGGGAAGGAGTCGGGCCACCATTCGGCGGCCGGCGTGTGGCAGCTGGATGGAAATGCGCTCGAGATCGACGAAGAATTCCATCGGGTCGAAGTGAACGATGAAGAGGTCAACCTGACCGGTACCGAATGGAAGATCCTGGTCTACCTCGCACTGAACGGGGGAAGGGTAATCCCCCGGGAAACGCTTCTCGAGGCATGCCTGGGGTATTCCTACGAGGGATACGAGAGAACCATCGATACCCACATAAAGAATCTACGATCCAAGCTGGGCAGCCCGGACTGGATCGAAACGGTCCGCGGATACGGTTACCGTTTCTCCGGAACCCGGGCGCGTCCGATCGCCCCGCACGACGAGCATATCACCTACAGCGATCGTCCTCCCGCGTAGCACGCCGTTCCCGGTCCGGCAGCGGTTCTGCGGCAGGGTGAATGGTATGGGAAAAAAAGGGAGGAGGCGGCTTCTGCCGCCCCCTCGGAGAAAGGAGTTGCTATGGTACTGCAGCTGTTCGAAGATGCATCGGATGAACCACACCGGTCCTGAAACCGATTCTCTGATCCTCTGAAAAACCCCTCCAGTTCTGCATCGTGCCGGAATCCGGCTTCGCCCCCGTTTCCTGCTCGGGACAATGAAAACTTACTCATTCCGGTGATGTCGGACATGAAGGATGTGTGAAGATTGGGTGAAGGGATGAAGGGCACTCGGGGCAGCGGTATCCCGGCGGCCCCGGCTATCGATCCTTCCGCCTTCTGAACCGCCGGAAATCCTCCCTGATCCTCCGGAACGAGGCATCCTCGGGGACCGGATCGTAGCCGCCGGTGAAGGGGCCTCCGGAACAGCGGAGCAGGCGTGCGGTACCGAGGAGCGTGCCTTTCAGCACGCCGTGGCGGAGGATCGCCTCCCGGGAGTAGGCGGAACAGCTGGGCAGATAGATGCAGCTGGCCGGCTTCATCGGAGAGACGACGGTCTGGTAGAGGAAGATCGGAGCGGTCGCGAGCAGGCGGAATCCGTGCCGGATCGCGGAACCGATTCCTCCGCTCCGCCTGCGTCCGTCCCGTGCCGATCGGGTCACCGGAGCCTCATCCTTTGGCCTTGCCCTGGCCCACGACCGACTGGATGGCGTTCCTGACCGCCTCTTCGTCGCCCAGGTAATAGTGACGGATCGGGGAGAGATCGTCGTTCAGCTCGTAGACAAGGGGTATCCCCGTCGGGATGTTGAGGCCGGGAATCTCCTCGTCGCTGATGCCGTCCAGATACTTCACCAGCGCCCGGAGGCTGTTCCCGTGGGCGGCGATGATCACGCGCTTTCCCGTCCGGATTTCCGGGGCGATGCGTTCGTGCCAGTACGGGAGAAACCGTTCGACGGTGTCCTTCAGGCACTCGGTCCGGGGAACGTCCGCCGGGTCGAGATCCGCGTAGCGGGGATCCCTGCCGGGCCAGCGGTCGTCATCCTGCTCGAGCGGAGGAGGGGGAACGTCATAGCTTCTCCGCCAGACGTGAACCTGCTCTTCCCCGTGAAGTTCGGCGATTTCCGCCTTGTTCAGGCCCTGGAGCGATCCGTAATGCCGTTCGTTGAGCCGCCAGTTCTTCTCCACCGGAATCCAGAGGAGGTCCATCTCGTCCATTGCGATCCAGAGCGTCCGGATCGCCCGCTTCAGCACCGAGGTGAACGCGAGATCGAACCGGTAGCCCTCCTGCTCGAGTACCCTGCCGGCCTCCTTCGCCTCCACCCGGCCCTTGTTCGAGAGGTCGACATCGGTCCAGCCGGTGAAGCGGTTTTCCCGGTTCCAGGTGCTCTCTCCATGGCGGAGCAATACGAGTCGATACATGCGGTCCTCCTGTGTCCTTTCAACGTACTCCCCATTCCCAGCATATGACAACCCGATGACGTTTGCATCCCCCGTCCCGCATGTTTATAATGATGATGATGAACCGAGAAATCATCGAGTCGAACAAGGAGTTCTTATGATCAATCAGAAAGTTCGGGATGCAATGAACGAGCAGATCAAGCACGAGCTTGAGTCCTTCTACGTCTATCTCTCCATGGCCGCGTGGTTCCATCGGGAAAACCTGGACGGTATGGCGCACTGGATGCGCTGCCAGGCTCACGAGGAGATGGAGCATGCGATGAAATTTGTGGACCATATCAACGACCGCGACGGGAAAGTGACGCTGCTGGATCTGAAGCAGGAAAAGACCGAGTGGAGCTCGCCGGCCGAGGTCTTCGGCGATGCGCTGAAGCACGAGCAGTTCATCACCGGAAAGATCAACGATCTGATGAAGCTCGCCCGGCAGGAAGGCGATTACGCCTCGGAAACGCTGCTGACCTGGTTCGTCGGGGAGCAGATCGAGGAGGAAGCGAACGCCTCCAGGATTCTCGCACAGGTGAAGATGGTGGGTGATTCGAAGCAGGGACTGCTGATGCTCGATCGCGGCGTCGGACAGCGTCCGTTCCCGGGCGGTTCTCCGCTGAAGTCGGAAGGCTGACCGGAACGGAGCGGAAAGCCCGTTCCCGCCCATCGCGCGCTCATCCGCGTTTTTTCGCCGGCTCTCCCTTCCGGGAGGGCCGTTTTCTTTTGTGCGCCCGGCAGGGCGCACCTACTTGCGGGTGAAAGTCCCGTCTGGGCCCGGTAAGGGGAACCAGTAGCCGAACGCCAGAGGTGTCAGGGGCGACCCTGAATCTGAAGGAAGGCGAAGGCAAAGCGCTGGCCTGACGAACAGGAATCGCATGAGGCAAGGAGAGAGGATGAGGAGGCAAATATCTTCAAAGTCCAGTACTTACCCGGGGTCTCTTCTTGTAGATGCGGCGGGCATAAGCGTGAAGGTGGGTGCGCATTACCCGGGGAGACCTGATCGTTTGCCGATGAGGCTATTCTCGTCGAGAGGCGAGGAGATGAACGGTCAGGAGTCAGCAGAGGTCATAGTAGGGCTGCCGACCACGCCCGAAGGACCGAATCCAGAAGAACGGCGAGTCAGCCGAACCTTCATGAGTACCGACGAACACCGACACGGTGCAGTCGCCCGGAGACGGGGACCAGACCGACGGGAGCGGAGGATAGGGACGGAATCCCGAAGGTACGCGCTCGGGTGGAGGGCTCGATGACGGGAACGGAAAAGACGAACCCCGAAACGACGGAGTTGATCGAGCGTCTGGTCGAACGCGGAACCATGTTTGAGGCCTATGCGCGGGTTGTGGGGAACAGGGGAGCGGCGGGAGTCGACGCGATGAGCGTCGAAGAGCTGAAGCCCTGGCTCCAGGTGCATTGGCCCGAGGTCAAGGAAAGGCTGCTGGGGGGGAGGTACCGGCCCGAGGTGGTGAGAGGAGTCGAAATCCCGAAACCAAATGGAGGGAAGCGGCAACTCGGCATACCGACGGTCGTGGACCGGCTCATCCAGCAGGCGCTTCATCAAGTCCTGAGCCCGATCTTCGAGCCCGAGTTCTCACCCCATAGCTACGGCTTCCGACCCGGACGGGGCGCACACGATGCGATCCGCAAGGCGAAGGAGTATCAGCTTGCGGGAAAGCGATGGGTAGTGGACATCGATCTGGCGAAGTTCTTCGATGAGGTGAATCATGATCTGCTGATGGCGAGGATTGCGAAGAAGGTGAAGGACAAGAAGGTCCTGAGGCTGATTCGCAGGTACCTGCAAACCGGGATCATGAAGGACGGCGTGGTGTGGGACCGAGAGAAAGGAACGCCGCAGGGCGGGCCGCTCTCGCCGCTGTTGTCCAACATCATGCTCGACGCGATGGACAAGGAACTGGAGAAGCGCGGACTCTCATTCTGCCGGTACGCGGATGATTGCAACATCTACGTTTCGAGCAAGCGGGCGGGGGAACGGGTGATGGCGTCGATCACGCGGTTCATCGAGGGGAAACTCAAACTGAAGGTGAACCGGGAGAAAAGCGCTGTTGCTCGGCCGTGGGAGCGTACGTTCCTCGGCTATTCCTTTACCAGCGAAAGACAAACGCGGGTTCGGGTGGCGCAGAGATCGATCGACCGGCTCAAGGAGAAGGTCAGAACCCTCTTTCGGGAGGGAAGAGGCCGGAACCTCGGACGGTACGTCAAAGAAACCTTGAATCCCCTCATGAGAGGGTGGATCCAGTACTACTCCCTTGCGGAGACGAAGCGATTCGCCGAAGAGCTGGACGGGTGGCTCCGCAGGAAACTGCGGTGCATCCTCTGGCGGCAATGGAAGAGGCCTTGGACGCGTCGGAAACGGCTAATGGAGCGAGGGGTGCCGGAAGAGACGGCAGTTCGCTCAGCGTTCAACCAACGCGGCCCGTGGTGGAACTCCGGAGCCCGGCACATGAGCTTCGCATTCCCTAAGAAATACTTTGACAACCTGGGACTCGTTTCGTTGCTCGATTGGCTGTGTCTACAGTAGGTAGTATTCTGGAAACCGCCGTATACGGAACCGTACGTACGGTGGTGTGAGAGGACGGCGGGGGTGACCCCGCCTCCTACTCGATCCGGCTGTGCATCGTGCCGTCCTCCGGGCCCGGAACCTTCTCCGGTTCCTGCCCCGTCTCCGCAGCGGCGACGATGCGGTTCCGGCCCTGCTCCTTCGCCCGGTAGAGGGCCCGGTCCGCTTCCGAGACGATCCCGGCGAGCGGAACGCCGGACCTGAGCCGGCACGCGGCCCCGCAGGAGATCGTTACCCGGACCTCCGTCTGTTCCCACGGGACGGCGGTCCGCTCCACCGCTGCCCTGACCCGCTCGAGCAGGGGCAGGATCTGTTCCAGGCGTTTGCGGGGGAAGAATACCGCCAGCTCCTCTCCGCCGTACCGGCACACGATCCCGTCCGGAACGACCTCCCTCCGCACCGTCTGGGCCACCCGATGAAGCACCCGGTCGCCGCAGGGATGCCCCAGCGTGTCGTTGACCCTTTTGAAGCGGTCGATGTCCACCATGGCGATGCTGAAAGGAGGGCGGGTGTCGAGGGACGACTGCCCGGCGAGCACCTGCTCACAGAAGGTGCGCCCGTAGATCTGCAGGAGCGGATCGTACAGTACCCGGTGCTCCAGCCGGGTGAACCAGTGGGCGAGAATTCCCGCCGAGAGGATGAGGGGAAGGGCGCAGAAGAGAACCGGGTCGACCGTCTCCGGCGGCAGCAGCCAGGTTCGCAGCACACTTCCGAATCCGGCGACCAGCGCGGTTCCTGCGAACACGCCCCCGAGGAACCGTTCCTTCCGCCGGATCGTCAGCTGCAGCACGAGCAGCAGGGCCGCAAGGACCGGGGGGCCGAAGGATAGTACCGATGCCGCCGCAGGCTGCCCGAGGAGCCGGGAAAGCGGATCGAGGAACGCGTGCGCCCCGGAGAAGCGGACTGCCAGGATCAGGAACAGCTGGGGAATCAGCAGTGCCGCAGCCGACGCCCTGGTCGTGCGGTAGGTTGCAAAGTCGGGGAGGAAAAAGGCTGTGCCGAGATCGGTCGCCGCAAGAAGCAGGAGCAGGGGGACGAACTGCCCGGGAAGCCGGGGCAGCAGGCCTTCGATGCCCTCGGACGGAAGCGCGAGAAGGAACATCGCCAGGCAGACCGCCCCGGTCAGAGATCCGGCCAGATACACCTTGAGGTTCTGGACCCGCGGATAGGAGGCCTGGCCCAGGAAGACGGCCAGCACGGAAAGAGGGACACCCGCGAGAGCGATCATCGGGGAGCGGAAGAACCCGTCCGGAACGGCGGTGAGCGCCTCGGCCGAGAAATAGAGCGCACCGCACAGAACGATCGAGAACGAGAGAAATCCGTATCCTCCGGATCGAGTCGCGGTATCCACCATTACCTCAAGAAGATCGCTCTGCGGGCCCGGCGGCCGCGGAGCCATTCTACTACGCGTGCGGCATCACGTCAAAGGGATTGGAGGTATTAAATGGAATATCCGAACATCCGCCGCACGGGCGGTTCCCCCGTGCGACGGCCGGAATCGCGATCCGGTGCCTTACGTGCCGCCGTTCCCCGCCATGGAGCGGAGCACGTACTGGAGAATGCCGCCGTGCCGGTAGTAGTCAGCCTCGGTCTCGGTGTCGATCCGGCAGAGCAGGGGCATCCGGTCCGTCGTTCCGTCGGGACGATGAATCGTCAATGTGATCTCCATCCGCGGGGTGATGCCTCCGGAGATGCCGGTCACATCGAACCGTTCGTTCCCGGTAACCCCCAGGGAGTGCCGGTCGGTTCCTTCACGGAACTGCAGCGGCATCACGCCCATTCCGATCAGGTTGGACCGGTGGATGCGCTCGTAGCTCTCGGCGACGACCGCGCCCACACCCAGGAGCAGCGCGCCCTTGGCCGCCCAGTCCCGGGAACTTCCGGTGCCGTACTCCTTGCCGGCGATCACGATCAGCGGCGTTCCTTCCTTCTGATACCGCATCGACACGTCGTAGATCGGCTCCACGACATCGCTGCCGGCGTAACGGGTGTATCCGCCGACGGTTCCTTCGGCAAGCTCGTTCCGGATCCTGATGTTGGCGAACGTGCCTCGCATCATCACCTCATGGTTGCCGCGCCGCGAGCCGAAGGAGTTGAAATCCTTTCGTTCCACTCCGTGCCCGATCAGGTACTTTCCGGCAGGGCCGTCGGCGGGAATGCTTCCCGCGGGGGAGATGTGGTCGGTGGTGATGGAGTCGCCGAACAGGGCGAGGAGCCGGGCCCCGACGATGTCCTGCGGCGCATCCGGCTGCTTCTTCATCCCGATGAAATAGGGAGGCTGCTTGATATAGGTGCTCGCGTCCTCCCAGGCGAACACGTCGCCGCCGCTCACCGTGATCCTGCGCCAGGTTTCGGTACCCTTGAAGACGTCGTTATAGCGGGATGCGAACATCTTCGGAGTGATCGATTTTTCGAGTACGGTCCGGATCTCCTCGTCGCTCGGCCAGATTTCCTTCAGGTAAACCGGCCTGCCGTCCTTTCCCGTCCCGATCGGCTCCCGGGTGATGTCCAGCTTGAGCGTGCCTGCGAGCGCGTAGGCCACGACCAGAGGCGGAGAGGCGAGATACGATGCCTTGGCGTGCGGGTTGATCCGGCCCTCGAAGTTCCGGTTTCCCGAAAGAACGGC
The DNA here is from genome assembly GCA_963728215.1 of uncultured Spirochaetota bacterium. Lineage (GTDB taxonomy): Bacteria > Spirochaetota > Spirochaetia > CAVSJD01 > CAVSJD01 > CAVSJD01. The sequence goes on along the minus strand of CAVSJD010000007.1, from coordinate 93,266 downwards.
GCAGACCGTCAGATCCTCTTTTTCCACCGCCTTCGCGATCCGGTCGGGCAGCGGTCCGGAGTTGCCGATGCAGGTGGTGCAGCCGTATCCGACCAGCGAGAAGCCCAGGGCGTCCAGGTCGTCCTGCAGGTCGGCGGCGAGCAGGTAGTCGGTGACGACCTGGGACCCGGGAGCCAGGGAGGTCTTGACCCAGGGCTTGCTGGTTATCCCCCGCTCCCGCGCCTTGCGCGCGAGAAGCCCCGCCGCGATCATGACCGAGGGGTTGGACGTGTTGGTACAGGAGGTGATCGCCGCGATCACCACGTGCCCGTGATCCAGGGAGAAATCCGCGCCCTCGATGCGGACCTGCTTGTCCGGCTCCTTCGCCTGGAATACCGCCTTCAGATCGCGCCGGAAGGATTCCGCCGCCGACGCGAGGGACACCCGGTCCTGCGGCCGTCGGGGACCCGCCATGCTCGGCTCGACGGTGCTCATGTCCAGCTCGATGACGTCGGAATACACGGCCTCGGGCGAGTTCTCGTCCTGGAAGAGTCCCTGCGCCTTCGCGTACTGTTCGACCAGCTGGAGGCTCTCCTCGTCGCGGCCGGTGAACCGGAGATAGGTGACGGTTTCCCGGTCCACCGGGAAAATCCCGCAGGTGGCGCCGTATTCGGGCGACATGTTCGCGATCGTGGCACGATCGGCGATGGGAAGATGGGTCGACGCCGGGGCCGAAGTACTCGACGAACTTGCCGACCACTCCCTTCTTCCGGAGCATCTCCGTGACCCGGAGCACCAGGTCGGTGGCGGTCACCCCCGAGGGAAGCCTGCCGGAAAGCCGGACGCCGATCACGTCGGGTATGACCATGGTGATCGGCTGCCCGAGCATCGCCGCCTCCGCCTCGATGCCGCCGACGCCCCAGCCCAGGATTCCCAGCCCGTTGATCATGGTCGTGTGGCTGTCGGTTCCGACCAGCGTGTCGGGGAACGCGGTCCCGGTACCTTTCCCGTTCCGGCTCCAGACGACGCGTCCCAGGTACTCGAGGTTCACCTGGTGGCAGATCCCCGTGCCCGGAGGCACCACCCGGAAATCGTCGAATGCCTGCTGGCCCCACTTGAGGAACGTATAGCGCTCGCCGTTCCGCTCGAACTCGAACTGCACGTTCTCCCTGAACGCGTCCGGATTGGCGAAGCTCTCGACGGTAACCGAATGATCGATGACCAGGTCGGTCGGAATGATCGGATTGATGCGGTCCGGATCTCCGCCCAGGTCCCGCATCGCGTCCCGCATGGCGGCGAGGTCGACGATGGCCGGGACCCCCGTGAAGTCCTGCATGAGCACCCTCGAGGGATAGAAGGCGATTTCCCGGTTGGAGGTTCGCTTCTCCGCCCATCCCGCGAGCTCCCGGATGTCGTCCTCGGACACGTCCCGGCCGTTCTCGTTCCGGAGCAGGTTCTCCAGGAGAATCTTGAGCGAGTAGGGCAGCCGGCTCACGTCGCCGATGCCGCGGTCGGAAAGGGTCTTGAGACGGTAATATCCGTACGATCGTTTCCCGGCGGACAGGGTCTGCGCCGTTTTGAAAGAATCGCGAGACTGTGCCATGAACAACTCCTTTTTTTTTCTCGTGGCGTTCAATATCTATACTATTACAGCTCAGCACTTGAAACAACAGGCTGGAATGAGCATCCCCGATTGCGACGCCCGCGACCTTCGGGTATACTGTTCTCACCGGACAGAGGAGGATCAGATGGAGCACAAAAACAACGTGGAATACGAGGAAAAGGAAAACGTGCAGAAGGCGCAGGAACTGTTCGATGCCGGCTACAGCTGCGCGCAGTCGGTATTCGGAGCACTGGCGCCGGAGGTCGGGGTGGATCTCGATACGGCTCTGAAGCTGTCGGCGGTGTTCGGCGGCGGCCTCGCCCGCACGGGCGGAACCTGCGGAGCCCTTTCCGGCGCGCTCATGGCCTATGGTCTGAAATTCGGGACCTCCGAGATCAGCCCCGAGATCAAGGAGCGGATGTACCGCGGTTCGGAGGATTTCGTCGCCGCGTTCCGGAAACTCCAGGGTGCGACCACCTGCAACGAGCTGATCGAGGCCGACTATTCCACCCCCGAGGGACGGGCCGATGCCAAGAGCCGCAACGTGCACGGGAATGTCTGTTCACGGGTCGTGAAAGAGTCGGTCAACCTCTTCCTCCAGTGGGAATAGGGAGGCAGCCGGAATGAAGAACGTCGCCGAATCGGCCGCCCGGGCGAAATCCGCTTCCCGCCTGCTCGCCGCAGTCACCGCGGAGCGGAAGGACCATGCGCTCGAAGCGGTCGCCGCGTCCCTCGAGCGCAGTGCAGCGCAGATTTTCGCCGCGAACCGGCGGGATATGGAACTGGCGGAACGGGAACAGCTGGCGCCGCCGCTTCGCAAGCGCCTCGGCTTCGGCGAGGAGAAGCTCCGGGAAGTCCTCGACGGCATTCACAGCCTCGTCTCTCTGCCCGATCCGTCGGGACGGGTGCTCTCCGCCCGGGAACTGGACGAGGGGCTCGAGCTCTTCCAGGTCTCGTGTCCCATCGGCGTGATCGGCGTCATCTTCGAGTCCCGGCCCGATGCCCTGGTACAGATCTCCACCCTCTGCCTCAAGAGCGGGAACGCGGTGCTCCTCAAGGGAGGACGGGAGGCGGCGGAGACGAACCGGGCCCTCGCCGCGGCCATCGAGGAGGGAGCCCGGGAAGCGGGCATTCCGGACGGCTGGATCCAGCTGCTGGAAACCCGGGAGGAAGTCCGCGAGATGCTCGCCCTGGACCGGGACATCGACCTGATCGTGCCCCGGGGCTCGAACGAGTTCGTGCGCAGGATCATGCAGGAGAGCTCGATCCCGGTGCTCGGCCATGCCGACGGAATCTGCCATCTCTTCGTCGACCGGGACGCCGATATCGGGATGGCGGTACGGGTAGCCGTGGATTCGAAGACGCAGTACGTCGCGGTGTGCAATGCACTCGAGACGCTCCTGGTGGACACGGAAATCGCCGAACGCTTCCTGCCGGAGGCCCGGCGTGCGCTGGAAGCGAAGGGGGTCGAGCTCCGCGGCTGCGCCCGTACCCGGACGATCATCGATGTCGCACCGGCGACCGACGAGGACTGGGCAACGGAGTATCTCGACCTGATCCTCTCGATCAAGGTGGTGGACGGCCTGGAGGAAGCGATCGAGCACATCAACCGCTTCGGTTCGGGACACACCGACGGAATCGTGACGGCATCGCGCGATCGGGCGATTCGCTTCATGGATCTCGTCGATTCGGCCGACCTGATGTGGAACTGCAGCACCCGCTTCTCCGACGGTTACCGCTACGGACTGGGTGCCGAGGTGGGGATCAGCACCAACAAGATCCATGCTCGCGGACCGGTCGGCCTGGAAGGTCTCGTCATCTACAAGTGGAAGCTGCTCGGCGGCGGGCAGGTGGTCTCCGACTATTCCGGCGACGGCGGCAGGCGGTTCACCCATCGTCCCCTGGAAGGACGGCGGCCCCCGGAAGCCGGTTGAAAGGAGCGATCGTCACCCAATGCGCGACTTTTCATCGATTCGACGCGTCGTCGTAAAGATAGGAACGAACTGTCTGTCCCGGGACGGAGCCATCGATGTGGAATACATCGGCATGATGGCCGCCCAGGTCGCGGCGCTCCAGAAGGACGGCAGGCAGGTGCTCCTGGTGACCTCCGGCGCCATCGGCATGGGTGCGATGGAGCTGGGCCTGCGCGATCGCGTTTCGGGCATCGAGATGCGGCAGGCCTGTGCGGCCATCGGGCAGCCTATCCTGATGCATCGCTACCGGGAGGAGTTCTCGCGGTACGGCATCCGGATAGCGCAGGTGCTGCTGACGGTGCAGGTAATGGGAAACCGGAAGAGCTACGTGAATCTCCGGAACGCGGTCGAAACGCTCCTTTCCCTGGGGGTCGTCCCGATTTTCAACGAAAACGACAGCGTCTCCACCGCCGAGATCGGATCCGCGTTCGGAGACAACGACCGGCTCTCCGCCTACATCGCGAGCAAGATCGATGCGCCGCTGCTGCTCATCCTGAGCGATATCGATGCCCTGTACGATCGGGACCCGAAGAAGCATCCCGATGCGCATCCGGTGCATACCGTGGAGGCGATCACCGACCGGATCCGCGAAAGCGCCGGGGCCGCCGGAAGCACGTTCTCCACCGGGGGCATGAAAACGAAGATCGCCGCCGCCGAGATCGCCGCCCGGGCCGGCTGCAGCATCGTCCTGGCACACGGAAGGGAGCCCGACGTGCTTCTCCGGATCCTGCAGGGCGAGGAGATCGGCACCGTATTCCTGCCGCGGGAGCGACTCGCCAACCGGACGCGCTGGATCCTGCATTCTCCGCCCCAGGGGACGATCTCGGTCGATGCCGGAGCGCTCGCCGCGATGCACAACCACAAGAGCCTGCTGCCCTCGGGAGTCGTTTCGGTGGAAGGAGTGTTCCCCGCCGGTTCGGTGGTTTCGGTGAACGGCTGTGCCAAAATCGTCAGCGCATTCGACTCCTCGGAGATCCGAAGCCTGATCGGCCGGCACAGCCGGGAGATCAGGACGCTCCTCGGAGAGGACCGCAAGGATGTCATCGCCCGGCCGGAAGATATCATTTTTCTGGAAGAGTCGTAAAAAGGTGCAGCCGCTGCAGAGACTGAAGACCGGTAGGAAAGAGGTCGTCGATGCAGCGGCTGCGGTAACTTTTTGAAATGGCCCCGACTTTTTTACATGAGTCCGACTTTTTTACTTCAAAAGGCAGCGCCTGTCTGTCAGGCGGAACCTGCGCTCGGCATGCCCGGTGTCGCAGCTTCGAGCTCGAGTGAATCTCGAATCGGGCGTTCTGCATAGCCTTGTTCCTGCACCCCTTTCGCGGGCGCTATCGCTCCTTTCTCCGTCAATGGGAGCCGTTCCCGCTGCAGCTGCAGATAGCCGGCATCGCCTCCCGCAATATGTCTAAAACCTACCAAGAGTCGGGGAAGCGGGAAATACCCTTATCGGTCTATTTTTGTCAAAAGAAAGGGTCGCCCGACGGGCGACCCTGATCGACTGTGAATGATCTCCGGATTCCTGCATGGTTTCACGCGTTCATCCGGGAGACCTCATACCCGTTCCCGGGCCGTATAGTGCGTGTGCAGCAGGTGATGCGACTTTTCGCCGAGCGGTTCTCCGAGGAAGTCCCGGTAGAGCTCGGCGACGGCGGGATTCTCGTGCGACATGCGCATCGGTTTTCCCTCGTCCTCTCGGTAGATCGCCTCGATCCGGCGGCGGCGGACATCGTTGTCGGTAAAGCGCGGCTGGCCGCCTCCGCCGATGCATCCGCCCGGACAGGTCATGATTTCCACGAAGTGATATTCCGCATCTCCCCGGCGGATCCGTTCCAGCAGCCGGCGGGCGTTACCCAGGCCGTGGGCCACCGCGAGCTTCAGGGTGACTCCCTCGAGGAAGGACCACGCCGGGACGGTCCCTTCGATCGGCACCGCCACTTCCTTGATCCCTTCCAGGCCGGCGAGCGGTGCGATGTGCATCTTCTCCGTCGGCAGCGCCTTTCCGGTGACGAGTGCATATGCGGTCCGCGCCGCGGCCTCCATGACCCCGCCGGTGTTGGCGAAAATGTCTGCGGCGCCGCTCGAGAGTCCCAGCGGAGCATCCATTTCACTGTCGGGAAGAGCGGCGAAATCGATGCCCGCTTCCTTGATCATCTCGCCGAGCTCGCGCGTGGTGAGGACCGCATCGACATCGGCCGTGCCGCTCGCGTTCATCTCGGGGCGGCCTGCCTCGAACTTTTTCGCGGTGCAGGGCATCACCGATACGACATAGACCTCTTCCGGTCTGAATCCCGCCTTCTGTGCGTAGAAGGTCTTCGCGATCGCTCCGAACATCTGCTGCGGCGACTTGCAGCTCGAGAGATTCGGCAGGAACTCGGGGAAGTAGTACTCGGAGAACTTGATCCATCCCGGCGAGCAGCTGGTGAACATCGGGAGATGGACCTTTCCTCCGTTGGTGAGGGCGCTGCGGAGCCGGGTGAGCAGCTCGGTTCCCTCCTCCATGATGGTCAGGTCGGCGGCGAAGTTCGTGTCGAATACCGCCGCGAAGCCGAGATGCCGGAGGGCGGTCGTCATCTTCCCGGTCACGAGTGTTCCGGGCTCGAAGCCGAAGCACTCGCCCAGGGCGGCCCGGATGGCGGGAGCGGTCTGCACGATCACATGCTTTTTCGGGTCCGCCAGTGCCTGCCAGACCCGCTCCTTGTGATCCTGCTCGGTGATCGCGCCCACCGGGCAGACCGCCGCGCACTGGCCGCACTGGACGCACGCCACCGTGTCCAGGTCCCGGGTGAACGCGGGACCGATTACCGTGGAGAAGCCCCGTCCCTGAGGGAAGAGAGCCCCGACGCCCTGGATCTCGCCGCATGCGGTGACGCAGCGGCGGCACTTGATGCAGGCGCCGTTGTCCCGCACGAGGGCAGGGGTGCTGCCGTCGATCCGCTGTGCCGTCCTCTCGCCGGTGTAGCTGAGGGTGGAGATGCCCATCTCGCGGGCGATCTCCTGCAGCTCGCACGAACCGTTGCGCGAGCAGGTGGGGCAGTCCCGCGAGTGCTCGGAGAGCAGCAGCTCCACCACCGTCCGGCGAGCTTCCCGCACGCGCGGGGAGAACGTGCGAACCTGCATCCCGGCGGTCACCGGGGTGCTGCAGGAAGCGGAAAGGGCCTTGGCCCCGGCCACTTCCACCAGGCAGACCCGGCAGGCGCCGAGTGCTTCGTGACCTTCGAAGTTGCAGAGCGTGGGGATGCGGATTCCCGCCTGTCGCGCCGCCTCGAGGAGTGTCGTCCCTTCCGGGACGCCGATGCGGTTCCCGTTGATATCGAGCTCGATCATCTGGTCTCCTCCTTATTTTCCGTAATCGCAGCGCAGGCATCGTTTTGCCTGGCGGAGCGCGACAGCCTCTGTCCACGGCCGTTCCACTTCTTCGAACGAGTTTCTCCGTCGTTCGACCGACATGACCGGAATCATCTCGCGGGGATAGGGAACCGGGTCCGCATCGGGATCGAACGCGGTATCGTTCTGCCGTTCCTCCCGCCAGAAGGCGTGATTCTCTCCCGAGAGGTACTCATCGATGCCGGCTGCCGCACGCTCTCCCCCGGCAATGGCTTCCACCACCGAGGACGGGCCGGTCGCGGCGTCTCCTCCCGCGAAGAGCCAGGGAACCGATGTCCGTCCGCTGAGCTCGTCGATGCGGATCCATCCGTCCCGCAGGCGCAGCGAAATCCCTTCGCCCAGCGCGATGGAACCATCGGGATCCGCGGGGGACATGCAGTCGGGACAGATATCCCGGATGTGCAGTTCCTGACCGATGGCGATGATGATCTGGTCCGCCGGAAGGATGAAGTCCCGGCCCTCTTCGGCCCGGGGATGGCGGCGGCCGGAACGGTCGAACTCGCCCAGGCTCATCGGGCTGCACTGCAGTCCCGCGGCTTTCGCCCCGGCCGCCACGATGCGTACCGGGCTGGTCAGAGTTCGGAGTCCCACGCCTTCCTCGAGTGCCTGATCGATCTCCTCCGCATAGGCGGGCATTTCCTCACGGCTTCTCCGGTAGACGATGGTAACCTCTTCGGATCCGAGCCGCAGGGCTGTCCGGGCGGCATCGACGGCCGCGTTTCCTCCGCCGATCACGATGACCCGGTGTCCGACCGGCACCGATCCTCTCAGGTTGTAGTGCCGGAGGAACTCGATCGCTTCGGTGACGCCGTCCGAGTCCTTCCCCGGCAGGTTCAGGGTGACGCCGGTCGGGGCGCCGACGGCGAGGAACACCGCCTCGTATCCCTGTTCCTTGAGGGATGTGAGGGTGAAGTCCTTTCCCATCCGCTGCCCCGTGAGAATATCCACCCCCATCCGCTCGATCATCCGGATCTCGCGGGCGAGGGTCTCGCGCGGCAGACGATAGGCGGGGATGGTCTGCACCAGCATGCCGCCCGGCCGCGGCTCGGCCTCGAACACGGTCGGCCGGTAGCCCATACGGGCGAGGAAATAGCTGCAGGACAGGCCGGCGGGTCCGGCCCCGACAACGGCGATCCGGCGGTTCTCGTTTCCGGCAACTTCCCGGCTTTCCGGGAGCTGCACCGTGATTTCCTGCTCCGCCATGAACCGCTTGATCCCGCGGATCGAGAGCGGATCGTCCAGCGTCGCCCGCCGGCACTTGTCCTCGCAGGTATGGAAGCAGACCCGGGCGCAGACGGCCGCGAACGGGTTCCGTTCCCGGTGCAGCGCCAGCGCCTCTGCGTAGCGTTTTTCTCCGAGGAGCGAGACGAAGCCGGGCACGTCGACACCGGCGGGGCAGGCGCTCTGACAGGGCGCCCTGACCAGGGACGGGCAGGTGCCCGCGTCGCAGTGCTTCCGGAGAATGTGATCCTCGTACTCCTTCCGGAAGTGTCGGATCGTGGAGAGCACCGGGTTCGGGGCGGTCTGCCCCAGCCCGCAGAGGGCGGTATCCTTGATCTGCCGGCCGAGCTCCTCGAGCCGGTCGATGTCGGAGAGCTCTCCGTTTCCTTCGACGATCTTCTGGAGGATCTCCAGCATCCGTTTCGTTCCCACCCGGCAGGGAGTGCACTTGCCGCAGGACTCCTCCTGGACGAACTCGAGGAAGAACCGGGCGACGTCCACCATGCAGGTGTCCTCGTCCATGACGATCAGGCCGCCGGAGCCCATGATGGCCCCCAGCTCGGCCAGCGATTCGTAATCGAGGGGCACGCTCAGGTGCTCCCGGGGGATGCATCCGCCCGACGGTCCGCCGATCTGGGCCGCCTTGAACGCCTTGTTCCCGACGATCCCGCCGCCGATGTCGTAGACGAGCTCGCCGAGCGGGGTTCCGATGGGGACCTCCACCAGCCCGGTGTTCCGGACCTTGCCCGCCAGGGCGAACACCTTGGTGCCGCGGCTCCGTTCGGTGCCGCAGCTCGGAGAATCGTCCCGACCCCTCCGAAACGATCGAGGGAACGTTGGCCCAGGTCTCCACGTTGTTGATCAGGGTGGGCCGGTCCCAGAGTCCCGCTGGAGCGGGGAAGGGCGGCCGGGGGCGCGGTTCTCCGCGCCTGCCCTCGATGGAAGCGATGAGCGCGGTCTCCTCGCCGCAGACGAAGGCTCCCGATCCCATGCGGATCTCCAGGTCGAAGGAGAAACCGCTCCCGAGAACCGGTCTCGCCGAGGATCCCGCGTTCCCGGGCCTGCTCGATGGCGGCTCCGAGCCGCTCGATCGCGAGCGGATACTCCGCCCGCACGTAGACGTAACCGCGGCGGGCTCCCACGGCGAACGCGCCGATGGCCATTCCTTCGATCAGGCCGTGGGGATCGCCTTCCAGAACGCTCCGGTCCATGAACGCTCCCGGGTCGCCCTCGTCGGCGTTGCACAGGACGTACTTCTCCTCTCCCGCCGCCTGCCGGACGAACGTCCACTTGAGCCAGGTGGGGAAACCCGCGCCGCCGCGACCCCGCAGACCCGAAGCCTTGACTTCTTCGATTATCGCTTCGGGTTTCGTCTCCCGGAGCGTTTTCGCGAGGGCCCGGTAACCGCCGTGAGCGACGGCGTCATCGAGAGAGAGCGGATCGATGCGTCCGCAGTTGCGGAGCACCAGGCGGACCTGTTTCCGGAAGAACGCGATATCTTCCATCCGGAGAACCGGCCGTTCGGACCGATCTTCCACCGGCAGAAGCCGACGGACGGGTTCGCCGCCTATCAGGTGCTGCCTGACGATTTCCCCCGAATCGGCGGGACTGATCCGTTCATAGAACGTACGGTCGCTTCCGACCAGGGCCACCGGCCCTCCCGCACAGGGACCCATGCAGCCGGTCCCGATCACCCGGATCCGGTCCGCCTGCCCGCTGGCGGCGATCTCCCGTTCCAGCGACTCCTTCAGCTCGAGGGCTCCGGAGGCGATGCATCCTCCGCCGGTACAGACCAGGATCACCTGGTCCGAATCCCGTCGGGGAGCGGCCGCCGCGGACCCGTTGAGAATATCATCGACCGTAAGGGTCTTCTGTTTCGTCTTCATGCCTCTGCCGCCTCCTCACCGGATGCCGTTTCCCGGTAGCGAGCCAGGATCTCCCCGACCTTTGCAGGTTTCACCCGCTGGTGCACCTGATCCTCGATCATGACCACCGGTGCGAGGCCGCACGCGCCGAAGCAGCGGCCCACTTCCAGCGAGAAGAGCCGGTCCTCCGTGGTGCTGCCGACGTCGATCCCGAGCTCCTTCTGAAACGCCTTCAGCACTTCCTTTCCGCCCCGGACGTAACAGGCGGTTCCCAGGCAGACCCGGACGGTGAACCTGCCTTTCGGGACGGTGGAGAAGAACGAGTAGAAGCTCGCCGTTCCGGCGATTTCGCTGTAGGGGATGTCGAGACCGAGGCTGATGCGCTTGAGGGCCGTCTCGGGCAGATACCCGAAAAGGGTCTGGGTGATCTGGAGTACCGGAATAAGTCCCCCCGGCCGGTCGTGATACTCGTCGATGACCGATTCGAGTTCCTTGAGGAGCAGGTCTTCCTGCAGCGATGCTCCGTTACAGGATGTGGTGCATTTTCCCATGGATGAAACCTCCTTGTTGGAAAGGCACGCTCCATCGGCTCTGCTGCGATGCGGGTACTGTGGATGCGAAAGAGCTTCGAGCTTTCTCTCATTCTACCCCGTGTCGGGAAATGCTGTAAAGAAAAAAACTCTGTTTGTATGAAAAAACAATCAAACCGGTTCATATAAAGGACTCTAAAAGGGTTAAGCAAAATAATAAATACAAAAATGTGAATATAATCACAATAAAAAGAGATTAATCGTCTATCAGGAGTGAAATGCTATGATTAATGATTACCTTCGATCTCAGCGATATGAGGAATCGGAGAGAGCGAAACCGTTCCGATGCAGGGATGCGATTGACTTTCCCGGGTGTCGGATGGATAATTAAAACATGACAGAAAAGCTATCATTTAAGAAGAATGGTGGACTTCCCGGAGCCGCGACGGTGACGGGGTGGATATTCATCCTCATGCTGCTGCTCACCGGAGCGGCATGCCAGTCGGGCGAGAGCCGGTCCTCCGGTGATGCGGTCCCGGCGGAAGTCGCATCCGGATCCGGCCGGCAGACGACGGAGAGCGCGGGGAGCGGAGAGTCTTCGGACGACGGCGGGTCAGCCGGCGCCGGATCAGCGGCGCCATAGGAGACGGCGGGTTCCGGCGAGCGCTCCTGGGCGGGAACGACGCCGGCACCCGAGTTTCCGCTCGGCCTGGTGTGGCTCAATTCGGGCCGCCCCGTAACCATGGACGAGCTCAAAGGGAAGGTCGTCCTGCTTGACTTCTGGACGTACGGCTGCATCAACTGCATGCACAATTTCCCCTATCTCAAGCTGCTGCAGGAGGAGTTTCCGAACGAACTGGCGATCATCGGGGTTCATTCGGCGAAATTCCTGCAGGAGGGGCAGACGGAGAATATCCGGAACATCGTGCTCCGTTACGACCTTACGCATCCGATCGTGAACGACAGCGAGTTCCAGGTCTTCACCATGTGGGGGGCGAATGCCTGGCCTACCCTGGTGCTGGTCGACCCCGCGGGCAACGTGGTCGGCGGACTTTCGGGCGAGGGATTCTACGATGTCATGAAGCCGATCATCGAGTCGCTCATCCGCGAGTTCGATGCGAAGGGAGCCATCGACCGGTCTCCGCTGAACTTCAGCCTCGAGAAACAGACTGCTCCGCGCACGCTGCTCTCCTTCCCCGGAAAGTTGCTGGTGCGGGACGGGAGCGACACCCTGGCGGTCACCGATACCAATCACAACCGCATCCTGATCGCCTCCCGGGCGACCGGAGAAATCCGGCAGACGGTCGGCAGCGGGCAGGCCGGCTTCGTCGACGGCTCGTTCGACGAAGCTTCTTTTCGTCAGCCTCAGGGCCTCGCACTTTCGGACGACGAACGATTCCTTTACGTCGCCGATACCGGCAACCATGCGATCCGGCGGATCGACCTCCGGGGAAGGACGGTCGACACGATCGCGGGAACGGGCAGGCAGGCGGTGGTCTATCCGCCGGTGGGCGGCGCGGGCCGTGAATCCGCGCTCAGCTCGCCCTGGGACCTCGAGCTGGACGGGAACACGCTCTACATCGCCATGGCGGGTTCCCATCAGCTCTGGAGAATGGACCTGAACCGGGGATGGGTAGAGGCTCTTGCGGGAAACGGCGCGGAGGGCTATCACGACAACCCGAACGGGGCGGCCCGTCTGGCTCAACCGAGCGGACTCGCACTCGATCCGGAGAAGGGAATTCTCTACTTCGCCGATTCCGAGGCGAGTTCCATCCGGAGCGCCGGCACCGACCCGAAGAGCGGCGAGGTGAAGACGCTGGCCGGACATGGGGAGAGCCTCTTCGAGTTCGGCACCGAAGACGGCACCGGCAGCGAAGCCCGGTTCCAGCACCCGCTCGGAGTGGTGCTCTACCGGGGAAGGCTCTACGTGGCCGATACCTACAACAACCGCATCCGAGTCCTCGACCCGGAAAGCCGGGCCGTGACGACGCTCACGGGAACGGAGCGCGGCTGGCGCGACGGAACGGACCCGCTCTTCTACGAGCCGGGCGGAATCGACGCGGCGGACGGCAAGCTCTACGTGGCGGATACGAACAACCATTCCGTCCGGGTGATCGATCTCGCGAGCGGCCGGACCGATACGCTGGTCCTGAAGGGACGGGAACTGGCCCTGTCGACCGGCGGTTTCTTCGGAGGGCCGACGAAGATCCAGGCCGAGCCGGTCCGGTTCGCACCCGGGCAGGACACCCTGGTCATGGAGATCACGCTGCCAGAGGGCTACAAGGTGAACGCGGATGCGTTCTCCAGTTTCGAGTGGAGCGTGGAAGGGCAGGGGGTAGTCCTTGCGGACGATGCGAACCGGTCGGTCCAGGGCCCGTCTTTCCCGCTGCGGATTCCGGTCCGGGCCGCTTCCGGCCAGGGTACCATCAACCTGAGGCTCTCCCTGGTCTACTGCGAAGAGGAGAAGGAATCGGTCTGTCTGCTGGATCGGGCCGAAATCCGGATCCCGTACCGGGTCGAAGCCGGACGCGGAGGCGAGGCCCGCTTCCGGTACGTAGTCAGGCTTCCGTCCTGACCACCCGCCGCCGCCGGTTCGCGGCGCGCTGCACGAGCCGGCCGAAAAGAAGGCCGCCCCAGCCAACGGAAGGGGCGGCCCGGATAGATATGTCTTTCAATGATCTCGTTCCGCTCAGCTGCTGCTGAACGTGTTCAGCTATGCTGAACGATCTCCGCGGTGTAACCGATCCGTTCCACGACCGATACGATCTTCTGCAGCGGATCGTCGTTTTCGCCGCGGTATTCAACGTACACTTTTCCGGTCGAGGTATCCACATGGACGTCCTCGATCCCCTTGATTTTTCTGCCGACGTGCTCGATCGTGTAGACGCAGTTGCCGCAGGTTGCGCCGTACAGTTCGATGACGGCCCGCTGCGGTGCAGCCGTTTTGTCCTGTTCCATGCAGTAAATATAACTAAAAAAGTATGATATTGCAAGGGTGGGACATCGCTTCGATTGACCGTGCATCCGGGCACGGATACAATACCCGGAATGGTATTCCCACACGAGAAGACACATCAGCGAAAAATCGGCCGGTCGGGAAGCGACGGCGTCCGGAAGGCGATAATCGTCGGACTGCCCAATACCGGCAAGAGTCAGGTCTTCAACAACCTCACCGGCGAGTATACGGTGGTGGCCAATTACCCGATGACGACGGTGGAAACCCGGTCGGCGCGGACCCTGATCGCAGGCAGCGAGTACGAGATCATCGACACGCCGGGACTCCACTGCCTCTTCATCCACTCCGAAGAGGAGCTCCTGATCCGGGACACCATCTTTCAGGTGAGGCCGGACCTGCTGATCCAGTGCATCGATGCGAACCGGCTCGGACAGTCGCTGTTCCTGACGGCGGATCTGATCGAGCTCGACATCCCGATCGTGATCTCGCTCAACGCCATGGACGAGACGGAACGGCAGGGGGTACGCATCGATGCGGATGCCCTTGCCCGTGTTCTCGGGGTGCCGGTGGTCGAGTCCTCGTCAACCGAAGGACGGGGAATCGCCGCACTCCGTGACGCCCTTCCCCGGGCGGCGACGGTCGGAGCGCGGATCGGGTACGGGGAACGGATCGAGCGGATGGTTCGCGAGCTTACGGCCCTGCTGCCTCGGCAGAACCCGTTCGGCGAGAAAATCGCTCACCTGCTCCTGGCGGGCGACCCGTACCTGAAGCATTCGCTCTCCGTTCTCGACCCAGGGCTCGATGCCGAACGGATGCTGCGGAAGGCAGCGGCGCTGCGCAAGTCGTTCCGGGGGAATCCCGGACGCATCATGAACCGGCGGAAACAGAAATGGGTCGAGTCGGTCAGCGCCCCGGTGATGCAGCGGGAACGGAAGCAGCCGGGGAGGGCGGCAGAGGAATTTTCCCGGCTTTCCCGGCATCCCCTCTGGGGTTTTCCCATCATGGGCTTCTTCGTGTTCTTCACGTATCACATGGTCGTTACGGTCGCCGGCCTGATCGCCGACGGGATGAACCTGCTGCTCGTCGATCCGACGGTCGGACTCCTCGATCGTTTGCTGCCGGACGGACCGGTGCAGGCGTTCCTGATCGGCGAGTACGGCATCCTCACCCTCGGGCTTTTCAACGCGGTCGCTACCGTACTGCCGGTGCTCTCGGTCTTTTTTCTGGTTTTCGGGTTCCTGGAGGATATCGGCTACCTGCCGAACCTGACGGTCCTGGTGAAGCGGATCTTCGAGAAACTCGGCCTTTCGGGAAAGTCGGTCATGCCCATCGTGCTGGGGTTCGGCTGCAAGACGATGGCCACGCTCACCGCCCGCAGCATCCCAAACCGGAAGGAACGGCTCATCGCCATCTACCTGATCGCCTTCGCGATCCCCTGTTCGGCGCAGCTGGGGCTCAACATGGCCATTCTGGGCATCGCGGGGTTCGACGCGTTCCTGATCGCCATGGGTTTCCTTGTGCTGGTCGAGATCGGGGCCGGCGTGGTGCTGAACCGGATCATCCCCGGCAGGGATCGCAGCTCCTTCATCCAGGAGCTGCCGCCGTTCCGGCTGCCGGACCCGGTCCAGCTGCTGCGGAAGACCTCGTATCGCCTCTACTGGTTCCTGAAGGAGTCGATCCCCATCTTCATGATCGCCGCCGCGGTGCTGTTCCTGATCGATCTGGTCGGACTGCTGGAACTGCTGAAGGGGTTCGCCGCCCCGGTGGTGTCGGGGTGGCTCGGTCTCCCGCTGGACATGGTTGACGCCCTGCTCCTGACCATGGCGCGGCACGAGGCCGCAGCGGGACTCATCCTGCATATGTCGGAAGCGGGACGGCTCACGTTCATCCAGAATATCGTGGCGGTCGTAATCACCACCATGTTCGTTCCCTGCATCGCGAACATGGTCGCCATGTTCCGGGAAGTCGGGGCGAAGACCGGGGTGGCCATGGTCGCCGCCATCAACCTGTCCGCGATCCTGCTGGCGGGACTGCTGTACCGGTTCCTGGTTCTGGTATACTGAGCCGGGTATCGAACCCGCGGGCCCGGGCACGGATACCGGAGCCGGATACCGGGGCGGAGGTAGGAGTATGAAGCGGAAGCAGATGATGGAGGAGCACCTGGAACGGCTCTGGTCGATCCGGGAGCAGGGCGACTCGACCATTGCGGGGCTCGAGGGCCGGCTCGGCAGCGAGTTCGATCCGGAGATCGTCGCGGACCTGGAACGTGACGGTCTCATCACCCGGGAGGCGGAAGGGACGCTCTCCCTGACCGCGAGCGGTCTGGAGTATGCCCGCAAGCTCATCCGCGCCCACCGCATCGGCGAGCGCCTGATCCATGACGTGCTGGGCCGCGCCTTTGAGGAAGGCGCCTGCGAGCTCGAGCACGTGGTACACACCGAACTGGTCGACTCCATCTGCACGCTCCTGGGCCATCCGCGGGAATGTCCGCACGGAATGCCGATCCCCGAGGGAGAGTGCTGCCGGCGGGCCGCGAAAGCGGTGCACGCGGCGGTGATTCCGCTCACGGAGTTGCGGATCGGAGAGCGGGCGAAGGTCGCCTATGTCTGGTCCCGGAGCGATCAGCAGCTCCACATCATGGACAGTCTCCAGATCAAGCCGGGTGTCGAAGTCCTCCTGCACCAGCGCTATCCGTCGTGGGTCATCGAGTGCGAAGGCGCGAGCATCGCGATCGACCGGGAAACCGCGGAACAGATCCGGGTCTGGGAAGCCGGCCGGTCGGGTCGGGAATCCGCCGTACCCCCCGGGCCCGCTCTCCGCGAAGGCCGCGGTTCCGGGACCGGAGCCGGAGAGGGACGTCGCGGCCGGGAACGGCGGGGCGGAGCGGGCGGCGGCTGGTTCGGGCTGGGACGCGGGGCGGGGCGGGGTCCGGCCCGGGGAGAACCTCCCCGGGAGTGACCGTACCGGTCCGCCGAGCCCGCCGGTCCGCCGTCGTGCCGCCCGGCGGCATTCCTCAGCGGATCAGGGCCGTCCCGACCCTTATGGCCCCTTTCAGCGGATGCCGTTCGGTGCTGACCTGTGCGTTCTCGGTGATCTTCACCGCCGCCCGGGCGGAGAGACTGACCATGTCGTGCCACACCGCGCGGTGGATGCAGACCGGCCGGTCGAGCAGGAATACTTCCCAGGCGTCGGGATCGTCCGGAGGAGCGACGAGCAGGAGCGCGACTCCCGACAGGGGCTCGAAGCTTTCCCGGGTATCGGGATGACGATGCAGGGCACTGCAGCTTCGGGCCGAGAAGCTCCGGACTGCGATCCGCCAGCCCGGTGCATCCTCCTCCGTCAGAATCACCTGAAATCCGTCCGACGTGCTTCCGTCGATCACGGTCCCGAAACGTTCGAACGCATTCTCATCCGGCAGCCTGATATCGCGCAGCTTCATCGTCTATCTCCTCGATTCCGCTCTTTCGGGTCGTTGATCGTTCAGTTCGAGAACAGCTGCTGCAGCTCGTTCCGATGGAATTCGTAGGTGCTGTTACAGTTGTGACAAGTCGTGCGGAGCGGGAACGGACCTTCCTCGAGAATACTCTTCCGTTCGTCCGCGGGAAGGGATCCGATAAAGGTTCCGAACCGCTCCTTGCTGCAGCGGCACGCAAACACGACGGGACGGGAGGCGAGGTGCTGCGGATCGAACCCGGCGAGTCCGTCCGTTACCAGGTCCCGGGGATTCCGTCCCTCGGAGAGTTCTCTGCCGAAGCCGGGAAGGGAGCGCACCGCGTCTTCGAGGTGTTCAAGCATTCCCTGTTCGGCTCCCGGCATCACCTGCAGGAAGAGCCCTCCCGCGCCGATCACCCGTCCTGCCCGGTCGAAATGAACGCTCAGGGTGAACGAGGTGCGGATCTGCTCGGAAGCCAGGTAGTAGTGCGCAAGGTCCCGGGCCATGTTCCCGTGCTCCATCATCACCTGTCCGGTGAACGGCTGCTTGGCGTCTTCGAGATACCGGGTAACCGAGAGGAATCCCGGTCCGAAGAACGGGGAAAGATCCAGGTCCTCCAGCGGGCCATCCAGCGGAATGGGGACCTGGCGGAGATAGCCCCGCACCTCGCCCCGGGCATTCGCCTCCACCGTAAGCCCTTCAATGGGACCTCCGCACTCGATGTTCAGCAGAACCCGGTCGTTGCCCTTGATCATGGAGGTCATGAGCCCGACGGCGATATACGCCTGTCCCAGGACATAGGTTTCGAGGATGCCGAGGTCGTGATTCTGCCGCATCTCGTTGACCAGGCGGGTCCCATTGAGAATCGTGCCCCGGATCGCTCCGCGCTCCAGGAAGAATATTTCCAGACTGTCGGGAGCGATCTGTTCCAGGTGCCGCTCCAGCGTGGGGTCGTTGATCGGTTTTCGTTCCATATGGCTTCAGGGTAACGGATTTTTCCGGGAGAGAAAAGAGTCTCCGTCCGGGCGCATCCCTTCGCGGCCCGGGCGGCGCCGTACGCTCAGACTGTCCGGTCGGGTTTCGATATGCGATCCAGCTTCGGGAAGAGCTCGCGGAGCAGCTGCAGGTTTTCGGCATCCGCGTCCCGGTCGGCGGCGTACATCGACTCGATCTCATCCGCGTACCGTTCGATGATCCGGTAGCGGACCATCTTCATGGTGGAGTTTATCATCCGGTTCTCTTCGCTGAAGGCTTCCGGGAGAATCCGGAAGACCGAAGGAATCCACTGCGACGGGAAACGGCTCCGATAGCGATCCCCGGTGCGGAGCCGCGCGAACTCCTCGCCCAGCAGGGATGCGAGGGCTTTCGTGGAGAGGATTCCCCGATGCCGGATCTCCGCCTCCACGGCAGGGACGTCGAGCGTGACGAGCGCTGTGGTGTACTTCCGGTGATCGTTGTACACCAGCACCTGCGAAATGAGCCTCGAGCCGGAGACGATCGCCTCCTCGATCTCCTCGGGGCTGTATTTCTCGCCGTCGGCGGATATCAGGAGCGCCTTCACCCGGCCGCTCACCACGAGGAATCCGTCCCCGTCGAAGTGTCCCATGTCTCCGGTGTGGAGCCAGCCGTCGCGGATCGCTTCCCGGGTCGCCTCCTCGTTCCGGAAGTATCCCTTCATCACGTTCTCGCCGCGGATCACGATCTCGCCCGTTTCCCCGGGAGCCGCCTCGCCGCCGTCGGGACGGACGATCCGGCAGTCGATGGACGGAAGCACCGTTCCCGAGGTGCCGAATCTGCACCGGAACGGCGTGTTGGAGGAGATGACCGGCGACGCTTCGGTGAGACCGTAACCCTGGTAGACCGGGATCCCGAGGGCGCGGAAGAACTGCTGCTGACCGGGTTCGAGAAGCGCTCCGCCCCCGACGAAGTAGCGGATCCGCTTCCCGAACGTCCGGCGGATCTTCCTGAAGATGAGGAGATCGGCCAGGTGATAGGGAAGGAAGGCCGCAGCCCGTACCCGGAACGGCGGTTTCCGGAATCCGTCTCCATGATAGCGGATGCCGGCCTCGATCCCCCGGCGGAAGAGGCTTTCGATCAGCCCGCCTTTCTCCGAGATACCCCCGATGATCTTCTTCATGAAGTTTCCCGTCAGCGCCGGGACGGTGAGCAGGAAGGTGGGCCCGGTCTCCCGGAGGTTGCCGGGGATGTTCCGGAGTATCGACATGGCACCGCCCCGGGCATCGACGAACGATATGGTGATCCCCCGGAGAAGGGCGGCGTAGAGGCCGACGGTGTGGCCGAAGGAGTGATCGCAGGGAAGGATCAGCAGGGTCCGATAACCCGAGGGCACCCGGAACGCCTCCACTGCATCCCGGCAGTTGGCGAGGTAGTTGCGGCTGGAGAGCATGATGCCTTTCGGGTTTCCCGTCGTGCCGGAGGTATAGGAGATGGTGACCGTGTCGTCGGGCGTTCGCGAGGCGAGGATCGTCTCGAGTCGATCCGGTTCGAGCCGGAGCAGCTCCGTCCCCTCGGCGAGCAGATCCCCGAAGAGGACCCGCCGGTCCGCGGGTACACCGGCCTCATCGGCCGCTTGCCCGAACGCGGCGGGTTCGTCGTCGAGCAGGATCAGCACCGGTCGGCCCTCGAGCTGACCGTACACCGAGAGCAGCTTTCCGAGCTGGTTCCGGGAAACCAGAACCGCCTTCGATTCGGAGTGGTTCAGCCGGAAGGGGATCTCTTCCGCGAGCAGCTTGATCGACAGCGGGACCGAGACGCAGCCTGCCGCGAGGGTGCCGAACTCGCCGATGACCCAGCGGGGACTTCCTTCGGAAAGAATCGCAATGGTGTCTTCCGTACGGAACCCGCGCCCGGCCAGCGCCGCGCCGATGCGGAGGGAATCCCGCTCCACTTCCCGGAATGTCCGGGGCATCCAGCCGGCGTCCTCTTTTCCTGCCAGATAGGGAACGTCGGGAAAGCGGCGTGACGCTTCCCCGATCATATCGAAAACGGTCATGACGGCTACTTGTTCAGTGCAGTCGATACCCGCTCGAGCACTTTTTTCCGGTCCAGCGGTTTCACCACGTAATTTTTCGCACCCAGCATGAGGGATTTCTTGACGACATCTTCCTTGCCCAGGGCGCTCACCATGACCACCGCGGCGTTCTTGTCGAACTCGATGATCTTCTCCAGACAGGTTACCCCGTCCATTTTCGGCATGGTGATGTCCAGGGTTACCAGGTCGATGTTCGGATAGAATTCCTTGTATTTTTCTATGCCTTCCTCGCCGTCCGCTGCCGTTCCGGCAATGTCGAATCCTTCCGAGGAAAGGATCTGGGTCAGCTGCTTGGCGACGAACATGGAATCATCGATTATCAGCACCCGGTAACCGGTGCCGTCATCTTTTTTGCCGATCATTCCTGCTCTCCTCCCCTGCACGTAGCTTCTGTGGATGTCATCATTGTATCTGATTTCCTGACGATGCGCCAGCAGTTTTCGGTTGTTTCTGGAGATTATGGTGATATCTACCGGCCGCTCCGAGGGACCGGAACTCGCGCCCCCGGTAACCGCCGCCGTTTCCTGCCCGCAGCCGCGCGGCCTTCGGAGAAAGAACCGTCGTAAATACGCAAAAAAGCCTTTCGAAGATGTCGATCATGGAATAGAATGAGAGATGTGAGAGATATTGTTAAAATCGAGCTCTCCGGCGGACAGCTGAAACCGCTGCTCCCGCTCGACCGGGCAGGGGAACAGTCGATCCGGCTGACGACCATCGCCGGCTTTCAGCGGGCGGGAAAGGTCCGGGTTTTTCTCGGCGGGGACCGGGGAGAGGACCGGCTGCTGCGGGAGCTGATCTTCCGCGGAATCCCTCCCGCCGCAGCCGGAGACCCCGACATCGACCTTCATGCACGATTCGACGGTAAGAAAGATCTCCGTCTGCGCATCATCGTCGACGGGCGGCAGTACCTGAGCGAGGATGTTCGCATCGGACGGCCGGTGCGCGTGCTCCCGTGGCTTTCCGCCGCGGCCGTGCTCGTCCTGCTGCTGGGGCTGGGGTATCTCCTGGCGACATCCTTTACGGCCGGGTCAGTGACCTCCGGGCCGGTCTCCGGGACCTCCGGGCCGGCTGCCGATTCGGCGGGCACGCCCGCTCCGGCAGGAGCGTCGGGCGGAACTGCGGCTGTGCGTCCTGCGGCTCCGGGGACGGCCTCTCCGGGCAGTTCGGTCGGCGGCTCGGTCCGCTCCGAAGCGGCAGCCCCGGCACCCCCGGCTCCTCCGGGCGGTGCGGCCCGTACCGTGCTCCCGCTTCCCCCGCGCCCGTCAGCTCCTGCTGCCGGGAGCGAGTCCCCCGCCGGCGACTCCGCGAACAACGCCGCGAGCGGCCCCGCATCCGGAGCGGCTTCCGGAGCCGCCGCCGGGGTCCCGGTGCCGCCGCCGGACCGTTCCGCTGCCGTCTCCGAACGGCGTGAGGCGGTCGTGTTCTTCGATGCCGACGTGGACCGCGTGAACCGCTGGGCCGCGGGTCGTCTCGACGGGCTGATCGCCGAGCTGCGCCGGACGGACGGGGAAATTCTTGCGATCGAGGGGCATACCGCATTGTTCGGCAGCGAAGTCGGCCGGGAGCAGCTCTCCCTCGCGCGGGCCCGGAATGTCCTGGTCTATCTGCGGGAGCAGGGATGGCGGCAGCCGGAGGAGCCGGAGATCGAAGGGTACGGTTCCCGTCTTCCGGTCACCGATCGCGAAGAGGAGCAGCAGCAGAACCGCCGGGTGGTCGTCCGGTACTCCGCCGGCGGATAGCGGGACCGGGCGGGACCTGCGGAAACCGCCCGGCATTCCGTCGTCCCGATGAACCGGACCCGGCCGCCTTCCGGACCCGCAGAGGCGGGTTCCCACCCTGATCGCTCATTCCTTCCCGAGGTTGAGATTGCCCGCCTCCCGTGATACTACATAGGAACCGGGGTTGCGGTCAGTCCGGAACCGGCGAACGACACGGGAAGGAGCGGTGATGAAGCGGATCGATCTGTGCGGGCACTGGGAAGCGGTCAGAATCGGGGGAGCCGAACTGTTTCCGGCGACCGTACCCGGCTGCGTCCATACCGATCTGCTGAGCGCGGGACTTATCGAAGATCCGTTTTTCCGGGATAACGAACGGAACCAGTATCACATCGGCGGGAGCGGCTGGAGCTTCTCACGCGTCTTCGTCGTCGATGCGGAGTTTCTGTCGGAACAGCGGATCATGCTCCGCTGGGAGGGACCGGACACGCCGGCCGCGATCCTGATCAACGACGGGGAGATCGCCCGGCAGGACGGCCTGTTCCGCACCCGGGAGCTCGACGTGAAGGATCGTCTTCGGGAAGGGGAGAACGAGATCCGGGTCGATTTCGACCCTCCCGTACCGGATAACGGGGCGGCAGAGCGGGACATGTACCCGATGATCCCCACCTGCGGAATCCGGCGGCCGATCGGACTGGTCGGCTGGTCGGCCGCCCGGCTCGGGGACGTCCGGGTTCTGCAGGATCACGGGAAGCGGAACGCCGTCGGGCTCGACGTTCAGGTTTCGGCGGATCGGGCGGAGAAACGGAGGGCAACGCCGCTCCGCGCGGAAGTCACGGTCGGTCTCGAGGGAGAGCAGGTCGCCCGGAGCAGTTTCGATCTTCCGCGTGGTCGGGGCGAGTCGAAAATCGTGATCCGGCAGCCCCGGCTCTGGTGGCCGAACGGCATGGGCGAGCAGCCCCTCTACGACGTTACGGTCGCCCTGTTCGATCCCGACGGTGCGGTGCTGGATCGGCAGGAGATGCGGATCGGGCTGCGAACGCTCCGGCTCGACCGGGAGCCGGACGAATGGGGCGGGTCGTTCCGGTTCGTCGTGAACGGAAAGCCCTTTTTCGCAAAAGGCGCCGACTGGATTCCCGCGGATGCCTTCGCCACCGGGGTCACCCCGGAGCAGTACGAGTACCTCGTCGGCAGCGCCCGGGACGCGAACATGAACATGCTGCGCGTCCGGGACGGCGGCGTCCACGAGCACGATGTTTTCTACGATCTCTGCGACCGGTACGGGATCTGCGTCTGGCAGGATTTTCCGTTCGCGGGCGCCGCTTTCCGCGCGGACGATTCCGTGAGCACGGAGGACGTGAAGCGGGAGGCGGAGGCGGCGGTCCGGCGGCTTCGCCGTCACGCATGTCTCGCCCTCTGGTGCGGAGACGGCCGAGACGGGGGAGACGACGGAGCAGGGCAGGCCCCCGGCTTCGACGGCGGCGGCCGGGTTCGCGGTTCAATGAGCAGGGCGGAGTACCGGAAACTCTTCGACCGGATGCTTCCGTCGATCGTCGCCGGGCTCGATCCGGGGCGCGACTACCGGCCCGCGGGGCCGCCGTCGTGCGGAGTCGATCCGGCGGAGCACCGGTTCTGCTGTGAGCCCGGATTCCCCTCCTTCCCCGAACCCCGGGTGGTCGATTCTTTCACGTTTCCGGAGGACCGGAACCTCGGCAGCCGGATCATGGAACTGCACCAGCGAGGCCCGATCGGGAACGATGCGCTCGTGCAGCATCTCCTCCAGTGGTTCCTCCTTCCGTCGAGCTTCGACATGCAGATCCGGCTCTCCCAGATTCTGCAGGGGCTCGCGGTGAAAGCCGCGGTGGAGCATGCGCGGAGGAGTCGGCCCCGCTGCATGGGGACGCTCTATCGGCGGCTCAACGACTGCCGGCCGGCCCCCGGCCCGTCTTCCATCGACTACCGGGGAAACTGGAAGGCGCTCCACTACTTCGCAAGAGATTTCTATGCCCCGCTGCTCGTTTCCGGTGTGACGGATCCGGCGGCGGGTACGGTGGATGTCCACGTATGCAGCGATCTCGCCGCACCGGTGTCCGGCATGCTCGCCTGGAGCCTGTTCCTCACCGACGGCACTCCCGTCGCACGGGACGAGCTCGGAATCCGGGCCGCCGCCTCGACGAGCCGCCGCGTGACGACGCTGAAGCTCCGGGAACATCTCCGGGAGCACGGAGAGCGGAATCTGCTGCTGCGCCTCGAGCTCTCCGCCGACGGTCAGCGGACGTCCCGGGACCTGGTGCTGTTCGACCGGCCGAAGCACCTCTCCCTGAGGGATCCGGAAATCCTCGCCTCGGTCGAGGTCGGACCGGGGGACGGCTTCACCGTCGCGCTGAAGGCATCCCGGCCCGCGCTCTGGGTCTGGACGGAGCTCGCCGACATCCCGGCGGCGTTTTCCGATCGATTCTTTCACCTGGTTCCGGACCGGATCATCGAGGTGAGGGTGCTTCCGGCGGTTCCGATGTCTGCGGACCAGCTTCTCGAACGCCTGCGGGTCACCAGCCTGTTCGACACCTGCCCCGAATACCGGTCGGCGATGCTGCGACGGGAAACCGGGCGGACCGGAGAGGCGGCGGGAGCCGCCGCGTCACCGGACGGGTCCCCCGTGATGCGGATTTCATCGCCGGCTCCGACCGGGTCCTGAAAGCCCTGCCTGCCGCAGCCCTTCATCCCCCGGTTTGTTCATCCGATAGTTGTTCATCCGATGATTGTATACTATGGTTGAGGTCATGGAGAGGCGGCAGCAGGTGGCGGACAGCCGGGAAGTATCCTTTCTCTACGATATTTCCCAGGCGGTTCTGGACTGCCAGGACATCAAGCAGATCGCGGGTCTCGTCCTGCACATCATGTCCCGCGAGATGGGCATGCTCAAGGGGATGATTTCGGTTCTCGACCGGCTCAGCGGAGAGATCACCATCGAGGAGGCGTTCGGCCTGACGGACGAGGAACGCAGGCGCGGCACCTACCTGATCGGCGAGGGGGTTACCGGAACGGTCGTCGAGACCGGCCGACCCATGGTGATTCCCCGGGCCTCCCGCAGCCCGCTCTTCCTCGACCGGACCGGATCGCGCAAGGATCCCGGAGCGGACGACATCTCCTTCATCTGCGTGCCGATCCGGGCAGGCCGGGAGACGATCGGAACCCTGAGCGCCGACCGGGCGTTCGGGGAAGGCTACTCGGTAGAGGAAGACGTTCAGCTGCTTTCCATTATCGCCGCCATGATCTCCCAGGCCGTCCAGCTCCACCGGGCGCGGAACGAGGAGAACCAGATGCTGCTCGCGGAGAACATCCGCCTCCACCGGGAGCTGCAGCACAAGGTCCGCATCGATTCCATCATCGGAAACTCGAAGGCGATCCGGGATGTCTTCGACCTGGTGCAGAAGATCGCTCCTGCCGCTGCCACGGTGCTCATCCTCGGCGAGAGCGGAGTGGGGAAGGAGCTCGTGGCCCATGCCATCCATTACCGCAGTCCCCGTGCCGGGGGTGCGTTCATCCGCTGCAACCTCGCCGCCCTGCCGGAGAGCATCATCGAGAGCGAGCTCTTCGGGCACGAGCGGGGAGCGTTCACCGGTGCGGACCGGCAGCGGAAGGGACGCTTCGAACTCGCCCAGGGGGGCACCATCTTTCTGGATGAAATCGGCGAGCTTTCGCCGAAACTGCAGACCCGGCTGCTTCGTGTGCTTCAGGAGAAGGAGTTCGAACGGGTCGGCGGCAACGAGACGATCCGGGTGGATGTCCGGGTCATCGCCGCGACGAACCGGGACCTCTCGGCCATGATCCTCGACGGGCGCTTCCGGGAGGATCTCTACTACCGGCTCAACGTATTCCCGATCGTGGTGCCCCCGCTGCGGGAACGGAAGACGGACATCCTCCTGCTGGCCGATCATTTCGTGGAAAAATACGCGAAGGCCGACGGGAAGGAGGTGCGGCGTATCTCCACCCCCGCCATCGAGATGCTGATGAGCTATCACTGGCCCGGAAACGTCCGCGAGCTGGAGAACTGCATCGAGCGGGCGGTGATCCTGAGCGAAGACGGCGTGATCCACGGCTATCATCTTCCCCCGACGCTGCAGACCGCCCGCGCGACCCGCACCGAGTATCACGGAACGCTGCAGGAACGGGTCGATTCGCTGGAGTACGAAATGATCGTCGAGTCGCTCAAGAACTCCCGGGGCAACGTCTCCCGAGCCGCCCAGGAACTCGGCCTGACCGACCGGGTCATCGGGCTCCGCATGCGCAAGCACGGCATCGACTGGAAGCTCTTCCGCGGGTAGGGGGGAGAGAATATTGAACCACTGAGACACAGGGTCGGCAGTTTCTTCGAAACCGCCTGACACAGAGGATTCAGAAAAATACTACTTCATTTTCTCCTTCCTTACCCGGTGTTCTCTGCGTCCCTGTGGTGAATCTCTTCCTCTCCCGGTTCCGCGCTGCACATTTTTTCCAGTTGCCCAACCGGCGGTTTCGGCCTACACTGTCGGTGTGCGGTTCCGGAGAAAACGGAGAGGTTTTACGGAATACCGACCGTATTCCTTCGCAGGAAGGAAAATCGAACAGGGGGTAGCTATGAAACGATGTCTTTTCCTCGTGCTGGCTGTCATGCTTCTGCCGGGGCTGCTGTTCGCAGCCGGAAAGAAGGAAGTCCCGCTCGGATCCGAAGAAAACCCGATCGTCTGGTCGTTCGTGCCCTCGGGAGAGATGGAGCGGGTCGTCCGCAGGAGCACAGGCCGTCGCGGATCTTCTCACCGACAGAACCGGGTATCTATTTCAGGACCAACGTCGCCACCGAGTACGCGGGCGTCATCGAAGCGCTCGCCAGCGATCCGCCGGAAGCACACATGGCGTCCCTGGCGACCTTCGCCTATGTCATGGCGGCCGACCGGGGAGTCGCGAAAGCCGCGCTGGTCTCGGTGCGAAACGGCAGCCCGACCTACAACGGCCAGATCATCGCGCCAGAGCTCGACGCGGATCAACAGCATCGCCGATCTGAAAGGGCAAGACGTTCGCACGGCCCGACCCGCTTTCCACCAGCGGCTGGATCATTCCGATGATCACCCTGCGTGCGAGCGGAATCGACCCCGAGACGGATCTAAGCAGGATCGTCGATGCCGGAAGCCACGACGCGGTGGTCACCGCGGTCATGAACGGCGATGTCGATGCCGGTGCCACGTTCGTGGATGCGCGAACCAGATGTCCAGAAACAGTACCCCGAGGTGATGGACGAAGGTGAAGGTCTCGAAGTCTCGGACGACATTCCGAACGACGGCGTCCAGTTCCATCCCGTCGGTTCCCGCCGAAGACATGAGAAGAAGATCGTCGATGCGCTCCTCGATATCGTCAAGACCGACGAAGGAAAGAACGCGCTGAAGTCCGCCTATTCCTGGACCGCTCTCGTCCGCAAGGACGACGAGTTTCTACGATCCGTTCCGCCAGGTTCTCCAGGCGGCGGGCATCAAGGCCGAACAGCTTCTGGAAAGAAAATAAACTTTCCCCCGGCAGCCTGAGCTTTCCCGCATGGTAATCGGGACGGCGCCGGCTTCCGCGAGTCTCCCGCGCCGCATACACCGCCGCACCGCTGCACTGCCGTCATCAGGCGGCGCAGCGGTGCATCCGCTCCTGGAGTTTCCATGCTCGAGTTCAGCACTCTCACGAAAGTGTACGACGACGGGACCGTCGCCCTCCGGAACGTCAGCTTCACGGTCGAGGACGGGCAGTTTCTCGTCGTCATCGGCCTTTCGGGCTCCGGGAAGTCCACGCTGCTTCGCTGCATCAACCGCCTCATCGAGCCGACCGAAGGGGAGATCCTCTGGAACGGCAAGGACATCGCCTCGCTTACCCGCCGAAGAAGCTCCGGGAGTGAGGCGGGAGATCGGCATGATCTTCCAGCACTTCAACCTCGTCAGCGCTCATCGTGCTCACCAACGTGCTGGCCGGCCGGCTCGGATACCTGAACCCTCTTAATCGCTCGTCTACAGCTTTCCCCAGGACGACGCGGAGCTGGCGCACGGCGGCGCTCGCCGAGGTCGGGCTCGCCGAACAGACGGCAAGCGCGCAGACGAGCTTTCCGGCGGCCAGCAGCAGCGGGTGGGCATTGCGCGCACGCTCATGCAGGATCCTCCGCATGATCCTTGCCGACGAGCCGGTCGCCAGTCTCGACCCGGTTCTCGCCCACTCGATTCTCGGGTATCTCGAGAAGCTCAATCAGGAGGCCGGCATCACGATCATCTGCAGCCTTCATTACCTCGACCTTGTTCAGCGCTACGCCAGCGCGTGATCGGCCTTCAGGCCGGACGCTCGTCTACCGGGGCACCGGGACGACATCCGCAGGATGACCGACCGGAGTTCAAGGACATCTACGGCGAAGAGGCAGTCGGACGAATGCCGGCCGGACGGAGGGGGAGAGATGACTCAGCTATAGAGGACGGAAAAACCGGATGCCCGGGGGAAAGAGCCTGGTCCGCCGCGCCGGATTCCGCGCTCCTTCTGTCCGCTTGATTTCCCTCGCGGGCCCGGACAGATGCTCGTCCGGGAAACCCAGCAAGGGTTTCCTTCTCCTGGGCTCGGTTCGCGAGCATCCTGGGACTTTTTGCCGCGTGGCGGATTTTCGGCGCTCGCGCATCGGGAGCAGGATTTTCTCCCGGCTTTCACCCGCGCATGCCGGCTCGTGCCGGCCGTTCTTTGTCTTCTTCTCCGTCTTCCTGCTTCTCCTCGCTCTGGGTCTGGATCGGCCTCGATGCGTTCGCCCTCGCCTCGAGGAAGGAGCCGGGGCGGCCCGCTCGTCTTCCTTCCCGTCCTGTGCTGTTCTTTTCGATCCGGGTGGCAGATCAGCGAGATCGATCTGGTGAAAATGGCCGTTCATTTTCCCGAGCGCTGCCGCCCCTCGGGCGGATCCTCTGGCCGTGGGAGGCCGCGATAACCGCGAATCGAGAACGGTCAGCGCGGGAACCCCGATCCTGGTCGACTGGCGGGGGGCCGGCTCCCGAGGATCGCTGCTCCCGTGCCGGGTGAGCCGCATCTGTCCGCCGAGCCGAACGAGGGCAGGCTCTCGGTGATGGACAGCCCAGGGGAACGTCACTCCGGGAACCAGCGTCACGCTTGAGGGGACAGGGCTTCGTTCCCGACACCGAGACGCAGATCTGGTGGATCGATGCCATGGGAAACGACTTCAGGCCCCGCCAGGCGGGAGCCTACGTCGGTGACACGGACCGACGAGAAGGGCTCGTTCATCTTTGAACTGGAGCTTCCCTTCCGGCTCATTCCTCCCACGGCCTCGGGCAGACAGATCCACCGCGTGGAAGCCCGCCAGTTCTTCGAGACCGGCGTCGTCACCGCGAGCGAACCGCTGCGGCTCACGATCTCGCTCATCATCGAGACGATCTTCATGGGCATGATGGCGACCATCTTCGGCATCGTCTTCTCCATCCCCATCAGCTTCCTCGCCTCGCGCAATCTGATGTCCGCCTCGCGGCTCTCGATCGGCATCTACTACCTGACCCGGACGATTCTCAACATCGTGCGGGCGATCGAGCCGCTCATCTGGGCGCTCATCGCGGTCGTCTGGGTGGGGCTCGGACCCTTCGCGGGCATCCTCGCTCTCACGATCCACTCGATCGCCTCCCTCGCGAAGCTCTACTCGGAGGCCATCGAGAACATCGATCACGGGCAGATCGAGGCCATCCAGGCGACCGGGGCCACACGGCTGCAGACGATCGTCTACGCGGTCATCCCCCAGATGATCCCGCCCTTCGTCTCGTTCACCATTTACCGCTGGGACATCAATGTCAGAATGTCCACGGTCATCGGTATGGTAGGCGGGGGAGGCATCGGGTTCCTGCTGGTACAGTACATCCGGCTGCTCGACTACCGGGCGGCGGGAATCGCGGTATGGTTCATCGCCGTCACCGTAGCGGTCCTCGACTACGTGAGCGCCGAGATCCGCGCGAAGTACGTGTAGATTCAGTACGACGGGGCCATCCTGAAGGGATGTGGGGGCCTGCCGACCGGCAGGCCCGCCTGTCCGCAGCTTCAGTTTCCGGCCTCTCGCCGAAGAATCCGCGGAACGGTCAGTGCCGCGATCCCGACGAGCAGCAGAGGAACCCCGATCAGCACCCTCGTCAGAGCACTACCCATCCTCGCATTGTGAGACAGGCAGGAGGGAGTCAATATGTCCAATTCCATTGATAAGGCGAATAGCGTTATTTTTTCGATCATTCGGACCGGAACGGACTTTACAGCGATAAGAAAGGAGAATATAATGTAAATGGAGAAAATGAATGAATATACCATTCGGAACATTGTCGCCGTTCTCTGCCTTGCCGGTCTTCTGGTCCCGATCACTCCGGCCCCGGCGGATGCCGCCGATCTGGTGCATCCCGAGTTCGCGCTCGAGGTGGGGGTCGTACCGATGAACCTGCTGGTCAATTACGACGGCACCGTCTATGACCAGAATACCTTCGATCCGGGGCTCTATACGCAGCTGGACGCCCGGATCGTTTTCATGGACCTGTTCTGGATAGGCGGCTACACGAAGGCCTACACCATGATCCGGGACGATGCGGTGGGCTTCATCCCGTACCAGCTGCTCTTTTCCTTCGACATGGGGCTCCGCTACGAGAACTTCACCCTCGGGTTCCGGCATTTCTGCTTTCATCCCATGAAGACCTACACCTATCGCCAGCAGGAATGGGAATCGTTCCCGACCATGGGCACCGAAGGGTCGTACGAGGAAATCTTCCTGAGGATCGAGGTCAGGTAGCCGCAGCCGGACCGCAGCCGTGCTATCAGCCCGGCTCGCTTCCGAACGCTTCCGTTATGCGCACAAGCGCTTCCTCGAGGATGCTCCGGGGACATGCCAGGTTGAGCCGCCGGAAACCCGTGCCCCCGGGACCGAACTGGAGTCCGGGAGAGAGCCACACCCGGGCTTCCCGCATGAGCAGCCGCTCGACCTCGTGATCGTCGCGGCCGGTCCCGCGGAAGTCGAGCCAGGCGAGGTACGTTCCCTCGAGCGGCACCGCCTTCACCCCCGGCAGCCGATCGGCCAGGAAGCGGCGGAGAAAACGGTCGTTCTCCCGTATAACGGCGAGCGCCGCATCGAGCCACCGCTCCCCATCCCGATACGCGGCGATCTGCGCCGCCATGGCGAACGGATTTCCGCTCCCGCCGATTCCGGCGTCTCCCAGGCCGGCCTTGAACTGTTCCCGCAGAAAACGATCGGAGATGATGACGTTGCCCTGTGCGATCCCGGCGAGGTTGAAGGATTTTCCGGGTGACGTACAGGTGATCGTGATCGAAGCGGCCCGCTCCGAACATGCCGCCGTGGGAACGTGCGTCGGGGCGGTCCCGCCCGGGAGACCGTCCCGGGCATCGGCCGGCGGAACCAGGTCCATGTGTATTTCGTCGCTCACCACCAGAATGTTCCGGCGCAGGCAGATCTCGAGAAGTCCGTCGAGTTCCTCCCGGCTCCAGACCCGGCCGACCGGATTGTGCGGGCTGCAGAGCAGAAGCATCCGGGTCCGCCCGTCCGAAGCGACGCGATCGAGTCCCTCTATGTCCATGCGGTAACGGCCGTTTTCGAGGATGAGCGGATTGTCGGCGACCCGACGGCCGTTTCCTTCGATCACCGAAAAAAACGGATGATACACGGGCGACTGAAGAATGACCCGGTCGCCCGGCCGGGTATACGTCCGGATGGCGAGGCTGACGGCCGGCACCACTCCCGGTGCGGGGAGAACCCAGTCCGGGGATATGTTCCAGCCGTGGCGGTCGGCCATCCACCGGGTGAGCGAGTCGAAGTATTCCCGGGGATGGAGCGTATAGCCGTAGAGCGGATGCGCGGCGCGTTCCCGCAGGGCTTCGACGACTGCCGGGGGCGACGGGAAATCCATGTCGGCCACCCAGAGCGGCAGAAGCTTCCGTTCGTCTCCGCTGCCTTCGGATCGGCTCCACTTGAGCGACCAGCTGCCTTCCCGGTCGATCATCCGGTCGAAATCGAATCCCTGATTTTTCATGGCTTTTCAGTCTACCGGTCTTCCGGATCGTGTCAATACAATAGAAAACGGGCCGTCCGGAGACGGCCCGCGAGGGAGCCTGACGGGACCGGAGTCGGCTTACTCGGCCCTGACGACGCCCTGCTCGACATCGAAAATACTCCCGTAGTGCCGGTCGGGAAGCCGGCTCAGAACATCGAGCACTTCAGGGTTCGCCTCTCCCCCGTGATGTCTGGCGTAGTTCACCAGCTCATCCTTGTTTTTCGGGAAGTCGAGACCTCTGAGCGTGTGCGCGATGATCGCGGGACCGACTTTTGCGCTTGGATGGCGCTCATCAGCCATTCTGTATCCTCCAATAGCAATCTGAGCGGCGCTATGAAGATACTGAAAGTAGATGAAGGAGGAAAGAGTCACCGGGACCATTCCTCGGGAATCAGCGGTTCCGGTCCGCCAGTTCCTGCGCCTTCACGCAGAGCTCCGCCACCTTGAATGCGTGCTCCTGGCTCATCGCGTGCTCGGTCCGGTTCAGGCAGTCCAGGATCAGCTGTCCGAAGAAGGGGAACCCGACGGTTCCGCTCGCCCGGATGTGCCGCTCCCCCGTGTGGTTCACCAGGAAGACATGGTCGCCTTCCTCCTCCCGGGCTACGTCGAGGTACTTGCGCATTTCGATGTAGCCGTCGGTTCCCAGGATGAACGCACGGCCGTCGCCCCAGGTCCGCAGACCGTTCGGCGTGAACCAGTCGATGCGGAAATAACCCGATGCGCCGTTGTCCGCGACCAGGTTCGCCTCGCCGAAATCGTCGAGACCGGGGTGCTCGGGGTGGGCGAAGTTGTCCGTCCGGGCGTATGCGACGGTCGCGTCCTTCGCGCCGGTGTAGAAGAGGAACTGCTCGATCTGATGGCTGCCGATGTCGATGAGGATGCCGCCGTACCGTTCCTTGCGGAAGAACCACTCCGGCCTGCTCGGCGCGTTCAGCCGGTGCGGTCCCGTGCCGATGACCTGCAGAACCCGGCCGATCTCGCCGTCCCGGATCAGGTCCCCGGCGTACACGGACGCCTCGTTGTGAAGCCGCTCGCTGTAGTAGACCGCGTACTTCCTGCCCGTCCGTGCGACCGCGTCCTTGGCCTGCCGGAGCTGCGGGAGCGTCGTGAGGGGCGCCTTGTCGGTGAAGTAATCCTTCCCGCTCTCCATGACGCGGATGCCCAGGGCGGCACGATCCGCGGGAACCGTCGCGGCGGCGACCAGGGCGACCGTCCCGTCCTCGAGAATCTGCCGCTCGTCGCCCACGGACTTCGCCTGCGGGAACTGCTTGCGGAACGCCTCGACCTTCTTCGGGTCGGGATCGTACACGCTGACGATCTCCGCGCCCGCCTCGGTCAGTCCGTTGCACATTCCGTAGATGTGTCCGTGGTCGAGCCCGATCGCCGCGAAGCGGAACTCGCCCGGTTTCACGACCCGGTTCGCCTTGCCCTTCGGGGCGTAATTCATGCCGTCGGCCTTGCTCATGCTGATCCTCCTCGTTCGTTCGCCTCACCCCCTAAGTTATAGGAAATTCCGCAGACTTGCTCCAGTCCGTCACCGTTCACCCGCCGTGGAACGCACCTCCGACGAAAAATTGTTGACAAAGTCCAATAATGGGGATGAGAATGATCCGTATCCGCACGACAGGAAGGAATCCCGTCCGACCAGGGGGTGATCGCATGAAGGGGAAATCTCTGCCGATTGTGCTGCTGATCCTCGCGAGCGTTGTTTCCGGACCGGCATGGGGAAATGACGATGTGGTC
Source organism: uncultured Spirochaetota bacterium (assembly GCA_963728215.1). Classification (GTDB taxonomy): domain Bacteria; phylum Spirochaetota; class Spirochaetia; order CAVSJD01; family CAVSJD01; genus CAVSJD01. The sequence goes on along the minus strand of CAVSJD010000007.1, from coordinate 59,733 downwards.
TCGTTCGTCATCGCGCCGCCGCCGGTCGGGTACCCGGTGTTCACCGCCGGGGAGAAGTTCGTCCAGACGGGAGCCAACGGGGTCTACCTGGACACCGAGGCACAGGGTTCCGGAATGCAGCTGTACGGCGGCATGGCGTTCGGCACCTTCCAGTACTGCTTCTCCGACCGCCTCCGTGACGGCCGGCCCCTTCATCGTCTCGCCCTTCGGTACGTACACCCTGACGGGGGGAGCCTGGAATACGGAGATGACGTCGTCGATGTCCTTCGGCTATCCTTCCGCCTCCGGTTCGATCGACCCGGAGGGCAGCATCGTGGTCGGGTTCGACGTGCTGTACGTTCCGAAGGGGATCACCCTGAGCTCGCAGCTGCGGGCGAATGACAGCTACACCCTGATCTCCGTCGCCCTGATGTGGCTGCTGTAGTCCAGGACCTGCGGTCGGGAAAGCGCCTTTCGGATCCCGTCCTCCCCATTCGATCTCCGTGCGGCAGTTGCTGCCCGGCGGACGCAGCGGTAGCTTTTACGCAGCGATGCGGACGGGAACGGAGGGGGCGGGACGATGCCGTATTTCTTTCTGGAGGATTCGAACACCACCACGGCGGCAATCCGGTTGGAAGGCCGCGATCTGGAAGAGCTGTTCTCCGCCGCCGCCGAAGCCCTGCTCTCCGTTCAGCTGCGGAACCCTTCCGAGCTCCAGGCCCGCACCTTCCGTACGTTCCGGATGGCCGGAACGGAACCCGCACGGCTGCTGCACCGCTTCCTCGAGGAACTGATCAGGCATCGTGAATCCGAGGGAATCCTGCTCCGTCCCTCCCGGATCAGCGTCACCGTTCCGGATCTGCCGGCGGCAGTCGAAGACCCGACCGACTCCCGCGTGCCCGGGTATCCGCGCAGGATGGAGCTCTCGGCGGAAACCGAAGGCGAACCGGTCGACCCGGCGCGCCACCAGGTCGGAACGGAAGTGCGGTCGGTCAGCTGGCACCGGTTCGCGGTCGAGCACGGGACCGGAGGCTGGAGCGCCACCGTGGTGCTCGACACCTGACGGGAACGATGCGCCGGGCGACCGTATCAGGGGAGCAGGCCCAGCTCCTTTCCCACCTTCCCGAACGCCTCGAGCGCACGTGTCCATGTCCGGCCGGCGGAGAGCGCCGCGGAGGACTGGACACGGATCCGTGCGGTTCCCTCCGGCACGACCGGATATCCGAAGCCGGTCACGAACACGCCTTCATCGAGGAGTTTCCGGTTGCTCATCGGATGGCGAAAGCAGTCTCACCGAGATGATCGGGATGATGGCGGACTCACTTTCGAGCAGGGGCGTGTAGCCGATCGACTGCAAGTCCGTTCGCGCAGATACCGGTGTTCTCCCGGAGCCGGCCGAGGATCGAGGGTCGTTGCGCAGTAAGCTCGATCGCTTTTTGCGCGCTCCCGGCCACGGTGGCCGGAAGGGCGTTGGAGAAAATCTGCGGCCGCGAGACTCTGTCGAGTATTCGCATCACTTCGGGCTCGATGCGATAAACCGCCCGCCGCTGCCGCCGAGCGCCTTGCCCAGGGTACCGCAAATGATGTCGATTTCGCCTTCGAGGCCGTAGTGCTCCGGGGTGCCGCGCCGCCGTTTCCCAGACGCCGGTGCCATGGGAATCGTCGACGAACGTCACCGCTCCGGTATCGCTCCGCGAGTTCGACGATATCCGGCAGTTTCGCCAGGTCGCCTTCCATACTGAACACCCCGTCGGTGAGCAGCAGAATGTTCCGTCCGCACCGATCCGTTCCCATTTCTCGGCCAGCTTCTCCCGGAGATCCTGCCATGTCGGAGTGGCGGTACACCGACCGGACCGCACTTCGACATGCGCACGCCGTCGATGATGCTCGCGTGGTTCAGCTCGTCGGATACGATCGCGTCGCCTTTATCGGCGAGCAGGGGAATGGCGCCGGTATTGGCGTTCCAGCAGGAGACATAGGTGAGCGAGGACTCGGTCCGGAGAAAGTCGGCGATGGTGCGCTCCAGCTCCCGGTGGATGATGAAAGTTCCGCAGATGAACCGGACCGATGCCGTTCCCGCGCCGTATCGGTCCAGCGCCTCCCTGCCGGCGCGGATCACCTCGGGATGCGACGACAATCCCAGGTAGTTGTTGGAGGAGAGGATGATGATCTCTCCCCGGCCCTCCATGGGCACCCGGGCGTCCATGGGCCTTCGAGATGCCGCAGGGTCTTGTGCGTCCCTTCCGCCGCATCTCCTCGAGACGGTCGCGAGTCTCCGGTGAAAGTCCCGATTCATGCCTGACCTCCTTGACATGGATGATCATGTTCAATATAGTGGAATTTGTTCACTTTATTGAACACCTTGGGCAGTATAGATCGAGCCCGACAGGAAGTCAACGGGAACGGCCGCCACGGACCGATGCGGTCCGTTCCGGAAACGAGGTGCACGATGGATGTGAAGCCTCCCGCCGTGGGACGACGGATCCGGGACCTCAGGAAAGATCAGGGTCTGACGCTCGATGAGCTGGCGCTTAGGAGCGGAGTCTCCAAATCGATGCTCTCGCAGATCGAGGCGGACGCGGTGAATCCGACCATCGCGACGGTATGGAAGATCGCCAACGGTCTGGGCATCCGGTTCCAGTCGCTCCTCGAAGGCCGGGACGAGCAGTCCGGGACGTTTCTCGTGACGCGGGCGGAAGACGCTGCCATTCTGGATTCCCGGGACGGTGAGAGCGTTTTCCGGATCCTTTCTCCCGTCAGCATGGTGGACGATTTCGAGGTCTACTTCCTGAACCTGAATCCCGGAGCGAAGCTCGAGTCGGAACCCCATTACCAAGGTACCGAGGAATATCTGACCGTCCTGGACGGACATGTCCGCGTCACCTCCGGCCGCATCTCCCGGGACCTGGGGGAGGGGGCCTTCGCGATCTACAACGTGGACGTCCGTCATGTCATCGAGAATAACGGAGATCGGCCCGCGCGGGTTCACCTGGTGGTCCGGTTCCGCGGCAAGGAACGGGCATGAAGAAAGACCGGGTCCTGATTACCGGCTCATACGGACAGATCGGAACGGAGCTGACCATGAGGCTCCGGGACATTTACGGAGACGCCAATGTCGTGGCCACCGACATACTGAGGGCGCCGGAAGTCCTCGAAGAGACCGGGCCGACTCATTATCTGGATGTGACCGAACCCTCGCAGGTGAAAGCGGCGATCATCGAGCACAAGATCACCATCGTCTACCATCTCGCGGCTATCCTCTCCGGAAACGGCGAGCTGAACCCGCAGAAGTGCTACGAGGTCAATATGAACGGCCTCTACTACATTCTCGAGGCAGCCCGGCAGAACGGCGTCCGGCAGGTGATCACCCCGTCGCTCCATCGCCGCTTTCGGACCGGACACGCCCAAGGAAAACACTCCCGTCGATACGATCCTGCGGCCCACCACCATGTACGGAATCACCAAGGTCGCCGGAGAGCTCCTGAACGAGTACTACTCGCACAAGTATCGTCTCGACGTGAGAAGCCTGCGCTATCCCGGAATCATCTCCAGCGAAGCCGAGCCGGGCGGGGGAACGACCGACTATTCGGTGGACATGTTCGTCAAGGCGGTCCGCGGCGAGCCGTACGTCTGTTTCGTTTCCGAGGACACGGTGCTGCCGCTGATGTACATGCCCGATGCGCTCGGAGCCATCATTCGCCTCGCCTCCGCACCCGAAGCCGGGCTGCGGCACCGGACCTTCAACGTGGCCGGCTTCTCCTGCTCCGCGAAGCAGATCGAGGAGGAGATCCGGGCGCGCATTCCCGGATTCCGCTGCAGTTACGAGCCCGATTTCCGGCAGCTCATCGCCGACTCGTGGCCCCGATCCATCGACGACTCCGCCGCACGGCTGGAGTGGGGATGGAAACCGGAGTACGGCCTGCCGGCCATGGCGGACCACATGATCCGGAACCTGCTCTCGAAGCAGGGGAACGGGGTTTCCACCGGAGATCGCAGCGCCTGAGGTTCGGGGCATCGGCAATCACGAACGCGGCGGCCGGTCAGGAGATCTGATCGCCGCCCGTCCGTTCCACCGAGTCGATCCGGTCGTGCGCGGTCCGCAGGCACCACTGGTCTGCGGATGCCCGGGAATCGAACTCCCGGTTCGCCTCTTCGGTATAGGAGTCCCGCTGCTTGAGCACCGAAACCCGCGGCACGAAGCCGCCGTTCTTCCCTTCCATATAGACAGCGGTAACCTGCCAGCCCTTGTACTCTTCCAACTGTTTCGCTTCCATGAGCAGAAGGTAGCAATGGCGCATCCGTCCGGACAATCGGCTCCCTGCCGGAGACGCATCGTTTTTTTCCGGAATCGACCGGTCCGGAAGAACCGGGAAGCCATAGAAAACGATATGGTTGCTTTACAGAATAGGTCAAATACCGTTACAATTGTGCCGCTATGAAGAATGACTTCTGGAATTTCGTACGGTCCCAGATTATCGGGAGACATCAGGCGCTCGACACTCCCTTCGGAGAGCGGGCTCTCACCTATGCCGACTACACGGCGTCCGGTCGCGGCGTGCTCTTTCTGGAGCGCTACATGGAACGGATTCTCGCGGAGTACGGCAACACTCATACGGAGGACGATGCCACCGGCGGCATCTCCACCGACCGGCTGCATCGGGCGGAGCATTCGATCAAGCGCCTCGTGAACGCCGGTCCCGATCATCTGATCATCGAATCGGGGACCGGCAGTACCGGGGCGGTCCATCGGCTGCAGCAGATCCTCGGTGTCTACGTACCGCCCGCGGCGAAAGAACTGGTCCGCCGGCTGCTCGAGGAGGACCGCTCCCCGGACGAACTGTCGGACCTCGAGCGGAAGCTCCGGGAACGGCTTCCGGTGGTCTTCGTCGGGCCCTACGAGCATCATTCCAACGAGATCTCCTGGCGGGAATGCCTCGCGGAGACGGTGGAAGTGGATCTGGACGGAGACGGACTGCTGGATCTCGCGGACCTGGAGCGGAAGGTTTCGGATCCGCGCTACCGGAACAGGATCCGGATCGGCTCCTTTTCCGCGGCGTCCAACGTGACCGGGATCAAGACGCCGGTGTACGATGTGGCGCGGCTGCTCCATCGTCACGGAGCGTTCGCTTTCTTCGATTTCGCCGCCTGCGCGCCGTACGAGCCGATCGACATGAACCGGGACGACGAGGCGTTCTTCGACGGCCTTTTCTTCTCGCCGCACAAGCTGCTGGGCGGCCCGGGAAGCACCGGCATCCTCATCTTCCACCGGCGCCTCTACCGGGAAGGTCTTCCGCCGACGCATGCCGCCGGCGGAACCGTGGACTACGTCGGCTTCTCGGGGCAGCAGTACACGGCGGACATCGAAAGCCGCGAAAAACCGGGAACGCCGGGAATCCTGCAGACCATGCGGGTCGCGCTGGCACTCGAGCTGAAGGAAAAACTGGGTGTGGAGCGCATTCAGGAGACCGAGGAAGGGTACATCCGAAGGGCGATGGAGCGGTTCTCCGGGATCCCCGGGATTTCGGTCGTCGGGAATCCTGATCCCGCGAAGCGGATCGCCATTCTCTCCTTCAATATCCGATCCGGAACGGAATGGCTGCATCCCCGGTTCGTGGTCAGGCTCCTGAACGATCTGTTCGGCATCCAGGCCCGGGCCGGCTGCTCCTGTGCCGGTCCCTACGGCCATCGCCTGCTGGGGATCGGTCCCGAGCAGTCGCTGGTCTATCAGGAACGGATCGTGAACGGTCAGGCGGGGCTGAAACCGGGATGGGTTCGGATGAACTTCCACTTCCTGATTCCGGAAGAAGAATTTCGGCTTCCTGCTGGACGCCGTGGAGTTCGTGGCGCGGAACGGCCGTTTCTTCCTGCCGAAGTACCGGTTCGACGTGGCCAGCGGCAACTGGACCTGCCGGGACGCCCGGCCGCACGATCCCGGATTCGGGCTCGATCACGCGCTCGAGCTCTGGAACGACGGCTTCCGGGGCGCGGAGGTGCGTGACGATCAGCCTCCGTACGGGACATACCTCCGGGAAGCCGAGCGGCTCGCCCGGGAGTACGGGAACCGGTATCCCGAATCAGGCTATCGCCGGACGGATCCGTCGCTGATCAGTTTTCTCTATTTCGAATCGGAAGAGGAGAAATGATCACGATTCAGTCTCAGAACTCCCGATTTCCTTGACAATGGTATACAGCATGCTAAACTACAGACACGAATTTGAAAGAGGAGTGTGTATGAAGCGTACAGTTCTGAACCGGGCATTCCTGATCGTAAGTCTCTTTCTCGCCGGATCTCTGCTCTATGCCGGCGGAGAGCAAGAGAGCGCAGCGAGCAGCTACCCGAACCAGCCGATCCACATGATCGTGCCCTGGGCAGCGGGCGGCGGCACCGATGCGGTTGCACGGGTTCTGGCGAAAGAAGCCGAATCCATTCTGGGAACGTCCATCGTCGTCGAGAACCGGACCGGCGGAGGCGGAGCGGTCGGGCACAGCGCCGTCGCTCAGGCGAAGCCCGACGGATACACCGTCGGAATGACCACCGTCGAGCTGATCATTCAGCCCCACGTACAGGACGTCCCGTACAGCTACAAGGACCTGCAGCCGATCCTCCAGGTCAACTCCGACCCCGCTGCGATCACAGTCCGTGCCGATTCCCAGTGGAAAACCCTCGATGAGCTCATCGCCTACGCGAAGAGCCATCCCGGCGAGCTCCGCTGCAGCGGAACCGGGTATGCCGGCATCTGGCATCTCGCCCTGCTCGAGCTCCAGAAGGAGAGCGGAACCGAATTCACGTTCGTGCCCTCGCAGGGAGCCGCTCCCGCGGTGACCGAACTGCTGGGCGGGCACATCGAGCTCGTGAGCTGCAGCCCGCCGGAAGTCGCCTCTCAGGTGGATGCCGGACAGCTGCGGATGCTGGCCGTCTCCGGCAACAGCCGGCACCCGAAGTATCCCGACGTTCCGACCATGAAGGAACTCGGCTACAACGTCGGCACGACGGTATGGCGGGGAATCCAGGTCCCGAAGGGAACTCCGGATGCGATCGTCCAGAAGCTTCACGATGCCTTCAAGAAGGCTTACGAGTCGGAAAGCTTCAAGAAAACCATGACCAATCTCGGACTGGGAATGGAGTACCGGTCGCCGGAAGAGTTCGGCAAGATGATCGAGCAGAGCTTCAACACGTTCGGAAGCCTGGTCAAGGATTTCGATCTGTAGAATCCCGGAAAGCGTCTCGTCCCGGCCGGCTTCCGGCCGGGACATCATCTTCCGCAGGAAAGAGGCTTTACAGCAATGCGAAAAGCGGAGATCACCTTCGGCGTTGCAGCGATACTCTTCGCTGCCCTTTTTTTTATCCTCGCGGGCGCGTTTCCCGAACCGAAGAGCCGTGACGTCGGGATGGCGTTCTACCCCCGCATCCTGAGCGGACTCATCGTCCTTCTGTCCCTGTCCGTCATCTATCAGGCGATCCGGAAAAAGCGACCGGAATCATCCGGGCAGGAACCGATGTTCGATACCGAAGAAGGCGGTCTCAAGCGGGTCTTTCTCATGATCGGGCTGACCGTGGTGTATCAACAGGTCATCGGCTTCGCCGGTTTTCTCGTCGTCACACCGATCTACCTGATCATCCTCATGCTTGTTTTTCATGCCGCTTCGCTGTGGAGAATCGTTCTCATCTCCGGTTCCACGACGCTGGTGATCTATCTCGCCTTCCAGAGAATGCTGAAAATCCCTCTGCCGACCGGAATCTTCTATAACTGATGTAAGGACAAAGGAATGGATGCCGTTTTTGCCGGGCTTGATCTGCTGTTGCAGCCGCTGCCGATGCTGATGCTCTTCGTCGGCGTGATCGGTGGAATCGTGGTGGGGGCTCTTCCGGGCCTTACTGCGACCATGGGTGTAGCGATCCTGGTGCCGTTTTCGTTCGGCATGCAGCCCGTACCGGGGCTTCTCATGCTGCTCGGACTGTACGCGGGCGCAATTTACGGGGGGTCGGTCTCCGCGATCCTGATCAACACGCCCGGAACGCCGTCCGCGGCCGCCACGATTCTCGACGGCACGCCGATGAATAACAAGGGGGAGGGCGGCCGGGCGATCGGCATGGCCACCTTCTCGTCCGTGTTCGGCGGCATCGGGAGCGCGATCTTCCTCGTGACCCTCGCACCGCTGCTGTCGAGATTCGCCCTGGCGTTCAGCGCCCCGGAATATTTTGCGCTCGCGGTGCTCGGAATCACCATCATCGGGAGCATTTCGGGAGGCTCGCTGGAAAAGGGACTCCTGAGCGGCTGTATCGGGCTGCTCATCTCGACGGTCGGGCTGGACCCCATCCAGGGGTATACCCGTTTCACGTTCGGCACGGTCAACCTGATGGCCGGTATCCCCTTCATCCCGGCTCTTATCGGCCTGTTCGCCGTATCCGAAGTGCTCACCCAGTTCGAGCGCCTGGTGGAGCCGAAAAACGAAACCGTGAGCCTCCGAAAACTTATTCCGACGCTCACGGACATCCGAAAGGTCTTCAAGACGCTCCTGAAAAGCACGCTCATCGGAACCATGGTCGGCGCGCTGCCGGGTGCGGGCGGGGATATCGCTTCCTTCGTCTGCTACAACGAGGCGAAACGGGGATCGAAGCATCCCGAGACCTTCGGTACCGGTGAGATCGAGGGAGTCGCGGCGGCGGAATCGGGAAACAATGCATCGACGGGAGGAGCGCTCATCCCGACCCTGAGCCTCGGAATCCCGGGCGACTCGGTGACCGCGATCATCATCGGAGCCCTCATGGTGCAGGGGCTGCAGCCCGGACCGCTCCTGTTCCGGGACCATCTGGACATCGTGAACGCCCTCTTTATCGGTTTCATTCTGGCGAACATTTTCTTCGGCATCTTCGGACTGATGATGGCGGGATACCTCTCGAAGCTCATCATGCTGTCGAAGCGCATCCTGATACCGATCATCATGGTGCTCGCGATCGTCGGATCCTATGCCATGCAGAACAGCGTGTTCGACATCCTGCTCATGCTGATGATCGGAGTGGCGGGATACCTGATGCGGAAGATCGACGTCCCCCTCGGTCCGATCGTGCTCGCTCTGATCCTGGGACCGATGGTCGAGGAGAATTTCCGGCGGACGCTGGTCATGTCCCACGGGGACTATTCGGTATTCGTCACCCGGCCCATATCCCTGGTGCTGCTGCTCCTGAGCGTCGTTTCCGTGGTCGGAACCCTGATCAGGGAAAAGAAGGGCAAGCGGATCAAAGCGGAAATGTAGCGGCCCGGGCAGTCTGTCCGTCTCCGGACGCAGGCGGGAGCCGGCCGGATGCAGGATGATCCCGTCCGCGTCCGGGACGGGGCCGCCGAGAAGCTCGGGTCGGCTTGCTGCCCGGAGAATCCGGAACCTCTGCCGGTCCCGGAATGCCGCCCCGCCGAACGTGCTCTGGACCCGGTCCCGGAATGCGGCGGAGGGAGAGATCAGGACGAGCCCGCTCATCTCCCGCATCCGTACCCCCGATGACCCCTCGACCAGCCGCCGTGCCGCGCCGGTCGTCCCGACGCACCCGGGAAACAGGGACGCATCGGTCTGGAAGTAGCGATCTCCCTCGCCGGCGACGCAGAAAACCGTGCTGCTCCGATCACTCACCAGGGGGTCGAAAGATCGTCCGACAACTCTGCCAGACTGCTTCGTTTGCTCATGATGTCCTCCCGTACGATACAGTACAGGCGTTCGTCTCAAGAGATACACCCATCGGCGTCCGACGGGTACCACCCGGTCGGGGAGGGCGGATTATGCGGGGAGGCGGTTCAATTCAGCGGTTCTCTATGACGGTTCTATACGACGGCGTGGAAGTAGACCCAGGCGATGTAGGCGCACACCGCGACCTTGAGGCCGATGCCGAGCAGCGTTCCGACAAAGACCCCCCATCCGGCCCGGATGGCGTTTCCGCCGGCGGGGTTGAAGAACAGTTCGCCCGCAACCGCCCCGACCAGGGTTCCCAGGAAGAACCCGAAGGGTGGAAAGAAGAAGACGCCCACGATCATGCCTGCGAACGCTCCCCAGGTCCCCGCGGGAGATGCCCCAGCACTCCGGGAGGTCAGGATGGGGATGACGTTGTCCATGACCGAGGCTAAAACGACCGCCACGGCCATGAGGATGAGGAATGTCGGACTGAACGCTTCCCATCCCGTCCCGAAAGACAGGAGGATGAGAGCCAGGTAACTCAGTGCGGGACCGGGCAGAACCGGCAGGAAGCAGAAGAGCAGCCCGGCGGCCACGAGAATGAATCCGAGTATGATCAGAATGCTCATGCCCTCAACATACTGATTCGGCGGGTCGGTCGGCGAACGGCCGGTTTCCGTTCCGGTTCTCCTGCGACTGCCGCCTGCCGGGTCCGTTACAGCGGGTACCGCGACCCGTGCGCGACCCGGACCAGCGCCCGAATGTTCGCAAGCGGCGCGTCCGGAGGCACCTCGCAGCCCGAACCGAGGACGAAACCTCCCCCGGCTCCCGCAGCCCGGATCACCCGGCTCGCGGCGTCCGTCACCTGCGCCTCGCTTCCCTGCAGGAGAATGCCCGACGGTTCGATGTTCCCCATCAGGCATACCTTCGACCCGACCAGTTCTTTCGCCGTCCGCATGTCCACCTTGTGATCGAGCTCGATGATGGTGGCGCCGGTCGCAGCCATGTCGGGCAGGACGGGAGTCATGTTCCCGCAGATATGCAGGATCGTGCCGCAGCCCGCCTCGGCGGCCCGATCCCGGACCGCGCCGAAGAACCGCTCTTCGTACGGGAAAGCCCATTCCCGGTACATCTTCGGTGAGATCATGTCCAGGGATGCCAGCGAGTCTCCGGCCTGTACCGTATCGGCTCCGGCATCGATGGCCGCGTGCGCGAAACGCACCAGTGCCTCGGTGGCGAGATCCATCAGATGCCGGAGCGCCTTTTCCGCTTCCGGATCGGGTTCGGCCTCCAGCATTCCCAGGAGGAAGAGAAACTGCTCGGTACCCAGAAGGTGCGATGCGAGGGAGAACGGCCCGGTACCGGGAGCGCGGACGATCGCCTGTCCCTTCACCTTCGCGGCAAGGAGCTCGATCGCCTCCAGGTACACCGGCATCCGGCCGTCGTTCCGCGGGTCCGGCAGGGCGAGCCGGTAGACATCCTCGAGCCGGTCCACCGCGGGCCTGCTCAGCGTGGGAATGGAGTCCTCGTGATGGCGGACCCCGCTGCCGAAGCCTTCGGCGATGTAGTACTGGTCCGACTGTGCGACCAGCGCATCCTGTCCGCACTGTTCCCAGGCGGCGAGCTGGGCTTTCGCCATGAGACTGCCCGAGCGGCAGTAGCGGTCCAGCGGCACTCCGGCGAGCCGGGCGCCGTAATTGCCCATGTAGGGCGCGGCCGGAACCGCATCCGGTTCGGTGAGCCGGATCGCCGCCTTGAACCGTTCATACCCGTTCATGATTTTCTCCTCCGTTCGATATCCTGCGAAACCGGAACAGCACGTACCGGATGATTCCTCTGCCGATCGCACGCTGAAGGGCATCTCCTCCGCTGAGGTTCCTCCAGAACGCGGACCCGTCGGGCCCTTCGCCGCGGCGGCTCCGGCCGATTCCGCGAATCCGGAGCGCGAGGCCGATCAGCCGGTCGCGGGGACGCCGGAGATCGAGGTACGGGGTCAGGTCGTCGGCGCCCGCGAGCTCGAAACCCGCCTGCTCCGCCTTGCGGCGGAGGATCTCGCGGGGAAGCAGCGAAGGCGTTCCCCAGCCCGCGCGGAAGGTCTCGATCAGTTTCCGGTCGGCGGAGGACAGTTCCGCCTCGTCCCGGGCGAGCACGTCGTCGCAGAGGAGAAGCAGTCCGCCCGGCCGGATCCGCTCCGAAACGAGCGCGAGGAGCCGGTCGGGATCGGCGGCATGAACGAACGACTCGATCGCGTAGACCGCATCGAAGCTGCCGTCGCTCCGCTCCGGGAGCCCCACGAACGCGGATTCCTCGAGATAGTCTCCCAGCCGGATCCTGCAGACCTTCTCCGCCCCGCAGCGCCGGATCCGCTCCGCGGCCATGCGTGCCTGCACGCCGCTCACCGTGATTCCCGAATAGCGGGCGGGATGCAGACCGGCGAGGTCGATCATGCTTCCCCCGACCCCGCAGCCCAGGTCCAGGACCTCCCGCGCCGCGATGCCGTCGAGCTCCCGGGCGACGGCCCGGTGAACGAACCGGAAGGACTCCTTTCGACCGGAACCCCCGGGCCCCGGACCGCCCGGTGAATCGCACCGCTGTGTCCGCCCTGTCCGAACCGGAGGAAACCGCGGGTGTTCCGGTCGTAGTAGTCCGCCGGGGGCACGGGACCCATCAGAGCGCCAGCACGCCCCGGTGCGCCATGGTGAAGATCTCCACGGCGTCCCGCTCTTGGAGCGTGCGAGGGTTGTTGTCGAGGAGACGCGTCACCTCGACCGCTGCGGATGCCATTCCGGGAATCGCCTGCTCGGGGATGTTGAGGGCTGCCAGCGAGCCGGGAATGCCGCACGCATCCGAAAGTTTCCGCACCCGCCGGATCGCCTCCCGCGCGTCCTGCTCGTCCGAGCCGGTCGCGGCGGAGCCGAACGCCGCCGCGATGCGGGCTTCCGCATCTCCGCCGTACCAGACCGCCCGTTCCAGATGAGCGCCGATGAGCCGGATGCCCTCGAGGGCAAAGACGTCGACCACCGGATGGGCATGGCGATTGGTGCAGGCTTCGATGCAGTGTACCAGAGCGTCCACCCCGGTCGCCGCGGTAACCGCCGGAGGCATGCTGAAGGTGAGCTCCGGATCGACGATCGCGACATCGGTAACCAGGAACACCCGCCGACAGCCATCGAGGTGATCCGCGAGCGTATCGAGTTTCGACCGACCGAACTCGACGGTTCCGGGAAACCGCAGGGTGACCGGTGAGATCGTCGTCATCCTATCCTCCCATCGGGATTTCTCCGGGGTTCACGAACCGCCGGGACGGAGCTGCCGGCCGACAGCCAGCCGGACCGTCCGGCCCTGCCGGACCGTCCGGCCCGTGCCCAGTATATCCGCGCTCCCGGGAGCTGTAAAGCCGGATCGGTTCAGCGGGGCAGGCGATGATGGCGGAGGATTTCTCCCAGGTCACCACTGCTCACGGCCTTATTGAAATGGTATCCCTGAAGGGTGCCGCAGTCCCGGGAGGTGAAGTACTTCCACTGCTCGACGGTCTCAACGCCCTCGGCCACGATCTCGAGTCCGAGACTGTGCGCGAGATTGATGATGGCGTTCACGATCTTTTCGTTGTGCGTGCTGAAAAGCTGCGTGACGAAGGAGATGTCGATCTTCAGGATGTCGGCGGGGAGCTGGGAGAGGTAGCTGAGAGAGGAATAGCCGGTGCCGAAGTCGTCGATGGCGAAGTGGATCTCCGGATGCATTTTCTTGAGAAGCCGCATCTTCGAGATCGCGGCCTCGGGATTCCGCATGATGCAGGTCTCGGTAATTTCCAGCTTGATGTTCGCCGGGTTCACTCCCGTCCGCAGGATGACGTTCGAAATGGTCTCGACCATGTCCCGCTGATCGAACTGCTTGGTCGAGAGATTTATCGATACGTAGAGATCCGGGAACCCGTTCGTGTTCCAGAAGGTGATCTCCCGGCAGGCGGTCTCCAGCACCCAGGTGCCGAGCGGAATGATCAGGCCGGTTTCTTCGGCGATCGGAATGAACTGTCCCGGCGATGTCTCGCCCCGGGTGGGATGATGCCAGCGGATCAGCGCCTCCAGTCCCTTGATGTAGCCCTCGCCGTCGACCAGCGGCTGATAATAGAGAAGGAACTCGTTGTTGTTCAGGGCATTCTTAATTCCCTGCTCGATCTCCCACTTCTCCACCGCCCGCCGGTCCAGCTCCTTCGTATAGAAGGTGTAGCGGTTCCTGCCCGATTCCTTCGCCTTGTACATGGCGAGATCGGCACTCTTGGTGATGGCTTCCACGTCGTTTCCGTTATCCGGAATGAGCGCGATGCCGATGCTCACTCCGACGTTCACGGTTCCCTGATTCTCCATGTTGGAGATCGGGTACGGCCGTCGGACTGCGGCGAGAATCTTTTTCGCGACCACGGCGGCGTCGCGCTTGTGGCGGATGGACGCGAGCAGCACGACGAACTCGTCTCCTCCGAAGCGGAAGACGGAATCGCTCTCGCGGAGACACTCTCTGAGCCGCCGGGCGGTTTCGATCAGGAGCTCGTCGCCCGCGTCATGTCCGAGCGTGTCGTTCACGTGCTTGAAGCCGTCCAGGTCGAGGTACATGAGCGCGCTGTATCCGAAATCCTCCAGCGTGACGGTATCGGTGCCGATGTCCGCGGCATCCGGCCCGGCCGATGCGGCGGAGACCGGCTCGGGAGCCGCGCCGGCATCGCCCGAAGGGTCCGGAGAAATGAACCGCTGCCGCCGGTCGAGAAGCGTTTTCATCTCCTTCAGGAACAGGTCGCGGTTCCCGAGCCCGGTGAGCTTGTCGTGATAGGCGAGGTACCGGAGCCGTCTCTCGACGTTCTTTCGCTGGGTGATGTCGCGGATGATGCAGGTGAGGGTCCGTCCCTTGTAGTCCTTCGAGTTGCCGAAGGACATCTCCATGGGGGAGACTCCCCGGTTCTTGTGCTTGCCCAGGATTTCCAGGGTTTTCCGCAGGCCGAGCTCGCTGCGGTGCTGATCATCCACGAAGAAGTATTTCCGGAATTCCTGCTCGTGCCGCTCGAAAATCTCCGGCGGGAAGAGCATGCGGAACGGCCGCCCCCGCACTTCCTCCACCGTGAAGCCGAACGTCGATTTCACCGCGGTGTTGGCGAAGATGATGGAAAAATTCTCGTCGATCCGGAGAATGGCCTCGGAAATCGTTTCCGAGAGCGCATCATAGTTGTCCTTGCTCTCCTTCAGCTGCTCGAAGAGTGCCCGGTTGAAGGAGAGGTCGCGGACGATCGCCACGATCACGATATCCTCGTCCCGCTGGTACGACGTGAGGAGGCATTCGAGACTCAGCGGCGAACCGTCCTGGTGCGAAGCACGCAGTACCAGGATGTCGTCCGGCGGGTGTCCGATGGACCGTTCCCATTCCCCGAACAGGGTGAGCCGGGCGGCGAAGGGTCCGTGGTATTCGGCGGGAATCAGGGAATAGATGCTCGTCGACGAAGTCTCGTTCGGGATAAGACCGAACAGCGTGCAGAATGCGGGATTGGCGGAAAGAATTTCCCCGTTCCCGTTCAGTTCCGCGACCGAGTCGGGAGTATTCTCCAGAATGATCTTGAGACTGTCGTCGTTGTCGGTTCCGCTGACGATGTGGAAATTGAAGCCCTGGATCATCTCCTGCAGCAGTCCGTCGAAGAGGGAGTTGTCCTGACGGGGAGCGAGTTCGGGAGCGATCCCCAGCAGCGGATCCTTCGGAGCCGCCTGACCGACGGGAGATTCCCTGTGAAGGGCGCTTACCAGTTCCGGAGCGGAAATCGCCGTGTAGATGCCGTCCGGTTCGTGCCGGCCGGCCGGCGGGGCCACGGTCGGGAGCGACGGACGAACGGCCTCGGTGGAAATGGCAGTCCGGTCGAAAGCGGCCGGTATCGCACTGCATTCGTCCTCTGACGGCCGGAGTCCGGTCCGATACTGTCTGAGTGCTCCCGCAAAGGTGTCGAACCGCTCTTCAATCGAGTCGATCCGTTTCCTGATACTGTCCCAGTTTGATGCCTGAATACTGTCCATTTCCCTTTACATCAGGTATACCGGATTTACCGGAGAAATGCAAGAAATTTTAAAAAATGTAATATGTCCATAACGTTAAGTCGTCTGGTCACCGGTCATCGTGCCTCGATTCCGTCGAACCCTTCGACGCCGAGGATCTCCTCATCGAGAACGGGGATTTCCGATGCCTCCGACTGATCGAGCAGCTCGCTCAGGAGCGCATCCTGGACGATCCGGGCGATCACTCCCTCGGCTTCGGGCGAGAGGCTGATGAAGCGGATCCCGAATCCGGTTGGTTCCCGCTCCGGCCGGGCCGTCATGGTCTCGAACTCTGCGGTGAGATCGCCGTTGCGGAACCGGATCCGGACGGTTCCCCGGAGACCGAGCGGGGGAACCGGGTCGTGCGACTCCAGAAAGGCGCCTCCCGCGCTGATCGAGCGTACCGGACAGTGAATCCAGGTCGTCCCGTCGCCGGTGTAGGATCCCTCGATGGGCCAGGAGAAGCGCGGGAACCGCCGGCGGTTGACCGGTTCGGTCGACTCCACGAACCGTATCACCTCCGGCAGCAGCACGGTCGGGTCCGGGACGTCGAAGATCCGGGCGACGGTTTCGGGAACTCCGGATGCCTGCGGAGGTGAGATAACCGCCACGGGAAGCATGGGAAAATGCCTTCGAAGAGACGAGAGGAAGCGGTCACAGCCGTTCTCGGTCGGATTCCGGCGCTGCATGATCAGGCAGCGGAGGGCGTATTCGGATACGATCGCCTCCGCCAGAGCGCGTCGTCCTGCCACCGTTTCCACCCGGTACTGGGGCAGACTTCCTTCGAGGAGAGCGGGATGCAGGTCCTCAAGGGAGATCAGTATTTTTTCCATCGTTCCTGCTCCTCCGCACTTTCGTTCCGGCACAATCAGTATAACGGAATTCCCGGGAGCGTGCATTCCTTGACGGGATGGAAACCGAACCGTACTTTTCAATCGGGAGACGCAGAAGAAACGATGAGGAGTTGCCCATGAAACGCTGTCTGATCGTGTTCGCCGTCGTTGCCGCGATCGTTTCCGCCGCGCCGGTTCTGTCCGCCCAGGAAGCGGACGGGCGGGACGGCGCCGCCGGGACGGTCGATCCGGAGTACCGGGCCCGGCTCCGGGAAGGGCGGAGGCTCGCGAGCGAGGTGATCGGATACCCCTGGGTTACGGCCGGAAACGAAGTCATCGGGCAGGTTCGCGACTTCGTGATCGACCTCAACACCGGCTTCATCACCCACGTTATCTTCGCCCGGGAAGCGGCCGGAGATGATCTCCTCTACCCGGTTCCGCTCGATGCGATCCTGGTGGATGCCGGGGAGAACCGATTCCAGATGGCGATCGAATCCGAGGAGGTGCTGGAGAACGCTCCGACGATCGATATTCTGTCGGAAAGCAACGCATCGGGAACGCTGATATGGTACCGCAGCCTCGACACCTACTGGCGCAACGCCGGGGTCGTCACTCCCGAGGTGACGGCGTACTGGGATGCATGGGCCTGGCGGCCCTACTATCGGTCTCTCGCGGGAGTCCGCATCCTGCCGGGATCGCAGAAACGCTATTCGGTGCTTCCGGAGTATCAGATTCTGAACGACCGGAACGAAATCGCCGGAACCATCGAGGATCTGGCGATCAATATCCGGACCGGGAGAGTGCTCTCCACGCTGTTCCAGGGAACCGGGCGTGACGGAAATCTGCGGATGCTGCCGCTGTCCGCGTATCTGCTGGACTACACCAGCGACGTGATCGTCCTGGACCTGAAGCCGGAACGGTTCGGGGAAGCCCCTTCCTTCACCCGCGGGAATCTTCCCGAACCGACATCCGCCCGATGGGATGAAGCCGTCGGGCAGTGGAGCGCCGAGTCGGCTCCCCTCACGGTGCAGGCGGGAATGCAGCTGGTACCCGACATCACCATGCGGGCGAGCGATATCCTCGACTACGATCTGCTCGATTTTTCCGCCTCATCCATCGGAGCGATCGAGGATCTGGTGATCAACCGGGACGGCGGTATCCCCTATGCCCTGGTGGAGCTCGACAATTTCCTGGATTTCGACGAGACGCTGACGTTCGTTCCGCTCGGCGCGATCAGCATCGATCACGTGAACCGGCTGGCATTCCTGAATATCGCCTCCGAGTGGTTCGAGGAGGGGCAGTACCGGGAGGCGGTCCCGGTCTACGAGGAAGATACGCTTCCCGATGTGACGCAGGAAGGCTGGGACGAGCCGATCCGCGCGTACTGGAGCGGCCTCTTCGCCCTGCAGGGCGCCGCCGAGCTGCGGACCGGAGCCTTCGAAGAGGTGAGCGGTCGGCTCGCGCTGCGGGCGACGGAACTGATGGACTACGAAGTCCGGAACCGGACCGGCGAGGACCTGGGGGACATCGAGGACATCATGGTGAATCTCGAGGAGGCGAGTGTCTCGTACCTGGTCCTTGCCTTCGACGAAGGGTTTCTCGGGCTCGGCGAGAAGCTGTTCGCGCTTCCGCTCACGGCGGCCGTCGTGAAGCCCGAGGAGGACGCGATCGAGTTCGACGTCGAGGAATCCCGGCTGGAGAACGCACCCGGATTCGAGCGGGATGCCTGGCCCGGGGAGGACGACGTGCTCCTCGAACGGCAGGCACGGGAATTCTGGGAAATCCAGGAATGACGGAAGGCCCCGGCCGGAGGAGCGCTCCGGCCGGGCTCTTTTGCATAAATACAGGTATTAGACGTAATTAGATGTAAAATGATAAAATGACCGGCTTGCGCGGATACCGTTTTTCGACTATTCTCTACTTCATAAGTCAACGATTTTCAGGCTGCCGCAGGCATGAATGCGTACCGAAAAAGGAGAATGGATATCCTATGAAGACCAGGCCGATCCTGCTGCTTCTTCCCCTCGTTCTGGCTCTTTCCGCGTGCGGGAATCGAGGAGACGAGCTCACCCTGGATGAGGCGTCGGCGCTCAAGGACTCCTCCCGGAACGAGCTGCTGCTGAAAACGGTCAGCAAGCCCGGCGGCGGTCCCTATCCTGCCGGACATATCGGCGGCAGCTGGGTGGGGGCCCTCAACAACGACCCGAAGACCTTCAACACCCTCACCGCCCGGGACGGAGACTCCCGCGCGGTCATCGACGGGGTACTGAACGATTACCTCGCCGACTACGACGCGAACATCCGCGAGTTCAAGCCGAACCTCGCGAGCTTCGAGGTCGAGATCGACGAAGCCGGCGATACCATGCGGATCATCTATACCCTCCGCGACGATCTCTACTGGACCACTCCCGACAGCGACCGCTCCTCGTGGGTCCGGGTCACCTCCGACGACGTTGTCTACTGGTACGACGACATCGTGGGGGACAAGACGCTCCAGCAGCCGGAATACCCGGGTCAGTTCGTGGAAATGCCGAACGGTGAGGAGCGGCGGATCGAGATCGAAAAGATCGACGACCGCCGCTTCGCCTTCAAATACCCGAGGATCGTGGCCAACCCGATCCTTTCCACCAACATGACCTTCGGACCGAAGCACCTCTACGAGAAGGCAAAGCGGGAAGGCGGCGTCGATGCGCTGCTTTCCCTGTTCAGCGTCGACACCGACCCGAAGACGATCCCGTCCGATCGGGCAGTTCCATATCGTCGAGTACACTCCGGGCGTACGGGTGGTGCTCCGGCGGAACCCCGACTACTGGAAGAAGGACGAGAACGGCACGAGCTATCCCTATATCGAGGAAGTGATCTACCGGATCGTCCCCGACGTGAACACGGAGTACCTGCTGTTCAAGGAAGGCAAGAAAGACAGCCATTCGGTGCGGCCGGAAGATCTCGAGGAGCTGGTCACGAAGGAGAATCCCGACTACACCGTCTACAACGGAGGAGAGGGACTCGGGGCGGGCTTCTACACCTTCAACCAGAACCCGGCGAATACCCAACAAGAATTTCGCGAAGTGGTTCGGACAAACGAAATTCCGCCAGGCGATGGCGAGCATGCTGAACCGCGAGCGGATCATCGAGCAGGTCTATCGAGGCCTCGCCGAACCGGCGGATTACTTCTTCGCCAAGGCGAACCCGATGTTCGATCCTTCGATCACGCAGCAGTTCACCTACGATCCCCAGCGCGCGGAGGAGCTCCTCGCCGAGATCGGCATCGAGCCGGACGCCCAGGGTGCGATGTTGGACTCGGACGGCGTAACCAATCGAGTTCGAGATCATCGCTCGGAGCCGAAACAACATCGGCATCGATATGGCGAACATCTTCGCCGACGAGCTCAAGATCGTCGGTATCAACGCTGAATGTGCGGCCGGTCGATTTCCAGAAGCTGGTGGAGAGCTCACGAGCACCTACGACTGGGACGTCGCGAGTCTGGTGGGCCTGGGCGAACTACTGGCCCTCGAGCGGGAGCAACGTCTGGCAGTCGAAGCGGCAACTTCCACCTCTGGTACCCGCTTCAGGAAAAGCCCGCCACCGAGTGGGAAGCGCGGGTCGACTATCTCTACAATGAAGGCCAGTTCAGCTGGACGAGGAGAAACAGAAAGCGATCTACGACGAGTATCAGCGGCTCCTTCTCGAGCAGGTTCCGGTTCATCTATATCGTGCATCCCCTGTCCTTCATCGGCCTTTCGCAACAAGTGGGACAATGTCTTCGTGGACACCTTGACGTCTCCGACACGACCTACGTGTTCCTCAAGAACTGAAGTACGTTCTGGCAAAGGGGATCGGACGTTGTTCAGTGCACTGGCCGTTTCGATCGTGCGCCATCGCAGAGCTCAGAGGACGCCACCTGCTCGCCGTTTCATCGCCAGCAGGTTCATCTCGATGTTCGTGATCCTCTTCTGCTGGGTTTCGCGGTTTTCGGCCTCATGGCAGCTCTCGCCCGGAGACATGGTGGAGAACTACGTCAAGAGCAGATGATGTTCAGGGGGAGTACCGGAACGCGGACGTGAACAATGTCTACACCGAAGAGGCGATCGCCGCCACGAAGGCGCGGCTGGGCCTGGACGGCCCTTCTACATCCAGTACCTCCACTGGCTCTACGCAGGTGTTCGTCAGCACGACCTGGGACGGAGCCTCATCTCCCGCGCGCCGATTCTTTTCCTTGATCCAGGACCGGATGGTCAATTCGCTCATCCTGAACCTCATCTCGCTGTTTTTCCTCACGATCATCTCCTTTGCGACCGGGCTCTATTTCTCGACAAAGGTGGGAACGAAAGTGGACTATCTCGCCACACTCTTCGCGCTGTTCCTGCATGCGTTTCCCGGCATTCTGCTCCTGATCCTGCTGCAGGTTTTCGCGGCGGTGACGGGACTCTTTCCCGGTCACCGCATACCCGGACTTTCCCTTTCAGGCGGCGCCGGTGCGAGTTCATGTTCAGCTATCTCTACCATATCCTCCTGCCGCTCATCGGCGCGTTTCTCTCCGGTGTCGGCGGCACCATGCGGATGCATCCGCGCAACCATGCTCGACCAGCTCGGCCAGCCCTACATCACGTCGCTGCGTTCCCGAGGGATATCGCGAGCGGCGGGTCTATTTCGCGCACGCGTTCCGTAATACCCTGAACCCGTACATCACCTCGAGCGCGAATCTCTTCGCGAGTCTTTTCTCCGGGTCGCTCATCCTCGAGATCATCTTCTCCTACCCCGGAATCGGGCGGCTGATGTACGAGGCGGTCACGGCGGAGGATATCAATCTTGTGCTCGCGAACATCATGTTCATCAGCTTTCTGGTCCTCTTGGGCATGATCACCGCGGACATTCTGCTGGCTCTGGTCGATCCGCGGATCCGGTTCGGGAAGACTTAGGACATGGACGATGAAACGATTTTTCAGGAACCTGAGAAACGGCATCCGGTCGCGGCTGGTCGCTTTTGTCGTGTGCTTGTCATCCTGTACGGTTCCATGATTTTTGCGGGCTTCCTCTCCCCCTACCCGCCGACCACGCGTATTCCGGAGCCAGGCCTATTATCCGCCGAACCTCACCTGGTATTCCGCCGACCTCGGCTTCAGTCCGCAGGTACAGAAGTTCGGTGCTCATCGATCCAGCTCAACTGGCGCTATGCGCCGGTGCAAGGGAGAGTACATACCGGTGAAGTTCTTCGTCAGGGGGCCCGCTACAGTTTCCTCGGGCTCTTTCGATACCGACTTCACCTTTTCGGCACGACGCGCCCGTATGAGGAAGGGCGGGAATGCCGACTGGAAGACCGGCGGCGCGACATATCCGGTCTATCTTTTCGGCGCCGATCACCTGGGACGGGACTTGTTCACGCCGCGTCCTCTACGGCGCGCGGATTTCAGCTGACCATCGGGTTCGTCGGCACGGCTATCTCCCTCACTCTCGCGATCATCCTCGGCGGTCTTGCGGGCTTCTACGGAGGGGCGATCGACTGGCTCATCATGCGGTCCGCGGAGTTCGTCATACTCATCCCGGGGCTCTACCTTATTCTTTTTCTGCGCTCCGTTCTCTCATGCAACATGAATTCGGGCCAGTCGTTCATTCTTATCACGGTGATCCTTTCGTTCGTCGGCTGGCCGGGCTCGCGCGCGGCTGATCCGCGGCATGGTGCACTGCGATCAAACGCGAAGACTTCATCTCGGAGGCGCGGCTGCAGGGTATCCCGTCGCTCGTGATCATTTTCCGGCAGATCATCCCGCAGATGTCATCGATCCTGATCGTGAGCATCACCCTGGGCATTCCCGGCTTCATTCTGGGCGAAACGGTGCTCTCCTATCTCGGCCTCGGCATCGTCGATCCCGCCGTCAGCTGGGGAAGCCTTCTGAACCGGGAGTATCGCCACGCTCGCGAACCTCTACGCGTTTCCCCTGGTTTCTTATACCGGGCTTCTTCCTGATGCTCGCCACGCTCGCTTTCAATTTCCTGGGCGATCTGCTGCGCGACGTGCTCGACCCGCTACTACCGTGAAAAAAGGATAGGCTGATGCTCTATCGATATACGAGATCTGACGGTCGACTTCGTCACCTATAAGGGCATGCTCCACGCGGTGCGCGACATCATCGTTCGGCATCGAGGAAGGCGAGATTCTCGGAATCGTGGGAGAAAGCGGTTCGGGAAAGAGCGTCACCGCACACGCGCTGCTCAATCTCCTGCCGGGAAACGGCGTGATCGCCGGAGGCGAGATTCTCTACCGGGGAAAAGACGTCTGAAGATGAACCCGCACGAACTGCGCTCTATCGAGGGGCCGAAGTGAGCATCATTTTTCAGGAGCCGGGGCGTTCCTTCGATCCGATCTACTCCATCGGAAAGGACCCTCGACAGAAACGCTCCTTACGCACAACCCGGAAATGACCGAACGAGGAGCTGTACGGAACGATCGGTCGGACTGCTGCGAGGAAGTGAACATTCCGCAGCCCGAGGAGCGGCTGCGAACTTATCCGCACCAGTTCTCAGGCGGTATGCTGCAGAGCATCATGATCGCGCTCGCCCTCGCCTCGACCCGACGGTGCTCATCGCCGACGAACCGACGACCTCGCTCGACGTGACCATCCAGGACCAGATCGTCCGGCTCCTGCTGCGGCTCCGGGAGAGCCGCAATCTGTCGATCATCTTCATCTCCCACGATCTTTCGCTGGTCGGGAGCATATCGGACCGGATCGCGGTGATGTACGGGGGGCTGGTCGTGGAGGACGGCCCTGCGGCGGATGTGCTCGGGCATCCGCTCTTCCCGTACAGCCGGGCGCTCCTGAACTCGATCCCGCGGTTCGGTGATCACTACACCGACCGGAACCTCCGTACCATCCCGGGGAACGTGCCGAACCCCTATCGCCCCGAACCGGGCTGTCCCTTCGCCCCCCGCTGCTGGCTCACCGTGCCGGAATGCACGACCGGCATCCCGGGCCCGACGCCCGACCGTCATTTCCACCGATGCATTTTTCCCGGAGAGAAGGAGTGACCGCCCCATGCTGGAAGTGAGAAACGTGCACAAGCGGTTCAATCTCGAGGCGGGTTTCTTCGCCCGGGAAGGCCGCTATGTCCATGCGGTGAACGGTGTCTCCTTCACCATCGGCGACAACGAAACCTACGGCCTCGTGGGCGAATCGGGCTGCGGCAAGACCACCACCGCGCGCATGATCGTGCAGATGTACCACCAGGACCAGGGGAACATCATCTTCCGGTCCCGCGAGGGGGAACCCATCGACACGAACCGGCTCGACTCCGGCAGGCTCAGGGAGTTGCGGAGCCGGATCAAGTATATCTTTCAGGATCCCGCCCGCTCGCTGAATCCGAGGATGACGGTGCTCCAGGTACTGACCGCGGGCTATCGCTACTCCCCGAAATGGCCCGGCCGGAAGCAGGCGAAGGAGGAGGCCGAGGCGATTCTGAGCGATGTCGGCCTCGCCCCGGGAGATCTCTACCGGCGCCCGTCGGATTTCTCCGGGGGGCAGCGGCAGCGGATCTCCATAGCCCGGGCCCTGATCATGAAGCCGGAGCTCCTGGTGTGCGACGAGGTGGTATCGGCTCTCGACGTGTCGATCCAGAGCCAGATTCTCCAGCTGCTGCTGAAACTGAAGGATGAATATCGGCTCTCCATGCTTTTTATCGCCCACGACCTTTCGGTGGTGTCCTATATCGCCGACCGGGTCGGGGTCATGTACCGGGGCCGCCTGATGGAGGAGGCCCCGGCGAAGGAGCTCACATCCTCCCGGATCCATCCCTACACCCGGCATCTCTATTCCAGCATCCCTTCCATGAGCCGGGACGGAAAGCGCGATCCCGTGCCGCAGGAAGCCTTCACCAGCCTTCCGGAAGCAGCCGGGGCCCCGCCCGACGGCAGCGAATACGCCGCACCCTGTCCCGTCCACGGCCGGGACTGCCCCGGGACGCGTTCCGGTCTCCGAGAGGTTTCCGACGGCCACTTTGTCGCCTGCTCCCCCGTTTGAGTATATTGAATTCGGAACTAAGACAACGGGGAGGCAATCATGAACAAGAACGAACTCAAGGGAAAATGGAAACAGGTCAAGGGCGAAGCCCAGCGACAGTGGGGCAAGCTCACCGATGACGATATCGACCGGGCGGAAGGCGATTCGACCAAGCTCGCAGGCATCATCCAGGAGAAGTACGGCTACTCCGAGGAGGAGTCCCGGCGGCAGGTCGACGAATGGACCGCCCGGCAGGCCTGACCGCATCGCTCCGCCGTATCCATCGCGCCGCTGCGTCTCCGACCGTCGCTCTGTCGGTCGGGGACGCCGGGCGCGACCCATACCAAAAAGTGAGGACAAGGAAATGGTAACACTGCTTCTGATCATACTGATCATTCTGGTCATCATGGCTCTGCCTGCATGGCCGTACAGCCGGACCTGGGGCTATTTCCCCAGCGGAATTCTGGGCATCATCCTGGTTATCCTGATCATCATGCTGCTCGCCGGCATGCTCACCGTGTAGGATCGTCTACCCGGGTTCGACGGAACGCTTCAATCCCGTTTCCATCCGTGCTATACTCCCGCGAAAGGAGGCAGCGGATGATCCTCACCGTCGATGCAGGGAACACCAACATCGTTCTCGGAATCCATCGCGACGGCCGGTGGCTCGACCACTGGCGCATTCAGACCGTCCCCGAAAAAATGGGCGACGAATACACCCTGCTGCTTCGCGGCCTTCTCGCGGACGCCGGAATCGACGGCCGCCAGATCCGCAAGGTGGTGCTGAGCAGCGTCGTGCCGCCCCTGACCGGCACCATCGCGGAAACGCTCCGCCGCGTTACCGGCTACGACCCGCTCATCGTTTCTCCGCGGATCCGCACCGGGCTGACGATCCGGACCGACAATCCCGCCGAGGTCGGGTCGGACCTGATCGCCAACGCCGTCGCGGCGTATTCGGCCTTCCGCTCGGCGTGCATCATCGTCGATTTCGGCACCGCGCTCACGTTCACCGCCGTCAGCGGCGATGGCGAGCTCCTCGGCGCCTCCATCGCCCCCGGGCTGGGTACCGCCGCCGAGGCGCTCTCGCTCCGGGCCGCCCAGCTTCCCGCATATCTCCCTTACCCCGCCTTCTTCGGCCATCGGGACCAACACGATCCACTCGATCCAGTCGGGCATCGTGCTCGGTTACGTGGGCCTGGTCGAGAAGCTCGTCGCCCGGATGAAGAGCGAACTCGGCGGCAGCGCGAAAGTCGTGGCGACCGGAGGACTCTCGGATATCCTCGCGCCGCTGACCGATGCGTTCGACCTGGTGGACTCCTGGCTTACCCTCGAGGGCCTGCGGCGCATCGCGGAGATGAACCCGTAGGATCCGCGAGCGCCGTCCGGGCCGAATAGAGACTGAAGACGGATCGAAACCATCGTACGGAAAAGAATCGAAATACAGGAGTCGAACATGGAGAGGAAACCGATGTCCGAAGAGATGACGCCCGAAAGCGGAACCGCGGTATCCGAGGCCCGGACCCCGGTCATGACGGAGTTCCGGAAGAGACACCGGATACAGCTCACGCTCGCCGCGGTGTTTGTGGCGGTGCTGATCGGATTTTCCGTTATCTCCGGCCGCTCATCCGACGACGCGCTCGCCTGGGTCATGCTTCCCCTGATCGCGGCCGTTCTGATCGTATCTCTGCTCAACTGGCGCTGCCCCGCATGCAACCGGTACCTGGGGAAAACCATGTTTCCGAAGTTCTGCGGAAAATGTGGAGCACGGCTGCGGTAGGGCCGCTGCCGCCGCGATATACTCATTCCCACACCATGTGAGGATGAGAGAAGGATGTCCGATGCAGCTCGAACACCGAATGTAAACATACTGGAACGTCTTTCCGCGTATCCGCTCACCCGCTGGGCGGCCTGGATACTGATCGCCGCCGCCGCGCTTCTTTCCACGGGCTGCGTGACGGAGCTCGTTCCCCGTCCGTACCGGCCCTCAGGCGCATATGCCGAGTATCGGGATTCTCTGAAGAAAGCGGGCCTCGAGAAAACCGCGCTGGGCGAGGGATGGATCGAGGCGGGGAGCTCCGCCCTGGCCTCACCGCTCGACGTGACGCTCCCGTTCGGCGAGACCGGGTTCTTCGATCCCGCCCGGGCCGAGGCGGTCGGGTTCCGCTTTGCGGTCCGGACCGGTCAGTACATCCGGGTGAACGTGGAGCTCCCCCGGGAGCAGGAAGGTTCCCTGTTTCTGGACCTGTACCGGACGGAGGAGGGCGGGGGAAAGCCGGAGCCGGTTGCGAGCCGTTCGAAGGACGGGGCGACCCTCGAATTCGAGGCGAAACGCGACGGGCTCTACCTGCTCCGCCTCCAGCCGGAACTGCTGCGCGGCGGCCGCTACCGGATCACCGTGACCGCGGCGCCGGCGCTGGCTTTTCCGGTACAGGGCGCCGGGAGGGGGGAGATCATCAGCGTCTGGGGTGACGCCCGGGACGGGGGAGCGCGCGGACACGAGGGGATCGACATCGTGGCTCCCCGCGGAACGCCGGTGGTCGCTCCGGTGGACGGCCTGGTGACCCGGGTGGAGCGCACCGAGATCGGCGGAAGAGTTGTATGGCTGTTCGACCGTTCGCGCAGCCTGCTTCTGTACTTCGCTCATCTCGATCGTCAGAGTGTCCGGCAGGGGACCTGGGTAAAAGCGGGTGCGGAGCTCGGCCGGGTGGGTAACTCCGGAAACGCCGAAGCCACGGTGACGCACCTTCACTTCGGCATCTACCACAGCGGCTTCACCGCCCTGAATCCTTACTTCTACGTGACGTCGGTTCCGATGGAGATTCCGGAGCTCCGGGTATCCGAGGGGCTCATCGGGAACTGGGCGCGGGTCGCCCGCGAGGGCGGTGCGCTGCTCGGTTCCCCGTCGCCGAAAGGCGCCTCCCGGGGAACGCTTGCCCGGGCTACGCCGCTCCGCGTGCTCGGCGGAACCGGAGAGTTCGTCCGGGTTTCGCTGCCGGACGCGAGGTCGGGATACCTCTCCGCCCGCCTGATCGAATCCGCGGACCGGCCGCTGGAACGGCTCGTCATTCCGGAGGAGCGGCCGTATCTCGATCTTCCCCGCCGGGACGCACCGTCGCTCGGACTGCTTACGGCCGGCGGAGACATCGAGGTGTTCGGGGCCTTCGGGGAGTTCCTGTTCGTCCGCATGGGAGACCGCCCCGCCTGGCTTCCTTCAGGACCGCTCTGACTCGCCGCTCCCGCCGCAGCTGCCCGCCGGACACGCGAACAGGCACAATCTGATATCGAGCCCTCCCTGCGAAAGATGCCGGGTTTCCCGGACGAGCCCTTCGGTCCGCAAAAGAAACGCCTTCCAGGACGCCTCGTCGGGGCAGAGCACCAGGCCCGCGAAGCCCGTTCCGATGCGGCCGAGCTCCCCGGCGATCCGCATGACCGCGCTTCCGATTTTTTCATAGCGCGCCGGCGTCTCCTCCCCGGCGAGCCGGATTCCGTACGGAGGGTTCAGGGGCAGAAACAGGTCCCCGGAGCCGGAGGGAATCAGGGCGGATGCGGGAACGGCGAAGAAGTCCTGTACATCGAAGCTCACGACCGGCCCGGTCTCCTTCCCGGTCTCCGCCGTGCCCGACTCCGCCGTGCCCGGCTCCTCCGGCGGAGGAGCCGCACTCCCGCCTCCGAACAGCGGCGTACCTGCGAGGATGCCGCGGAAGCGCTCCCAGTTGGCCTGCAGCCCCCGGACGGCATCGGGTGCTGCATCGCCTGCAAGGATGCGGAGGCCGGGGAGCGGCCTGACCTCCCGGACGGCCCGGCGCCGGAGCCAGGAGAGGCTCGCCTGGCGGGCGAACGGAAGGGTGTCCGCGGCGTAGTTCCGGGGGAAGAGGCAGGGGGGGATGTCCGCGGTGCGGATGAGGTATTCGAACAGGAAGGTCCCGCTGCCGGCGAACGGAACGGAGAGCCGCATGGGAGCCGATCCCTGCCGGGCGGCGAAGAGCAGCCCTTCGTCCAGTGCGCAGCGGGCCAGGTCCTCCCGGAGCGGTGCCGCGGTGTTCAGCCGCTCCCGGTATCCGCGACGGTAAAGCGGTTCGCCCGCGAGCGAGAGGGAGATGCGCATGTGATTCCGGCGGACATCCGCAAACAGCCGGAGATCCGCCTCCTCGACGATTTCGATCCCGAATCTGCCCAGCACCCTCGCGATCTCGTCGCGGATTCCCCGCTTGTGGGACGCGCGGCTCTCGGAAGTCCGGACCGTTACCGAAACCCGCGAGGGGGAGGGGAGATAGAGGCTCCAGTCCGCCTCGCGGCAGAGCGCCCCCGTGCCGCGGGTCGCGGTGACCCTTCCTTCCGCAATGACGAGCCGCACGTCCTGGAGAGACGAGGACCGGAAAAGTATTTCGAAAATGGCGAGGAGGTCGGCGCTGCGGACGATCAGGTGCGGTCCGTCGTCCTCCACCGGGGCGGGAACCAGGTCGCGGTGCCAGGGATCGGCGAGAATCCGTTCGACCTCCCTGCGGGCGCTCTCCCGGAATCCCGGGGGAACCGTGAGGAGAGCGCTTCGCGGGATGCCGTAGAGGGCGCGGCGGATCGTTCGTTCTCGCTTCTGATCCATACCGCGCCAGAGTATCATCAGGCGGAGAGCGCCGCAAGCACCTCGCCCGCATGCTCCTCGGGAGAGACGTTGGGATACACCTTGGCGACCGTTCCCTGCTCGTCGATGATGAAGGTCGACCTGAGCACTCCTTCCACCTCCTTGCCGAACCGCATCTTCTTCCCCCACGCCCCGTACGCCCCGATCGTCTTCCGTTCGGGATCGGCGAGGAGCAGGAAGGGGAGCCCGAATTTATCCCGGAACTTCCGGTGCGATTCGACGGTATCGGGGCTGATGCCGATCACCACGGCTCCCTTCGCCTCGATCTCCCGGTAGACATCCCGGAAACCGCAGGCTTCCTTCGTGCAGCCGGGCGTGTCGTCCTTGGGATAGAAGTAAAGCACCACTTTTCTGCCCCGGAAGTCCGACAGCCCGACCTGTTTTCCTTCGGCATCCTGCAGGGAAAAATCGGGTGCGGTTCGCTTCGCTTCGATCATTACATCCTCCTGATGGTGAATCCGTGAAATATCACGTAAGCTATATAGAGTAAAGGTAATGCACGGCGGAGCGATCTGCAAGCCGGATACTTTCCGCCCGGCGGACGGGATAGGTATACTCATAGAGTAAGGAGAGGTTCGTGGCGAACAATCGGCAGGAAATTGAACGGCTCGCGGCGGAGGCGAAGGATCGGATCGGATCGCTGGACGATCGGTACGACGAGCAGAGCGTGCGGAATACCGCGGAGCGGCTGCGCCTGATGCACTACGATCCGGGCCTGAACATCCGCGGTGAGGACTTTCTCACGCTCCGGAAGCAGGATGCGCTGCAGGAGATCGATCGGATCGCAGCGCTCCCGATCGAGGAGAAGGAGCGGGAAGTCCGGCTGTCCTACTTCGTGAAGCATTACGAGCTGCTCTCCCGCCTCAGGCACGAGGACGACAGGGCCTGGGACGAGGTCGAGGAGCTCTATGGTGAGGATTGACGATGCAGGCCGCGGCTGCTGAGATCTGATCCGCCCGCCGCTCCGGGAGGTCGACATGCCGGACCCGGACGAAGCGTTCCGCCGGAGACTGGACGAAAGCACCCTGCTTCAGCGGATCCGGAACCGGGAACCTGATATCCGCCGCTACCGGAAGATCCGGGACTATCCGGCCGGGCGGCTCCGGACCAGGAGAGGAACCGCCGGATCCATCGGCCCTGCCGGATCCGGAGAACCGGATGCGGACGGGTCCGGGGGCGGGAAGCCTGGGTCCGGACCCGGTCCCGGTGAGCGGGATGAGCGGATCGTTCTCACCCGGGCATACGAGCTGCAGGCACATCCTTCGCTTCCCGAGCTTCCGGGGGCACGGATAGACATCAGCGCCTGACCTTCTATATGCCCTCTCCGGGACCGCTCCCGGGAAGCGTGCGGTCGTACATGCGGGCCAGGCCTCCCGTCGAGGTTTCCCGATAGGCGGATATCAGGTCGCGGCCGGTCTCGGCCATGGTCCGGACGACGTCGTCGAAGGAAATCTTGTGGACCCCGTCCGAGTACACGGCGTAGGTGGCGCAATCCATGGCCCGGAGCGCCGCCATCGCGTTGCGTTCGATGCAGGGAATCTGTACCAGTCCGGCCACCGGGTCGCAGGTGAGCCCGAGATGATGCTCCATTCCCATCTCCGCCGCATACTCCACCTGTCGCGGTGTTCCCCCGAGGAGCTGTGCCGCGGCGCCGGAGGCCATGGCGCAGGCGGTCCCGATCTCACCCTGGCATCCCACTTCCGCTCCGGAAACCGACGCGTTCGTCTTGACCAGGTTCCCGATGATTCCCGCGGTGGCCAGCGCCCTGAGTATCTTTTCCCGGGGGAGATTGTAGGTTTCCTTCAGAAGCATGAGAACCGCCGGAAGAACGCCGGCCGATCCGCAGGTGGGAGCCGTGACGATTCTGCCTCCCGCGGCATTCTCCTCCGCCACCGCGAGTGCGAACGCGAAGCCCTTCCCGAGCGAGCGGATCAGTCCGCGGGAGGCATCGGCCTTGGCGGCGTATCCCGCGGCTTTCCGGGGCAGCCTCAGGATGCCGGGAAGACAGCCCTCCTGCGAGAGTCCCCGCCGGACGGCAGCCTGCATCACCTTCCAGACCTCCCCGAGACAGGTGAAGATTTCCTCTCCCTCCCAGCGGACCACGTACTGCCAGAGCGGGACCCCCTCCGCTTCCGACCAGGCCAGGATCTCCCGCATCGAGGAGGCGGGGTAGACCGGCGGTTCCTCGTACACCCGTTCCTCGTCGCGGACGGTCCCCCCGCCGACGCTGTAGGCGATCCATTCAGAGAGCACGGTATCGTCCCGGTCGAGGGACTCGAAGCGCATCCCGTTCGGATGCAGGGGAAGCTGTTCCGCCGGATGCGAGACGATTTCGGCGGCATGCGGACGCAGCGATTCCCGCAGCACCCGGTCGGTACTGTGCCCGGTACCGGTCGCGGCAAGGCTTCCGTACAGGGTGACGCGGTACTTCGCGGCATCGGGGCTTCGTGCGAGAAAAATCCGGGCTGCGGTGCCGGGACCGATGGTGTGACTGCTGGACGGACCGTCGCCGATCCGGTAGAGCTCCCGGAGGGAGCGCATGGAGCCGATCATGGACCGCATTGTAGCAGAGAAGACCCGGTGCGGACAGGGATGGACGCCGTTCCGCATGGAAGCCGTGCCGCAGCGATCGGCCCGAGCCGCGCGCCGGTGCAGCTCGCCGGCTCCCGGGCGGTCTCAGGAGCGTCCGCTCCGATGCTCTTCCGGATCGATCCGCGAGAGGACTTCCGCGAGAAGCCGATCTGCCGCGGTCCGTTCCTCCGGTCGGTATCCGGCCGCATCGAGAAGCCGCCGGAGACATTCCGAGTGCCGGGCTCGATCGATGCGACCGCGAAGCAGAAGGAGGTGGAGCATGTGCAGCGC
This sequence comes from uncultured Spirochaetota bacterium, assembly GCA_963728215.1. Lineage (GTDB taxonomy): Bacteria > Spirochaetota > Spirochaetia > CAVSJD01 > CAVSJD01 > CAVSJD01. The sequence goes on along the minus strand of CAVSJD010000007.1, from coordinate 27,706 downwards.
CTTCCGGGTACGGATTCCCCTCGCCTCAGCCCGGGCGGCGAGCCGGCGGTCGTCGGTAAGCAGGGGCAGGCCCCGGTCCGCGGCGCATTCGAGGAGCACTTCATCGGTCGGAAGGCCGGGAGAGCGATGAGAGATCGGCTCGACCCCGATTTCCCGCCAGCCGGTCTCCCGGAGCGCCTCAGGCGGGCAGAGGAGTCGGACACCGGCGGCAAGAGATCCGAGACATCCGGCTTTCAGCAGGTAGATGATCGTCGAGGCATCGATCACCGCCGCATCCATCGCGGCAAGGCGGTCGGCTTCCTCCCGTTCCGGAATCCGCTCATCATCCGACATGGCCCTCATCATACCACACACCTCTTGCCTCTGCACCGCACCTGCCTTGACGCCGCCGCGCGGGCATCCCTATCTTGAGAACAGGTAAACAATGCAAGGAGAAAAAGTATGCTCGAAATTGGAATTATCGCACTCGTAATAGCGGTCGTCGCAGGGCTTCTGGGATTCACGGGTATCGCGCGGGGTGCAGCGGCGGTGGCGAAAGTGGTATTCGGGATCTTCCTGGTCCTCGCCATCATCTTCATCATCCTGTTCGCGCTCGGCGTTTCCGCAATCTTCTGATACAGAAAAAGCATGAAGATTGTATGAAGGCCTTCATTTCGTGACGCGTCGGTACTACCTTTGTGCGAGGAGGTATTGTGTTATGAAGACTGGTAAATTGTTTATGTTCATCGCTCTGGTACTCCTGATGCCGGCACTCGTGTTCGCTCAGGATCAGCAGCAGGCCCAGGCGCAGCAGCAGAAAGTCGCCGACCCGTACGTGGCGATAACCTCGTTCGCCGGGCAGGCGCTGACCAACAACGCCGGCGAGCAGATCGGCACTCTCCAGGATGCGTTCCTCACTTCGGACGGCCAGGTTTCCTTCCTGGTGGCGAGCCTGCAGGATGCCCCGGGCATCCCGAACGGGACCTACGTGATCCCCGTGTCCGACTTCGAGATGGCCGAAGGACAGGTTCATCTCAACGTATCCGCCGGTGCCAGCTATCAGCAGGCCGAAGGCGCGAAGAATGCCGGCGTCGTGGCCATGGATTCGGTGCGGGCTTCCGAGCTGCTCCAGTATCAGCTGGTGAGCGACCAGGGACAGGCGCTCGGCTCGATCCAGGATGTCGTTCTCAATATGCAGAACGGCCAGGTGGAATATGCGGCCGTCAGCTTCGACGCCATTCTCGGTGCCGGAGACAAGATGTTCGCCGTTCCGTACGCCGATATCTGGTACAACCTGAATGATCAGACCGTTACGCTCTACAACGTGAATCCGCAGGTACTCGAACAGAAGGAAGGATTCAGTCAGGACAACTGGCCCGAAACCGGCGATCCGAACTGGAACACAGCATCCTGACAAGGATGCGAGCAGCATATCCTGACAAGAATGCTGACGTGAAGTGAACAGAAACACAGGAATGCAAGGGGCCCCCGGGATCGGGGGCTTCTTCGTTACCGGAAGAGGATCACAGGAGAGGGTGTAACATCATGGGGCTGTTCAAGAACGTGAAGATGATCGACCTGCGGATTTCGGGCATGAGCTGCGACGGCTGCCGGGAGCGGGTCACCGGGGCGCTCGAGCGGGTCGACGGAGTGCAGAAGGCGAAGGTCGACCTCGATCGAGGCTACGCGGAAGTCTCGCTGGATCCGGCGTCGGAAACCGGACCGGACGAGCTCGTGCAGGCCGTACGGGAAGCAGGATACGACGCGGAGCCGCCATCGGCCGAATGATCCCGCACGAGGGCTGATTCCGCGTTCCGCTTCGTGATCCCGGCAGCCGTCACGAGCCGCATCGCCCCGCGGGGCCCGCGCCGGCCGGCTACTGCCGGAAGATGTACCTGGCGCCGATACCGGCATCGAGATCGAACGAAGTCGCCGGGAAGAGCAGCATCCCCGGAACGACCTCGAGAAAGAGCTCGATCTCGGGGATCGGAAAATACTGGACACCGACCGGGATTCTCAACCCGACGGCGATCTCGGTCCCGTCGAACTCATCGTTCTTGTCCTTCCAGGGCGGAGGATCATCAGAAAAGCTGTCGGAAAAGATGATGACCTTGCCTCCCGCACCGAGGTACCAGTCCATCGGGGCGAAGTACTCGTCGTCGGTCAGGGGCCGGTCGACGAACCAGTAATCCGCATGGACGTGCAGCAGTCCGTTGAAGGACCAGGCGAGCCCGAGGATCGGAAAGTTATCCATCCGGAAGGAAATCCCGGTCGGCTCTCCGAGAATGATGCCGACCCCGGCATCTGCAGCCAGCGGTGCGGCCGACAGGGCGGTGAGGATCAGGATCGCTGCGAGCAGGCGCCGGGTACCCGCTCCCGGTCGGTGTGACTGCAGTGCTGTTGTTTCTCTCATCGACTCGACTCCTTTTCCGGAACCCGACCTTCGTTTCCATCACGCGATCGGATTGCATCTTCACGGCCATTCTATCGCTTCCCTCTATTTCCATCAAGCTCCGGGTGATACCCGGGTGATTGACGAATCGCCTTCCGAGGCATAGAGTAGCCGAGGCCGCCAGGCCCGAAGGGCCGGCCTGAACCGGGTCGTCCGTGCGCTTCGAGAGGAGAATCCCATGCAGTTGGTCAGCCTGTTGAATCCGGCCTTCATCAGGATAGGCTGTGAGGTGAAGGACAAGGACGAAGCGATCCGCTCGGTGTTCGCGGAGATGTGTCGTGATCCCTGGTGCCGGAAGAACCGCGACACGATTCTGGATTCGGTATCCCGGCGGGAAGAGCTTGGCGGAACGGTGTTTCCCTCGGGCATCGCCATCCCGCACGCCCGGCTCGAGGGCTACGACGACATTCTCATCGGGATCTGCCTTCCCGAGCGCCCCTTCACGGCCGACGGGATCGAAGTGCGGATGCTCGTGCTCATCCTCACGTCGAAGGCCGCCTCGAACCTCTACCTGAACACGCTTGCCGCCCTGGTGGGACTGTCCCGGAACCGGGACCTCTTTCACCGGCTGGCGGCTGCAGGGAGCGCGGAATCGTTCATGGATCTTCTGCGCCAGGCCGGGATCGCCGTCAAGAAGGAGATCAGCGTCGGGGATATCATGACGGTCGATATCCTGACGGTATCTCCGGACGACTCGCTCAAGGACCTGATCGACCTGTTCTACAAACGGAACATCGGCTATGCGCCGGTGGTCGGAGCGGACGGCCGGCTGGTTGGAGAGGTGAACGTGCTGGACGTGATCCATACCGGCGTTCCCGATTATGCGACCAAGATCGGCAACCTGAAATTCCTTCGAACCTTCGAGCCGTTCGAGGATCTCCTGCGCAACGAGGAGCGGATCCGGATCCGGGACGTCATGAAGCCTCCGGGACAGACCCTGACTCCCGCCTCTTCGGTCATCGAGGCGGCGGTCGAACTGGTCAACCGGAAACGGCGGCACATTCCGGTGGTGGACGGCGGGAAGGTGGTCGGCGTCACCAGCTTCATGGACATCCTGACGAAAGTCCTGCGATAACGAGGTCAATTTTCATGAGCATCCTCATGTGGACAGGGGTCATCCTCTTTGTCACCGTCTATATCGTCATCTCCACCGAACTGCTCAACAAGACCGTCATCGCCATGCTGGGGGCGTCGATCTTCATGGGCGTCGGTCTCATCAGCGAAGAGTCCGCGTTCCAGGCGATCGACTGGAACGTGATCTTTCTGCTGGTGAGCATGATGATCATCGTCGGCATCACCAAGCAGACCGGCCTGTTCCAGTACGCGGCCATCCGGACGGCGAAAGCGGCCCGGGGAAACCCGGTGCGCATTCTCATTTCGCTTTCACTGATCACGGCCGTGTTCTCGGCGTTTCTGGACAATGTGACCACGGTGCTCATCATGACCCCCGTCACGATCCTGATCGCCGTGGAGCTCGGCATATCTCCCGTTCCCTTCATCATCAGCGAAGCGGTCGCCTCCAATATCGGAGGGACTGCGACGCTCATCGGCGATCCGCCGAACATTATCATCGGAAGCGCCGCACACCTGTCTTTTCTCGATTTCGTCTGGAATCTCGCTCCGGTGGTGCTCGTCCTGCTGGTCCTGTTCAGCGGGATCGCGTATCTCATGTTCCGGAAGTCGCTCGTCGTGACGAACGAACGGCGGGCGCGCATCATGGAGTTCGACGAATCCCGTTTGATCGAGGATCGGCCGCTCCTGTACAAGTCGCTCGCGGTGCTCGCGATGGTGATTATCGGGTTCGTGCTGCACGGGATTCTGCACATCGAAGCGGCGGTGGTCGCGCTCTTCGGCGCGTCGCTGCTCATGCTTCTCACCGGAACGAGGGAGATCGACCGCTTCTTCCACGAGATCGAGTGGGGAACGATCTTCTTCTTCGTCGGCCTGTTCGTGCTCGTGGGTGCGCTGGTGGATCTCGGGGTGATCGGAATGATCTCCCGCCGCGTACTCGCGCTCACCGAGGGAAACGTCCGCAATACCTCCCTCATCATCGTCTGGGCATCCGGATTCCTGTCCGCCTTCGTAGACAATATCCCCTATGTCGCCACCATGACCCCGCTGATCCAGGACATCAGCCGGGCCGTCGGTCCCGAAGCGGCCCGGCCGCTCTGGTGGGCGCTGTCGCTGGGCGCCTGTCTCGGCGGGAACGGCACGCTGGTGGGAGCTTCCGCCAACGTGGTCGCCGCGGGGATCGCTGGGAAGAGCGGCTACCCCATCTCCTTCATGACCTTCACCCGGTACGGCATCATCTTCATGCTGGTGAGCCTCACGGTTTCCACCGGATACATCTGGATCCGCTACTTCTCGATATAGCCGTCCTCGCCTCCGGACCGGTTCGCCTTGACGACAGCCCTGCTGCGGCGATACCGTTGGGATGGAGGAGGGGAGATGGATATATTCTCTACCGAGCAGAGCGCGGTGCCGACGGGCCGCTTCTCGTGGTTCGAACCCGTCGGTGAATCCCGGGGGGATGTCGCGGTCGTTTTCCATGGTCTGAACCAGCGTCCCGACCGGATGGGCCGGGTGGTCGAGGCGCTTACCGATCTTGGATACGCGGCGCTCCTGGTGACGCTGACGGGCCACGACGGCGACGAGGAGGCCTTCCGGGGGGTGCTCCGCAGCAGCTGGCACGACGATGTGGACGCCGCATTCCGGGAGGCCCGGGAGCGTTCCGATCCCGACGGGCAGGTCGTGCTGGTCGGATATTCGCTGGGAGCCCTGGCGGCGCTGGATTATCTCTCGTCGCTCAGCGATGTGAGCGGAAACGGAAACGGGAAGGCGAAAGAAGCGGGCCGGGGTGCAGCCGACGGCCCGGAGAGCGGCCGCCGTCTCCCCTTCGACCGGGCGGTGCTCTTCGCCCCCGCACTTTCCCTGCGCTCCTTTGCCCACTGGGCCAGGTTTCCCGGACGGTTCATGCCGGACTTCTTCGTTCCCAGCTTCGCCCCGGCCGACAGCAGGTCCTGCCGGGGAACCCCCGGGGCGGCATACCGTGCCCTCTTCCACATGCACGACTCCCTGCGGCGATCGGGGATTCCCGGAGGGGAAGTGCCGGTTCTCTGTTTCATCGACCCGAAGGACGAAATGGTGAGCGCGAAGGGGCTCCGGCGGCTCATCCTGCGGAGCGGACTCGCCGGCTGGCGGATCTCCGAGGTCTTCGCCCGGAGAAGCGACTGGGGACGCCCGATCCACCACCTGATCATCGATCCCGAGCTGGTCGGGGAGGAACCCTGGCGCGGAATCGTCGCGGAAATGGCCCGGTTCCTGAGCAACGGCCGGGGATCGTCGGGATCCTCGGCAGCGTGATGCGAGCTGCGGTGACCGCTGCCGCCGACTACTTCAGGGCCTGGGCCGTCTCTTCCGTATAGGGGTAGCGGTGATCCTCTCCGCTTCTCTCCAGCAGGATGTACGGAATGCCGTCGAGTGTGTCCACCATTTCGCTCACCGGTCCGTGCGGATCGTCCCGGTTCTGGATGATGGTCAGTTTCGCCCGGACTTCCGGCAGGACCTGGCGGTACCGGTCGGGCTCGAGCAGTTCCGTATCCCGCACGGGCACGCCGAGAAAGACGATGCGGGAAACCTTCTCCCGGAAATCCCGGTCGCGCTCGAGCAGCAGGGTCGCCACGTATGTCGCGACGGATTTCGCCACGACCGCGTACGTCTTCGCCGTCCGGTCGACGGTTTCGCCGATCCTTCGGAGCTCCTCCTCCGGATCCCACCCGGCATCGGGCCGGTCCCAGTGGCGCCAGTGGAAGGTATCCACTTCGTGGCCGCCCTGGCGCAGGCGCTCGACGATCTGGTCATATTCCTCTTCGTTGGTTTTCCTCGTATAGCCGGGCAGGCAGAGAACATGCATGCCGCTCCTCCTGTAGGTGTTTCTCCGGAATCCGTCGCCTGCGGACTACTTCGCGTCCTGCATCATCCCTCCATGGGCGGGCCCGCTCCCGGACGACTCGCGCGGGCGGAGCGTGTAGGCGATATCCTCGATGTAGACGGGATCGTCGAAGTCGGGCTCGTCCCATCCCTCGGGTCCCGAGGGAATGAAGATGCCGCCGATCGCCCCCATCCCCTTGTCGGGAGCGGGTTCCGCGGTCGGATTCCGGTAGGCCGCCTCCACCCGATACCGGTGGCCGGACTCGATCTGCGCGCGCCACGGCAGGATGAACAGCTCCGACGGGATCGAGACGAGCCGTCCCTCTTCGTTTTCGACCGGTTCAGCCCTCCAGAGCGTCTCCTCCTCCGTATCGTCCCGGAGCAGCAGGTACTCGCCGAAGTCATGGAGATGTCCCCCGATGGCGAGAATCCTGCCGTCGGCAGCCGGTTCCGTTTCCCACCCGCGAACCGTTTCTCCCGGCGGCACCGGAAAGTCCTTCGATCCCGCCGCCCCGGCAACATCCAGGTAGAACGGGATCACTTCCAGCGGACCGATCAGGCCTTCTCCCTCACGTGAATAGGGGAACCGGAGCCGGAGCACGACCTCGGGGTATTCCTTCCCGGTCGGATTGGCGAACATGGCCACCAGGATGATCGGGCTTCCGGCCCGGATCGGCATCCCGACCAGGGACGGGAGAGAGATGCCGTCGGTTTCCCGTCCCGCGGCGAACAGGCGGCGGGAAATGGGGGCGAATACTTCCCGCCGGTTCGGCTGGATCAGGTTCACGTGGTGCAGCATCGCTTTCGGCAGCGGCGAGCCTTCCCCGTCGGTCATCGTCCAGTCGAAGCCGTGAATCCAGACATCGAACGGAAGGGCGGTCAGCGCCGGGGAAAGGTTCCGGTGGGAGGAGCCGGCGGGCAGTTCCACGGGACCCATGGCGATCTCGAAGAATTTCTCGTCGGGGTAATCGGTGATGCCGATGAGGTCGCCGGGAGGGTCGATCCGGGAAGGGAGGCGGAGCGACCGGACCGCTTCCGGCGGTACGTCGTAGTGCACTCCGCCGGCGTCGGTTCGGGAGAACAGATCCGGCTCGGACATGATACCGCATCCGACGGGAAGCAGTACCGCCAGAGTCGCGACCGCCGCGAGTCTTCGGCTCCCTTTCATGACATTTCCTCCTCGTGTCGGGCTTTCGAATTCAAGCTATCGATTCGAAGCCGGGAAGGCAAGGAGGGGGCGCCGGCGCTGGTTCCGCTCCGTTCAGCCGCCGAAGAACGGGAGCAGCCGATCGGCGGTGAGACGGATCGCCTCGGGGCCGAACGCGAAATCATCGTGCCCGATCCCGAGCGTTCCGGGCAGCCGCTCGGTGTCCGCGCCGAGCAGGGCCGCAAGTCGAACGGAATCGTCCGCTGCCGTGATGCGGTCGGCATCGCTGCAGAGTACGAGAGAGGGCACCGGCAGCGGGCTTTCGAATGCGTCGAGGAAGAACGGCCGCCGGGCCAGCACGGCCTGCATGAGGGCGGGGCTCTCGGGAACCGCCCTGCGGAACAGCTCCTTCTGCAGTCGGACCGGGGTGCCCGGACCGAAGAAGCGGGGGCGCGTGAGGAACCCGGGGACCAGGTGATGCCGGAGGAGAAACCGGAGCAGCGGACCGGGGGCATCCGTCCGCTCTCCCCAGGGCGGGGCGATCAGGGCGACGCCCGCCACGGCCGCGGGCCCGAGCTCCCGGGCGGTCAGGGCGCCGAGAATGCCTCCCAGGCTGTGTCCCAGCAGACAGACCGGGGCGCCGTCCTCATCCGCACAGTCCCGGACGATCCGGGCGCATCCGGCGAGCATCGCGGCGGGGTCCTGCATCGGAAGATCGGGGGCGATCACCCGGCGGAAGCCGGGCGCGAGACGGGGAAGGAGATGCTCCCAGAAGAAGCCCCGCACGCCGAAGCCGTGCAGGCAGACGAGGGTTCGTTTCATGGGATGCATGATAGCGGAGGATGCGGTCCTCGTCCACTCTTCCTGCTGCCGGGAGGTGTTCCCTGGGCCCGTCCGGCAGTATCTTCTCTTTCATTATGGCTGTTTCGAAAGACGAGCTCCGCCGGATTCTCCGGGAACGGTTCGGGCTGCACGGGTTCCTGTCGGGGCAGGAGGAGATCCTGTCGGAGGTGCTCGCGGGCCGGGACACGCTCGCGGTGCTCCCGACCGGAGGCGGAAAGTCGCTGATCTACCAGATGGCTTCCCAGATCCTGCCGGGGCTCACCATCGTGGTCTCTCCGCTGCTCTCCCTCATGAAGGACCAGGTCGACTCGATGCGGGAAGCCGGGCTCACGGTCGCCACCCTGCACAGCCTGCAGACCGCGGAAGAGAGGCGGGATGCGGAGCGGGCGATCGAAAGCGGACGGACGAAAATCGTCTACGTAACGCCCGAGCGGTTCGGCGACGCGGAGTTCGAGGCGCTGGTCCGGAACCGGGGCGTGTCCCTGTTCGCCGTGGACGAGGCACACTGCATCTCGCGCTGGGGGCACGACTTCCGGCCTTCCTACCTGTCCCTCGGGCAGACGGTGCAGCGCCTGGGCGGTCCGACCATCCTGGCGCTCACCGCCACCGCTCCGCCGCTCCTGCGGGCCGAGATCGTGGAGCATCTGGGCATGCGGAACGAAAGGATCGTCCTGAGCGGGGTCGACCGGCCGAACCTGTTCTTCGAAGTGATCCGGGTGGAGGAGGAGCGGGAGGACCCGGTCCGCCTGCAGGCCCTGTTCGAGGGAAACGGGCGGGACTATCCCGGCGGGCTCGCCGACCGGCTCCGGGAGGCGATGCAGGGGAGCGGGATCGTCTACTGCGCCACCACCGCAAAAGCGCAGGAGACGGCGGAGTTCCTGCAGGGACTGGGCATCGCCGCCGACTTCTACCATGGACAGCGCCGGAAAGCCGAGCGGCAGGAGGTTCAGGATCGGTTCATGCGGGGCGATCTCCGGGTGGTCTGTGCGACCAATGCGTTCGGTCTCGGAATCGACAAGCCGGATATCCGCTTCATCATTCACCGGGACATCCCCGCCGGAATCGAGGAATACTTCCAGGAAGCCGGCAGGGCGGGGCGCGACGGAGCGGTCTCCCGCTGCACCCTGATCTACCGGTCCGGGGACCTCGGAAAGGCGGCATTCCTTTCGGCCACCGCGGAAACGACCCGGGAGCAGATCTCCGCGGCGGCGGATGCCCTGGACTCCCGCACCGCCCTCGATGCGGAAACGCTCCGCCGGCGCTCCGGTCTCGGGGCGGCCCGGATCGCCGCCGTTCTCGCGCTCATGCAGCGGCACGAGGCGGTCGTCGCGGAACCGGACGGCTTCCGGCTCGCGAACGGCCGCGTGGACGAGGAGGCGATCGAGGGGATGCTCGAGACGGAGCGGATGCGGAAGGAGTACGAACGGTCGGTCCGGGACATGATGATGCGGTATGCGGAGAGCGACGACTGCCGGCGGCGGATGATCCTGAACTACTTCGGCGACGACTATCCCGCGGCATACTGCGACTTCTGCGACAACGATCTCGGGAAATCGCGGGCGGAGAAGCGGGAGGAGGCCCGGGAGATCCTCCGGTCGCCCTTCACGGTCGGTCAGATCGTGGAGCACGAACGCTTCGGGCGCGGCACCGTGGAGGACCTGAACGAGACTACCGTGACCGTCCTGTTCGAAAGCGGATACCGGGTGCTCGATGTCCGGCTGGTGAAGGAGCAGGGAATGCTCGGCCCGGCCGGAGAGGCGCGATAACTCCTCCGGCCGGTGCGGAAGCTACTTTCTTCCGGTCTCAATCTTCACCGAATCGAACTCGACGTCTACGGGCTCTGCGAACCGGTTCCCGTTCTTCCGGTCGTGCCGGGGGTAGGCGGGCGGATCCACGTGCACCTTCAGCCGGTACGTCCCGTTTCCCGGGACCTTCCAGTTCCGGCCGTAATGGTAGATCCAGGGATGCCAGAGGAACGGCTGCTCGTGAGTGCCGATCTCGTTTCCCTTGTCGTCCGAGAGCGTCGCCCGGACGGAGAGCCCCGGGAGGAACCGCTCGTCCGCCGCACTCTGCACGACGATCTCCACGTGAACGTTCTCCTCCTGCGGCTCGTTCCACTCCAGCTTCCCGTCCCGGGGCGTCCACATCCCTTCCGCCTCCTCGACCGCGTATCCGACGATGTAGTCCCCGATCTGCCGCTTCCCTCCGTCGTGCGCTTCCGATTCCGTCATCTCCTTGACGACGCGCGTGAAATCCTCGCCCTGCTTCCGTGCCAGGGATATCTGCTTCCGGTTCGATTCTTCGCTCGGTTGGAACTGCTCCTTGCTGTTCGACATGGTATGACCTCTCTATACTGATGAATGTATTTGTTCTCACCGAAAAGATACCCAGATCGGGCGGGTATCGGGTATTCGGGCGCCGCAGGGTACCGGACGGGGGAAGTTTTCCCGGTTCGTCCTTGACCAATTCTGACAACGGGGCCTATAATTGAATATCTATTCCAACTTATTTCGCAAACAAGCAGTTCCGGTCGGAATAGAAAGTTTTTACCTGAGTGGTTGTCCGAATGGGAAAAGGTCTGATTCTGATTTTGAGCCACGAAACCCTCCTGAGCCAGCTTCTCTGTTATTCGTTTCAGAAGGAAACCAGGATACCCTGCGAAGCGACGGCCGATTACGACAACCTGGAGCAGACCATCGAGGGACAGAGCGGTTCGAGCGTTCTGCTTCTTCACGATGCGGCCCGGGAGAATCTGAGCGGTCGGCTGGAAGACCTGCAGGGCTGTCTCGACAATGGACACGGGTGCATCGTATCCGCGCTCTTCAATCTCGACCACGATGTCGCCGTCGAAAAGATGGCGCTGAAGTACGGGGTAAAGGGTTTCTTCTATCGCAACGAAAACCTGAAGAACATGCTGAAAGGGATCCGGACGCTCCTCGCGGGCGAGACGTGGATTCCCCGGAACGTGCTGCTCGACCTCGCCATGAGCGATGCTCCGGCGAACGGGAAGAACGGGCATCCCGGCAGTCACGGACTGACGAGGCGGGAAATCGAGATCCTGATGAACCTGAGCACCGGATCGACGAACGACGAAATCGCATCGAAACTCTGCATCAGCTCGCACACCGTAAAAGCTCACCTCTACAGCATCTATCACAAGATCAACGTCGACAACCGCTTCCAGGCCGCACTCTGGGCCGCCAAGCACCTGTAGCGGGCGGCCTCCGGCTCATTACAATTCTGAAAACCGCGTTCTGCTGCTGATTACCAATCTGCAGACGGATTCCATTCTTTTCAGTCCACACTCCCGAAACTGCACCTTCAATTCATTTCCGGTTAACGGTTTGAAGCTATCTTTCGAACGGTACGCTCCTTGGCATGGCTGTTGCTCTTTTATGCCAAATCACATCGGGGAGCGATCATGTCCAAACATCATTTCAGGGATCTGTCCGGCCCTGCACCGGCGTCGTCATGCGGTCGATTCAACCGACGCACCGCTGCAGGAGTTTCCGTCTTCCTTCTCCTGCTGATCGGGTTCACATCCTGCAATCCGAACCCGTCGGACACCCTCGGATCGATCGACATTTCACTCAGATCCATGATGTCCATGAACCTGACGCCGGAGATCAGTCTGGAACCGGCCTCGTACACGGTAGTCGGCACGGGGTCCGGACGGGGAGCGTTTCGAGGGGACGACAAACGGCACACCGTTGCACGAGACCGATCTGGTGGTGGGACTCTGGAACATCGAGGTTTCGGCATTCAACGCCGCAGGAAATCGCATCGGTACGGGGAAAGGGACCGTGACCGTACGCGCCGGCGCAAGGGAGTCCGTCGCGATCAGCGTCCGGCCGCTCACGGGGCCGGGTACGCTCGACCTCACGGTCACCTGGCCCGCTGCCGATGTTGCCGATGCGGGCATCGAAGCGGAACTTCTTGCGATCGGTCAGCAGACGTCGACTCCGCTCTCCATCACACTTATATCGGAGCAGGGCGAGGCGCGCATCCTGAATCCCGCTCTCGAGGCCGGTTACTATAAACTATCCGTTCGGCTTCTTTCCGGCGGAACGGTGGTTGCCGGCGCCTCGACGGATGTAAGAATCGCCGCGGGCTCCGCCACGAGAGGATCGGTCAGCTTCACAGAGGTGAATACGCCGACCGGTGAAGTCGACGTCATCATCACCCCGGAGATGAACAATCCTCTTACGGTGACCATGACGGGCGCAGCAGACAGTCTGGTACGCGGCGGGACGATGACCGTCTCCGTTTCGGTCAGCGATGCGGGCAGCTCGATCTTGTCTTACGAATGGTTCCTCAACGGCGGCATGATCGGCAGCGGCAGCTCTTCCATTACGTACGGAAGCACGCTCGCTCCGGGAGTCTACCGGCTCGATGTCATCGCCGCTACGGTCGATGGAAAACGGGCAGGCTCCGCGACACACCGGTTTACCGTGGTGGTGCAGTAACCGATGGGTGTTTTTCGCTCATGGATACCACGCACGAACCGATCGGTACGAATCGCCGTCGGCGTCCTCGGTGCCGCGCTCCTTACGTTCGGCCTCGCATCCTGTCTGCAGCCGCTGTCCGGGCCCGAATCGACCTCCCTCGTTATCCGTATCGGGTCCATGCCGGCGGCCCAGACCCTGGTTCCTGATGTTGATCTGAACCCGGTCACGTACGTGTTTTCGGGATCCGGCCCGGAGGGGAAAACCTTTCAGGTTGCGGTGACCGGGTCCGGCGTGACGATCGACGATGTAGTGGTCGGCGACTGGATCGTTCGGGCCGACGGCCTGAACGCCGAAGGGACCATTATCCTGACGGGTAGCACTGCGGTCACGGTCGAGGGGGAGACGCGGACGGAAGCACACATTACGCCTGGTCCGGTCACCGGCACTGGAAGCATGTCCATTGCGATCACCTGGAACCGCAGCCTGACTGCCGATCCGGAGGTTCGCACCGAGATGGTCGATGCATCCGGAAACCGGACCGTTCGTACCGTACCGGAGACGGTTGAAGGGCGTGCGGAAACGGTTCTAACGGGGCTGACGAGCGGATACTACCAATTATCGGTCACACTCCTCGACGGCGGGAAAACGGCCGCGGGCAGAGTGGAAACGGTTCGAATCGTAGCCGGGAATCAGACGGAAGTGTTATTCCCCTTCGATGCAATCAACAAACCCGGAACACCGATCCGGATCACGACGGAAAGATTCACGATCGAGTGGGACCCGCCTCCCTCAGATACCGATTTCGATCGGTACCACATCTACTATCGTCCGAGAGGCACTTGGGACTGGATTCCGCTCACTGAACTATCTGCCGCCGACGGTCCGAGATTGTCCATGGATGCTTCGCTTCTTCCGTACGGAACCTACGAAATAGCGGTGAGCTCCTCGTATCTCGGAGCCGAATCGGATCTTCATTCCTCGATGGACGACACCGCAGATCCCGCCACCGGCTGGTACGTTGAATGGATTGGTCCCGGAGGCTGAGAGCTTCGAGGCGTTCTGACATCATGATCCGGCCGGTTCGATGCGGAATGATCGTCCCGACCGGACTCCCTCCATTGCCCCCTTCTTTACACCTCACATCCTAGGCCTCCGGTAGGTGGGCGGCACTACCGCTCCGACGGAACCCTCCTAGCTCTTCACGAAACACGAATAGGAAGAATTGCAGCCATTCCTCCACTACTTCCGCGGGCCGAACCGTAACTACCTTGAGACTGTGAAAGAGTCGCGGAGTCTTGAACGCTTCGATCTGAACATTCCCGCACGCATCTTCTTCAGAACTGCTGAAGGAGAACAGAAAATTCTCAAGCTCGAGACGCGCGACATCTCTTCGCGGGGGGCGTACTTCATTCTGAAGGGAGAGCGGGCCGTCGAGAGCTCGGAGGTCGATGTCGACCTCGACCTGACCGACCTGCTCATGAAGGAAACGGGCGCTGACACCGAACGAATGCGGATACACGTCCAGGGCCGGGTGCTGCGGTCGGAAGCGAACGGGTTCGCCGTTTCGTTCAGCAGCCGATACCGGTTCGAGCACTCCCGCTATACGGAACCGTAACCGGCCGGCGGGACCGGCTCCGCGGAATACGGAGTCGCCTGCGGTCAGCACAGAGATTCGGAGAAGCCTGTTTCGGCGGCACTCCGGACAACCCCCATGGTCGATCTGCCCGGCGATACCGCCGGTACGCCGAGGCGTGCACCCGGTACCGCAGGGAGGCCTGCGTCCGGCCCCGCCGGCCGTGCGCACCCGCGGGTGCAGGCCGGGAAGGAGGCGGAGCAGGGGGTCCGGATCAGCGATATCACACATGCAGATGGAGAAGGGTGTTCATCACCCGAACCGCACCAGTCGAGGGAGAAGCATCATGATGCGAGAGAAATCGGAAAAAGAGCTGTGGAGGCCTGTTGCAGATACCGCCGGGAAACGCGAACGCAGAAGCGCGGGCGGCATCTATTCGGCGTGCGAACTGCACGACCTGCTCATGTTCGAAAAGGCCCGAGCGGACCGTACCGGAATGAAGCTCTCGCTGGTGCTGTGCAATGTCGCCCGTATCCAGGCGAAACGGGACGACGTCGCGCCGGTCATCCGGGAACTGAAGCGGACGGTCCGGAGCACGGACTACCTGGGATGGTTCAGCGGGACGGAGATCGGGATCCTGCTTCCGTTCACGGACCGGAACGGGGCGGAGCACGTGGTGGAAAACATCAGCCTCAACGGACTATCGCGAACAGGTCGGCTTCCTGGTCCACTGCTATCCCGACGAATGGCTCGGCCCCGGCAGCGGGTCGTGCGAGGATGACGATGACCACGACGGGAAGAAGGAGCCTCCCGCCCGGAAGCGGAGCATCTTTACCCGATCGACGCCGGTCTGGAAACGGATCCTGGACCTGCTCCTGGCGACGGCGGGCGTCATTCTCTTTCTGCCGCTTTTCGCCGCGGTGGGACTGTACATCAGGAGCGTATCGCCGGGACCCGTCCTGTACCGGCAGAAGCGCGTGGGCATCGGGCGCAGGGAGTTCACGTTTCTCAAGTTCCGCACCATGCATCACCGGGACAGCGAGCAGCTCCATTCCCAGCACTCGAAGGACTTCATCGTTTTCGACAAACCGATGACCAAGCTCGACTCGGCCGATCCGCGGATCATCCCCGGCGGACGCATCCTGCGCAAGCTCGCGATCGACGAGCTGCCCCAGCTGTTCAACGTCCTCGCGGGCGACATGAGCCTGGTCGGTCCCCGGCCGTGCATCCCCTACGAGGCCGAAGTGTACGCCCAGTGGCACGGCCGCCGCTTCAGCATTCTCCCGGGCCTGACCGGACTCTGGCAGGTCAGCGGCAAGAACCGGCTCACCTTCCAGCAGATGATCCGCCTGGACATCGCCTACGAGAACCGGATGAGCCTCTGGTTCGACCTGCGGATCATTCTGAAGACGATTCCCACGGTGATCGGGCTGGGGCTGGAGGGGTTTCGCCGCAGGCTCAGCCTGATCGGCGAGGGCGCGGACGGCAGCGGTACCGACGGGGCGCTTCCGGCATCGCCGCATGACGGCGTCTGACTCCGACGATATGCGAGGATATTCCATGGAGCGGCGGGAACAGCAGCCGGACGTTTCGATTCTCGTCGTGAGCTACAACACGGCCGAGTACACCCTGGCGGCGATCGAATCGGTCTACCGGCAGGCGGTCGGGAGCTTCGAGATCATCGTCGTGGACAACGATTCCCGGGACGGTTCGGCGGACCGGATCGCGGAACGCTTTCCGGACGTACGTCTGGTCAGGTCCGACGAAAACCTGGGCTTCGCCGGCGGCAACAATCTCGCGGCACGGCTCGCCCGCGGCCGCTATCTGCTGCTCCTGAACCCGGACACGGTGGTTCTGGACCACGCGATAGACCGGCTGGTAGGCTTCGCGGACGGACATCCGGAGTACGGAATCTACGGCGGCGGAACCCGCTTCCCGGACATGAGCCGCAATCCGACGGCCGGATGGAACATGACCACGGGATGGAGCCTGTTCTGCACCGCCGTCGGGCTGTCATCGGTATTCCGCGGCTCGCGCCTGTTCGACTCCGAGTCGCTCGCATCGCGACGCTGGGAAGGGGCGATGCCGGTCGACATTGTGACCGGATGCTTCCTGCTGATCTCCCGGGACCTCTGGCGCCGGCTCGACGGGTTCGACACCCGGTTTCACATGTACGCGGAAGATGCGGACCTCTGCCTCCGCACGGCCGCAGCGGGCAGGCCGTGCGTGCTCGTTCCGGAAGCCGAGATCATCCACTACGGCGGAGCCTCGGAGCCGGCACGCGCGGACAGGATGGTGCGGCTCCTCCGGGCGAAGGTGCAGCTGTTCCGCAAGCACTGGAGCGCACCGGCTGCGGCCTACGCGGTGGTCATGCTCGCGACGTGGGCCTGGTCCCGGCGGCTGGCCCTTGCCGCAGGCAGTCGCTTCCGGAAGACGGCTCGGGAGGGGGCGGAGCAGTGGAACGCCGTCTGGCTGCGGCGGGGAGAGTGGGTGAGGGTATGAAGAGAATACGACGAGCTTCTTTGGACGGACCGGTATTGGCGGTTTCCTCGGGTGGCGGGCACTGGGTTCAGCTCCTGCGGCTCCGGCCGGCGTGGGAAGGGCTTCGAGTCGTTTATGCAACGGTGGACCCGAACCTTGCTGCGGACGTTCCGTACTCCGAGTTTTACACGGTCCCGGACGGGAACATCAGGACGAAAGCTGCTCTCCTCAAAATGGCATTTCGAATATTCCGTCTGGTCCGGAAAGTTCGCCCTTCGGTGGTGGTTACCACCGGAGCGGCTCCCGGCTTCTGGGCGGTTGCAGCCGGAAGGCTGTACGGTGCACGGACGCTCTGGATCGACAGTATCGCGAACGTCTCGAGGCTTTCGCTTGCGGGAAAAAATGCCGGCCGGTTCGCGGATTCCTGGCTCACCCAGTGGCCCGAGCTCGCCGACGAGTCGGGACCCGAATATCATGGGAGCGTCATGTGATTCTGGTAACTGCAGGTACTCAGCTCCCGTTCGATCGGCTGATCCGTGCCGTGGACGAATGGGCGGCAAGGAACGGGCGAACGGATGTCTTTGCACAGATCGGTCCCGAAGGAAAGGAACCGCAGAACATAAGGTGGAAAAGGACGATTCCCCCGCAAGAGTTCAGGCAGCTTTTCGAAGAGGCCGATTGCATCGTCGCGCATGCGGGTATCGGCACCATCTTAGCTGCACTGGAGCTCGCGAAGCCGATCATCGTGGTTCCCCGCCAGGCTGCGCTGAACGAACACCGTACGAATCATCAGATGGCGACGGCGCAGCGCTTCTCCGAGATGGGGCTGGTGAAGGTGGTCTACGATGAAACGGACCTTCCCGGAGCCCTTGAGTCGGCCGCGGATCTGCAGCCTTGCGTCGGTCTGGGAAACACCGCCATCGAATGAACTACTCGGTTTCGTTAAGGATTTCCTGGTCGCAGAATGGAGGGAAAGATCCTTCCGGGATCGACGGCGTCGTCTGCTTCGGTGGCGAAGACTGGTGGTATCACAACCGTGGTCATTACGACATCCAGATGATGCGGCAGGCAGCAAAGCGGCTGCCGGTGCTCTACATCAATTCTATCGGCGTCCGGAATCACCGGGTGCGGGAGGGGCGCGTCTTTCTCGCGCGGGTGAAGCGGAAGCTGAAGAGCGTTCTGCGAGGCATGGTCCGCGTCGAACCCGGTTTTTCGGTTTACAGTCCGCTCACTACACCGGGAATACGGCGGAGCCGACTCGGACGCCGCTTCACGGCGCTGCAGATCCGCGCCGCAATGCGAAAAGCGGGCATCCGGAATGCGCTTCTCTGGGTAGCCGTTCCGACCGCACAGGAACTCCTCGAGTTCATCCCGCATCGAACACTCATCTATCAGCGGACCGATCGCTTCGAGGAGTTCGCTCCGGAACGGGCCGAAGTCGGTGCGCAAGCTCGATCGGAAACTCAAAGCCGATGCGGATCTGACCCTGTTCTGCTCGCATTACCTCATGAACGATGAAGAGCGGCAGTGCCGAAGGGCCGCGTTCGTCGACCACGGCGTAGACTACGAGCGGTTCGCTGAGGCTGCGGAACGGCGAAGTGTCCCCGACGATGTCCGCACCATATCCCGCATCCGCGCATTGGGTTTGTTGGCGGCCTCGATGACCACACGTTCGACATGCAGCTGTTTCTCGAGGTTGCGAACCGGCTGCCGGACTGTTCGTTCGTTCTTGTGGGCGGGTCGTCCCTGCCGCCGGACTGGTGCACCGCTGTGAACGTTCACCTGCTCGGGCGGAAGCCCTACGACGAGGTTGCGGACTACATGGCCGCATGCGACGTGCTGATCATGCCGTGGCTGGACAACGAGTGGATCCGGGCGTGCAATCCGGTGAAGCTCAAAGAGTACCTCGCGGTCGGGAAACCGGTGGTGAGTACATGTTTCCCGGAGCTCGATTACTATGACGGGCAGGTGCGGGTGGCACAGGTCAGCGGAGGAGTTTGCGGGGGAGGTTCGGGAGGCGCTCGCTGTCGAGAAGGGAGCCAGTCTCGGCGTGATTTCCTGCGGGGGCAGGGTTGGGAGGAGAAGGCTAAGCTGGTGTGGGGTTTGTTGAAGGATCCGACTTCGATCGGAGGGGTCGAGACTTCCTTTCTGATTACACTTTCGTTATTTACTAACAAACGATACTTTGTGAAACGCCCTTTCTGCAGTTCCTTAATGAATTGAGAGGATATGGCTGTGCTATTTTTCTGCCGTTAAGGAAATAGAGTTTTCGCCGTGGCGGATACTATTGGCACGATATTTGCTTGTTATAGAACAGCCCTTTGTGGAGAGGAGATTTGATGGATAAGAATGCCGGAATGATTAATAATCGTTTTCTTTACGGAAACAAAAGTTTTTTGTGATATTTTTTGTTTTGCTGACTGTCGTATCGCTTTCAACTGTATTTGCTCAACCTGCTCCACCGCAAAGGCTTCGGATTGTAGATAATGGCTATACGCCTCCATCGAAGACAAGAAACATTTCGCAGTACGGAATTACCTGGACCTTCGATAAGGAATACGAGTATGGTCAGTACGTGAATGGGGATTACTGGGTTGTAGGGCCGGTAAAGATTGTAGCCATTGACCCCCGTACATCTCGGCAATCGGACGGAAGAATTGTTAATGGCTCAATGGTGAATCCTCGAGCAGGGTTAGCACAGCAAGGATTCGATAGTACTCGTAATTATGTTCACGATTTGAATGTGGCATGGGAAATTAGCAGTTCTAAATATTTAGAGATTGAGCCCGAAACAACCCTGATATCTTCGATTAGCGACCCACCGAATACGCGGCCATATTTAAAAACTGCTGCCATCTTAACCGTAGTCTCCGCTTCTCCTCCATCTGATGGGTTTCGACCAGGCTATAGCGATCCTGAAAAAGTAGTATATCGTTCAACTAACTTGAATCGTTATCTGTTGAAGTCATTACCTCCTGTTGCAGGAACGCCTACCCTCAAAGAGGCGGAGCGTCTTTTTGAGCGACCGTGGTTGGACTGGATACCTGATTGGGATGGAGGATATCTTCATCCACTTGAGAACATGCCGGATTACGGCCGTGAAATAGCAAAAAATGTAGGGATTGGGGGACTGATGCTTCATGTTGATTACCCAATCAAAGAAAAAGAAACCTTACTGATCCGGTATGTACAACTTGGTATAGATCTTTTCAGCATTGCTGACAATGGTGGCCATCGCACTTGGCTCCCGAATGGAGGACATGCCAGTGGGCGAAAATGGCCGATTTTATTTGCTGGAATGATGATAGACAATGAAGCCATGAAGGGAATTGGAGAAAAATCTGGCCAGTACTTGTATTCAAATGGGCATGGTCCAGGTAATCCTCCAACTGATTACATATTTTTTGGTGAAGATGCACAGACTTTTTATGTGGGAAACTCAGTGATTGGTAAAACACTAAGCCCAGATCCTCGAGACAATGAAGTTCATGCTTACTTTGAGAGTGATAGAGGTTTCCCTGAGTGGGGAATAAGATATGCTACAGAACCTTTGCGAAGTAACAAGTATTTCAGAACATATTATCGCACAGTGGCAGGTGTGACCTGGGATGGTTTTACTCTCGCGGCCCGTCTAATGGATGCTGAGATCTATTGGAATCATCCGCCCTTGTTCGATTATGTTGAACGTTATATAAACATAGTTTCAGGAAACGAATATCAGTTCAACGGAACTACGTGGGAAGTGCCAGGAGAAGGTATGATTGAAACCCAGCCGGGGAGTGATTTTAATAGAAATATGTGGTGGAAATATTGGAATAATGCAAATGGTTAATAAAAAATTATCAAATATTTTGCAATTTTCATCTTAGACTTACGCAGAATGTAAAAAAACTGAGGAAACGACCATCGTACGTTCATCCCTTTTGGGATGCTATGAAATAGCTTAAGTACAGGTCCATAGAATGCATCTTTGTTTGTATAGTGGTCCTCCAATGTGGTGGTAATCTCTCCGAATTGGAATGCATTTCGAATAAAAGCCCTCAGGAAACTGAAGCAAAGTCGTACGATATAGAAAAGTAGTGGATTTGAGACAAATAATGAAAACAATTAAAACTGTTTCGGAAGGACCTATAGTTTTGTTTGGAGCTTCGTTGGATACTTGGAACCGTGGAGTGTCTGCACTATCAGTATCTACGATTGCATTGCTAAAGCATTATGATATGCATACACAAATAATGCTTGTATATGGATCGAGATCCCGAGGAAGAATTGAGAGCTCGCTTGAAGAGGGTTCAGTTGGTAACAATGGTTATTGTGAACATTTGTGCTATCGTTATAAATTTGTAAGTCCGTTAAGCAGGAATGCTATTCTGATACTGGCTGGTGCGACGTTGTATCGCGTGCTACCAATAGGGTTGCTGCAAGAAAAGTTGAAGCAAATATTTCCCATCTTATCTGTTGTGGTAGACTCTAAATATGTAGCAGATATATGGGGGGATAGTTTCAGCGATATTTATGGTGTGGCAAGAATGATGAAGCTATCTTTTGGTAGCTTGCTTGCCATTATTCTAAATAAAAGTCTTGTACTACTTCCGCAAACATATGGGCCGTACCGATCAAGAATCTCTATATTTGTTGCTAAGGGCTTGGTGAAATATGCGTGCAAGGTTATGACCCGAAGCCTCGACGAAAATTGGCTGGAAGCATTGAAGTTGAGAGAAAGCGTCAAGCCCGTATTTTGCCCAGATGTTGCATTTACACTACCTTGTAGTGTTAACAGCAAGAATAGGAGTTACGCCCAGAAGCAGGAAGAAGGTCATTGTTTAATTGGCATTAATATCAGTGGATTGCTTTATTCGGGCGGATACACTGGCGATAATATGTTTTGCCTTGCCTTTGACTACAGAAAGCCTAGTTGAAGACTGATTGCCCAACTTATATCGGATGCGAATAGTTCTGTTATCCTGATCCCACACACATATGATATGGATAATCTGTCCCACACAGAGAATGATCTTGGTGCCTGCCTTTCTGTCATTCAAGAGTTAAGTCTGGACCATCGTGATAGTGTTACGGTTGTGGATCAATCTTTGGATCAGCATGAACTGAAATACATAATCGGAAATGTAGACTTCTTTATCGGATCGAGACTGCATTCCTGTATAGCTGCGTTGTCCCAGGGATTTCTACGGTGGGCGTAGGTTACAGCCAAAAATTTAACGATGTGTTCGGATCGATTGGATTGTCTTAGATGGTTATTGATGGGCGTTTCGTAAATGAGGAAGATGCAATCAGTAGAATCTTTCAACTCATCACTGAGCAAGCAAAGATTCGGGAATTGATCGGTATGAAAGCAAATTATGCACGTGCATTAATCCATAATCGATTCGCGGAACTATGCAATCCCAGGCAAATGTGTATAGATCCAACTATGCGAGCACCATCCCCAACTCCAGGAAGGGAATAGCAGATCATGAAGAGTAATCCGGTAAATCTGCAAGTTATAACGGAAGAGTAAACATTTGTAGTTTTATGCAGTATAAAAATCTGGATCAGGAGAGTAACCGTGCTCAGTAATGTCAAGTACTATACAACGGCGTTAGCTTTGAAGGCGTTTTCGGTCAATAACACAACACGTGAGCTATATCGCAACCTAGGGAATCTGAAGAACAGAATCAAAGGTATCAATCAACCAATTAGTACAAAGTACTTTTTCCGCACGGAGAAGTTTCTAAATTATTGCGGCGCCATAATGTCCTTCGATCAGGATTAGATGTTCTTGAGATGGGAACCGGTTGGGTTCACTGGGAGGCGTTGATGGTGCGAACCGAACGCAATCACAGACCACATTATACGATGTGTGGGATAACCGAGCCTTCAAAAGGTTCAAAAACTATGCTCGACATTTGTCCGCTCCCACCACACGAGCACGTCTAGATTTACGTGAGGACAGCAACAGCATATTGATGGAACAGGTTGGACAGGCGGTAGACTTTAAAGAAGCAGACGATCTCCTCAACTTTACGTATGTCGTTGATTGCGGAGGGCAGCTATCTGGGCTTCCGGAAGAAGGCTATGACCTCGTTATCAGTAGCGACGTCGGCGAGCATCTGCCCCGTGGTGTTCTTGACAAGATCGTGCACCGTTCCTTCAAGGTTTTGCGTCCAGGCGGTTGGGCGTATCACCAGATCGTATTAACCGACCATCTCGGCATATATGCTAAGGGAATTCATGCAAAGGAATATCTTCGTTTCAGTCGTGCAACCTATGAAATGCGTTACGGGAATGAGATCCAGCACATTAATTTAGTGCAGATCCCGGAGTGGAGGGAACTCTTCGTAAAAACTGGGTTCGAAATAGTCGCCATGGAACGCATCGGAACGTGTGATTTGTCAACCATATCAGTCCACGATGACTGGCGATGGATCCCTATCGATGACCTGTCTTGCACTGTGGTTCAGTTCCTACTACGCCGTCCAGCCTCTGCCTAGTTGACAGCTTTGATGCTTATTCCTCACTTTTTGATTGGCTACAAAATCACTTCAGTGGATCGTGAACATTGAACACATAACCTCCGCCGAAATCTGTTGGTCTTTATAGAATCGCCCAGGGTGTACAGGAGATGAAATTCAGTGAGAGAATATAGCCATGAAGAGAAACCCGGTTTCCATTGGAAGTGAAAGCAGTCCACGGAGCGCACAAGATAGACGTTATTTGCCGAAAGTAGAGGCTGTAAGCAGAATCGATAAACTCATGTCTTGCCATTCCAAGATTATAGAACAAATAGCAATGAAATTATATCGGCATTTTGCACTGATGTGCAGCGCATTATTAAAATATTAACTTCAGAACAATACTGTTTTGAATGAGTTGCCTCTAAGGTTTTTTAGGTTTCCAAACGGGAATAGTAAACCATGAATAGTACACCGATAGATCTTCGAATAATACATTGGACGGAGTACGGGACAAACCGTAATACATCCATTCTCTATAGCTATACTTGCTTTTTCTATTTTTATTTGCTTTACTCGCAACAAAGGTATTTCCTTGTACCTTTTCTGATTGTATCTGTACTTCTTCCGCATATGCAGCGTATTGTTGTTGGAGTCATTTGATTTCAGCATGATCAGAATAGTTATTATTAGGTGGTTTGTTGCGGGCAGTCCTAAGATTAGATGCAGTTGCATTGAGATGGAACCGAATGGACAAGCTGCTTGTTGCATATCTGATAGTCGGATCATTTGCCTATGTCCTTCTGCGGCAGACATCGACCGCTTTCGTGAATCGTTTGGGAATATTTTCCGAATCTTTCCTTGCCTATTTTCTGATTCGGTATTATGTAAAATCAGTAACTCAAGTTGTTCTTTTCACAAGAGTACTGGCTTATGCCTGTTTAGTTATTGCAGTCTTTATGGTAATAGAGCACTTGATCCAATTTAACGTGTTTTCCATATTGGGAGGAGTAAGCGAAATACCAAATATAAGAGAAGGAAAGATACGGGCGCAAGGTGCATTTTCGCATGCCATATTGGCCGGAACATTTGGTGCATCTTTTCTTCCGCTCTTCTGGAGCCTCTGGTATTCAGATTCCACTGTTGACCGGAGGACTGCCGTTATCGGTGGCATCAGCGCCATTGTTATAACTGTTACCTCTTCTTCGAGCGGACCGATAATGACTCTCTTGGCTTCAATACTCGCAATCAGCATATGGTCCCTTCGGAAGTATACTAAAATGCTGTGGAGAGGTTTTATACTACTCCTTCTCTTCTTGCATTTGGTAATGAAAGATCCAGTGTGGAGCTTGATTGCTCGTATAGATATAACCGGCGGGTCAACCGGCGATCATCGATCCAGACTTATCGATCAGGCGATTCGTCACTTCAGTGAATGGGCTCTTCTTGGAGTTCGGACCACAGGGCATTGGGGTTGGGGGTTGAATGATGTAACGAACATGTATGTATTACAGGCGGTAGAGGGTGGGCTGGGACAACTTCTACTTTTTGTTTTCCTTCTTTCCGCCGCCTTTCGATCAGTCAATACTGCCATGGTACGAGCCGAAAATGATAAGGGATTGGAAAAGCTTTTCTGGGCCTGGGGTTCCGTTCTCTTCGCACATAGTGTGTCGTTCATCGGCGTTTCTTATTTCGGACAGATGTTCTATCTGTTTTTCCTTACATTAGGTGTTATTGCATGTCTGCCAGACCTGTCTTCCAGTTTCACACATGTCCTTTCAAAGAATGAGAGTGATGAAAAAATGAAAATAACCTCGATAGAACGGAGTTCAATTTGAAAGGAATCCGAACGATAGAAGATGTTGTGAAGCGACGGCTCTGTATCGGTTGCGGCGCTTGTACTCAGATACTCGGAGCACAGGTTGCTCAGATGGTGGATTTTCCGAATGCTGGACTGATTCCGGTGCTTTCACGTTCGCTTTCAAACGAAGAAGCGCGCCGTTCTCTTTCAGTCTGTCCCGGACTATTTGTTTACAAAAATCATACGAAGCAAGTTGGTGGAGCAAAAATGCAGGATCCTACCGTCGGATCATATTTAGCTGTCTGGAACGGCTATGCGGCTGATTCAGAAACTCGATTCCAAGGCTCCTCCGGAGGAGTGCTGACCGCAATATCACAGTACTGCCTGGAACAACTTCATGTTGATTTTATTGCACATACCGGTATGGATAACCGATATCCATGGAAAAATCAGCAGTACGATGAGTCGCTCAAAAGAAGATCTGCTGAGAAGTGCCGGGTCCCGTTATGCACCATCTTCTCCTTGCGACCTATTTCCGAAGATCAAATCAACTCCGGGGAAGGCGGTATTTATTGGGAAGCCTTGCGATGTCGCGGCGCTGTCTCTGATGCAGAATCAACGCCCGGAACTATAGGAACATGTTGCAGCCGTCCTATCCTTCTTCTGTGCAGGGACCCCCAACTCCGAAGGTGTCCATGACCTTGCATCGCAGGGCAGTCGGCAATGATATCGATCGAGTCACAGAACTACGTTTCCGGGGCGGCGGATGGCCTGGTTCGTTTCGTACAAGAATCGGCGAAGGGCATGAAGTAAACACTATTCCTACCAGGAATCATGGGGAGAGCTTCAGCAATACCGGAATCTCCGCTGCCGCCTGTGTGCCGATGGAATGGGAGAACTCGCCGATGTCTCGTGCGGAGATGCATGGCACCTGTATGCCGATGATGGGAATCCCGGTGTTTCCATCGTCATCGCCCGTACGGAACGGGGGCTGTCCCTTGTGCGGGGAGCGGAACGTGAGGGATATCTCGTTCTTAAACCTGCCGGTATAGAGGACGTGCTGCGCTCCCAAGGCTCGGGATCCGGGATCGCAAATCGGCGAAGAGAGGTGTGGGGGAGGCTGTTCGCGCTCGATCTCCTGCGGATTCCCAGGCCGCAGTATAGAGGTTTCTCCCTGTTCAAGGCCTGGATGCAGATACCACTGTCGCGAAAAGCGAACTCGGTTCTGGGGACGCTCGTCCGTGCGATTCGGAGGGGATGGAGAAAGCAACAGTCACTCGAGGGCAGACGCCGGCAAGAGAATGTAGTGGACTACCTTGGGAAATGATCACCTACAGCAATCAAGCTCATTTTGTCGGGTTCAGTATTTCTCGCCTGCTGGAGATATACGACGATAGCATGCGTTTCTGGGGCTGGCACAAAGAAAACGACAGGGAAACGCTTTGTTCAGTCGACCGCTTTCGAAGCCACTTCCGCTTCAATTGTAGAATGGAGGATCCCATCCGCTGTTACCGTAGATGAGTACCGCCATCTTCTTCCCCACAGCCGCACGAAGAAAGTACTTCACTCAATTTTTTGTGACGACTGGGATTTGTATCACTGTTTTGAAAACATTTTATTCTGAAAGTGGAGCAGGCTTTATAATGATGAGTTGTGGTGATGTTACTATCTTTACGGCAGTTAACGATGAACAGGTATTTGAGAACAACTTACTGGTATCTCCTGGCTTGAATTGCGCCAAAATAGTTGCACTGAAAAATGGATCTAGTGCAAGTGAGCTATACAATTCTGCCTTGCAACAGTTAGATTCTCCGATTGGATTGTTCTGCCATCAAGATTTGTACCTACCAGAGGGTTGGATGGATAGGCTTCTCGTACAATTATCGAGATTAAGAGGAGTTTGATCATGATTGGGGGGGTGATAGGAATATGGGGAGTTAATCGTGGTGGAGAATCCAAAGGTTTTCTATACTCAACAGGATTGCGGAGAGTATTAGGGCATCCATTTTACACACCTGTGCATGTACGTATATTAGATGAGGTGCTTCTGATAATAAGGAAGGAATCTGGTCTTTCTTTTGATCTGAAAAACAAATGGTGGCATTTATATGGAACAGATCTTTGCTTGGAAGCCGAAAGGATGGGAATGAAGAATTATGTACTGTCGTGTTTTGGTATACATAATTCAAACGGGATTTCGGTACTTCCAGAGGAATTTTGGGATGCCAGTAAGTATATTCGCAAAAAATGGCTGAATAGACTTCCTGTTAAAACGCCTTGTGTGACGATCGACCGAGTCGGTGGCGCGTTACTGAAGCATCGCTTGAAAAAAACCTTTCAATTTACTAATAGTGCGAATAAAGCTGGATTGCGTGTTTGTAATCCGGCAGAGGTGTATCATAGTGTTTTTCCAGAAAGTTTTACATGAATGTTTGATTCGGTTAAGATAATTGGGAAAATTATATAAGAATCATAGTTGTTATGGAAAGTGTGTATATCGTTTTAAAGTAATGGCTCTATATTATTTTCTTTGCAAGGATGAATTAATGAGAATACTACAGGCTATTCAGACGTATCCACCAGAATTCTCCTGGCGGATT
>CAVSJD010000006.1:0-96423 GCA_963728215.1 uncultured Spirochaetota bacterium | reverse complement strand
CCACCGGGGGAACGTGGCCCTCGCCACGCCGAAGGCGATCGACGCCAACCAGTGGTTCATCGATCTGTATCGGGTCCACAAGGTCAAGCCGCCGACCACGCCGAGCGACGGCTTCCGGGAGATCATCGCGAATATGCAGAGCGGCAGAACCGCCATGACCATTCACCACATCGGCAGCGCGAAGGACATGATCGATGCGCTGGGCGACAGGATTTCCGCCTTCCCGGTGCCTGAAGGGACCGAAGGCCGCTGGACCAGTTTCGGCGACGAGGAAAACGGGGTCTTCTCCGCCTCCGGGGCCAAGGACGCTGCCTGGAAATGGGTCTCCTTTCTCGCCACGGCCGAAAACAACCTGGTCTGGCAGCAGGCAAGCAGGCCATATGATCAACAAGAGCAACGCGGATGCCGATTATGGCGAACTGGCCCGCTTCGTGAAGGCGACGACCGATTCGACGAGGAACCTGCGCGGCGCTCTCCCCGCACACCCGGCTACCGCCGAGTTCGTGGAGAGCCTCTGGCCCGCCACCATGCAGCGGGCCTTCCTCGGCGAGATCACCAGCAGGGAGATGATGGAGACCTTCGCCGAGCACTTCCGCACGAAGTAGGGCCGGACCCGGAATCCCGCCGGAGCCGCCTGCGCGGCTTCCGCTCGCTTCCGATGTACGGCCCGGCATCGACACCGGAGACGTTCCAGCCGACCGAAGCCGAAGAGAGTCCACCCGTGCCGAGACGAAACGGTACCGATCTCCACCCCTATTCCCTGCTCACCCCGGCCATGACCGCGACGCTTCTGATCATCTCTCTTCCCCGATCCTCTACACGATCTCCTGAGCTTCATGAACTACATCGTCTGGAAACCTCGGGACATCCGTTTCATTCTCTTCGGGAATTATCTGGAGGCAGCTCGCCGACGAGATTTTCTGGATCTCCTTCCGGAACACCCTGATCTGGATCGCGGGAGTCATCTCCCTGCAGCTGCTGCTGGGCTTCACGGCAGCCCTCCTGCTGAACCGCGCCTTTTTCTGGAGAGGGATCGCCCGTTCGCTCATCCTCATCCCGTGGGTCACCCCGAGCGTGATAACCGCGCTCATGTGGCGATGGATGTACGACGGCAATCACGGTCTGATCAACGATCTGCTGGTGAAGGCCGGCCTGCTCGGCGAGTACTTTCCATGGCTCGCCGACAACCGGACGGCGCTGCCCGCGATCATGATCGCGCTCATGTGGCAGGGCTTCCCGTTCTTCGCCGTGATGATCCTCGCCGGACTGCAGGCGATTCCCCGGCAGCTCTACGAAGTCGCCGATGTGGACGGAGCGTCCGGGATCCAGAAATTCTTCTCCATCACCCTGCCCATGCTGACCCCGATCCTCTTCACGACCATCCTGCTGCGCACGATCTGGGTCGCGAATTCCCTGGACATCATTTACATCATGAGCGGCGGCGGTCCCGGCTACGCGAGTCACACCCTGCCCCTGTACTCCTACATTCGTGCCTACAAGGGTCTCGATTTCGGGTACGCGGCGACCATCGCCGTCTACCTGACGCTGCTGCTCATCGTGATCGTGGCGGCCTACGTGGTGCGGGTGCTCAGATCGGAGGAGATCTACCGATGAACAGTACCCTCACGCGGGTGAACAGTGCCGCCGCGGAGTCATTCCGGCATCGACGAAGACGTCGAAAACCGGTCCTGAGGCCGATCCTGACCATCCACCTGCCGGTGCTTCTGATCGTCCTCTTCGCCATCGGCCCTTATCTCTGGAGCGTGATTTCCTCCCTCACGCCCGAGTCGGAGATGTACACCGGCGGATTCAGCTACTTTCCCGAGCATCCCACCCTGGAGAACTACGGGAGACTGTTCGGAAGGATCAACTTTCTTGCGAACATGGAGGACAGCCTCATCGTGTCCGCCGGCGCGATGTTCGTCGGCCTCGGCCTCAGCATCACCGCCAGCTACAGCTTCTCCCGTTTCCGGTTCCGGCTGCGCCGGATGCTGCTGCTCCAGTTCCTGATCATCAACATGTTCCCGGTGGTCCTGCTCCTGATTCCCCTCTTCGTGATCTTCTCGTTCCTGAACCTGATGGATACGCACCTGGCGCTGATCATCGGCTACGCCACTTTCGCGATTCCCTTCTCCACCTGGATGATGACGAGCTTCTTCAACGCGATTCCCCGCGAGCTGGACGAACAGGCCAAGATAGACGGATGCAACCGCTTCACCTCGATGACGCGGATCACCATTCCCGTCGCCATGCCGGGAATCTCCGCCACGGCGATCTACATCTTCATCACCGCATGGAACGAGTTCGTCTTCGCATCGGTGCTGACCGGCAACGACGTGCGCACCATCCCCATCGCGCTGCAGAACATGGTCGGACAGTACCAGATCGAGTGGGGACTCCTGACCGCGGGAGGAGTGGTGAGCGCCGTCCCGGTCATCCTGCTCTTCTTCTTCATCCAGAAGCAGCTGATCAGCGGCATGACGCAGGGTGCGGTGAAGGGATAGAACGAAAAGAGCCGCAGAGGCTTGTGCCCCGGCGGCTCCGGAATCGGGCCGGTTCCGGTTCCGCAGGGAGGCGTCCCGCATCCGGCGGGCGAATCCCCGGCGTTCCCGGCCGTGCGATCAGTACGAGTTCAGCTGGGTCCGGTAATTGTTCCGCACCGCCATGAGCTCGCCATCCACACTGGACTTTTCCTTCGGATTCGCGAAGCGGTACTTCACGAGCTGGCCGGGAGCCTGGTCGGCGATCCACCAGTCGTACACGACCTCTTCCTGGCCGTCTTCGCTCTTCAACTCGTAGACGAGGTGCTCCGCCTGATAGGTTCCGGCCCCGACCCGGACCGATTCGGTCCCGCGGGAGTACTGCTTGAACTCGTCCTCGGAGATCATGTCCTCGTCGTCCGGCTCCTCGAGCTCTTCGCTCGGCTCCCCCGGGGTCTCGGCGGGATCGGTCGACTCGTCATACTTGGGCTCGAACTCCTGGATTTTCCCGCTGTCCCGATCCTTGTAGCGGACCTTCAGGACCTTGTATTCCTTGTCGATCAGGTACTCGTAGAGGATATGGTCGTCTTTCTCTTCACCTTCGTAGGTGAGCAGCCACCACTGGGTGCCGTCGGGGTTGTTCTTCAGCAGCGCCTTTTCAGTCGTGAAGCCCGACTTTTCGCCGTCTTCGTTGACGCTGGTGATGCGCCATTCGGTCCCCTGCCCCTCTTCGTAGCTGCCGAGGTCGAGGCCGACGCCGCCGGTAAAGAAGACCTGCATGTAGACCATGTTGAACATCATGCTTTCGCCGTAGGTGTTCAGCCGGTCCATCACTCCCGAACGATTGATCAGCGCCTGTGTCAGGCTCCCCGTCGCCTGGTCCATGACTGCACAGCCGGAGAACAGAGCCAGAGCCGACAGCAGCAGCGCCGCGATAACGCGTACCTTCATACCTTCCTTCCTCCCTTGATGTTTCCGCATTGCAGAGATCAACTCCGGTACAATCGTATCCCGTGCAGGCGGATTGTCAAGCGGAAAAAGGAGATTTTTTGGATTCGGGACGGGGCGGCTCCGCTCCCGGCCCATCCCGCTCCGGCCGGATCAGCCGGACAGATCCCGCAGATGCTGCTCCATCTTCGTCACCTTCCGCGAAAACTCGGCGAGCTTTTCCCGCTCCTTGGCGACCACCTGCTCGGGAGCGTTCCCGAGGAACTGCTCGTTGGAGAGCTTTCGCTCGGTCGATTCGAGCAGCCGGCGGGTCTTCTCGATTTCCTTTCGCAGCTTCTCGGTTTCCTTCGGCACGTCGATCGCCTCCCGGATGAAGACGAACGCCTCGAACCCGTTCCCCACCGCAGGGATGGCTCCGCCCCGGGCGGGCGGTGCATCGGAGATCGTCACGTCGTTCGCCGACACGAGGGACCGGATGAGCTCGATATGCCGCAGGAAAAAGGTTCCGCCCGGGAACCCGGCCTCGGTACGGACGTGAACGTTGATGCGCTTCTCAGGCGGAACGGTGAACTCGCTCCGGAGCGTCCGCACCAGCCGCACCAGTTCCTGCAGGGACTCGAACCGTGCCGCGACTTCCGGAGCCTCCCGCTCCGGCCGTACTTCCGGGTACGGTGCCACGGTGATGCTCTCGCCGTGCCCGGGAAGCGTCTGGTAGATCTCCTCGGTAATGAACGAGAGGAAGGGATGGAGCATCCTGAGCGACTCTTCGAGCACCCGTACGAGCATGCGTCATCGCCCGGTCCTTCTCCCGTTCGTCGTCCGAGGCGAAGGCGAGCTTCGTCGCCTCGATGTACCAGTCGCAGAACTCGTTCCAGAAAAACTCGTAGCAGGCCTGGGCCGCATCGTTGAAACGGTAGGTTTCCAGAGCCTCCCGCACCTGGCCGACCGCCTGGTTCAGGCGGTGAAAAATCCAGTGGTCGACGTCGGTGAGCTCGAGATCCTCCGGGGCAACGAGATTCCGTCCTTCGAGGTTCATCAGGATGTAGCGGCTCGCGTTCCAGATCTTGTTCGCGAACTTGCTAGCCGAGCTTGAACGTGTCCTTGTCCAGCAGCACGTCCTGCCCCTGGGCGGCGAGGAACGCGAAGGTGAACTTGAGCGCATCCGCACCGTACTCGTCGACGATCTCGAGCGGATCGATTCCGTTCCCGAGCGACTTGGACATCTTGCGTCCCTGCGTGTCGCGGACGAGCCCGTGTATGTAGGATGTCCCGGAACGGCACCTCGCCCATGAACTCCATGACCGGCCATGATCATCCGGGAGACCCAGAAGAAGATGATGTCGTAGGCGGTCACCAGCGTGGTCGTCGGAAAGAAGAGCTCGAGATCATCGGTCTGTTCCGGCCAGCCCAGGGTAGAAAACGGCCAGAGCCAGGAGGAAAACCAGGTATCCAGCACGTCGGGGTCCTGGCGGAGGCTCCCGCGCCGCAGGCTTCGCACGATGTCGGGTCCTCCGCGGCTCACGATCATCTTTCCGCAGGCGTCGCAGTACCAGACCGGGATCCGGTGGCCCCACCAGAGCTGCCGGGAGATGCACCAGTCCCGGATCCCTTCCAGCCAGTGGGTGTAGGTGTTCTCCCACTTACGGGGAAAGAAACGGATCTCGCCCCGCTCCCAGGCGTCCGAGCGCCTTTTCCGCGAGAGGCTTCATCCTGACGAACCACTGCTCCGAGAGGATAGGGCTCGATGACGGTGTCGCAGCGGTAGCAGTGTCCCACCTGATGCGGTGCTCCTTCTCGACCAGGAAGATCCCTGCGCCTGCAGCTCCTCGACCACCGCCTTCCGGGCGGTCCGCACGTCCAGCCCGCGGAACCGTTCGGGCACGTTCGCGTTCAGCGTTCCGTCGGGTTGAGAGATATGGATCATCTCCAGGCTGTGGCGCTTCGCCATCTCGTAGTCGTTCATGTCGTGGGCGGGGGTGATCTTCACCGCGCCGGTACCGAACGTCCGGTCGACGTGATCGTCCGCGATGACCGGAATCGGCCGGTCCGCGAGCGGCAGCTGCACGATCTTGCCCACCAGGTGCGCGTAGCGCTCGTCCTCCGGATGCACCGCGACCGCCGTATCGCCGAGCATGGTTTCCGGCCGGGTGGTAGCCACCTCCACGGAGCCGGACCCGTCCTCGAGCGGATACCGGAGCCGGTGCATGCCCCCTGCAGCTCGTGATGCTCCACCTCGTCGTCGGAGATCGCCGTGCCGCAGGAAGGGCACCAGTTCACGAGGTATGCACCGCGGTAGATGAGTCCCCGCTCGTAGAGGCCCGACGAACACCTCGCGAACCGCCCGGGAGAGCCCCTCGTCGAGGGTGAACCGCTCGCGGCTCCAGTCGCACGATGCGCCGATCTTCTGCAGCTGCCGGACGATCGTCGCGTGGTGCTCCTCCTTCACCTTCCAGGTTTCTTCGAGGAACTTTTCCCGGCCCAGCTCCTGCCTCGAGGTGCCCCGCTGCCGGAGCCGCTTCTCCACCACGTTCTGGGTGGCGATCCCCGCGTGGTCGGTTCCCGGAACCCAGAGCGTCGGCCGGCCGAGCATGCGATGATAGCGGACGAGGACGTCCTGAAGGCTGTTGTTCAGTCCGTGTCCCATGTGGAGAACGCCCGTGACGTTGGGAGGGGGGATTACGATGACGAAGGGGTCCTTCCCTTCCGGCTTCGGTGAAAAGTATCCCTTTTCGAGCCAGAAACGGTAGAGCCGCTCCTCGAAATCCTTCGGATCGTACGCCTTCGCCAGTTGCACCGCTTTCATCCCTTATCCTTCCTCTGCTGCCGGGAAATATGGGGGGAATGGTAGCAGAATCCGGCAGAATCATCAACTGAGGGGTGAGGAGGGGGATAGAGGGATTCACCGCTGAGGCGCATTGAAGTTACACGGCGGAGACAGAGAGTCATAGGAAATGGGAAATTATCGGCCGATGATTCCGGCGGAATATCACTGAAATACCGGTTCATGACTTTAAACCGAAGCAGCTGGGAAAAATTCCTTTCTCATCATCTCCTGTCCCTGTGACAGACGTTTCGAATAATTCTGCCGGCTCTGCGTTCCTCTCTGCTTCCTCTGCGCCTCAGCGGTGAATCCTGTTCCCGCACTACCGGGCGCGCTGTTTCTGGCGGCGGGCGCGTTCGATCTTTTCCATCTTGCGGAAGTACTCCGCCTGCTTGGCGATCTCTTCGACGTCCGTCGTCTGGATGCGGTTGTCCGTCACCTTCAGCCGGGAGTTCTCGAAAAGCCGCCGGATGACGAGGTTGCCCTCGCTCATGGGAAGGCCGACCATGTTGATCAGCTCCCGGGGTCCGAGGTCGAACGTGTAGTCGGCACCGGCCCGGATGTTCACCCGTGCCTTCTCGAGCTGGATCAGCAGGGCGTCGTACATCCGGCCGACGGGATCGTGGAGCAGCGTGTTGGCAAGCTGCTTGTAGATGAACCAGATCCGCTCAGCGAGGATCTTCGTCAGCCTGGCGATGATCTGCGGCTGGGTCGAGACCATGGAAACGAAGTTCTCCCGGTTCACCGCGAGAAGTACGGCGTCATCGTAGGCGATCGCGGAGGCGGAGCGCGGCTTGTTCTCGATCAGGGACATTTCTCCGAAGATGTCGCCCTGCTTGAGCACGGCGAGCAGCACTTCGTTGTTGTCGACGATCTTGGTGATCTTCACGCTTCCCTTCTGGATGATGTAGAGCTCCTGACCCGGCTGGCCTTCGCTGAAGACCATGGTGTCCTTGGGATAGCTCTGGGTGAAATTCTCGTCCTTCTGCTCCAGATAGAGGGTCTTCGCGTAGGGCCGGATCTTCTCGAGCCGTTCCCGGGCCATATCCACGTTGCTTCCGTTCGGACAGTACTTTATGTACTGGTAATAGGCGTAGAAGGCGTGGCTGTACTGGTTCTGGCGGGCATAGTACTCCGCCACATTGAACAGGTGGGATTCGTCGTTCTCCGCGGTGCTCTTGAGCGTGATCCGGGTGAGCGCCTCGTCGAGGTAGCGCATGCGCCGGGAGAACCCCTGGATGATCTTCATCGCCACCGGGGTGTTCTTCTCGATGAGCATGCCGTACTGTTCCCGGTGAACCGAGATCAGCGATACGTCGGTAAGCGCCTGGGCGGTTTCGATGTGACTGTGAGAAGACATTGTCGATACGACGCCGAAGAAATCCCCGGGTCCGTAGACATTCCCTCCCTCTTCCTCGACGACTTCCACTTCCTTGCTGATCTGGACGCTGCCGTTCCGGATGATGTAGAAGTGATCGGCGTTCTGCTTTCCTTCGACAATGATGTAGGAACCTTTCTTGAAATTGACGAGGGAGAGCGTCAGGGGGTTATTCATGTCTGGTCCTGTCCCTTGCGGTTCACAATCTCAGTATAGGTGCGGTCGAGTGGCCTGTCAATCCGAACCACGCTCAGTAAACCCCGAGGACGACCGGATTTCTCCAGCGGCTGACGTAATCCGAAAGCTCGGGCGACGCTTCCTCGTGTATGGTCTGGAACGAAACCGATTCGGGTTTCCGGATTCTCCGGCTTCGCGGATCCAGCGGCGTCACTTCCACCGTTCCGCGTGAAAAGATGATGTGACGGTTATCGAGGCTCCCGAAGTGAGAATTCCCCCGGTTCCGGTTTCATCTCGAAGTCCGCCGGCCGTCCGCCCTTCCCGAGCAGCGGATCCACCGGGACCCAGCCGAACCGTTCCAGGTAGAACTCCGCCCAGAAGTGACGGATCGCCTGCTTCGCGTCGTCGACCAGGTATCCGGTAACCGTCCGCGAAGGGATGCCGGCGCTGCGTGCAAGCGCGCAGAAGAGGATGGCGGCTCCGTAACTGGTGCCCTTCTTCGTTTCCAGCATGGCGACCGGATCCTCTTCCCGGGAACCGGTCCGGATCTCGACTCCGTCGACCAGGAACCGGTAGATGGACTTCGCGACCAGGTAGGGATTCTTCTCTCTTCCGGCGAGTACCGCCGCCTGCTTTCGGATCGCGGGATGATCCGAGGGCACGAAAGCGCTCGGGACGGTGTACGCCCGGTAGAGCTCGGATTCGGTGTCGTACTGCCGTGCCACCTGGTCCGGGCGGATCCGGGTCTCCTCGGTGTAGCGGTCGAAAATGAAGTTCTGCGAAACCCGGTAGCTCTGCCCCTCCTGCAGATCCGACAGGCGATACAGGATGAGTCCCCGGTAGTTTTCGAACTGAGGCATCGGTTCCTGGTTGATGAGCTGAACTTCGCGCTGGGCGGGTCCCTCGAATACCCGGGGAACCCAGAGATAGAGCGTGCTGCCGGGGCCTCCCCGGATCCCGTCCACATCCACCGAATACTGGATGGCATAGGTCAGCTTCTCGTGGAAGATGCGGGACCCCACCTCCTCGAAGACCTCGAAGTAGACCGCATTGCTCTCGCCGGTTTCCGTGGTGACGAACATGTTTCCCGAAACCGCGCCGTTCGGAACCCGCACGTGGATCTCCCGGTCCGACCAGGAAAGATAGTCGAAGTCGAAATCCGACCCCGGAAGGAATGCGGACAGCGCCGTCTCTCCGGAAACCGCCTTGTCCGCGGGCGTCCAGGAGAAGTAGACCCTGCTGCTCCTGCGGTTCACGCCGAAGTTCCGCCCGCTGATGATCACCGTACTCCCGATGCTGCCGCTCTTCGGTTCGAGGGATTCCACGTACGGGAATCCGGCTTTCGCCGGTCCGGAGAGGACGACCGGAATGTGCGTCTTGTTCGTGAACAGCATGCCGTTGCTTTTCCCGTTGTCGGTGATGACGTACACCAGGCCGGCCTGGACATCCTCGGGTACCCGGACGCTGATCCGCCTGTCGGTCCACTCGAGGTACGAGGATGCGGTGGGAATGATCCCGGCGATGCTCAGATCGCTTCCCGACCGCTCGGTGCCGAAGTGACGGCCCTCCAGCACCAGGATATCACCGGAGTAGGCGATCGGAGGCGCTATCCGGTCGATCTTCGGAGGCTGGCCCGAGAGGGTGACGCTCAGGGTGAGCATGAGAAGCAGAACCGTGAATACGATGATCGGGATTCCCGTTCCTCCGGGCAATCCCGCCCCGGATGAAAAAAGTCGTGGTGCCACGAACGTTCCTTTCTTTGACGGATCAGCCTTCCTGGTAGGGGAGCACTTCGACCTGCAGCTGAATGGTGTCGGATTCAGTATCGGCGCGCTTGATGTCGACCCCGAGCGGATAAAAGAGGATTTTCTCCCCGAAACTGACCGGCATGCTCTGCCTGGCGGTCAGGTACTGAACCTTCTCGTTTTTCTCGTTCGTGAGCCAGACATGCCCCTGGGCCACCAGAAGGATGTTGCCGTCATCTTCCTTGTACGGGGTGATGTTGATGAGCACGAAGAGATTGCTTCCCTTCAGCGGAACCGTAACGGTCCGTCCGCTGATGGTGATATAGGTGGTCTCCATGTTCCAGACCATCTCCTCCCCGCTTCCGATCACCTTCGCGACCAGGCGGACCTTCAGGGCCTTGTCCAGCAGGAGGAAATAGGGATCGGAAGCCCCTTCGTCCGCGAAAAGCGGAGGAGCCGCCGCAAGCGGCAGCAGAGCCGCGAGCGAAAGGCCGAGAAGTGCGCCGGCGATACCGCGCCTCACGGCGTGCTCCATTCGGGCACCTCGGCTTCGCGCAGGAACTGCGGCTCGCCGCGAAGCGAGTAGCCGTGAGCTTCCGGAAGCTCGATGGTCATTTCCCGTAATCCGTTCTGATCCGCCAGCGCCTGAAGCAGTTCGTCCAGGTCGCGGACATTCTGAATGTTCTGCACATCGGTCAGAGGACCCGGTACGATCGCCGCCACGACTCCCGGTGCGGCGTTGAAGTCGTCCAGAACCCCGATGCCGATGAGGAGGACGATCAGGGCCGCGACCGCGGCCGCGGCGATGGGAATGGGGACCGAGATCTTCCGGGAGAAGAGCGCCAGGGGCGACGGCTTCGGGGGCCGCCGGAAAACCGCCTTGCGGATGCGTTCCCGACCGGCGGAAAAATCCGGCAGCGGCTGGGAGACGAGGAACGCACTGATCCGCTCGTATCCGGATATGATATTCCCGCAGCGGGAACAGCCGGACGCATGGTCGAGTACCCGGGCCCGCTCCTGCCCGGAAAGCTGGTCGTCGTAGAACATCGAGAGGATCCTGTCGTCAGGGCACATACACTTCACCCTCCTGCAGGTACGATGCAAGCCGTTCCCGGGCGCGGAACACGCGGACTTTCACGTTTCCTTCGCTGATCCCGAGGACGGAACCGATTTCCTTGTAGTTCATGCCTTCGTATTCTTTCAGAACGAGAACGATGCGAAGATTGTATGGCAGCTGCTCCAGGGCTTTCAGAACGGAAGCCTGTGATTCTTCCTTCATGACGGTGATTTCGCCCGTCTCCTGGATGGGAGCCGGCTCCTTGAGTACCTTGTCGTAGGCTTTCCTTTCCCGCCCTTTCCGTTTTTCGTGGTTGAAGGCGAGATTCTTTACCACTCTTATCAACCAGTACTTCGCCTGTTCCATGTCGGGGATGATTTCCATCCGTTCATAATATCGGACGAATGCTTCCTGACAGAGTTCTTCGGATATATCCATGTCACCGGTAATCCGGTACACGACACGGATAAGAATTGGAAAAACCGTTTCATATGTCTGTTCGAACTTCTCCCGGGTCCTCTTTCTGTCCTTCATGTATATAACAACGTTCTCTCTAATCCGTTACACGATGTCGTGATTCGGGAGCTCTGCAACACGTTCTGGATCGGGATCACTTCCCGATCCGCTTCCATTTCGGACCCTCGGGGGTGTCTTCCACGAGAATGCCCCGCTCACTCAGCATATCACGGATTTCGTCCGCCCTCCGGAAATTCCGCTCCTTCCGGGCCCGAACCCGTTCCTCGATCAGGCCGAGGCTTTCGCTGTCGAGCTCCTGCTCCGTCTCGACCGACTCCCGGAGACGAAGTCCGAAGACCCGGTCCATCCGGTAGGCCGCGGCGAGCCGGTCGCCGGCGGGGACATCGGTATCCTTGAGCAGTCCCCAGAGCTCGCTGAGGGCCCTGGGCATGTTCAGATCCGCCGCCAGGTGCTCCTCGAAGGCCCGAAGATACCGTTCCGCCCCGTTCCCCGGCTCTTCCGGAAGCCCCGACGGCGAAAGCTCGCCCCCCAGGGCCCGCAGGCGCTGGACCAGGTTGTTCCGGGCGGAACGGGCGGCGTCGAGGCCCTCGGTGCTGAACTGGAGCTGGATCCGGTAGTGGGCGCCGAAACAGAAGTACCGGTAGTCGAGAGGATCGTAGCCGTCGTCGACGAGACTCTGGAGGGTGATGAAGCCTCCCCGGGACTTGGACATCTTCCCGCCGCTCATGACCAGAAACTCGCCGTGAAGCCAGTAGTTGACCCAGCGGTGACCGACGGCGGCCTCGGACTGGGCGATCTCGTTGGTATGATGGATCGGGATATGATCGACCCCGCCGCAGTGGATATCGAACTGTTCTCCGAGGTAGCGCATGCTCATGGCGCTGCACTCGATGTGCCAGCCGGGATACCCCCTGCCCCACGGGGAGTCCCAGACCATCGACTGATGCTCGAACTTGGACTGGGTGAACCAGAGTACGAAATCGTGCGGATTCCTCTTGTTCCGATCCACCTCGATGCGCGCGCCCGCCTGCAGGTCCTGCTGATCGAGAAGCGCCAGTTTTCCGTAATCGGGAAACTTCTCGATGTCGAAGTAGATGTTCCCGCCTGCTTCGTAGGTATAGCCCCGGTCCTCGAGTCGACGGATCAGGTCGATCATGTCCTGGATGTGGTCGGTGGCCCGGGGGATGACCGTCGGACGGATGATGTTGAGCCGGTCGGTATCCTCGAAAAACGCATCGGTGTAGTGCTGCGCGATCTCCCAGACCGTACGCTTCTGCTGCCGCGCGCTCAGGGTCATCTTGTCCTCGCCTTCGTCGGCATCGTCGCTCAGATGTCCCACGTCGGTGATATTCATCACATGGTCGACCTGGTACCCGAGATACTCGAAGTATCTCCGGAGAATGTCCTCGAAGATGTAGGTGCGGAGATTGCCGATATGCGCATAGTTGTAAACCGTCGGACCGCAGGTATACAGACCCGCGTGCCCCTCCCGGATGGGCACGAACTCCTCGATTGTCCTGGTCATTGTATTGAAAACCCGCAGCGGCACCGGCAACCTCCCGTCCGACTCCTCCGGAGGCGCGGCATCGGCCTCCGGATGTGGAAATCTTTGTCGAAACTCTATATGATTCGCTTGTGATTAATCTACGGGAGCGGTTGAAAAAATTCAATATCGCCGGAGAGCTGCGTCCGGATGAACCGATGCGGCTTCATACCAGCTTCCGGGTCGGAGGTCCCGCGGACCTGTATGCGGTCCCGGCCGATCCGGAGGATCTCGCCGCCCTGCTCCGCTTTGCCCGGGAGGAAGGGCTTCCGGTTTTCCCGCTCGGAGAAGGGGCCAATATCCTGGTCGCGGATGCCGGCATCGAGGGCCTGGTCATCGACCTGTCCGCGTTCCGGGGACTCCGGCGCGAAGGCGACGTGCTCGCCGCAGGTGCCGGTCTCCCGATGAGCGAGCTCGCCGACCGGTCGGCGGCGATGGGGCTGGCCGGAGCCGAAACCTTCTACGCGATGCCCGGAAGCGTGGGCGGATCGGTCTTCATGAACGCCCGCTGCTACGGGATCTCCGTTTCGGACGCTCTCGCGTGGGCGGAGTATCTGGACGAGGATCTCGCGCGGGTCCGGACGGAAGCGCTGCCGGGGGAATGGGACTACAAGAAGTCACCGTTCCAGGGCCGCCGCGTCGTCATCATCGAAGCCGCCTTCCGGCTCCGCCCGGGAGATCCGGCCGCGCTCCGCGCGGCGATGGACGGCTTCCGCCGGGATCGGGAATCGAAGGGACACTTTTCCGCTCCGTCGGCGGGTTCGGTCTTCAAGAACGACCGGCGGTTCGGCAGTCCGACGGGCCGGCTCCTCGACGGGCTGGACCTTCGGGGGTTCCGCATCGGCGGAGCGAAAGTTTCCGAGCTGCATGCCAACATCGTCGTGAACAGCGCCGACGCCACCGCTTCCGATCTCCTGCGGCTGATCCGTCACATGGAGAAAGAGGCCCGGGACCGGCTGGGAATCGAGCTGGAACGGGAAGTGATCTGCGTCGGCCGATGGGAAGGTGCCGAATGAACAACATCATCGAGAACATGCGGGCGTACGAAGACCTGGTGAAAACCGAAGAGCTCAGGCACTTCCTCTCGGAAGTGTCCATCGACGATATCCTCGAAGCATGGGACTCCATGACCGAGGACGAGAAGACGAAGGTCTTCCTGATGCAGGACCTGGAACGGAAGGTCACCCTGATTACCGCCCTTTCCATTCCCGGGCAGGAGCACCTGCTGAACCATCTCCCGATCGAGAACATGAAGCAGCTCTTCAAGGAGATGGACCCCGACGACGTGGTGGACGTGATCCAGGCCGCGAACCCGGAAGTGCGGCAGGCCGTCTGGAACTCCCTGTCCCCGGAGGCGAAGCAGGAGACGCAGTTCCTGCTCCGCTTCGACGAGGACGACGCGGCGGGACTCATGACCCCGCGTTATGTCGCGATCCGCTCGAACATCACGGTCGGGCAGGCGCTTGCCCTGATCCGGAAGAAGGCACACCAGGTCGAGACGGTGTACAC
Source organism: uncultured Spirochaetota bacterium (assembly GCA_963728215.1). Classification (GTDB taxonomy): domain Bacteria; phylum Spirochaetota; class Spirochaetia; order CAVSJD01; family CAVSJD01; genus CAVSJD01. The sequence goes on along the minus strand of CAVSJD010000006.1, from coordinate 82,288 downwards.
CATCTACATCGTGGACCGGCTCAGGCGGCTCATCGGGGTCATCTCGCTCCGGGACCTGCTCCTGAACCCGGATACGGCGCTGGTGAACGAGTTCATGACCGACAAGGTGGTTTCGGTGCTCGAGGATACCGACCAGGAGGAAGTGGCCCGGATCCTGGAAACCTACGACTTCATCTCCATCCCGGTCGTGGACCGCTATGGTCGGCTGCTCGGAATCGTCACTTTCGACGACGTGATCGACGTCATCCGGGAGGAGCAGACCGAGGACGTCTACAAGATGAGCGCCATGGACGGACAGCTGGACCGTTATATCGAAACTCCCATCTGGGGCCTCGTGCGCAAGCGGATCCCCTGGCTCACGCTGCTCCTGCTGGCGGGAACGATCACCACCAACGTCCTGAACAGCTACGAACCGTTCATCCTCTCGGCCGCCTTTCTCACCCTCTTCATCCCCGTCATCACCCAGACCGGCGGCAATTCCGGCACCCAGTCGTCCACCCTGATGATCCGCGGTCTCGCCACCGGGGAGGTCCATTACCGGGATGCCGGGAGGGTGCTCATAAAGGAGATTCTCGTCGGACTGATCCTCGGGGTCTCCATGGGAGTGGTGATCGTCCTCCGCAGCATTTTCCTGCCCCCGGATGTCGGCATCTATCAGGCGATGGCGGTCGGGGTTTCGCTCGTGTTCGTCGTGCTCTTTTCCAATCTCATCGGAGCCCTCGCCCCGCTGCTGATCTCGAGGCTCGGCTTCGACCCGACGGTCATGGCGGGTCCGCTCATGGCGACGCTCATCGATGTGGTAGGTCTGACCATCTATTTCGAAACCGCCCGGATCATCCTGGGATAGATGCGCCGCAGCGTCAGCGCGCACTGCGGGGAATCGCGGTCCGCATGCCGATCCCCGCACTGACGGTCAGGAATCCCGGCAACCGGTCGTCTCCGTCGTTCCCTTCGTCGCCGTCCTCCGGTGAAGTGAAGAGATCGAGCGGCCTCCGGGTCTCGATCCGGAAAAACAGATCCGGTCCGCTCCCCTTTCCTCCCCGACGTCGGAGCGTGGAGGCGGCCGTGAACCGGAGCCGGTCCGTCCGCCGTTCAACCCCCGCATCGAAATCCGCCGATATCCGGCCGTCCGAGAGTCCGCCCCCCGCCGACGCTTCCCATCCGGCGCAGGTCCCGTCCGTCTCGAGCAGCGAAAGGCGCAGGGCCGCTTCCGCGAGCTCCCCGTCGAAGGCGAATCCCAGGGACGCCCGGCCTTCCCGCTCCGGTTCCTTCCGCGGCTCCTCGATCAGTTTCCGCCGGCCCTCCAGGGTAATCCGGACCGGACCGGATCCCGTGGAAGCGGAGGCGTTCAGGTCCAGCTCGCGGGCACCGGAGAAGTCGTCGCGGACGTCGCCCCGCCGGAGTGTCCGGTAGACGCCCGCCTCCAGCGCGAGCGGACCCTCCGGGAACAGCAGAAGCTCGCCGCCGGCAAGAGCGAGCCGGGTCGACGGTTCACCGTCGGGCGATCGGAAGCGGGGATCGGCGAAACCGGCGGCGGCGCCGATCCGCATCCTGCCGCCTTCCGCCGCCGCGCGTCCTTCGACCAGCCAGCCGGGGAGAATCCGCTCTCCCCGGGAAATGGCGCCGGATGCCGCGAGCGAGAGAATCCGCCCGCGAACGGCGAGCTCGCCCGCCCCGGTGGTGAGGGAACCGCCCGGGAAGGGAGCATCGTCCCGGAACCAGGACTCCTGCAGGGCTTCCCGGGGAGGTTCCCGGGAGGGAAGCGAGTGCAGGCCGGTCAGCATGACGGAAACACCCCCTTCGGCACCCCGGGACCGGGAATCGCCGTCCTCCGGTGGCCGGCCCCTGCCCAGCGAGAGCGAGAGACCCGCCGCCGGAGCGTCTTCGGGAAGAAGGCCGAAGAAGGAGAAGGTGCCGGGGAGAAGACGGACCGCAGCGCCCGCCGGCGCGCGGGAGAAACCGGTTTCCAGCGCGAGGCCGCTTTCCTCCTCCCAGGCCGCAGAGAACGCCCGGATCCTCAGCGGCCGGTAGAGGCGGCCGAGGAGTCCCTCCCGCCTGACGGGACCCGCACTCAGCAGCGGATGCGCGATCCCGGCCGCCGTATACACCGATTCCCGGTCCCGGATGTCCATCAGCAGAAAGCGGAACGCTCCCGCATCGAGAATGAGCCGGTTTTCGAGCGAGCGGAGCTCCCGGACGGCGGAGTCGGTCCGGAGCTCCGCGGGCTCCCGCTGTTCGGCCTGCGACCCGGAGCCCGGCAAAGCGGCACCGGGTGCGGGCGGGGTCGCGGGAGCGGGAGGAGCCACGGCCGGGACGAAGCGATCGGGCGGCTGCATCGGGTTCTCCGGTACCGGGGCATCGGCCCGGAGTGCGGGGGCCGCGGCGGCAAGAAGCGGAAGCGCGGCGAGTCCGATCATCAGGATGCGTTTCGCGGCCGGCCGACGGCGGCAGCCGCCCCCGCAGGTCCGGGAACGCCCGCGACGGCGGAAGGGTTCGGAGCGGTACGGGATCGGTTCCATAGCCGAACCGACGTCCCGGGGTGCGCCGGCGATTCAACGAGGGGGCTGTCGATCGATGTTCGGGAACCGGCGGGCCGGAGGAGATCGCTAGCGGATCTCCTCCTGGGGGGGAGGCGGTTCGGATTTCCGCGAGAAGATCCGCATCAGGGTCTCCACCGAGAGCTCGGCGGTATCGCCGATGGCCAGGTCCGCGTCTTCGAGATGCCGGCCGATGCCCAGGGAGAACATGTTCGCGGCGTTGATGGCGGCGATGCCGACCTCGCTGTCGTCGATGCCGGCGCAGTTGCCGTACGGGACGTTCAGCAGATCGGCCGCCTTGAAGTAGGTCTCCGGGTCGGGCTTGTACATGAGCACTTCCCGCGGATCGACGATCACGTCGAAATACTCGGCAACCTGCAGGCGGTCGACGATGAGCAGCGCGTTCCGGCTTTTGGACGACAGGGCGGTACGGATTCCCCGCTGCTTGAGCTCGGTGAGAAACGGGAGCGCCCCCGGCAGGACGTCCTCCGCGGTAAGTCCCTTGAGATACTCGGTGTAGATGCTGTCCTGGCGGGCCACCAGGGCGGACTTGTCGCCGTCCTCGCGGTCCGTTTCGCTGTTGTCCAGAATCAGCTCGAGGGAACGCATGCGCCCCACGTCCCGGAGTCGCTCGTTGAAGCCGCGGTCGAATCGGAGCCCCTGCTCCTCGGAGAGCCGCTTCCAGGCCCGGTAGCGGTATTCGGCGGTATCGATGATCACGCCTTCCAGGTCCATGATCACCGCTTCCAGCTTCGGGGCGAGGTTCCGCCGCACCGAGCCTCCCTGCTCGAGCACGAGATCCTCGCGCTGATGCCGGAAGACGAGCCGGTCGCCGGCGACGAGCGTGTAGGTGACCGCCTTCCGGTCCACCTCCACCTGCAGCTGCGATTCCTGGACCCGGACCCGGAACGCGATCCGCCGCCACGATTTCGGCAGCACCGGGTGGAACGAGAGTTTCCCGCCGTAGTCCCGCATGCCTCCGAAACCGTACACGAGCGCCACCCAGGTTCCCGCCATGGCGGCGATATGGACGCCGTCCTTCACATTGCCGTTGATGTTGTCCAGGTCCATCCGCGCCGTCTTCATGAAGTACTGATATGCGTGATCGACGTAGCCGATCTCCGCGCTCACGATGGACTGCACGCAGGGAGCCAGGGAGGAATCGCCGGTGATGAGGGGATCGTAGTAGTCGAAGTTCCGCTTCTTCTCCGCCATGCTGAAACGGTCGCCGAGGAAGAACTGGGCGAGCACCAGGTCCGGCTGCTTGCAGATCTGATGCCGGTAGAGCACCAGCGGATGGAAATGAAGAAGGAGCGGATGCTTGTCGCGCCCGGACTTCGAGAAGTCCCAGTGCGGCTTGTCCAGGAAGGTGTCGTCCTGGGGATAGATGCCCAGCTTCCGGTTGAAGGGAATATAGACCCGCTCCGCGGCCCGCCGCCATTCCTCGACCTCTTCATCCGCCAGCTCGATCTTCCCGGCGAGCTGCCGGTACGCGTCGGGGATCTCCTCGCGGAGCCAGCGCGCCGTTTCCGCCGCGAACTGCAGATGATGCCGGGCCATCATGTTGGTATAGACGTTGTTGTCCACCATGGCGGAATACTCGTCCGGTCCGGTCACCACGTGCCAGCAGAACCCCTTTCCCGGGATATAGGCTCCCAGGTCCCGCCAGAACCGCGCGGTTTCGAAGAGCATCTCCGCACCGTAGCGGACCAGGAACATCCGGTCGCCGGTGGCGTCGACGTACTTGCGGAGCGCGTAGATGATGTCGGCATTGATGTGATACTGGGCCGTCCCGGCCGGGAAGAAGGCGGACGCCTCCTCGCCTCCGATGGTCCGCCAGGGATACAGGGCGCCCCGGTGCCCCAGCACCTTTGCCCGATCCCGGGCCTGCGGCAGGGTGTTGAAGCGATACTCGAGCAGTTTCCGGGCGAGCTCGGGATGCGTGTATACGTAGATCGGCAGGACGTAGGTTTCCCCGTCCCAGAAATAGTGGCCGTCGTAGCCTTCGCCGGAGAGCCCCTTGGCGGCGATGCTGGTGGTCCCGGTCCGACCGGTACCCTGGAGGATCTGGAACAGGTTGAAGCGGAGGCTCTGCTCGAGCAGCGGGTCGCCGTCGATTTCGACATGGCTGTTGGTCCAGAACTCGTCCATGACCAGCCGCTGCTCCTCCTCCAGGCGGGCGAACCCGTCGGCCGAGGCTTCCTCGACGCCGATTCGTGAGAGCAGCTGAAGCTGGGAGGGCCTTGCATCCCTCGAGGTGTAGTATGAGACGTACTTCGAAAGCTCCACGGGACAGTCGGGCCCGGCCCAGACCGTATAACGGGTGGACACATCCTGGTTTCCCTGCCCGCTCCGGACGGCGTAGCGGCATCCGGTGTTCAGGGTATTCCGCATCCCGCAAACCAGGCTCATTCTGCTGTTCCGGGTGATGTGCCGCAGGGAAGCGAAGCCATCTTCCACCCGCCGGTTCTGCAGCAGCAGCACCTGCTCCTTGAAGGAGGAACCGACCCTCGGATCCTCGAATCCGACCAGGTTCCGGATCCCGCCGTCCAGCGAGGAGACGATGGTGAGGACGGCATCCCTGCCCACGGTCTCGCAGCGCCACGAAAACGCGGCGAGGTTCATCCGGGTGAAGGAAACCAGGCGCTTGACCTCGAGACGGATCCGTTTGCCGGACGGCGATTCCCACTCCACTTCCCGCCGCAGCAGTCCCGAACGCATCTCCAGGGACCTGCTGTACCGGTGGATCGTTCCGGTGGTCAGGTCGAACGGATCATCGTCGATCCAGAGCTCGATCACGGTCCCGTCGGTCACGTTCAGCATGGTCTGACGGTTCCGGGCGAACCCGTAGGCATGCTCGCCGTAGATGATCGGCTTGGTTTCGTAGAACCCGTTGATGTAGGTGCCCGCGTGGTAGACCGGTTTCCGCTCTTCGAACGCCGCCCGGATTCCGAGGTAGCCGTTCCCGATGGAGAAGAGCGTCTCGGTTGCGGGGAGCTGTGCGGGATCGAGGCGATCCTCCGTCAGGATCCACGGGTCGGTCCCGAACCGGCCCGTCCCGCTGTGTGTCGGCAATGTTCCACCGCTTTTCGTATCGATCATGGCGCTCCTGTCGAATAAAGATACCCCGTATGCCGGAAAGCCTCAAGTCACTCGATCGCTCTGATGGAATTCCGCAGGGCCAGGTGGGTGGGAAGGAGGATCCGGTCGTCCTCTCCTCCCGCCTTTCCGTTCAGGATTCTGATCAGGAGGTCGGCGGCCGCGGATCCGATGCCCGCAGCCGGAACCGATACGCTGGTCAGGGCCGGATGGATGAAGCGGGAGAGGTAATCGTCGTCGAAGCCGATCAGCGAGACATCCCCGGGAACGTCGAGCCCCGCCTCGTTCAGGGCCCGCAGCGCACCGAAGGCCACGGCATCCCGGCACGCGAACAGGGCCGTCGGCGGCGGACCTGCGTCCAGGAGCTTCACGGTCGCGGCGTACCCGCTTTCTTCGGAGAAGTCCGCTTTCGCGAACCGATCCGCGCGGTACGGAATGCCGGCTTCCTCGAGCGCCGCGCGGTAGCCTTCCACCCGCTCCGAGGCGGCATGATATCCGAGCGGGGCATGCGCGATGACCCCGATATCCCGGTGGCCCAGTTCGATCAGATGCCGGACTGCGCGACGGGACGCATCCCGGTTATCGATATCGACGCTGGGCCCCCGCCCGTCCTCGGACCGGCCGATCACTACCAGCGGAACCCCTTCCTGCGCCAGATCCCGGTATCCCGGGTCATCCTCGTGGGAGTTCATGAGGATGACCCCCTCCGCCCCGGTTCGCCGCACCAGCGCACGGTAGCTCTCGCCCCGATAGGGTACCGGGGCGATGGTGAGATGATACCGGCTGCGGTTCACCGCCTGGCTCATCCCCTCCAGAAGCCGGACCACGAAGGCATCCGAAAAAGTCGACCGGGTAGTGCTGATGATCAGACTGATGCCCAGCTGTCGACTCATCGCGAGACGCCGGGCGTACTCGTTCGGCACGTAACCCAGTTCCTCGGCGGCCCGCAGGACCCGCTGTCTCGTCTCTTCGGATATCTGCTTTCCCGGAGTGTTGTTCAGCACGAACGACACCGTCGTCCGCGACACTCCCGCCTTTCTGGCAACGTCCTCCGAAGAGATACGTCTGCGTTTCATCCCGTCCCCTCTTCCGGGAAGGATCCGGCGCGGCTCAGCCGACCGGACCCCGTTTCCCGAACCGGAAGATTTATCCCTTCACCGATCCGGCGAGTATTCCCCGGATGAAGTATCGCTGCAGGGAGAAGAATACCACGAGCGGCAGCATCATGGAAATGAAAGCCGCCGCGGTCAGGAATTCCCATCCCCCGCCGTAGGAATTCACCAGATTGCTGATGTTTACCGTCATCGGTGCCACGTCCGGAGTTCCCCCCAGGTAGATGAGCGCGATCAGCAGGTCGTTCCACACCCACATGAACTGGAAGATCGTCAGGGATGCGATGGCAGGCACCGAGGTCGGCAGCACGAGCCGGTAGAATATCTGGAACTGCGTCGCCCCGTCAAGGTGCGCGGATTCCATGATCTCTCCGGGCAGACCGCCGATGAAATTCCGGAGCAGGTAGATCGAGAAGGGCAGCCCGTACCCCGCGTGCGCGATCCAGATACCGGCAAAGGAACCGGTCAGCCCCAACCGGTTGAACATGCGCAGAACCGGTATCAGCGTCATCTGCAGCGGGACGACGAGCAGACCGACCACCAGGAGGAACATGACGTCCCGCCCGGGAAACCGCATCCATGAAAATGCGTAGGCTGCGAACGCCGCCACCAGGATCGGCATGACGGTAGCCGGAATCGCCACCATCAGGCTGTTGAAGAAACTGCGTCCCATGTTCGCCTGCGTCACGACGTGCACGTAGTTCTCGGTGGTGAACTCGAACGGCGGCGAGAGAGCCGTCCACCAGCCGGAGGAAAGGATCTCCGATCTCGGCCGGAAGGAACTGATGAAAAGCCCGAGGGTCGGGGTGAGCCAGATGAGGATCAGGGCAATCAGCACCAGGTGCAGCGGCACCCGGGCGATGAACCGTGCCACCGGCCCCTTCGATCCGATCGCTCTGTCTTCGCTCTTTTTCATCGGGAACTCCTCTGTCCGAAGCGCTTGATGTTGATTACCATCACCGGAATGATCGCCAGGAGCAGGATGACGGCGATCGCGGATGCCCGGCCGAAGTTCCGGAAGTTGAACATCTCCTTGTACATCCGGTTGGCGATGACCTCGGTCCCGAGGGCGCCGTTCGTCATGACGTAGACGATATCGAAGATCTTCAGCACGTTGATGACCAGCGTCGTCGCGACTACGGTCAGCGTCGGCATCAGCTGCGGGATGATGATCCGGAAGAAGATCTGGATTTCATTCGCTCCGTCGATCCTCGCCGCCTCGAGAAGCGGGTCGGGGATTCCCTTCAGTGCCGCGGATATGATGATCATGGCGAATCCGGTCCACATCCAGATTCCCACCGCGATGAGCGCCCAGTTGTTCTGCCCCCGGTTGAAGAGCCATGCCTGCGGCTCGAATCCGGGGATGATCGTGGTGAGCACCGCGTTCACCGTTCCGATCTGCGGCATGCCCTGCGGCTGGTACTCGTACATGAACCGCCAGATGACGCCGGCGGCCACGAAGGAGATCGCCATCGGAATGAAGATGAGCGCTTTGGCCGCTTTCTCGTAGGCGACCCGGTCGGTCAGCACCGCGATGATCAGGCCGAGAAACAGCGTGACGGCCGTGAAGAAGACCAGCCAGAGCAGGTTGTTGCGCAGAACGATCAGCATCCGCTCGTCGGTGAATATGTAGCGGTAGTTCTCGAACCCGACGAAATTCTCCGAATCGGGCCCGAACAGGCTTATGAAGAACGTGTTGAGTACCGGCCAGATCAGAAAGAACAGCAGCAGCGCGAAGGCCGGCAGCAGCCAGAGCCACGGCCGGACCCGGTCCCGCATGCGGTACGAGAGCCGACGGACCGCCGTCTCAGTGAGATAGATGTATCCCGTGAACACCAGGGGCACCAGGATGATCGCCGTGACGGCGGTTACGATCAGGGAAAAATCCATGCATACCTCCCCGAAAACCGAAAGCCGGAGCGGGCCCCGGACGTGCCGGGAGAACCGCTCCGGTGAAGCGTGTCGGAATCAGTACACTTCCGACCGTACCCGCTCCAGGTTCTGCAGGATGGAATCGAGACGGGTGGGATCCTCCACGAACTCCATCACGCCGCCCCAGAAGGCGTTGTTCATCTCGCCGGGCATCATGTCCGATGCGTCGAACACGACATTCTCCGCCTGCTGCAGGATGTCCGCGGCGTTCCGGCTCAGTACGTCGGGATACGCCTCGAGAGAAACGTTCCGGTTGGCCGAAAGGGCTCCGCTCAGCTTCACCCATTCCGTCTGGGCGGAGTCGAGACCAGGAACTGCATGAACTTGCCGGCCGCCTCCTTGTCGTTGAACATACCGAAGAGGTCGCCCGCACCGACCACCGATTTCGCATGTTCGGGAGCGATGGAGGGGAATCCGAAGAAGTTGAAATCCTCGCCGGCCTGCAGATCGGGGAACTGCTCCTTGATGAAGCTGGCGATGAAGCTCGCCTGCTGATGGAAATATGCCTGCGGCGGATCGGTGAACAGCGGCGCCGCGGCCTGCCCGAAATTGGTCGAGAGCACATACTGCGGGCCGCCGTAGACCATCTGCCGGTCGGTAACGACGTCGCCCCATGCCTGCCAGACCTGCCGGACCTCGGGAGAAGTCCAGGCCAGCCGCCCCTCGTACCAGTCGATGTACTTCTGCGGGCCGTGCATCCGCAGGAAGATGTTCTCGAGCCAGTCGGTCCCGGGCCAGCCGCTGGCCGCACCGCTTTCGAGTCCGACCGACCACGGAGCCTTTCCGCCGGCGATGATCTCCCGGGACAGTTCCATCATCTCGTCCCACGTTTCGGGGAGACCGCCTCCCGCCTGGATTCCCAGCTGCTGCACCGACCCGACGTTGTACCAGATGAGACCTTTGACGGAAGTCTTCATGAAGATCCCCGCCAGATCCTGATCGACCGTGGCGAGATCGATCCAGCTCTCCCCGTAGTTTTTCCGGAGCTCGTCCATGTTCAGCACGTTCTGCAAGGGGACCAGCTGACCTTCCCGGGCGAACTGGATCATCCTCCCGGGTCCCGGAAGACCGGCGACGTCCGGCGGATTGCCTGCCTGAATCCGGGTAGTCAGCACCGCGTCGATGTCGCGGGTTCCTTCGTACTGGATCCGGGTACCGGTTTCCGTTTCGAACGGCTGGATCATCGCCCGGAACGCATCCAGCTCCTGACCGCCCCAGACGGCCAGCACGGAAACCGTATCCGCGCCGCCTTCCGCTTTCGATTTCTCTTCCTTGCCTCCGCCCGCGAATGCGAGCGAAGCGACGAGGAGGAGTGCCAGTGCCGTGAGCAACATTCGTTTCATTGTGCCCTCCCTGTACCGGTTGGTATTTCCGGTTCGAATGATAAATACGCGTTACTAACTTTATCCTACTAAGCGGAACCCCCGGGCGGCAATAAATCCGTTGATGAAGATCCTGTGCGAAACCGTGCCGCATTTCCGGGATCGTTTTTTTGTTGTCGATACGAAAAGTTCTATTGAAGTTTTGGAGAGAATATGGGACACTGAAAACAAAAAAATCAGTACTGTTTCAATGAACGATAGATGCGAAAATTGACCACTGGAGGTCGGAATCATGGTAATTCTCACCCTCAACTGCGGCAGCTCCTCCGTGAAATATCAGGTGTATCAATGGGAAGAGCAGGAAGTCCTCGCTTCGGGGATCGTCGAGCGGGTCACTCAGGAAGGTTCGGTCATCAAGCACAAGGCGAAGGGAAGGGACGAGTACAAGCTGGAACGCCCCTGCCCCGATCACAAAAAGGCGATCGAGCTCATTCTCGGAACGATCGTCGACCCTGCGGTCGGCGCGATCGGGAATATTCATGACGTGAAGGCCGTCGGACACCGGGTGGTGCACGGAGGAGAGAATTCTCCCAGTCGGTCCTCGTTACCGACGAAGTGCTCCAGGCGTTCCGGGACGTTCAGGATCTGAGTCCGCTGCACAACCCCGCCAACATCATGGGCATCGAGGCGGCCCGTTCGGTTCTGCCGGACGTTCCGCACTGTGCGATCATGGACACCGCCTGGCACCAGACCATGCCGAAGGAGGCGTTCCTCTATGCCCTCCCCTACGACTGGTATACGAAGCACAGCGTTCGCCGCTACGGCTTTCACGGAACCAGCTTCCTTTATACGGCGAAGCGGGCCTCCGTGCTGCTCGGGAAGAGTCCGTTCGAGACGAACCTGATCATCGCCCATATAGGGAACGGATCGAGCATCAATGCCGTCCGGAACGGCGTCTCCGTCGACACGTCGATGGGCATGACCCCGCTGGAAGGGCTGATCATGGGAACCCGCAGCGGCGATATCGATCCCGCCATTCCCTTCTATATGATGAGGCGCCTCGGTGTGAGCGGCGACGATATGGAGATGATGCTGAACCGGAAGAGCGGTGTCCTGGGCATTACCGAGCAGTGGGTCGACCGGCGTGACATCGAGATCGCCGCCGAAGAGGGACACGAGCGGGCGCAGCTCACCATCGACATGGAAGGATACCGGATCAAGCAGTACATCGGCGCATACTCCGCCATTCTCGGACGCGTCGATGCAGTGGTGTTCACCGCCGGGGTCGGAGAGATGGGGCCCCCGATCCGCGAAGCGGCGGTGGGCGGACTCGCGAATATCGGGCTCAGGCTGGATCCGGAGAAGAACAGGTTATCGATGACACGGAATGCCGAGACCGAAATCTCGGCCGACGACAGCCCCGTGAAAATCTTCGTCATCCCCACCGACGAGGAACTGGTGATGACCGAGGACACCTACGCCATCACGAAAGGCTCCTACGACATCCACACCCGGTTCACCTATACCTTCCAGAAAAAGGATTTCGTGAACAAGCAGCGGATGCGGAACATCGACCGGGATATCCAGAAACGTCCCGGACTGGCGAAAATCATCGCCCGGCCCGCAGGCTGAACCGGAGCAGGCCCGCAGACCCGGGGCCGGCCGCCGGCCGCCCCGGATCTATTTCTGCAGCGTGGATGCGTGAACCTTCTGTGCCGCATCCGCTCCCGCGAGCTCCCGGATCAGGGCGATCGAGAACTCGGCTGCCGTGCCGGCGGCGCGACTGGTGATCAGGTTTCCGTCCACGACCACCCGCTCTTCCGAAAACCGGCCTCCCTCGACATTCTTCTCGTACCCGGGATAACAGGTGAACCGCCGCCCCTGGAGCACCCCCGCCTTCGAGAGCACCACGCCCGGTGCGGCGCAGATGGACGCGACGAGCTTTCCCGCATCGAACATGGCGCGGACCCTCCGGATGACGTCCGGCGATTCGGCCAGATGCTTCGAGCCCGGCATGCCCCCCGGAAGCACGATAGCATCCAGGTCCGCCGGCAGCTGCTCCAGCGTCAGATCCGCCTCGATCCGGATATCGTGACTCCCGGTCACCTTCCCGCCGGACACCCCGACGATCATCGTATCGACTCCGGCCCTTCTGAGAAAATCGACCACAGTAAGTCCTTCGACCTCTTCGAATCCGTCGGCGAAAAGCACCGCGACACGTTTCACGGCATCCTCTTTCATGGCAACCTCCTCGAAAAATCCGCTATACTGAATGTATGCGCATCCGGCGGATTCCGCAAGAAAGGAAACGGCGATGGCCATCGAGCTCCTGAATCTCGGCAAGACCTACGGAACGACCGCCGCCGTCGACGACCTCAGCATGCGGTTCGAGGACCACACCCTGACCGTACTGATCGGACCTTCGGGCTGCGGCAAGACCACCACCATGAAGATGATCAACCGGCTGATCGAGCGGACTTCGGGCAACATCCGGTTCGACGGGCGGTCCATCGACAGCATCGACCGGATCGAGCTTCGTCGGAGCATCGGCTACGTGATCCAGGAGATCGGCCTTTTCCCTCATATGACGGTTTTCGAGAACATTGCGGTCGTTCCGCGACTCCTGAGATGGAAGAGCGGCAGAATCGAGAACAGGGTTTCGGAGCTGCTCGAAATGGTGAATCTCGACCCCGGCGAGTCGCGGGACAAGTACCCGTCGCAGCTCTCCGGCGGTCAGCGCCAGCGGGTCGGGGTGGCGCGAGGACTCGCCGCCGACCCCGCGATCCTGCTCATGGACGAACCGTTCGGGGCGATCGACCCGATCAACCGGGAACGGCTCCAGGACAGTTTTCTCGAGATCCAGAAGTCGATCCGCAAGACGGTCGTCTTCGTGACGCACGACATCCGCGAAGCGGTAAAGCTCGGCGACCGGATCGCGATTCTCGATCGCGGCCGCCTGGTTCAGTACGATGAAACCATCAAAGTGATCCACGATCCGGCGAACGCCTTCGTGGAGAACCTCCTGGGCTCCGATCGGGCACTGAAGGGGCTCGAGCTGATACGGGTCCGGGACGCCTACGAGCCGGGCACCCCCGTGATCGATCTCGACCGCACCCGCACCGCCGGGCAGGCGCTCCGGGAGGTGGATCGGTGCGGCGGCGGTTACGCCTATGTCGTCGACGGCCGGAGCTGCCTGAGGGGCTACGTGTTGACCCGGGACCTGACGCGGGTACCGGCAGACTCACCGCTGCTGCCCCACATCCGCACGACCGAAACGACCCGCCTCATGTCCACGCTCATGGATGCGATCACCCTCATGGTCACCACCGGAATGACTTCCATCCCCGTCGTCGACGAACGGGGCGGCATGCTCGGCATGCTCCGCTTCCGGGACATCTTCACCAGGTTCGAGGAGATATCGTCGTCGCTGCGGGATTCGGGGTAGGAAGGAGAGAGATTCACCGCGGAAGCGCAGAGGACACGGAGTCAGCACAGATAAAATCATAATAAATAGAGAAATCCATAACCAGCGATCAAGCGGGTGTCTCGACTTTTCACGTTCTTTCTGCTCTTCGCGATATCGTGATTGTCTCCTCGTTCTCCTTCCGATCTCCGCGCTCGCAAGTCCTTTGTACTTGCTGCCCTCTGCGCCTCCGCGGTGAATCCGTCTTCCCCTCTCCCCGGGGGTTGCGGGAATTCATACAAAAATGTAGTATTGCAGGATGGAAGGGGGCACGATGGAACCGCTGCAGGATGCACATCATGACGGACAGAGTAACCGGCGGAAGATCCAGGAGCTGCAGCTTCTCTTCGAAGTGAGCAGGATACTGGACCGGAGCCTCGATATCAAACAGGTGCTGCACCCGGTTCTCAAGGCCATGGGCGACAACCTGGGCATGCTGAGAGGGACCATCACGCTGCTCAACCGGCCGACGGGAGAGATCTTCATAGAGGCGGCCTACGGCTTGTCGACGAGCCAGCGGGAGAAGGGCAAGTACCGCCTCGGCGAGGGCATCACCGGTAAGGTGGTGGAGACGGGACAGCCGATGGTGATCCCGAAAATCGCCGAAAACGCGACGTTCCTGAACCGGACCGGGGCCCGCAAGGGCCTGAAGAAAAAGGACATCTCGTTCATCTGCGTTCCCATCAAGCTCGGCAACGAGACCATCGGCGCGCTTGAGCACGGACCGGCTTTTCGAGGAGAACATCAGCCCCGAAGAAGACGTGCGGCTGCTTTCCATCATCGCCTCCATGATCGCACAGGCGGTGAAACTCCGCCAGTCGGTGCAGGAGGAACGGATCCGCCTGATGGAGGAGAACAACCGGCTCCAGGAGGAGCTCCGGGACCGCTTCCGGCCGACGAACATCATCGGAAACTCCCGGGCGATGCAGCAGGTGTTCGACCTACATCGCGCAGGTTTCCCGCAGCGATGCGACGGTACTGATCCGGGGCGAAAGCGGAACCGGCAAGGAACTGGTGGCACACGCCATTCACTACAACAGCAAGCGGGCGGAGAAACCGTTCATCAAGGTGAACTGCGCGGCCCTTCCGGAGACGGTTATCGAAGCGGAGCTCTTCGGCCACGAGAAAGGCGCATTCACCGGAGCGATCTCCACCCGCAAGGGACGCTTCGAGCTGGCGCACGGCGGAACCATCTTCCTCGACGAGATCGGCGACCTCTCTCCCATGACCCAGGTGAAGCTCCTGCGGGTTCTGCAGGAGAAGGAGTTCGAACGGGTGGGCGGCAACGAGACGATCAGGATCAATGTACGGATCATCACCGCCACCAACCGGAATCTCGAAGCAGCTGATGGAGAAGGGAGAGTTCCGGGAGGACCTCTATTACCGGCTCAACGTCTTTCCGATTCACATGCCGCCCCTGCGGGATCGAAACAGCGACATCATGCTGCTCGCGGACTTTTTCATCGAGAAGTACAGCCGCCAGAACGGCAAGGAGATCAAGCGGATCTCGACTCCAGCGATCGATCTGCTGATGAGCTATCACTGGCCCGGAAACGTGCGGGAGCTCGAGAACTGCATCGAACGGGCGGTGCTGCTGTCGACCGACGAGGTGATCCACAGCCATCACCTGCCGCCGAGCCTCCAGTCGGCCGAATCCACCGGGACGCAGCTGCAGGGGACGCTCCCCGAGGCCCTGGACAACATGGAACGCGAGCTCGTCATGGATGCCCTGAAATCGACCAAAGGGAACATGGCGAAGGCGGCCCGGCTGCTCGGAATCAGCGAGCGGATCATGGGCCTCCGGGTGCAGAAGCACGGGATCGAACCCGAAACATTTTCGCACAAAAAGGTAGGCTGGTTCGCACAAGACTACATTTTGGTAGCATTTTCAAAACCTCTCACAGATCACCCGGAATGAGGACATCCGTTCATCCATCCTCCTTTTATATGCAGGGAAAGCAGTTACATCTTCTGACTATCATCACCGTCCAGAGTTGGCACGCAATCATGCTTATCGCCGATAGCAATATAACGCTCTGGAGGGACATGGTATGAGAAAACGGTTGGTTCTTCTGTTCATGGTGCTGCTTGCGGTGCTCGGGACAGGATCTCTGTTCGGTCAGGAGAGCGCAGAAGAGACGCTCGCCCTGTACGCGAACGCGTTCGACATGATCTGGCTGATCCTGTCGGCGGCACTGGTGTTCTTCATGCAGGCAGGATTCGCCATGGTCGAGACGGGACTCACCCGTGCGAAAAACGCGGGAAACATCCTCATGAAGAACCTCATGGATTTCTCGGTCGGCGCCATCGCATTCTGGGCGCTGGGTTGGGGACTCATGTACGGCGCATCGGCGCTCGGCGGCCTTGCCGGCCTGAGCGGGTTCTTCCTGAGCTACACGCAGGAGGCACTGGAGGCGTACGGTGTCTCGGATATGTCGAGCGTTGCTGCGGGACTGGATGTTCCAGGTCGTATTCGCCGCCACCGCCGCAACGATCGTATCGGGAGCCATGGCGGAACGCACGAAGTTCACCGCCTACCTGGTCTACAGCGTCGTCATCTCCGCGGTGATCTACCCGATCTCCGGTCACTGGATATGGGGCGGCGGCTGGCTTTCGGAGCTCGGCTTTCACGACTTCGCGGGATCCACGGTCGTCCACTCGGTCGGCGGATGGGCCGCTCTCGCGGGAGCCGTCCTGCTCGGACCGCGGATCGGTAAATACGTGAAAGTGCAGCGGCGGCGTTTCGGTGAAGGCGATACCGGGACACAACCTGCCGCTCGCCGCCCTGGGTGTCTTCATTCTCTGGTTCGGCTGGTACGGATTCAACGCCGGAAGCACCCTCTCGGGAACCGATCTCGGGATCGCCGCAGTCGCCGTTACGACGACCCTCGCCGCCGCCGCGGGTGCGGTTGCCGCGATGTTCACCTCCTGGATCTGGTTCGGTAAACCCGACCCCTCGATGTCGCTGAACGGCGCCCTGGCGGGACTGGTGGGAATTACCGCCCCCTGCGGCGTGGCGACCCCGTTCGGTGCGATCATGATCGGCCTGGTGGCCGGAATCCTGGTCATCCTCTCGGTCGAGTTCTTCGACAAGGTGGTCCATGTGGATGACCCGGTGGGTGCCATCTCGGTTCACGGAGTCTGCGGCGTGTGGGGAACCCTCGCGGTCGGCCTCTTCGCGAACACCGACGACATCCGCGGCCTGTTCTACGGCGGCGGCATCGGGCAGCTCGGCGTGCAGGCGATCGGGGTGATCTCGGTCTTCGCCTGGGTCATGGTGACGGCCCTGGTCCTCTTCGGTATCATCAAGGCGACCATGGGTCTGCGGGTATCCGCGAAGGAAGAGCTCCAGGGCCTCGACATCGGGGAACACGGGGTGGAATCCTACAGCGGTTTCCAGATCTTCACGAGCATGTAACGAAGGAGAAGCTGATGAAACTGATCATAGCATACATACAGCCGCACAAGCTCAACGACGTGAAGCAGGAGCTCTACAAGGCGGAAGTCTACAAGATGTCGGTGACCAATGCCCTGGGATGCGGCCAGCAGAAGGGATATACCGAATCGTACCGCGGAGTGGAAGTCGAGGTGAACCTGCTGAAAAAGGTTCGCCTGGAAATCGCGGTGAACGATGCCTTCGCCAGACCGACGGTCGACGCGATTATCCGCGGAGCCCGATCCGGTGAGATCGGGGACGGGAAGATCTTCGTCCTGCCCCTCGAGGAGACGATCCGCATCCGGAGCGGCGAAACGGGAACGGAAGCCATCGGCTGACCGGCGACGGCTGCGGGGGACCTGCAGACCGGCCGCACCGGCCCCGACCGGTCACCGGCCGGAGCGCAGCCCGGGATCCGTCGAACGGTCCCGGGCACGGCCTGCCGCCGATGTCCGGTGCGATCCCGTCCGGCCCGGGCCTGCCCTACTCCTCTTCGAACCGTGCGATGAGCTCCGGGAATTCGTAGTAGACGAAGCCCCGCTCGCTCACTTCCATCCGGACCCGGGTGCCGTCGACCATCCCGTTCAGGAGCTCTTCGGTCTGCTTCGGGTCCATTCCCGTCTCGATGACCACGTCCGAGACGGTGATGCGGCCCCGGTTGCGGAAAGCGAGCTGGAAAATCCGGGCCTCCCGGTTCCGCAGCACGTTCCCCGTCCATGGTCCGACCGCGTCCGCACGGCGCCATCGCTCGATCCCGTTCGAGCGATCGGGTCCCGGATGGAGATCGCGGGAAACCGCCCGCAGAATGAACCGGATGATCCGAAGGCCGAACACGAAAAAGAATACCAGGAAGAGAAAATTGAAGGGAAAGAAAAAGGGGAAGAACATCAAAGCCTTTTCCGCTCCATTTCGTTGTGTTACTCTGTTCCCCTCCATTATAAACCCCTGAGAGTCCCCGCGTATAGGGAGGGAGCGGAATGGAAGCGGAAATACTTTGTATCGGACATGCCTCCCACGATTTCACTTTTCTCCTGGATGAGTTTCCGCAGGAAAACCGGAAGTACACGATTTCCGAATGGGTCGAGGCGGGAGGCGGGCCCGCCGCGAACGCAGCCTGCCTCGCCGCATCCTGGGGCGCCTCGTGCGCCTTCGCGGGGGTCGTGGGAGACGACGCGTCCGGCAGGCTGGTGGTCGAGGAGCTCCGGGCGGCCGGCATCGATCTGTCCCGGCTGGAGATCCGGCAGAACCACCCCACCCCGCATTCCGCGATCATCGTCAACCGGACGGCGGGAAGCCGCACCATTCTGAACCGCCGCATTCCGGCCGCACCGCTCCGGCTCGGCTCCGCCGGAGGCAGCTCCTCCGGCGCCAGCTCCGCCGGAGCCGCGATCGGAAGGACCGGCGGCCCCTCGGTAATTCTCGTGGACGGGCATGAGCTCGAGGCATCCCTGGAGGCGATCGAGCGGTTCCCCGATGCAGTCACGGTACTGGATGCGGGCTCCCTCCGGAAGTCGACCCGGATCCTGCTGGAGCGGGTCGACTGGCCGGTCTGCTCGGAGACGTTCGCACGGGAAGTCACCGGGGCGGCCTCTCTCGATTCCCCGGACGCGCTTCGCCGCTGCCTGCGGCGCCTGGCGGAGATCAGCGGAAAGAACGCGGCGGTGACTCTGGGAGAACGGGGCTTGATCTTCGAAACGGAAGGGAACGCATGGACCCTGCCCGCACTGCCGGTGAGCGCGGTAGATACGACCGCCGCGGGAGACATCTTCCACGGGGCATTCGCCTTCGGGCTCCTTCGGGGGCTGCCGCCGGTCGAGGCGTTCCGGCTCGCCGTCGTTGCGGCCGGACTCTCGGTGACCCGACCGGGCGGCCGGGGATCGGTTCCGTCCCTGGAGGAAACGGAGGCCGCGTACCGGGGTTTCGAGGGCCGGCCGCAGCCGCTCTGACGGCAGGCCGCCGGTCGGAAGGCTCTCCGGTTACGTCCCGGAGAGACCGCGGAGTGCGGTACGGATGGCCCGGTAGGTCTCGACATAGGTCCGATACGATTCGGTGTGAAGGCTGTGCCGCTGCGCGTCCGGTTCGCAGCGGGTTCGGATTCTCACCATCCGTTTCGCAGCTTCCACGGGATCCGCGTAGGCGCCAAGGGCGCTGAAGGCACAGCAGGCACAGCCGATCAGCTCGGCGTCCTCGGTTTCCGGAACCGCCACCGGTTTTCCCACGATATCGGCCTTGAGCTGGTTCCATTCCGGGTTCTTCGCCTGGCCGCCGGAGACCCGCAACTCCGTCACCGGCGAGACGTGGTGCTCGATGATCTCGACCGCTTCGCGCACCGCATAGCCGATGGACCGGACCACGGCCAGCCCCATCGCGGCCCTGCCGTGCCCCGGTCCGAGTCCGAAGAAGATGCCCCGCTCGAACTCCCAGGTGGCTCCCTCGTGAAGGCTCGGAAAGAACAGCGGCCCGGATCCCGCCCGTCCGGCGTCGCAGATTTCCCGGAGCATCACGCGGTACGAGCGGTCCTTCTGCCCGGTGAAGGCCCGGAACCATTCGAACAGTCGGCCGGTGGAGGAGAGTATGCCGGCCACGTTGTAGAGACCCGGCACGATGTGCGGAAGACTGCGCAGCTTCTGCCCGGTGACCGGCCGCTTCGACGCGTGATTGATCCCTTCGGACGTCCCGGCGCGATCGCAGGTCATGCCGTCCTCCACGGTTCCCGTTCCCAGGAGGGTCATGAGAAAGTCCGGCCCGCCGGCGACCACGGGGACATCGGCGGGAATGCCCAGCCGCTCGGCCGCATTCCGACGCACGGAGCCCATGATTCTTCCCGCGGGCAGGAACGGCGGAAGGGAATCCGGGTCGATCCCGTATGCGTCGATCTCCTTTCGGGACCAGAGATACTGCTCGAATCCGGGTGAAGGAAGAACGGTCCAGGCTTCACCGCACAGGAGCCAGGAGACATACTCGGGGCAGGAGAGAAAACGCCGCGTCCTTTCGTAGGCGTCGGGATCGGACTCGCGGAACCACGCGATTTTCGGCAGATAGAACGAAGGCTGGCCCGGCAGTCGACGCTCCATCGGGTCGTGCCAGAAGAGCGTCGGGGCACTCGGCTCGCCGTTCCGGTCCAGGGGCACCAGCGTCGGACCGTTCCCGCTGATGCAGACGGCCCTCACGGCGTCCGCGCCATCCATGCCCGCGGTCAGCGCGGCGAGCGCTTCGAACCACTGCCTGGGATCGACGTTCGGACTCCGGGCTCCCTCGGGGTCGAGAGGTGCCCTGCCCCATGCGTGCAGACGGCCGTCTTCCCGGACTATGCCGGCCTTGACCGACGAAGTTCCGATATCGACGGCGAGTATCATTTCACTTCTTCTTGAGCATGCTCTGGATGATGTTCCGGTTGTCCAGGAGCGCGCTCAGACTGAGATCGTGGTGGAGCCGGGAGATGATGCGGGCAAACAGGTTCGAGACGTTCGCGCACACGTACCATTCCTTCGAGAGCAGTTCCTCTCCGTGGTGAACGGCGTTCGTACCGATGATCCGGTAGAAGAGACCCGCCCGGTACGCATCGTCGAATTCCTGGATGGCGGTATCGGTGAACAGCGGAATGCTCACGGCACAGATGATCTTCAGGGCGCCGAGCTCCCGGATGTGGGACATCGCCTTGATCAGCGTACCGCCGGTGCCCAGGATATCGTCCGCCATGAACACGGTCTTTCCCTCGACCGATCCGAGAAGCCGCATGGTGGTGATGTTGTTGTCGCTCGCACTGCGGGACAGCTTCGAATAGTCCCGCTCCTTGTACAGGAGCGCCAGGGGCTTCTGCAGGTTGCCGGCGTAGAACTTGTTCCGGTCCACGGCGCCGGTGTCCGGCGAGACGACCACCAGGTCGGGATCCGTCGGATCGATGATTTTCGCCAGCTTCCGCATGATCTGGTAGGAGGCGTGCAGATTCTCGAGACGCATCTTGTTGAAGCTGTTCTCTATTTCCCGGCTGTGAATATCCAGCGTGATGATCCGGGAGACGCCCATGTACTCGAGGATCTGGCCCATCCGGGCCGCCGTCAGTCCCTCACGACCTTTCTTCTTGTGCTGCCGCGCGTAGGGATACGACGGGATCACCACCGTAACGGTATTCGCTCCCGCCTGCAGCGCCGCGTCGACCGTGACCAGGAGACACATGATATGGTCGTTGATCGAGAGAACCGCTTCCGCATCGCTGCCGGTGAACTTCATCGGCTGATGATTCGCCACATCCTGGAAAACGTAGATGTCCATGCCCCTGACCGAGCTCAGGATCTCGGTCTTGAACTCCCCGTTGGCGAAGCGGGTGAAGCGGGCCTTGAGTCGAAAGGAGGGCGGACGATAGCTGTCCACCGACCCCGACAGATGAAGATGCGGGGTGTGCAGGTCGTTGGAAAAGTTGATCTTCCGGATGAGTGCGGGAACATCTTCTCCGTACCGCTCCGCGAGCATGGCCGCTTTCCGGGCGAACTTCTTGAGGTAGATCGCCTTGAGGTGCGAGGTCACTTCTCCCGCGAAACGGGCGCCTCCCGGACAGGCGAGAATGCCGAGACTGGCGGACCGGGAAAGACTCACAGGCCTACCTCCGCCCGGAACAGGGAGCGCCGGGAGTCCGGGTTCCCTGTCGGAAGAGAACGATCGCCGTCACCCGATGCGAGAGAGGTCTCTGGGAGAAGAGCCATCCTGAAAATCCTTTTCCCTCGGTATGCCCAGACCATACCACGGCGTCCGTTCATCCGTCAATCGCCGCCGGTCCGTTCCGCCGCACCCGGCCGGCCTCCGCTGCTCGAACCCTTTTCTTCTTCCTGTTTTCCCGGTACTATGGCCTCATCCGAGAGGGAGGTCTCATGCGAACACCCCGCCAGCTGCTGCTCGCACTTCTCATTCCCGTCATGATCGCCGCTTGCGGGGGCCGCTCCGGCGAGGAACCGGTCTCGTTCGATATCGCCGTCTTCCTCCCCGGACGGCTGGTCGATCATCCGGCGTTCCTCCAGCTGACGGAAGGCGTCCGCAGCGCGGCCCGGAAGGAGAAAGGTACCCGGGTCAGGGTCTTCGAAGGCGGGTACTTCCGGAACCAGTGGCCGGAGGGGATGATCGCCCTTGCGGAAAGCGGATCGTACACGCTGATCGTGACGGCCGGACCCGAGATGGCCGAAATCAGCGCCGAGCTTTCCCGATCCTATCCCGATCAGCGATTCCTGGTCCTCGACGGCTACGTACGCGGAAACAGATCCATCCACTCCGTATTCTTCAATCGCATGGAGCAGTCGTTTCTCGCGGGGACTTTCAGCGGCCTGGCGACCACCCGGGAGCTCTCCCGGTCGAACCCGGATCTCCGGGTCGGAATGATCGCGGGAGAGCTGCTGCCGGGCCAGGGAGATCTCATCCGCCTGGGATTCGAGCTCGGACTGCGGAACATCGATCCCGCGATTCAGCTCGAAGTGGCGGAAATCGGAAACTGGTTCGATGCCGCCCGGGCGCAGGCGCTGGCGGAGAAAATGTACGCCGGCGGCATCGACGTGATTCTCGCCTTCGCCGGCGCGGCGAACAGGGGAATCGTGGAGGCGGCGCGACGGATGGACGGATACGTGGTCTGGTTCGACGCGCCGGGATATGTCGAGGCACCGGGCACCGTCATCGGCAGCTCGGTCATCCGGATGGACCGGCTCGCGGAGGAACGGACCGCGGCGGCGATCCGCGGAGAGCTCGAGTTCGGCCGGGCGGAGCTTCTGGGAGTCGAGGAAGGCTACGTGGATTTCGCCTCCGACGACCGGCGCTACCGGAGGTATGTTCCTGCGGAGGTCCGGGAAGCCCAGCAGCAGTACATCCAGCGGATGCGATCCGGAGAACTGTACCTGAATCTGCCGGATACCTTCCAGCTCAATCGATAAACGCTGCAATTTCCCGCATACCGCTCATATCGCCGTTATTTTTCCGTGATCGGGCTTGCCATCTCGAACACTCTTCGATATAACGGGTACCATGCAGGAATCGGTGTTTCCCCTCATCGGCGGCCTAGGAATCTTCCTGTTCGGAATCCATCAGCTGACCGATGCCCTGAAGCGGACCTCGTCGCAGAGCATCAAGGATTTCCTGAAGCGGATCACCGCCTCTCCGGTGCTCGCGACCCTGATCGGTCTCCTGATGACGACCCTTCTGCAGTCATCATCGGCGACCACCGTGCTCACCGTCGGCTTCGTGAACGCCGGACTGCTCACCCTCAAGCAGGCGATCGGCGTCATTTTCGGGGCCAACATCGGTACCACCGTAACGGCCCAGCTGATGGCCTTCAAGGTCGCCACCTTCTCGCTTCCGCTCATCGCGCTGGGCACGTTCATCTTCCTGTTCAGCCGGAAGGATGTCGGAAAACAGATCGGAGTCCTGATCCTCGGCTTCGGCATGATCTTCTACGGAATGACGCTGATGGGAGACGGGGTCCGGCCCTGGCGTGAGGCACCGGCAGTGGTCGCGGCGTTCCGGAATCTGTCCCACCATCCGATTCTCGCGGTTCTGACCGGCATGCTCATCACCATGGTCCTCCAGTCTTCATCCGCAACCGTGGGCCTCGTCCTCACGCTGATCGGCTCGGGCCTCATCGACCTGCAGGGGGCGGTTCCGCTGATCCTCGGAGACAATATCGGAACCTGCATCACCGCCGGTCTTGCATCGATCGGTGCGAACCTCTCCGCCAAGCGCACCGCCGCCGCGCACTTCGGCTTCAACATAATCGGAACCGTCATCGTCCTGCTCCTTCTTCCGTTCTATATGAAGCTCATTCTGCTCACGGCGAGCGATCCGGTCCGGCAGGCGGCAAATGCGCACACCCTGTTCAACGTGTTCAATACGATACTCTTCCTGCCGTTCACCTCGCTGTACGCACAGCTGATCGAACGGCTGATCCCCGGTACCGTCAAGGTCCGGGAGGAACGCGCCATCTATCTCTCCCCCACGCTTCTCCAGTCCCCATCGGTAGCCCTGGACGCGGTGCACCGGGAGATCCGGCGCGCCCTGTCCTTCTGCCGGGAGAACGCCGACATCGTGCGGAGGGAGCTGAAAAGCGGCAAATCGAAGGACCTGGAAATTCTGGTGGAGAACGAGCAGATCACCGACAATCTGCAGCTCGATATTACCCATTTCCTGGTGGAGCTCGCCCGCCAGCCCCTTTCGGAGGAACAGGCCGAAGCGATTCCGAGGCTCCTGCACGCCGTCAACGACATCGAACGGATCGGGGACTTAGGAGAGCGGCTGTACCGGGTGATGCGGCGGATCCGGAAGATGGACGTCAGTTTCAGCAAGTCGAACCACGAAGACCTCGACCGGATGCTCGACACGGTCATCGGGTACATCGAATTCATCGAGAACGCGATCGACCGGACCGGACCCGACAGCATGAGCGAGGCATTCTCTTTCGAGAACGATCTGGACAAGATGAAGCGGGTGTACCGGAAGAAGTACCTGAAGCATCTCCGCAAGGACCCCGCAGATGGGGTCAGCGGAATGGTCTACTACGATGTCGCCACGCATCTCGAGCGCATCGGCGATCACCTGACCAACATCGCGGAAGCCTACAACGCGATCGCCCTGAAACTGCCGCTCTGAACGACGGCTCCCGCCCGGGAGCCGGTATTCGCCCGACGCCCCCCGGCTACGGCCGGAACGGCCGAACCGTCGTTCCCAGGAGTTCCTCGAGCCGCTGCCCGACCCGCCGGTCCTCGGCCCGGACGAATGCCCGCAGCTCGGCAGCCTCGGCCTCTGCCTGATCGAGCATGAGATTGCCGGCGGTGCCGACGGAGGTGCGGCTGCGGATCGCCTGCAGCGGATCACCCGCCCCGACCCTGTCCAGAGTGCGCCCCACCTCACGATAAGCATCCCGGAAACTCCGGCCCTCCGTAACCATCCGGATCGCCTCGTCGGTTGCATAGATCTCCGGAACCATGCCGGCGGCGAGCCGCCCGGGGTTCACTTCCAGGCGTTCCACCGTCAGGGACATCACCTCGAGACAGGGAATCGAGAGGCGGGTGCCGCGGATGAACGGCTCCTTCGTCTCCTGGAAATCGCGGTTGTAGCCCGACGGGAGCGACCGGATGATCCCTTTCGTCTGCTGGGCACACGCGGTCAGGGTCGCGGAGCGGGCGCGCAGCAGCTCGAGCACGTCGGGATTCCGCTTCTGGGGCATGATGCTCGAACCGGAGCAGAGCTCTTTCGGGAGAGAGAAATAGCCGAACTCGGGCAGAGAGAAGAGGATCAGATCCTGGGCGACCTTGCTCAGGGTGAGAACGCACTGGTCCGCCGCATCGAGGATGATCGATTCGATCTTGCCCCGGGAATTGTTGGCGTAGAGCACGTTCCGCTGCACGCGGGAGAACCCCAGCCGGTCCGCCACGAACTCCCGGTCCAGCGGCAGCGGCACCCCGTAGCTCGCGGCCGAGCCCAGCGGGCACTGGTCGTTCAGCCGGTACGCCCCGGAGAGCAGCCGCGCATCGTCGAGGAGCTCCTCGGCCCAGGCGGCGGCCCAGAGTCCGACCGAGGACGGCATGGCGATCTGCAGATGGGTCCGTCCGGGCATGGGCACTTCGCGGTTCGCCCCGGCGAACTCGAGGAACCGGTCCGACAGGTCGAGCACCGCCTCCATCGCCGCGAGCAGGTATCCCCGGCCGTAGATCCGCAGTGCGGTAAGCACCTGGTCGTTCCGCGACCGGCCGGTGTGAACCTTCTTTCCGGCCTCGCCCAGGCGGTCGGTCAGGCGATTCTCGATCGCGGTATGAACATCCTCGTCGGAGGGTGCGACGGTGAACCGGCCCTCGAGATGATCCGCAGCGATCGCGGCGAGCTCGCCCCGGATCGCCCGGTATTCGTCCGGAGACAGGATGCCGATCCGCTCGAGTCCCGCCGCATGGGCGCAGCTGCCCGCGCAGTCTGCCTGCACGAGGTGTCCGTCGAGCAGATAATCGTCGCCCACGGTGAACCGCTCCACCAGAACATCGAGCCCGTAGTCCTTCTCCCAGAGCTTACCCACGCCGCTGCCTCCTCGGTGACGCCAGCATAACGGCCGGGACCCGGTGTGTCAACGAATCGGCAGCGCCGGCGCCGGACACCGGCCGGCGGACCGGCCCGGCGTCCGGGATCAGTTCCGGGAGCCCGCTCTGCCGGTTCACTTCCGTGAACCGGCGATTTCGACCTGCTTGACGAACTCGAGGCCGTCCGCGCCCGGCTCCACGGACACCGTATCGCCCTCGACGAACGCTCCCGAAAGAATCGCCTTCGCGAGCGGATTCTGAAGCAGGTTCTGAATGCTCCGCCGGAGGGGCCGGGCACCGAAGGCGGGGTCGTACCCTGCATCGGCCAGGTACTGCTTCGCCGCCTCGGACACCTCGAGACCTGATCTTCCGCTCCGCCAGACGCTGCTTCAGCCAGCCGAGCTGGATATCCACGATCCGCAGGATGTGCTCCTTTCCGAGCCGCCGGAAGGTCATGATCTCGTCGATCCGGTTCAGGAACTCCGGCTTGAACGTCGCATTCAGCAGGGCGTCGATCTGCGGACGGATCTGGTCCAGATTCTCGGTCCGCAGGAGCAGGTCGCTGCCCAGGTTGCTGGTCATGATGATGATGGCGTTCCGGAAATCGACAACCCTCCCCTGCCCGTCGGTCAGGCGTCCTTCGTCCAGAAGCTGGAGCAGGATGTTGAAGACATCCGGGTGAGCCTTCTCGATCTCGTCGAAGAGGACCACCGAGTAGGGACGCCGCCGTACCGTTTCGGTGAGCTGCCCTCCCTCGTCGTAGCCCACGTAGCCCGGAGGGGCCCCGATGAGCCGGCTCACCGAGTGCTTTTCCATGTACTCGCGCATGTCGATCCGGGTGAGCGCCTGCTCGTCGTCGAAGAGAAAATCCGCGAGCGTCTTGGCGAGCTCCGTCTTTCCCACGCCCGTGGGACCGATGAAGAGAAAGGTGCCGAGCGGCCTGTTCACGTCCGAGAGCCCGCTCTTGTTCCGGCGGATCGCGTCGGAAACGGCGATGATCGCCTGCTCCTGACCGACCACCCGCTTCTCGAGGATCCGTTCCAGCTCGAGCAGCTTCATCATCTCGGAGGCCATCATCCGGGAAACGGGTATTCCCGTCCAGATCGAGACGACCCGGGCGATATCCTCCTCGGAAACTTCCTCGCGCAGCAGCCGATCCCCTCCCTGCAGGTTGTCGAGCTGCCGGCCCTTCTCGGCGAGCTCCCGCTCCGTCTGGGGAATCAGGCCGTGCTTGATCTCGGCGGCGCTGTGCAGGTTTCCTTCCCGCTCCATCCGGGTCTCCTCGATGACCGAGCTCCTCGAGCTTCTGCTTGAGCTTCCGGATCTCCTCGATGATTCCCTTCTCGTTCTTCCACTGGAGCTGCATCGCATCGCGCCGGCCCTGGATCTCCGCGAGCTCCTTCTCGATCTTCGAGAGCCGGTCCTTGAAGCGGGATCCTTCCTCCCTGCAGGGCCTGCTTCTCGATCGAGAGCTGCATGATCCGCCGCTCGATCCGGTCGAGCTCGGTGGGCTGGCTCTCGATCTCCATCTTCAGCCGGCTCGCCGACTCGTCCACCAGGTCGATCGCCTTGTCCGGCAGGAAGCGGCTGGTGATGTAGCGGTCGGAAAGCATCGCCGCCGCGACCAGCGCCTCGTCCCGGATCCGCACGCCATGATGCACTTCGTAGCGTTCCTTCAGTCCGCGGAGAATGGCGATCGTGTCCTCGACCGACGGCTCCTTCGTGAAGACCGGCTGGAACCGCCGCTCGAAGGCGGCATCCTTTTCGATGTGTTTCCGGTACTCGTCGAGCGTCGTGGCGCCGATCGCCCGGAGCTCGCCCCGCGCGAGGGCCGGCTTGAGCAGGTTCGAGGCGTCCATCGCCCCTTCCGCCGCTCCCGCTCCCACCAGCGTGTGCAGCTCGTCGATGAAGAGGATGATCTGCCCTTCGGACTGGGCGATTTCCTGGATCACCGCCTTCAGCCGTTCCTCGAACTCGCCGCGGAACTTCGCGCCCGCGACGAGCGAGCCCAGGTCGAGGGCCAGCAGCCGCTTGTCCTTGAGCGAGTCGGGAACGTCCCCCGAGACGATCCTTCGGGCGAGCCCTTCGGCGATGGCGGTTTTTCCGACTCCCGGCTCCCCGATGAGCACCGGATTGTTCTTGGTCCGCCGGGAGAGCACCTGCATGACCCGCCGGATCTCCTCGTCGCGGCCGATCACCGGATCGAGCTTTTCCCTGCGGGCGAGCGCGGTCAGATCGCGGCAGTACTTCTCCAGCACCTGGTAGCGGTTCTCCGGGTTCTGGTCGGTTACCCGCTGGTTTCCCCGAACCTGCTTGAGCGCGGTGAGGATCCGGTCGCGGGTCACCCCGGACTGCCGGAGCAGACCGCGGCCACATCGCCCTCCTCCTCGGTCATCGCCAGCAGGAGATGCTCGGTGGATACGTACTCGTCCTTCAGCTTGCCCGCTTCGGTCTGCGCCCGGGCCAGGATCCGGGACACCTGTCCCGAGAGCTGTGCCTGGGACGACTCCCCGTAGGCCCGGGGCTTTTCGGACAGCAGCTGCTGCGCCTGCTGGTCGAGCTGGGCAGCGGGGACCCCGAGACTGTCCAGTAGCGGCGGAACCACCCCGTCCTTCTGGCGGAGCAGCGCCAGAAGGAGATGTTCGGTGTCGAGTGCCGAGTGATTATGGGAATGCATGAGCGACTGGGCGTCACCCAGCGCTTCCTGCGCTTTTACCGTCAGTTTATCCAGATTCATACCTGTCTCCTTCTCCCGGGCTCAGGCGCACAGGATACACCGGTCCGTACCACGGAAGGTGTGGAAAAGAAGCGAGACGCCTGCGGATGCGCACTGTACCCGGTATGTGTGTATTATACGGAGAATCCGGTCGAAAAGCAATACATCCGACCTTCGGCCGGAGGCCGGGGAGCCTGAGACCGGAGCCGGTTTCAGGTGATCTTCGGAGGATTCTGCTTGAGATAGGCGTGCTCCTTGAGCACCTCGAGGAGCAGGTTCTTGAGGGGCCAGTCGAGGTTCACCGGGGTGCTCATACAGAATGCGACATCGGCCGGTTCGGAGACCGCCCCGCGGATCGCCCGCATGACCTGCAGAACCTCTTCCCGGGAGAAGCCGTGAAGGAGAACGACGCGTCCTCCGGCACTTTCGTCCGTTCCGCTTTCGTCGCTTCCATCGCTTCCGGCCGACTGCACCGGTTCCCGCTCCGACTCTCGGTTCCGTTCGTTATCATCCATATAGCGAGTATACCAGCCGGGCACGCGGCTGTACAGGCCGGTCCGCCGATCGGTATCGGGAGGAGCACCCGGAGTTCCGCATCCCGCTTCCATCCTCCGCCCTCCTGTTCGTATATTCTGGAATATGAAGGAACGCGCACTGCTGCTGCTGCTCTGTATCGCCGCCGGAACCTTCTTTCCGTCCGGTCTGGCCGCCCAGCAGATCCGATGGGGTATGAGCCGGGAGGAAGTGAGAGAGGAAATCGGTCCGGACGGACCGATCAGATCGACCAGCCGTTTTCTGATGTACCAGGAGGATATCGAGGGATATCCGTTCTCGGTCCGGTACGCATTTTCCCGTCAGGGGACGCTCCGGACCGTCACCTACGCGATTCGCGTGACCGGAGAGGAAGAGGAGATCATCGGCATATTCCGCCTGCTCGAGCGGGCCGTCGCGGAACTGGACCGGCGGCTCGGAGAGCTGCGGATCCGGGAGGTCATGATCGAGGGGAGGGACCGCACCGAGCAGAACCGGAGACTGTACAATTTCCTCTCGCGCATCCCGGGTATCCGGGACAACGCGGCGGAGCGGCTGTTCGATTTCATCCGGCAGAGCGGAAAGGATGTTCACTCAGCAACGGTCGAGTGGGAAGGGAAGCGGATCGAAGCGGTGAGCTTCGCAACCGTCATCGGTACTTCCCGGCTCGACTTCCTTCTGCGGCTGCAGCCCGAAGACGGATCGGACGCCGCGACGGAAACGGCGGACGCCGAGGTCCCGTCGCTCAGAGACCTGCTCGGCTGAGGGACCGGACCGATCCGGGGCGGCGGGTCTCAGCCGTCGGCACTCCGGGAACGGATCCGGTTTCCGGCGATGATGCAGGCCATCGCTCCGGCAGCGGCCGCCATGGTGAGCACGAAGACGATCCGGGCATCGAACAGCCCCGCGAGCGCTCCGCCGGCGAACGTACTCGCTGCCCCGAACGTGCCTTTCAGCGTGTTCGCCAGCGATACGTATCGCATCCGGTTCGCGATCGAAGATACCGAGATGAGCAGCTCGACCCCGCCGACGATCTCGAAGCCCAGAAACAGCCCGTTCAGTGCGAATACGCCGAGGAACAGCTCGATTCCGGGGGCCAGCAGCGCGAGCGCCGCAGCGAGAAACAGGAAGCCGATCCCGGTTCCCAGCGTGACCCAGCTTCCCTTCCGATGACTCAGCAGACCCGCCGCGAACGCCCCGAGGGCCATGCTCCCGTTCAGGATGAAGGAGCTGCGTCCGACGAATCGATCCCGGATCGCCTGGGGCGCATCCGCCAGAAATGTGTCCAGTCCGAAAGAGGGATACAGGGCCGTGCTCATCGTGTGCAGCGAAGCGAGCAGAAACGCCGCCAGAACGAACCGGAACAGCCCGTCCCGGCTCACCTCCCGTCCCAGTTCCGCGACGAACCGCCCCAGGGGGACCGTGCGCCGAACCCGCGGGAACGAAGCCTCCCGCATGCGGGCCAGGGGGATCATCGATCCCCAGAGAAACACGACGCCGACCAGGAACACGATGGCGTAGTTCGCGGGGAAACGCCAGCTCCCCATCACCAGGAGAACGAAGAAACTTCCGGCGGCCAGCATGATCTGGGAGAGGGATACCCGGCTGCCGAGAATCCGGCTCCGCCGGGTGTCGTGGATCCAGCGGCCGATGAGATCGGTCCAGAGCGGCGCGCACATCCCCCAGGAGAACACCGCGATCCCGTAGAGCAGGAAGAACAGCAGGACCGATACTCCCGGACGCACCGCGGAAAGAAGCGCCACGAGGAAAAGCGGCATCAGAGCGAACCGATGGATCAGCGACCATTTCATGAGCGCATCGGACTTCCGGGGACGGGACTCGTACCGCCACGCGCTGAAGAGCTGGGTCCCGAACAGCCCCAGGCTGTAGAGCGCCACCACCGCACCGGAGACGGCCGCGCTGCCCGAAACCTGCCGGAGGAATCCCGGCAGAACCGTGAAGGGAAAAAACGTCGCATACCCGACGCCGAAGAACAGCCCTTCCGCCACGAAGAGTCCGGAGTTCCGGCCGCTGTTCTTCAGTACTTCGTCGGAAAAATCACGCAGCGTCTGGTCATCCGTTGCACGTTCCATTGTTGTCCCCTCTCCGGTTATCGGAGAATATAGCAGCATCGAGGCGATGATTCCAGTGAATCGATGCCGCGCCCCGCCGTGACCGGCCGGCTGCCCTGTGCAACCGTCCTGCTGACAACCGGCTGCCGCCCGCTTGCCAGGATGTGCGGCGGCGGATAGGATCAAGGTCATGCTCCTGATCCATCCGCCGGCGGCGAAACCGTCGGAACCGCCGGCAGGAATCGCCCGCCTCGCAGGCTTCCTGCGGAGCCGCGGTGCAGCGTGCCGGGCGGTCGACCTGAACCTGGAGGCTCTGCGGTACTTTCTCGAGGGAACCGGTCCCGGCGCGGGTGGCGGGTCCGGCTCCGGTCCGGCAGCGGGCGTTCCGGATTTCCCGGCAGCGGGGGACACCTTCACCCGCCGGGCCGTCCTCCGGGGAAACCGCAATCTGGCCCTCCTGAGAAGCCCCTCCGGATATTCCAACCGGAGCCGGTACCGGCAGACGGTAACGGAGCTCGAGCGGCTGCTCGAAATCCGGATATCCGCCGCGGCTGCCGCGGTCGGCGGTGGAACGCCGGAGATCCGGGGGCGGATGGCCGATTATTCCGACGGCCGGCTGTCTCCGCTGCGAAGCGGGGATCTGCTTCGGGCCGCCGCGGAGCCGCAGCTGAGCGGCTACTACTCCTTCTTCAGCCGCCGGCTTCCCGCGCTGGTCGAAGAGGCGGGAGAATCCGGGCTCGGCGGCATTCCCGTGGTGGGCATTTCGATCGGGTTCCTGAGCCAGGCATTGACGGCATTCGCGATCGCGGGCTTCATCCGGAGGAGATGGCCGGAGACCGTAATCGCCATCGGCGGCGGACTCGTCACCTCCTGGATACGGGGTCCCTCCTGGCGGGATGATCTGTTCCGGGGGCTGGTCGACCGGTGCATCGCGGGGCCCGGAGAGGAGGCGCTGCTCGACCTGGTCTCCGCCGGAAGTCCCGTGCACGCCCCCGTTCACCCGCGCTCCGCCGGGACCGGAATACCGGGAACGCCGGATTACCGGGAGCTGATCGATCTCCCCTATCTCTCACCCGGACCGATCCTGCCGTATGCCGCTTCGAGCGGCTGCTGCTGGAGCCGCTGCACCTTCTGCCCCGAACGGGCGGAAGGCGGCCCGTACCTGCCCGTCCCGGCCGGTCGGGCCCTTGCCGAGCTGGCGGATCTCGAACGGGAGCATCGGCCCCGACTTGTCCATCTGCTCGACAGCGAAGTGAGCCCGCAGCTGCTCCGGCGGCTCGCGGGACGGACGCCCGGTGCTCCCTGGTACGGCTTCGCCCGGATCTCGCCGGAGCTCGGCGATCCGGATTTCGCCCGCGCGCTCGCCGCATCCGGCTGTACGATGCTCAAGCTGGGAATCGAAAGCGGCGACCAGGACGTGCTGGATGCCGCCGGAAAAGGAACCCGGGTCGCGGATGCATCCCTCGCCCTCCGCGCCCTGTCGGAAGCCGGCATCGCGACGTACGGGTATCTCCTGTTCGGAACTCCCGCGGAAACTCCGGATGCCGCGCTTCGAACCCTGGAATTCACGATCCGCCATGCCGGTTCGATCGATTACCTCAACCTTTCGATCTTCAATCTGCCCGCGGGCAGCCCGGAAGCGCGCAGCCTGCCGACTTCGTCGTTCTATGAGGGGGATCTTTCGCTTTACCGGGAGTTCGTTCATCCCGCGGGATGGGACCGCGCAGAGGTGAGGACCTTTCTCGAACGGGAATTCCGCAGAAACCCCGCGGTCGCGCAGATCGTCCGGCGGACTCCACCGGTCTTCACTTCGAATCACGCACCGCTGTTCGGGCGCACCGCCTGTCGGGACTGAGCGGTTCCGGTCGATGCCGGACGGCTCTCACCGGCAGGATGCCGGCTCATTCATCGCCGTCCGGTTCTTCATTCTTCAGATCCTCGCCGATCAGCTCGATGAGATAGCGGAGTCTCCGTGAACCGCCTCCCGACATGCCGCCGAGCGTGGTAGAGTACCAGTCGAGGACCATCTGCTTCACCGATCCGGTTCGATCCCCCAGTTTCCAGGTACCGGCAATCTTTTCGGCGGGCGTGAGGTGCAGGTCGATGGCGAGAAAGAAATGAAAGTACAGCGATCCGGGATTGATGAATGCCGAAACCTTTTTTCCGCTGCAGAATGGATTGTCGTTACTCATTCACCTGTCCCTATCCCCACGGAAGATTTTTCAGATATGTCCGGATCGGCCGGGTATCGATATATCCCATTTCGATCGCAATCTCGCCGAACAGCTTCTTCGGCTGGTCGAACTGACGGATGATCACCGCATCTACCTGGTCCCGATTCATGATTCCGACCCGGACCAGGTAGTCCCCGATCCGTTCCCAGTCGTTCTGCAGAAACCGCATTACCCCGATCCTTCCGGTTCAGCGCACACCGGCTGCATGTTTGTGCTCGACATAGCGCCGCAGGGCTTCGTCATCGATATAGCCGCACTCGATGGCGATCTGGCCGAACAGCCGGGCAGGATCGTTCTGCTGTATCCGCAGAACCTCCTGCACCTGTTCCTGCGTCATCGCACCGATCTGCACCAGAAAGTCGCCGATCCGGCCGTACATGAAACCGTTACCGTCTGCCATAGCCGTCCCCCCCCGTTCAGCATATTATTTTAGATTACATATATTTTATACTTTATAGAGATATTGTACCACACTTGTTCCTCCCGCGCAAGCACTTGTTCAGGGAAATGCCGAGCAGTACCCGATTGCCCTGCCCGCTTCCCGCGGGTAGAATGACGGCGTGGCACTCATCAGCATTCAGACACTTACGCTGTCATTCGGCGGACCGCCGCTCCTGGACGGGGTCGATCTGCATATCGAGGCAGGGGAACGGCTCTGCCTGCTCGGGCGGAACGGTGCGGGAAAGTCGACGCTTCTCAAGGTGATGGCCGGCCTGCTGCAGCCCGACGCCGGCGACGTGACGCGGACCGCCGGCGTGCGAACGGCCTACCTCGGTCAGGAAATCCCCGAAGGTATGTCGGGGACCGCACTCGAAACGGCATCGGACGGCGAGGATGACCGACGGCTCGATGCCGAACGTCTGCTCACCCTGTTCGGCATCGACCCGGAGCGCGAGCTTTCATCCATGTCCGGAGGCGAGAAGCGCCGGGTCCTGCTTGCCGGGGCCCTTGCCTCCCATGCGGACGTGCTGCTGCTCGACGAACCGACCAACCATCTCGACATCGACACCGTACTCCGGCTCGAGGAATACCTGCTGCGCAAGGTGAAGACCTGCGTCTTCGTCACCCACGACCGCGCTTTCGCGAAGCGTCTTTCGAATCGGGTCGCGGAGATCGACCGGGGAACGATCTATGCCTTCCGGGCCACCTACGAGCAGTTCCTGGAGCGACGGGAGGAGCTCCTGGAAGCGGAAGCGCGGAAGCGGGCCGGCTTCGACAAGCGACTGGCCGAGGAGGAGGCGTGGCTGCGCCGCGGCGTGAAGGCGCGCCGGACCCGGAACGAAGGCCGGGTGAAAGCTCTGGAGGCGATGCGCGAACAGTACCGGCAGCGGCGGGACCGGACGGGAACGGTCGCGATGGAGATCCATGACGCAGGGCGTTCGGGGGACCTGGTGGCCGAGACCGTCGGCCTCACCTTCGGTTACGGGGAGGAACCGCTCATCCGCGGCTTCACGACCATGGTGATGCGGGGGGACCGGGTCGGCATCGTCGGGCCGAACGGTTCGGGAAAGACGACCCTGCTCCGGCTCCTGCTCGGCGAACTCGAACCGGACGCGGGCAGGGTCCGCCTCGGGACGAACCTGCGCCCGGTCTACTTCGACCAGATGCGGAGCGAGCTCGATCCGTCGAAGAGCGTCATCGAAAATCTCGGCGACGGCTACGATACCATCGAGCTGAACGGACGGAAGCGGCACATCATCGGCTACCTGGAGGACTTTCTCTTCACGGCCGATCGCGCGAAGAGTCCGGTCGCCCATCTCTCCGGGGGCGAGCGGAACCGGCTCCTGCTGGCGAAGTTCTTCGCACGGCCTTCGAACCTTCTGGTCCTCGACGAGCCGACGAACGATCTCGACCTGGAAACGCTCGAGCTGCTCGAGGAGATCCTGCAGGAATACCGGGGCACCCTGCTGCTCGTGAGCCACGACCGTGCGTTCCTCGACAACGTGGTCACCGACTGTTTCGTCTTCGCCGGAGACGGCCGGGTGATCGAGTACGTCGGCGGTTACGGAGACTGGCGGCTGGAAGAGGAGCGGCGCCGGGTTTCGCAGGCACAGGCATCCCCGAAGCCGGCCGCCGGGTCGGGAAACGGACGCCCGCGTCCCGAGAAGCCCCGGAAGCTC
The DNA here is from genome assembly GCA_963728215.1 of uncultured Spirochaetota bacterium. Classification (GTDB taxonomy): domain Bacteria; phylum Spirochaetota; class Spirochaetia; order CAVSJD01; family CAVSJD01; genus CAVSJD01. The sequence continues at coordinate 46,679 of CAVSJD010000006.1, read as the reverse complement.
TCGTTCCGGGAGAAGCAGGAACTGGAAGCGCTCCCGGGCAGAATCGCCCGACTCGAGGGCGAGATCGAAAGCCTTCATGCCGAGCTCGCCGACCCCGCGCTCTACCGGTCCGGCAGCGGCGATCCGGCCGCATTGGCCGCCCGGCTCCGGGACCTGGAGGCGGAAACCGCATCGGCCTACGAACGCTGGGAGTTTCTCGACTCGCTATGAAGCGGTACGTCGTGCTCGCCGGAAACATCGGAGCAGGGAAAACGTCGCTCGTCCGGCTCCTGTGCGACCGGCTCGGCTGGAAACCGTATTACGAGCCGGTCACGGAGAACCCGTACCTCGAGGATTTCTACCGGGACATGAGCCGCTGGGCGTTTCACTCACAGGTGTTCTTTCTGACCCACCGGGTGCGCTCGCACCGGTCGCTCATGGACGATCCCCATACCGTGGTGCAGGACCGTTCGCTGTACGAGGACGCGGAGGTCTTCGCCCGGAATCTCGCACTGCAGGGCAGAATGAGCGGCCGGGAATGGGAAACCTACCAGGGACTCTACCGGACCCTCATCACCCTGCTTCCGCCTCCCGACCTGGTTGTCTATCTGCGGGCGTCGGTTCCCACCCTGCGCAAGCGGATAGCACAGCGGGGCCGCGATTTCGAGGCGGCGATTCCCGAGGAGTACCTCGAGGAGCTGAATGCGCTCTACGAGGAATGGATCGGCGGCTTCGATCTCTCCCCGGTGATGATCGTTCCCGCCGACCGGACGGACTTCGTCGGCAGACCCCAGCATTTCGAACGGATCGTCTCGGAGATCGAGGACCGCCTGCGGGACCGGCAGTACCTGCTGTTCTAGCGGTCGGGCTCGCGGGGCTTGCCGGGCTCTCCGGGCTCGCGGGGCGGGCGGCCCGGGTACGGCCGCTCAGGTTTCCGACAGCCGGTCCAGAACATCCCGCATAAGCCGGTTCATGGCGGGGAGATGCCGGGGCGCCTCGCGGAGAAGGCGGTCGCGATCGGTCACGAAACGGCCGGGTACGAGCTCGTCGGCGCAGTTTTCGGCCAGGGCGGCGACGGTCCGCTCCGTCGACTCGAGGTGAAACTGCAGGCCCAGGATCCGGTCGCCGGTCTGGAAGGCCTGGTTCGGGCAGGCGTCGCTCCCGGCGAGAAGCTTCGCGCCGGGCGGCACGGAGAAGGTCTCTCCGTGCCAGTGGAAGCAGGTGAGCCCTGCCGGCAGACCGGAAAGGAGGGACCCGGCGGTCGCCTCCGTCGGCCGGATCGGGTACCAGCCGATCTCCCGCTCGGGGTTCCTGCCCACTTCCCCTCCGAGCACATCCGCGAGAAGCTGCGCGCCGAGACAGATCCCGAGCATCCTCGCTCCCCGCGCGGCGGCCTCCCGGAGAAAGTCCTTTTCCTCCCGGATCCAGGGGTACGCCGCCTCGTCATGCACACCCATCGGGCCGCCCATGATCACGATCAGGTCCGGCTCCGTCGGGGCGGGAAGCCGCTCGCCGCGGAAGAGCCGGATCGTACGCGCGCCGTGACCGCGTTCCGCCCGCCATTCGTCGATCATGCCCGGTCCTTCGAAGGGAACATGGGTCAGACAGCAGAGCTTCATACCATCCAGTGTGCATCAACAGCAGCCGGAACACAAGGGCGGTGTTCGCAGCGGTCCGCTTTCGGGGTTCGCGATCCGGTCGATTCCGGCCGATCGGAAACAGCCGATCGGAAACTTGACCGCTCCCCGCGGCTCGTGTAGAATTGCCCTACTTCAGCAGTCGGAAAGGAAGGTCATGAAGACACGGGAAGCCCTCAGGACGATCAAGCCGTACGTAGCGGGGGCGCTCAAGCCCGGAGCCATCAAGCTCGCCTCCAACGAGAATCCCCTCGGCCCCTCGCCGCGGGCGATGGAGGCGATCGCCCGGAACGCGTCGGGCGTCTCGCTCTATCCGGACGCACTGGCCACCGAGCTCCGGGAAAAGCTCGCGGGCCGTCTCGGGGTTTCGGCCGATCAGCTGCTGGTGGGCAACGGTTCCGACGAAATCCTGCTCTTCATCGCGGGCGCCTACATCGAGGCGGGAGACGAAGCGGTCACCTCGCAGACCACCTTCTCCGAATACACCTTCGCGACCACCCTCTTCGGCGGAACCATGCGCTACGCCCCCATGGAGGACGGCCGATTCCAGCTGAACCGGCTGCTCGAGCTGATCGGGGAACGGACCCGGATCGTCTTTCTCTGCAACCCGAACAACCCGACCGGGACCATCTTCTCCGGGAAGGAGCTCGAGGCGTTTCTCGAGCGGGTACCCCGCGACGTGCTGGTCGTCTCCGACGAGGCATACTTCGAGTACGTGAGCGATCCCTCCTTTCCCGACAGCATCGCGCTGCAGCGGACCTTTCCCGATCTCCTGGTCCTGCGCACCTTCTCGAAAATCTACGGTCTCGCCGGTCTGCGGGTCGGCTACGGCATCGGCAGCGAAGCGGTCATCGGCGATCTCCGGCGCACCAAGGAGCCCTTCAACGTGAACATTCTCGCGCAGGCGGCCGCCCTCGCCGCTCTGGACGACGAGGAGTTCCTCCGGCGGTCCCTGCGGACGAACGAAGAAGGAAAGATCTTTCTGATGCAGGAGCTCGGGCGGATGGGCATTCCCTGCTATCCGACGGAGGCCAATTTCATCTGCTGCAATATCGGACGCGACGGGATGGAGGCATTCCGCCGCATCATGGACCTCGGGGTCACGATCCGTCCGCTCGCTTCCTTCGGGCTTACCGAGTGGATCCGGGTCACCATCGGCACGCCCGAGCAGAACCGGACCTTTCTCTCCTGCCTGAAGGCATTTCTCGAACCGGGATGATGCCGCTCCTGCTGAACGGTCTGCTGGCCGCCGTCCCGGCGGCCGTGATCCTGTTCGGCCTGTTCCGCAGCGACCGCGGCCGTCGGGAACCTCCGCTGCTCCTGATAAAAACCTTCCTCCTCGGCTTTCTCGCGGTAATCCCGGCATTCTTTCTCGAGACCCTGCTCGATGCCGCGAGCCGGTTCGTCCTCCCCGTTCCGCCCGTACCGTCGCTGGTCGCGGCGGCCGTGCGGGCATTCCTGGTCATCGCCCTGGTGGAAGAGGCTGCGAAGCTGCTGGTGATCCGCTGGTATCTCTCCCCGCAGCACGAGTTCGAGGAAGTCTCCGAAGGGATGATCTATACCGTCACCGCCGGAATGGGCTTCGCGCTGTTCGAGAACCTGCTCTACGGCCTCGTTTCGCCCCGCATCCTCGTGCTCCGCGCGCTTACGGCGGTCCCGCTTCATGCTCTGACCGCCGGCATTCTCGGGTATTCCGCGGGAATCTCCCGGTTCGAGGGAAGAGATCGGACCCCCTCCGGCCTGACCGGGGCGGTCCTGCTCCACGGAAGCTACAACATGCTGCTCTTCGCCGGAAGCTGGGTCTCGTTTCTGGTCTTCCCGCTGCTCGCGGCGGCATGGGCGGTCGTGAACGGACTGTACCGTCACGCCGGGGGATCCGACGACGCATCCGGCGGCCCGCGCCGTCGCTAAAAGGCCCGCCTCGCCGGTACTTCCACCCTTGCGGAGAGTTTCATTCTCACAGGGTTGACACTTTTTGCGTTCTTGAGTACATTGTCTGAACAGCGACGCAGGGTAGAGCAGTTGGCAGCTCGTCGGGCTCATAACCCGGAGGTCAGAGGTTCGAGTCCTCTCCCTGCTAAGAAGAAAGGAACCGCCTGAGAGGGCGGTTCTTTTTTGCGCCCTGTCCCCGGCAAACCTCTGCCGCCCTCCCCGAATCGTCCCGAATTCGCCTGCGAGTCTTTGCGTCGGGTCCGTTCCTTCGGTACGTTTGAGGCACGGAGGATTCCATGAGCGACCAGAAAGACTTCAGTCAGCAGCAGTACGAGGAATTGACCGACATCATCCTCCAGGACCCGAGGGTCCAGGCGGCCGGGCTCCGGGTGACCGGTCACGGGGGTATGATAAACCTGTCGGGAACGGTCCAGTCCTACGAGGCCAGGCAGATCGCGGAGAAGCTGGCCTGGGAATATGCCGGATCGAATACCGTGAAGAACACCATCCGGGTCCGGAACCAGGGCGACGGCCCGATCAACAGCGAGGCGGAGACGAGGATCCGGGAGCTGCTCTCGCCGGATGTCGACCTGGACGGGGAAGGAATCGAGGTCGTCTACGACGACGGCATCGTGAGCCTGAAGGGAACGGTCGATTCCGCGTGGAAGCGGCAGAGGATCTCAGACCTCATCCGGTCCGTACCGGAGGTCATCGATTTCGCGCTGCTCGTCGCGGTCGTTCCCAACGGATCGCTGCGTGATCTCGAGCTCGCGACGCATATCCTGGACGATGTAGGAGGAGAGGACCGGGTCGACATCAACACTGTCGTCATTACGGTCGAAAACGGTGTCGTCACGCTCTCGGGGGAAGTTCCTTCCTATGAAACGCGGAGCAGCCTGTACGAGACGGTCGTCCCGGTGGCGGGAGTGGAGGAAGTGAGGGACGAGATCGAGGTGCAGACTTCCTTCTGACCGCTCCTCGGGAAGCCCTGCCCCGCTTCTTCCCACACCTTTACGCCCACTCAAACCCACAGTCCGACCCGCTCGAATCGCTCGACGTCCACGAGGCCGCGATCGGTGAGCTTGAGCTTCGGGATGACCGGCAGCGCCATGAAGGAAAGTGTCATGAGCGGAGATTCGTTCGACAGCCCTTCGCTCCGGAAGTGATCGTCGAACGCTTCCAGCCGCCCGATCACCCGGGATGCCTCCCGGTCGCTCATGAGCCCGGCGATCGGAAGCGGCAGGTCCAGGACGATCCGGTCGCCATCCGTCACGACGAGACCTCCCCCGATCTTGTTGAGATGCCGCGCCGCCTTGAAGATCGATGCGTCATCCACCCCGGTGATGATCATGTTGTGCGAATCGTGGCTGATCGTCGAACCGATCGCCCCCCGCGACAGCCCCATGCCCCGGATGAAGCCCTTGCCGATGTTGCCCGATCCCTTGTGCCGCTCGATGACGAACAGCTTGAGGATGTCGCGTGAAATGTCCGAGACGCACTCGCCGCGTTCGATCTTCGGTTCGGTGATGATCTCTCCGGTGATCAGGGACTGCCGTCGGGCCTCGATTACCCGGATTCTCTTTCCTTCGGCGGGGATCCGGAAGTCATCCTCCGTCAGCCACTTGATGTTGACCGAATCGCGAAGAACGGCGGAGCGTCCCCGTGCGGGCACGATCATCCGGCCGTTTTCGGCCGCCGGTTCGCCGGATTTGACGACAAGCTCGGCCCGGAAGTCCGAGAGACTCGAGAACACGACGAAGTCCGCCCGGTATCCGGGAGCCACCGCGCCCGACCGGCGGAGTCCGAAATAGCGGGCCGCGTTGAGCGAGCCCATCGCGAGCGCATCCAGCGGATCGACCCCGCCCTCGACGAGGAGCCTGACCGAACGATCGATGTGCCCCTCACGCACCAGGTCGGTGGGATGGCGGTCGTCCGAGCAGAGGAGAAACCGGGACGCCGTACGCGGAGTGACGGCCGGAAGCAGCTTCGCCAGATCGCGGGAAGCGGAGCCTTCCCTGATCATCACCATCATCCCTTTCGAGATTTTCTCCAGCGCTTCCTCCGCCCCGGTGCACTCGTGATCCGAACGGATTCCGGCGGCGATGTAGGCGGAAAGGTCCGATCCGCGGAGCTCCGGAGCGTGGCCGTCCACGGTTTTCCCGGAGTCCCAGAACAGGGCGACCTTGTCGAGGAGCTGGGGGTCCTTGGCCAGGACCCCGGGAAAGTTCATCACCTCTCCCAGTCCGAGCACGCGCGGATGCCGGAGGAAGGGGTACATGTCGGAGGCATAGAGCTCGGCCCCGGAGGTGTCGAATCCGGTGGCGGGTACGCAGGAAGGAGCGGTCAGGTAGACATCCAGCGGGAGATCCTCGCTTGCGCGCAGCATCCAGGTCATGCCGTCATACCCGAGGACATTGACGATCTCGTGCGGATCGGCGACGACCGCGGTCGTACCGCGCGGCACGACGAGCCGCGCATATTCGCCGGGCGACAGCAGGGACGACTCGATGTGAACATGCGCATCGATGAAGCCGGGTGCGAGAAACCGCCCGCCCAGGTCCCGTTCGTCACGAGCTGCGAGACCGTCATCGACGCCGACCACGAATCCCCTGTGCACCGAAACCGTGGTTTTTTTCCGGATGCGGCCCGCCAGCAGATCGACGACAGCGCAGTTCACGAAGTTCACGTCGCAGGGAATGATTCCCCTGGCGGCATCGATCTGGTCCTTGGCAACCATGAAAACCCTCCGGATCCGGTATTTCCCGGTATTGTACTACAGGAAATACATTGTTCGAAGTACATTGTTCGAAGACGACGAACACCATCATCCCGGAGCGCGTCTCTTCCGGTTTCTCTATATTCGAGAAATTGTCGTGTTTTGACGGGGAATGTGCTATACTGAAACGAAGCCTGCGGTAAAAGGTTGTTGAAAAACCTGTAAGCGGCGGATGGAGACGCCAGGAGGGCCGTCCTGCTGAATGAATCGACGGGGGTAGCATGAATATCCGATCCCTCGACCGGAAGCCGCTTTTACTTCGGGGATGGGATCGCCTGACGCTCCTTTTTACCGGTACAGGCAGCGCTTTCGCCGCGGAGAATTACCAGACCAACCTACTCATCCTCAAGGGCGACGATCACGTCATGGTCGATTTCGGTACCCGTGCGCCCGCCGCGGTCCGCGAACTGGGACTCGTCTCCCACGATCTGGATACCTTTCTGATCACCCATTCCCATGCGGACCACATCGGCGGACTGGAGGAAGTCCTGCTGCTCTCCCGGTACGTGAAAAGGCGGAAACCGCGCTTCATCCTGACCGAGGAGTACGAACGGATCCTCTGGGAAATGTCGCTTCGCGGAGGGCTCGCCTACAACGAAGGACGCCGGGCGCGTTCGCTGCAGCCGGCCGATTTCTGGGATACCCTGCGCCCCGAACCCCTCGGCGGGTTCTCCCGCCAGTCCTGGAACATCCGGATCGGCGGGATAGACCTGAAGCTCTTCCGCACGATGCACATTCCCGACAGCGCCGTCAGCTGGCAGGATTCCTTCTGGAGCTGCGGCCTCGTCATCGACGACCGCGTGCTCTTTACCGGAGATACCCGGTTCGACCCGGACCTCCTCAGGGAGCTCGACGCCAGGTTCCGGCTCGAGACCATTTTCCACGACTGCCAGCTGAGACCGCCCGGCGGTGTGCATGCGGCACTGGACGAGATCGCGACGCTTTCTCCCTCGCTGAAGGAGAGGATGTACCTGGTTCATTATCAGGACGATTTCGAGAAGTATCGGGACACCGTCGCATCGAACGGCTTTGCCGGATTCGGGAAACCGGCGACCCTGTACGGGTTCTGAACCCCGCGGATGCTCAGTGCTGCAGACTGATCACGGGCGCCGAACGTTCGACGTCTCCGCATCCGCCCTGCCCCGCCTTCAGGACGTTGAGCATCGGAGGAAGCACGCGCAGTTCGAGCGGCGAATGCTCCGGCTCCAGCCAGAGCGCCTCCCCGTCGAGCTGCACCGGCAGCCGGCCCTCGAAATCGATCCTCATGCCTGATGCACCGAGCAGAGTCACCTCCGGAAGTCCCCGGTGCTCGCCCCGATAGAAACGCCCCTTGATGGCCAGCTTCCGGAACAGCCCGGTGTTCCGTACGAGGCAGACATTCTCCTCGTCCGGAAGAATCCTGATATGATCTCCGTAGGTCCGGCTGCCGGAGACGCCGGCGGCGAGAAACAGGAACCGGTCCTCGAGAACGGTTCCGGCGTCGCGGCCGTCCGAGATCTCGACCCGCATCGGCCGGACTCCGCAGAGCGGCTCGTACACCACCGACGCCAGATCGGCCATGGCCCGATAGAACGTGCCCGGGACGAATCGCTTGAGCCGATTGGTCATGAGGACCACGTACGCATCGAGCCCGACACTCGCGATATTGAAGGAGTGGAGAGGAGCGCACCCGGAAGGCCGCAGCTCCAGCGCGGAAGCCCGGCCGCAGGAATAACGGCCGCGGGCGATGTCGCACAGGTCGTCGAGGTCGCCGGCATCCGCTCCGTCGTTGCCGGTCCCCATGGGCAGCCGCAGCACGAAGAGCCGCTCCCGAACGGCACGGTCCGCGTCCAGCAGCGCGGAGCAGACGCTCTGGTGCGTACCGTCTCCGCCCGCGGTCACCAGGAGCCGCAGGCCTTCCCCCGCCCGCAGCGCCTGTCCGGCGATCTGGCGGGCGAGGCTGCCCGCGTGTCCCGCGTACTCGGTGAGGTGCAGGGTGTGGGAGAGCGGGCGGGCCGCCCCGTGCTCTTTCCGGTGCTGCTCGATGAAGTGGAACAGGTTCTGGATCCGATCCTGGTACCTGCGGATGCGGGTGAAAAAACCCGCCGCGGGGTTGAGGATGATATCCGCGTGCGTGAACATGCCCGCGAGAGCCCGCGAAGAGGAGAACAGCTCCCGCAGTCCCGAGGCGAACTCACTGGTCAGGTACATCGGTGAAGCCTACACCCTCGGAAGCGGGGCGTCAAGCGGAATGCGGGGAATGCGGCGCCGACCCCATCGGTGAAGGGAGGACCTCCGGAAGCCGGTAGATATCGTCCATCGACTCCACCTGGATCGCGCCCATCCCTTCGCCGAGAGGAAGCTTCAGGTCGATCTCGTACCGGTCGCCGATATTCACGATCCGGTCGAAGGGGAGACCGAGCAGTCCGGCCGCCTTGCGGAAGGGAACGAGCGACGGTTTGGATTCCATGGTGGTGTCCAGCCCCAGCACGTCGAGAAAATGCTCCCGGACCCCCAGAGCCTCGAGGGTGCGCAACCCGATCCGGACCGGGTTGTTCGTCACCGCGATCACCCGGTATCGGGAGGCGAGCATCCGCAGGATGTCCGCGAGCCGCGCATCGGGCTTCAGGTAGCGTTCCGGCACGAGCAGTTCCTCCCGGAGGGTGACGGTCGACTCGATGGAACGGCCGTAGCGGTCCCGGAACACTTCTGCGAGGGCGGGCGTGTAGCCGCGCGCTCCGGTTTCCTGTTCGCGGTACCGCTCGATCTCCGCCGCGACCTCCTCGAACGGTCTCCCGAGCTCTTCCGCCACCTTCCGGATCTGCACGACGCTCTGGGCACGATGGTAGTCGGGGTTGCGATAGAGGGTCGAGTCGATGTCGAAAATGAGACCCCGGACATCCTCCGGCAGATGATGGATCTTCACCGCAGCAGCCCCTCGATGATCAGGTCCACCGCATCGTCCTCGGAGAGACCGCGGGCCATCAGGGTCTGCAGCTGCTTCGAATCGACCGACCCGATGGCCGCCTCGTGCGTCACGTGCGCCTTCGGATGATTCACCTGCACGATCGGTACCGCGCGGGCCGTCGCGTTGTCCTGCACGATCTCCTTGCAGTCCACGTGCCCCTGTGCGTAGGGTGCGTCGGCCACCAGTTCGTTCAGGATCTCCGCCCGGGCGCTTCCCCGGAGGGCGATATGGGAGATGAGCACGCCGCGGCTCCTCTCGCCCCGGAGGAACGCCGCTTCCCGGATCTTCACCACGTCGTCCTCGCGCCCGCTGATCCGCGCGGTCATCTCGAGAACGCTCCGTGCCCCGCACTCGGCCTCGTAATCGATGTCCATCAGGCCCACCCGGCCCTTGATGAGCTCGAATTCGGTGGAAAAGCGCGCACCCTCGCGGAGCACGATCTTCGCCTTCGGAACGACCGTGAGGCCGCCGTGCTCGCCGTGGATGTGGCGCTCGAAATAGGAGTAGCGGGCGTCCCGTCCGACCTCGATGCGGGCGTCCATCAGGTGCTGGATCTTCCGCGCGTTGGGAAACGTGCAGTGCGCGAGGAAGCTCACCTCCGCCCCGTCCTCGATAACGACATCCATATCGATTTTCTGGATTCCGTTCTCCGGGATCATTCCGAAGCAGAGATGCACCGGCTGCCCGAGCTTCGTGCCCGCATCGACCCGGAGCCGCACCTCGATGCGGTCCTCCCGCTCCCGTGCCTCGATGTGCAGCCCGGGCACGAGCTTCTGCCCGAGCACGCGGTTTCCGTGGATCTCGACATGGGCCTCGTCCGGACCGAACGGCTTGTGGCCGCGGATCGTACCGAGCAGCTCGTCGATCAGGTTCTGCTTCGTCATCGCGCCGGCATCGCTCATCGCAGAACCTCCTCGGTAAACGGTGCATTCTGATGGGTGCAGGGGATGCACTTGCCCTGAAAATAGGCGATCATCCGGTCCGCGGGGCCCTTGTCCACCATCTGCCCGTGACACATGAGGAACGCATGATCCGCCCGCTTGAGCACTTCGGGACTGTGGGTGATGAGGATGACGGTGACCCCTCGATCCTTCAGGTCCCGCAGCGCGTCGAAGATGTAGTTCACCGCCTCGATGTCCACACCGGAATCGGGCTCGTCCATGAGCACGATCCGGGGTTCCATGGCGATGATCGAGGCGAGCTCGATCCGCTTCCGCTCGCCGCCGCTCAGAGTCCGGTCCACGGCCCGCTCCGCATACCGCTTCGGGTCGAGCCCGACCATGTCGAGAACGCGCCGCAGCTCGTCCTCGTTCTTCTCCTTCGCCCCGGCGAGGATGAAGGAGCGGGTGGAGATGCCGGCGAACCGGGCCGGTTCCTGCCATGCGAGGCTGATTCCCCGGCGGGCCCGCTCGTCCAGCGGCAGGGCGCGGATCGACTCCCCCTCGAGCAGGATGTCTCCCTCGAAATCGGTATATCCCGGAAGCCCCATGAGCGTGTGGGCCAGGGTCGACTTTCCGGCCCCGTTCGGTCCTACGATGGCGTGAACGTGTCCCTTCCAGAACTGGATCGACAGCCGGTTGAGAATGGTATGACCGTCGAAACGGACGGTCAGATCGCGCACTTCCAGGATATGCATGGATCCCCCTCGGGTAAAGGTAGCACGGCGGGACGCCGACGGGAAAGTATACCCGAACGGCGGATCGGCTGCAACGATCAGGGAGCGCCGATGCCGCGTTCACGGAGCAGGTCGGTGTAATTCCGGGATTCGATCCTTGCGGCCGGGATACCGGCCAGATCGAAGAGCCGGCGGACTTCGCTGCGGGCGTTCCGGACCGCCTCATCCTCCCCTTCCCCCGGGAGATCCACCATCTTCTCGATTTCGAGAAACCAGCCCAGGCGAGTAACCTCGCAGAGCTCGAGCACGATGCCGTCGCGGGTGAACCGTTTCCCCTGCTTCCGCTTGCGGGCGTAGGGCCGGCACCCGATGCGCTGCATGAGTTCGCGAAACCGGTCGGCGTCGGAAACGGTGAACTCACGCTCGTTGTTGACTTCCATGCCGCCCTCGCGACTCTTCGTCTTGAACGTTACGGTCGCCGTTCCGTCTTCAATCCGGATCCGGAAATCCCTGCGGTCCCGGTCTGACCTCTCCCGGTCCGGGTCGAGCTTCTCATCCCCGGGGGGAAGGTAGTAGACGTCTTCCTTGACGAAGTCGGTCACAAAGGAGCTCATCTCCCGCAGCCGCCGCTCGACCGCAGCGGGATCATCCACCCAGGCCTTCAGTTCCACTTCGGTCGCCATAACTCCTATGATATCCTGAAGAGACGACTGTTGGGAAGCGTGATCCCGGGCCGGGCCGGCCCGCCCTACTCCTTCCAGGCCAGCACGCTCGGATCGTAGTCCGCGGGGGCGCGGTATCCGAGGAGCTCGATGCTCGTCGCGGCGAGCGAGCTGATGCCGAGCCCCTCGCGCAGCTCCTTCGCGTACTCGCCGGCGTAGCCGGGATCGTACACGATGCAGGGAACGGGGTTCAGACTGTGCGCCGTTTTCGCCTGCGGCGTCCCGTCCTCCTTCCGCTTCACCTCGCCCTTCTTCCCGTGCTCGTACATGTCGTCCGAGTTGCCGTGGTCGGCGGAGATCACGATCACGGCCCCGGTCCGGTTCGCGGCCCGGACGAGACGCTCGAGGCAGAGGTCGACGGCGGTGACGGCGCAGACGACCGCCTGATAGATGCCGGTGTGGCCGACCATGTCGCCGTTCGGATAGTTCAGGCGGATGAAGTCGTACTTCCCGCTCTCCATCGCCTCGATCACCCGGTCGGTGATCTCGGCGCCCTTCATCCAGGGACGCTGTTCGAACGGCACGCGTCGCTCGGGATCTCCACGTACTCCTCGGACCTCTCGTCGAACTTGCCGGTCCGGTTTCCGTTGAAGAAGTAGGTCACGTGGCCGAACTTCTGCGTCTCGGAAACGGCGAACTGCCGGACTCCCGTGGCGACGAGGTATTCACCGAGGGTCCGGTCGATGGAGGGCGGCGGGACGAGGAACTGCGCGGGGACGTGCAGATCCCCGTCGTACTCCATCATCCCCGCGTACTCTACCGCAGGGCGCCGCTTCCGGTCGAACCGGTGAAGGCGTCGTCCTCGAACGCGGCGGTGATCTCGAGGGCCGCGGTCGCCGCGGAAGTTGAAGAGGATCACCGCAGTCCCCGTCCTCCATCGTTCCGACCGGTTTGCCGCCCTGCTGCGATGACGAACGGCTGCAGGTCCTGGTCGATCGCCCCGGTCTCCTTCCGGATCATCTCGATCGCTGTCCCGGGCACTCGCGAACTCCGCCCCTTGCCCAGCACGTGCGTCTCCCAGCCCTTGCTCACGATATCCCAGTTGGCGCCGTAGCGGTCCATGGTGATCACCTGCCTTCCGCCTCCCGAGGCTATGCGGAAATCGACGCCGCCGGCGAGAGCTCCGCGAGAGGAACGCCTCGAAGGGGTCCACGTACTCGAGCGCGCTGCTCTCCCCCACGTCCCGTCCGTCGAGAAGGATGTGAATCGCGCCCGCTTCATCCCCCTCTTCCTTCGCCCGCGGAGAGCATCGCCCGCAGGTGGGCGACGTTGCTGTGAACGTTGCCGTCGGAGAACAGGCCGATGAAGTGCAGCGTGCTCTTCTTCTCCGGTTCACCTTGCCGACGAGCTTCTTCCAGGTTTGCCCTCGAACATGCGCCCGCTTGCGATGCTGTCGTTCACGAGCATCGCGCCCTGAGAAAGACCCGGCCGCAGCCGATCGCGTTATGCCCGACCTCGCTGTTGCCCATATCCTCGTCGGAGGGCAGTCCCACCGCCCGTCCGTGCGCCTTGAGTTTGGTATTGCGGGCAGGAGGCATGAGCCGGTCCAGGGTTTCGGGTCATCGCCCCGCGAACGCGTCGCCCTCCGGATGTGCCCCGTACCCTACGCCGTCCATGATCACCAGCACGACCGGTCCCCGGCGGCCCGTGAAGTCGGGATCTTTCGTAACGCCTGTAGCATGAATAACCTCTCTTTATCAGGTTTTTGGATCGTTCCCGCAGCATAGTCGGACGGTCGGTTCCCGCCGGCGGATCGGTTCTCTCGGAAGCGTCCGCCGTCAATCGAACATCGACCGTCTTGTTGCCGAACACGAGCACCTTGTGCTCGAGATGCAGGTTCACCGCGCGGGACAGTACCAGCTTTTCCAGGTTCTGCCCCTTGCGGATCAGGTCCTCCACCGAGTCGCGATGGCTGATCCGCGCCACGTCCTGTTCGATGATCGGTCCCTGGTCGAGATCTCGGTCACGTAGTGGCTGGTCGCGCCGATGATCTTGACGCCCCGCGACTGTAGGCCTGGTGATAGGGTTTCGCGCCCGACGAACGCGGGCAGGAACGAGTGATGGATGTTGATGATGCGGTTCCGGTAGCGCTCGACGAACCGGACGTGAGGATCTGCATGTAGCGGGCGAGCACGACCAGGTCGATCCGCTCCCGGCGAGGAGCCGAGCTGGTTCGCTTCCGACTGCTCCCTGTTTCCCTTCGATACCGGGAATATGATGGAACGGGATACCGAAGTACTCCGCGATGGGCCGCGTCTCCTCGTGATTGCGAACGATCAGGCGAATCTCGGCGCGGAGCTCTCCCTGAGCGGTGCACGCAGCAGCAGGTCGTAGAGGCAGTGATCGAACCGCGAGACGAAAATCGCGCTTCCAGCTGACCCGGCTCGAGAATTCGAGGCGCCAGTCCATGCCGAACTTCTCGGCAATGGGCTCGAAAGCGGCGGCGATCTTCTGCCGCGGGATCGTCGAATCCATCCAGATCCCACTCGATCCGCATGAAAAAACGTGCCGGTCTCCTCGTCGTTGTGCTGATCGGAGTGGAGTATGTTCCCGTTGTAGGTGAAGACGAAATGAGAGATCTCGGCGACGATGCCCCGGGCGTCGGGACATGAGAGGAGGAGAATAGCCGTTTCTTTCGCGTGCTGCGCCATGATGTATCCTGTGGTACCGTTTTTTCGTGGACTCATGATACCCGAAACCGCCGTGCAGGGCAACGGACGGCCGATCGATCCGCCCGGCCGATGCCCCTTCAGCGGGAATACTCGAGATCCTCGACTCCATCGGGCAGTCCGTCCGCAAAGGCCGGGTCAAGGACGAAGAGCCCCTCCCGCTGCATGATTCTCCCGAACAGCTCCCCCGTCTGCCGGTCGAGATAGAGGCGCAGCCCGGCGATCTCCTCTCCATCCGCGTCCCGAAGACTGAGGGATGCGCTCTCCGCCGGTGCCGGTCGGGCCTCTGCGGAGGGTTCGGCCCTGCGCAGGAACTCGAGATTCTCGAGTGAAAAAATCAGGCGCCAGACCGCCGGCTTTTCGGCGGCAATTCGCCGCGGTTCCGTCAGCAGCCAGTCGCTGCCCCTCTTCTCGATGCGGATCAGCTCCGAACCCGTGCCGATCTCCAGCGTCTGCACGGAACGCGGGTCGAAGGAGAACAGCCGCCTGTCCTCGAAGGACTCCCTGCTCAGCGGCACGGCTGCAAGAATCTCCCGGTCCAGGTGAAAGGGGGTCTCCCGGAAGGTGGATTCTCCCGACAGGACCCCATCGCCTGCGCCTGCCGGGGAGAGCCACAGCCGATGCTCGCTGCCGTCGCGTTCCGTCAGAACGATCCGGTAGCGGCTTTCTTCTCGGATCTCCCCCGCCCGCACGCCCTCGCTGTCGTCGGCCTCGATCTCCAGCAGCCCCCCGAGCACACGCTCGATCAGGTCCCCGTCGGCACGCGCTTGCGGGTCGTCGGGGAAACGCCAGCTGCCGTTCCGCAACGCCATGTCGAACGCGGAATCCGGCGTCTCGATCGAGAGACCGACGATATCCTCCCGCTTGAAACGCAGGAGATTCCTCGACCGCAGTTCCCCGAATGTGATCGGCAGCGTCCCGAGCAGCGACCGCTCGACCCCGAAGACGGCATCCGCCGCATCGTTTCGCACCAGCCGAAGGTCCGCGGAATAATCCCGGTCCGACTTCGATGGTCTCGGCTTTCCCGTCGGCGGTTTCAAGCCGAATGCGATAGTCGACCGGGCCCGTCGATTCGACCGGGGGAAACTCCTTCGCGCGAAGAGAGCTCAGGGCACGCAGAAGCTCCTCCACGGCCCGGCTGCCGGCCGGGGCTTCGACGGGCTCCCGGATCTCCCACCACCCGTCCACGAGCGAGAGCCGGAGAACCCCGCTCCCCGCTCGTCCGGTCCTCGATCCCTCGATGCTCAGACCGGTAACCGTGCCCGGCGAAAGGGTCAGAATGCGCTTCTCCCGCATCTCGAACAGGCTGCGGTCCAGGAACGCCTTCACCTCCCGCTGAACCTTGTAGAGGGACCCTTCCGCCGGATCATGGGCGTAGACGAATCCGACATCCAGGGGAATCACGTCTCCGAACACGATCTCCTTCCGCTCTCCCGTCGTACTCTGCAGAACGAGGCGGAACTCTTCCCCGTTGCCGATTCCGAAGCCTGCGAGCTCCTGCGGCGACAGCGGGGAATCGTAGTTCAGCGGAATGCCGATCAGGCTTTCGGCCAGCGTCACCAGGGCGTTCACCGTGTCCTCATCGGCCCGGCTCTCCAGCGGTTCGGTCAGAAACCAGGCGTCTCCCCGCCGTTCCAGCCGGTACCGCCGCTGTTCGGGGAGAACAATGCGGATTTCTCCGATCTCACCCATCGGGGAAAGACGCACCGGCCCCTCGGCCTCCTTCCCGCGCTTCTCCCCGGTGAGCAGCACCAGGCCCAGAAGGAGCAGCAGCAGGACGGAGAGGATCACCAGGGTTCGGGACGAGGCTGCTCGGATCATTGTTTCCAGCGGACCTTCAGCCGGACGAGCACTCCCGCCGCCGCGGAGAGCGCCGGGATCAGAACGATGAAGAGCCAGAAGACCAGATTCGTCTGGCTCCGGGTCAGAATGATCGGGGTGTGACTCGGGTCCCGGGAGCGGATGCCGATCAGGTCGGGCTCGCTTGCAAGCCACGCAACGGAGTTCAGGACCAGGTCGCGATTTCCCTCCGTCCCGAAATACTCGTTCCCCGCAAAGTCGGAGTCGCCGAAGATCACCAGACGACCCTCGTCCGGGGAGGCAGTATCCTCGAGCGTGAGAGCCGCCCCCAGGACAAGGGGACCGGGCACATCCTCCTCCCGGTCGAACGCGGCGTTCCCCTCGGCGAGGGAGTCGCTGTCGGTTTCCGCCCAGGTGTCCCTCCCGGTGAGGGCGATGGGACGCACGTCGACGCCCGGGGGAAGCTGCCGCGAAATCGAGAGAGAGCGGGCGATGGGATAGAAGCTGACCAGATCGATGGAGCGGGTGATGCTGTGGGAGCCGTAATCGGAAACGATCGGGAACAGGGAATCCCCGCCCATGATCCTGCTGCGCTCGTCGATGATGGTATCACTGCGCAGCTCGATCCCGAGACCGGCGAGAAAACCGGAAAGCCCCGCATCGCGAAAGGGCTCCACCATGACAAGCAGACTGCCGCCCTCCCGCAGGTAGGTATCCAGGAGTTGCAGCTCATGAGACGAAAGGGGCTCCCTGGCTCCGGCGACCACCAGGCAGCGGGCGTCCTCCGGAACCTGCTCCTCCCGCAGCAGCAGCAGCTCCTGCACCCGGTAGTGCTCATCCTCGAGCGCGGCGGCAAGCCGGCTCATCCCGCCGTCGATCGATTTCTCCCCGTGGCCGGTCAGGAAGTAGACATCCGCCCTCGATTCCGCGCTGAGCCGGTAGATTCCGTTGGTGATCGCCTCCTCTTCCTGACTGACGACCTTCGTAACCCGGCCCCGGTATTCGAGGACGACCGTGCCGTTGCTCCCCACCTGGTACCGCTCCACCAGCCCGGGATTCTTCGTCGGATCGACGATCTCGAAGCTGAATCCGGAATAGGCGCTGCGGTACCGGTCGAGAATGTCCCGCGCCTGTTCCCGGCCGGCGTCGTCCCGGACGAAAAAGGCGGTCGCCTCCAGCGCCGAACCGTCCAGCTGCCCGAGCACCTGCAGGCTCTTTTCGGAGAGGCTGTAGAGCCGCTTCGACGTGAGGTCTATGCGCAGGAGAAAGCGGGAGGAAAGAATCTGCACCAGAACGAGCACCGCCAGCAGCATCAGGGGCAGCAGGACGAGCGTCATGTCGAAGGATCGTTTCCCTGCCATGAATGTTATCCCTTCCAGGTTCTTCGCTGCAGGTTGAGCATGGTCAAAGCCGCAAAGAAAACCGTGATGTTGATGAAAAAGAGCAGATCGCTGGAATTGAGCACGCCGCGATTGAAATCGCGAAAATGGTTGTAGACGGAGAGCCCGGACAGGATGCGGCCGGTTTCTCCGGGAACGAAGGATGCGGTCCACTCGAGCGCCCACAGGAGCAGGATCGTCCCGAAGGTGGTCACCGCGGCAATGATCTGGTTTTCCGTCAGCGACGAGAAAAAGGTGCCGATGGAGACGAATGCGAGACCCGTCACGGCAAGCCCCAGGTACGAGGTGAGCACCGGTGCCGGTTCGAAGTCGCCGTAGAACGAGACCACCAGGGGGAAAAACAGGGTCAGCAGAAGCGCGACGAGGAAGACCGCGAAGGCGGAGACGAGCTTGGCCAGGACCACGTCGAGATACCGGACCGGATAGCTGATCAGCAGTTCCAGCGTCCCGCTCTTCTTTTCCTCGGAGAAAACCCTCATGGTGATCAGGGGGACGACGATCAGCATGACGAAGAGATAGTTGGAATGTACCGGCCGGAAAACGGCCTCTCCGATGTTGAGAATCCCCCCTCCGCCCGATCCGTAGTCGCTCTGCAGGCTCAGAACGGTGAAGTAGATGAAGTTGCGGTAAAAGAAGTACCCGCAGACCAGCGTGAACATGGCGATGAATACGTAGATGATCGTCGAAGAGAGATAGGACCGTATCTCCCGCTTCGTGATCGCGACAAAGCCTTTCACGAAACCCCTTCCTCGCGGGTGACCAGGTTCAGGAACACCTCTTCCAGTCCGGCCCGTACCGCCTGCAGTTCCAGGAGCTTCCAGTTCCGCCGCACCAGCAGCCTGACGATATCTTCCCGCGGGTCGGCATCCTCCGCCGCATACACCCGGTACCGTACCGTTCCGTGAGCGGGCCGTCTCTCGACATCCACCCCGTCGACTCCCTCAAGCGGGCGCATTTCCCCGAGCACTTCCTCCTCCGGTCCCTCCACGTCGATCAGGAATTCCGTTGCGGCGGCCAGTTTCCGGGCCAGGTTTTCCGGAGAATCCTGGGCCAGGATCCTGCCCCGGGAAATGATCACCACCCGGTCGCATACCATGCTCACCTCCGGGAGGATATGACTGCTGAGAATAACGGTGCGTTCTCCCTTCAGGCCCATGATCAGTCGCCGGAATTCCGCGGTCTGGGTCGGATCGAGTCCCGCCGTCGGTTCGTCGAGTATGATGACGGGCGGATCGCCAATCAGGGCCTGGGCCAGCCCCAGACGCTGCCGGTATCCCTTGGACAGCGTGCGGGCGGTTTTCCTGCGCACGTCCGCGAGACCGCAATCCGCGACGACCTTTTCGATCTGACCTCTCCGCTCGGCCCGGGCGACATCCTTCGCCTCGGCCACGAAGCGCAGATACGCCTCGACGGTCATATCGAGGTAGACGGGTGAGCTCTCCGGGAGATATCCGATCCGCCGCTTTACCTCCAGCGGATGCGTGAGCACCGAATACCCGTCTACGGTAACGTCCCCGGAGCTGGGCGGAAACAGGCCGGTCATCAGGCGCATGGTCGTGGTCTTGCCGGCGCCGTTGGGCCCGAGGAAACCGACCGTCTCCCCGGGAGCGACGGAAAAGGTCGCGCAGTCTACAGCCCGGGTCGGGCCGTAGTCCTTCGTCAGTTCGTGAACCGAAATCATGCTCGCAGTATACCCGGTTCGCCTGGATATACCTATATGTACCCGAACAATCTCGGAGCGAACAGCACGATATCCGGGGCGAACGAAATCAGGGCGATTACCGCCAGGTGAATGATGAAGAACGGGAAGACCGCCCGGGCGACCCGTTCCATGCTGATGTTCGCGATATCGGCACTGATGAAGAGGCAGAGACCCACCGGCGGGGTGATCAGGCCCAGCGCCAGGGTGGTGATCATCAGCATGCCGAACTGGATGTCGTGGAGCCCCGCCTGCAGCGCCAGGGGAGCGAGGGTGGGCGCCAGCATGATGATCGCGGCACCCGGATCCATCACGGTTCCGACCAGCAGCAGGATCAGGTCGATCAGGAGAATGATGACCACCGGACTGTCGGTGATAGAGAGGATTCCGTTGCTGATCATGGTCGGGACCTGGTAGGTGCTCAGAACCCACGAGAAGAGCCGCGCGGTCGCCAGCAGAAGGAACACCACGCCGGTACTGAAGGCGGCGCTCAGGATGATCTTCGGAAGCTGCTGAATCGTGACCGTCCGCAGAACGAACAGGGAGATGATGAGGGCGTAGGCTACGGCCACGGCCGCAGATTCGGTGGGCGTGAAGATGCCGGTCAGAATGCCCCCGAGAATGATCAGCGGCATCACCATGGCGACCATCGCCTGCCCGGTGATCCTGAGCTTCTCCTTCCGGGAGATCTTCAGGATCTTCTTGGGGAAGTTCAGTCTCCTGGCGAGAAACACGACCACGGCCATGTCGCTCAGGCCGAACATGATCCCCAGGGGAATCCCCGCCGCGAAGAGAGCCCCGATGGACTGTCCCATGGTGGCCCCGTAAATGACCGCCAGGATGCTCGGGGGGATTATCGGCCCCTGAAGCGACGAGGAGGCGGTTACCGCGGCGCTGAAATCCGGTGTATAGCCGTCTTTCTCCATGGCGGGAATGAGCATCGATCCGATTGCCGAAACATCCGCGGCGGCGGACCCGGTGATTCCGCCGAAGAACATGCTGGCGATGATGTTCGCGTGGGCGAGGGCGCCGCGGAATCTACCGACCAGGAGGTCGGCGAATTTGACCAGCCGCTCGGTGATCCTTCCGCTGTTCATCAGGTCCCCTGCAAGGATGAAAAAGGGAATGCACATGAGCGGGAATGAGTCCAGACCGGTAAAGATGCGCTGCGCGACCACTTCGAGCGGAACGCTGCCCATGAGCACGATGCCGACCAGTCCCATGAGTCCGAGGGATACTCCGACGGGAACACCGATAAAAAGCGTAACAACGAACGTCAGTACTGCGAGAAAGAGTCCCATATGGTAATTCCCTCCGATCTCATATTACGATCTCGTATTACGAGAAACCATTCCGGCTGCAGGCTTCAGGCCCGGACCAGCTTCTTCAAGGTCAGAATGAGCGCTTCGACACTGAGAAAGAATCCTCCCACGGGAATCGAAAGATAGGGGACCCACATCGGAAGATTCATGCTCGGTGATCGTTGATTGATGACGAAGATCGTCATCGGAATACCGGTGAACACCATGAAGAGAAAGAAGATGAGCATGGAGATGTCGGCGAAGAAAAAGGCGATCCCGGTGTATTTTCCCCAGATGCGCTCGACCAGAGAGGTCAGGCCGATATGCCGATTCTGGCGCAGGGCGATACTCATGGCGAGAAGTGCCGACCAGACCATGAGGTACCGGGCGAGCTCCTCCGTCCAGGAGGGAGATTTGTTTATCACGTATCGCATGAAAACAGCGTACAGCACCACGATCGTGAGCACCGCCGAAAGGATGACCAGCACCGGCCGCATCACCTTCCGGTATTGAACGCTGAACCACTCTAGGCCCGCAAGCAATGACTTAACCATAAAAACCTACTCACGCTGGAATCTGTTCTTCCGGAACCGCTGGAGCTCCGCATGACGAGATGAACGGTGCCCCCGGCCGTGAAGTCGGGGGCACCCGGATCGCTGCGAGACGTCAGGATCGGGAAGTCTACTTGAAGACCATGCCCTTCCCTGCTTCGGTTCCGCTGGGAGCCACGAGTCCCTTCTTGGCATCTTCGATGGAGACGAGGAAATCGTCGACCCACCGGGGGTCGATCTCGCCCTTGATCCACTTGATGACCGGACCCTGGCTCTTCTGCTGGAACTGGGCCAGTTCGGCGGCGGTCGGCGTATAGACCTCCATTCCCTGGGCCACCAGCGCGCCGACGGCGGTCACGCCGGAGACGTAGGTTTCGAGAGACTTGTGGATCGTCCCGGAAATGCCCGCGCCTTCGTACACGATCTGCCGCAGGTCCTCGGGAAGGCTGTTGTAGAACTTGTTGTTGATGAAGGTGAAGTCGATGCTGTAGATATGACCGTCAAGGGTGTAGTACTTCTGCACTTCGTAGAACTTCATCGCCTGCACCAGGCTCGGGGGGTTCTCCTGGCCGTCGACGACCTTCTGCTGCAGCGCGCTGTAGAGCTCGCCCCAGGCGATGGGAACGGCGTTGCCGCCGAGCTCGCTGACCATCTGCATGTGACCCCGGTGCTCCATGGTGCGGATCTTGAGGCCGGCCATGTCGGCGGGGGTCCGGATGGGACGAACGTTGTTCGAGAAGTTGCGGAACCCGTTCTGGTTTACGTCCAGACAGCGGATGCCGGTATCCTTCACCATCTTTCCCATCAGGTTCATCATGTAGGGACTTTTGGCAACCGCCCAGGCCTCGGTGTAGGTCCGGAATGCATAGGGTACGGCCGTGGCGAGAATCTCCGGGAAGAAGATGCCGACGGTACCTTCGCTCACGTTGCACATCTGGATACTGCCGAGCTGCACGCCTTCGAGCTGCTCACGTTCCGAGCCCAGCTCGTTGGCCGGATAGATCTCGACCTTGATGCGTCCGCCGGAACGGGCTTCCACGTAGTTCTTGAACATCACCGCGTCCGCGTGTGCGGACCCGGTCAGCACATCGGGGGGATCGCCGGTCGCATACTTTATGGTATACTGGGCCTTGCCTCCCTTATCGGGCGATTCGCCTTCTCCGCCGGCGAAAGCCATGGCTGCCAGACATACCAGTAAAAGAACAACCAGTACATTTCGCATACAATTCCTCCTTGATTTTCCTGATGATTGTATACAGTACACTATCATGGGCCCGTCCACCTGTCAAACAATTCTTACAATTTAAACCCATTGTGAATAAACGTGATGTCAACGTTGACATATTGTACCGAATGGTAGTTAATACTCTTCAAGAGTAATCATCGAAACAAGGTCGTCAATGGTCCTGAACCGGAGATGTTCGATTCTTCGAAACCGCCTGCTCTTTCCTCTCGTTCTCGCCCTTGCCCTCAGTACTCTCGTCCAGGTCCCTGCCTCTCCCGGGAAGAGCGAACCCGCTGCCGTGGGAGGCGTGCTCGATCTCCGGAACCGGGACTTCCGGAAGGACGGGCCGGTCGAACTGAACGGAGAATGGGAATTCTACTGGGAAACGCTCGTGCCTGCCGATGCGGTCTCACGCGGGGAAGCGCCGGTGCCCGCAGGGGTGATCCGGGTGCCCGGCTACTGGAGCGAGGTTTCCGTCGAAGGCAGGCCTCTGCCCGGGAAGGGGTTCGCGACCCTGCACCTGAAGGTACTTCTTCCGGAAACGGACCGGATCTTCGCGGTGAAGGTAAAGGAGATCCAGACCGCCTGCATCCTGTTCGCGGACGGGAGGGAAGTGTCCCGTGCAGGACGGGTCGGAACGGACGCAGCGTCGTCGATTCCCCGCTATGCTTCGCTCGTTTCCACGATTCTTCCGAAGGGCCGGGAGGTCGACTTCGTGCTTCACGTCTCAAATTTTCATCATCGCGAGGGAGGAATCTGGGAGGGTATCCGGTTCGGTCTGGAAGAGGACATCCGGCGGAACCATGAGAACAGGCTGATGTTCGAATTGTTCATCACCGGCAGCATCATCATCATGGGCCTGTATCACCTGGGTCTCTTTCTTCTGCGGCGAAAGGACCGGACCGCACTTTTTTTCGGACTGTTCTGCTGCGTAATCGCGATCCGGGCGTTCACGACCGGCGAGCTGTACATGTACCGGATGTTCCCGGGCTTCCCGTGGCAGATCATCCACCGGCTGGAATACCTGTCCTATTACCTGGGCCTTCCCCTTTTTCTGACCTACCTCTTCAGTCTGTTTCCCCGGATCTTTTCCGTGATGGTCCTGCGCACCGTTTCGCTGCTCGCAGGCGGCTTCACGCTCCTGGTGCTGTCCACCCCGTCGTCGGTGTACACGTACTCGGTCCAGACGTATCAGGTCATCACGATACTCAGCGGTATCTATTCCCTGTACGTGCTCCTCCGGGCGATCAGGGAAAAGGAACAGGGAGCGGTAATCCTCGCCTCGGGATTTCTCGTCATGTTCCTCGCAGTGATAAACGATGTCCTGCATTCCAACCAGATCGTTCACACCGGATTTTTCATGCCCCTGGGGCTGTTCATCTTCATCTTTTCCCAGTCGTATCTGATCGCCCGGCGGTTCACGCTCATGTTCGCCACGGTCGAGCTTTCCCGGATTGCGATCATTCTCGGACTCGCGAAACTGGCGGAATACCGGGACATGGATACCGGCCTGCACCTGGAGAGAATCAGGGAATACGGGAAGCTGATCGCACAGGAACTGTCCCTGCATCCGGACTACCGGGGCTATATCACCGAACGATACATCAACGATCTGTTCCACTCTTCCATTCTGCACGATATCGGCAAGGTGGGCGTCCCGGACTCCATCCTGCTGAAACCGGGAAGCCTTACACCGGACGAGTTCGACATCATCAAACGCCATGCGACGATCGGCGGAGACGCCATCAGCGATATCGAATCGAAAATGAACATGAAATCGTTCCTGACGCTGGGGAAGGAAATCGCCTATTATCATCACGAGAAGTGGGACGGCACCGGCTATCCGAAGGGACTGCGGGAGACGGCCATCCCGCTCTCCGCCCGGATCGTCGCGCTTGCGGACGTCTACGATGCCCTCACCTCGGAGCGGCCCTACAAGAAAGCGATGTCCCACAAAGAAGCGTCCGCAGTCATTCTCGAGGGCCGGGCAAAGCACTTCGATCCTCTCATCGTCGATATCTTTCTCGCCCGGAACGCCGATTTCGACCGGATCCGCCTGTCCTTCCGGGTGAACACCGGGAGGCGGGAGCCCACCGGATCGGAAGAGCCCATGAGCACGCAGGCGCGCTGAACGCGGACGGCCGCATCACTCCGCCGCCGCTCCATTTGCGAAACCCGGTCGAAAAGCCCTGTAGTGGAAGTAACAGTACATATCAGGAGGACATAATGGGCAGAGGCGACAGACGATCACGCAAGGGAAAGATATGGCGGGGTTCCTACGGCAAGCGCCGCAAACCGCACGGGCGGAAGAAGACGACGAAATCTCCGCGCAGGCCATGAGCAGCCGGGAGCGAGGCCGCAGGGGATGAACCGGATCGGAGGAGCAGGCATGGTCCCAAGGAACATGCCTGCTTTGACTTCCGTCGTCCGTCCCGGGTTTTCTGCATCTACACATTCTTTCCAGGACAATTCATCCCGGGAGGAATCCCATGCCGGCAGCTCCCGATGAAATCCGGAAACATCTGAGCGGGGCCGTCAGGCGGTTCCGACGGCGGGGGAACGCCCGTCCTTCGAGACCCGCTCGGTATCCGTTTCGGAGTGCAGGGCGTAGACGGAGACGGTTCGGCTCTTGCCCCGCAGCGTCGCGGCACCGAGCGTGCGGAAGCGTGCCGCGAGTTCGGCGGGAAGCAGGGCGACGACCGCCCGCGACACGAGCAGCGAAACCCTGTTCGCCTTGGAGAGCGATTCGAGACGGGACGCGGTATTGACGGCATCGCCGATGACGGTGAAGTTTCTCCGTTCGGCGCTGCCGATATCCCCCAGGATGACCTCGCCGTAATGGATGCCGACGCCGAACCCCTTCGGCACGGGAAGATCCGCCTCCGCGAGGGAGGACTGGAGCGCACCGAACCTGCCCTGCATTGCGAAGGCGCAGCGGACGGCGTCCTCCGCGGCGGATTCGGTCCGTTCGAGACCGAACACGACCATCACCGCATCGCCGATGTACTTGTCGATGATGCCGTGATGAGCCCGGACCGCCAGGTCCCAGCAGGAGAAGTACTCGTTCAGCATCCGGGTGATCGACTCCGCGTCGTGCGCCTCCGATACGGCCGTGAAGTTGCGGATATCCGCGAACAGGATCGCCAGGTTGCGTTTCTCCGACCGGTTCCGGTCCTCCGTTGCGATGATCCGGTCCCGGATGCTTCCGTCGACGTAGCGGCCGAACAGTTCCGAGATCCGCTCGTTCAGGGCGAGGATGCGGAGCCTTCCGACTGCGAGACTGAAGGCGAGCACCAGCCCTCCGACCAGAATGTAGATGTGCGCGGGATCGCCGAGGAACTCCGTGATCGCGGGCACGAGTCGGTCGATCCGCAGGAGTGCATCCATCTGCTCGCGGGTGATGGCGCCCGCCGAGAGACGGTCGCGCATCGAGAGCTCGAAATCGGAGTAGAAGTAGACGACGATGAAGGCCGCGACGTTCGTCACGGTGATGAGGAACTCGAGAATCCGCCGGGTCATGCGACCGCGGGAAGCGAATGCGAACGCCTGCATCATTCCGGTCACGATCGAGAAGACCCAGAAGAACATGTGCCCCATGTTCAGGACGAAGCTCATCCCTTCACGTACCTCGAGCATCGTGTACACCGCCGGAGCGATCAGTGACCCGAACAGGCGTACGAGCGGCCGTTTTCCGAAGAGGACCAGGACGGAGGTCTGGAGGACGAGTACCGCGAGCAGGACGGTATGACCGAAATCGAGGAAGTACCCCATCCCCTGCAGACTGAAATTCATGAAGATGTAGAACAGGGCGTACTGACCGGAAAACAGGAGCAGCTCTCCCGAAAACTCCCGGGCGAATCCGGAAACGGTTCGTTCTCTCATATGCCTTCAAGCATATGCCATCCGGCCGGAATTGGCGAACACAAAATAGTTCGCCGGAATCCCCACCGCTTCCACTATATCCAAAAAAGTTATTATTGCCATTCCAGCCGGACCGTACTACAATTATCGGTAGATGGACACACCGGGTTCACCGAAACAGCAGAGCCGCCGCATCACTCCGCGGCTGATTCTCCGGATGGCGATCGTACTGGCGATTCTGTGGACCGGCTTCATCGCCGCGTTCGTGAGATCGAATTATCGCCTCGAACACAATGCCGCCCGGGAGACTGCCCGGATCGCCGCCCGGGCCGAGTTCACCAAAGATCTGGTCTACCGTCGCTGGAACGCACGTCTCGGCGGGGTATACGCCGAAGTCACCGAGCACCTGCAGCCCAACCCCTACCTCGCACATATGGAACAGCGGGACATCGTAACCACCACCGGTAAAAAGCTGACGCTGATCAACCCGGCGTACATGACCCGGAGGGTCCACGAGCTGGCACGGGAATCGGAGGGAACCTGGGCGCACATCACCAGCCTCGATCCGATCCGGCCGGAGAATGCGGCCGACGAATGGGAGACGAAGGCGCTGCGGTCCTTCGACGACCCGGATGACGAGATCGTCGAGGAACAGATGCTCGAAGGAACACTGCATCTCCGGCTCATGAAGCCGCTCTACACCGAGGAAAGCTGCCTGACCTGTCACGCGCAGCAGGGATACCGGGTCGGCGATATCCGGGGAGGGATCAGCGTATCGGTCCCGATGGAGAAATACCTCGCCATTGCCCGGAACCACTCCAGAGCGACCCTGAGCGAGTACGGTTTTGTCTGGATCATGGGGCTCGGCGGTATCGGCATCGGAACCGGGAGTCTCCGTTCCCGGGCACGACAGCAGCTGGATGCGGAACAGCGGGTCGAATCTCTCCTGGAAGAGCGGGAGCTCATGCTGAGAGAGGTCCAGCACCGGATCAAGAACAACATGAGCACCATGGCGTCGCTGCTGCACCTGAAGGCGAATGCGGTGAAGGACCAGGCGAGCCGGAAAGTGCTCCGGGAGATGTCGGACCGGTTCGGAATCATGATGGTGCTGTACCGGAAGCTCTATGAATCGTCGGATCCGTACGCTCTCCGGCTGGACGAATACCTGCCGGAAATCATCCGGGAACTGATCCTGACCCTTTCCGGGACACACCGTTTCGACTTCCGGAAAGATATCGAGGACATCGTGCTGAACCCGGGAACCATGTCGGCACTGGGCATTCTCACCGCGGAAGCCGTGACCAATTCGATCAAGCATGCATTTCCCGAAGGTGCGAAGGGCATGATCGAAGTTACGGCGCGGCGACGGAACGGGATGATCCGGTACACTGTCCGGGACAACGGGAGGGGGCTTCCGGAGCAGTCTCCCCCGGTCGACGGCCCCGGGCTGGGACTGAAGCTCATCCAGGCACTGGCATCGCAGATCGGCGGCGATGCGGTTATCGGCAGGACCGGCGGCACCGGCGGCACGGAAATCACGGTGACGTTTCCGGAGGATGTCCCGAGCGCGCAGGAACGGCAGGGGTAGCGTCCGGAGAACCCGCGAGGCCGCCCGGCCGGGACGGAGCCTGGCCGAACGGGCAGCGGAGGAAGGGAAGGCCCTGCCCTGACGGCAGGGACCCGGCCCCCGTTACCGGCTTCTCAGGAGATCGCCTCGACATCGGCGCGCATGGCGGCGACGTCCTCACGCGACAGGGAAATGTCCCCGCCGACCGCGTTGTCCTCCACCTGCGACACCTTCCGCGCCCCGCAGAGCACGTTCACGTTCACCCCGTTTCCCTGAGCCGCGGTCCAGGCGATGACGAGCTGCGCCATGGTGCAGGAATACTTCTCGCGGAGCGGCTGCCACTTCTCCATGAGCGCGACGATATTCGAAAGGTTCTCCTTCTCGAACCACTTCACCTTGCTCTTCGCGCCGGTCACCTCGACCGGGTTGTCGAGACCGTACTTTCCGGTCAGGATGCCCCGTTCGAGCGGCGAGTAGCCCTGAAACGAGACCCCGTACTGCCGGCACAGATCGAAGAAGGGCTGCTCCGCCGTCCGGTCCAGCATGCTGTACTTCTCCTGGATCACGTCGAGCTGACCATTGCGGACATAGTCCAGGAACTGCTCCCGATTGAGGTTCGACGCGCCGATCGCGCGGATCTTTCCCTGCTTCTTCAGGTCCATCAGGGCTCCCATGGTCTCCTCGATCGGCACCGGAAACTCGGGTACCGCCTGCCAGTGGACGATGTAGAGGTCGATCCAGTCGGTCCCGAGCCGGCGGAGGCTCATCTCCACTTCCTCCCGGATGCTGGCCGCCCGGGAGTTACGCCGGATCTTCACGCCGTCGCGCTCCGCGAGCACCGCACCCTCGTCGGCGTCCCATCTGATGCCGCACTTCGTGGCGAGCATGTACTGCTGGCGCCGGCCCTTCAGCGCCTTCCCGACCACCTCTTCGCTGTGCCCGAGCCCGTAGGCAGGCGCGGTGTCCAGCCAGTCGATTCCGAGCTCGCGGGCGCGATGGATCGTCCTGACGGACTCCGAATCGTCACTCGGTCCCCAGTTGCTGTCGCCTCCGATCGCCCATGCCCCGATTCCCACAACGGAGGCTTCGATACCGGATTTCCCGATCTTCATCTGCTTCATGCTCAACTCCTTTCTTCTCATCCGGCGGATGCTCTGCTGCTGTTCCGGACGCTTTCCGTATACTATTCGGCATCCGGTATCCTTTGCAAGGGATGAGCCGGAATTGTTTCGCGTGCTCTCGTACTCGCGTGCTCGCGTTCTCTCGTACTCGCGTTCTCGACGGTTTGACTCTCTTGCCGTCCTGCACTACCATTCCCGCTATCATGGGATTCGGGTATGGGATTTAAGAGCATCTCCCTGAAAATGCCGGTCGACTATTCGCCGGAAGATCTGGACCGGGCGGTCGGCCGCCAGCTGAAGATCCGGGAATTCGAATGGAACATCGAGGCGAAAAGCCTGGACGCCCGCGAGAGGAGCCGGATCCGCTGGGAGCTCAGGCTCCTGGTACGATCGCCTCAGCTTCCCGGCCCGGATCCGGCACCCGCGGAAGAGCTTCCCGTTCCCCGCAGAAAACGGGACGGCAGGGTCGTGATCGTCGGATCCGGGCCGGCGGGGATCTTCGCGGGACTGGTCCTGCAGCGGGCGGGATTCCGGACGACGCTGCTGGAGCGGGGTTCGGAGGTGGATGTCCGCGACCGGGCGGTCCGGGAGTTCGAGGCTGCCGGAGTGTTCAACTCGCGGGACAACTACGCGTTCGGAGAGGGCGGCGCGGGAACGTTCTCGGACGGAAAGCTGACCTCGCGATCGAAGCACATCTCCCGCGAGAGACAGTTCATCCTGGACAGCTACGTGCGGGCGGGGGCTCCGGAGGAGATATCCTATCTGGCCCATCCCCATCTCGGAACCGACAACCTGATGGGGATCACCCGGGAACTGCGGGCGGAGTACCAGGGGCTGGGCGGCGAGATCCTGTTCGACACGCTCCTCGAAGATCTCACCGTTCAGGCCGGCCGCGTCACGGCAGCGGTCACGACCCGGGGAACCCTGGACGTCTCCCGGGTCGTCATCGCGAGCGGCCATTCGGCGTACGAAACGTACCGGATGCTCATGCGAAGGGGGGTCGCGTTCCGGACCAAGAACTTCGCGCTGGGCTGCCGGGTGGAGCATCCGCAGGAGATCATCAACCGGGCCCAGTGGGGCGTTCCGGTTCTGCCGGGAGTCAAGGCCGCGGAGTACCGGCTCTCTGCACAGCCGCCGGGAGGCCTGCCGGTCTACACGTTCTGCATGTGCCCGGGCGGGGTCGTCGTACCCGCGGCAGCGTACCCGCAGAGCAACATCGTGAACGGCATGAGCCGGTACCGGCGGGACGGGAAATTCGCGAATGCCGCCTGTGTCGTCGGAGTCGATATGGATACCCTCGCGGGCAGGGAGCTGTCGGCCCCGGAAGCGCTGGACTGGCTCGAAGCCCTCGAGCTCCGGTTCCACCGCTGGGCCGGGGAATACCGCGCACCCTTCTCCACCATCGACGATTTCCTGCGCGGCACGGTAACCCCGGATGCGGTCCCCACGAGCTATCCGCTGGGCATCGTTCCGGCGCCCCTCGCCGAGCTGCTCCCCGCGCCGGTCGCGGCGTCACTGAAGCCGGGCTGGAGGATTTTTCCCGGAAGATCCGGGGGTTCCGGCAGGGAATCATCCTGGGACTGGAAAGCAAGTCGTCCTCCCCGGTTCAGGTCGTCCGGGAGAAGTCCGGCCGGTGCGAAGGTTTTTCCAATCTCTTCGTGGTCGGCGAGGGCAGCGGCTGGGCCGGCGGCATCGTGTCGTCCGGGGCGGACGGAATCCGGACGGCCCTCGCCATCGCCGCTGAGTGAGGGCGCGCGGCCTGTTCACGCACCGCCGGATGTTGCGTTGCGCGCGCCACCGCCGTGCGCTATACTGAAGCGGCCATGGCCGACCGCCCGTTCCGAACGCTCCGCAGCAGGCTGCTTCTCTCGTTCATCGCCACCGGGGTGGCGCCGCTTCTGCTTCTCGCGACGCTCTTCACGCTGTTTTCCATCAACTACGTGAGCCGCGTGTACACGGACCGGGCCCTGCAGCAGATCGTGCCGGTGTCGGCGGACCTGGAAGACCTGCTGCTGCGCTACCGGCACATGGCCTACGTGCTGTCACAGGATCCGCAGGTCGTGGATGTCCTGACGGCCTCCCGGGCGCCGGATCGCGAGGCATCCCTTGCCGTCTACCAGCTGCTCTATCGCTCGATCGCCGGCGACCTGGACCGCCTGTCCCTTCACCTGGCAAGCCTGACACGGACCCCGTCCCTTTCCACCCACCAGTTCCCGGCGGCGTACCAGCCGGTGGCGGCCCGGGACGGCATTTTCCGGCTCGCCGATGCGGCGCCGGAGCGGACCGTGCTCTACACCCACTCCTACGTCAACGAGAAAGGCGAGATCGTGAACCTGAGCCTGGCAAAGGCGGTGCCGGGACCGAACGGCCGCATCGTGGGCTACGTGATCGTCGACCTGTTCAAGAGCTATCTCGCCGAGACCGTAGCGGCTCGGAACAACCGGTTCTTCTCCGATGTGGTGCTCACCGACAACACCCGCTTCGTCGCCGCCGATCTCCTGCACGCGGAGAACGACGGCGATTTCGGCCGGCTGCCCTATCTCGCCTCGATCGACCGCTCGATACGATCGGCCGACCGGGTGGACGACCTGGTCGTGGGCTGGGTTCCCATCATGGACGGCGCCCTCACCGTGGTCGGATCGTTTTCCACCGGGACGCCGCTGGCCGGGGTGGGAAGGCTGGTAACGGTGACGGCCTGGGTGGTCGTCGGAACGGCGCTCCTGGCCGGCCTGCTCGCCGTATGGATGGCCCGGCACATCTCGGGACCCATCCACACCCTCGCCGCTGCCATGGAGAAGGTGGAACGCGGGGATCTCGAGGTGGCGGCCCGGACCGATCGGAACGACGAGATCGGCGTTCTCTTCCGGGGCTTCAACCGGATGCTCACGGAGATCAGGGAACTGCTGCTCAAGACCGTGGAGGAACAGGAGGCGCTCCGGACGGCGGAGATCAAGTCGCTCCAGGCGCAGATCAATCCGCATTTTCTGTACAACACGCTGGGCGTCATGAAGTCCATCGCCAAGCTCCGGAACGTCCCCGAGCTGGTGACCATGGCAACGGAGCTCGGCCGGCTTCTGCGCAGCAGCGTGGACACCGCGGAGTCGACCGTGACCGTACAGGAGAGCACGGCGCTCATCCGCAGCTTTGCGAGCATCCACGACCTGCGGCATCCCGGACGATACCGCGTCACGATCGAGATGGACCCGACGATGCTCGACTGCAGGATTCCGCGCCTCATTCTTCAGCCCGTCGTCGAGAACGCCTTCGTTCACGGACTGGAGAACAGGGTCGGACCCGGCCGGCTGAGCGTCCGGGGCCGCCGCGGCCCCGACGGACTGGTGTTCACGATCCGCGACGACGGCATCGGTTTCGACCCCGGAGCCCTCGACCGCTCGCGGCCCCATGTGGGACTGGCGAACGTGGAACGGCGGCTGCGGCTGCTCTACGGCGACGCGGCCGGCCTGACCGTGGAGAGCGCACCGGGAAACGGCTGCACGGTGACGCTGCGCCTTCCCGACGGCTGCGACGGAGCGGCCCCGTGATCCGCGTCGTCGTCGTGGAAGACGAGGAATACCTCCGGAGGGAACTGGTGCTCACCATCCCCTGGGAGCGGCTGGGATGCGTGATCGTGGGGGAAGCGGCGGACGGCCGCAGCGGGCTCGAGCTCATCCTCCGGATCCGTCCCGAGCTGCTGCTCACCGATATCCGCATGCCCGGGCTGGACGGCATCGCGATGGTGGAAGCGGCGTTCCGGGAGCTCCCAGCAGCGGCACGGCCGGCCGTGGTGATCCTGAGCGGGCACAGCGAATTCGAGTACGCCCGCAGTGCCCTGCGGCTCGGGGTGCAGGACTTCCTGATCAAGCCCCTGGACGACGAGGAACTGCTCCGGGTCATGGACGCGGTCACCGCCCGGATCTCCGAGACCGGGCGACAACAGGAAGCCGAGTCCCGGCTGGAGGGAGACCGCCGGGCGGAGACGGTTCTGCCCCGGGATATGCCGGTCCCCTCGAACGGGTACGCCGCACAGGCGATCCGCTACCTGACCGACAATCTCGAGCGGGGCGCGGGGCTGGCCGAGGCGGCCCGGGAGCTCGGAATTACCGAAAGCTATCTGTGCCGGCTGTTTTCCGAAGGAACCGGCTACACCCTCATCGACTATCTGACGCGCCTCCGTGTTCGAACGGCCGCCGACCTTCTCCGGGACCGTTCCCTCCGCGTAAAGGAAGTCATGGCCCGCTGCGGCTATCGGGATCCGAGCTACTTCGGGCAGGTGTTCCGGCGTCTCATGGGCGTGACGCCGAGCGGCTACCGGGAGCACTTCGGGCGTCAAGCTCCCGCCGAAGATCGTCGCAGCCGGTGAACCGGACCGCCTCGATTCCCAGATCGCGTGCCGCCCTCACGTTCTCCTGCCGGTCGTCGATAAAGAATGCCCCGTGGGCGGGCACCCCTTCCCGTTCCAGGATGTAACGGTAGAACGCGGGATCGGGCTTCACGCAGCCCATGAGCTGTGAGGCATAGATGCGGTCGAAGGCGCGCAGGTGACCGCGCTCGAGATGATGGCGATAGTGCGCGTCCATGGTGTTGCTGCCGGCCACAACCCGGTGCCCCGCGCTCCGCAGCTCCTCGATGAGCTCCTCCACGCAGAGGTCGACCGTCGGCCGGTACCAGGTCTCCCAGAGATCCTCCCGCACGTCCGTCCCGTACGCGGCGTTCGCGGCGTCCCAGAACCGCTCCGCGGAGAGCCGACCGCTGCACATGGCGTCGAACGGCTCGCGCAGGCGGCGGAGAAGCTCCGCGGGATCGGCGCCGAGCTCCCGCGAAATGGCCGGGAGCAGGTCGTTGTTGTGGATGAGCACGCCGCCGAGATCGAAGATGAACAGCATGGATGAACCTATCCCTTTCGAGCGCTGTAGACGGTCGAGCCGCCCAGGAAGTACCGGGACATGCTCAGGAACAGAATGACGATGGGAAGACTCGCCAGAAGAGCGACCGCCATCATGGCACCTTCGTCCGTGTATTTCTCCGCGGCGAACTTGACGATGTACAGCGGTACGGTCTTCATCTTTTCGCTCTGGGCGATGAGGAGCGGCCAGAGCAGGCTGTCCCACTGGGTCCGGAACGTGAGGACCGCGAGCGTGGCGATCGCGGGGATGCTGTTCGGAAGGACGATCCGGGCGAAGATCTGCAGCTCGCCCGCGCCGTCGATCCGGGTGGCATCCAGCAGCTCCTCCGGAAAGGTCAGAAGGAACTGCCGCATGAGGAAAACCCCGAAGGCGTTGACCAGGAACGGCAGGATGAGGCCGACGTAACTGTTCTGAATGCGGAGCTGGACGGCCACCAGGTAGAGCGGGATCATGATGGCCTCGAACGGAATCATCATCGTCGCCATGATCATCATGAACACCAGGTTCCGGCCGCGGAATCGGAATTTCGCGAG
Organism: uncultured Spirochaetota bacterium; assembly: GCA_963728215.1. GTDB lineage: Bacteria > Spirochaetota > Spirochaetia > CAVSJD01 > CAVSJD01 > CAVSJD01. The sequence goes on along the minus strand of CAVSJD010000006.1, from coordinate 12,440 downwards.
CCCGTAGCCGGTGAAGCACGACAGGATGACGGTCGTGAAGGTGACGACCGCTGCCACGATGAGCGAATTGAGCATATTCCTGACGAAGATCCAGCTTGCATCGTTGCCGCGGATCGCCTTGAGGAAATTCTCCAGGTAGACGCCGCGCGGGATCCAGCGGTAGGGCATGGCGAGAATGTCGGCCGCCGGCATGGCGGATGCGGTCACCATGAATACGATCGGCAGGAGCACGGCGACGGAGGAGAGAATCAGGATGATCAAAAGGAGCGTGTTCGAGACGCGCTGGATCGGGCTCAGCCGTTCGTTCATCAGTAGCTCACCTTGTCGCCGCCGGTGGTGCGCAGCTGCAGCCAGGTGAATCCGAGCATCAGGATGAAGAGCAGAACGCTCATGGCACCCGCGCGGCCGATCATGTGATCGCGGATCCCGGTATTGTAGATGTTGAGTGTTATCACGTTGATGGGACCCTGGGGTGCGCCGGACTGGACGAACAGGTACTGCGTGCTGAACGTTTTCAGGCACTGCAGCATGGCCACGATGGAAACCAGCGCAACGGTCGGCCGCAGGAGCGGCAGGGTGATTTTCAGGAAAACCTGCCTGCGGTTCGCACCGTCGATGAAAGCCGCCTCGTAGATGCCCGGAGGAATGGAGGCGAGCCCGGTTATGAAAATGATCACGAAGTATCCCACGTACTTCCAGAAATAGACCAGCACCGTCGAGAGCCGGACCATTCCGGCCCCGGCCAGCCAGCGATGATCGATGCCTGGAGTCCGGAACACGCTGTTCAGGATCTGGTTGGCCAGGCCCCGGGGGTCCAGAAGCGACAGCCAGATCACGGCGGCCACTACCGAAGAGAGAATGGCGGGGGAATAGAAGGCGAGCTGAAAGGCTCCCTTTCCGCGGCGGATCTGGGTTATCGCCACCGCTATCGCGAGACTGAAGACAAGGAGCGGAACGAACGCTCCGATGGTGAACACGAACGTGGCCCGGACCGAGTTCCAGAAGTCGGGACTCTGCAGGAGATAGGCGTAATTACGGAACGCCACGAAATCCGGACGGTTCAGGGAGAGGATTTTCCGGTTCGTGAGGCTTGTCAGGAATGCGCTCAGGATCGGGTAGAAACTGAACAGGCTGAAAAAGAGCACCGAGGGAGCGACGAAAAGCATTCCCCAGCGTGCCAGCTTCCGCTCGATGCCACCGTAGGGTCGACTCACCGGATACCTCCTGTGCGATGGGTTCGGCGCCGCAGACGGCGGAAAGGCCGGCGCCGTCCGCGCCGGCCCGTTCGTTCATTTCTGATCGAGAAGCTCCTGGGCCTTCACCTTCAGGGAAGAGAGCGCCTTCTCGGGAGACACGCCGCTCAGCATGACGGACTCGACCGCCTCCTTCACGAGCTCCTGCATCCGGGCGCTGTTCTCGGCATAGTACACGATATGGCCGCGCTCCATATCGGCGGCGAAGATCTCCGCGTACGGGGTGTTCAGGAACGCGCTCGAAGACATCAGCTTCTTCGTGGGCTGAATGAGGCCGACCTCGTTCAGGTACTCCTCCGGGTGCGACAGCATGGATCCGACCAGTTCCCAGGACTTCTGCTGCTCGCGGGCCGGAACCTGCACGTTCACCATGTAGTAGTGGCCGTAGTACGCGGAGGCGACTTCCTTGACTGCGTTGCGGAACTGCGGGAAGGGCACCACCATCCAGTCTCCGCTGTCGTAGAACGACTGGTTTTCCGCGCGGATTCTTCCGGCCTGGTAGAGGCCGCTCATCGCCATGGCGATGTCGCCCTTGTCCTGGTTGAACGTCTTGCGGGGGCTGGTGTACGTGGGAGAGCCGAGGTTCTTGCCGTTCGGGCCCCACTGCTGCATGAAGGTCAGGAACTGCAGCCATGCTTCATCCCCGATGATCGCGGTTTTTCCGTCGTCGCTGATGAGCTTGCCGCCGAGCTGTTCGACCATGGGGATCATGGACACCAGGTAGTAGGGATAGCGGAAGTCGAAGCCGCGCCGCGTCAGGATCTGTCCGTCATGCTGAACGATCTTCTCGGAAACCGCCATCATGTCCTCCCAGGTCCGCGGATAATCGCGGTCGGGGTTCAGGCCGGCTTCCCGGAAGAGCCGCTTGTTGAGGTAGACCGTCCAGTTGGTCAGTTCCAGGGGAAGTCCGTGAACGTCGCCGTTCAGGGTGACGGGGTCGAGAACGCCCCGGACGTACGCATCGAGCAGCGCCTGACGCGAATCGTATCCGACCGCCCGGGCATCCACCGGAGCCACGCGTCCGTTGGCAACGTAGGCGTAGCCGTCCTCGATCTGCGTGTTGAAGATGTGCGGACCCTCGTTCGCCGCGAATGCGGTCAGCAGCAGTTCGGGCATCTTCGCCGAGGAATTCGTCACCCGTTCCACCGTAACGTCCGGGTTGCTCTGCATGAACTCCTGAATGTACCGCTCCTCGATACGCGTACGGTTCGGGTCCTCGTGCGTCCAGATCCGGATGGTCATCGGACCGGTCTTCGCCTCCGGAGCGCCGGCACCGAAGAGCAGGCCCGCCAGAGAGAGACATACCAGAATCAGAAGGAACCGTTTCATGACAACTCTCCTTTTCGACTCCATGTTGAGATACTCCATTGTGCGGCCGCACCGGACGGGAAACAACATGAGAGTTTTATCATATGTATGAAAATCGTGAACAGCCGCGGCGGCAACGCGGGCTTCCCGAAGAACGCCTCCGGTCAGGCCTTTCCCGGAGCGGGGAGGCGATCACCGGGGTTACACCGTCGTATAAATATGTTACATTTCCGTACGTATGGATTCACCGATCGAGATCACCCCGCCGGAACGGCAGAATACGATGACCCTCGAGGACGGCCGTTCCCTCGCCTGGTACGAGTGGGGCCCCGCCGACGGCATCCCGGTGATCTTCTGCACCGGGGCCGCGATGAGCGGATGGCTCGGATTCGGTACCGGTTTCCTGACGGAGCTCGGCCTCCGGCTGATCGCCCCGGACCGGCCGGGGCTCGGACGGTCCGCAGCGCATCCCCGGAGGACCCTCGCCTCGTGGGTGGACGACATGCGGGCCTTCCGTACGTTCAACCGGATCGAGGAGGCCCTGGCCGTCGGATTCTCTCAGGGGGCCCCGTTCGCGTTCGCCCTGGCGGGAAGCGGCCTGGTTTCCGCCGCGGCGATCGTGTCCGGGCAGGATCAGTTGAACCATTCCCGCATCCGGTCGCTGCTGCAGCCGGAAGTCCGGGAGCTACTTGCCGCAGCGGAACAGGACCCGGAAGCCTTCGAGAACAGCATGGCGGAATCGATGACGGCAGACCGGCTCTGGCAGCTGGTGATCGAAATGAGCGGGAAGCGCGACCTGGGCCTTTACCAGCGGCCGGTGTTCGCCCGGGAATACCGGCAGGCGCTCGAGCAGGGGTTCTCCCAGGGCGCTCGCGGATATGCCCGGGACCTGGTCATTGCGCTGGGTGCATGGCCGGTCGTTCCCGAGGATATCGCGATCCCGATCGATCTCTGGTACGGGCTGGAAGACACGAGCACCGTGCATTCCCCCGATTCCGGCAGGACCATGGCCTCGCGGCTTCGGAGGGCGACCCGCCGGGCCCTGCCGAAGGAAGGTGGTTCCATTCTCTGGACGAAGGCATACGGGATCCTCGAACGGCTCACGTCCCACGTCGGCAGCGGATAGAATTTCCGCCCCTCCCCTTTTCACTCGCGAACTTCCGGTGTAGCATTCCGGCATGGTCAAGATAGCGCTCCTCGGAGCAGGCAGTACGGTGTTCGCACGGAACCTCATCGGCGATTCGTTTCTGACGGAAGCGCTCGCGGAGTCGCACGTGGCGCTCTACGATATCGACCCCGCGAGACTCGACGAGTCGCATCGCATGGTCGAAGCGCTGAACCGGGGCGTGAACCGGAGCAGGGCCGTCGTGACCGTCCATCGGGGCGAGGCGGAGCGGCGGGAAGCGCTGCGCGATGCCGACTTCGTCATCATGACCATCCAGGTCGGCGGCTACCGTCCGTCCACCGTGATCGACTTCGAGATCCCGAAGAAGTACGGACTCCGGCAGACGATCGCCGACACCCTCGGCATCGGAGGCATTTTCCGCGGCCTCCGCACGATTCCGGTTTTTCTCGACATCGCACGGGAGATGGAGGAGCTCTGCCCCGGAGCCCTGATGCTGAACTACACCAATCCCATGGCGATCGTGACCGGCGCCGTGCTCGCCGGGACCGGCATCCGGGCGGTCGGGCTCTGTCATTCGGTCCAGTCCTGCGTGCCGGGCCTGCTCGCATCGCTCGATATGGTCGAGCCGCCGGAGGAAGTGCGATGGAAGATCGGCGGCATCAACCACATGGCATGGCTGACGGAGATCTCCCATCGAGGACGGGACCTGTATCCCGAAATCCGGCGCCGCGCGGCGGAAAAGAATGCCGCGGCCCGGCAGCCGGGCGGGGAGAAGCACGGCGACATGGTCCGATTCGAGATCATGCGCCACTTCGGCTATTACACGACGGAATCATCCGAGCACAATGCCGAGTACACGCCCTACTGGATCCGGGCGGCCGCACCCGGTCTGCTCGAGGAGTTCGGCATTCCGCTCGACGAATACCCGAGACGATGCGAGCGGCAGATCCGCGAATGGAGCGAGCAGCGCGACCGGCTGGTTTCGGTGGACAGGCTTTCGCACGAACGGTCTCACGAATACGGCTCCCGCATCATGGAGGCGGTCGTGACCGGGAGTCCCGCGCGCATCCACGGAAACATCCTGAACCGCGGGCATATTCCGAATCTGCCGGAGGGAGCATGCGTGGAGGTGCCCTGCCTGGTCGACGGAAACGGAGTCCAGGGTGTTCATTTCGGAGCGCTGCCCGAACAGTGCGCCGCCCTCAACCGGACCAGCATCAACGTACAGCTTCTCACGATACAAGCGGCACTCGAGCGGAACCGCGAGGCGATCTACCACGCGGCGTACCTGGATCCGCACACCGCGGCGGAGCTCCCGCTCGACCGGATCCGGGCGCTCTGCGACGAGCTTATCGAAGCGCACGGCGATTTCCTGCGGTTGTAACGGGCGGCGGCGGCCGGCGGATCGGGCGGCCGGGGGCTCGTGAGGCGGCAGCCGGAAGTCCCCGGGTCAGGGGACCGAGAACTCGTGCAGAAGGATCGAGTAGAGCATCCGCGCGACAAGGGACAGGTTCAACGGGACGCCGTCCGCGGGGCCGGATTTCCGGACGGGCCCGATCCGTTCCCGAAGGACCGGGGTCATCGGGCTCGCGGTACCGTCTCCGAGCGAGCGCATCCGGAACTCGTAGATCCCGTCGTTGACGAGGTTCGGGACCCGGCACCGGTTTCCGGAATCGATGCGGACCGATTCCCACTCCTCCTCGCTCCGTTCCCTCACCTGGACTTCGTATCCCCTGACCCTCGCGGGATCCCGCTCGTCCCAGACGAGATCCGCCGCCCCGTCGCTCGGATTCACGAGGAACGCCCGCGGAGCGGGGAGCGGATCGGTGCAGGGTTCGGCCGAGGCGGAAACCCCGTCGCGGATCCAGGCCTTCATTTCCGCCGGAGAGAGCACCCCCGGAATGCCGGGTGTTTTCAGGTACACCACCGCGGGGGGATAGAAGAAATTCCGTGCGGCCTGCTGCAGCTGCCGCGGCGGTCGGTCGCCCCGGTACGGCGCGATCATCAGGGAGAACTCCTCCGTGACCCCGTTGAACGAGGGGGCGTTCGGCCGGAGCGATGCGGCGGCCCGGACCGCGAGGTCCGCACCCAGATCACCGTCGCCCATATGGGAGTAATCGAGCTGCCGGCCGTAGTAGGAACCGAACGGGTTCAGCAGCAGCTCCTGCCGTTTTTCGGGCGATTCCCGCAGGCGCATGGATGCGAAGGCATAGGAGCTGGTCCGGTCCGCACTCTGGGAAATCAGCAGTCCCTTCTCTGAATCGGTCACGGCCACCCATCCGGCGGTCACCTGGTGATTGAAGGAATCGATCTCGGCGTTCTTCGGATTCAGCCGGCCGTAGTCGAGGTCGTACCAGGACGTGACATCGAGGTAGTTGTGCTTCCAGACACGTGCGGGGTTTTCCCGGTCGGCATCCAGCAGGGGACGGATCTGAAACGGCGCCACCTCTTTCCAGTTCAGGTCGAGATAGCGCCGGACCTTCTGCTGCATCGTGGCGAGCAGGTCCCGCTTTCCCGTATACGGGTACCGGACCCGGACGTCCGCGATCATCCAGGGCGCGTCCCGCGGGACGTTCAGGTCGATCCGGATGTCCGCCGCGACCGGACCGGACTCCGTGGAAAACGGGATTTCCGCGGTGAGCCGTACCCGGTCGAGCCCGTCGTGCCGCTCGTTCTCCAGCGGCTCGCTCCCGTATCCCCGGGCGGCATACACCCGGTCGCGCCCTCCCGTCCGGTAGGTGATGAAGTGGGAAAGGAAGTCCGGCCCTCCGATCTTCGCGTCTCCGAGCGAGACATCGCGGATACCCGCCTGCGGATCGATCGTCACCCGGAACGGCCCGCTCCCGAGCACTCGCCGGCCGCCGGGAAGCCGGGGTTCCGTTCCCCGACCCGGCGATCCTTCGGCACTGTCGTCCTGCACCTCCGACCGCCGAACCGAGATCGTGCGCGATTCTCCGGGTGCGAGGTCCAGGAAGAACAGCAGCTGCGCCGAAACCCGGCCGTCGCCCGCCGGTCCGACATTGATCACCGAAGCGGAAATGTCCTTCCCGCGATCGTCCGTCACCGACAGCGGAGGAACCGTGCCGGGGAATACGATCGGAATCCGGACCGGCGTGGTTACCCGGTCCGCCGTCGTGCCGCCGGCCTCAGCGTTCCGGATATCCTTCACGAGGAATGAGTAGAGCAGGTCGTCGGCCGGAGCTGCGGTATTTCCGGCCGGTTCATCCGCCTGCCGGCCCGGCAGGGATTCCGAGGCGGCGCGCAGCGCCTCTTCCGCGCGGAGCCGTGCCGCCTCCGCGGTCCGCTCCGCCGCCGCCTGGCGCTCCTCGTTGATGATCGGCGTGCTCATGCCGAAATGCGTCGTCGACAATCCGCGGATTCTCCGGAAGAAGCTTGATTCCCTGCCTTCGTAAAGCAGACTGCGGATCCGTTCCCGCACTTCCTCCGGCGCGCCGGCCGACAGCGCCTCCGCCCGGTACGATGCGAGGCGGGATTTCTCGAGCCCGGTCCAGACGACATGGCTCGAATACTTCTCCGCCCAGGAGTAGTTGCCGTCCCATCCGCCGTCCGCCGTATCCTGGCGGATCGTCACTTCCCCTTCCGGCTCTCTCCCCGCGATATACTCGCCCGGAACCGAGAACTCGGCCCAGTCGTACTTGTTCACGGCATCGATGTACTCCTGCAGCCCTCCGAAATTCGGTATCCGGCGGAGCGGCCCAGGCAGCAGAGGAAGCCAGGTTTCCGAATCGGCGTCGAAGTTCACATGGAGCACCAGATCGTGGTCGATCTCTCCCGAGAGCTGGAGATCGCGCAGTTTCCGGATCCAGCGCTCGAACGAGACGTTGTTGACCATGTCCGCGGCGGATACGCTGGGCAGGAGAAGCATCTTCTCCTCATCGTCTCCCTGCCGCATGCTGACGAAGTGGAATCGCTGCCCGGGAGGAAGGGTCGGAACGAAATTCGAAAAGCCGGTGAACGCGTAGGCGGAATACGGCAGAACCATGCCCAGGAAGCCCTCCTCCCGGAGAATCCGGGTCTGTCCGGGGGTGGACATGGCCTCCTGCGGCCGGATGAGGGGCGCCCAGGAACCGAACAGGTCCCGGGCGCCGGACCCCCACGGGTTGGAAATCGCCCATCGGAGCACGGCCCGCATCTCGTTTTCCGTAACCGCGCTGAACAGGGTGTTCGAATAGGGAGCCGGCATGAACTCGTCCTGTCCGGCGGCGATCCGCCTCCGGATGCCCTCCGTGATATCGGGCGCATGCCGGGGAAGGATCTCCTCGAACGTGAACAGGTTTTCCCCTTCCCAGTACACCCGGGCGTCCTGTCCGTTCCGGTTCGCCTCGTCCAGGATCCGGATCACTTCCCGCACGATCCGGATATCGGTCCCGAAACCGGCTTCGTCCGGTGTATCCCCCCGCCAGGAGTGCGAGAAGTTCATGTGCATCCCCAGCATCACGTAGATCCGGTTCCCGTTCCGCTCCCCGGTCTCCCGGTCCCCGACCGCCAGGGCGGCACTGCATCCCGCAAAGATGGAGAAAACGGCCGCGGTCAGGACGAAGCCGGTCAGAATGAGTCTGCGTAATCGTGTCGATCCGAAGGAAATTCCGGAAAGGAAGGAGATATTCCGCACTTCCGCTCCTGTACCTCTTCTGGGGTAATATGTCGTGATGTTATGTGAACTTTCGAAAATGCAGCACGCAGCAGGATTCGGGAACCATTACCGGGTGATCAGCGGCGTATCGGAGATCCAGGAAACCCGCAGCGACCCTGATAGAACCGTACCGGATTTCTCATAATTCGTCCAGAGGCGGAGAGAATTATCTGCGGAGGACGCCGCCGGGAAGGGAAACCTTCCCGGGGCGATACGCGAACGTGAAGAGCGGGCCCGGTCACATGCCGCGGACTGCGGTCTCTCCGGTAACGGTGGCCTGATCGCCGATCTCGGCAGACTTCTGAAGCTCCTCGCTGGCGAAGTAGAGGTTGCCGTCGATGGAGGCATCGACCAGCTCGAATCCCTCCGCCTCCACGTACACATCTCCCGCAAACGTGCCGCCCTGGATCCGCGTGTTGGGATGGCGGACGACCAGGCGCGGTGCGGTCAGGGTATACCGTGCCGTCACGTTCCGGTCCGCGTCCTGGGCATAGAGCGCGAACTTCCGCCGCGGCTCCTCGGCACCCATTTCCTCGTACACCTCTCCTGAAACGACGAGCTCATCGGGGACCTGCATATCCTCTTCGAAAATGATGATCCAGGGTCCTTCGGGACCGATCGCTTGCTGGAGCTCCGATTCGTTCGTGACGATCGCTTTGGTCGGTCCGGTCACGGCATCGGCGGTCTCCGTCTTCTCCGCCGCTTCACCTTCCCCCTGCCCGCCGGCGAACACGAGAACGGAAGCGGACAGCAGCACAATGAGAACAAGAATCCTTTTCATCCATGACTCCTTGCGGCGATCTGATATCGCCGGATTTGAAAATCGGTATTCCTGTCTAAGATAACAGGAGAGTGGAGCCGGAGGAAAATCGAAGCGGAAACGGCGCCCTCACCGGGTTCCGGGCAGCCCTGCTGGAAAAAGTGTCGAAATCGGTTACTATCCCGTATTGCCTGTCGTACGGATGGACGGGAAACGCGAGGGGGAACGGTTGGATTCGAAGGAACAGATCGACCGGTACCGTCCGGTCGAGAGAGCGGGATATCTCACGGATCAGCTTCTCACCTACCTCGGAAACAAGCGGGCGCTGCTCGACTTCATCGGACCGGTCGTAGACCGGGTAAAGGAGAAGCTGGGAAAGGACCGTCTGCGGATTCTGGACCTGTTCTCGGGTTCCGGCGTGACGGCCCGTTACTTCAAGCGCCATGCGGAACGACTCATCGTGAACGATCTCGAGGCATACTGCGAAGTGATCAACCGCTGCTATCTCGCGAACGAATCGTCCCTCGACCTGGCGGCGCTTCGGCGGCGGCATCGGGCGATCCTCGACCGGCTCGAAGACGGGCCGCTCGAGGAGGGCATCATCACCCGGCACTACGCCCCGGCGGACGACGAGGATATCCGCCCCGGGGAGCGGGTTTTCTACACGAACCGGAACGCGAGGTACCTGGATACGGCGAGAAGGCTCATGGAGGAGATTCCCGAGGAGGAACGGGTCTTCTTTCTCGCGCCGCTGCTCTCGGAAGCCTCGGTGCATGCGAACACATCGGGGGTATTCAAGGGATTCCACAAGAACGCGAGAACCGGCATAGGACAGTTCGGAGGAACGAACGCCGACGCCCTGTCCCGAATCCGGGGCCCGATCACCCTGCCCTTTCCGGTCTTCAGCGCTTTCGAGGGCGGAATCGAGGTGCACCGGGAGGATGCGAACGCGCTCGTCCGGCGCCTGCCGCCGGTCGACCTCGCCTATCTCGACCCCCCGTACAACCAGCACCCCTACGGCTCGAATTACTTCATGCTGAATCTGCTCGTTTCCTACCGGGAGCCGGACCGGCCGAGCAGGGTTTCCGGCATCCCCGAAGGCTGGACCCGCTCCGATTACAACCGGCGGCGGAAGGCGCTCGTCGCCTTTTCCGATTGTATCCGGAATCTCGATGCACGCTTCATCCTGGTCTCGTTCAACTCCGAAGGCTTTCTCCGCCGGGAGGAGATGACCGAGCTGCTCTCGACCGTCGGCTCGGTCGAGCTTCTGGAAACGCAGTACAACACGTTCCGCGGAAGCCGGAACCTGCGGAACCGGAGCATCCACGTCCGGGAGTACCTGTACCTCGTCGAGCGGAGCGGCTGAGAGACCGTCGCCCGGAGCGATACCCGGTCCTGCGGACCCGGTGGCCGGTCCTGCGGACCCGGTGGCCGGTCCTGCGGACCCGGTGGCCGGTCCTGCGGACCCTGTGGCCGGTCCTGCGGACCCTGTGCTACGAGCGCTCCGCGGCTACTACCCTGTCCCGGCCGGTGTTCTTGGCCGCATAGAGCGCCTGGTCCGCGCGCCGGATCAGGTCGTCCGGGGATTCACCTTCGCAGTATTCCGCGATCCCGGCGCTCACCGTCACGGTCCGGTCGCTCAGCTCCTCCGAAGCGGACAGCCGGATGCGGTTCGCCACGACATGAGCGTCCTCCGCTCCGCATTCCATCAGAACGGCGAACTCGTCGCCTCCCCATCGCGACAGGAGATCCGTCGGCCGGATCTGCAGGCGGACGATCCCTGCCAGCGCTTTCAGGACCCGGTCTCCCTCCAGATGCCCCCGGGTGTCGTTCACCTGCTTGAACCGGTCGATATCCAGCAGAATCAGACTGAACGGTACCTTGTGGCGGTTGAACCGGGAGAGCACTTTCCCGAACTGCTCGTCGAACGCACGCCGGTTGCAGGCCCCGGTAAGCTCGTCGGTGAGCGTGAGCCGCTCGAGGCGGTTCTGGAAATGATTCACCGTCACGGCGGCCACGACGATGATGATCGTCGATGCGACGAAACCGATGAGGAGAGTCCGGAAAAGGTTCCGGCGCGCGGACTCGAGGGCAACATTCTCGTACTGTTCGACGATCAGGAACCAGTCGAGGTCCGGAAGATAGCGGGCGGTCAGGAGCGTCGGGCCGTGGGTTCCTTCGTACGAGAGGTCGACCGGCGATTCACGGTGCGAGAGGACGTCGGCGGCGATGTCCCCGAGGCCCGGAACGTCCCGGATGTTTACCCGCTCGATGCGGGTGATATCCGCATGCGCCTGGACGAGCCCCGACGGATCGGTGAGGTACACGATCCGCTGGAAGCGATCCTGGGTACCGCGCAGAAGCTCCGCGATCCGGTCCATCTCGAGTCCCACCCCCGTCACCCCGAGCAGCTCGCCGGACGCATCCAGGACCCGGAAGTTGATGAACACCGTCAGAACGTTGCCGGAGGCCTGGTTGGTGTCCACATCGAGATCGTATTCGAGCTGCGAGTCGATGAACGAGTAGAACCAGACATCATGTTCGTCCTCGGGACTCACCCGTTTCAGAATCCCGTCGGAATGATAATAGTTTGCAGTCCGGGCGGAAACGAAGAACGAGGAGAGAAAGCCGTACTTGGTCCGGATTTCCGAGAGGTATCTCTGGATGATCGCCTGGTTCTCCTCGCCCTGCTCCGCCCAGCTGCGGAGGAAGGCATCGTTGGCCATGGCCGAAGCGACGTAGAGCGGCTGAACGAGACTCGTCGTGATCTCCGAATAGATGGTATCGCGGGTCAGCGGCAGACTCGAGGTGATGATCTCCTTCCGGACATGCGCCCGTGAGACCTGGTAATTGACCACGCCGGTGATCAGAAAGGAAGCCACCTGGATCAGGGAAAGGACGAGTATCAGGCGCGCTTTGACCGACATGGCTACCTCCCCACCATGATACGTCCGATTCCCGAAATGTTCAACCATGTAATAGAGAATTTAGAATTATTGTCAGCACCACCGGCAGGTCCGGCCCGTTGCACTCGGCTCAGCGGGTTCCCGCACCGCTCCCGGGAGCCCGCTCGATCCGCTCGAACTCCCTGAGCCGGTGTCCGAGCTGTGCGCGGTTCGCCGCTCCGACCTTCGCGAAAAGGTTCCGCATGTGCGTCTTGACCGTCGGAAGCGAGATGAAAAGCTGCTCGGCGATCTCCCGGTTGCTGAGACCCTGGGAGGTAAGGGAAAGAATGTCGCGCTCACGCCGGGAGATATCGAACGTCGTGCAGAAATCGTCCATCGCAGCATCAGCCGTCGGCTGCGGCCGGAAAACGCCGGGGCCGGTTCGGAGAGGCAG
>CAVSJD010000005.1:0-149865 GCA_963728215.1 uncultured Spirochaetota bacterium | reverse complement strand
GATCGTCTGCCTTTCCGCCCGGGACGGCCGGCTGCTCTGGGAAATGGAGATCGAAGGCTCGCTCCTGAGCGCCCCGGTCATTTCCGGCAAGTGGATGATTTTCGGGACCGACGCGAACTATTTCTACGTACTCGAGGAGCTGACCGGCTGAACACCGCTTTGACAACGGCGGATCGAAGCGGCATACTGAAGGGAAAGGGCCTCGAGGTCCTTCATAACCAAGGGAGGAGGGAGTCATGGCCAATCCATTGACCCGGGGAGTACTGATGGGCCTCGGCATGGCGCTGCGGACCAAGGATGCGGTCGAAGCATTTGCGCGGAAGCTGGTGGATGAAAGCTCGATGAACGAGGAAGAGGGAAAGCGCTTCGTCGATGATCTTCTGCATCAGTCGGAGGAGACCCGGCAGGGGCTCAACAGGATGATCGAAGATCGGGTCCGCCAGATCCTGAAGGATATGGGAATCGCCGGCGACAAGGACCTTCAGAAACTGGAGGCACGGGTCGCAGGCCTCGAGGCGGAAATGCAGGTGCTCCGGAGTGCTTCCGGTGGAGCTGAACAGAAGGGGACGGGAGCCTGACCGGCCGCGGACCCGGCCCGGTCGACGGATCCGTTCCGAACGTATGATATTCCGATTCAGAAAACAGCGCCGCTTCGGTGTACACGCCCGTCGCTATGCCGAAATCGCCGGCGTTCTTCTCACCTACGGCTTCACCGAGCTGGTGCAGGCGTCCGGGATCGTGAAGCACTTCGGCATCGTCAAGCGGATCATTCCCTCGCGGGACGACCGGAAGCTCTCCAGTTACACGCTCTGGGAGAAGATCCGCATGGCGCTCGACGATCTCGGCCCCAGCTTCATCAAGCTCGGGCAGATGGCGAGCAATCGTCGCGACATGCTTCCGGCAGGCCTGGTGGACGAGCTCGAGAAGCTGCAGGATCGGGTCGCACCGTTCCCGGCGGAACAGGCGATCCGGATAATCGAAGAGGATCTCGAAGGACCTCTGGAATCGATCTTCACCGATTTCGAGCTGACGCCCATCGCATCCGCTTCCATCGCACAGGTCCACCGGGCCAGGCTGAAGACCGGAGAGATCGTCGCCATCAAGGTCCGGCGCCCCAAGATCATCGACCGGGTGGAAGGGGACCTCCAGATCATGTACCGCCTCGCCCGGGTTCTCGAGCGTCATGTCGCGTTCCCTGCGTTCCGTCCCCAGGAACTGGTCGAGGAGTTCGACATGCTCATTCACCGGGAAATGGACCTTCACCGGGAGCTCCTCAACATCAAGAAATTCGCGGGTAATTTCCGCAGCGATTCACGCATTTTCATTCCGGCGGTGTATCCCGACTATTCATCATCGCGTCTTCTGACGATGGAATATGTCGACGGCATCAAGCTTTCGCAGATCATGAACGAAGTCGTTGCCGGAGTTGACCGGAAGGAGATCGCGGCACGCGGGGCGGAACTCGTCCTGAAACAGATTTTCATCGACGGATTCTTCCATGCCGACCCGCACCCGGGAAATATCCTGGTCCTGCCGGGAAACGTGATCTGCTTTCTCGATTTCGGCATGATGGGCAACGTGAATCCGCGGCAGCAGGACGAACTGAACGACATCATGCTCGGAATGGTTCAGCGGGACAGCCGTCTCGTTACCAGGGCCGTGATGCATTACACCAGACCGGGAGAGCGGGTCGACTCCCGCGCTCTCGAAGCCGCCATCTTCGAGAACATGCAGCTCTATATGGACCTTCCCCTCGAAGACATCGATTTCACCAGCGCGCTGCAGGACCTGATCGATCTTGTCGTCCAGTTCAACATCTCGGTGCCCGCGAATCTCGCCCTCATGGCGAAAGCGCTCATCACGATCGAGGGGGTGGGGCAGCGGCTCGATCCCGAGTTCCGGACGATAGAGCAAGTGGAAAAATTCTCGCATCGGCTCCTGTCGCACAAATTTCATCCCCGCCGGATGGCGAACGAGCTCTACCTGACCGCGATGGACTACAGCAGTCTGATGCGGAATCTTCCCGATGAAATCACCGGCCTGCTCCGGGTGATCCGGAATCATGAGCTGCGGATCGAGCTCGAGCATACGGGCATCGAACCGCTGCGCGACACCATGGACAAAATCGGATTCCGGCTGGTATTCGGCCTGGTTCTGTCGGCATTGCTGATCAGCTCCTCGCTCATGGTCCATGCGGGGATCGAGCCGAAATGGAACGGGATACCCATCATCGGTCTCATCGGATTCGTGCTCGGCGGCGGTATGGGAGTCATCTTTCTGATGACCGGATTCGTTCACATCATGCGAAATCGATTTCGCCGCCCCGGAAGACCCCACCGCTGAACCTCGATTGCCGCTACGGTCCGTCGGCGGGACGAGCGGCACAGCAAACATTGCCAGGAAACGGAAACTCGTGTACAATGGTGTAAACAGCAGATATCTGTTGCATTGGGGAAGCCGGGATGAGAAAACGAACGAACGGAATGAGCTCCACCCTGAGTCAGCCGCTCGAGAAGCGATCGGTAGTGAAGCTCGTCATCGATCGCATCCGCGATGCGGTGCTGTCGAAGGAGATCGGGCCGGGAGACTATCTGCCGTCCGAGAACGAGCTCACGCAGAGTCTCGGAGTCGGGAAGACCAGCGTGCGGGAAGCGATCAAGATGCTCGAGGCGATGGGAATCGTGGAAGTGTCACAGGGACGCGGCACGGTTATCAGGAAGGAGTTCGGAGCCGACAGCCTGAGCGCGCTGGTGTTTCAGCTCATGCTCGAGCAGGGAAGCAATCAGCAGCTCCTCGAGCTTCGTTCGATTTTCGAGCCCGCCTATACCCAGCTGGCCCTGCGGAAGGCTTCCGACGAGGACCTGGATCGCCTGGAGGCGAATCTGGAGCGGTTCGAGCGGAAGATTCACAGCGGCGACCAGACCGCCGAGGATGATCTGAGTTTTCATCAGCTGATCCTCGAGATAACCGGCAACCCGTTCATCGTCCGGGTCGGAACGACGATCCACCAGCTCTTCACCGCATCGGTCGGCCGGTCCATGCGGACCATCCCGGAAACCGCGCTGAAGGATCATCGGGCAATCTATGATGCCTTCAGGAGCCGGGACCCCGAGCGGCTGAGTCGCGCGGTCCTCGAGAGTTTCAAGGGCTGGGAGAGCAGTCTGAACCGATAGCTGCCTGCAGCTTTCAGCTGCTGCTCGCGGTTTTCAACCGCTGTTCGCAGCTTTCAGCTGCTGTTCGCGGTTTTCAACCGCTGACAACAGGGAGCTCGGAGAGTTCCTTGTCTCCCTGATCGCCTGCCAGCCTGTTCCCGGAGAACCAGGATTCCAGCAGCTCGACCAGATCGGGAGTGAATTCGAGTTCGATCCGGAGATCCAGAAAGATATTCCCCGCCTCGCTGACTTCACGAACCGTACCGCGAACCGTGAGCTGGACGGAACGGAATGTCAGCTTGACCGGGAGAACCATGTCCACGCGGAAGTTTCCGTGCACCGAGGACACCCGTGCCGTCAGTCCATCCACCGCGAGGGCGATGAGCTCGAGGGGAATCAGTTTCGATCCTGCGATCGCCTCGGCCCTGCCGGTATAGCCGATGGCCCCGGCCGTCCCGGGTTCCTTCATCTCCACC
Organism: uncultured Spirochaetota bacterium; assembly: GCA_963728215.1. Classification (GTDB taxonomy): domain Bacteria; phylum Spirochaetota; class Spirochaetia; order CAVSJD01; family CAVSJD01; genus CAVSJD01. Next base: position 146,237 of record CAVSJD010000005.1, on the reverse strand, counting down.
TGCCTTCCCGCGAGCTCCCGGTGCTTCTTCCGGACCATCTCCATGAAGGAGAAGTACGTTCCCAGGATCTCGACCAGCAGGTTCGGAACCGAACGCAGGCTCAGCCGGAAGAGGCAGATGTTGTCCCGGTTCTTCATCGCGCCGATCTGAACCAGGTTCGCACGGATCAGCATTGCCTTGGTCTGTTTGCGCCTGGTGTCCTGATAGGTCATCGTCAGGGAGCAGAGTACGTTCTGATACTGCTGAAAAAACGTGATCTCCTGGGGCGACAGAATGCCGAGGAGAATGATCGAGGAAAAGGAGAGCTGGTAGGGGATGCAGATGATCTGATAGTCCTCGAGCCGCAGGAACGTCTGGGAATGGATGAGCCCGATCTTGCGGACGACATACGGATTCACGGTGACCGCTTCGGTTCGGTATCGTTCGAGGTAGTCAGCCAGTACGTTACTTTTTCCCATTCCTCGCTGCTCCTCTTTCATTGTAGTCCACAGGGGACGGAAGTCAAGGAAAGCGAACATCGGGGGGATGGAGACCCGGAGCGACTGATCAGCCGGGAAAGAGGACGTCGTCCCATGTGATTCCCTGGCCGCTTCCGACGGCCCGGGAGGTCCGCTTCCCGAGAACGGCGGGAAGGTGCCGAGGGTGGAGTCCGGGACGCAGTACTTTTTCGGTACGCAGAACTCCGATCATGTCCGGTTCGAGAACGGCGCCCCCGGGTATCCGGCGCAGGGCGTGGAGGGACCGGTTCGTCCTGCCGTAGTTCGGCAGTTCCGAGGGAGCGAGCGTTTTCCTGCCGGTTCCCAGGATCCGCTCCATCCGCTTCGCACCGAAGGTCTCCCGGAGCGCAGCGGCCGCGTCCTCGCCGGGCATCGCTTCGATGCGGCGCATCTCGCGGATCATGCGGGCGAATCCGTCCGGGGGAAGTGCGATCGGGTCGTCCAGTCCTCCGCCGCTGCGGGAGAGCGTGATGTGCTTCTCCAGAAGGCAGCTTCCCATGAGCAGCGAGAGCAGCGGAACCAGGAGCGGATCGGCAGAGTGATCCGAAACCCCGACGAGTCGTCCCGTCAGGGAACGCAGGGCGGGCAGAATGCGCAGGTTGTACTCTTCCTCCGGCGCGGGATACGAGGTGATGCAGTGGAGCAGCAGCGTCGGCAGGTGCCCGACGATCGACAGCGCCGCTTCGATGTCCGCGAGGGTGGAAACCCCGCTCGAAAGGATCACCGGCTTCCCGTATCCGCCGATCTGTTCGAGCAGCGGAAAATGGTTCAGCTCGGGCGAGGCGATCTTGAATGCGGCGACGGGCAGCGACTCGAGCCGCTCGGCGCTTTCCGTCCCGAACGGAGTGCAGAGAAAGACCATGCCCTTCGACTCGATGTACTCTTTCATCTCCGCGTAGAACGAAACATCCCGCTCGAGCTCCCGGAACCGATCGAAAAGCGGAATCGGGCCGCCGGGCAGGGGAACCGTGCCGGTATCCGGGTGGATTATCTCGCGGGCGATGACGTACTGCAGCTTGGCCGCGTCCGCTCCCGCTTCCGCCGCGGCGTCCGCCAGTTCCCGTGCATGGACGATGTCTCCCCCGTGGGCGGTCCCGATCTCCGCCACGACGAAGCACGGATGTCCCGGTCCTGCCGGCCGGCCTCCGAGGTCGATGGGAAGGGGGGAAGGAGGATCAGTGATCGCCATTGAGGAGCCTGATTTTCATTTCCCAGAGATTCTGCGTCAGAGAAACCTTGTAGACATGGGGATTGATGATCCGCTTGTAGGAGGCATCGAGCTTCGCGAGATTCGCGATGGCGGTGCTCCTGATCTCCTGGAGCGGCGGCCGGGGATCGACGATTTTTCCCTTGAGCATTTTCGGCTTGAGCATCGCCTCGATGCGGGCGTATTCGGAGAGAAGGAATTTCTTCTGGACGATGCTTGGATGCCGGAACATGTGCGGAGTACCCGGAGCGACCGTCTCGTCGTCCAGAGCGATCAGGTCGGCGAGCAGCATTCCGTTGTCATCGGAGAAGCGGTAGACCTGCTTGATTCCGGGGTTGGTCGTCTTTTCGGGATTGTTGGAAACTTTCAGGACGGGTACCATCGAATCGTGGTGCTGACGGGATGCGAGTTTGTAGACCCCGGTAAGCGCCGACTGATTCCCTCCGGTCACCAGGTGCGTGCCGACGCCCCAGGTATCGATCGGGGCTCCATCGGTCACCAGCTGGTGAATGATCTCCTCGTTCAGTTCGTTGGAAGCGGTTATGAAGGCCTTCTGCAGTCCCTCCCGATCAAGGAGCTGGCGGACTTTTACACTCAGGTACTGCAGATCTCCGCTGTCGAGACGGACACCGAAACTTTTGCCTTTCGCCGCGAGCTCCTTCCCTACGGTGATCGCGTTCCGGATTCCGCTCCCGAGCGTATCGTAGGTGTCGATGAGAAAAATGGTACTCTCCGGATAGAGTTCCGCGTAGGCCCGGAACGCTGCCTCCTCGCTGTCGTACGACATGACCCAGGAATGGGCCATGGTGCCGCGGGCGGGAATACCGTACAGTTTTGCGGCAAGCGTGTTCGATGTCGCCGCCGCTCCTCCGATGAAGGACGCCCGGGCGGCCGACAGCGCTCCGTCGATTCCCTGGGCGCGTCTGAGTCCGAACTCCAGAACGCTCTTTCCCGCCGCCGCAAGATAGATCCGCGCCGTCTTGGTCGCGATGAGCGTCTGAAAGTTGACCAGATTGAGCAGGAGACTTTCGATGAGCTGCGTTTCCATGAGAGTTCCGCTCACTCGGATGAGCGGTTCGCCGGGGAATACGGCGCTGCCTTCGTCGAAGGCGTACACGTCGCCATTGAACCGGAAATTCTCCAGGTACCGGAGGAACTCGGGGCGGAACATCCCCGTTCCCTCAAGATATTCGATATCGCTTCCGCTGAAGGAGAGTGATTCGACCATTTCGAGCAGATCGTCGAGTCCGGCGAAAATGGAAAAGCCGCCCGAGAACGGCTGGTTCCTGAAAAACATGTCGAACACAGCATGGGGATCATGGCGTTCGAGGAAGTATCCCTGCATCATCGTCAGTTCATAGAAGTCGGTCAGAAGACCCCATGAGCGTTCCGTCCGGTTGTCGTGCATCAGGTTATCGGCTCCTCTCGATGTCTTCCGACCGGATCCGGCTTACCCCGATGGCTTCCATCTGTTCCCGTGCCTTCCGGAGGCCGCCTTCCGGCTGGTCCACTCCCCGGGCGGCATCGGCGATCACCATGGTTTCGAAGCCGAGCTGTACGGCATCCCGGGCGGAGAAGAAGACGCACACGTCTTCCGCGACCCCGCACAGGTATACGTTCCGGATTCCGAGCCCCTGGAGGTACGGCCCCAGACCGGTCGGAGTTTTTCTGTCATTCTCGAAAAATGCGGAATACGAATCAAGGTCGGGATGCGAACCCTTGCGGAGAATCATCCGGATCGGTCCGCGGTCGAGCTTCCGGTCAAGTTCCGCTCCGCGGGTATCCTGCACGCAATGATCCGGCCACAGGAACTGCCGCGTGCCGTCCGGCAGGTCGACGGTATCTCCAGGACTTTTCCCGGGATACCGCGACGCAAAGGACACATGTCCCGCGGGGTGCCAGTCCTGAGTCGCCACCACGAGAGGAAAACGCGGCATCAGCCGGTTGATTACCGGAATCAGCCGGTCCCCCTCCTGCACGGGGAGACTGCCTCCCGGGAGAAAGTCGTACTGCATGTCGATCACCAGCAGGACCGAAGCGTCGCGTTCGTTATCGGGCATGGTTCCTCCTCAGCACGAGGTTCCCCGGGTTCCCTTCTTCAGGCTGAAGATACGGAACCGGCGGACGGAAAGCCAGCCTGCGGAGAGTGAGCCCGAACCGGTCATCAGGGGCGTTTCGGTTCGATCCGGTCGAAACCGGCATAGGGTACCAGCACCTCGGGAATGCGGATGGAACCGTCTTCCTGCTGTCCGTTCTCGATGATGGCGATCAGGGCCCGCGAGACTGCGATGGCGGTGCCGTTCAGCATGTGAACGAACCGGTTCTTCCCGTCTTCCTTGAACCGGATACCCAGGCGGCGGGCCTGGTAATCGGTGCAGTTGGACGTGCTGGTGATCTCTCCCCAGTCTCCGGAGTCTCCCCGGCCCGGCATCCAGGCTTCCAGATCGAATTTCCGGTACGCCGGAGCCCCCAGGTCCCCGGTGCAGGTGTCGACCACCCGGTAGGGAATCCCGAGGCCGCGGAAGATCTCCTCCTCGATTTCGAGGAGTTCCCAGTGCAGCGCCTCCGAGTCGTCGGGACGGCAGAAGATGAACATCTCGACTTTCGAAAACTGATGGACCCGGTAGAGTCCCTTGGAGTACTGGCCCGCGGCTCCCGCTTCCCGACGGAAGCAGTGGGAAAAGCCCGCCATCCGGATCGGCAGCGCATCCCGGTCGAGAATCCGGTCGGCATGGTAGCCGCCGAGCGTTATCTCCGCGGTCCCGACCAGGCAGGTTCCGGTTCCTTCGACGGTGTAGATGTTGCTTTCCTCGCCGCGCGGATTGAAACCGATTCCTTCCACCACTTCCTCCCGGGCGATATCGGGAGTGATGGTAACCGTGAAGCCGCGCCGGGCGAGGATGTCGAGCGCGTAACGGACCAGCGAAAGCTCGAGGAAGGCGGCCTGATTTTTCAGATAGTAGAATTTGGTTCCGGAGACCCGGGTCGCCGTGTCGAAGTCGATCAGGTCCAGAGCCTGTCCGAGCTGCACGTGATCCTTCGCCGGAAAGGAGAAGGTGGGAATGGTGCCCACCCGGCGGATCTCCGTATTGTCCTTGTCCTCTTTGCCGATCGGGGCATCGGGGTGTGCCATGTTCGGGATCCGTTCCGCCTCGGCGAAGAGCATCCGTTCCGCTTCGGCGAGTTCTTTCTCCGCTGCGGCGATTTCGTCCTTCAGCCCCTTGCCTTCGTCGATGAGCGCCTGGCGTTCATCCTGGGGCAGCTTGCCCTTCATTTTCTGTGCATTCTCGTTGCGCCGCTGGCGGAGCGACTCGAGTTTCTGGAGCAGGTCGTTCCTGCCGTCGTAGAGACGGACCACCAGGTCCGCATCCGCGTTCATGTTCCGATTCCGGATGTTTTCGCTGACCGCGGAGAGGTTGTCTTTGATGAATTTGAGGTCGAGCATGATCTGATAGTACCGGTTTTGGAGATGTGAGACAAGTCCCGCCGGTTCCATCCCTCGAGCGGTTCTATCCCTCGAGCTCCTTCGCCCGGCGCGAAGCCGCCTCGACCGCCCGCATGACCGATGCGGTGAAACCGCCCTCCTCGAGCTCGGCGAGCCCTGCGATGGTCGTGCCGGCCGGGCTGGTTACCCGGGAGAGGAGCTCGATCGGATGCTCGCCTTCGGCGCGAACCGCGGCGACCGCTCCCTCCAGCACGGCGAGGGCCGCCTCGAGCGAAGAGGAGTAGGGCAGACCGGACTTCGTCCCTCCCAGGGCAAGGGCATGAAGGAAGGAAAACACGTAGGCGATTCCCGAACCGGAGATGCCGGTCACCGCGGGCATGAGAGATTCGTCCACCGCGAGCGGAGTGCCGACAGCCGCGGCGATGGATAGGGCGTCCCGGCGGAATGCGTCGGCGGCACCCGATCCGAACGAAACGCCGACCAGCGCCCTGCCGACTTTCGCCGCGAGGTTCGGCATGAAGCGGCAGACCTGATCCGTCCCGAGGGCGGCGGAGATGCCGGCGATGGTGCGTCCCGCGACGATGGAGATGAACCGCCTGCCTCCGGAAGAGGGCGCGAGTGCGGCGAGGGTGGCGTCCAGGTCCTGGGGCTTCACCGCGAGGATGACGATGTCGGCGTCCGCGGAGAAATCGCCGAGCCGGTCGCCGTAATCGATCGCGCCATACCGGTCGACCGCCGCCGTTCGCCGCTCGGGCACTTTCTCCACGACCAGGAGACGCACCTCCGGCTGGGTCCGCGAAAGCCCCGCGACGAGCGCCTCACCCATATTTCCGAACCCGATGATGCCGATGCCTTTCATCTCATGCCTCCTGTCCGTTCCCGCAAAAGGAAAGGGAAATCTTCTGGGGATCATAGTACGGGAGGCCGAAGATGGCAACGGGGGCAGCAGCCGGATCGTCAACCGGGTTGCCGCCGGCACTGCTGCAGCCCGGGAACCGGCTGATCAGCTTCAATCCGCAACCGGCCGGCCGCTTCGAAGCGGGGAGGGAGCGGGCCGCTGATGTCTGCGGAAGATCAGGAAATGACTGAGCGTGAAATTGATGACGCTGCCGACGTTTCCCGCCAGGAGTCCGATAAAGTTCGATACATTGTGATTGAATCCAGCGTACTCGGTCAGGATGACCGCCACCGTCCAGGTGATCAGCAGGCTGAGTCCCATCGAGGACGCATTGAATTTCAGGAACATCCGGGCCTTGCGGCGAAAGCGGAGAACTCTGGCGTCATGCCAGGTCCAATGATAGTTGATAATGAAATTGTTCACGATCCGGCATTCGATGGCGATCACCATGGCCAGGCGATAGTCCAGTTTCAGCAGATCGGAAAGCAGGAACAGAACCGCCATCTGGACCAGAGAGCCCCAGAAACCGACGGAACCGAACTTCAGGTACCGGATCAGAAACTCCTTCATGAAAGACACACCTCTTGTCGTCCGTATCGGGCTGCCGGGCTTCGGTTCAGCCGGTTTCCGTAACCGATCGCGATGAACGTTCCATCTTGACCAGAGACCGGACGGGGATTTTTTCGCGGTAGATTCGTACATAATACTCCAACTGTCGTTCGAAAACTCCGTCCCAGCTGAAAAAATGCTCCGCCCAGGAACGGGCAGCCCGACCCGCTTTCTCGAGGTGTCCCGAGCCGAGAAAGCGGATCGTCACTTCGGCGAGGGCCTGCGGATTTCCGAAGGGAACGGTGACGCCGCATTCCGCGTTCCGGATCAGCTCGCCGATTCCCGCCTCCTCGCAGCCGATCAGGGCGCAGCCGCTCGCCATCCCTTCGGCGGCGGAGAGACCGAACGTCTCGAACGCGGAGAGGGCGAACAGGGCATCCGCCGAGGCGTACCAGCGGGACAGCAGATCGGGGTCCGGAATGTGATCGAGGTAGAGAATCCCTTCGTGCCGCGCAGCGAATCGCTTCAGGTATCCCTCACCCGAGCCATGCCCCGCGAGCACCAGGACCGCTCCGGTCTCACGGCGGATAACCGGGAAGGCACGAAGCAGGGTATAGAGTCCCTTCTCCTGCAGCAGCCGGTGCGGAAAAAAGAGGAGCGGTTTTCCGGAACCCGCTCCTGCCTGCCTGCGGAGGCGTTCGTCCCGTTTTGCCGGATGGAACTGGACGGTATCGACTCCGAGCGGGGTGTGATGCACGGGCCGGATCCCGTGACCCCTCAGTTCCTCCCCGATGCAGACGGCCGCGGCGAATGTCGCATCGAACCTCCCGTAGGTCCGGCGTGCCCACCACCAGGCGGTCCGCTCTCCGATCGGGCCCAGCGCAGGGTGCAGTGCCGCGAGGGCACGTCCGACATAAGCTTTCGGATAGTGGGTGTGCCAGAATCCAACGAACGCGGCATCGAGTCCGCGTGCGAGCAGCGGGATGATCACCGGTCCGCCGTACGGTGAGCCGATTTCGATAACGTCGGGATCGAGCCTCCGGAGATGACTCCTCAGGGAAGGGAGCGCCAGGAACATCCGGTAGTTCCATGCGCCCGGGATCGGCATGCCGCGAACCCCGATCGTCGTCACGTTACCGTCCCGGACCACGCTCCCCCGTTCGGCGGGTACGATCAGGGTATATCGCACGTTCCCGCGTCGACGGTAGAATGCCCGCTTCTGGTGATGGTAGGTGCGGATTCCGCCTCCCGTCGGGCTGTAGTTGCTGTTCACGTCGCAGATGTGAATCATCCCGTGTACCCCTCCGTCTCCATTTCTGAAAGCTATGTCCGGGGCAGGGATGATGTCAATCCGATACGCCCCGGCGGCCGCCGGGGTGATGTCGGGCGGAAGTTGTGGGGCGGGTCGGGGCGGGTTCGGACGGGCGAAACACTGTGCCGCGTTTACATCGCGTTGATCAGGTCGGACCGGATCTCCTGGATGTTGACCACCGAAGGGATGGTGCGGATGCTTTTCATCACCCTCTGGAAATCTTCGCTCCGTTCCAGCTCCATGGTGAAAAATCCGGTAAGATGTCCCTGGTCGTTCTCTTCCAGCTTTCCCTCGATCAGGTGACCGTGGAATTTCCGGACGGCGCCCTCGATCTCGGAAAAAAGGTCCGAACGTTTGCGGCAGGTGATCCGGAAGCGCTTCGTGGCTTTGGGAGACACGGTTTCCCATTCGACCTCGATCATCCGTTCCCGGAAATCGGGAATGAAACGGAGATTCGGGCACTCCCGCCTGTGCACGATGATTCCGCGTCCGCGGGAAACGTAGCCGATGATGGGTTCCCCGGTGGAAGGCGTGCAGCACTGGGCGAGCCGGATCATCATGTTCCGCTCGGTTCCGATCCGGATGCCCACCTTCGTGCTGTCCAGCACTTCCTGGGTCGGTTCGACGGCTTTCTTCTGCTTCCGCTGTGACGGCTGCTCGGGCGGTTCGGGATGCTCCGCCTTTTTCCGCGCGACGATGTTCCGGTCGATGATCAGGTTCTCGTCGTGCTTGTTCATCCACTGCCGGATCTTCTGCCGGGCTCCCCGGGTTTTCGCATACCGGAGCCAGTTCAGGTGCGGGTGCGTATGAGGAGAGGTGATGATCTCGATCACCTGGGTATTCTTCAGTTCCTCGCGCAGCGGAACGATCGATCCGTCCGCCTTGGCCGCCATGCAGTGATTCCCGATCTCGGTATGGATGTGGTAGGCGAAATCGATCGCTGTGGAGCCCTTGGGAAGTTCGATCACGTCGCCCTGCGGCGTGAACACGTAGATCGAGTCCTTCAGGATCTCCCGCTTGATCTCTTCGAGGAAATCCCCGGAGGTGATCCGGACGCCGTTCCAGCTCTTGAGCCGGCTTATGATGGGGAGTTCGTCGGAGCTCATCGCCATCTGCTGGCTTCCGTTCTTGTAGATCCAGTGAGCGGCGATTCCGTGCTCGGCGGTCCGGTGCATCTCCTGGGTGCGGATCTGGATCTCGATCAGCCTGCCGCCGTAGCACATGACCGTCGTGTGGAGGCTCTGGTACTTGTTCGCCTTGGGCATGGCGATATAGTCCTTGAACCTGCCTTCTATCGGCATCCAGAGAGTGTGAACGATTCCGAGCATCGTGTAGCATTCGTTCTGGTTGTCGCAGAGGATACGGATGCCCAGAAGATCGTAGATTTCGTCCATCTGCTTTCCCCGGCGGCGGATCTTCGAGTAGATGGAGTAGAAATGCTTGGCGCGGGTCTGAACTTCGATCGTGATCCCGTCGGTCTTCGCGGCATCGGAGAGCGCATCCGCCACCTGTTCCAGGTATTTGGACCGCTCCTCCCGTTTCTGTGCGACGAAATCCTTTATCTGGTTGTAGCTGTCCCGGTTCAGCGCCTTGAGGGAGAGGTCCTCGAGCTCGTCCTTGAGCCACGAGATACCGAGCCGCCCGGCGAGGGGTGCGTAGATGTCGAGACACTCGGTGGCGATCGTCTTCCGCTTTTCCTCCGGAAGGAACTCCAGGGTCCTCATATTGTGCAGCTTGTCCGCGAGTTTGATCATGATGACCCGGATGTCCTTCACCATCGCGAAAAGCATCTTCCGGATCGTTTCCGCCTCCTGCATCGACTTGTTCTTCGCGCTCAGGATCGAGATCTTCGTGACTCCGTTTACCAGGGACTCGACGGTCCTGCCGAACTGCCGGCGCAGGTCCTGCCGGGAAGTCTCGGTGTCTTCGAGAATATCGTGCAGCAGGGCGGCGATGACCGATTCGGAATCCATCCGCAGATCCACCAGGATCTCGGCCACCTGCAGCGGATGGATGAAGTAGGGCTCTCCGCTCGCCCGCAGCTGGTCGCGGTGGAGACTTTCCGCCCATCGGGCTGCGGACATGATGCTTTGACGCTGTTCGGGTGAATAGTCTTCGAGTTTCTGCTCGAACAGTCCGATTTTCCGGACCATAAAAAGATCACACTCCTCTTCGTGCCAGGACAACACGGTCCCGGCCTGCGAGATCGCTTACGATCTCGATATCGGCATATCCTCCTTTAAAAAACAGTTCACGCGTCATCTGCGCCTGAGATGAGGATATTTCCACTATAAGATAGCCGGTTGGAGATAAATAATCCATCCCCCCACCGATCAGCTCCCGGACCAGGTCCAGGCCGTCCTCTCCGCCGTCCAGTGCAATTCTCGGTTCCGGCCATCCGCCCGCTTCCATGGCATCGGTTTCCGACCGGGTCAGATAGGGCGGATTTGCCGTGATCAGGTCGTACGGGCCCTCTGCACCGGAGAGCAGATGCCCGGTATGGAAGGGCAGTTCCCGGCCGAGGATCTCCCGGCAGTTGATCCGGAAAACTTCCGCAGCCTCGCGCGAGATGTCCGATGCGGACACTTCCAGATCGGGCCGCTCGTGTTTCAGGGTGATCGGAATGCAGCCCGAACCGGTGCAGCAGTCATGCACCCGGCGGAGTCCGGGTTCCCGATCGAGAATCCGGAGCGCACTCTCCACCAGCGTCTCGGTATCCGGACGGGGAACCAGGACCCGGGAATCCACATGGAAGGAAAGACCGAAGAATTCCTTCCGGTTGCGGAGATAGCTCACCGGAATGCCGGCAGCCCGTCGGGTGAGGATCTCCCGGTATCGCCCGTACTCCCGCGCCGGAAGTTCGTCGGGCAGGGATGCATAGAGCCGCTCCTTGGTTATCCCGAGAACGTGGCCGAGAAGGAGCGATGCGTCCAGCCAGGGCGTATCGATTCCTGCTGATGAAAGAAGAGCGGTGCCCTCGTGCAGGGCGTCGCGGATCGTCATGGAATCTCCCGAGGTCGGCACAGGGCTGCCTCCCGAGGTCGGCACGGGCTGCCTCCCGAGGTCGGCACAGGGCTGCCTCCGATCGAGGTCCGAGTCGCACAGGGCTGCCTCCCGAAGTCAGACCGCGGCCTGGTTCTTCAGGAGCTGCTCCCGGTCGTTCATCTTCAACGCCTCGACGGCTTCGTCGAGATCGCCTTCCATCACGGAGTCGAGACGGTAGAGGGTCAGGTTGATCCGATGATCGGTCAGCCGGTTCTGAGGGAAATTGTAGGTCCGGATCCGCTCGGACCGGTCGCCCGAGCCGATCTGGCTTCGCCTCGCTTCCGCCCGCTCCTGCTGCCGTTTCTGCTCTTCCATCTCGTACAGCCGCGCCCGGAGCACCCGCAGCGCCTTCGCCTTGTTCTTGTGCTGGGACTTTTCGTCCTGGCAGGTGACCACCAGTCCCGTGGGCAGATGAGTGATCCGTACCGCGGAGTCGGTCGTGTTCACGCTCTGTCCGCCCGCGGCCCGAGGAACGGTAGACATCGATGCGGAGCTCGTCGGGACTGATGGCGATATCGGTTTCTTCCGCCTCGGGGAGAACCGCGACGGTAACCGCGGACGTATGGATTCTTCCGCCGGACTCCGTCTCCGGAACCCGCTGCACCCGGTGGACGCCGCTCTCGTATTTGAGGTTGCCGTAGATTTCCCTGCCGCTGATCGAACAGATGATTTCCTTGAACCCGCCGATTCCCGTCTCGTGAGCGGAGAGCACCTCGATTTTCCAGCGCTGCCGCTCGGCATACCGGGAGTACATGCGGAACAGGTCGGCGGCGAACAGCGCGGCCTCTTCCCCGCCGGTACCCGCCCGGATTTCCACGATGACGTTTTTTGCATCCAGCGGATCCCGCGGAATCAGGAGGAGCTTCAGCTCTTCCTCGAGCGCCCTTCGCCTGGCTTCGAGCCCCTTCAGTTCCGTCCGGGCCATGTCCCGAACTTCGTGATCCGACTCCTCCTCGGCGAGTTCGCGGGTTCCCTCGATGTCGGAGATCAGTTTCCGGTAGACTCCGAAGGCGGATACGATCTCGTCCAGGTGGGACCGCTCCTGCATGAGCTCCTTGTACCGTTTCGGATCTTTCACCACCGAGGGATTCGAGAGCATCTGTTCGATATCCTGAAAACGTATTTCGATGGACTTCAATTTTTCGATCATATCGGTTTCAGTTCTCCTTGAAGAGCGGACAGGAATAGATCACGGTTTCCATTCCCGCTCCGGAGGGATCGGGTATTTCCTCGAGCGAGCGGCGCATTGCCCTGCGGATCGGGCAGGACCCGATGAGGCTGCAGAGTGGGCACGCTCCGTTGTCACGGGGATTGAAATCGATATCCATGGTGACCGTATTCTATCACGAAACGGGGTCGCTTCGCAATCGGCCGGAATCTGCGGTTCCGCCCTGAATCCGGGAGACGGCTCCCTGTCCGCTTCCGGACTGCTCCGTACCCGCTCCGGCAAGCAGCTGAGTTTTCAGGGCACGTGCCAGCCACTTCTCGTACGTATCCGGAGACCAGTCGGACTCCCTGACGAGCTCCTCGTACACTTCCCGTCGGCAGAGCGCCCGCACGACGGCAGACGCATCGGCTGGCGAAATACCGGATCGCAGGGATGATTCGAGTCCCGCGACGAATCCCTCGATGGCCGCGCGCCTGCCCCGCAAGGCCTCCTTGAGTTCCTGTGCCGCCTCCCGATCGGACGCAGCCGCTTCCTGGAAGATCGGTATGATCGCAGCGCTCGTTTCCCACTGGCGGCGGGTACCGTGCGCCAGGAGCTCGATTTTTTCTTCCGCAGTCGAACGGGTTCGCGCCTCGTTCAGCATCTCCCTGATGTGGGATACCTCGTGCCAGCGCTGGCGGATCTCCCGCAGGAGACTCCGCTTCGAGCCGAAGGCGAAATAGATGGTGCTCACCGCCACGCCGCTCCGAGCCGCGATGGCTTCGATGGTCGAAGCGACATACCCCTTCTGCAGGAACAGCTCCCGGGCTGCCTCAATGATCAGGTCGCGCGTCGCCTGAGCCTGGCGCTGACGCCATGTCTGTCGTTTCGTATTGTTGACTTGCCCCATAATATATAGTACCATTCTAATCATTGTAGTGCAACTACAATATCAATCGGGAGGTCGATGATGTCCAGCCATTCGTTCGATACCGTGGTAATCGGAGGCGGGCAGGCGGGTCTTGCGATGGGGTACTGCCTGTCGAGACAGCAACGCCGTTTCCTCATCCTGGAAGCCGGTATCCCGGGTGGGTGATTCCTGGCTTCATCGCTGGGACTCGCTGCGGCTTTTCACTCCGGCCAGGTACAGCGGCCTGCCCGGGTTCCCGTTTCCAGGGGCCGACTTCTCGTTTCCCTCCCGGGAAGAAGCGGCCGGCTATCTGCAGAGGTATGCCCGGCAGTTCGATCTGCCGCTGCAGTTCGACACCCGGGCAGACAGGCTCGAAAGAGAGGAGGGCGGGCGATACCTGATATCCGCGGGCGAGGAGCGTTTTTCCGCCGACCGGGTGGTCGTCGCTACCGGAGCGTTCCGGCACCCTGCGATACCCGACTTCGCTGCAGAACTCGATCCGTCGATCGTGCAGATCCACTCGAGCGCCTACCGGAATCCTGCATCTCTGCCCGACGGGAACGTTCTCGTAGTCGGCGCCGGAAACTCGGGTGCCGAAATCGCCCTCGAGATCCGGGCTTCGGGACGGCATGTCCGGCTGTCCGGCAGGGGGCCCGGGGTCATTCCTGCCGACAGGCTGGGAAGGCTTTTCGGCGGACGACCCTACTGGTGGATGATCAGCAGACTGCTGAGCGAGGATACACCGATCGGCCGGAAGCTGAAAGCGAAGAGTCTCCATCACGGGTCCCCCTGGATCCGACTGAAACCGGAGGATCTGTCCCGGGCGGGCGTGGAACGGGTGCCACGGGTGGCGGGCGTCAGGGAGGGAATGCCGTACCTCGAGGACGGGCAGGTTCTTCAGCCGTCCGCCGTTCTGTGGGCAACCGGGTTCCGGCCCGGCTTCGAATGGATTTCTCTGCCGATCCTGGACGAGCATGGCTATCCGCGCCACGACAGGGGCGTCGCGAGGGAAGCTCCGCGGCTCTACTTCGTCGGTCTGCACTTTCAGCACGCCCTGACCTCGGCTCTGCTCGGGGGCGTGGGAGCCGATGCAGAATACATCGCCGGGCGGATCCATGCCGAGGCGGGAACGGCGGGAGAGTCCCTTCCCGTGAAGAGCATCTCGTGAAACGGTGATCGCCTGCCCGCGCCGGCGGGCCCCGCCGAACCGTGCCGCGGAAAGGGCCGCTACGCGACCGGCGGGGTGCCGGCGGGGGGAATGCCGACCGGTCGGGCCCGGTCCGATCCGAGAAAGCCGAAGAGGCTCCCGCAGATTCCCCCGATAATGTGGGCGAACTCCGACACGTCGTTCGAGCTGAACGATTGTGCGATCTCGCGGGCGAGATACAGAATCAGCACCAGGATAAAGGTGAGGGGGATCTCCCCGCTGCGGAAATTGGTGAACGATACGAGCAGAATCATCATGAAGGCGATTCCGCTTGCACCGAGCAGCCCCGAAGGGAAAAGCAGGACATTCAGAAGCCCGGTGACCAGGGCGGTGGTCAGCATCATCAGGAGCAGGCTCCCGCTCCCGTGCTTCTCCTCGAGGATGGGTCCCAGCAGCAGAATCAGGGCGAAGTTGCTGACGAGGTGCTGCCACGAGACATGGCCGGCCGAATGGGCAACCAGGCGGATCCATCCGACGGGACGGGAGAACTCGAACGCACCCCGTCCCGGTACCGAGAAAATACCGGCGATGAGGCCGGGGAATGCGACCGTATCGAGGATCAGCACCAGGCAGCTCAGCAGGGCGAACGTCAGGGTGACGGGGGCATTGTACCGGATGCGCATTCTTTTCTCCTATCGGGCAGAGTGTTCGATGAGCCGCTCCATTTCTGCGGTGACCGTTTCCCAACGGGAGGCCAGACGATGCTGCTCCGATTCGTTCCGTTCCAGGGACGTTTTCAGTTCCTTCATCCGCTCGCCATCGGTGTAGTTCTCCGGGAGAGCCATCCGATGCTGGATCTCTTCGTGCTCGGCGGAGAGCTTCTCCATGCGGCCGACCAGGTCCTCTTCTTCGCGCTGCAGCCTGCGCATCTCCCGCTCGTACCGTTTCTGCTCTTCGCGGCTGAGCGCCGCCGTCGAGGCTCCCGATGCGGCAGCGGACGGCCCGCCGTCGCCCACCGCTATGGACGGCGTATTCCCCGATCCATATCCCGATCCCGATCCGGAATCCGGGGAGGCTGCCGACCCGGCGGCCGCTTCCTGTTCCTTCTTCCAGAGATAATAGCGGTAATCGCCGGGAAAAAGCGTGTACCGGGCCCCGGGTGAAAGCTCGAGGACCCGGGTCGCCAGGGATTCGATAAAGCCCCGGTCGTGCGAAACGAAGAGTACCGTGCCGTTGTACTCCCGGAGGGCGTCGAGGAGTACGTCCTTGCTGGTCATGTCGAGGTGATTGGTGGGCTCGTCCAGCACCAGGAGGTTCGCCGGGGACAGCAGCAGCTTCAGCAGGGCCAGCCGACTCCGTTCCCCTCCGCTGAGCACGCCGACAGACTTGTACACGTCGTCCCCGCGGAACAGGAACGCTCCGAGGAGGTCCCGCACCCGGGGAACCATGGAGGTCGGGGCGGCTTCCTCGATCTCCTGGATCACCGTCCGCTCGGCCGGGAGCCGGTCGCCCGCATCCTGGGAAAAGTAACCGAGGCGGATACCGCTTCCGTAACGGAGCTCCCCGTCGAAATCGGCGTCCTTTCCCGAGATGATCCGCATCAGCGTGCTCTTGCCCGCGCCGTTTTTCCCCGCTATCACCAGCTTTTCGCCCCGGCGGACCTCGAGATCCACATCCTGCAGCACCCGATGATCGCCGTAGGACTTCCCGATGCCCGAAAGCGTCAGCGCCTCCCGGCCCGAGTGGGGAGGCTGTGGAAACGAGAAGCGGATCCGTTTCATTCCTTCCGGGATTTCGATCGGCTCGATTTTCTCCAGCGTCTTGATCCGGCTCTGAACCAGCTGCGCCTTGGAGGCGTTGGAGCGGAAGCGGCTGATGAACTCCTCGAGCTTCGCGATTTCCTCCTGCTGCTTCCGGTACGCCTCCAGCAGGCTCTCGAGCTCCTCGCCCCGACGTTTCTCGTACTCGGTATAGTTGCCCCGGTACCGCTTCAGCCGTCCGTTCCATATCTCGGCCACCCCCTGGACGAGCACGTCCAGGAAATAGCGGTCGTGGGAAACCACCAGAAGTCCGCCGGAGTAGCCGGAGAGATACTCCTCGAGCCAGTTCCGCGCCTCGAGATCGAGATAGTTCGTCGGCTCGTCCAGGAGCATGATGTCGGGATTCCGCAGGAGAACCTTGGCCAGGGCGATCCGCATCTGCCATCCGCCGGAGAACTGCGCGCACTCCTTCGCCCGGTCGTCCCGCTCGAATCCGAGTCCGGTCAGCACCCGGTCGATCGACGCCTGCCGGGTGTAGTAGCCGCTCCGCTGGATCAGTTCCTGCAGTTCCTGATACCTTTCGAGCAGCCGGTCCGTTTTCGGTCCGTGCTCGCGGAGATGCTGCATCTCGTGTTCGATGGATTCCATCTCCGCCGCGGCGGAGTGCAGCTCTCCGAAAGCCTGCTCCGCTTCTTCCTGGAGCGTCGAGTCTGCGTAGCTGATTCCCGACTGCGGGAGGTAGGCGATGCGGGCGTCCTTCTGCCGGACCACTTCGCCGCGGTCCGGTTTCATGCTGCCCGCCATGATCTTCATCAGCGTGGACTTCCCGCTTCCGTTCGCTCCGCTCAGGGCGATCCGTTCTCCGGAGGCGAGATTGAAGTTGATGTCCGACAGGATGTCCCGTGCGCCGAACGCGAGAGATATCCCCTTGAGCTGAGCGAACGCCACCTACTGTTCCTGACGATAGGAGAAATAGATGATGAGCGGAGCGATGCCGGGGCTCTTCACGACGTCATGCTCGATGTCGGTATCGGACAGGGCGGAGAGCTTGACTCCGCCGGGCTCGACCGAGTACAGGAAATCGATCAGGCGGTACTCGGGAGTCCCGTCGAAGTGCAGCGACAGGACCCCGTCGTAGGTGTCGGCGATGGCCCGGTCCAGGAACCGCGAGAACTCGACGCGGCCGCTTCCCGTCGCTTCCCGGGGAATCGTCCCGGGTACGAGCCGCTCGTATCCCTTCCAGACGAAGCGCCGGTCTTTCTGGAACTGGATGACGCCGTAGGCGCTGGAAGCGAGCGACTGTCCCTGTGTCAGGAGTTCCGTGTAGAGCGCTTCCCGCCGTTCGACCTCCCGGCTGATCACTTCCTCGACATCTTCCTCGAGGATGATGAAGACACTGCTGAACTGCCTGCCGTTGTAGGTATACTGAACCGAGATGGCGAAATTGTTGTACACGGAGAACTGGAACGAGGAGCCGTCCAGCAGATAGGTCCCCTGTCGGGTCCGGGTGATCTGCCCGAGAGGAAACTCCGCCCGGTGGCCCGGGAGGTTCACCACCAGTTTTTCCGCCGAAGGATCGGGAAAGATCCCGTAGTCGCTCCGGAGGAACTGGAGGTTCACCGTCTTTTCGTCGATCATGCTCCGGAAATTCTCCGGCCGCCAGATATTCGAAAGGAATTTCTCAATGGCGGGGTCCTCGCCCTGCGCCGTGGCCGTCGAATCGGACGATTGCGGAGCGGAGGGATCGTACAGCGAGAGATAGTAGTCGAACGAGTAGCCCTCGATGCCTTCCCGCGTGAGCACCCGGTACCAGAATCCGCGGAACCCGGCTTCGTCGGTCACCTCCCCGGATGCCCGCTCCAGGACCTTCATCACCTCGCCCTCGGCGAGCTTGTACACCCTTCGGGAGAGCCGGTCCGGGGTTTCCCGCACGGGAAGCGCGTTCCGCAGCGAACGTGCATACAGATTCTTCGAACCCTCGTACTGTGCGGCGAAGGCATCCGCCTCCGGGCGGTCGCTGAAAATCCGGAGGCGCCATGTCGGGAGCTGTACCGGTCCGCCTGCGTCCGGGAGCTCGATCACGACGGTCCCCTGCCGCTCCGAACGTTCCCGGATCGGGATCACGGAACCGGTTGCAAGCGAGTCCTCTTCGTGCGACCAGAGCAGCACGCCGTAACCGACGGGCCGCTGTCCGCAGGAGATGGGCAGCAGGATGGCCGCGAACAGCACGATCGAGAAGAGAATCCGTGCAGCTGTTCTGAAGGAATATGCCCGGTACGTATCGATACCCATGTTGATCTCCCGTCCCTAGTCGTACGGGTAACTATTAGTCGATATCCGGTCTTCCGTCAATCCGCCCCGGGAGATTACGGTTGACCGGGGAGATCACAGATGATGAGGATCCGCCCTTCCTGAAGGAGCCGGCGATTTTCCGGCCGGGAGAGCAGCCGGCGCGCCGCGTCGAGGGGAAGCATCGGATCGGTCGCGTTCTTTCCGAACAGTCCGGTCGCCATCGTTCGAAGGGGACGGTCGCCGATACGGCTTCGGAATGCCGATTCGTCGGTACCGGAAGTGAAGGCTGCCGGTCCCTGCCGGATCAGAATTTCCGGATCCATCATCTCCTTCTCCAGGAGCAGGCGCATCTGTTCGTCGAACAGCCGGGGAAAGAGGGAAGGCGTGAGGGGGCGGCGGTCTTCACTGCCGTGAACGGGAAGCAGTCCCCTGGCATCGATGACAAGTCCCGTATAGCGTGTGGTCGGAACGTACTCCAGCAGTTCGGGGGGAGCGTAGGGAGTCGAATGACGGACGAAAAGCGATGCGAGCTGCGGGAAGATCGAGTATCGATATTCCATCGAGAATCGGGAAAGGTCTACGCTCAGCCTGCTCAGGTTCCGGGTTCCCGCTCCGGCGAGATCTTCGAGCCGCAGCCGGAGCTCCGGGGCGTCCGGAATCCGTTCGCCGACGGTAGTGAACGAATCGACCGGAAACGCGGATACCCGCTCACGGAAGATCGCCGGAAGCTCCCCCGCGATCGCGCGTTCCATCGACAGGCGTGCGGAGGGCAGATTGGCCCCTTCGTCCGGGAGGTCCGCTTCCAGCGACAGGATATAGAGGTTCCGTTCCCAGTCCGTCCGGGCTTCGCTTCGAATCGGACGATCCTGTCCGCTGCAGGGAACGGCGGCAAGGATCACGACGGCCAGGGCGGAGAAGAACGGTACGGCTCGGAATTTCATTGCGTTGGCTCCTCTGTCTCCGACCCGGTTCCGGGCACGTTCAGGACCGTTCCCGGCCGGAGTGTTCCGTTGAGGGAGAGGCTGTTCGCGGCGGCGAGATGCTCCACCGCGATGGCGTACCGCCTTGCGATTCCCCAGAGGGTATCGCCCGGCAGCACCGTGTACCGACTCTTCAGGGCCGGATACTCCGGGGGCGCGACCGGCGGAATGGATCCCTTCAGAACCGGAACCGCAACCGCTTCCCCGGGGCGAAGGCGATCGGGATGCAGCGACGGGTTGAAGCGCATGATCAGCTGAAGCGGTGTTCCGTATCGCCGGGAGATGCCGTAGAGCGTGTCTCCGCTGCGGACGACGTGCACCGTGACCGATACGAGGTCCCGATCCTTTTCGGCGAGGGCCCGCTCCGCCGGTTCCCGGTAGGCCGCCGGAACCTTGACCAGATGATTCCCGCCGGGAGGCGTGACTCCGTACCGGAGCTCGGCATTGGCCGTGGTGAGCAGCTCGCGGGGTATGCCTGCCGCATCCGCGAGCGATTCGATCCGCACCGGCAGATCCGTCCGGAGACGGATCCACGAGGTATGCGGTTCCCAGGAAACCTCGAGCCCGCTGCGGCCGGGATAGGATGCCAGGCGGGCTACCGCGAGAAACTTCGGGACGTACCGCGCGGTCTCCGGCGGCAGGTGCCCTCCCTCCGCGAGCAGAAAGAAATCACGGATGCCGGTCGCTGCCATCGTCCTCTGCAGCGTTCCCATCCCGCAGTTGTAGGCGGCGATGGCGAGGTACCAGTCTCCGAGGCGCTGATGGTTGTCGCGAAGCTTTCTCAGCCCCGCCTCGGTCGCCTTCCAGAAATCTCTCCGGTCGTCCTGCCAGTCGTCCACCACGATATCGTACGGAGCGATGCTGTTGAGCATGAACTGCCAGAGCCCGGTCGCCCCGGAGCGCGACACCGCCTGCACGCGGTAGGCCGATTCCACCACCGGGAGAAAGATAAGCTCTTCGGGCAGTCCGAGCTCCCTGATCCGCTCGAGAATGAAACCGCGGAAGGGTCGTCCCCGGTCCAGGGACCGCTGGATCCATCCCCGTCCCTCCGGGGTCGTCAGGAGGGCGAGCTCCCGTTCCACCAGGGGATGATCCGGAATCGGGATGTCGAACACCAGCGGGCCCCGATGTCCCTGGCGGGCGTCGGGACGCGCGGCGGCGTCTTCTTCGATGGGGCGGCCTTCCGGGTCGGGAAGGGCGGTCCGGACCGTGCGGACCGCCGCCCTCTGCCCGGGATGCGGAGCGTCCGGGGCAGAGGCGTCCGTACCGCTTTCCGAGGCGCCAGCCTGGGCTGCGAAGCAGAGAATGGTCGTTACCGAGATGAGAATCCAGAGGCGGAAGGGTGTCAGAGTTTTTCGCCGAAGTAGATGCCGGCCCACTCCCATCTCCCGTTGATCTCCGGGTCCGCGGGAAAGCGGATCTTCCGGAAATAGAGGTACCAGGTGCGGATACGATAGGACCAGCCCCACGTCCGCAGATAGGCCTCCGTCGCATTGGAATCGATGTCCAGGGTGGGGGAGTACCCGACCTTGGAGTTGCGCAGGAACGTGCCGAGGTCGAAGATCACCTGGCTGTTCGCGTCGGACTCCTCCTGCTCCCAGGACATCGCGAAGAAGTTCACCTTGGCCCGATACCGTTCGAGCTCCCGCACGTTCCTGTTCCGGATCGCGTTCTTGATGGTGTCGATCAGGTCGTTCAGATCCTCCATCGCCCAGCCCCTGCTCGAGTTGGCGAACTCGAGCATATCCCGGACATTCCGGTACGCATCCGGATGGCCCGTAATAACGGTATCGGGATATTTCAGGAATTTCTGATAGGACTGGATCGCCTGATCCCATTCTCCGAGCTGTTCGTACGTCTTTGCGAGAGAGTAGACGGTCGTCCCCTGGTCGATCCGGTCTCCGAACCGAGCGATCAGCTCCTTGTAATAGTTCACCCGGTATTCCGGCTCCTCGACCAGGTCGATGAGCGCGTTCAGACAGATGTAGTGAATCGAATCGCCCCGGATCAGGATGTCCGGGTGGTTCTTGAGAACCCGTTCGAAATAGAGCGCCGCCATGGGGCGGGCTTTCATGGAGAGATAGTTCTGTCCGACGATGAACAGGTAGTAGGAGTTGAATGGATCGTTGGGAAACCGTTCGACGTAGGTGGTGAGGAAGAGGTTGAGCTTTTCCGAGTACCCGGAGCTCATGAGGATGCCGGCGATCTGATGGATGATGGTGAAACGGTTCTCCCCGGCTTCCGGTTCCTTCTGCAGATAGGCGAAGAGCTGCCGGAGTTCCCGCTGCTGATCCTTGTCGCCTACGATGAAGTACGCGTTCGGATCGGTACAGGAGAGTACCGACAGCAGGAGGAGCATCGCCGCGAGAAAGGGGACAGATTTCCGGTACGACATGACGATGCACATAGTAGCACGCGCCGTTATGGTTG
Organism: uncultured Spirochaetota bacterium; assembly: GCA_963728215.1. Classification (GTDB taxonomy): domain Bacteria; phylum Spirochaetota; class Spirochaetia; order CAVSJD01; family CAVSJD01; genus CAVSJD01. The sequence goes on along the minus strand of CAVSJD010000005.1, from coordinate 124,618 downwards.
GCAAGGCGGGGAGGATTCCAGTATACTGAAAGCGACCATTTCGGCCACATCCACGCTTCCTGCGTAAAAAGGAGATATCGGATTGGAAGAGAAGATTGTAAAGACATCCTCAGGTCTCACGGTACCCGATCGGCCGGTTATTCCGTTCATCGAGGGCGACGGGACCGGGCCCGATATCTGGGCCGCTTCGGTCCGCGTGTTCGACGCCGCGGTGCAGAAGGCGTACGGCGGCCGGCGGAAGATCATCTGGAAGGAGATCCTCGCTGGACAGAAGGCGTTCGACCGGACCGGAAGCTGGCTGCCCGACGAGACGGTGGAAGCTTTCCACGAGTACCTGGTCGGGATCAAGGGGCCGCTCACCACTCCGGTCGGAGGCGGAATCCGGAGCCTGAACGTCACGCTGCGCCAGCGGCTCGACCTGTATGTCTGCCTGCGGCCCGTGAAGTACTACGACGGTATCCCCTCTCCGGTGCGCAGCCCGGAACTGGTGGACATGGTCGTGTTCCGGGAGAATACCGAGGACGTCTATGCAGGCTTCGAGAAGCCGGCAGGAGACCCGGACACGCTGAAGCTGATCCGTTTCCTCAAGGAGAGCTACGGCTGGGATGTCCGGCCCGACTCGGGCATCGGCATCAAGCCGATCTCGAAGAGCGGTACCGCCCGGCTGGTGAAGGCCGCCGTTGCGTTCGCGATCGAGAAAGGACGGAAGAGCGTGACGCTCGTTCACAAGGGGAACATCATGAAGTTCACCGAAGGGGCGTTCCGCCAGTGGGGCTACGAAACCGCGAAGGAGTCCTTCGGCGACCGGGTTGTCACCTGGGACGAGTGCGGAGGGAACGTTCCGGAAGGAAAGATCCTGATCAAGGACGTGATCGCGGACGCCTTCCTCCAGCAGATTCTTACCCGGCCGGCGGAGTACGACGTCATCGCTACCATGAACCTGAACGGAGACTACATGTCCGACGCGCTCGCCGCTCAGGTAGGCGGGATCGGCATCGCTCCGGGAGCGAACATCAACTACGATACGGGTCACGCGATCTTCGAAGCCACGCACGGGACGGCTCCCAAGTACGCGGGTCAGGACGTGGTGAATCCGAGCTCGGTAATCCTCTCGGGTATGATGATGCTGGACTACATGGGATGGAAGGAGGCCGCGGAGCTCATCGAACGGGGCATCTCCGGGGCTATCGCCGACAAGCGGGTAACCTACGATTTCGCCCGTCTCATGGACGGTGCGACGAAAGTACCGACCAGCGAATTCGGCAACGCGATCATCGACCGAATGGAAGCATGAAGCGCAATCCTCGTTTCCCCGACAAGCGGCTCGTGATCGGGATCATCCTGACGGTCCTGGGAGCGGTTCTGCTCCTCAGGACCACGGGATACCTTCCGACTCCGGGAATCGTGTGGCCGGTCATCTTCCTGGCTCTGGGGATATTCCTGCTCTACCTCGTCCTCATCCGGAAGGCGTCCGAGCATTACCTGTTCCTGGGCCTCGTGCTCACTCTCGGCGGAGCGTTCTTCGTCCTCCGCAACACGGTGATCCCGCCGGTGAGCATGGCGCGGATCTGGCCGGTCTTCATGCTGATCATCGGCCTGTCGATGATTCCCTACGGACTGCGCCTGAGGGCGCATTCCCGGGTCGCTATCATCGTGCCGGGAATCGCGATCACCGCCCTCTCGCTGCTGTTCCTTCCATTCAGCCTCGGTCTGGCGGGGATCGGTTTTCGCCGGTTCGTCATCATCTGGTGGCCCGTTCTGATCGTGCTTCTCGGGATTTTCATGATATACTCTCATTTCCGCCGGAGCGGCCGGAATCCCGAAGGAGAACGGTAGCCGATCGAATCATGCCCGAGCAGTCTTCCCTCCAGAATCGGATACGTTTCCTCGCGAAGGCGCGGCCGGTTTTCCCGTTTCCGACGGGGCCGGCCGTTCTGCTGCTGGTCCTCGCTCTCGCCGCCGGCTGTGCCTCGCCGCCGGTCCCGGTACGATCGGGGGTGCCGTCGGATGCACCGACGCCCGCTGCGCTGGCTTCATCCGTTCCCGCGGCCGAGCATCCGGCGGTTCCCCGGCTCAACCGGCTCATCTTCACCGCCTCGCCCGCCTCGCTCGGTGAAGCATGGCAGATCGTCGGGGAAATCCCGGACGGGGGTCCCCGGATACAGGAGCTCCGATTCCTCATCCGCAGCCTTGCGGAGATCCTCTATCCCGAGTGGGCGCTGCCGGGATGGAGCGGTCGGGAACCGGAACCTCCTGCCGGAAGCCCGTTCCCCGGCATCCTGGGGGAGATCCGGCGCGGCAGATATCCGCGCGTCGCGCAGCAGGATGCATCGAATCTTTCCCTTCTCTTCGCACCGCTCTCCATCCTGTTCTCCGCAGGCCCCCCGGATGCGGCTCTCGCCGGTCTGAACCAGGTCGAAGCGCTCAGCGGTCTCTCGGTGATGCCGCCCTACCTGCGCGGCGTAATCGCCGAGAGGCGGGGCGGAACGGATGCGGCGATCAGCCGGTACGAGGAAGCGCTGCGGCGGGACCGATCCTGCTATCCCGCCGCCGTGGCGAAGGCCCGGCTCATAATGGCCGGCCGGCCGGGCGAGGCGGTCGATCTTCTCGAGGCTTCACTTCTCGTCGTTCCCCGGAGCGCCCGAGTCCTGGCGCTGCTCGCGGAAGGTACCGCCCGCATCGGCAGACGTGAGGAATCGGCCCGATACCTGGAACAGTCCCTGGGCATCGATCCGCAGCAGCCGGGTCTTCTCCTCCTGCGGGCCCGCCTGCTCGCCGACGAAGGCCGATGGCGGGAAGCCCTGCTCCTGATGCAGGCGGCCGATGCGAAGACGCCTCCGGGACATGAAAAGGCGCTGCTCAAGGCTCAGATCCTGTTCCACGGCACCGGTGACGTCCGGGGAGCGCTCCGGGCCCTGGAGCCGTACGCAGCCGAATGCAGCGGGAATCCCGAATGCGCAGTCCTGCTCGGCAGACTTCTGCTGGTCTCGGGCGAGCGCGAACGGGGTCGAGCGGTTCTCGAATCGCTCCTCGACTCGGGAAAGCCCGATCCCGGAGCGCTTCTCCTGCTGCTCGACGATGCGGTGCAGCAGGAATCATACTCCCGCGCGCAACGATTTCTCGAGCCGCTGCTCGATGCCGCGGCCCCGGGAGAGATCGGGACTCCGGCCGATGGCGGCGGGGATCCCGCGTTGCCGGATCTCGCCTACCGGACCTACGCGGGTCTCGAGCTTTTTCCGAAAGCCCTTCCGTTCGCCGAGGATCTCTACCGGGCGAACCCGGATCCGAAGCATGCGGCATGGTACGCGCGAACGCTGGTCGCGGCCGGAAGAAGACGCGAGGCCGCCGACGTGATCGTCCGGGGACTCGCCGAAGATGCTTCCCGGGAGGTGAGAAGCGATCTGCTCTTCCTTCGGAGCCGGGTCCGAAGCGATCCGGCCTCGTCCGAACAGGACCTGATCGCTTCGCTCTTCGAGCATCCCGCCAACATCGAGACCCTGCTGGCTCTGGCCGACCGGAGCATGCACGACGGGGAGTACACGCGGGCGTACCTCTATCTGCGTCAGGCCGAGGCGGCCGATCCGAAGAACCGGATCGTGCAGGAGCGTCTCGAGCGTGCGGAGTCCGTCCGGAACAGCCGAGGACGCGCACCGTCTTCCTCCCGTCCGGTCCCCTCACCGGGCATTCCGTAAACTCCGGTTCCATGCTACTATACCTTCACGAGGAAGGAGAGTTTTGTGGGTACTGATTTCCTGTTGCGGTTCGGCGTCGACCCGTCCGGATGCACCGACGCCCCGGTCACGCTTCCGCAGGTTCACATCGGTCCGGAAACGGTAAGGCTGCTGCCGGAACTGGCAGGCCGCTTCGGCGACGGAGGCACGTGTACCGTCGTCGCGGATTCCCGCACCTGGGCGGCCGGGCGGACCGCCGTCGCGGCGCTGAAGCAGGGCGGCATGGAGGTCGTTCCGGTCGTCCTCGCATCATCCGATCCGCTCGTCCCGGATGAACGGGCGATCGGCGAGGCACTGGTCCGGATCCCGGAGGGTACCGGCTGTCTGATCGCTCTCGGTTCCGGTACCGTCACCGATCTGACGCGCTATCTCGCGTACCGGCTCGGGAAACCCTTTATCTCGGTTCCCACGGCGCCTTCCGTCGACGGATACACGTCCGCGCATTCCCCCCTGATCATCGACCGCCTCAAGCGGACCATCCCGGCACGCGTTCCCGTCGCGGTCGTCGCCGACACCCGGATTCTCGCCGACGCTCCGGCCCGGATGAAGGCTGCCGGACTGGGAGACATGCTGGGGAAATATACCGCCCGGCTCGACTGGCAGATCGCGCAGATCGTGGCGGGCGAGAACATCTGCGGATACGCGGACGACCTGTCCCGGGAAGGCCTCGATCGCTGCATCCGCGGGTTCCGGCAGGATCCCGACTTCGGAGAGGAATCGGTCGGCTTGCTCATGGAGGGCCTGGTGCTTTCCGGGATCGCCATGCACCTGGCGGGCACCTCCCGGCCCGCTTCCGGTTCCGAGCATCATCTTTCGCATTTCCTGGAAATGAAGTCCCTGCGGGGCGAACTGCCCGGTCATCTGCACGGAGAGAAGGTGGCGTTCGGCACGCTGCTGATATCCCGGCTTTACCGGAAGATTTTCTCCCTGGGTTTCGATGATTTCCGGAACCTTCTGCGGCAGAGCGGACCGGCCGAATCTTCCGCCGACCGGACCCTCCGGCTGAAGCGCGCCTACGGGACTGCGGCTCCCGAGCGCATCGAGTTCTGGCGCTCGACGCTCCCGTGCTGCGGGAGAGACGAGGAGCTGGAGGAGATCTTCGGCGAGCGATGGAGCGGCATGCAGGAGTCGGTCCGCCGGGAGCTTCCGTCGGAAGAGGAACTTGTCTCGATTATGACACGGGTCGGTCTGCATACCGGCCCCGCCGGGCTGGGCTACGACCGTCAGGTTCTGGAAGATGCGGTCATCTGTGCCAAGGAGATCAGCTACAAGTACTCCATTCTGTATTTCCTCGACGAGCTGGGGATTCTGGAGCGCTCGACGGCAGAGCTTCTGGAGGACACCTTCCGGTGACCGTGACCCACGAACGAACGGCTGCATGGCATGCAGCCGTTCGGATGCTCCACGAACGCTATCACCGCCCGGAGCTCATTTCTCCGGATCCGCTGGAGCTGGTCGTTCCGTATCGTGATCCGCGGGATCGGGAAATCGCCGCGCTCATCTGCTCTTCCCTGGCCCTGGGGCGGGTCCGGGCCATCCTGGCGGCGTGCCGGACCGTACTGTCCGCATTCCCGGATCTCCGCACCGATCTTCTTGCAGCGACCGATGAAGAGCTCCGGGTCCGGTTCGAGGGATTCGTGTACCGCTTTTTCCGGGTATCGCATCTCGTTGCCTTTCTCAGCGGGATCCGCAACGTGCTCCGCGAATACGGTACGCTCGAGGCTGCGTTTCTCTCCGGCGGCGGGCAGTCCGGGAGCCCGGAAACGGAGCATGCCGGGGACGACGGAACGGTCCTTCCGGCGCTGACGCGCTTCGTGCGGCTGCTGCGGGAACACAGTCCCGGAGATCCGGGCATGCTTCTGCCCGATCCGGAGCGGGGGAGCGCGTGCAAGCGCCTGCTGCTCTTTCTCCGCTGGATGGTCCGCAGAGACAACGTCGATCCGGGCGGCTGGAACGGGGTGCATCCCTCTCGGCTGCTGGTCCCGATGGACACCCACCTGCTGCAGGTGAGCAGGTTCCTGGGCCTGACGGAGCGCAGGCAGGCGGACCTTCGCACCGCCCGGGAGGTGACCGGTCGCCTCTGCGAGCTGTCGCCGCTCGACCCGGCACGCTACGATTTCGCCCTCACCCGGCCGGGCATTCGTCCCGAGCTGGATGCGGCGATGATCCTGCGTGATGCCCTGCCGAACGCGGGATAACCGGAAAAATGCCGGCTGTCTTGCAAAGAAAGTTTGTTCAAACTATGTTATGTATGAAGGAATCGGAGGAGCGATAGTGGGGATCACGTTCAATGCCAACGAGGTTTTCGAGCTGGCGATGCAGATCGAACGGAACGGCCAGGAATATTATCAGCGGGCGGCTTCTCTCATGGAGGAAGCCGATGTGAAGCATCAGCTTTCGTCGCTTTCCCAGATGGAGGCGATTCACGAAAAGCTGTTCGCCCGGATGAAGGAGCAGATCGCCGCCGGCGGACCGGAAATGTTCGACCCGGACGACGAGGCGCTTCATTATCTTCAGGCGGTCACGCGGGGCGAGGTGTTCGGAGATCCTTCGCAGCCGCAGAAGATGCTCGACGGAACGCATTCGCTCGAGGATATTCTCCGTACGGCGATCGGTCTCGAGAAAGATTCCATCGTGTTCTATCTGGGAATCCGGGCCTCGGTTCCGGAAGGGACCGGTCGGGATCGGGTCGACGATATCATAAAGGAAGAGCAGCGGCATATCGTGCTTCTGTCCCAGAGACTGAAAGCGATATCCGGCAGATGACGATGAACCCGGTATCCGCCCGTCAGCGGATTGGGAATACAACTTCTTTTCGAACCTGACAAGGAGGAACTGATGAAAAAGTACGTATGCGACGTATGCGGGTATATCTACGATCCGGCGGCGGGTGATCCCGACGGCGGCATCGATGCGGGGACCTCGTTCGACAATCTGCCGGACGACTGGGTCTGCCCGATGTGCGGCGCATCGAAGGACGAGTTCTCTCCGCTGGAGGAATAGTCCGGAGGGGATGGGAACAGCCGGCGGGAGGCCGCAGCATCCAACGGGTGTGCTTCCTGCCGTGTTCTCCATCCGTTTCCGGCCCGCCGCTCCGGGAGAACCCCGCCGCTTCCGTTCCCCTTCAGGCCTTCAGCGCTTCCTGCCGTTTCAGATGATCCGCCAGCACGATTGCCGCCATGGCCTCCACAACCGGTACGATCCGGGGACAGATGCATCCGTCGTGGCGGCCTTCGGTTCGGATGATCGTTTCGTTTCCGTCCGTATCGACGGTTTTCTGCGGAAGGGAGATCGATGAGGTCGGTTTGACGGCGATGCGGAAGATGATCTCCTGCCCCGTCGAAATCCCGCCGATGATTCCGCCTGCGTTGTTCGAGAGAAATCCGTCCGCATCCCGCTGGTCGTTGTGCTCGCTTCCCCGCATGTCCGGCGCCCGGAACCCGGCCCCGAATTCGATCCCCTTCACCGCACCGATGGAAAGCATGGCATGGGCGAACTCGGCGTCCAGCTTGTCGAATACCGGCTCACCCAGTCCCGTCGGAACGCCTTCGATCCGGCACTCGATGATCCCCCCCGCGCTGTCCCCGGTATCCCGGATCGCCACGATCTTTTCCACCATCCGCCGTGCGGCCTCGGGGTCGCAGGCACGCATCGGATTTCCCTCGATCGCCCCGGGCTCGTAGCGCTCGCACGAAATACCTGCCGCGCGGAGCGTGTACGCCGTAATCCGGATTCCCCGCCGCTCGATCAGTTTTTTGCCAGCGCTCCCGCGGCGACCCGGCCGGCGGTTTCCCTGCCCGAGGCTCTGCCGCTCCCGTGCCAGTCGCGGATGCCGTATTTGGAAAGATAGGTGTAGTCGGCGTGACCCGGACGGAACTTGTCCTTGATGTCGTCGTATGCCGAGGGCTGGGTGTCGGAATTGTAGAGAATCAACATCACGGGCGTCCCGGTGGTTCTGCCTTCGAACACGCCGGAGAGGATGCGCACGGTGTCCGGTTCCTTCCGGGGCGTGGTCACTTCCGACTGGCCGGGTTTTCTCCGGTCGAGCTCCTTCTGGACGTCGGCTTCGTTCAGCGGAACCAACGGCGTCATGCCGTCCACGATTACCCCGACCGCTCCTCCATGTGACTCGCCGAACGTCGTGATGCGGAATATCCGGCCGAAGCTGCTACCTGACATTATCGTGCTCCTTGATGAGTTCTTCGAGCAGGCGTACCGCACTCTGCGGATCGTGTCCCCGGAGCGGGAGTACGAGATCGGCGTGTTCCCGATAGCTTTTCGTCCTCTCGGCAAAGAGCCGGAGAAAGTGCCCGTAGGGATCCTCCGGCGAGAGGAAAGGAGGCAGTCCTCCGCGCCGGATCCGCTCGAAGAGCACCTCGGGTGATTCTTCGATGAAGACGAAACAGCCGGCACCCCGGAGTGCCGACATGGCGGGAACATTGGCTGCCGTCCCGCCTCCCAGCGCCGCGACGGCATCGGGTTCCGACCTGAGCATGCGTGCCAGGTCTGCTGATGCCTCGGCCTCCAGGGTACGGAAGGCGGCTTCCCCTCGGGTGACGTAAAGATCCCGGGCCGAAGACAGCGCCGGGTCTCCGGTACGTTTCAGCATGATTGCGTCCAGGTCGTGAAAGCCGGCCCCTCGGCGATGCGCGAGCAGCCTGCCGATGGTCGTCTTGCCGCAGTGCTTCATGCCAATGAGAATGATCGGGATCTGCCGCTGCATACCCCTCACCATACCGGCGAACGGAGGAAGCGTCAAGGCGACGGAGCTGGTGGGTGGTGAGGGAGCTGGTTCCGGATGTGCGAAGCGGGCGTCAGGGTGGGGCCGGGAAATCGGGCAGCCGGTGGTCGGTCAGGACGGAGACGCTGCGGATGTTTTTCTCGACGATGAGCAGCTTCGCTTTCACGAGAACTTCCACCCGTACGGGAAACCAGGTGAGCGGGTCCTCGTACCGGTACTGCATGGAGATCCGGAGATCGTGCGTGAAGGGGGGAAGGGGGTCGTAGGTTGCCTCCAGGAGCAGCGGGGCGCCGGTGGCGGGATCGATCCAGGCGACTCCCCGGCTCGAGGCGGAAAGATCGTAGCGATGCTCGAACCGGTAACCCGCCGCCTGGACACCGCCGACCTCGCGGGTGCGGCCCGTCGGCTCGACCGTCACGATGCGTCCGGCTTTCATTTCGCCGGTCTCGGCATTACAATTGACCGAGAGAATCTGAACCGAAAGGAGCTGCCGCATGAGTGAATATCGATCCGAATCCGATTCCATGGGAGAGGTCAGGCTCCCGGCGGAGGCCTATTGGGGTGCCCAGACCCAGAGGGCGGTCGAAAACTTCGGAATCTCTCCGCTTCGCATTCCCGTCCCCATGCTCCGGGCGCTCGCCCTGGTGAAGTCGGCCGCGGCCGAAGCGAACCGGCAGCTCGATCTGCTCGGAGCGCGGGAAGCCGATGCGATTCGGAGAGCTGCCGCGGAGGTGCGGGAGGGAAAGTATGACGGGCAGTTCCCCATCGATGTGTTTCAGACCGGGTCGGGAACGTCCTGGAACATGAACATGAACGAGGTCATCTCCAACCGGGCCAACGAGCTGCTCGGAGGGGAGAAGGGAACGAGAAAGCCGGTCCATCCCAACGATCACGTGAACCGGGGGCAGTCTTCCAACGACGTCATTCCGACCGCGATGAACATCGCCGTCCGGCTCGAGGGAGAGCGGCTTTCGCAGGCGCTCCGGAGGCTGGCCGGGGGACTGCGGGAGAAGCAGCAGGAGTTCTCCGACGTTCTGAAGCTCGGAAGGACGCATCTGCAGGATGCCGTACCCATGACCCTCGGGCAGGAAGTGTCGGCCTGGGCCCGGCAGATCGAGGAATCGGACCGGCGGGTCCGGAGTGCGTTCTGGAGCCTGGAGGATCTGCCGCTCGGCGGAACGGCGATCGGCACCGGGCTGAACACGCATCCCCGGTTTGCGGAACTTGCGGTCGGGAACATCGCCGCCGAAACCGGTCATCCGTTCCGCGTATCGCCCGATCCGTTCGAGGGGATAGCGGCCCGGGATGCGATGGCGGAGTTCATGGGGGCCCTGAACGTGCTGTCCGTGAGCCTGATGAAGATCGCCCAGGACTTCCGGCTCCTCGCGAGCGGTCCCCGCGGCGGCCTCGGCGAGCTGATCCTGCCTTCCCTTCAGCCGGGGAGCTCCATCATGCCGGGCAAGGTGAATCCGGTGATCCCCGAGATGGTGATCCAGGCCGCCGCCCATGTCATGGGCAAGCATCTCTCCGTGACCATCGGGTGTCAGAACGGACCGCTGCAGCTGAACATCATGCAGCCGCTCATCGCATACGAGACGATTGCCGCCGCGCAGCTCCTGACGAACTGTGCCGACGTGTTCCTCTCGAAATGTGTCGCCGGACTGGAAGCGGACCGCGAGCGCAGCCGGGCCGCCATCGAACAGAGCCTCGCCCTGGTAACCCCGCTCGCCCTGAAGATCGGCTACGATCGGGCATCGAAGGTCGCCTACCGCGCCTTCCGGGAGCGAAGAACGGTCCGCGAGGTGGTGCTGGAAGAGGGGATCCTGAACGAGGCGGAAGCTGCCGAGATCCTCGATCCGGCGCAGATGCTCGGGGAACAGGCCTGAGGCGGTCCGCCCGGTCCCGCGGCCGCGTTCCGCCGCTGCGATCCCGATCCCCGCAGCCGGATGCTGCGCTCTCCTACATCTCGGAGAGGGGACGGGGAGGTGCGATCGCGAATCCCTGGGCGAAATCGACCTTCAGGTCCGCGAGCATCGCGAGGATCCCGGGTTTTTCGACGTACTCGGCCACGGTGTTCAGACCCATAACGTGGCCGATATTGTTGATCGCTTCCACCAGGGCGTGATTGACCGGGTTGGTGACGATATCCTGGACGAACGATCCGTCCATCTTCAGGTAATCCACCGGCAGGGTCTTGAGATAGCTCAGGGAGGAGAACCCGCTCCCGAAGTCGTCCAGCGCGAACGAGCAGCCCAGCTCCTTCAGGCGCTTCATGAACCGGAGCGCTCCGGTGAGGTTGGTGATGGCGGTGGTTTCGGTGATCTCGAAGCAGATGGAATCGCCCGGTATCTCCGCGCCCCGGATCCGGTCGACCACGAAGGACAGGAACTCCTCGTCGGCCACCGACGCTCCGGAGAGATTGATGCAGAACGTAGTGCAGCCGGCCTTTCCGTTCCGTTCCACGATCCGGGGGTACTGGCGGAGCAGTTCCTGGATGACCCACCGGTCGATGGTCGGCATAAGGTTGTACTTTTCGGCGGCGGGGATGAAATCGATCGGCTCGACGAGCACACCATCCTCGTCGATCATTCTCAGGGTTATCTCGCACATCTCTCTCGGTTCGCCCCGGGTCTGGACACCGGGGTGAACATGCCTGATTTCCTGGAAGTAGAGAGAGAACCGGTCATCCTCGAGGGCGTGGGTGAGCCTGCTGATCCACTGCATCTCTCCGCGCCGCTTGTGAAAGCTCATGTCCTTCTGCGTGTAGAGCTTGACCCGGTTTCCGCCCTCCTCCTTGGCGAGGTAGCAGGCGTCGTCGGCGGCGGAGAGCAGGCCGTGGATGTCCTTCACCTGAGCATCGATAGGGATGACGCTGATGCTGGCGCTGATATGGAAGAGGTTCTTCTGCCAGATGAATCGATGGCTCAACTGTTTCAGCAGCTGGGTCGCGAACTCCTCGACAACCGGCAGATCCACGTCCTGGATGAGCACGGCGAACTCGTCTCCGCCGAGCCGGGCACAGATGTCCCGTTCCCGGACGACGGTGCGGATATCGGCGGAGACCCGGCGGAGCAGTTCATCGCCCGCGGCATGACCCGCCACGTCGTTGACGAGTTTGAACTGGTCGAGGTCCAGATAGATCAGTCCGTGGGTGTGTCCGGTCAGGTGCGCGTTCAGGAAGAGCTCCCGGACATGATGATAGAACTCCTCCCGGTTTGCGAGACCGGTCAGGGAGTCGTGTCTGGCCTGGTAGGAGATCGTTTCGGAGAAGCTCTTGATCTTCGTGATGTCGCGGAACGCGATGACCTTTCCTTCGATCTCGTCCCGGTCATCGCGGATATCGGAGACGGAACCTTCGATATTGATGAAGGCGCCTACCTTGTTCTTCAGCAGAATATTGTCGAAGAACAGGATCTGCCCGCCCGGATAGTAGCCGTCGAAGCCGGGAAGCTCGAGCGGTAGGCGGGTTCTTTCGTCCAGCACCGGAAACACCCCTGCGAGCGGCCGACCCTTTGCATCCAGCCCCTTCCAGCCCGTCAGGAGTTCCGCAGCCGGATTCATCAGCTGAATGGTGCCGTCCCGTTCGGTGGCGATGATCCCGTCGCCGATGCTGCTGAAAAGCGCCTCGAACCACTTTTCCTGCCGGATGAGCCGCTTCTCCATCGAGTACTTGTAGAGGGCGATGTCGATGGTGGAGTAGAGATCCCGATCCTTGACCGGCTTGATGATGTACCCGAGGGGCTCGGCTTCCTTTGCCCGATTGAGTATCTGTTCGTCCGCGTACGCGGTCAGAAAGATAACGGGAATCATGAAGCGTTCCCGGATCTCCCGGGCGGCGTCGATGCCGTCGATATCGCCCGGCAGGAGAATGTCCATCAGAACGACATCGGGTTTGTGGACTTCCGCCGCACGGATCGCGTCGGCACCATTCTCTTCCGGACCGTGGACAGTGTATCCGAACCGTTCCAGCCGCCGTTTGAGGTCGAGGGCGACGAGCCGCTCGTCTTCAACGATCAGGATTCTTTCACTGCTCATGTCTACACATGCCTACTTTCATTGGTAAAGGACGCAGCATACGCTGCCTGTTGAAGCAAGCGCCATTGTAGCGGAAAAAAAACGCATCGCATAGTAATACCGGGTAAAAAAGAGCGTGAAAACCCGGGAAGCAGTCAACGGAATACGAGCTAACTCCTTGAATGCAAGTATGTTACATTTTATCCATGCTGGACCGAATATATTTCCTGGACCAGAGAATGGAGTTCCTGGAACGATCCCGGTCGACCGCCGGGCAATCCCGGTCGACCGCCGGGCGAACTTTTCCTGCGCGCCGGAGGCGGCGGAGCGGGGATGCCGGCATCTCCGCTCCCGCGATCCTACAGTTCGAGCACCTGCTTGAGCATCTCCGGATCGAGGCGGAACGGGTTTCCGGTTCCCTGCAGAAAGTGATGCTTCTCGATCATGTGAATGGAAAGCTCGGAAAAGATGATCTTCTTCCTGCTGGGAATGTGCTCCACCTGGATGGCGAGTTTCCGGAAAATTCCGTCTTCCCACGGACAGGCGAGGTATCCTCGCGCCTGATCGACCTTGATCAGCCACTTCCCGTCTACCGTGATCGGCTCGCCGAGGCCCTGGTTTCCGGCATGTTCGAGCTCCCGCATCTTCTCCGCGACACCGGAGAAATCCAGGCCGAACTTCTGCATCGTCTCTTCATCATGCTGGATGATGTCAGAGATAGGCCGGGTGTCGGTACCGAGGAACCCGTCGGATGTGATCTTGCCGGGCATCATGTTGGTCTGTGCGCGGATGAAATCAGGTGTCATCTTCATGGACGACTCTCCCTATGCGAATTTGTCGAAATAGATCCTGTCATCGGTGATGCCGTTCTGACTCATCACGTTGATACAGGCGTTGATCATACCCGGGCTTCCGCACAGGTACCCTTCCATCGGTTTGTCCTTGGATACGGTGTTCTTGAAGTACCGGTCCAGCACGTCCGTAATGAGCCCGGTTTCTCCGGTCCATTCATCCTCGGGCTGCGGCTCCGACAGCGCGGCGACGAAGTGGAAGCACGGCCACTTGTCCTGCAGTTCCTTCATTTCGTCGAGGTAGAACAGATCCTTCTTCGTTCGGGCTCCGAAGAAGTACCAGATGTCGCGATCGTTCTGTCCCTTCTCGAACCGGTCGTAGAGAATCGACTTGAACGGAGCCATGCCGGAACCGCCCGCGACGCAGATCATGGTGGAGTCGGTATCGCGCACCATGAACTCTCCGAACGGGCCCACGACCTGGATCTTGTCACCCTCGTTCAGCATGGTGTGCACATAGGTCGTGGCGATGCCGCTGGGGACCAGACGGACCAGAAATTCGACATGACCCGTGTCGCTCGGTTTCGACGACATGGAATAGGCCCGCTGGTTGGTGTCGCGGATCTTGCCGTAGGGCGGCACGACGATCTGGCAGTACTGCCCCGCCGTGAACTCGATGTTCGGGGGGTTGGAAAGTTTGATCAGCACTTCCTTGATGTCGTACGTGAGGTCCTTCATGCTTTCCACGACGCCGTTGTATTTCTTGATGTAGAAGAGCGCCTCGGGGATCTGGATAGCGACGTCGCTCTTCACCTTGATCTGGCAGGAGAGCCGGATGTTCTCCGCCTGCTGTTCCTTTGTCAGGTAGGGAATCTCCGTCGGAAGGTGGGGCCCGACATCGGAGAGCACCTTCACCTTGCATTCGCCGCAGCTTCCCTTTCCACCGCAGGCGGACGGCACGAAGATCCCCTGAGAGGCGAGAAGAGACATCAGGGGAGAGCCGCCCTTCACGTTGAGCTGCCGCTTTCCGGAGTTGATGTCGATGACGCAGTCGCCGTAATTGTTGACGATCCGGTCGGTAATGGAGATGAGTGCCGCCAGGAAGGCGCTGATCACGCCGATGGCGACCGGTGCCACAAGAAACGATATATTCACGCTCGACCCCCTTTCTTACGTTTTACTGAACCGCCAGCATGCCCGAAAAGCCGATGAACCCCATCGCCATGAATCCGATGGTGATGAGGGTTATACCGGGGCCTTTCAGTCCGGCCGGTACGGGAGCCTTCTCCACCTTGTTCCGGATCGCCGCAAGGGAGATGATCGCGAGCCACCAGCCGACGCCGGAGCCGAATCCGTAGATCAGCGACTGCATGAACGAGTAGCTCCGGATGAACATGAAGAGCGACACGCCGAGGATCGCGCAGTTCACGGTGATCAGCGGAAGGAAGATTCCAAGCGCCATGTAGAGGGTCGGGGAGACCCGGTCTATGATCATCTCCAGCATCTGGACGACGGCCGCGATCACGATGATGAACACGATGAACCGCAGGTAGACGAGGTCCATCGGGACCAGGATATAGTTGAGTACCGCCCAGTTCGCGACCGTGGTGACCGTGAGAACGAGGGTGACTGCGGCCCCGAGGCCGAGGGACGAGGTATAGTCCTTCGAGATCGAGATGAAGGAGCACATCCCCAGGAAGTTCGCCAGCAGGATATTGCTGGTGAAAATCGAGGCGAAGAACAGTGTGAACATTCCGACTTCCGGTGTCATTTCGCCACCCCCTGCTTCAGCATGACGGTTTTCGCGATCCAGATGAAGATTCCCAGCAGGAAGAACGCACTGGGAGGCATTACCATGATGGTCCAGGCGGTCCACCAGTTCGCGGGCAGGACCGTGTATCCGAGCAGCGTGCCGAACCCGAGCAGTTCACGGACGAAGGCGATCGCCAGGAGGACGATCATGTACCCGACCCCGGAGGTGATCCCGTCCACGAACGAGATGATCGGCCCGTTCGCCTGGGCGAACGCCTCGGCGCGGCCCATGATGATGCAGTTGGTGATGATCAGTCCGACGTACGGACCGAGCGCCCGGCTGATGTCGGGCATGTAGGCCCGCAGGACGATATCCACGATGATCACGTAAAACGCGATGATGAGGGTCTGGACGATCATCCGCACCTTCCGGGGGATGATGTCCTTCATCAGCGACACCGTCAGGCTGGTAAACCCGGTAACGAACACGACGCCGAGGGTCATGATGACCGTATTGATCAGAAGGTTCGTCACCGCCAGTGCCGAGCATATCCCGAGCACCTGGATGGCTACCGGATTGTTCACCCAGAGATTGTCTCTGGTAATCGTTCCCGTTTCACTCGCCATATCGTTATGCCTCCAGAGCTTCTCTGAATTCGGTCAGTTCCGTGTTCACGATGATCTGCATGTATTCACTGGTCCTGGTCGCACCGGTGATCGCATCCACTACCGTTTCGTTCGGCTGCGATGTTCCCGCTGCTTCCCCGCCGGCGGCCACCCGGACGAGGCCGTCGTCGACCTGGAGCCCGCGGAACTGATCCTTGAACCAGGCTTCGTCGATCCGCCCGCCGAGACCGGGCGTCTCGTTGTGGGCGATGATCTCGAGTCCGATGATCTCGGTCACATCCTCGTTCACCGCGATGACCCCCTGGATCTCGCCCCAGAGTCCGTTCCGGGCGAATATCCGGGCATAGATCCGCTGCCCGCCCACCGAGGCGGAATAGAGCGTCAGGCTGCCGCGGGTCACGCTTTCCACCTGCTCCTCGTATACCTGAAGAGCGTCTTCGGGACCGGTATAGGGAACTCCCATCGCATTGAGCACGGCGGCCCGGCGGGCGATCTCCTGGTTCTGCTGAATCTGCGGCCGGGTGACCGTATTGGCGAACGCCAGGAGCGCCACGAACAGGAACGCGATGGCGAACGTGAAGATTATGGTATAGGTCATTCCTTCCTTGTTGATGCTCATGCTGCTACCTTCTGTTTCTTTTTCTGCGTCCCGAAAACCTCATCGAGCAGCGCCGCGAACGTATTGCCGATCAGGAGTGCGAAGCTGGTACCCTCCGGGAAGAGGGAGAACGTCCGGATGATCACGGCGCACGAACCGATAAGGATTCCGTAGAGCCACATGGGGACGGGCCGCTTCGGTCCCGACACCGGGTCGGTGACCATGAAGACGCCCACAAAGAATATACTTCCGCTCAGCAGCGAGTAGAGCGGATTCATCGCCCGATCCACCCCGGCAAAGAAGAGAGCGGACGCCAGAACGATCACGCTGAGGAAGTAGCCGGCCATGAGCCGCCAGTTCGCGGTTTTGGTGTAGATCAGGTAGATCCCCGCCAGGATGATGAGGAATATCGGGCCTTCGCCGATGGAGCCCGGACGGAGTCCGAAGAAGAGGTTCGCGAGATCCGGGAATTCACCCTGCCTGATCAGCGAAAGCGGGGTGGCGCCGCTCATCGCATCGACGTTCAGACCGAACGGCCCTCCGTTCATCCATGCGGTGGGAGCCGCCCATCCGGAGGCAAGCGCGATCGGGAAGGAAATATAGATGAATGTTCTTCCCGTGATCGCGGGGTTGTAGATATTCCGGCCGAACCCCCCGTACACTTCCTTTCCGATGAACACCGCGAAGATGATGCCTACCCCTGCCATCCAGAGAGGGACGAGGGGAGGCATCGCCATAGTGAAGAGCGCACAGGTCACGAGGACCGCCTCGCTCACCTTCTTTTTTCTCGTTTTCTCCATGAAGTACTCGGTGAGGATTCCCAGGCCGAAGACCGCCACGGAAAGAACGAGAACTCTCCAGCCGTAGAGATAGAGGGAAAACAGGTAGATCGGGGCGAGTGAGTAGAGTACTCTTCGCATCATAAGTTGCTTCTGGAAGACCGGCACGGTATCACCTCGAACAGTTGAGTGGAGAGACAAAACCTATTTGTCGATAATAAAGTATAGTTAATTATCGTACACGTTCAAGTGGAAACGAAATATATATTACTAAATTTATCGACTATATTTGCACCATTCATCCCCCGTCCCGTCAATCCTGCTCCTCCTGCCATCCCTCGGTTACGCGTACGCTCCTTCCGCCGGTGATCTCCAGAAGCTGTCGGTAGCTCGTCGCCACTCCGGAAGCGTCGTTCCCCGCCGCAGGATAGACGGTGTCCCAGCCGGCGAGACTCACGTCGATCAGGATCTCCACGCCCTCGATGCCGAACGGGCAGACCCCGCCCGGCAGAAATCCGGTTGCCTGCCGGGTTTCCTCCGCGTTCGCCATTCTTCCCTTGCTCCCGAGTTCCCCTTTGAGCAGCGAATTGCTCACCTTCGCATTGCCGGCACAGACGACCATCGCGTATCGTCCTTCCCGGGAGCGGAAGAGCAGCGACTTCGCGATCTGGCCCACTTCGACCTTGAGTCTGGCTGCCGCGAGCGGTGCGGTCGGGGTGCTGCCCGGCTCGAATTCAACGGCTTCGAGCTCGTACCGCTGCAGGACCTTTCGAACTTTTTCCGGTATCATTGCTGTCAGCATATCGATCCTGTGCGGCCTGTCAAGTTCGAGATAATCGCGAGGTTGATCATTATGCTTGAAAAAAAGATCGGTTTCATTACATTTTAGATAATGGCTTGCACCTCGAGGTATCTCGGACTGAAATCGCGCATCGTCGTCTCCCGACGTATGGATCCGGATTGGAACCTCGCGGTCGAGGAATATCTGCTGGACAGCCTCGACCCCGATACCGTGATCCTGCTGCTCTACGTGAACCGGGAATCGGTGGTCATGGGGAAGCATCAGAACCCCTGGCGCGAATGCTCGGTGCCGCTTCTCGCCCGGAGGGGAATCAGCCTGCTTCGCCGGATTTCCGGCGGCGGGACGGTGTTCCACGATCCGGGGAACATCAATTTCTCTTTCCTGTCGGAAAGGCATATCTTCAATAAGGAAGAAAATCTGAATATCGTTCTGCACGCTCTCCGGCTTCTCGGCATCGAGGGAAGTATGACGGATCGGGGCGATATTCTGGTCCGGGGCCGGAAAGTCTCCGGCAATGCCCTGTGCTTTCGAAGGGAGAAGGTTCTGCATCACGGAACGCTCCTGGTGGATGCGGACCTGTCGACCTTGCGGGAGGTTCTGTCGGGTTACGGGAGCATCGAAACCCATGCAGTGGCATCGAACCCGTTTCCCGTCATGAACCTGCGCGATGCGGATCCGTCACTGGATCCGGAGCGGGTGAAGTCGGCCCTCATGGATGCCTTCAACCGCTGCTTCGAGCCGCCTGCCGAGCCGGAGGATGCGGGAAGCGTGAATCCGGAGGCGGTCGAGCACCTCTCGGAGCGGAACCGGTCCTGGCTCTGGATTCACGGGGCAAGCCCCCGGTTCATCGCGACGCTGACGGCGGTCTCCGGCGGGCGGAGCGTCCCGGTGGAGTTCCGGGTGGAGAAGGGGGTCGTCACGGGGATTGCGAGCGAGAAAAAGGAAATCGAGGAGAGAGCAGCTCTCCTTTTTTTACATCAGCGCTTTTCCGTGCATGAAGCGGCGGAAACGCTCGCCCGGTTCGACGGGACCGAACCGTCGGCCGGAGCTGCCGGAACAGATTGAGGAGGATCGAGAATGGACGTTCAGACGATGATGGGACGGTTGGAGGCGGTACTCGATAATTCGAAGGTTGCGGTCCTCACGACGGTGGACGACGGTGGATGTCCTCACGTCCGCTGGATGACTCCGGGGCTCGTGAAAGGAAGGCCGGAGTGCCTCTATGCGCTGACTTCCCCGAAGTTCCGAAAACTGCTTCAGGTTGCAGCCTGTCCGAAAGTCGAGTGGATGATGCAGACCAGGTCGCTGGACGAAGTGATCGTGGTCCGCGGCACGATGGAGGTCATAGACAATCCGGGTCTGAAGTCGGAAGTGACCGAGGCGATCGGGAGAAACCTCGAAGTGTTCTGGAGAATCAATCCCGACGCCGCCGAGCTCGTGGTGCTCGAAACCACGATCGAAACGATTGAGCGCTTCCTTCCGCTGTCCGGCCGGAAAGAGACTGCGCGATTTTCCACAACGTGATACCGGAAGAGAGGAATGGAATGAGCGATATCAAAAGCGATGTAAAAGGTAAGAAGATCAAGGACTACGACAGGGATTTCCTGATCGGCCTGCTGGAGCAGATGCTGACGATCCGCCGGTTCGAAGAGAAGGCGGGACAGATGTACGGGCTCAAGAAGATCGGCGGATTCTGCCATCTCTACAACGGTCAGGAGGCGGTCGCCGTCGGGGCGGTCGCCGCGCTCGATCTTACGAAGGATTACGTGCTCACCGCCTACCGGGATCACGCGCACGCGCTCGCCTGCGGCATGGAGGCGGGTTCCGTCATGGCGGAGCTTTTCGGAAAGATCACCGGCTGCTCCCGCGGCAAGGGCGGCTCGATGCACATGTTCGATGCCGAGCGGCACATGCTCGGCGGCAACGGGATCGTCGGCGCTCACATCCCGGTCGCGGCAGGTGTCGCGTTCGCACAGCGCTACCGGAAGGAGAAGGGCGTCACGCTCTGCTTCTTCGGCGACGGTGCCATCCACCAGGGATCCTTCCACGAGACGCTCAACATGGCGAAGGTCTGGAACCTCCCGGTTGTCTTCATCTGCGAGAACAACCAGTTCGGCATGGGAACCAATTTCCGGCGGGTCTCCTCGGTGGACGATTTCTCGGTCATGGGCGACTCCTACGGAATCCCGGGGCGCCAGGTCGACGGGATGAGCGTGCTCGCTATGTACGAGGCGATCGGACAGGCCCGGAAGGATGCGATCGGCGGTCAGCCCGTCTTTATCGAGGCGAAGACCTACCGGTACAAGGGCCACTCCATGAGCGACCCCGCCAAGTACCGAACGAAGGAGGAGCTCGAGCAGTTCCGGCTGCAGGATCCCATCATGCTGCTGCAGAAGCAGCTTCAGGATGCCGGTCTGATCGATGAAGCGGAATACAAGCGGCTCGATCAGAACGCCAAGCAGCTTGCCGGCGACTCGGTCGATTTCGCGGAAAAGAGCGAGGAGCCGGCGCTTCACACGCTCTACGAGGATGTCCTCGCGGACAGCCCGCAGCTGGAAGGCAAGGCGTAGGAGGAGGGGATATGCCGGTAATCACATACAGGGACGCGCTGCGCGCATGCGCTGGACGAAGAGATGGCCCGGGATGATCGGGTCTTTCTGATGGGAGAAGAGGTCGGCGAGTACAACGGGGCCTACAAGGTCAGCCGGGGACTCCTCGAGAAGTACGGAAAGGAGCGGGTGATCGACACGCCGATAACCGAGGAGGGGTTCACCGGAATCGGGGTGGGAGCCGCCATGGTCGGCCTCCGGCCGGTGGTGGAGTGGATGACCTACAACTTCTCCCTCCAGGCCATCGATCAGGTCATAAACAATGCCGCGAAGATGCGCTACATGTCCGGCGGACAGTTCCGGATACCCATCGTGTTCCGCGGACCGAACGGCCCCGCGGAGTATCTCGGGTCCCAGCATTCGCAGGCGCTGCAGAGCTTCTACGCGCACGTTCCCGGACTCAAGGTGGTCGCGCCCGCGACCCCGTACGATGCGAAGGGACTGCTCAAGACCGCCATCCGGGACGACAATCCGGTGATGTTCCTCGAGTCGGAGCTCATGTACGCCTGGCAGGGAGAGGTTCCGGAAGAGGAATACCTGGTTCCCATCGGCAAGGCGGACGTGAAGCGGGAGGGCAGCGACATCACCCTCATCACCTATTCGAAGGCGATCGAAGTGGCCGCCGAAGCGGCGGGGCAGCTCGAAAAGATGAACGTGAGCGCAGAGATCGTCGATCTGCGGTCCCTTCGTCCCATAGACGAGGAGGCGATCTACCGGTCGGTCCGCAAGACGAACCGGGTGGTGATCGTGGAAGAGTCCTGGCCGATCGCGAGTGTCGGGTCCTACATAGCGTTCCTGATCCAGCGCGCCTGCTTCGACAGCCTGGATGCGCCCGTCGAGGTGGTGAACTTCGAGGACGTTCCGATGCCGTACAACCGGAGCCTGGAAATCGCGGTGAATCCCACGCTGGAAAAGGTGATGAGCGCCGCCCGAAGCGTACTGTATCTCGAATAGGACGGAGGGAATATGGCTGAAAAAGTACTGATGCTGGCTCTGTCGCCGACCATGGAGCAGGGCACCATCGTGAAATGGAACAAGAAGGTCGGCGACACCGTGGAGACCGGAGACGTCATCTGTGAAGTGGAGACCGACAAGGCCACCATGGATTACGAGGCGGTCCAGGAAGGCACCCTCCTGAAGATCCTGGTCGGGGAAGGGGAGCAGACTGCCGTCGGACAGCCGATCGCCGTCATCGGCGAGGAAGGCGAGGATGTCTCCGGTATCGAGGCGGAGGCGCCGGCGGAAGAACCGGCGAAAGAGCCGAAACCCGGGACCGAGGCGCAGCAGCTGGAGGAGGGGGAACCCGCTCCGGCGGAGCTGATGACCGGGAAGGAGCGGAAGCCCGAGGAGAAGCGCCTCTCGCCGACCGAGGAGCAGGCGGAGCGGCAGGCAGCCTCTGCACAGGCGAAGCCCGCCTCCGGCGAAGCGGGCGAAAAGGCCCGGGAGGAGACGGCGCAGGCGGCCGGCGGTTCGCACCGGGAGGCTTCGGAGTTCCGCGCTCCGGTGCCGCCGGGGCAGGTGAAGGCATCGCCCCTGGCCCGCAGGATCGCCCGGGAGCGGGGCATCGACCTGGGCAGGGTGGAAGGCAGCGGTCCGAACGGACGGGTGGTCAGATCCGACGTGGAGAGCTATCGTCCCGCCGAGCGGCCCTCCGCAGGAGCGACAGGACCGGCGACCGGAGGCGCTGCCGCCCCGGCCGAAGACCGCGAGATCCCGGTTTCCGGCAAGCGGAAAGTCATCGCCCAGCGGCTCGCCGAGTCGATGTACACCGCTCCTCACTACTACCTCAGGACCTCCGCGTTCATGGAAGAGGTGCTCGAAGCCCGCAGGAGACTGAACGAGCGCGCGAAGGAAAAAATCTCGCTGAACGGCTTCCTCATGAAGCTCTCCGCCCAGGCGCTCGCCCGGCATCCGATGATCAATTCTTCGTGGCAGGGAGACCGGATCATCGTCCGCGGGAGCATCGACATCGGTCTGGCCGTCGCCCTGGAAGACGGACTCATCACGCCGATCGTGCGCGACTGCGGGCGCAAGGGCATCATCCGGATCGACTCGGAAGTCCGGGATCTGATCGGACGCGCCCGGGAAAACCGGCTGAAGCCGGAGGAGTACCAGGGAGCCACGTTCACCATCAGCAACCTGGGGATGTTCGGGATCGAGGAGTTCACCGCAATCATCAATCCTCCCGGGTCGGCGATCCTGGCACTGGGAGAAACGCGCAAGGAGCCGGTGGTCGGCGAGGACGACGAGCTCGAGATCCGGCAGCTCATGCGGATGACGCTCTCCTGCGATCATCGCGTCATCGACGGCGCCATGGGCGCACAGTTCCTCGCGACGCTGAAGGGGATGATCGAACATCCCATGGAGGCGCTCTACTGACGTCGCAGCCCCCGGCGGACGGCATCCGCCTGCCCGGGGGGCTCGACACGAGCGCGGGGCTGTCACTACACTACACTGCAGTGCGGTATACGGTACAAGGAGAAGACCATGAGCGACGCATACGATTTCGACCTCATCATCATCGGCTCCGGTCCGGGCGGTTACGTCGCCGCCATCCGGGCCTCCCAGCTCGGACTCAGGACCGCGGTCGTGGAAAAGGACAAACCCGGCGGGGTCTGCCTGAATATCGGCTGCATCCCGTCGAAGGCTCTCATCGAGCAGGCCCGGATTTTCAGCGACAAGAAGAGCCTCGAGGAGATCGGGGTGAAAGTCGATACGTCGGGGCTGAACTACGAAAAAGTGTACGACAAGTCCCGGGGTGCGGCGGACCGGAACGTCAAGGGCGTACAGTACCTGCTCCGCAAGAACAAGATCGAATACATCCAGGGTACCGCGGCCTTTCAGGACGCGCACACCGTTACGGTGGACGGCAGCCGGAAAGTAACGGCGAAGAACGTGATGATCGCGACCGGATCCCGCCCCCGGGAGATCCGTGGCTTCGAAGTCGACGGCGAAACCGTCTGGTCATCCACCGAGGCGCTTCTTTCGAAGAAGCTCCCCGGGAGCATGCTCATCCTCGGTGCCGGCGCGATCGGCATCGAATTCGCCTACGTCTTCAATGCCTTCGGCGTAAAGGTAACGGTCGTCGAAATGATGCCGCACATCCTGCCCTTCGAAGACCGGGAGATCGCCGGCCTGCTCCGCAAGGCGATGGAAAAGCAGGGGATCGCGTTCCGGACCGATACGACGGCGAAGTCCCTGGAGAAGAAGAAGGGCAAGGCGGTCGTGACGCTGGAAAGCAAGGACGGCAAGCAGGAAGTCCTCGAAGTCGAGAAAGTGCTCTCGGCGGTCGGACGATCGCCGAACTCCGAGAACCTCGGACTCGAGAAGATCGGGGTGAAGGTGAGCCCGAAGGGCTTCATCGAATTCGGCGATTACTACCAGACAGCGGTCAGCGGCGTCTACGCCATCGGCGACGTGATCGATACTCCGCTTCTCGCCCATCTCGCATCGAAGGAAGGGGAAGTCGCCGTCGAGCACATGGCGGGGCATCCGACGATCCGGCAGGTCGACGAAGACCTGGTTCCCTTCGCTACCTACTGCGAGCCCCAGGTTGCCAGCTTCGGCCGGAACGAGGAGAAGCTGAAGAAAGCCGGCATGAAGTACTCGAAGGCGAGCTTCCCCTACCAGGGGATCGGAAAGGCGAAGGCGGTCGAGAAGCAGGACGGGATACTCAAGATGCTCTTCGACCCCGATTCGCACGAGATTCTGAGCGCCCACATCATCGGATCCGAAGGGACCGAGCTGATCCACGAGCTGCTGCTGGCGAAAAAGGCCGAGCTGCTGCCCGAGGACATCGCGACCATGATCCACGCCCATCCGACCATCTCCGAAGGCGTGATGGAGCTCGCACGCGCCGCCGAAGGATGGGTCATCCACGTCTGATCCGTTCTCTCCGGTGGTGCCGCCGCCGGCGAAGGCTCCGCCTCCGGACCGGTTTCCGGAGGCGGAGCCCGCCGGAGTTTACCCGCCCGACGGTTTCCGGTATACTGCGGCCATGGATCATCCCCGGCTCCTCGTTGCATTCGTCGGGATTCTGACGCTGATGGCGTTCGGTGCCGTTCTCAAGCTGACCGCCGGCTTCGTCATTCCCCTGGTCGTTGCGCTCCTGCTCGCCGTCGTCCTGTCGCCGCTGGTAGACCGGCTCTCCTCCTATCGGGTACCGCGCATCCTCGGCATCATCCTCGTCATCCTGCTTCTGCTCTGCGTGTTCTACCTGATCGGGCTGTTCCTGTTCTCCAGCGCCCAGAGCTTCGTGCGCCAGTTCCCGCGCTATCAGCAGCGGATGGTGAGCCTGCTCATCGACATGCAGAACCGGCTGAACGCCCGGAGCGGGCTGATCGGCGACTATCTCGCCACGATCCAGTGGGGAAGGACCATCAGCGGATACGTGGTCTCGTGGTCGGGCGCCTTCATGAGCTTCATGACCTCGGTCGGAATCATCATGGTATTCCTGTTCTTCATTCTCCTGGAAAAGCCGTACCTGCATCCCAAGATGCAGGAAGCGCTGCAGGGAAACGTGACGATCCGGATCGTGCGGATTCTCGAGCATATCATCACCCAGACCGGGCGATACCTCACCATCAAGCTCGTCATCAGCATCATCACGGGAGTCCTGGTCGGAGTGACCTATTCGCTGATCGGGGTGGATTTCGCCGTTCTCTGGGCGGCGCTCGCGTTCTTCTTCAACTTCATTCCGAATATCGGATCGCTCGTCCTGGGGCTCGTGACGGTCCTCTTCTCGGTGGTGCAGTTCTATCCTTCGCTGGACAAGCCGATCCTCGTGGCGGTGGACATGCTCATCATCCAGCAGGTGATGGGAAGCTTCATCGAGCCGAAGCTTCAGGGCGACAGCCTCAACCTGAGTCCGGTGATCATCCTGTTTTCCCTGCTTTTCTGGGGATGGCTCTGGGGGATCGTCGGCATGTTCCTGTCGGTTCCGCTCATGGTGACGATCAAGATCATCTGTGAAAACATCTCCTATCTCCGGCCGGTGAGCGTGCTCATGGGTACCGGCCAGCGGCGGGATGTGCCGTCGGCTTGAGCATTTCCATCCCTCCTGCTATAGTCTTCGGCATACACGAGGATGGGAGGATCCATGGAACGCAAGCGCATTCTGACCGGCGATCGACCGACGGGTAAGCTGCATCTCGGTCATTACGTGGGCTCCATCGCCAACCGGGTACGCCTGCAGGATCGGTACGACTGCTTTTTCATCATCGCCGATCTCCACACGCTGACAACGAAACCGGAAAAAAAGGATATCGAGGCAATCGCCGAAAATGCGCGGCAGATGGTGCTCGACTACCTCGCCTGCGGAATCGATCCCGGAAAATCGGTGATCTATCTGCAGTCGGCGGTCCACGAAGTGTACGAGCTCAACCTCTTCTTCGAGAATCTGGTCACGGTTCCGCGCCTTCAGCGGATCCCGAGCCTCAAGGAGATGGCCCGGAACGCGGACCTGAGTGAAATGCCCTTCGGTCTGCTCGGATATCCCGTCCTGCAGGCGGCCGACATCCTGCTCCCTCGATCGCACCTGGTGCCGGTGGGAAAGGACAACGAATCCCACGTGGAGCTGACTCGGGAGATCGCCCGACGGTTCAATTCCCTGTACGGAGAAGTCTTCCCGGTCCCCGACGTCATGGTCGGGGATGTCCCGACCCTGGTGGGAACGGACGGGAACGCGAAGATGTCCAAGTCGATCGGCAACGCGATCCTTCTCTCCGACGACGCGAAGACCGTGGAGCGGAAGGTGCACGGGATGTACACGGACCCGAACCGGATACGGGCGGACATTCCGGGACAGGTCGAGGGGAACCCGGTTTTCATCTACCACGAGATCTTCAATTCGAACCGGGAAGAGGTCGCCGACCTGGCCGAACGGTACCGGAAGGGAGCCGTCGGCGACGTCGAGGTTAAGCAGAAGCTCGCCGCCGCACTGAACCGTTTCCTCGATCCGTTCCGCGAGCGCCGCCGGGAGTACGAGGAGCGGAAAGGGTTCGTGGACGAAGTTATCTGCGACGGGACCCTTGCGATGCGCCGGGAGGCGCAGGAAACGCTTCTGCAGGCGAAAAAGGCGATGGGCCTGACCGGCATCTGGAACCGCATCAGCCGGAAGGCCGAAGAGGTGCGGAAGAAGCGCGAACGGAGCGGGAGCCCGGGCTGAATCCCGGGCCGACCGGGCTGAATCCCCCGGGCCGCGGGAGCTGGGCGGGGGAAGCAGTCGGGAGCGCGGCGGGAGCCGGAATCAGCTCACCGTCAGCGTTTCCCGCAGCAGGTCCTCGTCCCGGGACGAGGACCCGACCATGATTTCGAATTCTCCCGGTTCGACGATCCGGTGTTCCTCCCGATCCACCAGGGAGAGGCTCTCCACCGGCAGCTTCAGCTCGACCGTCTTCTTTTCCCCGCGCTTCAGGAACACGCGAACGAACCCCTTCAGTTCCTTCACCGGAACGGTGACCGAGCTGTAGCGGTCGTGCACGTAGAGCTGAACGATCTCGGTGCCGTCCCGTCCGCCGGTGTTCTCGACGGTCACGCTCACCGAGATCACCTGGTCCCGGCTCGCCTCCCGCGCGGAGAGGGTGAGTCCCGAATAGGCGAAGTCGGTGTAGGAGAGACCGTACCCGAAGGGATAGAGAGGCTCTGCGCTCATGTCGGCATAGGTGCTCGCATGCCAGCCGGGCAGCTGATTATAGTAGACCGGCTGCTGTCCCGTATGGGCCGGAAAGGAGACGGTGAGCTTGCCCGAGGGGACCTGGTTTCCGAACAGGATATCCGCCACCGCGTTGCCGCCTTCGAGTCCCGGGTTGAAAGCCGCCAGGAGCGCATCGGCGTGTTCCCGGATCCATTCGACCGAGAGAGGTTTCCCGCTCACCAGAACGACGACCAGGGGCTTGCCGGTGGAGAGCAGCTCTTCGAGAAGCTGACGCTGGCCGCCGGTGAGATCGAGGGATGCGCGGTCCTGGCGCTCGCCGTTCAGGTCGATCGTGTCTCCCACCACCGCGACCACGACATCGGCCTTTTCCGCCGCATCCACCGCTTCCCTGATCCGCTTGCCGTCCCGGTCGATCACGTCGCAGCCGCGGGCGTGAATGACCCGCTGATCCTCGCCGGTTCTGCTCCGGATGCCGTCGAGAATCGAGACGGCGAATTTCTCATGCATCCCTTTCCGGACGTTGGCCCGTTTCCCCTCGACGTCGGGACCGAAGGACCAGTCTCCGAGCTGTGAGATCACGTCGTCGGCATTCGGACCCACGACCGCGATTTTCATAGCCTTCTTCGGAAGGGGCAGAAGCTGCCCCTCGTTCTTCAGGAGCACCATCGACTGGAGCGCCGCTTCATAGGCCCGGGATCGATGATCCGCGCTGCCGATGACTTCACCTGAAGGACGGGAGGTTCCGGGACGCTGATCGAACAGGCCGAACCGGAACTTGGCGAGCAGGATCCGTTCGACCGCCCGGTCGATCGTCGCCTCCGGGATGCGGCCGTTCCGGAAGGCTTCCCGTGCGGCCTCGTAGAAGGCGGGTGTCGCCATGATCATGTCGTTGCCCGCATTGACCGCCGCTGCGGCCGCTTCCTCGATACCGGAGAAGATATTCTGCTCGGTGTGCATCCGTTCGACGTTGTTCCAGTCGGTCACCACGAGACCGGTGAATCCCCATTCTCCCTTGAGCACGTCCCGCAGGAGCCACGGGTCCGCACTGCACGGAACTCCGTCGATCGCGTGGTAGGCCGTCATGAAAGTTGCGCACCCGGCTTCGGCGGCAGCCTGGAACGGCGGCAGGAACACCGAGCGGAGCTTCCGGTGCGAGAGATCGGCCTCGGCCGAATCACGCCCCCCCTGCGTTTCCCCGTATCCGACGTAATGCTTCGCACAGGCCAGGATCGCTTCCCCGTCGGCGAGGTCCCTGCCCTGGTAGCCCCGGATCATCGCCGAGCCGAGCACTCCCGCGAGATAGGGGTCCTCTCCGAACGTCTCGCCCACGCGGCCCCATCTCGCGTCCCGTGCAAGACAGAGAACCGGGCTGAAGGTCCAGTGCAGGCCGTCCGCGGCGACTTCCCGGGCCGTGATCCGGGCGACCTCTTCGAGGAGCCGGGGATTCCAGCTGCACGAAAGGGAGAGGGGACTGGGAAACACCGTGGCTCCGTCGCGGAACGCGTGGCCGTGGATCGCATCGATGCCGAAAAGCAGGGGGATGCCGAGCCGGGTCCCGGATGCCGACTTCTGCAGCTGTTCGGTGCGTTCCCCGGTCACATGGAGCACCGACCCGATTCCCCGCTCCCCGATCCATTCCTCGATATCGGGAGTACGGTCCCCCGGCAGCTGGCACATCTGACCGATTTTCTCCTCGATCGTCATGCGGGAAAGAAGATCCCGCACCCGTTCGGTAAGCGGTGCGGATGGGTCCAGATATGCCTGCATGTTGCGCTCCTTCCTGTTCTCCGGTAGGATACTGCGGTGTCCCCGGCGGGACGCTGATTTCCGTATTGTACCAGAGTCGCCGAAACGATGTCTATAAACGCACCCGATCGAAGCATTCCCGGCGGAGACGATCCCGACCGGACCGGTCCCGGCGGACGGAGTAAAGAGGAACGGGAACGGTTCCGCGGGATCATCCGTACCTACTACCGGGAGGCCGGACGGAGCTTTCCCTGGAGGGAAACCGATGACCCCTTCCGGATTCTCGTTTCCGAGATCATGCTCCAGCAGACGCAGACCGGCCGGGTCCGCGAAAAGTACGGGCCGTTCATCGAGAGATTCCCCGGATTCCGACAGCTCGCCGCGGCATCGCTGGAAGAAGTGTACCCGCTCTGGCAGGGGCTCGGGTACAACCGGCGGGCGAGATCGCTCCTTGAGATCGCCCGGATCGTGACGGACCGGTTCGGCGGCTCGCTCCCTGCGACGCTCGAGGACCTGACGGCCATGCCGGGCATCGGCCGTAACACCGCCTGCGCTGTTATCGTCTTCTCCTGGAACCGGCCGCTCCCGTTCATCGAAACGAATATCAGGCGGGTGTTCCTGCACCGGTTCTTCGGGGACCGTGAGGGGGTCCACGATCGGGAAATTCTGCCCCTGGTCGAATGGACCATGGACCGCGACGATCCCCGCTCATGGTTTTATGCGCTGATGGACTACGGCGTTCATCTGAGAAAGACGGTACCGAATCCCAACCGGAGAAGCGCCCACTACGGGCGGCAGCCGGCCTTCGAGGGATCGAACCGTCAGCTCAGGGGGGCGATCCTGCGAGCGGTGGCGGAGCAGGGGGCTCTTCCGGCACAGCGGCTCTACCGGATCCTGCCCTTTCCGCCCGACCGGATCGACGAGAATCTTTCGCGTCTCGCCGCGGAAGGACTCCTCGCGGCGGAAGAGGACGGGGGATTCCGGCTGCCGGGTTGAGCGCGGAGAGAAGCCGTCCGCCCGGCTGTCCTTATGCGGCCCGATCTTCAGATGCCGGCGGCGTCCGCCTCCCGGATCATCCGGGCGTGCCACGCGAGCAGGTCCGCTTCGTCCTCGCTGCGCGGGGAAGCGACATCCGCCAGGAGACGGAACACCGGCTCGGTCCCCGAACCGCGCATCCAGATGAATGCCATGTGGTCCCCGCTCCCGTTCTTGAACAGGATCTTCATGCCTCCGCGGTTGCGTTTGCCGGCCTTGCCGGTGCCGTGGATCTCCGACATGCCGTCATAGCTGATGATGTCCCAGGAGCGGATATCGTACCGTTCGGAGAGCCGTTCGTGCTCCCTGTCCCACTCCCGGCGGAACACCGCCTCGTAGTTCTGCTTCAGCACGGCGTGATCGGGCGTCCGGATCTTCATCCTGGCGCGTTCCTCGGAGGTGGGCGTCGTGACGAAATCGGGAAGGCTCGAAAGGATATCCGCCAGGGTGAAATCACGTTTGAAGCGTTCCGGCTGTCCGCTTCTCCGGCACCAGATCTCGAAAGGACCCGGTCTGCCCCTGCGGGACTGCACGGAAAGCAGCTTCAGGATGGATGCAACGGTAGCGAGCGGATCCCGTACGGCCGACGGATGCGTGATGTTCCCGCCGTTCGATCCTTCGCCGAGGATGCGAACCAGATAGCCCTTCTTCCGCAGTGCCGCGGCCAGCGAGACGACGTTCGCTTCCCCGACTTCGCAGCGGAACACCTTCGCGTCGAACGCATCCGCGATCCGGTCGATCCGCAGGGACGTCGGTCCGTTCACCGCGACGGCGACCCGCTGTTCCGCTCTCCCTTCGGCCGAGTAGCTGACTTCGCCGGAGTAGACGAGCCACGCCAGTTCCGATACGCACGCCAGGGCGAACACCTGCTGCGCATCGAGAACCCGGGCCTTTCCGTCGGATGGGTCGACGATGACGATGTTGCCCCGGTCGCCGTCGTTGTCGGGCACGTACCCGAGGACGAAGGACGGGTCCTCCCGGTGAGCCTCCTCAAGGGCAAGGGCACAGGGACGGAGGGATTCGCCTTCCGGAATGATGGGATGGACGATCTGTCCCGGCGCGCCGTTCAGAACCCGGACCTTCGCGCCCAGTTCAGAGAAAAACGATTCATCGATGGAGAGACAGCGGGCGCTGCCGTTCAGCTCCGCGAGAATCCCGGGCGAACGGGAACCGATATCCCCGCACAGGCGCGTGAAGAGCCGCTTCACGTCGCTCTCGCTTCCGCCCCCGGTTACGACCCTGCGCGCGAACTCCCGGTAGGCCGTGAGCGCCCGTTCCTTGCACGCGCCGATTCTCTCGTACACCGAAGCGACCCGTGCGGGATCGGCGCTTGATACCAGCCGGCGGATCTCTTCTCCCGCCATCGATGCGGAAAGCCCGGCAAGGTACCGCTCCCGGAGCCGCTCGGATTCGTGCCCGTCCAGCACCCCTCCCGAGGAGAGGCCGAACTTCACCCCGTTGTGCCCGACCGGGTTGTGGCTCGCGGTGATATAGATGAAGCCGTCGGTCCTGCTTCCGCTGCGGGCATACGCCATGATCTCCGGGGCCGTGGCGACACCCAGATACTCCGGCTCGGACCCGAGTCCGATGAGGGCCCGGATCATCAGGTCGGCTGTCAGCGGTCCGGTCGGCCGGGTATCCGTCGCGAGGATGATCCGGGGGGAATCAGCGGGCTGCCGCCGCGGCGTGCCCGCAGGTATTCGGCGAAGGCCCGGGCCATGGCGGCAGCCAGCTCCCGGTCCGGTTCCGAAATGGAGGGAGTGAAGCTCTCCTCGTTCCCGTCTTCCGCGTACACCTTCCGCCAGCCGGAAGCGGACATGATCAGGGTGGAGAGCGCGTCGGAGCGTTCCGATGCGCTGCAGGGGCCGGATTCCCTGAACGGGGAACGGCCGGGATCGAATGACGGCAGGCTGTTTCCGGTTCCGAACACTGGACTCACCTGGCTACCTCCGGATCGGGAATGGACGTCGGGCGCTTCATACTAAAGCCCGAGTCTGCCGCTGTCAAGAACCGCCTCTTCTGCCTCTTCTGCCGCGCGGCAGGGCGGCCGTGATCCGCCGGAGCCTGCGGACAAGATCGAGAGCCTTCCTGTCGGGTTCCCTGCCGCGGTAGAAGCTGCCGAGGAGCACTTTCACGGCATCACCGATTTCCGCCTCGGGGCCGTTTCCGGACACGGACGCGGATCCGTTTGCGGACCCGGAGGGGGACCCGCCCCCGAGCCGGAGCTGAACCTCCCGCCCCCAGGCGGTCCACCCGTTCCGGTCGGGCGACGGAATCCCGGACGACCGTGCCCGCCGCACCGCTTCGGCGGCATGGAACTGCAGTTTCCGCATCGGGTCCCGGATCAGAATTCCGGAGCGGCGGAGGGCGAACACGGAACCCGGGAGAAGAACGAGGGCCGGCAGAACGAGCAGGATCGCGGAAAGCGGGACCGTCGGGACGTTCCGAGCGTCGGTGATTCCGTCGGCGTCTCCGGCTTCGATCCCGGTATCCTGCCGGTTCCCCAGGATTTCGTCCAACTGGCGGGATGTGAGCTCGTTCTCGTCGGAATAGTAGCCGTCATAGTATTCGTCGTCGGAGAAGCCGCCGATCATCGGCGGGGTGGCTTCGACCGAAACCCAGCCGCGTTCGGAGATCCACACTTCGGGCCATGCATGCGCGGAAAGCCCCGAGATCCGTGCGGTGTCGTCGGCAAACGGTATGTTCACCAGGAATCCCGTGACGTACCGGCTCGGAAGGCCCCGGAGCCGTGCAAGGATGACGAACGCGGAAGCGAAATGGACGCAGTATCCCGCCTGGGAGGTGAACAGGAAATCCTCCACCAGGTCGGTCCCTGCCGGCGTCCGCCTGGTGTCGAGCGTGTAGATGCTCCGGCGGGCGAGGTATTCCCGGATCTCCAGTGCGAGTGAGTAGGGATCCTGCGAACGGAACCGCTGTGAGAGCGCCGTGAGGGAGGGGGCGATACCCATCGGAAGCTGGAGGTACGCCGACCGGTTTCTCATTCCTCCCCGTTCGACGGATGAAGAATCCCATTCCGCCTCGACGATCCGGATCCGTTCCCCGCGGACGATCGGCTTCGTGAGGAAATACCCGGTGTTCTTGCTCCCGTACTGCAGGGCAGGCGCGCGCATCTTTTCCAGGGTGAGGGATGCCGCGTTCAGCGTGTGCGGAATCATGGAATAGAAATCCTGCAGCAGTGTCACCTCGATCCTGTCCGAAGAATCCCGGTCGGATGAGCGGTCGGGCAGTCCGAAACTCCTCCTGCGCGCATCGTCCAGGATGTACTGATCGATCGCCCAGGTGCCGTTCTGATAGGTGGTATACACGGCCGTGCGGAGGTAGATGGTGGTGCCGGGTTTTCCCTTCACCTCGAAAATGGGCCGTTCCGATAGCAGGGGGCTGTTCCCGGTGCCCCGTCGGTCGAAGGAATATCCGTAGCCGGGAATCCCGTAGATGATGGGGAAATCGGGATATACGGAAACGAGGGTTTCCCGGAGCAGGGGAGAAAGCGTGAGATCCACGAAGCTGCTTCCCTGCGGTTTGACGATCGCGGAAAGCGGCAATGCCAGGGCGAAGGAAACGGCCGCGAGCCCCGCCACCCCCCGGATCGGTCCGCTTTTTGCCTTTCCCCGGTATCCGTAGGAAGCGGAGTATCCGAGCCCGACCATAAGAATCGCCACGGCCAGGAGAAAAAATACCGACTGCTGATGGATCACCGAGAGCAGGATCAGGATCGCGAAGCCCTCGGCGGCGAGGGGCCGAAGAAGCCCCCGGCCGTAAATGAACCCGGTGAACAGGGTCGAGAAATAGCCCGCGAGCATGACGAACAGGAACGAGATCGCCCCCCGGGCTTCACCCTCGTCGATAAGCTGAAACCAGGAAAGATACGCGGAATAGGGAGTGATGACGATGTCCGAAAGGATCACGAACGCCCCTGCGATCAGCAGCAGGACCAGCCCGAGGGTGCCGTAACGCCGCGTTCCGCCCGTGGAGCGGCAGGCAAGGAAGAACAGGGCATTGCCCGCCGCCATGAAAACGACCAGCGGTAGCACCGGCCCTTCCGGCTTCAGAAACAGTGCCGGTGCGAGCGGGGGGAGAACCTGCAGGGTCGTCACGAGGACGATCAGACGGTAGGGGAGTCCGATGATCCGTTCGGTATATTTTTTCATACGATCGCGTCCTGTATCGAATCCGGGCTCTCGACCCGGTAGACGGTTCCGCCGCGTTCGACGATCGGGGACAGGGTGCGCCGTGCCTGTTCCCTGCCCGTCTCATCGAGTCCCGACAGATTCATGATGAGCGTCGCGGAGAGTTCACCCTCACTGCCGATCGAGGCGAGCGACACGGTTTCCGGGTCGAGCAGATGGGTGACGACGATGATCGACCGGGTCGCGATCCGGTTGTCGGCGACGTCGATCGCGAACAGCTCGCGGGGAGAAGGAACCTGTCCGAACTCGATCATGATCGTGGCATGATGGAAACGCTCGAACAGCGCTTCGCCGGGTCCGGAAAAAGCGAAGTCATGCCAGCCGGCAACCCGCACCTGGACCGGGATGCTCCGGTCGGTGAACGCCTTTACCAGGGCCACCATGATCTCCACCGAGCAGTCCTCCATCGTGAGAACACGCTCGGAGGCTCGTTCCTGCCGCCGGGTGTCCAGGTAGAGGGTCATTCCCGGCTGCGCACTTTTCTCGTAGGTCTTCAGGTACGGCTGTCCGAGCGATGCGAATTTCTTCCACGATATATGACGGATCGGGTCGCCGGGACGGTAATCGGACAGGCTCTCGTACAGCGTATAGTCCTGAATGGTTCCATGGGAAGATCCGGACGAGGCGGGGTTGTTCCCGTGCATCTCCCGCAGGGCGGAGCGCAGTTCGATGATTCGCGGGTAGACGTAGAATGTCCGGTACCAGACCGGAAGGCGAACGGTGAAGATCCGGAACATGTCCTCGATCTCCAGCGATTCGAGTCCGACGGTGTAGACGCCCCGGAACGGACATCGGATTCCGTGCGTCGACTCACAGGTTTCATTCCCCTTCATGACGAGAGAGAAGTCCATCATGTTCGACCGGAATTCCTCCTGAATCGCCTTGAAGCGGATGTTCACGTGAGAGGTGGGGAAGGGAGACTCATTGGTAAGCGTCAGCCGATAGACCACTTCCTGGCCCTTGACCGGATGACTCGTGCTGAAATCCTGGTAGTGGCGCAGGCCCATGGCAGTCGCAACGAACTGGAGGAACGAGAGGATCGGCAGAAGCATGAAGAAGAAAAACAGAAACAGAAAGAACGAGCCGAGATAGAAACCTGCCAGGAAGAGAATCGCCCCCCCGAGGAGGAGGATCCCGAATTTCACGGGATCGATCAGCGGGAATCTGCTTGTCATATCCCTGCGGGAAGCGGGATGCCTTCCAGGACGCTCGAAATCACCTGGTCGGCCGTCCGGTGTTCCATACGTGCTTCCGACGACAGGATGAGCCGGTGACGCAGCACGTAGACCGCAGTTGCAAGGACGTCCTCGGGTATCACGAAATCCCTGCCTTCGAGCAGAGCCCTGCCCTGGGAGGCGAGCAGCAGATGCTGGGTCGCCCGCGGGCTCATGCCGAGACGGATATAGCGGGATGCTACCGGGTACGCGCCGCTACGGCGATGAGATAGCGTCGGATCTTGTCGTCCACATGAATGCGCCGCACCTGTTCGCGGATCGAGACGATCTCTCCGGAATTGGTGACGGCTTCGAGGGTGAGGAGGGGATCTTCTTCCCGGAACCGCTCGAGGATGATCAGCTCGTCCTCTATCCCGGGGATACCCGAGGGAAAAGGAGATCCCGAACCGGTCGACCTGGGCTTCCGGCAGCAGAAACGTTCCGCCGAACGTCACCGGATTCTGGGTGGCGATGACGAAGAACGGTTTCGGAAGCCGGTACGTGTTGCCATCCACGGTCACCGACTCTTCCTGCATCGCTTCGAGCAGTGCCGACTGCGTTCGGGCGGAGGCCCGGTTGATCTCGTCCGCGAGAAGGAACTGGTGCATCACCGCACCTTCCTTGAAGACGAACTCCCGTTTCTCCTGGCTCCAGACGGTCATTCCGGTAATGTCGCCCGGGAGCAGATCGGGCGTGAACTGGATGCGGCCGTAATCGAGGCCGGCACCGGCGGCGAGACTTCTCGCGAGAGTGGTCTTACCCACTCCCGGTATATCTTCGATCAGAACGTGAAGTCCGGTGAAGAATCCGATAAGAAGAAGATCGACGATCTCGTTCCGGCCGACGAATACGCTTCGAACCTGGTCCGCCAGCCGTCCTGCCGTCTCCGTTGCGCGGAGCTGAATTTCCATGGAACGTATCCTCAGAAGAAAGCATACGTTCCCGGGGATTCGCCGTCAAGGTATTCCGTACTCTCCGCCGCGTATCCGGTGGAAAGGCACCGTCGACCGCTCCGGTGCCGGCGGTAAACCGGCCGGTCAGCCGGCCGCGGTGCGCGTCCGCTGTTCCCGGATCGCCTGCTGGACGAGTGCGTCGCACGTCTCGTTCAGCGGATCCCCCGCGTGACCGCGGACCCAGGTGTAGCGGATGTCGAAGCGCTCGCTCCTCTGCAGGAGTTCCTCCCAGAGATCACGATTTTTCACCGGATCCTTTCCGCTCGTCCGCCAGCCGTTGCGAACCCATGTCCGGATCCAGGAGGTTATTCCGTTCCGGACATACTGTGAGTCGGTATGTAGATTGATCGATGGCCGGGCCGCATCTGTGTCCCGTTCCTCGACCCTTCGCAGCGCTCTGATGACAGCCGTGAGTTCCATCCGGTTGTTGGTGGTCGCCGGGTCGGAACCGTATTCACTCTCCTGCCGACCGTTTGCGACGATCACATAGGCCCAGCCACCGATTCCGGGGTTTCCCGAGCAGCCTCCGTCGGTATAGATATCGATCTCTCTCGGTTCGGTGTCTTTCAAAGGATACTCCTTTTTCCGGAATGCATTTTCCATTTCCAAGCACCCTACCAGATGGGACCGGGAGAGGCAACCGGGTGCTTCCGCTCAATTCCGAACCGGAAACGAGAGTCGGAACATCCGTTCGCGGCACTATATCCACCCGATATATGAAAACTGCCGTGAACCGGGATAGATTCAATGGTACGACTATCGCAAAGAACTCGAAAGGCGTATCTTTCGCAAATTCGTGTAAGCATTCCAAAGAAAATGTTATATTATAGATAGAGGATGACTCCAATATATTCTCTGGAGGAGATGGTACTATGAGGAAGATCCTGATCCTGTTCGGCGTTCTCCTGGCTTTGATGCTGTTCTACTCCTGCGCCTCCGCTCCAGAACCGGCGCCCGAGCCAGAACCGGTCAAGCCGGCGCCGACAGTACAGCCCGCTGCGCCCACGGTGCCGCTGCCCGAAGCGGAGTATGTCCGGGCGAAGGAACTGCGGGAGCATATCGGCACCTACGGATTGGCGAAGTACGGTTCCGAAGATTTCAAGCGCGGAGAAGATGCATTCGTTCTGGGTGAATCCCGGTACGGGAAGGAAAACGCCGAGGCGAAGCAGGCATTCGTCACCGCGGCTGCAGCCTATCAGAAGGTGATCGAGTCGGGTGCGGCGGCGATCATGAAAGAAAAGGAAGATGCGGTACTTGCGAGCCGGCGTGCGGCCGACGAGGTTTCGGCGGCCCGGTATGCTTCCGACCCGTACCGGCAGGCTGATGCCGCTGCGGCGAAGGCAATGGCAGCGTACCAGGCTGCGAGCGGCTCCGGAGAGTACGGGAAGTTCGTCGAAGCGGCCGCGCTGGCCGACGACGCGGTGTATCTGTACGACATCGCCCGGCAGGAAGTCCTGGTTCAGCAGCGTCAGGCCGTCATCGAACAGTACGGTCTTCGGGAGTACCTCCCCAGGAATCAGTATGAAGGTGCGAATGCACAGTACGCGAAAGGCCGCTCCCTGGTCGGAAAGAACAATGAAGGGGCAGCTCAGGCCTACCGCGCAGCGGTTCTGGGCTACGAGGACTCCATCGAGAGCGCGGCCAGAACGGTAACGGCCAATCGGCGGAAAGATGCCGAAGGACAGAAAAGTTCGGCTGATTCCCTCAAGGCGGCGGTAGCGGTCAAGCAACCGTATCAGGATGCGGCGGCCGTGTACGGTCAGGCGGTTTCGAAACAGCGCGAAGCGGAGCGTACGCCCGACAAAGAAAAGAAGGCGATGCTCTATTATGAAACCGTAGCCCTCTACGAGGATGCACGGTCCCGATTCGCGCAGGTGACGGAAGTCGCACGGGAGAAACGGGAACGGGCTCTCGAAGCGATGCAGCGGGCCAGGCAGGATGTCGAAACGGCGCAGGAGAATGCCAGTGAAGCCGAGAAGATCATCCAGCAGGGAACGCTGTAGAACGGCGGTACCGAGAATTATCGAAGAGAGGATAGCAGAATGAAAAGAAAAATCATCGGATTGATGGCTATCGTCGGGATTTCCCTCGCCGTGACCGCCCTGCTGTTCGGCCAGTCGCTTCTGGACAACCCGTTTTTCCGGGAGGCTCAGCAGTACGAGAAACAGGCCGGGGAAGCGCTCGACCAGGGTGAATACGACCTTTCCTACGAATACTCCCGCAAGGCGCAGGAATACTCCCGCCTTGCCGACGAGTACACGGCGAAAATGGTATGGAAATACAAGGCCAACGGATGGCTGAAGAAAGCGACGGAACGGATCAACTACGCACAGTCGATCTCCGCGGACGCAAACTTCCCGGCCGAGTACGGCCGGGCATCCACCGACTACGACATGGCGAAGCGGACGTTCCAGTCGGAACAGTTCGAGCAGAGCATTTCACACTCCGAGAATGTGCTCAAGAACCTGGCGAACATCAGGATCGTGCAGAAGCAGGAGATCACCCCGCTGCCCCGGTACTACACCGTCCGTCTTATTCCCCAGGACCGGGACGCGCTCTACAAGATCGCCAGATATCGATTCATCTACGACGACATGTACCAGTGGCGGCATATCTGGGAAGCGAACCGCGAGAAACTGAAGGATCCGGAAAATCCGCACCTGATCTATCCGGAGCAGGTGTTCGTGATTCCCAGCATCGACGGTGAAGTTCGGGAAGGAATCTACGATCCTTCCAAGGACTACTCCCAGGCGCTGCAGGAACGGGACCGGATGAAGGGCAAGCCTGCGCAGTAATCCGATTGCCGGCAGACCGAATCGAAATGAAACATGACGAGGGCCTCCGCATCAGGCGGAGGCCCTTCTTTTCGGCAGCGGCGGTTTTCCGTTTTCTGCCGGATCGGAACGTATGGATATAGTGGGGGGGAGAAGTCAGGAGTCGGAAACCGCCAGGTATTCGGCCCGAACCTCCCGGATGGAGTTGACGATTTCCTCGATTTTCTGGTAAAGCCGCTCTTCGCGCATGAGGGTGCTCTTGGCCAATCGGCGGATATCGGAGCTCAGTACCGGAACGAGTATTTTCGCGAATGCTTTCTTGGAGATCATGGGAATCTTGACCCCGTGGGTCAGACGTTTCAGAATATTCTGCCCGTGGGTCGATTTCATGAACAGGACGAACGCGACGGCGTTTTCCGCTTTCTGTTCCCGGAACCGGATGATGAGCATGTTGCTGGTGGGAATCCAGTTTCCGTCCATATCTCCCGGAACCATGATGATCTTTCCGATGGTACCGACGATCGATATCAGGACGTCGTAGGGTTCGAGGTGATATTTCTCTGCTTTCGGAAGGTTCTGACGGATCCGCACTTCCTTGGCGGGAACGGCGGTATTCCCGTAATCGGGAAAATCGGTAATGGAGAGGACTTTGTAGCAGGCGCCGCCGGCGCCCCCTTCGTCTTTCATCAAAGGAGCGCGCAGCAGGGTCGCGACCTCGGAGAGAGCGATGCCCGGGACCCCGGGGGACCACCTCCGGAATCGGGATTGACGAGCCATCTGTACTTCTCTGCTGAACCGCGACAATTTTCTCGTTATCTCTGCCACCTTCATGAAATAGCATTCAGGCTCCATAATGCACATACGGTGCCGTTCATCCCGGCCGGAATCGCCTATCCCCGGTCGGAACCTCAGGAATTATTATGCATGAAGAGTCCAAAATCGTAAAATACTTTATTCCAATTATAGGAACAATTTCGCAACTGTCAAGCTTCAATATTATTCTACAGTTGTAAATACAGGAAAAGCCGAAGGCTGCAGCGGCGGATTGCGGCGAAGTCCGACCCGCACGGCCTCGCATCGATTCCCCATCGGTTATCAGTCCCGAACAACAACGGTTTTTCCCGGGAAAGCAGTCTCCAGCGGAAGCACGGGCGCACGAGAGGCCGTCTTATCGTTCGGAGGCAGGTATGAAGATCCTCAGTCACGCTCCTTCGGGGTTCGACGGTACCCTGGTATCGGTGGAAATCGATATCCGGCGGGCAGACCGGGTATGGATATCGTAGGTCTGCCGGACGGCGCGGTCAGGGAATCCCGGGAGCGGGTCCGCGTGGCGCTCCGGAACTGCGGTTTCCAGTTTCCGCGGGACCGGATCCTTCTCGAATCTCGCCCCGGCCGGCATCCGCAAGGAAGGGGCTTCGTTCGATCTGCCGATCGGCAGCGGCCCTGCTCGATGCCTCCGATCAGCTTCCACCATCCGATCCGGGAACCGGTCATGATTCTCGGGGAGCTCGAGCTCTCGGGCAGGGTTCGTCCGGTCCGGGGGGTCCTGTCTGCCGTCGCTTCGGGTCTCGGAGAAGGAGTGCGACGGTTCCTTGTTCCGCGAACGGAACCTCCGGGAAGCGCGTTCCCTGAAGGAAGGCGTGGTGGCCGGGATCGGAACGCTCCGGCGAGCTCCCGCGCGCGGTGCGGGACCTGGTGGACGGGACCGCCTCACCGGCGGCGTCCGCCCCGGACGACGGGCAATCCGGCCCGGGTTCCGAGCCGACGGACCAGGTCTTTCCCGGAAGCCGATTTCCGGGACCTCCTGGGGCAGTCGGTTGTGAAGTGGGATCGGAGATCGCCGCTGCCGGACGCCACAACCTGCTTCTGTTCGGTCCTCCGGGGAGCGGAAAAACCATGGCTGCGCGGAGACTGCCGACGATTCTGCCGGACCTCGAACGACGGGAGGCGATCGAAGTGACCCGGATTCACTCCCAGGCGGGTTTTCTCGGTGAATCGGCCGGACTCATCCGGAGACCCCCGTTCCGCATGCCGCATCACTCCTCCTCGCTGGAGGGAATCATCGGCGGAGGCCGGACCCTGCGTCCCGGTGAAGGCGTCCCTGGCGCACCGCGGCGTTCTCTTCCTGGACGAGGCGCCCGAGTTCCGGAAAGGGATTCTCCAGTCGCTCCGGGAACCGGTGGAAGAGCGGAGAGTGTCTCTCGCCCGGGCGGGGTTCAGCGCCTGGTATCCCGCCGACTTCCTGATGATCCTGGCGGCGAACCCCTGTCCCTGCGGAAACCTCGGAGCGGACGACCGGACCTGCATGTGCGGATCGCAGGACGTGTTCCGCTACTGGAGACGGCTGGGCGGACCGCTCCTCGACCGGATCGACATCCGGGTCCCCGTTCGTCCCGCACGGAAGGATCTCCTCTCGGGAGAGAGCGGCAGGGGATCGGCCGAGATGCGGGCCGCGGTGGAACGGGCGGTGCGGATCCAGCGTGAACGATACGCCGATCGTCCGTTCGCCTGGAACAGCGGCATTCCCCCGGGAGAGATCGCAGCCTACTGCCCCGTGAGCAGGGATATCGCCGGGCTTCTCTCCCGGGCAGCCCGGCAGCTCTCCCTTTCGTCCCGGGCCGTACATTCGGTGCTCCGGGTCGCCCGGACCGCGGCGGATCTTTCGGACTGCGGCGGCATCGCGGAGGAGCACGTCCTCGAAGCGGTTCAGCACCGCCGATACGGCGACCGGGACTTCTTCTGGGACGCCCTCGAGTGAGCCCGCGGCGTCGCCATCCCCGCCCGTTCTGAAGGTCACTGAAACCGGTCATATTGGCAAGCGTACCCCCCATCCTCTATACTGTCTGCGGAGGTGGTACCGCATGAAGCGAAACGGAGGAGGGCAGAAGCTCTTTTTTACCGCTGCAGGTATGGTTCTCGCACTGCTGTTCGCTGCGGGGTTCGGACTGATCCGGCTGCCCGACGCGGAGCCGGAGGAGTCGGATACTCCCGTGGGAGCGACTGAATCGATCGGCGTGCGGGAATTCCGTCTGCAGACGAATCCGGTTCCGGGAGATGAGCTTCGGGAGGTGCAGGCCAGGCCGGAGTTCGACGAGGACGAGCTGGAGAACATCCGCATCTACGAGCGGCTCAACGAAGCGGTGGTGAACATCACCACCGAAACCGTTGCCTACAACTGGTTCCTCGAGCCGGTTCCCCAGCAGGGGGGCAGCGGATCCGGCTCCGTCATCGACAAGCGGGGGTACGTCCTCACCAACTACCATGTGGTGAAGGGAGCGATCAAGGTATTCGTCACCCTGGCCGACGGTTCCCAGTTCGAGGGAACGGTATCGGGACCGATCCGGAGAACGATCTCGCTGTCGTGCGGTTCGAACCCGAGGGCCGGGACCTGATCACCATTCCCCTCGGAACGTCCACCGGGCTGCGGGTCGGACAGAAGGTGCTCGCCATCGGGAATCCGTTCGGACTGGAGCGGACCCTCACCACCGGCATCGTCTCGGGCCTCGGAAGGCCGCTGCAAGACCGCGGAAGGTCTGATCATGCGGGACATGATCCAGACCGACGCTTCGATCAATCCGGGAAACTCGGGCGGCCCCCTGATCAATTCGCGGGGACAGATGATCGGCATCAACACCATGATCTATTCCCCCAGCGGCGGTTCGGTCGGAATCGGTTTCGCCGTCCCGGTGGATACCGCCCGGAGGGTGGTTCCGGACCTGATCGAATTCGGCACCGTCAGGCGCGGGTGGATCGACATCGTTCCGGTCCAGATTTTCCCCGCTCTGGTGCGTTACGCGAACCTGCCGGTCGAACAGGGGGTCCTGGTTTCGCGGGTGATCCCGGGCGGCAGCGCCGAACGCGCGGGTATCCGGGGAGGGTCGGAACGCAATGCCGTCCGCTACGGACGGACCGTCATCTACCTCGGGGGAGACATCATCGTCGAGGTGGACGGTATGAAGATCTCGTCGCTGTCGGACCTCTACAGCGCGCTCGAGGACAACAAACCGGGCGAATCGATCGGGGTAACCTATCTCCGGGGAGGCCGAAGCGGAACAGTACGAAGGTCACACTCTCCGAGCGGCCCGAGAGCTTCCAGTGGGACTGAGAGGAAAGAACTGAGAGGAAAGAATGGGAAAATTCACAGGTAGCTTCGGCGTACCGTCCGGCCGGTGACCAGGGGCAGGCGATCGAGCTGCTCACCCGGGGGCTCCTCGAGGGAGCCCGCCGGCAGACGCTGAAAGGTGTGACGGGCTCGGGAAAGACCTTCACCATGGCGAACATCATCGAACGGGTGCAGCGGCCGACCCTCATCGTCTCGCACAACAAGACCCTCGCCGCGCAGCTTTATCGCGAGCTCTCGGATTTCTTTCCGCGAGAATGCGGTCGAGTACTTCGTCTCCTATTACGACTACTACCAGCCCGAAGCGTATGTCCCGTCGAAGGATCTCTACATCGAAAAGGATGCGACGATCAACGACGAGATCGACCGGCTCCGCCTCTCGGCGACCACGAGCCTCATGGAGCGCCGGGACGTGGTGGTCGTCGCGACGGTCTCCTGCATCTACGGACTGGGAAGCCCTTCGAGCTTCCGGGACATGCGCGTCCGCTTCGAGACCGGCACGAAGTGCGAGATCGACCAGGTGAAGCGCATGCTCATCTCCCTGCAGTACGACCGGAACGATGCGGTCCTCGGGCGC
Source organism: uncultured Spirochaetota bacterium (assembly GCA_963728215.1). Lineage (GTDB taxonomy): Bacteria > Spirochaetota > Spirochaetia > CAVSJD01 > CAVSJD01 > CAVSJD01. Next base: position 80,892 of record CAVSJD010000005.1, on the reverse strand, counting down.
GGAACATTCCGGGTGAAGGGCGATGTGATCGAAGTGCTGCCCGCCTATCTGAAGGAAGGATACCGCATCGAGCTCGACTGGGATGAGGTGACGGCGATCAGGAAGTTCGATCCGCTGACCGGGGAGGTACGGGAAGAGCACGACGTCTGCACCGTCTATCCGGCGAAGCATTTCGTGATTCCCGAGGAACAGGTCCGCTCGGCGACCGACCGGATCCGGGAGGAACTGGAGGTGCGGGATCGGGAACTGCAGGAGGAGGGCAAGCTTCTCGAGGCACAGCGGCTGCGGACCCGGACGGAATACGACCTGGAGATGCTGCAGGAGATGGGCTACTGCTCGGGAATCGAGAACTATTCGCGCCATCTCAGCGGCCGGTCGGAGGGGGAGCGGCCGGCGGTGCTGATCGATTATTTCCCGGACGATTTCCTGACCATCATCGACGAGTCCCATGTTACCATTCCGCAGGTCCGGGCCATGTACGAAGGCGACCGCTCGCGGAAGATCAACCTGGTGAACCATGGGTTCCGGCTGCCCTCCGCCCTGGACAACCGGCCGCTCTTCTATGCCGAGAGTTCGAGGAGCTCGTCCGCCAGGCGCTCTACGTTTCTGCGACCCCCGGGCCGGAGGAGATGGAAAAGTCTTCACAGGTGGTCGAACAGATCATCCGCCCGACGGGTCTGCTGGATCCGAAGATCGACGTGCGGCCGACCGAAGGACAGATCGAGAATCTCTACGGAGAAATCCGCAAACGTATCGCGCGCCGGCGAGCGGACGCTCGTGACCACCCTCACCAAGAAAATGGCCGAAGACCTGACCGACTATCTGTCAGGGCTGGGGCTGAAGGTCCGCTATCTCCACTCGGAGGTCGAAACCTTCGAGCGGGTGGAGATTCTGCGCGACCTGCGGACTCGGGAACTTCGACGTTCTCGTCGGGATCAACCTCCTCGCGAGGGCCTCGACCTGCCGGAGGTCTCGCTCATCATCATCCTGGATGCGGACAAGATCGGGTTCCTCCGGTCGACCACGTCTCTCATCCAGACCATCGGAAGGGCGGCGCGAAACGTCAACGGAATGGTGATCATGTACGCCGACCGGATCTCGGACGCGATGCGGTCGGCGATCGAGGAGACCGATCGTCGCCGGGCGATCCAGGAGGACTACAACCGCGAACACGGCATCACTCCGAAAACGATCATCAAGGCGGTGCAGGACCTGCTGGTGCGGCGCAAGGAAGACAAGCAGCCGAACGAGGAGCTGACGCTCGAGATCATGCGCAGGAACTACAATATCCTGGTTCCCCGGGAGCGGAAAGACCTTTATCCGGGAGCTCGAACGGGAGATGCTCGAGCAGGCGAAAAACCTCGAATTCGAGGAAGCGGCGGTGCTCCGGGACGAAATCGAACGGCTCAAGGGGATGGGCGGCTGAGGGACGGTTTCCGGCAGCGGATCATCGGACGGAGAAGAGCGCGAAGTCGACGGCTCCGCCGGATACGTGAGGCAGGAAGTACCAGAAATCCCCCGGCGCTCCGGACTCCCGGAAGAAATCGTTCCAGTGATCCACGATTCCCCCGAACGCATGCTCGTACGCCTCGATCGCGGTGATCGTCCCGTCTCCGTTCCGGTCGCCCGATGTAACCGCATCGAGCAGAAAGTACGTGAACACCCCATGACCGAACCGTGAGGATTCGTAGCCGGCCTCGTCCTCTCCGGCGGCCGCGAGGACCAGGGCCACGGATGCCGGGACGTCCCCGGACCCGGTTCTGCGGCTTCCCGCCGAAAGGCTGAACAGAGAGCCGAGATCGATCCCGCCCCAGGAGCTTCCGTCGTAGTCGTCGGGGACGAGATCGACCGCATTGCCGGGATCGGCGAATCCTCCGGAACTGCAGGCATCGATGATAACGATCTTCTGCCGATTCGGGATTCCCGCGAGCAGTTCGCCCAGCTCGTCGTCGCGAAGCCCGAGACCGGGATCGATGCCGCCGCCGTCCTCCCGGACGGAACCGGCGGGAAAAAGCCATTCCTCGGTTCCGTCCGCCTCGCCGTTTCCGGCGGCAGGCATCTGCCCGCCGTGTCCCGAGTAGTAGAACACGAGCGTCTCGTCCCGTGCGAGAGTCGATGCCGCCTGTACGAGATCGGCTTCGATCGCGCTGCGGGTCGCCTCGGCATCCCGGCGGAGCGTGACCCGGTAGCCCGAATCGGCAAGACGGGAGGCAATTGCCGCGGCATCGTCGGCGGCATAGCGGAGGGACGACTGCGGGTAGACCGATATCCCGTACACCAGCGCGATGCCCCCGGGGATGTCAGGTTCCCGGTCCGAACAGGCTGAAAGGATGAACAGCAGGGGCAGAATGATCGCCGCCCGTCGGAAAGCCGCGATGCCGCTCATCGAACCGCCCGGGAAGGAGACGGCGGATCCTCGTCACGATGCGGAAGGAGAAACCGGACGGTGAACCGCAGCATGAGCGAGAGCGAACGGTTGAGGTCGGAACGGAAATCGATGAAGATCGGCACGGACATCTCCAGGTTCCATGCGCCGCCCGGGGGAGCCCGCAGCAGGAACCCCGGGGCGATTCCGGCTCCGGAATGGAAAAACGCGAGATCGGTTCCCTCGTACCGGGATACCGAACCGCGGGCGAAAAACGCTGCCGTGGCGTCGATGGACGCACCGGTTCGGGATCGGCGGCTTCCGGCATCCCCGAACGGGAACAGCACGGAGAAACCCGCATCCCCGTGGGGCCCGGAGATGCCGCGATAGCCGTAGCCCCCCGAGAGATCGGACGGAAGCTGCTGATGATAGCCGATTCCGGCGAACAGCGCGATGCGGTCGTTCAGGGAGAGCTCGATGCCGGCGCCTGCCTCGGAGCCGAACTGATCCTTTCCGGGAAACGGCTCGACCGCGGAGCGGGTGACGGTTCCGGCGGCGGAAACGAAGGGTCTGAGCAGCGGGTGACCGCCGGCCGCAGCCGGAAGTAAAATGACAAAAAAGAGAAAAAGTGGTACAGTCTTCATCACACCAAACAGGGAATCCGGGAACGGCCGGTGATCCGGCGGAGATGGGTATGGCTGGAAATTATATTCGGGCGACAGTAATTTGTATAGGCGTCATTCTGGGGTTTTCAGGATGTTCCGGGAAAGAACCGGAACAGGCGACGGCGATCGTTCTGCCGTCCACGCCGATTCTCTCGTCGCAGGCCGGCTGGGGTGTCACCCTGCCGCCGTACCTGCGCATCCGGGATCTCCCGGCTGCGGATGCTCGGGTGACGGCTCATCTCAGAAAAGGTTCCGTCGTGGAAATCATGGAAAAGTCGGATTCGAAAGCGATCATGGAGAATCAGGAAGATTACTGGTACCGGATCTCGCGGCATGAATTGAGCGGATGGGTGTTCGGACCGCATCTCGCGCTGTATGAGTCGAGAGAGAAGGCGATGAACGCAGCCGGGGAGTCGCCCTAGGTGACGGATACGCTCCTTTCACTCCTGCCCTGGCTGCTGCCTCCGCTTCTCGGCGCCGTCATCGGATACGTGACGAACAGCATCGCCATCCGGATGCTCTTCCGTCCGCTGCACGAACGGCGGGTGCTGGGAATCCGTGTTCCCTTTACACCCGGCATCATTCCCGGCCAGCGGTTTCAGCTGGCCGAAAGCATCGCCACCATGGTCTCCGACGAGCTGATCAACGAGGAGACGCTGAAACGGCAGGTAACGGCCGACACGTTCGTCCAGAGGCTCAGGGAGAGCGTTTCCGCCCTGACCGGCCGGCTGCTGTCCGCTCCGCTCCCCGGGACGGGAAACGGGGAGGAGCACGCGGCAGGCGTTCCCCTCCGCAGCGTTCTGGTGCCGCTGCTGGAGCGGCTCATCGAATCGGAGGGAACCCGAGGATTCCTTTCCCGACTGACGACCGAGGCGGTTCATACGATCGCCGCGCAGCCGCTCTCGCTGCTGGTCCCTCCGGGGGAATCGCTGGATCGGACGATCGAGAAGGTTCTTGCCCGCCTCGGTGAGGAACAGACGCGCGAGAAGCTGGCACTGGCGGTACGGGAATGGACCTGGGAGCAGCTGAAGGGAAACCGACCGCTCGGGAGCTTCCTCCCGGAAGGAACGGCCACGGCCTTCCTTGCCATGCTGGACGGGCTGTACCCGCGGGCCCTGGAGCTCCTGGTGGAATGGCTGCGTACGGACAGCACCCGGCTCGAGCTCGAGATCCGCGGTCGATTCGTTCTTCGGGGTATCCTCGAGCGGCTCAACGTGGTTCAGCGGCTCCTCATCAGTGCCGGTCAGTTCCATCGGAACCTCGAGGAGAAGATGCCGATCATCGTCGAGGACATCATCGACTCGGTGGAGGCGTCCGGGGCGAAACGCGACAATCGGCGCAGGATCATCCGCACGGTGGGAAGGGGAACGCGGGCATTTCTCCGGCAGGGGGTCGCCGATGCAGCGGCCGAGCTCGGAATCGATCCGGGCGAACGGTTCGCGGCGATCGTTCGCAAGGGGATGGAGTTCCTGCTCGATGCGAACGTGCGGGAGCGCATATCCGGAGAAGCCCGGACCTTTCTCGAACCGCTTCTCGACCTTCCCGTCGGAGAGGTCGCCGAACGCTACCTGGGACTGCAGGAACAGGATTTCGTCGCTGCCGTGGACGGCGCCGTCAGCCGCTGGCTCTCCTCCCCGGGCCGGGCGGAAGAGCTGATCGACCGGGCGGAAAAACTGATCCGAGATGTCGGTGTCCGGGAGGAAGGGAAGAGCTTCGAACGCATTCTGGGAATCGATCCGGACCTGAAGGCGCGAATCGATTCCTATCTTTCGGACCGGACGCTCGATCTCATCGAGCGGAACCTGCCGGAAGCCCTGCGCGTCCTCCACGTGCGCAAGCTGGTCGTGGACCGGATAAACGGTCTGGATGTCGCTCACGTGGAACGGCTGCTGATGATGGTGATTTCCCGGCACCTGAAGTGGATCAATCTCTTCGGCGCGCTTCTCGGTGCACTGATCGGCGGACTCCAGGTGGTCATCGGGCTTCTGACCTGAGCCGTTCCGGATACCCGATGACGAGAGACGGAACGTGCCTGAACGATTATCGAATCATATTCGAGCAATTGTTGTGGTAAACCCGCAGAGATACCGATATAGTTACAGAGAGATTTTGCGATGCAGAATGAAGTCACCTCTGATGAATACGGGATACTGGTGATCGGTCCGGAGATCGGGACCATATCCGAAATCGAACGGGCCGCCCGCTCCCTCGAATACCCCGTGGAGCTTGTCCAGACGCCGAAAGACGCCGTGGAGCGGATGTGCAACGCGGAGTTCGGGATCATCATCCTGGATATCTCGATCGTCGATCAGGACGCGTTCGAGAGCTGCAGAGATCTTCGCCGAAGCTTTTCCCAGCGTCCCCTGCAGATCCTGCTTCTGGCGGAATCGGAAGACCGGGAATTCCTCGAACGGGCACTCGAAATCGGCATCGATGACTATCTCAGAAAGCCGGCGGCCGAGCTGGACCTGCAGATGCGCATCAAGGCCGCTGGTATCCGCCTGCGCCAGCAGATGGGGCTTTACCAGGAGCGGGAGTTCTACCGGCAGGCCGTGAAGCAGGAAGAGCTGCTGTCATCGAAGATTCTCGACCAGAATCTGCTCCTGAAAAAAGCCTTCCAGAATATCGAAGTGGTAAAGCGGGATCTCGAGCGATCGAACCAGATTCTCAAGAAAATAGCGAAGTACGACAATCTCTCCGGCCTCATGAACCGGTTGAGCCTCTTTACCTCGCTGGAAATCGAAATCGAACGGACTGCGGCGAGCGGCATTCCGTTGTCGGCGATCATGATCGACATCGACCGCTTCAAGATGATCAACGACAATTACGGGCATCAGTGCGGAGACGAGGTGATCCGGTCCATCGGAATCTGCCTGCGTGAGCGCCTCCGGAAGTACGACATCGCGGGGCGATACGGCGGAGAGGAATTCCTCGTCCTGCTGCCGAATACCGACCTGGATACCGCGGTCAAGATCGCGGAGCGGTTCCGGCAGGATTTCGAGAAGATGACGGTCCACTGCGGAACCGAGGGAATCCCGATCCGCGCATCGATCGGAGTGGCCCAGTACGAGCAGGGCGAGCACAAGGAAAAGTGGATCTCCCGAGCCGACCGCGCGATGTACGATGCCAAACAGCAGGGCCGGAACCGCGTCGTGTCCCGCTGAGCCGCCGTACCCCGCCGGAAGCCTTCTCCGTCATTCCTCATCGGCAGGAAGCAGCCGGAGATCTTCCGGATCGACCCGCAGTCGGATGCGCTCTCCGGTGACGGGAACGTTCCGGTCCGGAAGTCTCGCCGTTACGGTAAGTCCCGCTCCCTCGATCTCGAGAAGACAGCGTCCACCCTGATATTCCACGTAGCGGACGATCCCTTCGATGATGTTCTCACCGGCGTTTCCGTCGTCGGCGGTTCCGGCGGAGCCCGGCACCGGATGAAGATGGTCCGGCCGGAAGAAGAGCACGTGCCGGGATCCCGGCACCTCGGCCGCGGATCGGGAAGGTTCCGCCGGCCGTACCCGGAATCCGCCGAGCGGAGTCCGGACGCTGACTGACGCTACGTCCCTGCCCGTGATCCGGGCGGAAACCAGGTTCGCGCTGCCCAGGAACCGGGCGCTGAAGCAGTCGGTCGGGTGCTCGTAGACCTGGCGGGGTGTTCCGACCTGGACGACGGCTCCATCTTTCATCACGGCGATCCGGTCCGCAAGCGACAGCGCCTCCTCCTGGTCATGGGTCACGTAGAGCGCAGCGATGCCTGCTTCGCGCTGAATGCGGAGAATCTCCCTTCGCAGTTCCGTCCGCAGGGAGGCATCGAGCGCGGAGAGCGGTTCATCCAGGAGCAGCGCCCTCGGATCCGGTGCAAGCGCACGCGCCAGGGCGATCCGCTGCTGTTCCCCCCCGGAGAGTCCGGACGTCGCCCGGGAACCCAGCCCGGGAAGCCGGACCAGCTGCAGGAGCTCTTCCGTCCTCCGGCGGATCAGCTCCTTCGGCCTGCGGCGGATGGAAAGCCCATACCCGACATTGCCGGCCACGTCGAGGTGAGGAAAGAGCGCGTACTGCTGGAACACCAGACCCAGCGAGCGCCGTTCCGGCGGATCGTAGGTGATGTCCCGGCCGTCGAGATAAACGGATCCGGCGTCGGGTGTTAGGAACCCGGCGGCGATATGCAGGGTAGTGGTTTTCCCGCAGCCGCTCGGGCCGACGAGCGCGAAGAACTCTCCCTGCGCGAGATGCAGGTCGAGCGCGAGGGAGAAGGGGCCGATGTGCTTCCTGATCCCGCGGAGTTCCAGGCTCATTCGAATTCCTCCCTCGTTTCGGGGTCGACGCTGTCGATCAGGAAGAAAGCCGCCGAACAGGCGAGCAGCAGAAGCGTCCCGAGCGCGCAGGCGGCGAAGTACTGGTACGAACCGATCAGGCGGTAGATCGCGAGCGGCATGGTCACTCCTCCGGGAGGAATGAGCATGATGGTCGCGCTCATCTCGCCCAGCGAAATGGCGAACGCGAAAACCGTTCCTGCGGCGACCGCCGGGCGGAGCAGGGGGAACTCGATCGTCCGGAAGAGCGTTCCCCGGCCTGCTCCGAGGCTCCGGGCCGCGAGCAGCATCTCCGGCGGAATCTGCCGGTACGCGGCTCCGACCGACCGCAGTACGAAGGGATACGCGATCACTGCATGGGCGACGATGACGGCTGCCCAGGTCCCGGCGAACGGAAACGGGAGAAACCGGGAAGTCTGCAGGTATCCGAGGCCGAGGACGATCTGGGAAACCCCCATGGGAAGCATGGCGAGGCCCTCGGCGGCAGCGCTGCCCGGACCGCGCCGGCGGATCGACCGGGCGAGGAGCGTCCCGAGGAACGCGGCCGAGACCGCAGCCGCCGCTGCCACCGTGAAGCTCGTCACCGCAGCGCGGAATGCGGTCGATGCGAACCGGGAGTCATCCCCCGGAACGATCAGCTCGCGATACCAGGTGATGGTCGGCACGAGCGAGCCCGACCATCCGCTTCTCCTGAGAAAGGAGTTCGCGACCATGGCGATCAATGGTCCCAGTACCACGACCAGGAAGAGAAGGGCATACCCGGCGATCAGAACGGAGCGGACGCGGGACTTCATGGGAGCCGGGAGCCCGGTGCGGTCGGAGAGGGTGGCGACGCTCCCGGTCCTTCGCTGAACGAGAACGTAGAGAAAGAGAATCGCCAGAGTGACGGAAGATTCGGCGATCGCGAGCCGGGCCGCCCGGGGAAGGTCCACGTCGATGCGGGCGGCGCGATACACTTCGACCTCGAGCGTGGTGAACGCCGGTCCTCCGCCCAGCACGAGGATGATGGCGAAGCTCATGAAGCAGAACAGGAAAATGAGCAGTGCGGCCGACAGGATGCCCGGCAGGATCTGCGGAAGAGTGACGGTCCGGAAAACCTGGAACCCGTTCGCACCGAGGCTCCTCGCCGCATCGGCACGGCTCCGGGACACTCCCTGCCACACCGCTCCGACGACCCGTACGGCAATCGGGAAATTGTAGAACCCGTGGGCGAGGATGATGGCCCGAAGCGAGTAGAGAACGCGGAAGGGCGGCTCCTCCAGGCGGAACAGGATCATGAACATCCGGTTCAGATGGCCCTGATTGCCGAAAAAAAGGATGAACCCGAGAACCAGGAGGATCGGCGGAAGAACGAAGGGGATCGCCGTGAGCGAGCGAAGGAGCCGCCTGCCGGGAAATCGGTAGCGGGCGAGGATCCAGGCGCCGGGAATCCCGAGCACGAGGGCGAACATCGTGCTCAGGGCTGCCTGCAGCAGCGTGAATCCGGTGATCCTGATCAGGTAGGGATCGATCCGGAACCGGTCGGCGTCCGACGGTTCCCCGCCCGTACTCAGGCGGAACAGGACCATCAGAAGGGGAAGGGCGAAAAACAGGACAAGGAACAGGACGGGAACAACCGTTCCGATCGAGGGGATTCCGGGTCCGCCCGCCCGCCGAGCCTTCATCTCGAACCTATTCGCTCATCACCTTCAGCCATCGATCGATCCACTTCCGGTTTTCCCGGGCGATCAGATCGGCAGGCAGAAGCTGCACGTTCTTCGGTTTCAGAGCCAGACGGAAGGAGTCGGGAAGATGAACATCCGGGCGAACCGGGAACATCCAGTTGGTCAGCGGGAGAATCGACTGGAACTCCCGGCCGAGCATGAAATCGATGAACCGTTCGGCTGCTTCCCGGTTCGGGGCTCCCGCTGTGATTCCCGCTCCTTCGATCTGCATATAATGGCCGTCATCGAACGGCGCGGCCCGGAAGCGGTCGGTCTCCTCGTACTCGAGATGGTATGCGGGACTGGTGGTATAGCTGAGCACGAGCGGCGCTTCACCGCTGGTGAACAGGCCGTACCCGGTGTCCCAGCCTTCCGTAACCGTCAGAATCGAGGGGCGAAGCCGCCGCCAGTAGTCCTCGAAATCTTCTCCGTGAACGCTCACGGTCCACAGGAGAAACCCGAGACCCGGACTGGAGGTCCGGGGATCCATCAGGATCAGGGACCGGGCGAAACGCGGATCGGTCAGATCCTCCAGCGAACGGGGCGGCTGCTTCACCGTCTCCGAGTCGTAGATGATCGAGAAATACCCGTAGTCGAACGGAGTGAGATGATCGGTCGGGTCGAAACGGAGTTCCTCGGGTACCGCGTCGAGCCCGGGAGACCGGTAGGGAGCGAGCACGCCGGCCTGCAGCGCCCGGGAGAGAAGATTGTTGTCCAGACCCAGAAGCAGGTCCGCCTGCGGATCCGACTTCTCCATGATCGCCCGGCTCAGCATCTGCCCGGCGTCTCCGGCCGAAATCAGGCTGGTCTCGATACCGTACTGCTCCTCGAATTTTCGGAACCACGGTTCCGCCCGGGCCCCATTCGGCGACGAACGAGTCGTATGCATAAATCGTGAGTTTCTTTGCCGGTTCGTTTCCGGTCTTTTTCTGGGTGCATCCGGCGAGAAGCAGGAATGCCGCAGCCAGGAGAACGGACGTTCTGAACGTTCGCATTGTGGACCTCCGGAGTCGGAATATGCGCTGTCGTTGGGAACGTGTTCCTGGATCCCTTCGCCGGCATTATCCGGATCAGGTTCAACGGGTATGATCTCAGGCCCCTCTCGGAACCACCCCACGGCAACGGTACAAGCTTACCGGGGCCGGACTTCGCTGTCAAGACCCGATTCGGTTTCCGTCGATGCGGTCCTGCGATTCTCGTCGATACGGTCCCCGGCATCCGGGAGCGGATCCTGCCGGTCCGCTCGCCGCTTCCGGGGCAGCCGGATGGTGAAGGTACTGCCTGCTCCGGGCTCGCTCTCGACCAGGATCTCTCCCCGATGGGCGAGAACGATGTGTTTCACGATGGCGAGTCCCAGGCCGGTACCGCCCATGGACCGCGAGCGCGCCTTGTCCACCCGGTAGAAGCGCTCGAAGATTCGCGGAAGCTCGACGGCAGGAATCCCGGACCCCTCGTCCCGAACCGAAAGAAGCACATCCTCTCCGCCGGCCTTCAGGGCGATGTCCACCCCGGCGCCGGGTTCACTGTACTTCACCGCGTTGTCCACGAGGTTGATCACCGCCTGCTCGAGCAGGAGAGGATTCACCTCGGCCCGGTCGGCATCGGAGTCGATATCGATCCGGATGTCGATGCCCTTCGCTTCCGCCTGGGAGGTACAGACCTGAACGGCATCGGCGATGATCGCGGAGATGCTGCTGTCTGAGAGCTGAAAGCTGTTCAGCTCGTTCTGTTCGAGCCGGGAGAGGGAAAGCAGGTCCTCGATGATGGCATTCAGCCGGTTGGTATGCTTCTCGATGATCCCGAGGAAGTGAAGCGCCCGCTCGGTGTCGCCGAGCGCTCCTTCCCGAAGGGTTTCCACGAATCCCTTGATCGAAGTGATCGGCGTCCTGAGCTCGTGGGACACGTTCGCCACGAAATCCTTCCGGATGTTCTCGAGCTGCTTCAGGCGGGTAATGTCGTTCATCACGAGCAGCACCCCGGAGCTCCCGCCCGGTTCGGAGGCGATCAGAGTCCCGTGTACCTGAAGATGCAGTACCGCTTCGTCGAAGAGGACGATGCTCCGCTCGATTGCCTCTCCGCTTCGCAGGACCTCTTCGGCGAGTGCCTGGAGCTCGGTATTCCGCACCACCTCGAGAACCGACCTGCTTTCGGGAACCGTCGCCGGCAGCCGGAACAGCCTGCGTGCCGCCCGGTTCACCGTCCGGACCCGCATCCCCGAATCAAGTACCATGACCGCCTCGACCATGCTCGAGAGAATCGTCTCCAGCTCGTTCCGCTGGCGTTCGATCACGGCGATCCTTTCCTTCAGCTGCCCGGCCATGGTGTTCATCGAGTCCGCCAGGGACTTCAGCTCCTCCGGCCTGCTGACGGCGAAGCGGAAATCGAGCTCTCCCCGGGCGTAGCGGACGGCGGCCTGTTCCATGACGAGCAGCGGCCGGTTGATCCGCCGGGCCACGACGAAACTGATCAGGGCCGTCGCCGAGAGGATCAGAAGCCCGGAAAGGAGGATTTTTCCGGAGACTTCACGCAGTTTCCGGTCGATGATGTCGACCGGGGTTGCCAGTCGAAGCACCGCACGGATGCTCCCGTCTGCCGGCAGGGGGACGGCATAGTACATCATCCGCTCGGCGAGCGTGGCACTGTAGCGGGTCGATTTCCCTTCCTGCTGTGCGAGCGCTCCCTCGATCTCCGGCCGTCCCAGGTGGTTGAGCATCCGTCGGGGATCGGCATGGGTGTCGCCGGTCACCGTGCCGTCGGGGAGGATCAGCGTGAGGCGGTTGTCGGTTCCGTCGACCAGTGCGTGAACGAAGCTCTGGATCTCCTCGATCGCCGCCGGATCCTCCAGGCGTTCGAGCAGCTCAGCCGGGACGAGACGGGAGATCATCCGCGTCGATTCGATCAGATCCTGTTCGGTCTGCCGGAAAAAGAAGCTGCGGAAGGTGCCCGTCGCATAGATCGAGACGGCAGCGATGGAGCTGAGGATAATGACGAGGTAGATCGGGTAGATCTGCCGGAGCAGACTCTTTTTCATGTTTCGTCCGTGAGCCGGTAGCCGACTCCGCGGATGGTCTGGATATGCCGCCCCTGATCTCCCAGCTTCTTCCGGAGCCCGAGAATCTGGACGTCGACCGAACGCTCGGTAACCGGGTAGTCCTTTCCCTTGACCGCGTCGATGATCTGGTTCCGGGTGAATACCCAGCCGGGATTTCTCGAGAGGAATTCGAGTATCGAGAACTCGGTGGCGGAGAGGGTGACGGATTCACCGTCACAGCGGACCTCGTGACGGGTGATATCGATCACGATGCCGTGCACCGCGATTCGCTGGTCCTGGCGAGGCAGGTCGGGCTCGCTGTTGCGCCGCAGCAGGGCGCGAACCCGGGCGACGAGCACGCGCGGACTGAACGGCTTCGTAAGGTAATCATCGGCTCCCACCTCCAGGCCGGTCACGATGTCGGAATCCTCGCTTTTTGCGGTGACCATGAGGACCGGAACGCTCCGGATCTCCTCGTTCCGCTTCAGCCGCCGGCAGACTTCCAGACCGTCCAGTCCGGGGAGCATGAGATCCAGCACGATAAGGTCGGGCCGGAACCGCTGGGCCGCGGAAAGTGCCGCCTCTCCGGAGGCAACTCCGGTAACCGTGTAGCCCTCCTTTTCGAGGTTGTAGCTCATGAGCTCGAGAATGTCCTGCTCGTCGTCCACGATCAGAATACGTTCCTTCGCCATTTTCCCAGGCCTCCCCGGCAGGTATCCGGCCGCTTCCTAAGAGGTTGTTGAAAATATGATTCAAAGCCGAAAAGAGCCGTTTCGTTATCATGTTCCTTCTTATGGCTCGAAAGAAACGGCTCTTTTCGGCATTCCGTAAAGTTTTTCAACAACCTCCTAAAGGTTCAGCTCCACGTGCCGTCCGTTCGTGCTGTAGACGATGCATTCGCAGATATTGGTCACGTGATCGCCCATCCGCTCGAGGAAGCGGCTCAGGAGGATCAGTCGGGTCGCCTGTTCGACATGCTCGGGGTGCTCCTTCATGATATGGAGCAGCTCTTCGATCAGCTGGCGATGATGAGAATCGATTTCGTCATCCATCCGGGCGACCGCTTCCGCCTTCGCCGCGTCCCGATCCATGAACGCCGTCAGGGCTTCGCGTACCATGGCGATGCCGGTCTCGGTCATCTTTCCGATGTGGTTCAGAGGCTTCAGGTATGGTTTGTCGGCGAGTTTGATCACGGCCTTGGCCACGTGCACCGCATGATCGCCGATCCGTTCCAGGTCCGCGACCACCTTCAGAGCGGTGATCAGTTCGCGCAGATCCCCCGCGACCGGCTGCTCCGTGGCGATAATGGTGGTGACTCGATCCTCCAGCTCCAGCTGCATCCGGTTGATGAGGTCGTCACCCCGCTTGACCTCTCCAGCCAGGTTTTTGTCCTGGTTCTGCAGGGCGGTCAGCGCCCGGCGAAGCGACTCCTCGACGAGCGTTCCCATCTTCAGGATGTCCTGATAGAGAGTATTCAGCTCCTCGATGTAGTGTTTCCGTACATTCATCGACGCCCCTCCTCGAAACCCGCCGTCCGTTCCCGTAAGTATACGGGTTTCATGGCTCCCGCTCCAGTGATCGGGCCGCACACCGTTTATCGATACCCTGTGGCGATGCGGTTTCCATGAGATTACGGTTAGAACACCGTTAGATCGTTCCGGTTCGGTGAGCTCACCGCAGAATCCGCTCCGGAGTCGCGCCGACCCGTCAGCCGTTGTTCAGTTGCGTCCCGAACCAGCGATACAGGGCGACGATCCGGTTGTAGAAGGAGTTTTTCGCTTTCTCCTCGAGAAACGGGATGGCGGGCACCTTCGCCCCGAAACCGCCGTAGAAAAGCACATGCCGGTCGAGCGGGACCGCGATCAGGTAGATCTGCAGGTTCTGCTTTTTCAGGACGGGAAAGATTCCGTATTTCATGACCGTCAGGTTTTCCATGGTCACGAGGACGGCATCTCCCCGGGCTATGTACCGCATTCCGTAGAAGTTCTCGCCGAACGTGAGATCCTCCTGCAGCACGGTCATGTCGAGCCGCTCGGGAATCACGGTCACCCGGGGATCGGGGATCGGAGCCTCGTTTTCCACCGATGCGACGAAGTGGGACCTGGCGAAGAGGAGCCGATCCCGCTCCCGACTCGCTGAGTAGTAGTTGATGCCCTGCATCGTGCTGACCGAGAGCATGGTGTTATAGATGTAAAGCGCCTTTTCCGCCTCGGAGGCCGACGGATCGGGCAGGGGAGCGAGGAACAGGGCTTCCATCCCGATCCGGGGTTCGAGCTCCCGCACGCTGCGGCGGATATCCTCCCGAATCGGGAGATCCGGCAGCAGTTCGAGATTGGTCTTTTTCGAGAAGAACCGCGTGTGTTCGCCCGTTTCGATCAGATCGGAAATGATCTGTTCCTTCTGCTCGTCGGGGAAGCCGTCGAACAGCTGTTCGAGAGAGTCCCGGGCATCGGCGGCCGGTTCCGCAATTGCGAGCGGTACGGAAGCCGCAGACAGCAGGAAAGCGGCAATGATTGCACAAGTGATTCGTATCATGGTATGGTGATCGTAAAGCAAGACCGTTCCCTGTTCAAGAGGAAATGATGCCGAAGCGGATCGCATTCACCGGCGGCGGTACCGGCGGGCACATCTTTCCCGGGCTCGCGGTTGCGGAAGCGCTGCTGTCCCGGGGCGAGTACGAGCTCTTCTGGATCGGTTCCGGATCACCGGTCGAGCGTGAGATCGTACGCCGCTGGGGCATCCCGTTCCATGCCGTGCCTTCCGGAAAGCTCCGCCGTTATTTCTCCCTCCGCAACTTCAGCGATGTCTTCCGGATCCTGGCGGGATTCGCGGTGTCTCTGAAAATCCTGCGCCGGGAACATCCCGATCTCCTGTTTTCAAAGGGCGGGTTCGTGAGCGTTCCTCCCGTGATCGCCGCCTCCCTGCTGGGAATCCCGGTTTTCAGCCATGAATCGGATGTTGATCCCGGTCTGGCGACCCGGATCAACCTGCGGTTCTCCGAACGGCTCTTCGTCGCGTACGAACGGACCCGCCAGTGCTTCGCTCCGGCCGTCCGGGAGAAGATCGCGGTCAGCGGCAACCCGGTGCGGGCGGAGATCTCCCGGGGCGACCGGGCCCGGGGGCGCGCCTTTCTGGGGGTCGCGGACGATCGTCCGCTGTTGCTGGTCCTGGGGGGGAGCCAGGGATCGGTTCAGGTGAACGATCTCGTCGCCGGGATCCTCCCCCGGCTGCTCGACCGGTGCGTTGTCGTACACCAGATGGGCGAGCTCTCCTGCCGCGCATCTTCGGACGAGCGCTACATTACCGCACCGTTTTTCCGGGAGGAGTTCGCCGACATTCTTGCGGCAGCGGATCTCGTGGTCGCCCGCTCCGGCGCCGGCTCGGTCTGGGAGCTTGCGGCCCGGGGAAAACCGTCGATCCTCATACCCCTCGCAGGGAACGCCACGCGGGGAGATCAGGTGCTGAACGCCCGGCTCTTCTCGGAACTGGGCGCCGCCCGGGTGCTGGAGGGAGAAGATGCGAGCTGCGAAAAGCTCCTGTCCTCGGTGCTCGAGCTTCTGGACGATCCCGCAGACCTCGCATCCATGAGCACGGCGGCCGCTTCCCTGGGCAGTCTGAACGCCGCAGGAACCATCGCCGCCATCATCGAAGAAAGGACGGGCGCAGCCCATGAATCTCCAGCCCGTTGACATTGTCTTCTCGCTGCTTCTGCTGTTCGTGTCGGTCCGCGGGGCGATGCGCGGTTTCGTCGCGGAATTCTTCTCGTTCGCCGCCGTCATTGCCGGGATCGGATCGGCGGTTCTTTTTTCCGGCATCGCCGCCCAACGGCTCGAGCCGTACCTCGGACCGTCGTTCTGGAACGGGATCATCGCATTCCTGGTGATTTTTCTCGTCGTCTATCTGGTCGTGAAGGTGATCGAGAATTCCCTGCACCGGCTGCTCGAGAACGTGAACCTGGAGAAGCTCGACCGCGCCCTGGGGCTCTTCCTCGGCTTCACCGAGGGCGTGGTGCTGACGGGTGCCGTGCTCCTTCTGCTCCGGGTGCAGCCGCTTTTCGATGCATCGTCGCTGCTGAACGACAGCTTCTTCGCACGCATGCTGCTCCCGCTTATTCCGGCGACGATCGAGAATGTAACCGGAGGAATCGAGGCTCGTCATGTTTGAGAATATTCTGGGGCAGCAGCAGATCGTGGACGCTCTCCGCCGGGACCTGCCGAGCCTGCCGGGCGCCCTCATGTTCGCGGGCCCGCGCTATTCGGGCAAGCTCTCCACGGCTCTCGAACTGGCGCGGGTTCTGACCTGCCGCGAAGGAACGGGAACCTGGAACTGCAGCTGCCGTTCCTGCGAGATGCACCGGCAGCTTCTGCATCCCGATCTCCTGCTCCTGGGAGGACGATATTTCGAGGAGGAGATCGCCGCCTGTTCCGACGTGCTGATCCGCCACGACCGCGATTTCGCGCGCTACCTGTTCCTGCGGTCGGTCCGGAAGCTGCTCCGCCGCCTCGACCCGGTTCTGTGGGAAGGAGAGGAATCCCGGATTTCCAAGGCGGTTTCCTCCGTCGAGAAGGTGAACGACGCCCTGGAGGAGTACCTTCCGGGGAAGCCGCTGCCCGCCGGGAAGAAGCTCCGCGGCGGCCTCGCCCGGATCAACGAGGAATGCGTCCGAATCGCGCAGATTCTTCCCGGCGACAACATTCCCGTGCATCAGGTCAGACGGATCGGTTTCTGGGCTCATCTCACGTCTCCCGGAGAGCGGAAGGTCGTGATACTGGAAAATGCGGACCGGATGCAGGAGAGCTCACGGAATGCCATGCTCAAGATGCTCGAGGAACCCCCTGCCGGCGTGACCTTCATCCTGCTCACCTCCCGCATCGGGGGGATCATTCCCACCGTCCGCTCACGGGTCCGCATCTACGCGTTCCGCGAGCGGTCGGAGCAGGAATCCCGCGACGTGCTGGAGAAAATCTTCCGTGAGCCGTCCGATGAATACCGGGATCTCAGATCGTACTTTCTTGCCTGGAAGGAAATCAACGTGGAATCGTTGCGAAAGCTCGCCGAGCGGTTTCTGGCGGCTGCGGCAGCAGGCGATGCCGGCGTCGCGGATCGCAACACAGGTGTTGCGGATCGCAACACAGGTGTTGCGGAGATGCACGAGATTCTTGCCGAACTGGAGAAATCTGTCTTGCCGCAGAAAGGGGCGGAGCAGTATTTTCTAGAGGAGCTTCTTCGCATGCTGCATCGTAATCTGTATGCAGGGGAGAATCAGGACGGTCCGGAAGGAGGCGAGGCGATCGGAATCGAACGTGTCGCCTCCTGGAGCGCGATGATCCGGGAAGTCTCGGAGAGGAGCGAACAATACCGCATGAGTCCGCTCCCCCTGCTTGAAGTCCTGTTCTATACCATGAAGAGAGATGTCGTGAACGGGAAGCGATAGGAGAACCGTGAGGAGTTTCATTGAACGGGCATTAGCCAAACTCCCGAAAATGGACATGGAACAGATCCGCTCCCTGATCGGGGACCTGGCGCAGCAGAACGATCGCCTGGAGACGGTGCTGGATTCCATGGCTCATGGTGTCATCGTCGTCGATTCCCGGTATCGGCTCGTTCTCTGCAACAAGGCTTCCGAGCGGATGCTTCCGTTCTTCCGCCCCGATCAGGGCGAAGAACCCGTCTGGGCCCTGACCCGCGACAGGGAGCTGTCCCAGTTTCTCCGGCAGACGCTGGAGCGGCAGGAAACGGTTCAGGACCGGGATTTCACCTTCGAGGCCGGAAGCCAGCTGCGGACTCTTTCCTTCAGCGTGACGCCGCTGGTCCGGGGAGGAAGGATCCAGGGAAGCCTGGTTCACCTCGAGGACGTTTCGGAGAAGCGAAGCAAGGATGCCCGCCTGCGAAGGGCGGAAAGTCTCGCCGCCCTGACGACTCTGGCGGCGGGTGTAGCTCACGAGATAAAGAATCCGCTCGGATCCATCGGTATTCACATCCAGCTGATCCAGCGCGCGCTCGCGGGCAAAGATCAGATCGCGCCCGATTCGATCAAACATTTCCTCGACGTCATAAACGAGGAGGTGGAACGGCTGAACCGGATCGTGGTGGACTTCCTGTTCGCCGTCCGTCCCATGGATACCCGACTGGTGGATGACGACCTGAACCGGATCATCCGCGAGATGATCGATTTTCTGCAGTACGAGCTGGAGGAATCCCGGATCGCGATCAGGATCGATCTCGAGAATCCGCTTCCGCTTCTCCGGCTGGACGAGAAGTATCTCAAGCAGGCGCTTCTCAATATCGTGAAGAATGCCGTGGCGGCGATGCCGGACGGCGGTACCATCACCATCCGCACCGCCTTCCGCGGTGACGAGGTGATGCTGAGCATTACGGATACCGGAATCGGAATTCCCGAGGATATCATGGGGCAAGATTTTCGAGCCCTATTTCACGACCAAAGACTTCGGATCCGGGCTCGGATTGACGGTGGTATACAAGGTAGTCAAGGAGCATGGAGCGGAGATCGCGGTCAATTCGAAGGCGGGGGACGGGAACGAATTTTCGATCCTCTTCCCCGTCCCGCAGACCGAAAAACCGCTCCTCAGCTGGAAGGGGACCGATACGTGAAATTCAACGTGCTCATTGTCGACGACGAGAAGAACATCCGCGAAGGACTCGGCAAGGCGCTCGAGCTCGACGGATACCAGATCTTCCTCGCGTCGGACGGACAGGAAGCCCTGAACCTGATCCAGAACACCGAAATCGATCTGGTCATTTCCGATCTGAAGATGCCGAAGGTGTCCGGCGAAGATGTGCTCCGGCAGGTCGCGTCATCGTATCCGACGGTTCCCGTCATGATTCTGACCGGGCACGGGACCATCGAGGCGGCGGTCAAGGCGATGAGGAACGGTGCCTACGATTTCCTCACCAAACCGGTCAACCTGGACCGGCTGTCCATGCTGGTCCGCCGTGCCCTCTCTTCGCGTGAGAACGTCCTGCAGCTGCGTCGTCTCCAGGAGGAACTTGACAAGCGGCGGCATTTCTCGAACATCATCGGGAAGAGTGCCCAGATCAGGAAGATTTTCGAGGTGATCCAGCAGGTCGCTCCGACCCGGGCTTCGGTACTCATCACCGGCGAGAGCGGCGTGGGGAAAGAGCTCATCGCCGACGCCATTCACAGCCTGTCGGGACGCAGGGAGAAACCGTTCATCAAGGTCCACTGCGCCGCGCTTTCGGAGAGTCTGCTGGAAAGCGAGCTCTTCGGTCACGAGAAGGGATCCTTCACCGGAGCGGTCGCCAGGAAGCGGGGGCGTTTCGAGCTCGCGAACGGCGGCACCATTTTCCTGGACGAAATCGGCGAGATCAACCAGAACATTCAGATCAAGATTCTCCGGGTGCTGCAGGAGAAGCAGTTCGAGCGGGTAGGCGGCGAGGAGACCCTCGAGGTCGACGTACGGGTTATCACCGCCACCAACCGGGATCTGAAGGAAGAAATAGCCGCCGGCGGATTCCGGGAGGATCTCTATTACCGGCTCAACGTGGTGAACCTTCACATCCCGCCCCTGCGTGAGCGGAAGGACGATATCCCCCTGCTGGTTGCGGCGTTTCTGAAGGAGTTTTCCGAAGAAAACGGGAAACAGATCGACGGGATCGATTCAAAGGCCAGGGCGGCGCTCTATGCCTACTCGTGGCCCGGAAACATCCGGGAGCTGCGGAACTGTATCGAGAGCTCGGTGGTCATGTCGAAGGGGAACATCATCGGCCTGGACGATCTGCCTCCCGACGTGCGAAACCAGACCGACGAGAACTACATCCGGATCGCGGTGGGGGCGACCATGGCGGACGCCGAGCGGGAAGTGATCCGCAGTACGCTCAGCTCCCTGAAGGGCAACAAGAGCCGGACGGCGGAGATCCTCGGGATCGGCCGGAAAACGCTTCATCGGAAGATAAACGAGTACCGGATCGAAGATCCCGTCTGATCCGGACGCACGCCGGTCGACCGTCGGACCTGCCGCCGACCGGCCGGCAGGTCCCGGTCAGGGAGTCCGCTCGCGAATCCGCTCCTCCGATTCTTCCTGTTCCCGGTTCCGCATACCCGGCAGCGCTGCTGCTCCGAGGCGGTGCCGGCGCCTGAAGCGGGCGATATCCAGGAGCTGGAACGCTCCGACGCTCATGCACCAGACGAACATGATGAAGGAAACCGCGCGATCCGGACCCAGATCCACCCACGCCAGCGCCGCGAAGCCCAGCAGAATGCAGGATGCGTACACGATCATGAGGATCGTGCGGGGGCGGAGCCCCGCATCGAGCAGGCGATGGTGAATGTGTTCCCGGTCCGGTGAATGGATCGGCCGGCGCTGGATGATCCTGCGGAGGATCGCCGCCGCGGTATCCAGAAGGGGAATCATGAGCAGGGTGATGGGCACTACGAGCTGCACCGTATCGATCGGCCGGTCGGCCTCCACGAGGGGCAGAACCGCCAGAGCGAACCCGAGGAACAGCGCTCCCGAATCTCCCATGAAGATCTTCGCCGGCGGGTAGTTGAACATGAGGAATCCGAGCAGCGATCCGAACAGCGCGAACGAGAGCATCGCGCTCATCAGATCCCGGTTCATCAGGCTCACGAGTCCGAGAAACAGGGCGGCGAACGCCGAAATACCGCCCGCCAGCCCGTCCATGCCGTCCACCAGGTTGACGGCGTTCGACATTCCCACGAGCCAGAGAATCGTGAGAGGCCAGGCGAAGATTCCCATCGGAATATCCTGCTCGACGAAGGGAATCGCCAGATCGGTGATGATGTAGCCGCTCGATGCCACCAGGATCGCCGCGAGCAGCTGAATGAGGAATTTGTAGATGGCCCGGAGGCTGGTGAAGTCGTCCACCAGGCCCGCCATGTGGATCATGAACATTCCGGCGAGGATCGGAAGCAGCCGGGGGAGCTGAAGGATCATGGCATCCCCGGACGGATGTAAGAAGAACGAAAGTATCGATGCGATCAGGAACGAGAGGAACAGTCCGATTCCGCCCAGACGGGGCATGTCGCCGACATGGATCTTCCGATGGTCGAGCGTATCGTACCAGCGGAATCGATGCGCCGCCTGGATGATCAGGGGCGTGAGAAGAATATTGATGATGAATGCGCTGCCTGCAATAAACAGTATGGGACTGATTCTGCTCATATTCCTGTTATCGACAATATCACACGTGCGGTGAAACCGCACGATTTCATCCCCGTGTGCGGTGAAACCATGCGATCCGTTTTGTTCTTTCCATAGCCCGACGGTTACAGCCTGCCGGTTTCCCGGTATCTCCTGATGCGCTGGAACGACTCGTTGATCCGCTGCGTGATCTCGGTTGCAGTCTTCATTTTCTCCGGATCTCCGGCGTGACGATCGGGATGATAGGTGCCGAGAAGCCGCTTGTAGGATCTTCTGACCTCGTCGAACGAAGCGCCCGGGGCGAGCTCCAGGTTCCGGTAGTCCCGTTCGAGCTCCTTCGGGATCGGCGGCGTCCCGGAAGAGTTCCGGCCGGAGGGATGATACCCGGCGCCGTCCGTGAACCGGTTCCCGGTGCGGGTGCCGCCGCCGGGGTTCTCTCCGGTCCGCAGGAAATCGTCCAGCTCGTCCCAGGCCGCAGCCATGTCGGGGTCCTCGAACTTGTGTGAGCGGGCATTCCTGCCGGGATTTCCGCTATCCTGCAGCATGCTCCGCAGGAGATTCCCCAACCGATCGAACAGTCTGTCCATGACGTGTTCAGTCTATCCGATCGCGGCGGTTTCGGGAAGCGGATTCGTGCCGGATCATGGCTCCGGGAAGAATTCCCGGTGCAGCACCCGGATCGAATCGTCCAGTTTTTCCTCCGGCACCACGAGCGAAAGGTTGATATCCGAGGAACCGAGTGAGATCATCCGGATCGGCGTCGAGGAGAGCGCACCGAATACCCGGGCGATGAAGGCGGAATCCTTCCAGAGGTTCTGGCCGACCAGGCAGATGATTCCCTTCCGGTACTCCACCCCGACCGTTCCGATTTCCGAAAGCTCCCGGACGATGTCTTCGAGCTGCGTGTCGTTGTCCACGGTCATGGAGACCGAAACCTCGGACGTGGCGATGAGGTCGACGGAGGTCCGGTATTTTTCGAATATCGCGAAGATCCTGCTGAGGAAACCGAATGCATTGAGCATCCGCTTGGAGTTGACGTTGATCAGGGTGATGCTTTTCTTGCCTGCCAGGGCCCGGAGTCCCTCACCTTCCGCCCGGGCGATGATCCGCGTGGCGGCTCCGTCGGGATTGCGGGTGTTCTTCACCAGAACGGGAATCCCGATCTCGATGGCCGGCTGGATCGTGGAAGGATGTACGACCTTGGCGCCGAAGTAGGCAAGCTCGGACGCTTCCTCGTAGGAGATCACGGGGATCGTGCGGACGCCCTGAACCACCCGGGGATCGGATGTCATGATTCCGTTCACATCGGTCCAGATCTGCACTTCTTCGGCCCTCAGGGCCGATCCGTAGATGGTCGCCGTGTAATCCGATCCTCCGCGCCCGAGGGTCGTCGTGACCCCCTTGAGGGTGGAGGCGATGAAGCCCTGGGCCACCAGGATTTTCCCCGGCTCGGGATGAACCCGGTCCCGGATGACGGCTGCGGTTTCCGTCATGAGGGGCACCGCGGCGGTGAACTGCTCGTCGGTCCGGATGAGCTGACGGGAGTCGAGGAACTCGGCGGGAATCCCGCGCTCGATCATCCGGTGGTAGATGAGCGTGGTGGACAGCAGCTCGCCGAACGACAGGAGAGCATCGCTGCTGCGGAAAGTGAACTCGCGCAGAAGCAGCAGTCCTTTCACGAGCGACGAGAGCTCGTGAAACAGGGACTCCAGGGCCGATTCGGCGGCGGCCAGGTTGTCACCGGTCAGGAACGACCGGGCGGTCCCGTAATGGTGCTCCGTCAGTGCGCTCAGTTCCTGCCGGGCGCACTCGGACCGGCCGTCCCGTGCGCATGCGCCGGTCCGGACCAGGGCATCGGTCGTCTTTCCCATGGCCGATGCGACCAGCAGCGGTGCCCGATCGATCTGACCCGCCGTGATATCGATCGCACGATCGATCATTTCCCTGTCCTGGACGGACGATCCTCCGAACTTGAGTACGATCATTTCCTCTCCTCGCCGGCCGTATCCTTGGAGAAACAGCTACCATAATCGACCGGTCTGTCAAGAAAGCGGCGGCCTGCCTGCCGCGGCCGACCGCGGTACCGGTGTGCCCGGACCGAATCGGAAGGGGTGCCGGATTGAAGTTTTTCCGGATCGGGAGTAGGATGACTCGTCATGACCAAATCATTCCCCATACGACCCGAACGGGCGCCCTTCGGCCCGGAAGTCCTAAGCATGCATCGGACCCTGTCCGAGGGAGCACGGGAACGGCCCGATGCGCGCGAGCGATAGGTTCAGCGAAGCGGTTATCGAAGGGATGCGCCGCGCGATCGGCGAAGTGGGCGGCCGGGAAGTACTCTTCGTCGGCAGACTCGAAGGCGGCGAGAAGGTCTCTCATGTCGTGACCGCCGCCCGGGGAAACGAGGATTCGGTGCCGGCGCTCCGGCCCTACATGGAACGGGGCGACGTGGTCATCCATAATCATCCTTCCGGGAGACTTGCACCGAGCGGTCCCGACCTGTCGGTCGCGTCGGCCCTCGGGAACGAGGGTTCGGCTTCTGGATCGTCGACAACCGGATCGATGAAGTGTATGCCGTAACCGAGCCGATTCCGGTCCGCGAGCGCATCGACCTGGATGTCGGGGAACTCGGGGCGGTGCTCGAACCGGGAGGAGCCCTGTCGAGGCTTTCCGACAGCTACGAGCCCAGGCCCAGTCAGGTGGCGATGCTCCGGATGGTGGCGGAAGGGTTCAACGACGGCTCGGTGGGAATCGCGGAAGCGGGTACCGGAGTCGGGAAGTCCTTCGCCTACCTGATTCCCGCGTTCCGATGGGCCGAGCGGAACGGGGAGCGCGTAGTCATATCCACCGGCACGATAAACCTCCAGCATCAGCTGCTCGAGAAGGACATTCCGACCGTCAAGCGTCTTCTGGGAAGCAACGTGAAAGCGGTGCTGGTGAAGGGCAGGGGAAACTATCTCTGCCGCAAACGTCTGGAGGAGGCGCTCGAAGAGCCGACCCTGTTCGAGGACGACATGGATCAGCTCCGGGCGATTCTCGAGTGGTCGAAGAAAAACCGTGGACGGGAGCAGATCCGATCTCTCCTTTCTCCCGAGCGAGCGGGTCTGGTCTTCGGTCTGTTCGGAAGCGGATTCCTGCATGGGACTCCGCTGCGATGCGCGGGAGGGCTGCTTCGTCATCCGGGCCCGCCGGGAGGCCGCCTCGGCGGGAGTGCTCGTCGCGAACCACCACCTGCTCTTCGCGGATCTTTCGATGCGGCTCTCCGGAGCGGGCTACGACCAGACGGCGGTTCTGCCTCCGTTCCGTCGGATCATTTTCGACGAGGCGCATAACCTCGAGGAAAGCGCCACCAGCTACTTCTCGCTGTCCTTTTCCCGGCTCACCGTCTACAAGTATCTCGGCCGGCTGCTCCGAACCCGGAGAGGCCGACGCTCCGGACTTCTGCTGTCGCTCGAGAAATTTCCCGCGTGCGTCTCGACGAGCTCGATCTGCCCCGCCGTCTGGAAGAGATTCACGAGCAGGCGGATCTGCTCGATGCGGCGGTTCTCTCCGGACTGTCTTCCGACGTGACCCTGCGGATCACTCCGCGGAACGCCGGATCCCTGCGGGAGTCGCTGCTCGACCCCTGGGGGAACTGCAGGCGCGGCTTCTTTCCCTGATCGAGACGGTGCAGGATCTGGTCGAGCAGGCCGAGGCGCAGGAGACGGAGCAGCCCCGCGTCTACGAGGCGAAAATGGTTCTCCGGAGACTCGGCGAGATCGCCTCGGTATGCCAGCAGTTCCGCCGGTGCGAGGAGGAGACGGACCGGGTTTTCTGGGTGGACCGGAACCGTTCTTCCCGCGGCGAATCCTTTGCCCGCTTCGCCGTCACTCCGCTGGAGATCGCCTCCCTCATGCGTGAAGCGGTCTTCGAACCCTACGAGACCGTCATCTGCACATCGGCGACATTGTCGATCAACGGCAGTTTCGCGTTCTGGAAGGGCCGGATGGGACTCTCGGACGGTGCGGCAGGAGAAGTCCGGGAGTCGATCTTCCCGTCTCCCTTCGCGTACAAGGAGCGGGTGCTGCTGGGAATACCTTCCGACGCACCGCTTCCGGATGACCCGGCCTACGTACCGTTTCTCGGCGGCTTCGTCGGAGAGGCTCTGGAACGCAGCGGAGGCAGCGGACTCATCCTGTTCACCTCGTACGACATGCTACGGAGAGTGTACGATGCGGTGAAGCCCCGGCTTTCGGAGCGGGGCATCAGCGTGTTCCGCCAGGGGGAGGATGACCGGAGCCGGCTTCTGGACCGTTTCCGGAGCGATACCGCGAGCGTCCTGTTCGCCACCGACAGCTTCTGGGAGGGCGTCGATGCTCCGGGTGAGGCTCTCCGGCTGGTGATTCTCTGCCGGCTACCGTTCAAGGTGCCGACCGACCCGGTGCTTCAGGCCCGGATGGAAGCCATTCGTGACCGGGGTGGCAATCCGTTCATGGAACTGTCGCTGCCCGAAGCGGTCATGAATTTTCAAGCAGGGGTTCGGCCGGCTGATGCGTCGGACCAGCGACCGGGGAGTGGTGCTCATCCCCGACCTCCGGGTGCTGAAGAAGACCTACGGCTCGCTGTTTCTCGCCTCACTTCCGCAGACGCTGAAGAGCATCAGCAGTTCGAGCGAGCTGCTCGACGATACCGAGCGTTCCCTCCGCAACGGATCGTAGATGCCCGAACGGTCTCCCGCCCTCCGTGCCCGCACTAAAAGAAAAGGGCGGCCAAAGCCGCCCCTTCATGATTCGTTCGAAACTCTTACTCGAGGATCGCGAGGATGTCCGCCATCTTGACGATGAGGTGCTCGGTACCTTCGATCTTCACGGACGTTCCGGCATACTTGTCGTACATGATCTTCTGTCCGGCTTTCACCTTGATCACGTCCTTGTCGTCTCCCACTGCGACCACGACGCCGGTCTGCGTTTTCTCCTGAGCCGTCTGGGGAATGAAGATACCCCCGGCTGTTTTCGTTTCGCCTTCTTCCACGCGTACCAGAACACGGTCGGCGAGTGGCATAACCTTCATGTTTTTCATCCTCCTCAGTGAAGAACAGAGTGTAACGATCATGATATGGATTAACTCCGATTCGTCCATCAATATACGACTTTCGGAAAACTGCGTCAAGATTCCCGGTGATTCTCGTGGAATCTCGATGATACGGTTGTCTTTTCAATTCCGCATGAGTACTATAAAGAGAGTAGAGAGGAGTAGTTGATTCGGATTAGATTCCGTGTGGTGCGGAGTACCACACGCGGAAGCGTCCACACGCGGAATCGTACACGAGCGGGAGCGTCGGAGACAGAAGGATGAGCACAGCGCTGCTGGCTGATCGGATTCCGGGCAGCCCCGGTATCCGATCCGAGAGCCCGGATGGGGGTGAGCGGGTGGGAAACCGTTCCGCCTCTTCGCGGAAGTGTCCTTCCACCGAACCGGGAAAGATATATGATTCGAAGAATGGGAAAGATGTGAAACCGTGGCAGATTCGTTTCAGGAGAGGTCAGCGGCTTCTCGCCCGACATCAGCCGAAGCGTTCCCTGACGGAATTTCGTGAGGCGCTGCAGATCTGTCCGGTCTCCGAACGGCAGGATCTCAGACGCATCTTTCTCTACCTGTCCATCGCTCTGAGGCAGCTGGGCCTGCGGGGCAATGCCCTCAAGAGCCTCCTTTCCGCCGGGAAGCTCCAGAAGCGGGGCCGGCTGAGCAGAAAGCTGCGGCAGAGGGTCAACGGGTACGGCATGCCGGTCCAGGATAATCGGGAACTGGACGACTGGAAGGCGTTCCTTTCCATCCAGATGGGAAAATACCTGGAAACGAAGCCGAACAATCGCACCGGAAGCAGGGCCGAAGCCGACATGGTGCGTCATCTCATCATGGATTACTGGAAGCTCCTTCGTGCGACCGGACAGCTCCGGGGCAGGAATGAGGACGAAAAACGCGCCATCTTCAACCAGATCGCCGTTGTTTTCCCGTTCACCGACGTTCCCGCGCGGCTCGACGACCCGGTGATTCGAGTCGATTTTTCCCGGAAGAACGTCGCGCGGCCCTCGGATCCCTGCGCATGCCGGAGCGGATTGCCGTTCAAACTCTGCTGCGGTCGCATCCCGGGCGAAGATGAGCTGCGAATCGGGTCTTAATGATACAATATTTCCCTGGCTTTTTCAATCTGTGTAATTATGACCCACCAATGCGTTCGGCTGAGGGATGAAGATGGGAGAAAAATATCGGCATAAAATCCTTAAACCTTTACTATAAAACGATATAAGATATCCTCCATCGTTCATCCTCCCGGCTTTGGCATGACTCTTGCACATCTGGTATCCGGACTCCGAGAATTAAAAAAAATCCGGACAGGGAGGTGTCATGCCAGCGAGTAATGCAGCGAAACCAAGAAAAGTCGAGACCTACAAGCACAGCCAGGATGATGAAAATATTCTTTCCATGTATCTGAAGGAAATCAATAGAATTCCCCTGCTCACCCGCGCAGAAGAAGACTTCTACGCACGCGAGGCGGCAAAGGGAGAAAAATACGCGAAAGAAAAGCTGATCCAGGCAAACCTCCGGTTCGTGGTGAACGTCGCAAAGAAATACCAGAACCAGGGTCTTCCTCTCTCGGACCTGATCAGCGAAGGAAATATCGGACTGATGAACGCGATCGAACGGTTCGATGTCGATAAGGGATATCATTTCATCTCCTATGCCGTCTGGTGGATCCGCCAGGCCATTCTGAAAGCGATCTGTGAAAAGTCCAGAATGATCCGTCTTCCTCTGAACCGGGCCAACGAGCTCGTACAGATCGAGAAGGTGCGCAAAGAACTCCAGAGCCAGAAGGGCGTGGATCCCGAGGTCGGAGAGATCGCCCATATCCTCAAGATGAGCGAAGAGCATGTCGCGGACCTGATCAATATTTCGCGCGACCTGGTTTCGCTGGAGACACCGGTTTATGCGGAGAAGGATTCTTCCCTTCTCGGAGACTTCGTCGAAGATTCCGACTACAAGCAGCCCGAGGAAATGGTGATCGAGCATTCCCTGCAGGAGGACATCAACCAGATTCTCGATACGCTCACCGACAAGGAAGCCGAGATCATCCAGTATCGGTTCGGTCTGAACGGAAAGAGCCCCCGTTCGCTGAAGGAGATCGGAGACCAGTACAATCTGACCAAGGAGCGGATCCGCCAGATCGAAAAGAAGGCGCTCAAGCGTCTGCAGCATCCGTCGCGCTGTCAGATTCTCGAATCGTATATCGCCTGACCATCCCGCGACACGGGATGATAATATATGAGCCCTCCGGTAGGAAATGTTTCGCGACATTTCTTGACAGGAGGGCTCCTGTTTTTTAGCTTTCAACTGACAACCGCTGCAGTCCGCGCCGGTACTGAATCCGGTCGCCTTCGGGACCGCCCGGAAAACCCGGCGGGGCGTGGGAATCAGCAGGATGATTCGGATAAAAAAAGGTACCGCTACCGGATCAGGTCCAGCATTCCAGAAAGTTGTGCGGAGTTGGAGGTTGCGACGGATATGGCAGAAAAGATGGTCTACTTTTTCGGAGGCGGCAAAGCGGAAGGCGATGCGAACATGAAGGAGTCCCTTGGTGGAAAGGGAGCGAATCTCGCCGAGATGACGAATCTCGGCATCCCTGTCCCTCCGGGCTTCACGCTTTCCACCGAGGTATGTGCCCGGTATTACGAAAACGAAAGCAGCATCCGCCGGGACTGGACCGGGAAGTAGAAGATAACCTCCACAGGCTCGAAAGCCTCATGGGCAAGCGGCTCGGCGATGCCGATGACCCGCTCCTGGTTTCCGTCCGATCCGGGGCAGCGGTTTCGATGCCCGGGATGATGGATACTGTTCTGAACCTCGGAATGAACGATCGGGCGGTCGACGGACTCGCCGGTGAAAAGCGGGAACGAACGCTTCGCCTGGGATGCATACCGGCGCTTCATCCAGATGTTCGGAGACGTCGTGAAGCGGGTGAATCGCGATGCGTTCGAGAAAGCCCTCGATGAAGTGAAAAGGCGGAAGGGAGTCGAGCTCGATACCGATCTCGATGTACGGGATCTCAAGGATGTGGTGGCCCGGTACAAGACAATCTACCGGAAGCATACCGGAGAAGAGTTCCCGCAGGATCCCGTCCGTCAGCTCTGGGATGCGGTGAACGCGGTGTTCGGTTCCTGGAACAACGACCGTGCGATCCGATACCGGAAAATCAACAGCATTCAGAAACTGAAAGGCACGGCGGTAAATATCCAGGCAATGGTATTCGGGAATTTCGGCGACGAGTCCGGCACCGGCGTCTGCTTCAGCCGCGATCCGTCGACGGGAAAGAAGGCCTTCTACGGCGAATACCTGATGAATGCCCAGGGGGAAGATGTCGTCGCCGGCATCCGGACGCCGCAGCCTCTGAAAACCCTGCAGAAAAAGCAGCCGGTTATCTACGAGCAGCTGGTCGGGATCAAGGACCGGCTCGAACAGCACTACCGGGACATGCAGGACATGGAATTCACGATTGAGCAGGGTGTGCTCTATATCCTGCAGACCCGGAGCGGCAAGCGAACCGGAGGAGCCGCCGTGAAGACAGCCGTCGATATGGTCGACGAAGGGCTCATCGACAAGGAGACGGCGGTCATGAGGGTGACCCCGGATCAGCTCGATCAGATGCTCCATCCGATGATCGACGCGAAACTGAAGAAAGACCTGGTTCCGCTCACCCGGGGACTCAATGCCTCCCCGGGCGCAGCCACCGGTCAGGTGGCGTTCACATCCGAAGATGCCGAGGCATGGGCGGAGCAGGGCCGGAAGGTCGTGCTGGTTCGGAAGGAAACCTCGCCGGAGGATATCGGCGGGATGCATGTCGCCCAGGGTGTTCTCACCTCCACCGGAGGCATGACCAGCCACGCGGCGGTGGTGGCCCGGGGAATGGGGAAACCCTGCGTGGTCGGAGCGAAATCGGTGACGGTTTCGGGCAAGGTCCTTTCCATTGACGGCAGGAAGCTCAACGAAGGCGACTGGATCACCATCAACGGGAACAACGGTGAGATTTATGAAGGACAGCTGCCGCTCGTTCAGCCGAAGGTGTCCGGCGAGCTCGCTGTCTTTCTCGGATGGACGGATGAGATACGCATGCGGCCGACGGAAAAGAGGGGCCGCGGGAAGGGGCTCCTGATCCGTTCGAATGCCGACACTCCGGGAGATGCGAAGAAAGCGAGAAGCTTCGGAGCTGAGGGGATCGGACTCTGCCGGACCGAGCACATGTTCTTCGACAGGGGTAAGCTCGAGATTTTCCAGGAGATGATTCTGGCCGAGGATTCCGATGCCCGCCGGAAGGCGCTCAAGAAGCTTCTGCCGCTGCAGAAAAAGGACTTCAGGGGCATCTTCAAAGCCATGGACGGCCTGCCGGTAACCATCCGGCTGCTGGACCCGCCGCTGCACGAGTTCGTTCCCCAGAACAGGGAAGACCTGAAGGAACTGTCGGAGAAGTCTGGCGTACCGGTCAGGCAGCTGCAGGAGAAAATCGACAGTCTCAAGGAGATGAACCCGATGCTCGGCCATCGGGGCTGCCGTCTGGGAATCGCATACCCGGAAATCTACGAGATGCAGGTGGAGGCTATCATCGCCGCGGCCTGTGAAGCGGCGAAAGGCGGCGGAAAGGTCATCCCCGAGATCATGATTCCCCTGGTCGGCACCTGGCAGGAGCTCAAGGTCCTGCGGGAAAAATCGGAGAAGGTCATCGCCGAGGTATTCCGGAAGCAGAAGACCGAAGTGGCCTATCGGATCGGTACGATGATCGAAGTGCCCCGGGCGGCGCTCACGGCCGATGAAATCGTGCCGTACGCCGACTTCTTCTCCTTCGGAACCAACGACATGACGCAGATGACGTTCGGTTACTCCCGGGACGATGTGGGAGGATTCCTGAACGACTATCTGAACACGGGAATACTCGAGTACGACCCGTTCAAGGTTCTCGATCGCAGCGGTGTCGGTCAGCTGATCTCTCTCGCGATCCGGAAGGGACGGTCATTGAAAAACGATCTGAAGATCGGGGTCTGCGGTGAGCACGGAGGCGACCCCTCGTCGATCGAGTTCGTCTACCTGGAAGGAGTCGACTACGTCTCCTGCTCGCCGTACCGCGTACCGGTGGCTCGTCTGGCAGCCGCACAGTCCGTCATCCGGCACAGTACATAACGTCGCCGGAATCGCCTCCCGGCAGGTGCACGGAATCAGGCGCCGCTGTCGAAGACGGTGTCCCCCGGCGCATATTTCGACGGATCGATGCCGGCGCGGAGATCCCGGATGTCGTTCCGCTCCCGTCCGATATCGGGGAAGCGGTAGGCACGCAGTCCGTCGGGGCGTTCCTCGATTTCCACGCCTTTTCTCGCTCCGAGCACGCTGAGCACCCGTTCGCATTCTTCCTTCGGATTCGGGACCGACTCGTCGGCCCCGACGGCGCGGACCGAATCGGGAACGATTTCGTCCGGATGTTCCAGAACGGTCCGGTAGACTTTCATCCGGAAGTTCGACGAACGGACATCCGAATTTTCCCGCTCCCGTCTCAGATTCCGGACGAACGGTACCAGGTAGAAGAGGAGGGAGAAGAGAAACGGCACGACGCCGAGCACCACCGCGATGAAGGCTGTCGGATCGGAGGTGCCGGAGAAGAGCGCCCGGGTGAACAGGTAGAACCGGGCGGTGACGTCCCGCGTATCGATCACCGCGGCAAAATAGGAATAGTAGAGAAAAAAGCTTCCGAAGAAGATATTCACGCTGTTGAGCACGGCGATCCAGCGGTTCATGCCCGATTCGTTTCCGTTGAACGGTACGAGCCGTTTCCGCAGACCCGCAGAGGACGCTGCGGAAGACGACGGCAGATCCCGGGTTCGCATCAGCTCGGGAAACTGGAAATAGAGCGTACCTTCGTCGGTTACCGAAGGCTCCCCTTCGTATTCGAGGAGAAGTGCGCTGACAAGCTCCTGTGCCGCATCGTAATCCCTTCCCGTGAGCGCCATGAGTTCCTCCACGGTCACCACGCCCTTGCGGGACTGGATGAACCGGATCGTCTCGGTACGTTCGTGGATTTCCCAGCCCGCGTTCGGATCTCCGTCGCCGAAGACGAAGGCGAAGACCGCCCGATGCAGGGGGCGGCCTCCCGTCCGGCGGGCCGAGGTCCGGCGACCGTCGTAGCCCCGGGTCAGCCTTCCGTAGAGCCAGATCTGGATGAAGAACTCGATCAGCCGGGTTACCAGGTAGAGGGAACCGAATCCCATGCTGCGGGAGCGGGATCGCTGACCGCCTTCCCGGTTGCCGACGAAGGCTCCGGCAAACGATGCGACGAGGGCAAGTGCCAGAATCGCGATGAAAAGGGCAAAATAGCCCACCAGCATGATCATGATCCAGACCTTGAACAGCAGGGAAGCGGCGGCCGCCGTCCACGCTCCGAGACGCCCGAGAACCCGGCGCAGACGGGGGCCGAACCCTTCGTACCGGCTTTTCATCCCCCGGGGAAACGAGTAGAGGATCTCTCCCGACTCCGTAACGCGCATCCGCCCGCCGTACTCGTGCGTGACGGACTTGATGGTCTCCTCAACCTGATGCTTCGGCAGTCCGGTTGCGGCGATCAGGTCGGCGACGGTCGCTTCCTGCTTCTGTCGGAGTGAATGGACCAGAGTCCGGCTGGTCTTCCGGATATCGAAATCATAGATCTTCTTGACCTTCATTGTCGGATGGGACCTCCGTCATTCATACTATCGACTGGAGGATCATCCTGCAAGGGTAACCGCTGAACGCGATCGATGACCCCCTGCCGCCGCAGCGGTTCAGGCTCCCCGGCCGCCGCAGCGGCTCAGGCAGCAGGGCGAGGATCGGGTGAATCGGTGCGATCGGATTCTTCGGAAGGGGGAGCCGTCTCCCGGCCCGTGCCGCTGCGGCGGGAGGTGAACATGTCGGCGTTGTCCCCGTCGCGGTGCTGCTCGGCTACTTCCTGCCAGCAGGCATCCTTCCATCGACAGTAGCTGCACTGCCAGTCGGTCTTGAAGATTTCCTTGTTCTTCTGAAATCGGTCCTTGACCGATCCCTTTCTTATCGCCGCGAGATAGTCCCGTGCGGGAACGGTATGGGTCTCGAGGCGGCGTTCAAGATCGACGAGACGATCGATCATGCTCTCGAACGGATCGGGTTCAGCCCGCCCGTTCACCAGCAGGGTGCCGTCGCGGAGTTCGAGCGTGAACTGACGGCGGAAGCCGTTGTCCCTCCCGATGTAGAGCAGATAGAAGCGGGAAATGGCGGCAGCCCGCATGTAGACCACGACCTGTCCGAGATGATCCGGTTTGGGATCCGATTTCAGGGCCTTGATCCCGGCGCCGTAACTGGTCTTCACCTCGATTCCCGCTACGGTGCCGTCCCGGTCGGTGAAGAGATTGTCCACCCGGTAGGAGATCGGCCGCTTCAGCCTCGGATGCTCGAGCTTTCCCGATACCTCCCGGATGATATCGAATCCCGCCTCTTCGAGAAACTCGTGGACCAGTTCATGAATCCGGTCGCCCATGCGCATCTTCCAGTGTCCGCCCGCTTCGATGGGGTTCGATTCCGGTTCCCTTGTCCACTTGTAGTAGAGCTGTCGGCGGCAGGCGAGAATATCGCTGGCGTAATGGTGCTGCCGCTCCCGGGACTCCCGGGAGAGCAGAAAGCGGTCAATTTCTTTGACCAGGTTGGTCACGGCAGGTGCCCCCGTGCATCGTCGATCGGAATACGGCTCCGGAGGCATGCCTCCGGAGCGACGGGAAATCAGAACGGCAGGTCGTCGATGAAGGAATCCTCCGAAGCTTCCGGCTGGAAGCCGGGAAGGAATTCGGTTTCCTCCTCCCGCTGTTCCGCTTCGTCCCGGGTATTCCGGGATGCGCGATTCGTACGGGATGCACCCTGCGGCTCCGCGAGAAGCTGCAGGCTGGTCGATTTGAATTCGACCATACTGTGGCGGTTCCCCGAATCATCGGTCCAGGAGTTCATTACCGGAACCGCATCGATGGCAACCTGCCTGCCTTTTACCAGGTAGGGTCCGATACTGTTCACGGTCTTCTCGGGAATGGTCACCCGGAAAAAACTCGTCTTCTCGGGATTCTCCTTTCCCTGGTATTTCTTCACCGCGATACTCAGAACGCCGAAAGAGCCGCCTCCGGAGGTATAGAGGATATCGACTTCGCGGGTCAGACGGCCGACGAAGAATGCTCGTGCGATGTCGGTGGCCATCAGGCACTCTCCTTTCTGGATTCAGGTTTCGGTTCCTGGTTGTGGCTGCCGAGATATTCCTTTGCCCGGACGACCGCCTCCTGGAGCCTGCCCTCGGTATTGCTGCCCAGAACCTTGTTCAGATACTCGATCTGGTCGGCGTTGAACTTTTCTTTGCCCTTCCGGAGGATGCGCTGGATCTCCGCCTTGAGTTGCGGCACCGGGGATTCCATTCCGTCGGATGCCCATTGGACGAGATTCGTTCCGTCCTCCTCGGTGAGAATCCGGTAGGTGCCGTCGAAGAGATGAGTGCTGTCCTTTACGGGTGTGGCGACGTGCTGCATATCGAGATTGAACGCGACATGGAACTCGTATTCCACTCCGTCCCGCTGCTGGGGTCCGAGGCCGATTTTTTTCGGTACCTGGCGGCCTTTGTCGTCTTCCTCCACGATGTACTCGTCCTTGCCGCGCATGCAGACCACCATGTGGACATCGGTCGTGGCGAGTTTTTCGATGAACGCATCGTGACGCGGGGTGAGTTTGGCCCAGTTCGCAAAGCTGTTGCCCTGCATCCGCTTGTTCATGTCCAGAATACCCCCGGAGCCGATCCACTCATGGCTGGCCGAATCGACCACCACGACATCGTACTTCTGTTCGATCGCGGTATCGATGGCCTGGATGAACCGTTCGGGTGAAAACGGCGTATCGAGGTTCAGAATGTCGTACTGAAATTCGGTTGCGTAGATCTCGCCTCGATTACGTTCCGTGTTGATCAGCGCGATACGTCCGTCAGGTCCGGCGAGACCCCGAGCCAGGCGGAGAGCTGTATACGACTTACCAGAGCCCGCAGGCCCTATCAATCCGATTTTGATCTTCATCTTCTTTCTCATCGCTTTCGCGAAGGTAAAATCAGACATGGTGTCCTCCCTCTGAAGCAATATTGTACGCAAATACTATACGCATGTCAAGTATAAGGCTTCTTTTTTCTATATTAGTATACAAAAATGGCGGAGAAGAAAACGAATGCGGTGCGGCTTCTCGAAGCGCGGGGAGTACGGTTCCGGACCGCTGCGTACGACGGGACGGACGGAAACATCGACGCGGTTTCCGTCGCGCGGAAGGTGGGTGCGTCTCCCGACGAGCTGTTCAAGACGCTGGTGGCGGAAGGGAACGACGGAGCGGTTCTGGTGTTCTGCGTTCCCGGGAGCGCAGAACTGGACCTGAAGAAGGCGGCCGCGGTGTCCGGAAGGCGGAGCGTATCGCTTGTCCGTGCAGCGGACCTGTTCGAGCTGACCGGATATGTCCGGGGAGGCTGCTCGCCGATCGGTATGAAAAAAACCTATCCGCTCTGGTTCGACGAGGTTATCTTCGCCTATGAGGAAGTGTACGTCAGCGCCGGAACGATCGGGCTGCAGATCGTCATCCGCCCCGAAGTTCTCCTGGCGGTTACCGGGGCGGCACCCGCGGATCTCGTCTGAAAACACGTGCTTGCAGAATTCATGATTCCATGTACAATTGGTGATAGAATGGAGATTTGGCGGATGGTGTTTTTCGGCCGGGTTCCGGCGGTTTTCGTATTCATGCTTCTCCTGGCAGCGGTGACGCCGGTTCATCCGGAAGGCTGTGAGGAAAAGGGGGAGACGGATCCGCTGTGTATCGCCGCCAGCCGCGGGGAGCTCGAAACGGTCAGACGGCTGGTCGGAGCAGGCACGCGGATCGACCAGCCCGGAACGCTGGGATATCCGCCGCTCTTCTGGGCGGCCCGGATGGGCCGCGAACCGGTCGTTCGGTTTCTCGTTTCCCGCCGGGCGAAGCTTTCCTCTCCGGCCTGGCCGTCCTCGCCGCTCCACGGTTCGATCGGCCATCAGGGCATAACGGAATACCTGGTCAGCCGGGGAGCCGATATCAACGCCGTCGATTCGCTCGGCAGGAGCGCGTTCGTCCAGGCGATCATCTCCGGGCATCGCGACGCGATCGGGCTTTTTCTCCGTCGTGGGGCGAATGTGAACAAGCCGGACAGCTTCGGGCGCACCCCGCTGTTCTATGCCTTTTCCCCCGGAAAGGAAGATATCCTGCGGCTGCTGGTGGAGCGGGGTGCGCAGGTGAATGTCCGGGACAGGAGCGGTCGAACGGCACTCTATTACCCGATCTCGTACGGGTACCCGGATGCGGTTTCGTACCTGCTGGCCAATAGGGCGGATGCCCGGATCGTGGATCTGGAAGGCAACACTCCGCTCCACTGGGCGATTCCGAACACCGATTTCAGGCTGGGAGAAACGGCGTACGGAATCGCGTTCGAAGACAATCCGTATGTCCGCTACCGGATCCTCGAGATACTGCTGGAGCATGGAGCGGACCCGGATGCAAGAAACCGGAGAGGTCTGACTCCGCTCGATCTTGCCCGGCTGAGCGAAGTCCCGGGCATTATCGAGATGCTTGAGCGGTTTGTTGTTCAGGAAGCGAAGGCGGGTCTTCTGTCGGTGTCGGCCGGCTCGCCCCCATGAGGAGGAGATTGTGATGCAGAACGGAGTATTCTATGTGCAGGTGAGAAAGGAACTCCACAAGGATTTCCAGGATTTCTTTCCGCACATGTCGGAGCACTACATACGCATGTCCCGGTTGTTCAAGAAGGACAAGCTGTATCCGGTGCTGGCGGTAAAGGACATTTCGATTTTTGACAAGGAAGGGAACGAAACCGAATCGGCCCGCTTCCTGGTGCCGACGGAAAACAATAACTTCCTCTGGGTTCAGCAGGAGCTCTTTTCCTTCGCGGGAGTAGGGCCGGGGGCCGAGAAGTAGCTGTTTCTTGCTCCCGGAGCCCCGGATGAGTACCTTCTGAAGAGGATTCAGCCTCGAAGGAGGAACCATGTATCGAGCGCGGCTGCCGGGGGCAATCTTCGCGATCACTCTTGCAGCCCTGATCTCGTGCGGCCCGCAGCAGCAGGTGCGGGGACCGGCCCATCCCGCGAACGGCGGCGGTCCCGACCGGGAAACGCGGGATGCCCTGATGAGCGCGGTCAGCGCAGCGTATCGACTCGATGATCAGCTCTGGAGCGAACGGGAACGGATCAGGAGCAGGGACGACCTGGTACAGTACTTCCGCCGGGGATTCGGACGTCTCCAGGCGGAGAAGCTCGCGGCCCACTTCTGGGTCGGCGGAACGGAGCCGCTGCGGGCGGGCGAACCGCTTCTGGTCATGCCCGAAGCGATGAAGGTGGAGTCGGTCGCGGATGATCGGGCGGAACTGCTGCTGCAGTATGCCGGCAGAAGCTCCGGACCGGTTACATGGAAAGAACATTCCATCCGGATTTTTCTCCGTCGGGAGGACCGGGTCTGGAAAGTCAGCCAGGTCGATCCGGTTCAGTCGCGGTGAGAACCGGGTCGAGCCGACCCTTGTGATTTCCGGCCATGCGGGATATGCTGTTCGGGTGCGAAAGGAATACTTCAGGGATATTGTCCGCCCGACGATCCGGAAGGAAGTCGATGCGGGAGATGCCTACTACACCGTCTTCTGGTCCCCCCTCGCGAAATCCGACAAGTATGAAATAAACGCGAAGGTTCCCTCGCTGGCCGGAATAATCGAGCTCTATTCGATGGATGCGAAGGGAGGACTCAACCTGTTCCAGGTTTCGGAAGCCTGGTACGGGGGCGTTCGTCACAACCTGCGGAGCATGATCGATCCCGAGCTGCAGACCGATCCCGACCGCCGGAAGGTCCTCCGCAGCCGGACCTGCTATTACCGGTACGCGCTCACCGATTCGCATCCGGACATGATGGACGTTTTCTACTTCTTTGCCGTGACACACTTCCCCGACCGTTCGGTCGGGGAACCCTCCGGGCGTTACGGGATGATCTACGTGAAGGAAGTCACGACCGACCGCATCACTCAGATCTGATCACGTACCCCTTGAGCGGCGGGAATCCGTTGAAGGCGATCGAGCTGTAGCTCTGGGTGTACGCTCCGGTCGTGAAGATATAGACCCGGTCACCCGGTCCGACGGTGTCGGGCATCCGGTAGCGATGCTGCTCGTAGAGAATGTCCATACTGTCGCAGGTCGGTCCGGCAAGAATGATCTCCTCGGCATCGCCATCCTTGTCGAAGTAAATGGGATACTTGATCGCTTCTCCCATGGTTTCGATGAGTCCTCCGAACATTCCGATGTCCAGGTAGACCCAGGGATACAGGCTGTTCCGGGTCTTTTTGGTGACCAGTATGACTTCGGCCACCAGAATTCCGGCATCGCCCGTGAGCGAGCGACCGGGCTCGACGAAAATCTCCGGAAGCTGATCGCCGAAATCTTCGAGCAGAAACCGCTTGATTTCGCTGGTGTAGACCTCCGTGGGAAGGTTCGGATCGAGATAGTTCGCCGGCAGTCCTCCGCCGATATTGATCATCCGGAGATTGATGCCCTGTTCGCGCGCAGCATCGAAGAGATACCGGCAATGGGCGATCGAGTCGTCCCACTGACCGACATCCCGCTGCTGCGATCCCACATGAAAGCTCACGCCGTAGGGAACGAGCCCGAGATCCCGCGCTTCGAGCACAAGATGATAGGCGGTATCCGCATGCGTGCCGAACTTCCGCGAGAGCGGCCAGTCCGATCCGCTTCCCTCGTTCAGCAGCCGGAAGAACACCTTCACTCCGGGGGCTGCGGCGGCGATGTTCCGCAGGTCCTCGTTCGAATCGCTGACGAAGAGCCGAACGCCCTTCTCGTAGAAGTAGGCGATATCCCGCCGTTTCTTTATGGTGTTCCCGAAGCTCATCCGTTCCGGCGACACGCCGAGCCGGAGCAGCTGATCGAGCTCGAAGCGGGAGGCGACGTCGAAACTGGAGCCCAGCTCGTTGAGGAGCGTGATGATTTCGTCCATCGGATTCGCCTTCACCGCATAGAAGATCTTCGCGAAAGGAATCTGATCCTTCAGCTCGAGGTACTTTCTGCGGACGATATCGAGATCGATGACTACGA
This sequence comes from uncultured Spirochaetota bacterium, assembly GCA_963728215.1. GTDB lineage: Bacteria > Spirochaetota > Spirochaetia > CAVSJD01 > CAVSJD01 > CAVSJD01. The sequence continues at coordinate 41,472 of CAVSJD010000005.1, read as the reverse complement.
ACGGGGTTTCCTTCTCCCGGCTGAAATCCTTGATCCGTTCGAATCGCTGCTGTGAAATGAAACGTTCGAGGGGGAAATCGTACGGCTCCCGGAGAATAGACAGATCGTGCTGACTCATCGAATCACACCTCCCTGATGTCGGAGCGGATCATACCGGATAAAAGCGGATCATACCAGAGATAGAAAAGGAATTCCATTCCACGGGATGACGGATGTTACGGGATTGCCGGCAGGGAGGATGAATCGTGCCGCCCGTTCCTCCGATAGGAGCAGGCGGCGGAGCGGCTGCGCGTCCGGATCAGCCGGCGACCTTGATCTGCCTGCTTCCTTCCCACAGACCGTGAATGTTGCAGTAGCTGGAGGCAAGAAGCGTTCCGTTCCCGGGTTTCTTGAACTTGACCGTCGTCACAAGGGACGGCTCGGTGTAGGCGGTACCGGTATTCGGACCCTGCGTCGTGGCCCCGTGGGCGGAGAAAACGTAATCTCCGATCTCGAAGGGGAACTTCTCTCCCTCCGGGAGAAAGTAGAGGCTGATCCACACGATATGATGTTCGGTGGTGTTGGGATGGGGAATCTCCTTACCGACCGTTACCCGGATCTCAAAGTTCTTGTCCGCCTGAGCGGTGTCGCTGCATTCGATAACGGGGACGTGCTTCTCGTTTTTGAAGTCGGCGCTCTGCATGATGTCTGCAAACTTTTCCATACTCTCTCTCCTTGGGAACGTGAAATATATGCTTCCCGGTCCGCGCGTGGAGCGCTGCCGGTGAAACGCCGTATCATCCGGTTACGCAGTGACTCCGCGTGTCACTGCTCCGAAACAGGCACGCACCTGCTCCGGGATGGAACAGGTGCCCGCTTTCTCGAAGCGATTGACCGTGATTTTTCAGGTGCTCCTTTCGTGCCTGTAAGATACTTCCGAAGCAAACCGGAGGCAAGCGAATCTTTTCGATTTATTGATCGGTATTGCGATAATATGGATATCGGGTATAATAGAGCGGCCGCAGGAGGATGCAGCGTGAAGAAGATTCTCATTATCGAGGAGACATCGCTTTTCCGGGATTTTCTTGCGGAGAAACTGATTGCCTGCAATTTTACCGTGGAAACCGCGATAAACGGTCTCGACGGACTCTCGAAGATTCGCGCATTCATGCCGGACCTGATCATCATGGACTACTTCCTCTCGCGGATCAGCGCCATCGACGTGCTCCAGGGAAAAAAGAAGGATCCGAACTGCAGAAGCGTTCCGGTAATCCTCGTGGCCTCCCATATGAGCAAGGAACAGCTGGTTCAGGTCGCTCCGTACGACGTGAAGAAGCTGTTCTCCAAGCCGATCAAGGTCGATTCCCTGTTGAACACCGTTTCCGAACTGCTGCAGGTCCGGCTCGACATCGATTCCACTCCCTCCATCATCGAGGCGCATTTCAACGACGGAATTCTCTTCATCGAAGTCGCCATGGGCCTCAACCGTGAAAAGATCGAGCTTCTGAAATACAAACTCATCGAGCTCCGGGACCTGTACCGTCTCAAGAGCGCCAAGGTGCTCCTGATGATGGCGACCCTCGACCTGAAATCCGGAGATCGCGAGAAACTCGAACTCCTGATCGAGCAGGTTCTCGAGAATGCGAACGTGACGACGCGGTATGTTAAAATCCTGACGAACTCGAGCTTCGTCAGGGAAGTGCTCACGGGACATCCGGAATACCGGAAAATCGAGATCTCGAACGATCTGGAGAGCCTCATGCAGAGGCTCGAGGGTGCGGAACTCAAGCCGGACGTGAACCGGGATTTCACTCCCGCGGGTGAAAAGATGATCCGTGCCGGAGCTCCCCGGAAAAAACAGCAGGAAGAGATGTTTCACATGCGGCTCGAGAGCGAAAGCGACTCCGACCGTTCGTCGCTCGATTCGGTCAGTCCCGGACAGGAGATCAGGGTCGCGGTGGTGGATGACGACGTGGTGATCCGTGAAATGGTCGGGAATATTTTCTCGGGAAGCCGATGGAAAGTGAAGACCTACGCGACGGGCAGGGAGTTCGTCAGCGATCCAGAGTTCGACCGGTATCCGATCGTGTTTCTCGACCTGATGATGCCGGAAATGGACGGATTCGCCGTGCTCGGCTATCTGCGGGAAAAGGGGGTGGATTCGTCGGTTATCGTGCTTTCGGCCCTTTCACAGCGGGAATCGGTGGTCCGGGCGTTGAAGGCGGGTGCCAAGAGCTACATGCTCAAACCGCTGAAGCCCGACCTGATCGTCAAGAAGACTCTGGAGAATCTCAGAGTCAACGTGTAGCGGCATGAACAGCGATTCCTTCCTGAAAGCCCTGTTCGAAACCTCCCCGTACGGCATCGTGGTTTTCGATCGGGCCGGCTGTATCCGGAAAGCCAACGAATCCTTCTGCCGCCTGGCGAAATACCCGCACCGGGACCTCGAAGGGCGTACGATTCTTTCGCTGGTTCATCAGGACGAGCAGAAGGAGTTCGAAACCTGTTTCATCAATCTTATCCGGGACCGATACCGGAACTTCACGATAGAGCTCAGGCTGCTGCACCAGAGCGGCTCGTGGTCCTGGGTCAGGTGCGCCTTCGCACTGGCTCCCAGCGGACGCTCGGGCCGATTCTACCTCTACGGCATCGTCGAGAACATCACCCGGCAGAAGCAGGACGAGGGTCAGCTTCGAAAGTCGATGGAGAACGCGGAGCGGGCCACCCAGATCAAGAGCGAGTTCCTGGCCAACATGAGCCACGAGATCCGGACCCCGATACACACCATCGTCGGCATGACGGAGCTGCTCCGGCAGACCCGCCTCGACGAGGAGCAGTCGGAGTACGCGAAACAGATCGGGTTCGCGGCGGATATCCTTCTGAGCCTGGTCAACGACATTCTCGATTTTTCCAAGATCGAAGCGGGGAAGCTCGGGCTGGAGATCATCGGGTTCGACCTGCACCGGCTGGTCGGCGAGGTGCTGAACCTCGTGGCCCTCGAAGCGGACCGGAAAGGACTGGAGCTGATCTTCCGGATCAGCGGACGGGTGCCGGGTGCCCTGATGGGCGATCCGGTACGCATCCGGCAGATTCTCGTCAACCTGCTCGGGAATGCCGTCAAGTTCACCGCCCGGGGGGAGATCGCAGTCATTCTCGAATGTCTTCGGGAGAGCGCGGAATCCGCAACCATCCGCTGCACGGTCGAGGATACCGGAATCGGGATCCCGCCGGACAAGAAGGACCGCCTTTTCACCTCCTTCAGCCAGGTGGACTCCACAACCACCCGGCGGTACGGCGGAACCGGACTCGGGCTCTCCATCTCGAAAAAGCTGACGGATCTGATGGGCGGAGATATCGGTGCGGAAAGCGTGCCGGGAAAGGGCTCGACTTTCTGGTTCAATCTCTCACTGAAAAAGGATCCGGCCGTTCGGGAAGAGGATGTTCTGATCGACTTCTCCGGGCTGCGGGTCCTCCTGGTCGATGACAACGTGACCGCCCGGAAAACCATCGCCGCGTATCTCACGGACTGGAACTGCGAGGTTATCACCGCCGAGCGCGCCGATGAAGCGCTCTCGCTCCTGCGGACTGCGGCGAAGGATCAACCCTTCGAAGCGTGCGTGATCGACCAGATTCTGCCCGGAATGGACGGCTGGCAGCTCGCCAGCGAGATCAACTCGGACAAACGGATAAATGCAACCAAGCTGATCCTGATGAGCCCCGCCGGCAGAAGCGGCGACGAAGCGAAGATGAAGCTGCTCCACTGGTTCGACAGTTACCTTGCCAAGCCGGTACTCCGGGAAGATCTTCGCCGCAGCATCGAGCAGATTTCCAGCAGTGCGATCGATCTGGACGGAGCGGATGTTCCGGAGCTCAGCGTGGCGGCGGACAGCCCGGAGACCGGGCGGTCGATCGAAGGCGCCATGGTTCTTCTGGCGGAGGATCACGAGGTGAACCAGCAGCTGTTCCGCACGATCCTCGAAAAGGCCGGTCTGAAGGTGACGGTCGCATCCGACGGAAGGGGAGCCGTGGAGGCCGCGCTGGAATCCGATTTCGACATGGTATTCCTGGATCTGCAGATGCCCGTGATGAACGGATACGAGGCGGCTCGCACGCTCCGGGAACATGGATACACCGGCCCGATCGTCGCCGTAACCGCAAGCGCGATTCAGAGCGAACTGGACCGCTGCATCGAGTCGGGAATGAACGAGGTGCTCAGCAAGCCGTTCAAGAGCGCGGACCTGCTTCCGGTGCTCCGTCGCCATCTGGCCGGTGCGGTGAAAGGGACGGGTCTTCCCGTCCCCCGGTCGGAAACAGCGGTTGCGGCCCGGGCCAGTGCCCCGAATGTCGACCGGGCCGGGACTGCGGCTGCGGTCCGGGTCGGCACAGCGGCCGCGGAGAACGTACCGGAGTCCGGTGACGTGCGGGAGAATCCCGATCCGGGCCGGTTCTCGTACGACAGGGCCCTGGAGAATTTCCTCGGCAACCGCGAGGTCCTCGACCGGGTACTGACCGTGTTCATCGGAAAGGCGGAACAGCAGATCGTCCGGATGGAAGCGATGCTGGCATCGGGAGACCTCGTCACGGTCCGGGAAGAGGCTCACTCGGTGAAGGGCGGAGCCTGGAACCTGGAAGCCCGCGCGCTCGGCGACGCGGCGGGTCGGCTCGAGGAAGCGGCCCGAATCGGGGATGCGGTCACCGCGGAAGCTGCGCTGAAAACGCTGATCGGCGCATTCGAGACGTTCCGCGAAGACCGGGAACGGATTCTCGCGGACATCTCCAGCGGATCCTGATCGAGCGCCCTCACGACATGAGCGGAGCATCCGGGTCGTCCGGATCCTCATGGGCATCCGGGGCGGGAGCGTCGACGGCTTTCCCGTGAAGGATCCGGTGGAACCGGTCTCCGGCCTCGGACCAGTCGGGGAGGGCGGCGGCATCCGCGAGCGCCCGCTCGCCCATGACTCCCCGCAGAATCCGGTCGGTAATGAGAATACTCGCACAGGCACTGAAGGTTTCGATATCCCCGAACGGAACGAAGAAACCGCTCGACCCTTTCCAGAGATCCCGTTCGGAGCTCCGTTCTCCCGGCCGGATCACGGCTGCAGAAGGGGCGATTTCGCGTACGGCTCCGACATCGAATGCGACGAAGGGAATCCCGTAGGTGATCGCCTCAGCGAGGGCCATCCCGTAGCTCTCGTATGCGGTGGGAAAGAGGAAAAGGTCCGTCCGGAGATAGGTCTCCTCCATCTGCTCCACCGGAAGCGCGCCGGTGAACGTGACCCTGTCCCGCAGGGACGACTTTTCGACGAGTTGCCGGATCTTCCGGGTGTAACGGGGATCGGCCTCGGGGTTCCCCGCGATCACCAGGCGCCATGGAAGCGACTTCAGGCCCGCCAGGGCCTGGATCAGGTAATGATGTCCCTTGTGGGCGACCAGGGTCCCTGCGATCAGCAGGCGAACCTCCCGCGAGGCGGCGGGCTGGTTCCGATAGCGTTCCTGCCGTTCCTTCAGCCGGAGGTCGGCCCGCTCCTGTCCCGGGGCGTCTTTCCCCGGACGGCAGACGACGATCCGGGGAGCCCCGGCGGCCAGGTCCCGGATGTTCGCGGCGGTGGTGTCGCTGTTGGCTATCACCAGGTCGGAAGCCTCGATCAGCATGCGCTCGTAGCGCCGGTGAAAGCGTTCGCGAAAACCCTTCCGTTCCAGTACGACCGCCAGAAGATGGACCAGGAGCGCGATGCGGGGCCGCTGCGAATCGGGCGGCAGCCGTCGCTTCCACCGGGAGACCGCCGGGGCGGCCAGCGGATGCACCAGTTCGTCCACGATGATCCAGTCGTATCCCGAGCTCTCCTGCAGCGCATTCGCGAGCTGCCTGCGGGAAGAAGGGAGACGGGATAACAGGAGCGGGTGCCGGTCCAGTCGGAGCAGGTCGACCTCGTCGCCCCGTTCGCGCAGGGCCTCGATGATCCTCCGGTCGTAGATGTAGCCCCCGGTCAGCTGCTGTTCGGAACCGTAGATGACGAAGAGGATCCGGAGTCCGCTCACCGGGCTTTCTCCTGCGCTCGGGACGTGTAGGACGCCCAGGCGGTTTCGGATTCCCAGATCCGGACCTCCTGCTCCTCGATTCCCGAGGGATCTCCGCCTTTACGGGCGACACGCTGCCGCAGATGATCGGAGAGGTAGACGGCAAGGTTTTCGAGGCTCGGCTGTCGATCCCGGAAATACGGGAGGTCGTTCAGAAGCCGGTCGTCGATACTGTCGAGAACGTCTTCCAGCACCCGCTCCTGCAGGGAGATGTCCACCGAGAACCCGTTGCCGTCCAGTACCGGCGTCCGGCAGATCCACTCGATCCGGTAGGGATGGGAATGGGGCACCGACTCCGGGCCGAAGTCGCCCCGGAGGGCGTGTCGGGCGGTGAAGCTTCTGCTGATGCCGGTCGCGAACATGTGCTGCCTCCTGGATGCTAGGGTTTCAGAATCGCCTGAAGGACGCGATCCGGCCTGTCGGCGATTTCCCGATAGGCTCGTTCCGCAACTTCGAGCGGAAACCGATGCGTGATATACCGGGAGGGACGGAGCTCTGCAAGGAGATCGAGGACCATCCCCATTCGCCGCTCCTTTGTCCAGCGCGGGGCAAGAGCGGTCCCGATCCGACTGACCTGACTGCTGCGGATCGTGAGGCGTCTGCGATGGAAACCTGTCCCGAGACGGAGCGGAACCTCCCGGTCCCCGTGCCAGGAAGCTTCCACCGCAGTCCCCTCCACCGGAAGCAGATCGAGTGCGAGCTGAAGTCCCCGGGCGGTGCCGCTCACGTGAACGGCATAATCCGGATGCCGTCCACCGGATGCGTTCCGGACCTGCGCTTCCAGCCCGGGATCGTCGGGATCGAGGCTCGTGCAGCCGAGAAGCCGGGACCGCTCCCGCCGCTCGGCCACCGGATCGACGGTGACGACACGGGACGCTCCCGAGCGCAGCAGCAGCTCCGCGACGAGAAGCCCGATCACGCCCTGTCCGATCACCAGCACGACGTCGCCGAGCACCGGTGCGGTATCCTGCACGATTCCGACCGCGGTTTCCATGCTGGGAAGGAAGACGGCATCGTCGTCATCCAGTTTGTCCGGAAGCGGCACAGCCGCCGTCGGAGCGAGGGCGAACCGGTCCTGATGAGGATAGAAACAGAAAAAGCGGCTGCCGCTCTCGTCCTGCGCGACATTCATGTAGCCGTACTTTATCGGGTATCCGGAACCGGATCCCCCGGAGGGGACGCTCTGGTCCCCTTCCTCTCCGACGGGAAACGTCCCCCGGTAATAGAGCATTTCGGTCCCGTGACTGATCCCGATCAGCCGGGACGTGAAGATCCGTTCACCCGGTGCGGGCGCCACGGGCTCGTTCCGCAGCTCCAGCTTTTCCGGCGCGGTGAAGTAGAGCGCCCGGGCATTGCGGATCACGGGCGGGCTCCTGTGCCGGAACCCGGCTTCGTTCCGTCGCCGGCCGGGGACAGCTCGAGATCCCATACCCCGTCCGCACCGTGAAACCTGAAGTCCCGGCTGACGAGGCGACAGGCATCGGCCAACCGCCGGACCCCGAGATCCCCGACGGCCGACACTCCTTCGCCGATCAGGAGCGGAGCGATTACGATGACGAGACGGGAGACGAGACGGCGGGTGAGGAACGAGGTGATGACGGCAGCGCCTCCTTCCACGAAGACCCCGTCGATGCCGAGCTCCCGGAGGATCCGGAGCGCCCCTTCGATGTCGACCCTTCCGTCCGCGTCTTCCGCGGCTTCGGCCACCGATATCCCCGAATCCCGGAGCTGCCGCACCTTGCCGGCCGCCTCCGCCGCTCCGCGCCCGGTGGTCACGACGAGGGTGGGGAAGCGGTCCGCGGTCGCTGCGATCCTGCTTTCGAGCGGAAAACGGAGACGGGAATCGAGAACCACCCTGAGCGGCTGCGATCGGGCATCCTCGAGGCGGCAGCTGAGCTCGGGGTCGTCCCGGAGGACGGTACCTATTCCCGCGACGATCGCTCCGTTCCGCTCCCGGAGCCGATGGGCGAGTTCCAGCGTTTCATTGCCCGAAATCCACCGGGAGTCCCCGGTCAGGGTCGCTATCCGTCCGTCGATGCTCTGTGCCCAGCTCATCGTCACGCGAGGCAGTTCCATACCGTTACTATACCTGTCCGCTCCCCGACCGGCAAGGCCCGGGTTTGACTCGGTATTAAGGGCGTACTACATTTATGATTGGTTCCGATATATGTCGAAAGGATGGACCATGGAAAACGTGAAAAAGTCTTCAGCCGACGAATCCGATGTGCATAAACACGATAATGGAGACAGAAAGAGCCTTCATGACAAGCTTCAGGGCTTACCGGACTTTCCGCTCGAGGACGGTCGCGGCGGTGAAGACCAGGACGCCTGCGATGACGAACTGCGCTGCGTCCACCTGGTTGCAAAAGCGAATCTGCCGACCCGCTTCGGCGAGTTCATCATGTACGGATTCTATGACGGCATTCATCGCAAGGAGCATACCGCCCTCGTTCGGGGCAACGTGGAGGGAACGGAGCACTGCCCGGTGCGGGTACATTCCGAATGCCACACCGGCGACATCTGGGGATCGCTCCGCTGTGACTGCCGGGATCAGCTCGAGGCGGCCATCGCCTATATCGCCGATCAGCCCTATGGTGCAGTCGTCTACATGCGCCAGGAGGGAAGAGGCATCGGGCTGCTGAACAAGATCAAGGCCTACCAGCTTCAGGAACTGGGGCTCGATACGATCGAAGCGAACGAGTACCTGGGTTTCCCGGCGGATGCCCGGGATTACCGGGTCGCGGCGAGAATCATCGATCTGCTGGGGATCCGGTCGGTCTCCCTGCTGACCAACAACCCCGACAAGGTTCAGAAGCTCCAGGAGGCGGGGGTCCGCATCGCCGACCGGGTGCCGGTGATCGCCGTATCGAACGATCACAACCGGACCTATCTGGAAACGAAAAAGCTCAGGATGGGGCATCTGTACTAGGGCTGTAGGGATCGGCGGAACATCCGGCGCAGGACGGGAATCCGGCCGGGTCCGGTATCCGGCGGCTTCCGTCCGGCCTCAGGGTGAGTGGGGATCGTAGGAAACCCGCTCGGCGATACCGAGCAGCCGGTCCACGATAACCGCGAGCAGGGCGGCGCTTACCGCCCCCTGGAAGATGAAGGCCGGGTTGTTCCGGCTGAGTCCCGCCACGATCGGTACCCCGAGCCCTCCGGCCCCCACCACGGCCCCGACCGTCGCCGTTCCCACGTTGATCACCAGCGATATCCGGAGTCCCGCGATGATCACCCGCAGGGCCATGGGAAGCTCGATCCGGAACAGGATCTGCCCGTCGGTCATGCCCATCCCGACGGCCGCTTCCCGGATATCGGGCGGCAGCGAAGCGATTCCCGCGATCGTGTTGTTCATGATCGGCAGGATGCTGAACAGGACCAGAGAGGCGAATGCCGGGCGGAAACCGAAGCCCAGGATCGGAACCGAAAGGGCGAGAACCGCCACCGGCGGAAAGGTCTGCAGCAGGGAAATCGCATCCTCCGCCGGCGGGCGGAACGCTTTTCCCGCCGGGCGGGTGACGGCGATGCCGAGCAGGATCCCCGCGGCGGCGGCCGCCAGGCTCGATGTACCGGCGAGCAGCAGATGCTGGCCTACCAGGACGGAAAGCGGCGCACGACCGTAGAGAATATCCCTTGCATCCGGAAAGAGCGCATGCAGGATCATCGCCTGCAGCTCGGGACTCGCCACGAAAACAGCGAACAGGATCAGTCCGACGATCGGGAGAAGGATCTCCTGCACACCGATCCGCCCGCGTTCTCCGGCAGCGTTCATGCGCGTATTCCCGTTCCGCCGTGCGGATCGCCGGGTGAAAGCAACCGCACGGCCGTCTTCATGATCCGATCGGTGAGGACCGCCGAAAGGATGACCGGGATGACGCCCAGGATGATCAGGTCGGGAGCTGCCTGCCCGAGGCCCTGAAAGATGAATACTCCGAAGCCGCCGGCCCCGATCAGGGCGGCGACCGTCGTGTTCCCGACCGCCTGGACCGCGGAGACCCGGATTCCACCGAGAACGATGGGAAGAGCCAGGGGAATCTCCACCATCCGGAGCAGCTGCAGCCGCGACATGCCCATTCCCCTCCCTGCTTCGAGGACCGATCCGGAGAGAACGGAGAGTCCCGTGTAGGTGTTCCGTACGATCGGCAGCAGTGCATAGAGGGTCAGTGCCAGGAAAGCGGGGGCGTTTCCGATTCCCTGGATTCCGAAATCCCGCAGCAGCGGAAACTGCCGGGAGAGCGCGGAAAGCGGAGCGATCATGAGGCCGAAGAGCGCGAGACTCGGTACGGTCTGGATGGTGTTCACGAAGGAGAATACCGGGCCGGAAGCCTTCCGGCTCCGGTAGGCGAGAATCCCGAGCGGTATCCCGATAATGGCGGCGGCCCCGACCGCGGAGAATGCAAGGCCGAAGTGGTTTGCCGTTTCTCCGAAAAAGCGGTCCTGCCGGATCCGGAACTCCTGAACGAACGAGATCGGGTCCAGATATCCGGAGACGGCAAGGATCGCGATCGATCCGAATGCGAGCGCCGGGACCGTCCGGCGGACCCATCTTCCGGCTGCGGTGGTCCGGGAAATCCCGATCGTCATCATCCATCCCCCGGCCATGCAGAGCCAGAAGCCCCAGGACGGGGAGATGCGTCCGTGGGGGACCTCGCCGCCGATCAGGGCCCGACCGGTGATTCCCGCCGCGACCCAGGGGAGAATGAACAGCAGAAGGGCGGCCGCTGCGGAGAGCGGCGACAGCAGGGAAACGGGGCGACGCCGGAACGAAAGGACGAGGCCGGCGGCTGCGGCAAGCAGCAGCAGAAGCGGAACGGGCCCGGACGGGAGCTGCCAGAGGAACAGCCCGGTTCCCCGGGACACCCGGTTCTCCCTGAAGAGCAGGATGGGGAGAAGACAGCCGATCAGGGCGAGACCCGATCCGGTCAGCATCACCGGGTCGGGTCTCGCCGTCGGAGCTCCGCCGGAGAGCGGTTCTGATGATCGCATGCCGTCAGTCCAGGAAGCCTTTCTCCCGAAGATACGATTCGGCGACCGAAGCTGCCGATTCTCCCTGTACGGCTATCCGGGCGTTGAGCCTCTGAAGCGTCTGGAGATCGAGGCTCTGGAAAACCGGGTTCAGGATCGATTCGATATCCGGATACCGCTGCAGGGTCTTTTCGCGGATCAGCGGGGCCGGCTGGTAGACCGGTTGAACATGACGGGAGTCCTCCAGCACCGTGAGCCCCAGCGCACTCAGCTGCCCGTCGGTTCCATACGCCATGGCCGCGTTCACGCCGTCGGTCCGGTTGGCTGCCGCCTGCTCGGTGGTCGCGGTATTCCCGCCGGAGAGGACCAGGAGCTGTTTCTGATCCAGGGAGAAGTCGTAGGCCTGTTCGAAAGCCGGCAGGGCATCGGGCCTGCTCACGAACTCTTCCGAACCGGCGAGCCTGATCTCACCGCCCTCCCGAACGTAGCGCCCCAGGTCGTCCAGCGTCCGGAGATTGTTCGCCTGCGCGAGGTCCTGGCGCACGGCGATCGCCCACGTATTGTTCGCCGGTGCGGGCTGCAGCCAGACAAGGTCGTGTGCTTCCCGATCCAGACGTTTCACCGTCTCCCATGCCTCCATGGGGTCCTTCCAGACCGTTCCGTCGGTATCGGGATAGAAGAATCCGCCGTTGCCGGTGTATTCGGGATACATGTCGATTTCTCCGCTCTGGATCGCCTTGCGGATGATATCGGTGGTGCCGAATTCGGTCCGGTCTTCGACCGGAATCCCTTCGTGGTCGAGGAGTTGGACGATCATCTGGCCCAGAAGAGCTCCTTCCGTATCGATTTTCGATGCCACTACCACCGGTTCCTCCGCCTGCTTCCCCGCGGCGGAGGAATCCCCGGCCGTCTCCTTCTCTCCCGATCCCATGGCGAAACCTCCGATGACGGTCAGAAGGGCGAGAAAAAGGATGAAGATTCCCGTGCGTCCGTTCATTCCCGGTTCTCCTTGCGCGCACGACTCCCGCGGTACGTGATGTCGGTGCGCGAATTCGATTGTTACTAATAGCGTAGGAGAATCGGAGTCCGGGGTCAACAGAATAGTGAAGATGCGGCGCTCGGCGGACGGAAGAAGCTCAGTGGCCGGAGAAAGATCAGCGGCCGGAGGAGGAGTAGGGGAAGAAGACGAAATCGCGGAACTCGTTTTCCTCGTTCCGATCACCGTAGGGATGTCCTTCGTTGGCGTTCGCATGGCAGGTGACGCAGAGCTCATTGGCGAAGACCGTCTGCTCTCCGGATTCGGTGTTCAGGACGACCCAGATCCATCCCCCGCGTGAGCGGGAGTCCTCGGGCCGCTTGATCATCGCGGTCAGCTGGACCGGCCGTTCATCGGCTCCCGGGCGCAGTGTGCTGAAGACTTCCTTCAGGATCACCGTGCCTTCGGGATAGGCGTGGACGGCACCGAGCTCGCCCTGCCGTATCGTGAGTCCTTCTCCGACGTTGTTGATGAAAATCCGGCGATACCGGTTCTCGTGTCCCGGAATCGGGTAGTCGAGTTCGATATCGGTCGTCCGTTTCCAGTCCGAATAATCGACGGGCAGAAAGGGTTCCTCGCGTCCCGGGCCGCAGCCCGATACGCCGCCGAGGATCAGGAAACCGAGGATCACGCGAAGGAGAACCGCTGCGGTCGCGGACGGCAGCGGACGATGCTTCCGGGGCGTGCGGCGGTTCATGCGTTCACTCCTGCAACGGTACTGCGTCGATTTGCGTCCCGGATGCCGGTGAGCAGGAAGACTTTCAGGTTTTTGGCTTTGCCTTTCACCTGGAGCCGGAAGGGTCCGTCGGTTTCGATTCCGCCTTCACTGCACTCCGCCACCGATGCGGAAACGACAACCTGGCCTCCCTTCGCCGCACTGCAGAGCCGGGAAGCGATGTTCACGTTGTCGCCGATGACGGTGAAGTCCGCCCGCTTCTCCGACCCGATTCTGCCCAGGATCACTTCTCCGCAGTTGATCCCGATTCCCACCTGCAGTCCGTCGAGTTCGGCCTGCACGTCCTTCAGCCGCCGCTGGATCTCCAGGGCTGCCCGGCAGGCGTCGAGCTCCGGATGATCCCCGGAGAACAGGGCCACCACCTCATCGCCCACGTACTTGTCCACATCGCCTCCGTGATCATGGATCACGTCGGTCTGCAGGTTCAGGACCCGGTTCAGTGAATCCACCACGTGATCCGGCGAACGGTTTTCGGTATACGAGGTGAAGCCGCGGATATCGCTGAACAGCAGGGTCAGAACGACCTTCCGTCCGCTTTCCTGTCCGCCTTCCTGTCCGCGCAGCGACCGTATCGTCGAGGTGGAGACGTACTTGGAGAGCTCGTAGCGTTCGTGCAGCCCCTCCACCATCTGGTTCACCGTTTCTCCCAGGAGGCCGATCTCGTCGCGGCTCCCGATGCGGATTCTGCCGTCGAAACGTCCCCGGGTCACATCGCTGCAGAGCTCCCCGATGGTCCGGACCGGCCGGATGACCGTCCGGTGGAGGAACTGCGTGAGGATGACGGCGATGAGCAGTACCATCGTCAGGTAGAATACCCCGGAGAAGACGACGGCCCGGCGCTGGGTGGCGATGAACGGGGTTATGTCGTGATGAATGTCGAGAACTCCCCGGACGGTATGGTCGCTCCCGTGACAGACGGTGCATTTCGGCAGATTCAGGAGCGGTTTGTAGAACCGGGTGAAGACCTTTTCACCTTCGGCTGACTGGAAGATGACATCCTGCGGCGGCATGCCTGTCGACATGGCGAATTTGCCCATCAGGGGTTTGATCCCCTCCATCCCGAGTCTCGGGGTCCCGGTGAACGCCTGCCGCTGAAGGCGAGCGTTTACCTCCTCGATCGTGGCGCTGTCGGAGAAGGCGACCGATCCGTCACGGCGGAACAGGTGGACCATGAAATCGGGACTCGTGGACTCCACATCCCGGAAAAAGCTGACCGCGATGGATGCCTCGCCCGCCATCATGAAGTTCTCGATGGAGGTGTAGAGAATATCGGACTGCCGCTCGAGGTTCGTCTCGGTTGTACGGTCTATGATGCGGAACAGGGATTCGGCAATGAAAAACGTGAGGCTTCCGACTCCGATCACGAGGATCGCGATGATGAGCCCGTTCACCTTCAGGGCGATCGGGACGATTCGCCGGTTCTTTTCCAGTGACCGCTCCTTCTGCGGACCATATGGATCAGGTCGCGAGGGTCCGGGCGATCCGGTCCATGGCCTTCTCCACGTTCTCTCGATGGTTGAAGGCGCTGATCCGGATGTACCCCTCACCGCACAGGCCGAATCCGCTTCCCGGAGTGACGACGACCTCCGCCTTTCGGAGCATCAGGTCGAAGAAATCCCAGGATTCCATTCCGGTCCTGATCCAGATGTAGGGTGAATTGTCACCGCCGGTGCAGGAGAATCCGATCTCCCCCATGCGCTCGCGGATGATGCGTGCATTGTGAAGATAATAATCGGTCAGTTCGCGGACCTGCCGCTGTCCGTCGGGTGTGTAGACCGCCGCCGCCGACCGCTGCACCGGGTAGGAGACCCCGTTGAACTTGGTGCTGTGACGGCGGTTCCAGAGATCCCGGACCCGGTGAGAGGATCCGTCCGCATCCCGGGCGAGCAGGGTGTCGGGGACCACGGTATAGGCGCAGCGGGTTCCGGTGAATCCGGCTACCTTGGAGAAGCTCCGGAACTCGATGGCGACCTCGCGGGCTCCATCGATCTCGTAGATCGATATCGGGATAGAGTCGTCCCGAACGAATGCCGAATAGGCGGCGTCGAAGAGGATGATCGATTTCCGCTCGCGGGCGTAGTCGACCCATCGGGTCAGCTGTTCCCGAGTGGCGACGGCGCCGGTGGGATTGTTCGGAAAGCAGAGATAGATGAGGTCGGCCTGCTCGTCGGGCGGTTCCGGAACGAAGCCGTTCTCTTCGGTGGAATCGAGGTAGATGAGCCCTTCGTACCGGCCCTGGTTCCATGCCCCGGCCCGTCCGGCCATGACGTTGGTGTCGACGTACACCGGGTAGACAGGGTCGGGGACCGCGACCCGGCTCTGTCCGGAAAAGATCTCCTGGATGTTCCCGGTGTCGCATTTCGAACCGTCGCTGACGAATATCTCGTCGGGTCCGACGGTGCAGCCCCGGCTCCGGAAATCATGCTCGGCGATCAGCTCCCGGAGAAACGCGTAGCCCTGTTCGGGGCCGTAGCCCTTGAAGGTCAGGTCGTTTCCCATTTCATCGACCGCAGCGTGGAACGCGTCGATACATGCGGGCGGAAGAGCCCGGGTGACGTCTCCGATCCCGAGCTTTATGATATCCGCATCGGGCCGTTCCTGCTGGAACTCCTGCAGTTTCCGGGCGATGGTGGAGAAGAGATAGGACGACTTCAGGGAACGGTAGTGCTCGTTTATATGAATCATTGACTATCTCCGGAATCAGGTTCTGCGGGGTATCCTACACCGGTCGGAACCGGTTGTCAACATTTCGGTATTGATACGGATAATACCTCCATAATCTTGTTTCATTCATTTATTTCCGTTCTCTGGAGTTTTTCGGCTTGCGGATTTCCGACCGGGATTGTATGATAGGGCACTCATGATCAGTGCAGGATTGAAAAACGACCTCATAGAATTGCTCGGACAGAACTTCAAGGTCGATCAGATCAACGAGATCGGAAAGCTGTTGTTCCATCGATACGACAGTCATGCCATGAGCGGGACCGAGCAGCACATCACGCTTTCTCCGCGCAGATGTGCCGGGCTGCTGGTGGATCACTGCACCGACCACAAGCGGCTTCCCGAGCTGATCCAGCTCGTTCACGAACTCGATCAGAGCTCCGTGCTCGGTCGTCCGATCGAAATGAAGGGGATCGAGATCTTCTCCCATCGCCTGACCCTGACGGGAATGGTCTACGATTATCGGCGACGGAAGTTCGGAGCCTCCCGGCAGGATCCCATGGAGATGAACAACTGGGGGGCACTCCGGGACGGCAAGAGCTACGACTGCACCGTTCTTTCGGTCGATATCGTGGGAAACTCCCAGCTGGTGAACCGGTACGGCAGCAGGAACATGGAAAAGGTCTACAGCCAGCTCTGGTCGTTCCTCCGGAGCAAGCTTTCCGATCGGGACGGCAGGCTCTGGTCATGGGCCGGGGACGGGGGAATCTGCGCGTTCACGTTCAAGGGCCATCAGCTCCGGGGCGTTCTCTGTGCTCTCGAGATCCAGCGGACCATCAGCATCTTCAACATGCGAGAGAACCGGCCGTTCGACCAGGACATCGTTCTCCGGCTGGGACTCGATTCTGGGTCCGTCAAGTTCTTCAGCGATACCGGCAAGATCGTCTCCGAGGTGATCAACTACGCGGCACATCTGGAGAAGCGGGGAACGGAACGGGGAATGATCTCCTTCTCGGACCGGATCGCCGAACACCTCGATGCGAAGCTGCTCTCCCTGTTCCGCTGTGCCGGCGAGTTCGAGGAATGCCGCTTCTGGACGAGCCTCGAGCGGGTCGACCTGATCGCCGGATGCGACGAGCCGGATCCGAAAACGCCCGGAGCGGATCAGGACCTGCCTGCGGTTTCATCCGGCAGGATCCCACACCGCAGCTCGGCGCCGGTTACTCGACGATAATTCCGGTCACTCGCCGATAATCTTGATGAGCACGCGCTTCCTGCGCCGGCCGTCGAACTCGCCGTAGAAGATCTCTTCCCACGGACCCAGGTCGAGGTCCCCGTTCGTGACCGCGACGGTCACGTCCCGACCCATCACGCTCCGTTTCAGGTGCGCATCCCCGTTGTCCTCTCCCACGTTGTGGTGATAGCCGCTCCTGCTGTACGGGGCGAGTTTTTCCAGCCACTCGAGGAAATCCCGGTGCAGCCCCGATTCGTTGTCGTTGATGAAGACGCTTGAAGTGATGTGCATGCTGTTCACCAGGCACAGCCCCTCGCGGATCCCGCTCTCCTCGATTGCCTC
This sequence comes from uncultured Spirochaetota bacterium, assembly GCA_963728215.1. Taxonomy (GTDB): domain Bacteria; phylum Spirochaetota; class Spirochaetia; order CAVSJD01; family CAVSJD01; genus CAVSJD01. The sequence continues at coordinate 24,441 of CAVSJD010000005.1, read as the reverse complement.
CCGGACCTGCGGCGTCAGATGCACGAGCTCGTACCGTTTCGACGTGTCGAACCAGAGTTCCTTCCGGTAGCTTTTCATTGCATCCTCCTTTGTCGATGTCGGCCTCAGGATACCAGAAGCCCCGCTTCGCCTCAAGATCTGCCGATTTCCGTTTCCCGCAGCGCACCGGACCGGCCCGGACCGGCCCGCACCGGTCGATTTTTCCATGGTTGACAGGTCTCCGCATCCCCTCATAGAATGAGATCGAATCCTTCCAGGATGTCGAGGAGGTCCCATGCAGCGAAAACGTCTCGTTCCGATACTGTTCCTGCTCTTCATGACGTCACGGTTCCTTTCTGCAGATGTGCTGCAGCTCCTGAAGCAGGTGGACGAACTGCATGAGGCCGAACAGTACCCGCAGTGCATGCTCCTTCTGGAGGAAGGTCTCGGGCAGTCTCCGGATGCCGCCCTGCAGGCGCAGATCTTCTGGCGCATGTCCCGCGCGACCCTCTTCCTGGCCGCCCGGGCCGAGGACGGAGGTGCTCCAAAGAGCGAAATCCTCGAAATGTACCGGCAGGGGGAAGAATCCGCCGGGAAGGCGATCTCGCTCGACCGCACCGAACCCCGGGCACTGTACTGGAAAGCGTCGAATATCGGAAAGTGGGGCAAGCTGCAGGGGGTTCTGCAGTCCCTGGCGAAAGCGGAGCCGATGAAGCAGCTTCTCGAGCAGGCGGTCACGCTGAAACCCGATCATCCCGACTCATATTACGTTCTTGGACAGCTCTACGAGAAACTCCCCGGCTTTCCGCTCTCTTTCGGGAACATCTCTTCCGCCGTGTCCCTCGGCCGGCTGTCGACGGATATCCAGGAACGTGAGATGACGCTCGGCCTGCGGGTTCGCCGCAACAACGATTTCGCGACCCAGCTGGCGTCGCATCTCTGGAACCGGGACTGGAATCGGGGAAAACGCGAAGCCGAGCAGGGGAAACTGGCCCGCCGTTTCGAACGGGTCGACAGCCCGCTGGAGAAGGGTTTCGCCTATGAAGGGACGGTACGGATTCCCGCGATGTCGGACCGGGAAGAGGCGAAACGGATCCTGGACTCGGTGATCGGCGAGCTGCAGGGAAAGGCGAAGCGGGCGGAGTCGGACGAACGCGAGCTGAAAACGGCGCTGGAGCTCCGGGCGGAGTGGTCCCGCTAGGCTCCGTCCCCCGATGCCGGTTCTCCGTTCTCCGGGCGGGCGGTCTGCCCGGGACCGGCACTCCGCTTCCGTTCGCGCTTTTTGAGCAGGCTGGCCTTGACCGGCGAACCCGATGCGGTGCCCCTCAGGCCCAGAACCGCCTGCTCGACCCGTTTCTTGCGGTCGAAGGGATCGGAAAAGAGCTCCGGCTGGTCGGGTCGGTCGGCGCGTTCCAGTGATGCGAGGCCCACGCCGAGCAGCCGGATCAGCTCTCCGCCTTTCCAGCGAGCCGTCAGCAGTTCCGTCGAAACCCGGTACACCTCCTCCGCCGAACCGATCCAGCGGCCCAGGTTTCTCTGGCCGGAAAGCGTGGTGAAGTCGGAGAAGCGCAGTTTCAGGACGACCGTTCGGGAGCGCATGCCCTCCTGCAGCATGCGGAACATGACCTGGTGCGAAAGATCCAGCAGGGTGCGGAAAAGCGTCTCACGATCCTTCGTATCGAACGGAAAGGTGGTTTCGCTGCTCAGGGAACGGCTCTTCGGCTCCTGATTGAAGATTCCCGGATCGATGCCGCGGGCGCACCGGTAGAGAAACGAGCCGGCGGCCTTTCCGAAGAGCACCCGCAGTTCTTCCTCGGGAAAGGCCTTCAGCTCCGGCACGCTGCCGATGTTGAGCTCCTCGAGGCGCTGCAGCGTCTTCGAGCCGATGCCCCAGAGGTCCCGGAGGGGAAGGCGGGCGACGAAGGCTTCCTCTCCGCCCGGTTCTATCCGGAGCAGTCCGTCCGGCTTCCCGGCGGCGGATGCGAGCTTCGCGAGGTAGCGGTTCGGGGCGATGCCGACGCTGATGGTGAGTCCGGTTTCCTCGCGGACCCGGCGTTTGAGGAGCGCGCCCGATTCCAGCGGAGGACCGAACAGGCGTTCGGTTCCGGTCATGTCGAGGAATGCCTCGTCCACCGATATCTGCTGAACCTCCGGGGTGAATTCGGAGAACAGCTCCATGATCCGGGACGAAACCTCCTGGTACCGTTCCATCCGGACCGGCACGAAGATTCCGCGGGGACATCTGCGGAAGGCCTGGGAGATCGGCATGGCCGAATGAATCCCGAACCTGCGGGCTTCGTAGGAGCACGCGGAAACCACACCGCGGTTTCCGGGGAGCGCCCCGACGATGATCGGCTTGCCGCGGTATTCGGGATGATCCATCTGCTCGACCGAAGCATAGAACGCATCCATATCGACATGGAAGGAAACCGCCACCCGGACTCTCCCGTTCGAACATTCTCGACCTGGCAGACGTGCATGCGATTCGGTGCCGTGACACGGTCCGATCCGGATTTCTCGGAAAACATTCGAGAATGTCCTATACATGCGATAAGTATTATATCCCCCAGCGGGGATGCTCGTCAAGAAAATATCTCGAAAACCGGAAAATACGGTGCCGTCTCATTGCAGGGAAAGGGTTCGTACCTCCTGCCGGCGATAGACCGGCGCGAAGGGATTACCGTCGATCTCGAAGGGAGTCTGAATGCGGTCGCCCGTCGCCAGAATCCGGACCTGGAGCCGGATCGAGTCCGGGACGGTGAACTGGATCGCGAGGGGCAGGGGCGGATTCCTGCCGATGTGAATCCGGGCCGTACCGGCGGCCGGATCGAGGGAAACCGGGAACGTGGCGTCGTACACGACGATGCGGTCGGGAGAGGTGAGCAGGATCTCCAGCGACCCGATGAAGGACGGGTTCGCCGCATCGACGGAGAGGGTGACGGTTTTCCTTCCCAGGAAGGGGGTCTCCCGGAGCGAGAGTTCGATCCCCGCTTCGGCACTCGCTGCCGGCGAATCCCAGCTGCGTTCCGCTCCGGAAAGGCGGTATTCCTCCCCGTCGTAGCGGAGCGACAGCGGTCCGAGCGGAGCGGGGCTCCTCAGGCTGAGGATCCGGGTATCCGTGTCCAGATCGATCCGTTCGATGACCTCGAGGGGCTGAGGATTGCCGGTTCCATAGGGTTGATGGAGGAAACCGGCGGCGGCGAGAAGTACGGTCAGCAGACCCGTAATCGAAGTCGAGAGAACGATGGCGAACCCCCGCTTGCCTCTGATCGGATGACGAACCAGAAAATCGAGCCGGATCAGCATGAGCAGGAAGGGCAGCGTGAAGAATGCGAGCAGAAGATTGCCGCGGATCGGCGAAAGGAGCAGGATACGTCCCACGGGAAGATCCGGCAGCGTGAAGATATCGACGGTGGCCTTGAGCAGCCAGGCCGGGGAGGCCGCGAAGGCCAGGAGTTTCAGCCATCGGCTCCGGAAGCCGGAGAAGAGAAACGCGAAGAAGAAGGCCCAGAGAAAGTAGTAGCTGAAGGAGATATTGATACCGGTGAGCATCACGATATCGAGGAACAGGAAGACCAGAGCCGATGCGGAGTAGAAGCTTCCGTTGCGGCTGAACGGGAGTCTGCGGACGAGCTGAAACAGCAGCGAAAAGAGGAACAGGGCCGTCGTCAGCTTGAGTGCGAAAAAAGGGAGCGGCCAGGTCTCCCAGAGCGAGGGGAATGACCTGATCAGAAAGATGCCGCGCACCAGGATCGTCGCGAGAAACAGGAATCCGAAGATGAGGCCCAGGAATACGGGAAGATTCCAGGCGTTCCGGGAGATCGTGCGCAGATACCGGACGAGGCGTCCCTTGAAGATGATGCCGTAGCCGAGGGTCGAGGCGAGAATCAGGATGACGATAAGAAGGTATGCCCGTTCGCTCACCACCAGGTACCGTGACCGGATCTGGTAGAACAGGTAGTGCCGGTCCCATTCCTCACCGAACCCGTCGCGGTTGTTCCGGAGAAATTCATCGAAGAAGGTGAGGAATCCCGATGCCCAGCGTTCCGGCTCCGGGGACGGCGGCAGGTCGGGAACATCGCTCAGGGAGATGCCCGGATATCCGGCTTGCAGAAACCGCTCGATCGCCGTTCCGGTCGACTCGACACCGAGCCGGAAAATCTGATGCTCCGTGCCGAGGTTCAGGAACGGGAGCTCCGACGCATCCATTGCAGCCGCGTAGCGGGAGATGAGCCAGTACGGCGAAACGATGCCGCGGCCGCCGCTCTCGCTCAGAATCCGGGATGGAATGTTCCGGAAATCGAGGTAGAGGACCGCGACCGGCACCTCCGGAAAGAAGTTCCTGAGGAACAGCTCCGTTCCCATGGGATACTCAGGCCCCTCTCCGTGTTCCGCTCCCAGAAACAGAAAGCGCAGGGAGACCGTCGGCGTTTCCCGCAGCGCACGTTCCAGCATGCCGAGCGCCAGGGCGAGATTGACCGAACCGTCCCTGCCGAGCGTGCTCCCGGGCGGTGCGTTCAGCGGAACGGCGACGATCAGCGTATCGTCGAGCGAGCCCGGAACCGCAACCTCGAAGGATCGGGAGAAGGAATGCATCCCTTCTCCCCGTTCCATGTCGATCGGACTGATCGTTTCGATCCCCATCCCGGCAATGCGTTCCTGGAGATACGAGAACGCCTGCCGCTCTCCCGGGCTGCCTTCCGTCCGCGGGAAAGCTGCCTCGAAGCTGCGCAGATCCGAGAGAAATCCGATCGGGGGCCGGTCATCCGGACCGGGAATGCTGCCGCCGGTCGGGGGGAGCGGAGATGCCGTTCCCGCTGCGGAAAGCGTGACCATGAAAGTGACCATGGAGAGGAAGGTGACGAAGGATTTCATCGGGGTTCCAGCATAGGGTATCGGTCTCCGTTCGTCAATTGCACGGAATGTGACGGAATAATAATGAATATTCTAATTATATTGCACTTTTCGCATATCCGCTTCATAATCAGGACATGGAGAGAGTATACAGTGATAAAGATACGTTGGAACTCATGACTGCGATACAGAATAGAATCAGCGTTCGCCGCTTTTCCGGAGAGCCTGTCCAGAAGGAACAGCTCGATCGGATACTCGAGGCGGGCATTCGGGCCCCCTCGGCCAAAAATCGCCAGCCCTGGCGATTCATCGTGGTTCGGGACGATCAGCGGCGGGAGAAGCTGATGGAAGCCGCCTTCGGACAGGAGCACGTCGGCCAGGCGCCGATCGTGATCGCGGCCTGCACCACGAACATCGATTATCGGATGCCGAACGGACAGCTTTCCTATCCCATCGATATCTCGATCGCCGTATCGTTCATGATGCTCCAGGCGGTGCACGAAGGGTTCGGAACCTGCATCGTCACGACGTTCGACGAAGCGGATATCAAGCATATCCTTACCGTTCCTCATTCCATGCGGGTCGTCATGCTCCTTCTGATCGGTCAGGCGGAAGGTGAGTCGGAACCGACGGACCGCATGGCACGAAACCGGATCGTCGGCTACGACCACTGGTAGGTACTCCTACGACCACTGGCAGGTACTCCTGCGACCACTGGCAGGTACTCCTACCGACTGGCAGGTAGTACCGCACGTGCGGAAGACCGTGCCGGGCGGTGCAGCCTCCGGGCGCTCGTTCCCGGAGGTCAAGGCCCGGAGCTATGCCGGCTGGACATAGCGAAAGGATACCGCTTCCCGCTCCTTTTCCCGCCGCAGTCCCAGTTCGATCAGGGTATCCAGCAGCTTCCGGTACGACAGCCCGGATGCTTCACAGAGCATGGGAAACATCGATATTTTCGTGAAACCGGGAATGGTGTTGATCTCGTTCAGCAGGAACTCGCCGGTCTCGCGATGCAGGAAGAAGTCGATCCGTGCGAACCCGGTAATTCCGACGGCGGTGAAAGCCCGGGCGGCGATTTCTGCGACCGTTTTCGCCTGATCGGAGGAGAGTTCCGCCGGTACGATCAGGCGTGCTCCGGAAGGATCGAGGTACTTCGCGTCGTAATCGTAGAACTCGTGGCTCGGGACGATCTCTCCGGGAACGAAGACCTCGGGCTGAATCGGGGTTCCTATCACCGAGCATTCAATCTCCCGGGCGGGAATCGCCGGCTCGATCAGGAGCCGGTTGTCGAACGACAGCGCCTCCTTCACCGCTTTGGCGAATGACTCCGCATCCGTCGTCTTGTTCACGCCGACCGAAGATCCGGTGCACGCCGGCTTGACGAAAAGCGGCGTACCGAACTCCTTCCCGGCTTCCTCGAAGAGATAGCGGGTGGAAAAGGCGGGACTTCCGGTTTCCTCCCGGTCGAGCACCCGGAACGGAACCACCGGAAGCCCGGCCTGCAGCCAGATGCGCTTCGTCATCACCTTGTCCATTCCGAGAGCGCTTCCGAGAACCCCGGCGCCGACATAGGGCATGCCGGCGATTTCCAGGAGCCCCTGCATCGTTCCGTCTTCCCCGAAGGAGCCGTGGAGGACCGGAAACACGATATCCAGATCGATCCGTTCCTGGCGGACGTAGAGTCCCTTTCCCGGGATGACGTAGACCATGTCGGCCGTATTCCGGCTGACCGACAGGGACGGGGAGTCGCCGAGCGTATCGGAAACCGACTCCGGCTGAAGATACCAGACACCGTCGGGATCGATACCGATCAGGACCACGCGATATTTCTTGTCATCGAGATTGCGGACGACGGATGCCGCGGACATCAGGGAAACTTCATGCTCCCCCGAGCGTCCTCCATACAGGATTCCCACGGATTTCCTGGCCATTCTCTGCTCCTTGCTGTGTTGTGATACGTCCGGGCGGCTGCAATGCCGCCGTCTCAGGTTCTTTCCGGGCCGAAACCCATCTCACCGAGAATCCGGGTCGCCACCTCGATCTCGTCCCACGGAATCGGCCCGTCGGCGTAGATGATGGACGATTCGTGTCCCTTTCCCAGGAGAAGCACCGTATCGCCGTCGCGGGCGAGGCCGAAGGCCCGGCGGATCGCCTCTTCCCGATCGGGAATCAGGAGCAGTTCTTCCCCGCGACGCTTCCCGGGGCATCCCCGGGCGATCTCCTCCAGAATCTCCATGCGGTCGTCTCCGCGCGGATCCTCGTCGGCGAGTACGATGATGTCCGCCCATCGGCAGGCGAGCTCTCCCTGCACCGGACGCTTCTGAATGTCCCGTTCGCCCGCTGAGCCGAACAGCACGATGAGGCGGCCGGGTGTCGCCTCCCGCATCATCGGGAGCAGCTTGAGAAACGACCCGGGAGTATGGGCGTAGTCCACGACCGCCGAGAACGGCTGACCCATCCGGAGGGGATACATCCGTCCGCGGACGCCTTCCAGATCGGGCAGGCGGGAGATCAGGTCTCCGATCGGGAAATCGGTGAACCGGGATGCGGCGAGAAGGGCGGCGAGAACGTTCTCGACGTTGAAGATGCCCGGAAGTCCGAGCCTGGCCGTCGATTCCCGCCCCTCGTGAACCACCCGGAAATCGGTGCCGTCCGCGCCGAGCGAGATGTGCGATGCGCGCAGATCGGCGTCGTCCCGGGAGAGGGAGTAGCCGTAGACCTTCCGGCGGGTCGCCTGGAGAAAGATCCGGTGATACGGATCGTCGAGGTTGACGACCCCGAACGGCTCGGAGGGACCGTCGGATTTCCGAACGGCCCGGTCGAGAGAACGGAACAGGTTCGCCTTGTCCTGGCGGTACTGCTCCACGCTCCCGTGGAATTCGAGATGCTCGTGGGTCACGTTCGTGATGACCGCGACATCGAACCGGACATCACGGAGGCGGGCGGTCCGCTCCGAGAGGCCGTGGGAGGTCGCCTCGACGACGGCTGCCCGCTTTCCGTTCGCGATCATCTCGCGGAGGATCGAATGAATCTCCGATGCTTCCGGAGTCGACTGGCGGTACGGGTTTTTTTTCGTTTCGTTCCCGGTCCGGTATTCCACGGTGGAAAGAAACCCCGCAGGCCGTCCGGTGAACTCGATAAGCTGCCGGATCAGGCTGACGGTCGTGCTCTTTCCGTCGGTACCCGTCACACCGATCACCGGGATCGTGTGCGAGGGATGATCGTTGAAATCCGCCGACAATGCCGAGAGCGCGATCCGGCTGTCCGCGACTTGAAGATAGAACGCATCCGGACGGTACCCGCCGGGGATCTCCCGTTCGATCACGACGCCTGCGGCCCCGCGATCGAGTGCCTGCTCCACGAACGCATGCCCGTCGGCATGGATGCCGGGCAGGGCGACGAACAGGTATCCGGGCCGGACCTGGCGGGAATCGTAGGTGATCCCGGTGATCTCCCGGTCGGGATTTCCGATAACATCCTCGAGGTTGATCGAAGCGGTCAAAGCTGATATTCTTTTCGCGGAAGCCATCGCGGTATCTTACCAGCAGCCGTCACCGTTGGCAAGGGAGCGCGACCCGCCGGACGGGCGGATACCGCTGAAATGGAGATGACACGTGTTCACCGTTCGGATCGAAGATTCATTCGCGGCAGCCCATTTTCTCGAACGATATCACGGGAAATGCGAGCGCCTCCACGGACACAACTACCGGGTGCGGATTACGGCGCAGGGGGCGGTGCTCGACGAGGGCGGCATGCTGGTGGACTTCGGGATCCTGAAAAACGGTCTCAAGAACGTGCTCGAGCAGCTCGATCACACCAACCTGAACGATCATCCGTTCTTCGCATCCGGAGATCCCAGCGCGGAGCGCATCGCCTTCTTCCTCTATCGGGAAATGCACCAGGCCCTTCCGGACGTCCCGATCTCAATGGTCGAGGTGTTCGAAACCGAACGGAACCGCGCCGCCTATCTTCCCGACTGACCGCCTGCCTTCCCGACCGACCGCGCCGCAACCGACCCTTCAGCAGAAAAAAGGCCCGGAGGAGGTCCCCCGGGCCCGACGATTGATTCCCGTCACGCGCTACCGCGCGTTGTCACGCGTTGTCACGCTACCGCGCGTTGTCACGCGCTACCGCGCGTTGGGATCATACAGGAACTTGAAGTACTCCATGTCGGTCGTGAAGGTCTTGCGGAAGGCGGGCATCGTTCTCCGGTAGGAGTCGATGGAGCGCCAGAATTCGAAGAAGTTCCGGTCGACATTGTAGGCATTCGCATAGATCTGGGCGGACTGCGCTTCTGCGGTTCCCCGGATCTCCTGCGATTCGCGGTATGCCTCGGAGAGGATCCGCTGCCGCTCGTTGTCCTGCTTTCCGAGCCAGTTCTGCTTCGCACCTTCACCGATGGATCGGTACTGCTGGGCGATCTGCTTCCGCTCGGCGATCATCCGTTGATAAACACTTTCGGTAAGCTCGTCGGAGTAGCGGATCTGCCGGATGACGACGTCAACCAGTTCGATTCCGAACTCGGGAGTGGTATTCTTGGATCGATCGAGGATCTGCTGGGAGAGTTTCCGGCGTCCGTCCTGGATCCGCGGGAAATCCCGCTGTACCGCGGTCGCCTGAAGTCCCTGCTGCTCGAGAACTCCCTGTACATCCTCACCCTCGACCTGCGGGAGGGCATCCACCGTCCCGCGTTCGATAATGAAGTTGCTGTTCCGGACCGATTCCTCGAGGTCGTACCGGGAAATGATGGTCCGGACCGAGGAGTCGATGATATCGTCCAGTCGTGCATATCCCTGGTCGACGGTGTTCACTGCGGAATAATAGAGTTCGGGATCGGTGATTTTCCACCGGGCCGTAACATCCACCCAGATGAACTGATTCGCCTTGGTCGGCAGCCTGCGGGGCTCTCCGTCCCATGAGAGGATCCGCTCCGGATATTTCACCACGTTGTCCACCATGGGCATCTTGAACTTGAGTCCCGCCTCGGTCTGCTGGTCGACGATTGCGCCGAACCTGGTCACGACCGCCTGCTCGCCTTCCGAAAGGATATAGAACGGTCCGAGCAGAAAGAAGACCGCCAGGAGAACGGCGATTACCACGAAAACAGTCAGTAATTTATTCATTTTTTCCTCCCTGGCCTGCCGCCTGGTTCGGTAAATTCTGCAGGGCCTTGAAGGGGATGAAGTTGCCGAGCCCCTTGTCGATCAGTTCAACATTATCCTGGCCGGAGAAGAGATCTTCCATCGTTTCGAAATAAAGCCGTCTCCGGGTGACTTCCGGTGCTTTCCGGTACTCCTCGTACACGGAGCGGAACCGGGCGACATCTCCTTCGGCTTCGTTCACGATCCGGGCTGCGTATCCGCGGGCCTCCTCAACCGTTCTGGTCGCTTCGCCGCTCGTCCGGGGGATAACCCGGTTGTACTCTTCTTTTCCTTCGTTGATGAGCCGGTTCATGTCCTGCTCGGCACGGTTCACGTCTTCGAACGCATCCTGTACCGACCCTTTGGGAGGTACGATGTTCTGAAGTTTGACCGAGGTCACGTTGACCCCGAGGCCGTAGGAAGAATAGAATTCGTTCATCATCTCCTGGCCGGTCACTTCGATGTTCGCCCGTTCGGGTCCGAGAACATCGAATATGGTCCGGTCACCGATGAGCTGGTTGATCACGGACTGGGAAATATCGCGGATGGTCTGCTCCCGCTGCTGGACATTGAAAAGCCATGCCCGGGGATCGGATATCCGGTACTGGATGATCCATTCCACATCGACGATGTTCAGGTCGCCGGTCAGCATGACCGATTCCTCGGGAAAGTCCCGGTCGGAGTAGACGGTATTCACACCCGCACGCTCGGTCCGGAATCCGAAGCTCATGTTCTGAATGACCTGGGTGGGAACGTTGTAGTTCCGTTCGATGCCGAAGGGCAATTTGAAATGAAGCCCCGGTCCGCTGATCCGGTCGAATCTTCCCAGGAGCAGGACTACCGACTCTTCGGTCTGGTCGACCATGTAGAAGCTGCTCGTGAGGAACATCACGGCTCCGAGGACCAGGACGATCAGAATGACCATCTTCGGCTTGAATGAGAAAGGCAGCCGGAAGGGAGTGACATCCCGTTCTGACATAGCGCCTCCTTTCTTTAGTATGTCATGTTTCGATGATTATCCTATCGTTTACGTGAACATCCGTCAAGCGCCGCCGATCTACCGCCGATCCGGTCGGCCGGCAGCGGCGGCCTTCGGCCCGGCGGGTGATTCGCCTTGACAGAGCCCGGCACCCTCCCTATAGTAACCGCAGCTATGGAAACGAAAAAGAAACGCCTCATCACGTCGGCACTGCCCTACGTGAACAACATCCCGCATCTCGGGAACCTCATCCAGGTGCTCTCGGCCGACGTGTTCGCCCGGTTCTGCCGCCTCCGGGGATACGAGACGCTCTACGTGTGCGGAACGGACGAATACGGCACCGCGACCGAGACCCGGGCGATCGAGGAGGGCATCTCCCCGAAGGAGCTCTGCGACCGGTATTACGCGATCCACCGGGACATCTACGACTGGTTCCGGATCGCGTTCGACAAGTTCGGCCGGACCTCCACACCGGAGCAGACGGAGATCACCCAGGGGATTTTCCTGAAGCTCGATGCGAACGGGCTCATCCACGAGCGGACGATCACCCAGCTCTATTCCGAGAAGTCGGACATGTTCCTCGCCGACCGGTACGTCCGGGAACCTGCCCGAACTGCGGCTATACCGACGCCCGCGGCGACCAGTGCGAGAACTGCGGCAAGCTCCTGGACCCGATGGAGCTGATCGATCCCCGGAGCGCGCTCGACGACTCGAAGCCGGTTCCGAGGGAGACGAAGCACCTCTACATCGATCTGCCGGCCATCCTGCCGAAGCTCGAGGCGTGGATCGACCGCGCATCCGAAGAGGGCTTCTGGGCCCGCAACGCGGTGCAGATGACCCGCGCCTGGATCCGCGACGGACTCCGGGAACGCTGCATCACCCGGGACCTGAAGTGGGGCATACCGGTTCCGAAGGACGGTTTCCGCGACAAGGTGTTCTACGTCTGGTTCGACGCGCCGATCGGCTACATATCCATCACCGCGACGCTCACCGACCGGTGGGAGCAGTGGTGGAAGAACCCGGACGAGGTCGACCTGTTCCAGTTCATCGGAAAGGACAACATCCCGTTCCATACCGTCATTTTCCCCTCTTCGCTGCTGGGGAGCGGTGAGAACTGGACGCTGCTGCACCACATGTCCTCCACGGAGTACCTCAACTACGAGAGCGGAAAGTTCTCCAAGAGCAAGGGAATCGGCGTGTTCGGGACCGACGCCCGGGACACCGGGATTCCCGCCGACGTGTGGCGGTTCTACGTCTACTACAACCGGCCGAACGGGCCGCAGATGCGACGTTCTTCCGGTTTCTCTGAGTGCTCGGTCCAGAGCAGGCTCACTCGATGACCAAGTGCGCCGACATGGGTCTGCTCCCATAATTCGAGCTCCGGCCGATTGGTCCATGCGGTCGCAGGGACCTCCACGAACTCCGACAGAACCGGAGACCCGGTCTCTCGCATTCTGCGGCCTGGCTCATCGGTGGCACCGGGCCGTCCTTCCTGGCTGTGATCCAGGGAAACTCCGCGCCGCGGGCGACGTATCGAACCAGCCCATTCGCTGACCACACCGCTGCCAAGGATTCCGGTCGAAAGTCGATCAACCGACGGACCGCCGCTTCCAGGCTGATGCCGAGCTTCTCTGTCATCCTGATCGCGTCGGCCAGGTCCGGATCGGCCGAGCACAGCGGACCGACGCGAGAGCCTGGCGCGAGATACTCGATGGCAAACCGGTTGGCTTCGGCTTCCTGCCTCTTCTGCCGCGCTTCGCCACGCGGGTCTCGCAGGTCCGACAGGCGGCACCGGAACCCGTCCTCGTCGGACAGATGGTGCCACTCCATCAGGAAGTGGCCGAGCTCGTGAGCAATGGTGAACCGCGCGCGCCGTTTGCCTTTGCCGGTATTGGCGAGGATGCCGCCGCGGCTTCGAACGGTGTCGGTAAGCAGCATTCCCTCGAACCCGTCGAACGCCTCCGTGCGTACCTCGTGGATTCCAAGAGCGACGGCCACCTGGGACACCGGAAACGGCGGTTCAAGCGGGCCGCTCAGCGCATGGACCGCGCGAGCAAGATCGACGGGCGACCTCAGATCGCACAGCTCGACACGCGACAGGGCCGGAATGCTCAGCTCGTGCTCGCGCGCTTCAGCGATGACACCATCTCTTCCACGACCTGGCGGTCGCGGGGTGACAGCCCGGCCAGCTCCCGATGGATGCGCTCGATCTGCAGGTCTTCCGCTCCCGGCTCGGTGGCGTCGCCGGCAAGCACGTCGACGCTCACCCCGAAATGCCTCGCGAGCTTTTGCACGAGGTCGAAGGACGGATTGCACTCCGACCTTTCTCCAGCTCCCACACATGCGCCTTCGAGACGCCGACGGCGTCCGCCACGGCCTGCAACGACTCCCCGGTCTTCTGGCGCAGACTGAACAATCGTTCTCCGATCTGCATGGCGGCCTCCCTGCTGTTCGATTTGTCTACCTACACCATGAAGCCCTGCCATGACAAGCGCGATATCGGCAGATATGGCTGACGGCGCAGGAAGTCCTGTCGTATGGCGGGCGAATCGAGCAACAGAACGGAGGGCCGAATGGCTGCCACCCTGATCGAACATCTTGCCCCGGGCGCGCTTCGCCCCTGGGCGAAGAACGCGCGGACGCACTCAAAGAAGCAGGTCCGGCAGATCGCCGACAGCATCGAGACCTTCGGCTTCACCAACCCCGTGCTGATCGATCGCGAGGGAACGATCCTTGCCGGACACGGGCGGGTCCGGGCTGCGGCGCTGCTCGGACTGCCAACGGTGCCCTGTCTCCGGATCGAGCACATGCACAACGTCCTCGCCGAAGTTCTCGCGAAGCAAGGCGGTCGCCGCCGCTTCGAATTCGCGCTCACGCTTCCGAAAGTCGATCTTGCCGTTCTCGTCGGCTACCATCTCCTCGAACCATTCGCAGTTCGCCGTCAGTATCACCTCGCGCAGGGGGCCGTGCCGGGTCGCGCGCCAGGGATCGCGCGGTCCTTCGACCATCCGCTTTCGCAGTTGCGACTTGCGGCGGCGGCGGGTGAGCGTCTCGATCTCGTCCGCGAAGTTCTCCGCCTTCATCTCCTCGATCATCGCGATCGGTGCGCTGCGCCCAGTCCTCCCCGCCGATCAACGGCCGGTTCTGGTCGGAGCGCGCGCGATCGACATGGCCCAGATCGCCCCCCTTTCGGGTTCGGTGCTTCTCGTAGCCCGCGAGATCGGACGGGGACATGCCACGATAACGGCAAACGACGGGGAACTCGGTTGGGGATTGATCGAACACGGGGCATCTCCGGAAGGACGGGAGCCCGGGAGATGTTGCCGACAAAAGCGATCCGGAAATCGCGGTTCCTCGGTCAAGGACCGTGGGGTGTGCAGTGCCTCTACCTTCTACTCACTAATCAGCCTGCGCAGTCGCCGCGCTTCGCGCGCCTTTGTGCACAGGCTGTCGTTCGCCAGGGGTTACCACCCCTGGACCCCGCGCCGCTGCGCGCCGCCCGGGAGACGCGCCGCCCTCCCGAACCCGCCAGGGGCCTTCCGCCGGAGCAAGGGTCATCGTTCCGCACTCCCCCTTGCATCCCCCTGCTCGCAGGTGGCCGTTCACCACGCCCCCTGCACCCCCTCGGCCTTGCCGCTGGCAGCAAGCCTCACAGCGCCCCGCATCTTTCGGGATGCGCGAGTTGTGAGGCCTGCCCCGAACCGAAGCCGGATCCCGTGCCATCCGCACCCGGCTTGATCCCGAGGCTTACGGCTCAAAGCCGCCCTTCACCGGCAGTCGCGCGCCCCGGCGCAGCTTCTCCAAAGCGGTCGTTTTGAGCGAGATGCGCTACCTGGGGCCGCTGAGGGTCGGCTAAGAGGACCAAGCCGACATTTAAATCATGGGCCGCCCGCGCCCGTTACTTCACGGGTGGCAATGCAAACCTTTTTCTTTGGTCCTTCTGCAACGTCAGCTCAATGTGCCGACTACGAGTGAGGTTTGAACGCGGGTACGAAGCTTAGGCTTCCTCCCGCAGTTAGCTCATTCATGCGCATAGGTCGCGGAGCGGCAGGTAATCTGCATCAGCATACCATGCCTTAGCGGCATCCATCGAGGGGAACTCAACAACTACATGCCAGTTGCCGGACAATTCGCCTTCAACGCTGTCGGGCTCGCCCGTAGCTACAAGCACGTGGCCACCATGTTTCCCAAAAAGTTGAACCACTCCGGGTATGTATTCGGAAAAGTACCGATCGAAGTCCTCCACTTGTGTGTGAACAATAACATATGCCTTGTCCTGGGCTTTTGCTTTGCGCGCCGAAGGCGCCAAAGAGAACAAGTGCTAGAGCAAAAGCAATAAGTTTCCTTACAATGCTATTTCTCCGAGTTTGGTTGCTTGACTGACGGGATTTCCCCAATCACGACAGCAACGGTTCATGGTTGCACGGGAACCATCACCAACAAAGCTTATTCAACATGCTTGGCCCATGCGCCGCGACCTAATTTTGTGCACCCCAATCTGGCCGACAGTGTGTGCGACGACCTGGCCGCTCTGGGCTCAGTGCGGACCTTCGGCGATGCGGCATGATTTCATCTGCCGCCTACATCTGGCCGGCGATTAGGCGGTGTCCAACGGAACGGACGAAGCTGCCAGCTACCTGGGACCGAAACGAGGAGTTTGCCGCGAAGCCGGCTGTCCCGTGGCTTTCCGAGAGGTCATTCCGCGACCCGCCATTTGCGGCAGGCCGAGTCACCGAAAATGTTCCTGGAACACTGCACCCGAGGCTTTACGCGCTCGACGGCTTGGCAAAGCTTGGCCAGGCGGGGGTTCGCGACGAACAGTGCAGGACGATCAGGCGACCAGCACTGCGCGCTACCTGGGCGTCGAGATCGAGGACGCTCTCGCCATCGCGGAGGCTGTCGAGATGTAAAGGCCGGGCCGACTATTCACGGTCGGCCCATTGCTGCCATTGCCCTCACTCACTAAATGCTGCGTTTGCATCTGCGAAAGGCAGACGGTATACTAGCTGATAAATGCAGCATTCTCCACGCCAATCCTGTCAAACCTTCTGGAAGAACGAACCACTCTATCTCTTCATGAAGCCCGACTGGAGCTGTGAGGATGCTTTCGCAAGAAGAACCTTACGCGATTTATCAAAGTTATCGTGAATCCCCGAGCCTTCGAAATGATCTTTTTGAACGTGGTTTCATCCATGCGGTTACCAAGCTTTACTCCGAGGATTGTCGGAAAAATATTATCAAAACTATTTTGCACCGCCTTTGCAGAGGGTACACTTGAAGGAAGTGAAGAATGAATTCGGGTCGCATCATGTACCTCGTCCATTCTTTGCAACTAGTTGACCGGTAGCTCCTTGAACTCGTGTTTGCTGCGTAAGCCACCAAGTTTTGAACCCATATGGATTACCACCACTGCGTTCACCTTGTGACTTTCTGGCCTGATAGACCCGAAAATCGTCAAAGCCGCGTTCCGGCAGAGAATTTCTTCGCTAGCGCTATCTCGACCAAATTTGTTGCGGCTTTCCTTAATCCTCTGCGTCAATGCGATGAGATCATCGTCGTCTATCCCTTCAAGCATTTGGTCTTCATTCTCAACGTAAACCCAAATTCGTTCACAAGGTATTCGCGCAACTCATCTCTTCCTGCATCTCTTGCAATGTCGTTTACTGAAATAAATTGACCCAGGTAGTTGCCCCAGGTGAGCGGGCCCTTCTTTTAAGGCTGACCTCTCAAGTTTACCATAGAAAAAGGCGCGGATCAAAATGCGATCGATCTGTCTTTGCGAACTCAAAAGTTATAAAGTTTTGAACATCTTGATAGTTGTTCACAAATTCAAGGTGGGTGGTTCGAAAGTGATGCCAGATTTCGTCAAGATTCTTGTCGGTCAAGATAATTTTTGATCCTGCCGCTTTGAGCAGTAGCAACGCATTCTTGGTCATCTGATCTGCTTTCGGCAACATGTGCTCAGAAAGAGACCTAACCACTAGATCGGCCCCAACATACAAGTTGAAGTTGGCGCTCATACCCCTGAAATACTCGACCACTCGCGGCTCATTTTTCAGCATGAATAGCAGTATATATGTTCGTGATAGTTTCCTGAGGTATTTACGCTCGACCTTCGAACTTTTATAGTACGTTCCCCGCAAGATCGACAAACACAGCTGCGCTAACAATCCGGCATCAGTTCCCGACAATCCTCGGTCGGAGATAGCCTGGTCCAATATGTCATTGATGGACGGGAGATTGCTATCGCTGCCGTCTTCACTCTCCAAGAACATCGCCATCTCAAGGCCTTGAGCGTGGAACGATCGGTGAATTACGTCATGGCAGGTTTCGACCGCTAATTCGATCAGGGCAGAATTATCGATCGCGGTCGATATACCCGTCGACGCCCGATTGCGAAACACCTCACTCACCTCAAGCTTCAGAGCCTCGTCGTCCACGTTCTCTTCGATGATTTTCTGGCGCGTCTCGTACGGTAGACAATAGCCCTTGCTTTTCTTGTGGAAGTTGAGTTTTTCGGCCACCGTCACCTTTCGACACCAACTGATCCAGTCGGTGCTGCAGCACTCCCTTTATAAAGGTTTTTGCTGTTGGGAGCGCATCGATAACCTTTGCTTCAATTTCTTCGATGGTTAGGAACTTGTCTTTCGATGGATCAGTCCCTTCGAGGGACCACAAAATGAGGCTGTCTGAAACAGCCTCAAGGAGATCACTTTTGCCACGACGACGATCCAATTCTTGGCCGAGAAACACACAAAGTGTTTTTGCTGGTAAGCCATGAGATAGCTGCAAAGTGTCCGCGGCACCTATCCCGCCCAGATAAGAAGCGGCACCTGCGACATACGCCCTGTATGATTGCAATGCACCGGGCGTGGCATTGATCTGATGCTGGAAGTAGTGAGCGTCGCGAATGACGATCCGGCAGTCGAGCTCGTCGCTCAGTTCTTCTTGCAATTGATCGATAAGGGTCAGTTTTCGGCTGGTAGCATACATCAGGCTGCGCGGATCGCGTCCAAACTCCCGGAGCCGTCTAACAGTTTGCCGGATTTTTGCCTTTGGCTCACCTGTGATAGACGCTTGCATAAATTTCTGGGTGCCTGCTGCTTCATATACACGGTCATCTAAAGCGCCGTCAGCACCCCCGTCATGAAAACCTCCCATTGGTACATAGTCGGCCCCCAAAGTTGCGGCAAAAAAACCCTGAGAGAAATTCTCGAATGTCTGTTCCTCCTACTCTGGATAGGGCGATTTCGATGACCCTAGGATCGACGGTTTCCATGACTAACTCCGAGAAAATAGGTGCTGTCTTTGACTGCGGCCAGACTAACGAAAACACATCTACACTCAACCTGCAATCCTACGGTAGCTGGCATTTTGCAGGCGCAAAAGTTTGCTGTCGGTCCGGTCGATGCTTCGGGCTGCGTTGCAGCTTATCTCCGCTTCCCGTCCTCTTGTCGTCCAGACGGTTGCGAGTCCCAGTTTTTAGCTGAGTGTCCGCTTCTCCGACTCGGACAGGGTGCCGTCGCACTCGCGGCGAATGACTGCTTCCCGCCCATCTTGGCCATCATTCCGGGATAACGAATAGTTGTTTCTTCGGAAGGGCGGGTTCCGTCGCTTTACCAAACGACAGCTTTCTGAGTGTTCTTGGCCCCCCCACACCTGGTCGAGAGGGGCTACCCCTCTCGACGCTCTCCCCATTGATGCATTCGAACAGATTTTGCCGTCAGGCGGGTCCTGACGTGTGGCAATGACAGCTTGAGGCTGGCGGGCCGGGTTCATCGTCTTCGTGCACGCGCCGGGTGTCGCACACGAAGACGAAGCCCCGACCCTTGGGGTGAGATCGGGAGGTGCGGCGATAGCAATCGCAAGGAGGTCGAGATGCTCGACAGCACACCCACCATAGATCCCACGATGACCGAAGCCTGGCGTGACCATGTCAGCCATGGCGACATCGTCTCGTTCCGGTTTCCCCTCGCCGAGGAGGGCGCCACCGGGCGTCCCAAGGCGCGGCCCTGCCTGATCCTCGATATCGAAGAGAAGGGCGGCCAGCGCTTCGCGCTGATCGCCTACGGCACCACGTCGCGGCGACGTTCCAACATCGGCTACGAGATGCACGTCCGTCGCCGGGCCGACTACATCGCGGCTGGCCTGAACGTGCCGACGCGCTTCGTCGGCGCGCGCCGCGTGCTCGTGCCCCTGACCCATAGTGGGTTCGTGATCTGTGGGGCTACCGGTTCCGCAGTGCTCGGACGGCTCGACGGCAATCCGTTCGACGCCATGAACGCCGGGCGCGGTCGCATTCACGCGCTGCGCGACATCGCCGAGGATCGTCGGCAAGCGCGCCGGCGCGGTTCGCCCATCAGGACCAGCCAGCGGCGGACACGCCCGACCTTCCTTGGCCGAAAGGAGGCGCGGGCATGACCATTCAAGCACCAAAAAACCTCTTCGAGAGGTTGGTCGAACACTCCCGCGCTTTCCTTGCGCTGTATCGGTCAATGGATTCGCACCTGGTGTCCGATGTGTTGCCGCATCTCGACGAGCCCGCCCGTTGGATCGTGCGGGACCTCATCGAGCACATGCAGGAAGAGGATGCCGTGCATCCCGATCTGCTCGTCTATCTCGACACGTCGATTGTCGAGGTCCGCAAGGCCATCGAAGCCGGCAGGATCGTCGAGCAGAGTCCCATCCCGCGCGAACGTCTGATCGAATGCTCCGAGGCGTTCGATACCGAGACAACCTACAGGCCGGCCGCGGCGGCGCTCCAGGCTCGCCCTGCCGCCGGTCGAGCGCCTATTCCAGGCCGCTCGAGAGATGCACGAGTTCGCCGCGGCGATCCGGCTGTGCCTGAAACTGGTCGACACGGAATGAACCCAACGGCGCGCGTCCAGCGCGCGCCGTCCTTGAGGGCCCAAGAGCCTCGCCGCCGGGCCGGATCACCCGGCGGTCGGCGCGCCGACATCCATCCTTCTGCTGCTCCCGTCGGCGCGCCACCTTTGCTCGAGAACGGAGAGGAACGGTGGTCAGCGATGATCCTACCAGCTGAACGCCAACGAGATTCAGCTTCGGCGACCGGCATCAGCCGCAAACCAGAAGACGTCTCGCCGTCCGAGCTTGGGACCAAGCCCGCGACCCCGCGAGGATTTCCGTGCGTCAGCTGGGGCCGTGCCGCGGTCAATGTGGAGCAAAATGTGGAGCATAAACGTCATCGCTCTCGGCGTCTGTCGGCGAAAGCCCTTATTTTATTGGCCTTGGCGAGAATACGCGCATTGAGAGTGGCGGAGAGACAGGGATTCGAACCCTGGGTGGGCTTGCACCCACAACGGTTTTCGAGACCGCCCCGTTCGACCGCTCCGGCACCTCTCCGCGAAGCGTCGACGGGGCGTCTAAGTTATCGTGGGGCGATGTGCAAGCCCGGCATCGCAGCCCGCGCGATCATCGTTGGAGCCTTCGCCCTGCCACGCTATCGTCAAGCCAAAGTGCCACGCTATCCTCAAATAAAACCCGTGGGAGTGGACCCCGCCTTGCCTGCCATGTCAGCCTTCCGTTGCGCGTTCTTGCACGTCGTCCTGATCCTGGTCGCGCTGTGCGCTGCATCCTCGCCGATGGCGGCGCCTGCGGCGCACCATCGCACACTGTTCGACTTGCTACGGCTATCGGACCTCGTCTCGGTCATGCGCGACGAGGGTCTGGTGGAGGGCGAGGACTTGGCGGCGGACCTGTTTCCCTCGGGCGGCAATGCTGGGTGGGCGCGGGCGGTCGAGCGCATCTACGAGGAGGCTGCTATGAGCAGGGCGCTGGCCGACGGCCTGTCGCGATCGCTCCCGGCCGAACATCTGGCTCCGCTGGTTCGCTTTTTCGGTTCCGATCTAGGCCGTCAAATCGTGTCTTCCGAGATAGAGGCGCGCCGCGCGTTCCTCGATCCCGATATCGAGGCCGCCGCACGCGAGCACTCCGATGCGATGCCCTCTGACGACACCCGCCGCCGCCTGGTGGAGCGCTTCATTGCCGCCAATGACCTGGTCAGCTTCAACGTGGCCGGTGCGATGAACGCCAACCTCGCCTTCTACGAGGGGCTCGCCGAGGCTGGGGGAGACGGCTTTGCGTCAGAGCGCGATCGGCTCGAGCAGGTCTGGTCGCAGGAAGCGTCGATCCGTGCCGATACGGAAGCGTGGCTCACCGCCTATCTGACGGTCGCCTATGCGCCGCTGTCGGACGCGGACCTCGATGCCTATGTCGCGCTGTCGCAATCGCCTGCGGGCCAGGCGCTGAACGCGGCGCTGTTCGACGGCTTCGATGCAATGTACGAGGACATTTCGCGGAACCTCGGTCGCGCGGTGGCGGGCGCGCTGACGGGCATCGATATCTGACCCACTACCCGGTTTCCGCCATGGGTTGCCGCACCGTTACGGCACGGGTACTCTCCGGCACGGGGCGTCGGTCGCGCTCATGACGACGGACGGCAACCAACGCATGATGCCCGCGGACATCGAGGAGTTGATCGCTCGGGTCGCGCTCGGGGATCGGGCTGCGTTCACGGACCTTTACGATGCGACCTCGGCGAAACTCCTGGGTGTCGGACTGCGTATCTTGAGGGATCGCAGCGCCGCGGAGGATGCCTTGCAGGACGCCTTCATCAAGATCTGGCACAAGGCCGACACCTATGCGGTGACGGGGCACTCTCCGATGTCCTGGCTGGTGACACTGGCGCGGAACACGGCGATCGACAGGCTGCGGGCGCGGCGCGAGACGGCCGACATCGACGGCATTCCCGAGGAGCGGCTGAGCGACCCGACCCCCACGGCCGAGGCGCGGACCATCGCCCGGGACGAGGCGCGGCGGATCGGCCGGTGTCTGGACGATCTGCCGGGCGACCGCCGCGACGCGGTGCGAGGCGCCTATATCATGGGCGAGAGCTATGCCGATCTGGCCCGACGCTTCGACGTGCCACTGAACACGATGCGGACATGGCTGCGGCGCAGCCTGATCGCGCTTCGCGAGTGCATGTCGCGATGACCGATGCCGACGACATCCCGACCGGCGGGCCCGAGGGCGACGAGGTGCTTGCCGCGGAATTCGCGCTGCGCCTGCTGGACGGTGCCGAGGCGGAGGCGGCGCAGCGCCGGGTCCTGACTGATCGCGACTTTGCGGATCGGGTGGCGCGGTGGAATTCCGAGTTCGCGGACCTTGCGGAGGAGGTGAGCCCGGTCGCGCCCTCCGCCACGACGCGACGGGCGCTACTGGACCGGATGTTCGGCGATCGGGCTCCCGCCCGGGCCGGTCGCGGCGCCGGTCTCTGGCGGGCGCTCGGGCTGGTCTCGACCGCAGTGGCGGCGGCGCTGGCCGTAGCGCTGTTCACCGGTGCCGGCGGGCCGGGCCGCCTCGGCGTGAACGGCGCGCCGGTCTATATCTCCGAGGTGACGTCGGCGGACGGGACCTACCGATATCTCGCCTTCATCGACGCGAGCGCGGACACGGTCCGGATCCTGCGGACCGCGGGTGGTGCGACCGACGGCCGGTCGCTCCAGCTTTGGGGTGTGGCGCCCGGCGCGGCGCCCGTGTCGCTGGGCGTGTTGCCGGTCGATGCACGGGCCGCGGTCCCGGTGCCAGAGGGGTTGCGTGCTCAGGCCGAGGGGCTGGTTCTCGCGGTGAGCGATGAGCCCGAGGGCGGCTCGCCCACCGGGCAGCCCACGGGGCCGGTCGTAGCCTCCGGCGAGGCGATCGGCCTTTGACCCGCGGGACCCGGCACGCGGCTTGACTTTGTCCCGACCGTCGCCGATAAGCCCGGCCTCGTGGCGGGCTCCGGCCGGTCGCGTATCACATGAACATCGCCCCGCGAAGGGCGCGCTGTCCGAGGCAGGGCCCAAGGGTCCGCGAACGTCCGGGAGACCGGGGGCCACAGGGCGCGGCAGACGAAGGAAAAGACCCATGTTTGCGGTCCTCAAGACCGGCGGCAAGCAATACCGCGTTCAGGCAGGCGACGTTCTCCGGGTGGAGAAACTGGCCGCCGATGCGGGCGAGACCGTCCAGTTCAACGATATCCTGATGGTCGGCGGCACTATCGGCACGCCGCTGGTTGCCGGCGCCGGCGTCCAGGCCGAGGTGATCGATCAGATCAAGGGCGAGAAGGTAATCCACTACGTCAAGCGCCGGCGGAAGCATTCGTCGCAGCGCACCAAGGGCCATCGGCAGCAGCTGACGCTCCTGCGGGTCACCGATATCCTTGAATTGGGCGCCGACAAGACCGAGGTCAAGGCCGCGATCGGCTCCGGCGGGATGTCGTCAACGGTGCTGTCGGATGGCCGTTATGCCATGAACAAGGCCGACCAGGCCGAGATGAACAAGCGGGTGGCCACCGGCGAGGCGAACGAGAAGGTCGCCGAAACCGCGGACGGCAGCGCGCCGAAGCCGGCGAAGAAGGCCGCGAAGCCGAAGGCCGAAGCCGGCGCGGACGACCTGACCAAGCTGTCGGGCGTCGGCCCGGCGCTCGAGAAGAAGCTGCATGAGGGTGGCGTGTCGAGCTTTGCCCAGATCGCGGCATGGTCCGAGGACGACATCGCGAAGTTCGACGAGGAGCTGAACTTCAAGGGCCGCATCGCGCGCGAAGGCTGGGTCGCGCAGGCGCAGGCCCTCCAGGCCGAGAAGGAGTAAGACCCGATGGCACACAAGAAGGCAGGCGGTTCGAGCCGCAATGGTCGCGATAGCGCCGGTCGGCGGCTTGGCGTGAAACTCTATGGCGGCCAGGCCGCGATCCCGGGCAACATCATCGTTCGCCAGCGCGGCACGCGCTGGTGGCCGGGTCAGGGCGTCGGCATGGGCAAGGATCACACGATCTTTGCCGTCACCGAGGTGCGGTCACCCTCCACAAGGGTCTCAAGGGCCGGACCTTCATCTCGGTCCTGCCGGCGGCTCAGGCGGCCGAATAACCATCACATCGCACGAGCTCACGGCCGGATCGCCTCGCGACACGTGAGGCGGTTCATGATCCGTTTGCCGACTTCTGCTCCGCTTGCGCCGTCGCCACGTGTCTGTGCGACGCATCGCGGGGAGCGGTCCCGCGACCGAGGCGGCGCGGTGACCTGCGTGTGTGGGAAGGAGAAGGTGGAGGAAATTCGACAATATCGTCCGGCGGGCGGCGACGCCGCCGACCGTTTGTGCTGCGCCCTGTGCGCAAGTCCGATGCCGGGCTTTGTCGATGTATGCCTCCGACCGGCGGGTGGCGTGGAACACGCCGTCGATCCCGCATCCGCTGCCGCCCGGCGCGACCGAGGCGCTGGTCGAGCGCGCGATGCAGCCCGCGCGGTCCGAGGATCTCTGGGTCATCGACGGCAGCAAGTCCGCGCTCCGGCGAAGTTCTGGGCCTCCTCTCGCTGAAGCGCATGGATCGCGGCCAGTCCGAGATCGGCTACTGGATCGCACCGGCGATCTGGAATTCCGGCATCGCCTCCGAGGCGGTCCGCGCGATCATCGCCGCCAATCCGCATGAGGCGC
>CAVSJD010000004.1:0-17553 GCA_963728215.1 uncultured Spirochaetota bacterium | reverse complement strand
TCGGGCCCTGTACGAAGGAGCGAAGCAGACCGTTCCGATCGCCATGGCGTGCGCGGGGGCCGGCATAATCGTCGGTGTTCTGGGCGTCACCGGTCTGGGAACGAAGATCGCAAGCGGCCTCGTGAGCCTCGCCGGGGGCAATGCGATGCTCGGGCTCGTTTTTACGATGATCGCCACGATAATTCTCGGAGCCGGGATGCCGGTTACCGCCGTGTACATCATCATCGCCGCGACGCTCGCGCAGCCCCTCGCTGCGATGGGAATCGCGCCGCTCGCAGCTCATCTCTTCATTTTCATGTTCTCAGCTCTTGCCGGGCTTACCCCGCCGGTCGCGATCACCTCCTACACGGCGGCCGGAATCGCGGGGGCCGATCCCAACCATGTCGCCATTCAGGGTTTTCTGTTCGGACTCCCCGGGTACATCATTCCATTCCTCTTCGCCTTCTCGCCGGAGCTTCTCCTGCAGGCTCCGCTTCTGCCGACCCTGCTGGCTGTCGTGACGGCGGTTCTGGGGATCGTGTACCTCGTGGTCGCGATAGAGGGATACCTGTTCGTTCACTGGCCGGCAGCGTTTCGTCCCGTGTTTCTGGTGGCCGGTTTCCTCTCCATGGCCTCCGGACTCACCTCCGATTTGATAGCAATCGGTGTGGTCGGGGCGGCGATCGTTCTTCGAATCGTGCTGAACAGGCGCATCGGTCATGCCGGACGGATGGTCGGGGAAGTGCCGGTTGCGGAGTCCCGCCCGACCTCCGATCAGGATTCATGAGCGGTATGCAGGTGCCTGATCGAACGGACCGGATCGCACCGGACACGGTGGGAGTCATCGGGCTCGGACTGGTCGGTTCGGCTCTGGCGGGGAATCTTCTCGAGCTCGGAATCCGGGTAATCGGCTACGACATCGTTCCGGAAAAAATCCTGACGCTCAGGGATGCAGGCGGTATCGGTGTAGAATCGGCTGCGGAGGTCGGGCGTGAATGTGAACTGGTGTTCGTGTCGGTGCTGACCGCGGCGCAGTCCGCTTCGACCATTGCGCGCGAAGACGGCCTTCTATCTCCCGGCTTTCGAACGGAAGTCATCCTCGATACGACAACGGCGGATCCGGAGGAGAGCATCCGCATCTCCGAAGCGGCGGCAGAACGGGGAGTCGCCTTCCTCGATGCACCGCTCTCCGGTTCGAGCAGCCAGATACGAAATCGTGATGCGGTGTTTCTGATAGGAGGCGACGAGGCGGTTTACCTGCGGCTTCACGGTTTTCTCGCGTCCCTCAGCCGCTCGCAGTTCTATCTCGGTCCAGCGGGCGCAGGTTCCAGAGCCAAGATCGCGAGCAATCTCGTGCTCGGTCTGAACCGACTGGCGCTCGCGGAGGGGCTCGTATTCGCCGAGCGTCTCGGTCTGGATCCGGGTGCCTTTCTCGACCTGCTCCGCGATACTCCTGCGTATTCGCGTGCGATCGACATCAAAGGGGCGAAAATGCTGGCGGGCGACTTTTCCCCGCAATCGAAGATCTCTCAGCATCGAAAGGATCTCGACATCATCCTCGATTATTCCCGTCGCCTCTCCCAGCCTCTGCCGTTGGCGAAGGCTCACCACGATATCCTTTCGCTCGCGGAATCAAACGGCCTCGGAGATCTGGACACCTGTGCGGTAATCGAGCAGATCCGCCGCCTGTCGTCTCAGCCGGACCCGCCGGCGGAAGGTTAGCCTCGGGCACGACGAGGCGAGGCCCGGCGGCGGTCATCCCGCACGATTGTCCGATCACAGACCGCCGGGTCTGATCATCGAGCTCTGATCATCGGATCCGGAAGAGCTCGATCGCGTTTTCGCTCGCCGCCCGTTCCCGGGTCCGGGCAGGCATCTCCGCCCTGCGGAAACACTCGACCATGCTTTCAAGGTCAACCCAGGGTGCATCCGTTCCGAACAGCAGCCGGTCCGGGCGCGTCTGGCTGACCGCGAAACCGATGTGATCCGATGAAGGGGTGACGAGGTCGAGGTAGACGTTTTCGTAATAGTCCCCGGGCGCGCGTCGGATATGCTCGCGTCCGCGGCCCTTCTGTTCCGTCTGCTCGTTGACCCGCGGCATCAGATACGGGAGGATCCCACCGCAGTGCGGGTGAACGATGCGCAGTCCCGGATGCCGCTCGAGAACTCCGCTCAGGATGAGTCTCAGCATGGCTATCGACGTATCGACCATGAACCCCAACATCGGAATCATCGAGTAATCGGCAACGGCATCGGCCCACGACGGTACCGTCGGATGAAGGACCATTGGTATTCCTGCGGATTCGAGGGATTCGAAGATCGGTTCATACTCGGGGGCGTCGACCGGTCTGCCCCCGATGTTCGAATACAGAACGATCCCGCGGAGGTCCAGCTCCTTTGCGGCACGGGTAATTTCAGCCAATGCGAACGGCACATCGTCGAAGGGAATCGTCGCAAGACCGATGAGTCTCCCTTTGCTGGCTGCGCATACTTCCGCGACATAGTCGTTGCAGCGTCGGCTCGCTTCCCCTGCGATGTCGGCCGACAGCAGTTCGGGGCCGGGCATGTTTACGCTCATGATACTCATATCGATGCCGGCACGATCCATTCTCTGCAGAACCGTCTTCGGATCGTACCGTTCCGGTTCGACTCGAAGAGCGAATCGATCGGAGAACCGAAGCAGGAGCGCGTCGCCCTTGCGGTCGACGGAAACGGTACCCCGGCTTTTTTCGATGATATCCGCGTAGAACGGGGGAAAAAGATGACTCTGACAGTCTATAAGCATGCCGATCTCCTGGAAATGGATCGATTCAGTGTACCGGAGAACCGGAAGTGTTTCAACTCAGGGAACCGGAACGATGTCCGCATATCCCCGGGTGTCCGGCTGGGAGTTCCGGCTGGAAACCCCGGTCGGTTGACGGTATCGATCCTGAGCCCTATAGTTCTACCAGTTGTGTTCATTTTACCGCACCCCGTTCAGAAGGAGATCCCATGCAATACAGGCAATTCGGCTCATCCGACCTGCAGCTTTCCGGTGTCTGCTACGGCACGATGCGCTACGCGCCGAAGGACGGCTCGTTCGACGATGTCGCCCGCGCCGGAAAGCGCGCGCTCGAAGCGGCCATCGATCGGGGGATCAACTGCATCCACTCGAGCTATGAGTACCGTACCCGCTGGCTCACCGGACGCGTTCTGCGAGACCATCCCGGAAGGAGCGGACTGCACCATATCATCAAGGTGAACGCTCCCGACTTCGGCGAAGAACGGTTCGATCGCTCGGAGTTCCGCCGGCAGGTGGAAGAGGCGCTCCGGGATCTGCATGCCGACCGCATCGCCGTCGTGCAGCATCTGCAGCGCGGAGCGTACGACAAGGGAATCGGCTACAGCGAAGAGAGCGAGCCGATCCGGCTCGCGGAATTCGACCGGACGGTATCCGAGCTCGCCGCGGTCAGCGAGGAGCTGCGACGGGAAGGGAAGATCGGGCATGTCGTCTCGTTCCCGTACACCATGGGATACGCCCGGAAGATACCCGGCAGCTCGGCATTCGACGGCATAGCGGCGTTCTTCAATCCGCTGGAAACCGAGATGATGGAGCTCTTTCCTGCGCTGCGCGAGACGGGCAAGGGGTTCATCGCCATCAGACCGCTGCTCGCGGGTCTCCTCACCGACCGGCGCCATGATCCGGATTCCCTGCCGCCGGACGACCGGCTCGCGGGTCCGGAGTGGAAACGGCTCTACGATCAGCTGACTGAGCTGAAAGGGAAGCTCCAGCATCCGGTCGAGTCCTGGACCTCGTTCTCCCTGCGGTTCACCCTCTCCGACCCCGCGGTGACGACCATGGTGGTCGGGATCAACTCCGAGGAGCAGCTCGACTCGATTCTCTCCGCCCTCGAAGGATCGCCCGAGCCGCCGGAGGTTCTGCAGGCAGCACACGAGGTGAACCGGGAGTTCCGCAGGCGGTTCGGCGTGAAGGGGCTGCCGTCGGGCATCCCGGTCTATTGAGCGACCCGGACTACTGAGCGAGCGGAGAGGCCGCCTCCATTCCGGCCTACTCGCCGCCGATCCCGCCCGCACCGCCAGCCGGAGCGATGCGCGGTTCTCCGGCTTGCCGTTCCGGCGGATGTAGTACCGCAGGCCGTTGGAAAGGGTGCCCACGGTCACATCCGGATCCACCGGAATCGGGTCGGTGAGGGCCGCCGTTTCCTCCGGAGAGACCGCGGTCCCGAGGCGATCTCCGGCGGGGAGCGATCCGCCGTTCGCCTCCGTCCGCGGCTCCGGGGGCTGTCGGTCCTGGGCTTCCAGTGAGGCCGGGGGCGGAAGCATGCCTGCTGTCAGAAGGGCGGAAAGGAACAGGAATACCGGTGCGGCGATCGCTCGTCTCATGGCTGCCTCCTCGGGATGTGAAGTGTATCCGGTCATGAAAAAGGTACTGCCCGTGGGGTCCGATTGCCAAAGCGGTTCCGATGTCTTACACTGTCAGTACGATTGCCGGGTGCGCGGAGCCTGCCATCCGGTACGGGAGGATCGTATGCACGAGCAGGATGCGGGAATGAGCCGGGAGCCGATTCGCCTGTTCCGGTCGGATCTGCTCGAATTCTTCACGCATGTCCATCCCGCGGTGGTGCTCCTGGTCTGGGTGCCTGTCGTCGCGGGATTCCTCGCCGTCTCAATCGCCGGAGCGCCGGAGGGGCGGCTCCCGCTCCATGTTCCGCTTGCGTTCGCGACGGGACTGTTCCTGTGGACCCTTACCGAATACACGCTCCACCGGTTTCTGTTCCACTTCACGCCGCATTCACCGGGGCAGGAACGGGTCAGCTTCCTGTTTCATGGAGTCCATCATGCGCAGCCGATGGTGAAGAGCCGGCTGGTGATGCCCCCCGCACTCAGCATCCCGCTGGGCTTCTTCTTTTTCGGCCTGTTCGGTCTCGTGACCCGCTTCGGCCTGGGAGTTCCGGAATGGCATTACCCGCTGTTCGCGGGGCTGATCGCCGGTTACATCGTCTACGACATGCTCCATTATTCGACCCACCATTTCCGGCTCCGGAATCCTTATCTCCTGTACCTCCGGCGGAACCATATGCAGCATCATGCAACCTGTCCCGACCGGCGGTTCGGAGTGACCTCCAATCTCTGGGACCGGGTGTTCGGCACCATGCCGCACGAGGATCGCCCTGCCGGCAGGACTTCCGACCGGGGCGATCGCGGATAGCCTCTCCGGTCTATTCACCGCTCCGGTTTCTCCGGGGTAGGTTTGATGCATGAAACTGAATGAACTGCGAAAACTCCGGAGGGAATCGGATTCGAAGATCCTGTTCCTGGTGATGGACGGGTTGGGCGGTCTGCCCCGGGTGGATACGGGAAAGACGGAGCTCGAGACCGCCCGGACGCCGAACCTGGACGACCTGGCACGCCGCGGGATCTGCGGACTGCATCTGCCCGTCGGCGCGGGAATCACTCCGGGGAGCGGTCCCGGGCATCTCGCGCTGTTCGGCTACGAGCCGACGGAGTACCTCGTGGGCCGGGGCGTCATGTCCGCCATGGGGATCGATTTCGATATGACGGAACAGGATGTCGCCGCGCGGGGGAACTTCTGCACCGTCGACGATTCGGGAATCGTGACCGACCGCCGTGCGGGCAGAATCGATACTGACCGCAACCGCGAGCTCTGCGATCTTCTCCGCGGCATCGAACTGCCCGGGGTGGAGCTCTTCGTGCAGACCGTGAAGGAGCACCGGTTCCTCCTGGTCCTCCGGGGCGAGGGCCTTTCCGGCGACGTGACGGATACCGATCCCCACCGGACCGGCGAGCGTCCGGACGAACCGCGGCCGCTTTCGGCGGAAGGGAAGCGGACTGCAGGGCTGGTAAAATCCTTCATCGACAAGGCGCGGGAACGCCTGCAGGACCGCCATCCGGCCAACATGATCCTGCTGCGCGGGTTCTCGAAGCTTCCCGGCTGGCCTCCCTTCCCGGACATCTTCGGCCTTCGAGCCGCGGCGCTTGCGAGCTATCCCATGTACCGGGGCGTCACGAAGCTGCTCGGCTTCACGGCATTTCATCCGGACGAGGAGATCGGCGCGAAGATCCGGCTGATGCGGGAAAAATGGGATGCATTCGATTTTTTCTTTCTCCACATGAAGTACACCGACAGCCGGGGAGAGGACGGGGATTTCGACGCGAAAGTGGAGGTGATCGAGCGGATCGACCGGGCGATTCCTGACCTCCTCGACCCGGGGCCCGACGTCGTCGTCGTCACCGGCGACCACTCCACCCCCGCCGTCATGAAGGCGCACAGCTGGCACCCCGTGCCGACGCTGCTCTGGTCCCGCCGCTGCCGACCCGACACCGTGGAGCGGTTCGGCGAGCGGGACTGCATGGCGGGCGGGCTCGGCCCTCGTTTTCCCGCGACCGACCTGCTCCCGCTTGCCTGCGCGAACGCCGGTCGGCTCGACAAGTACGGGGCCTGAATCCGGCCGGGACGATTGCCGCGCGGCCGGCTGATCGGCTATGCTGGGCGGACAGAGGGGGGCGGGCGGAGATGGGACTCCGGACGTGGAAACAGCGGGCGAAGCAGCTCAGGACCGATATCCGTACGCTCGCGCTTGCCGCCCGGGATCCGCGGGTTCCGCTGCTCCTGAAGCTCTTCATCCTCGCGCTCGTCGGGTATGCGCTCAGCCCGATCGACCTGATCCCCGACTTCATCCCCGTTCTCGGATACCTGGACGACCTGATTCTGCTGCCGCTGGGAATCCTGCTCGCGATCCGGATGATCGATCCCGCCCTCCTCGCGGAGCTGCGGGAGAAAGCCGCCGGCAGCCCGCCCCCGTCGGGCGGCCGGGCGGGAGCGTGGATCATCGGCGGGCTCTGGGCCGCGGGGATCGCGGTCATCCTCCTGATCGTGCTCCGATAGCCGGGGCCGACGCGCAGCTGCCCGGGCCGCAGCCCGTTCACGCCGCGAGATTCTTCGGCTCGTCCCGCATGAATGCCTCGATGTTTTCCATCGTCGTGTCGAGAATCCGCTGCACGGCCTCGCGGGTGTTGAAGGCGCTGTGCGGGGTGATGATCACGTTCCGCATCCGGAGCAGGATATGGTCGGTGAGCAGATCGTTGAGCTGCTGCTGATTGTCGGAGCGGAACAGGGTATGCAGCAGCTCGGCTTCCTCCCGCACGACCGGCTCTTCGGCGAGGACATCGAGGCCGGCCGCCCGGACCTTCCCGTCGGCGATCGCCCGAGCCAGGGCCTGAATGTTCACGATGCTTCCCCGCGAGGTGTTGATCAGCACCACCCCGTCCTTCATCTTCGAGAACTGCTCCCGGTCGATCAGGTTCTTCGTGTGGGGATTCGCGGGTACGTGGAGGGTGATGATGTCCGACTCCGAGAGCAGCTCGTCCATTCCCACGTAGCGGAAATCGTACCGCTCATGGAGCTCCTTCCGGGGCTTCACATCGAACGCGAGCACCTTCATTCCGAAACCGCTCGCGATCCGGAGCGCGTTTTCCCCGATATCGCCCGTTCCGACGATGCCGATGGTCTTGCCCTGCAGGTCGAACCCCTGGATTCCTTCCTGGCTGAAGTCGCCGCGGCGGGTCCGGTCGACGGCGGTTATCAGGTGATGGCTGATCGCCAGCAGGAGTCCGAATGCATGCTCGGCGACGGTGTTGCTGCCGTACGTCGGGACGTTGCTCACGGCGATATCGTGCTCTCTGCAGTACCCGGTGTCGATGTGGTCGAACCCGGTGGAACGGGTGGCGATGAGCTTGAGACGGCTGAACTTCTCCAGTACCTGCCGCGACAGCTCCGAATAGATGAACACGGAAAGAATATCGGCATCGCCGAACGAATCGGCGTTCGCATCGGTGATCGGCTCGTCGGTGAAGACCACCTCGTGATCCGATTCGAGGGGTTTGAACGTGGTCTTCTCCCAGGCTTCCACTTCGGACAGGACAATCTTCATACGCTGCCTCCTTTCGAATGATTCGGGATGAGTCGGCAGGTTTAAGGTAGTGAATCGTTGGCGAAGCCGGCAAGGATGCCGGGGTCGTGGCGGGTCGGGCGGGAGTTCGCCGGTCGGAGCCCGCAACCGCGGGCCCCGGGGCGCATTCCGATCAGTGTACCTCGAAGGACTTGCCGTGCCGGTCGAGGAACGAATATTTGATGTGGAGCAGCGAGGGCACGACGACAAGCGTCATCACCGTGGCGAAGGAGAGGCCGTAGAGCATGGTGAACGCGAACGCCTTCCAGAACTCTCCCGATTCCGAGCCGGCAATGAAGGTGAACGTCCGGACGTTGAAGCTGACACCCAGGGCCATGGGGACCAGGGCGAGCACCGTTGTCAGCGCGGTCAGCAGAACCGGGCGAAGGCGCGTTCTCCCCGCTTCCAGCACCGCCTCCCGCCAGGGCATTCCTCCGCGGATCAGGTTGTGGGTGTAGTCCACCAGCACGATGCAGTTGTTCACCGCCACTCCGGCGAGGGCGATGCAGCCGATTCCCGACATGATGATCACGAATTGCTGTCCCGAGAGCAGGAACCCCCAGAACACGCCTCCGAGCGAGAGGAAGACGGAGAACATGATGATGAACGGGTCCGCGACCGAGTTGAACTGTGCGACCAGCACGACGAAGATGAGGAACACCGCCACCAGGAACGCCTGCATCAGGAACGTGGTCGACTCGTCCCGCAGGTCGAGTCCCGCGCCCGCGCCGATCCGGTACCCGGGAGGCAGGGTTGCCTTTATCTTGTCCACCCGTGCCGAAATCTCTCCCAGCACCCGCTGACGCTCGTCGAAGGCGGGATCGAAGTTCGCGAGTACGTTCACCGCCCGGTTCAGGTTCCGCCGCTTGATGACGCCGAGAGAGGACTGCGGATCGATTTCCGCGATCGTGGAGAGCGGGACCCGCGCCCCGGTCATCGTGACGATGCCGACGTTCCGGAGCGACGCGAGAGAGTTCCGCGCATCCTGCCGGTACCTGATCACGATGTCGTACTCCTCTTCGTCCTGGCGGTACGTTCCGATGGTCGATCCGTTGATGGCGCTGCGGACCGTGTCGGCGACCTGGGAGGTGGAAAGGCCGAAGTAGGCCGCCTTCCCGCGGTCGACCGAGATCCGGTATTCGGGCCGCGATGCCTCGTAATCCGTCTCCACTTCCTTGAAGGACGGATACTCCTGAAGGATCGCGAGAATCCGCCCGCTGATCTCTCCCAGAACGGTGTAGTCCTCCCCGGTGACCTCGTAGCTCACGTCGTCTCCCGTCGGGGGCCCGCCTTCGCTCTCCTCCACCTTGACCACGGCCCCGATGACGGACCGGGTCCGTCGCTGCAGCTCGCGCAGCGCGTCCTGCCCGCTGATTTCCCGTTCCGCGTAGGGGAGATAGGTTATATTGATGGATCCGCGATGCGATTCGGTATCGCTCCCGTCGCTGCCGGCGATCCCTTCGTAGTTCTCCATGGAGGACGGCGATTCCTTGACGATCTCCTCGAGCTCCATCACGATCCGGTCGGTGATCTCCACGGGAGTGCCCGCCGGGGCTTCCACCCGGACTCTCGCCCGGGCAGGGTCCTGGTAGGGAAAGAAGAGCATGTCCCTGCCGAACAGCCCGAACAGGATGAATCCGGAGATCACCACCAGGAACACGGACAGAACCGAAAGCCCGGCGTGACGGGTGGTGAATCCGAGGAGCCGGATGTAAAGGTTCTGGAGCCGCTGGAAACCCCCCGAGCCCTCGCTGAGGCGCCGCCGCTGCTTCTCGTCGATCTTCAGGAAGCTCGCGCAGAAGGTGGGGTTTATCGCGAGTGCGACCAGGAGCGACGAGCCGAGTACCACGATAACGGTGATCGGCAGGTACTGCATGAAGTCGCCCATGATCCCGGGCATGAAGATGATGGGGAAGAAGGCGAGTATCGTCGTCAGGGTAGAGGCGATGATCGGCCCCGCGACCTCGCTCGCGCCGTCGATGGACGCCTGTACGCGCGACTTTCCCATGCTCCCGTGCCGGAAGATGTTCTCCACGATGACGATCCCGTTATCCACCAGCATACCCAGCGCGAGGATCAGGCTGAAGAGCACGATCATGTTCAACGTGACGCCGAAGGCCTGGAGAATGAAGAACGACATGAGCATGGAGAACGGAATGGCGAGGGAAACGAACAGGGAATTCCGGAACCCGAGAAAGAAGATCGTGACCAGAAACACCAGCACGAACCCGGAGAACATGTTGTTCTCGAGGTCGATGATCATGTCGCGGATGTACGTGGACTCGTCGTAGCTTTTCACCACGATCGTTCCCTTCGGCAGGGTCGGGCGCAGCTCGTCGATCCGCTCCTCCACCTGCTCGACCATGGCGATGATGTTCTCGCCGAGCCGTTTCTTGATCGAAAGGGTGATGGCCGGCGTTCCGTTCAGACGCGATATCGTCTCCGCTTCGGCGTTCTGGAACCGGGCGGTCCCGAGCTCTCTCAGACGTACCCGGGTATCCCCGGACTGGACGAATATGTCCTCGAACTGCCTCGGATCCTCGATCTCCCCGGTCACCGACAGGGAGAAGTTCTTCGTCTCGTTCTGCATGGTGCCGCCGGGGATCGACATGTTCTCCCGCTGTACGGCCTGAACCACGTCCTGGATCGAAAACCCGTATTTTTCGAGCCGGGCCGGATCGAGCGAAATGGCGAGCTCCTTGGTCGGTCTCCCGGTGACGTCCACCTCGAGCACGCCGGGCAGGCGCTTCAGTTCGTCCTGGAACCGCTTCGCCGCCCAGTCGATCAGTCCGACTCCGTTCGGGTGCGAGAGGACCAGCGTGTACACCGGCCAGTTCGAGACATTGAACTCCCGGACGGAAGGTTCGTCGGAGTCCGACGGCAGTTTCGGCTGCGCAAGATCGACCCGGTCTTTCACGCGCCGCAGGGCCTCTTCGACCGACACGTCCGATGTGAACTCGACGAAGATGAACGAGAGACTCTGCCTGCTCTCGGACGTGATCTGATGGAGTCCTTCCATGCCGTCGAGCTCCCGCTCGATCGGCTGGGTGACGAGGCTCTCGATGTCCCGGGCCGATACTCCCACGTAGGTGGTCGTCACGAAGATGTAGGGCTGCTTGATCTCCGGGGTCGATTCACGGGGCAGCTGAATGTAGGCGATGGTTCCGATAATCAGGATCAGGGCGGCAAAACTGTAGACCGCCATGTGTTTCCGGATGAAGAGTCGTATCATGCTGATTTCCGCTCCCTACGACCGGCTTGCGGCGTCCCGGATCGGTTTCCCGTCCTCTACCTGGTTGATTCCGCGAACGATGATCCGTTCGCCCGGAGCGAGCCCTTCGCGGATCATGACCTGCCGTTCGTCCGCGGGGCCGAGGATCACGAAGCGCTCGGTGGCCCGATCGTCCCGGACTACGAAGACATAGTTTCGTACCCCGCGGGTCATCACCGCTTCGGAAGGGACGACGATGGCGTCTTCGTACCGCCGCAGCGCCAGCCGCACCCGTGCGGTGAGGCCCGAAAGCAGGGCTCCGTCGTCGTTGGGTATCTCGATCTCCACGTCGAAGCTCTGGGTCCGATCGCTGCTCTTCCGGGAATAGCTCACGGGAACGCCCTTCCACGAGCGCCCCGGGAAGGATGCGACCCGGATCTCCGCTTCGGTCAGGCGGCGTATTCCGGCGATATCGGATTCGGGAATGCCGACCGTCACCTTCATGCGGGACAGATCGGCGACCGTGAAGGTCGGCTCCTCCGAGCCGAGCTCCTGGTAGAGCTCGACGTGGCGCCGGACCACGACCCCGTCGATCGGAGAGATGGCGAGCGCCGCATCCCGGGCGCGCTGTGCCTCGAGAAGTGCCGTACGGGCCTGCAGGTGGGCGAGCTCGGCTTCCTGGAGCGCGACCTGGTAGGAGAATCCCTTCTGGATGAAGTTCCGCTGCCGCTCCACGTTGTCCCGGGCGAGCTCCTCGCTGTACCGGGCGGTCCGGAACTGGCTCTCGGCCTTCTCGCCGTCGATGCTCGCGAGTGACTGTCCGGCCTTCACGGGCTCACCCACAGCCGCTTTCAGCTCGTTCACCCGGCCGGATATGAAGGTCTGGAGCCGGACCTCACGAATACCGAGAATCTCGCCGTAGTATTCGCCGTATTCGGTGAACGTGGTGGGCTCCAGGCGCGCGAGCTCGACGGCGACCGAACCCGAAGGATCGCTTCCTGCGGTATCGGCGGTTTCTTCGGAGGTTTTCTGACAGGAGACGACCAGAGTGCCGGACACGAAAAGCAGAAGGAAAAACTTCATTCTATTCATGGGAATCCCTTAACGCAACATTTCGAGTTGAAGAATAATACTCAATTCGACCCGTGTCGGACAATCGGCCGGAAGGGTATTTTCTTGAATTCGCACGGACTGCGTTCAGAATCGGAGCGATGCATCGCCTCGGAACAGCCGGGTCCGGGCGCCCGGAAGCGGCTGCTCCCGGATGCCCGGAGATTCCCGGAAGTCCCCGGACTCTTCGCCCGGCCCTTACCGGGACGCGCCGATCGGCTCCCGGATTCCCGCCCGCGAACGGTTCCAGGCACATACGACCGCCTTCAGGCCCGCTATGGAGATATCCGTGTCTACTCCGATGCCCCAGAAAGTCCGGCCGTCGTCGCACTTGAGCTGAACGTAGGCGGCGGCTTCCGTCGAGGAACCGTGACCGATCGCCTGCTCCTTGAAGTCCTCGATGGTGAAACCGTTCCAGCCGTGCTCGCGCATGGCGTGGACGAACGCATCGATCGGCCCGTTACCCTGCCCGACGATCTCGTTCCGCTCTCCGAGGTACGCGACCGCCGCCCGGCAGGTTACGACCCGGCTGTCGTCCTCGCTGAACAGTCCGTGCAGATGCATCAGCTGCAGCGGAGCGCTCCGGTCCACGAAGTTATCCCGGAACAGGCGGTACACTTCATCCTTGGACAGCTCCCGCCCGAGCCGGTCGGCTTCGTCGTTCACCAGCCTGCCGATTTCCGGATGCATCGGCTTCGGCAGCTCGTAGCCGTACTCGCGGGAGAGGATATAGGCGACTCCGCCCTTGCCGCTCTGGCTGTTGATGCGGATGATCGCCTCGTAGGTCCGTCCGATATCCTGCGGATCGATCAGGAGATAGGGGACTTCCCAGGGAGCCTCCGGATCCTGCTTCTCGCGGCGCCGGTCCATCCCCTTCTTGATCGCGTCCTGATGGGAACCCGAGAAAGCGGTGAAGACGAGGTCGCCGGCGTAGGGGTGCCGGGGATGGACCGGCATGCCGGTCAGTTCCTCGTACCGGCTGCGGATCGAGGGGAGATCGCTGAAGTCGAGTCCCGGCTCGATGCCCTGGCTGAAAAGGTTCAGGGCCACCGTGACGATATCCAGGTTGCCGGTCCGCTCGCCGTTTCCGAAGAGCGTGCCCTCGACGCGATCGGCTCCCGCCATCAGTGCGAGCTCGGTGGCCGCGACTCCGGTCCCCCGGTCGTTGTGCGTGTGCAGGCTGATGATCGCCGAGCTCCGGTTGCGCAGGTTGCGGCAGAACCACTCGATCTGGTCGGCGTGCACGTTCGGGGTCGCCCATTCCACCGTTGCCGGAAGGTTCAGGACCATCCTATCCTCGGGCGTCGGACCCCAGGCCTCCATGACCGACTCGCATACCTTCAGGGCGTAATCGAGCTCGGTGTCGGAGAAACTCTCGGGAGAGTACTCGAACTTCACCTTCGTTTCCGGAACCGTCGGGACAAGGTCCCTCACCATCTTCGTTCCCGCGATGGCGATCTGGAGGATCTCCTCCTGCGACATGTTGAACGTGATCTTCCGCTGCAGCGTCGAGGTGGAATTATAGAGATGTACCACCGCCTGCCGGGCTCCGCGGATGCTCTCGAACGTCCGACGGATCAGGTGCTCCCGTGCCTGGGTAAGCACCTGGATGGTGACGCCTTCGGGAATCAGATCCTCGTCGATCAGCTTGCGGACGAAATCGAAGTCGATCTGGCTCGCCGAAGGGAACCCCACCTCGATTTCCCGGAATCCGATCTCGGCGAGCATGCGGAACATCCGCACCTTTGCCTCGACTCCCATGGGAATCGCCAGTGCCTGGTTTCCGTCCCGCAGGTCGACGCTGCACCAGACGGGAGCCTCGGTGATCTGCCGATCGGGCCACGTCCGGTCGGAAAGCGCGACTTTCGGGAACGGTCGATATTTTGCCATGATCCTCTCCTTGTCGTTCGCCGCCCCGCCGGAATTCCGCCCGGGCGATCGTTCCTGGATATAAAAAAAGGCCCACTGCTGATCACTCAGCAGCGGGCCCTTCTGACTCCCGGCGGAGCCTGCGGCTCTTCAATCCGGACAGTCGGCATCCCCCCCCGCGGAGTGACGGGTGTGCACATCGAGTAGTAGTAGGGCGAGAAGGAGTGCCGTGGGGATTGTCATGCCGGTCGGGACAAAGCTGTTCCGCATCATTACCCTGTACTATATTTCCTCGACGGCATATCGTCAAGGATCAGGACCGATATTTCCGAAAAAACGAAGGCGCACATTCGGGAAAGTGAAACCGGCGCCCCGAAGGGCGCCGGAGGAGGCATATCGCATATCCCGCAGTGAAACGGACTACATGTTCAAGCGGTAGGCGAGGCCCACGAATCCGTTGATGAAGTACTGCTGATTGACCAGATCTCCTCTGCCCGTCATGACCCACCGGAACTCGGCGCCGATCGGGGCGACAAGGTTCTCCGTTACCGGCAGTTCGTACCCGGTGGCGAGAACGAGGGAGAAGGGATCGATATCACTCTGGAGATCCTCGAAATTGCCGCGATCGAAGTTATCGCCATCGACGGTTCCTCCGAGAAGGTAATCGTACGAAATGCCCAGTCCCACCCAGAGCTGTTCGAGGGCGTAGTACTTGCCCAGGAGCAGGATGTCCAGGTAGTTGCTTGCCACTTCCGTGCCGGTATCGTACATCGAGCGAAGGTACCCCAGTTTGAGCGCCGCTCCGAATCCGGGAGTGATGGCCGATTCGACGATCGCCCGGCCGCCGATGACGAAGCCGGTTTCCGTGTTCCCGGTATCGGGATCGACAATGGTCATTCCGATCGGGATGTCGACGCCTACCATCAGTTCCTGCGTGAATCCGGCTGTAGCCGTGATCAGGACAAGTGCGGCGGACAGGATGAGAATCCTCTTTTTCATAATGATGCTCCTTCCATGAAAACAGTTTTTACTAGTTCTGAATGTATCCTTTTCCGCCGGGATATCCGGATTCCCGTCCCTTCTTCATTCAATCTTCAAAATGCCCGGGCGGCCGGATCGGATCCGCGCGGATGAGCTTGACCGGACCGCCGGTGCGCCCGATAGTGGAAGGAGGAGGAGACGTGCCGGATGCTTGCAGAACGCAGGAACGTCAGGCAGATTCCGGGTGAGGGATTCCGCCGATGGTTCACCGACGAGTATTTCGATCTGATCGTGTGGTACGATTCCGAACGTCTCCGCATTACCGGCTTCCAGCTCTGCTATGACCGGCTCCGGAACGAACGGGCCCTGACCTGGACCGAGCGTTACGGGTTCAGTCACACCGGGATCGACGACGGCCAGGTTCCCGGAAGCCATCCGGCCTCGCCGGTTCTGACTGCGGACGGTTTCTTCGACGGGGAACGTGTTCTCGACCGGTTCCGGAGCTCGTGCCGGGAGATCGATCCGGATGTGGCGGAGTTCGTCCGGGAGCGGCTCTCTCCGGACGGATGACGGGGCGATTCCGGTGTGCAGACCGGAGGATACCTGCGTCGACGGCACGGTTCCCGGCGATCCGGGTCGGTTACCGGAGCGCCTCGAGGATCCGCATGGTAGCCCGGCTCTGGTTCAGCGTGTAGAAGTGGATGCCCGGTGCTCCCCCTTCGAGAAGCTCGCGGGCCTGGGCCGTCGAATAGGCGATGCTCGCCGCCAGGAGGCGGTCCCGGTCGTCTCCGGTGGCCTCCAGTTCCTGCCTGAGCGAATCGGGGATATCGGTTCCCGCCATCTGGGTGAACCGTTCGATCTGCTTGAGCTGGGTGATGGGCATGAGCCCGGGGAGAACCGGAACGGAGATGCCCGCATCGCGGCACCGGCGGAGAAAATCGAAATATGCCTGATTGTTGAAGAAGAGTTGCGTGACCAGAAAATCCGCTCCGGCTTCCACTTTCCGTTTCAGGTTCGAAAGGTCCGATTCCGACGATTCCGCTTCCGGATGCACCTCGGGGTAGGCCGCTGCGCCGATGCAGAGATCGTATCCGGTGTCCCGGATATAGCCGATCAGCTCGTCGGCATGGGCGAAGCCGTCGGCGGCGGGACGGAACAGCTCCTCGCCCCTGGGCGGATCGCCCCGGAGCGCCATGATGTTCCGGATTCCCGCGTCGACGATCTGCCTGACCTGTTCCTGCACTTCGCTGCGGGAGGCTCCCACGCAGGTGAAATGCGCCATCACCGTCAGCCCGTACCGCTCCTGGATCGTCCGGGACCATTCCAGCGTCTTTTCCCGGGTCGTTCCGCCGGCGCCGTAGGTGACCGATACGAATGCAGGCTGCATCGGGGTCAGAGCGGCGACGGTCCGGAAAAGCAGCGCTTCACCTTCCGGCGTTTTCGGAGGAAAAAATTCGAACGAAAAATTCTTGCGGACTGGCTGCCCAGCAGGTCGGAGATCTTCTTCATGGTAGCTTGTTATACCCCGGGACGAGGAGAAAATCAACGACGTATCCGCGCCCGTTCCTGTGGAAAGCCCCGGAGAAGCCTCACGCGGTCGGAACGGACGCAGACGGAATGGATCAGGGAAGCTGCTCCGGACCGGCGGGCGAGTCTTCGTCCTCTTTCTTCAGCACTTCGATGCGGAAGTTGACCGCAACCGCCGCCAGCGCACCGATCGCCGCCCAGACGGGAGCGAGGAAGGCGCCCACCAGGCCGATCGTGAGAGGAATCTCCAGGTAGGTCCGGCCCTCTTCGTTCTTGATGATGATCCTCCGGATATTCCCCTGGTGAACCAGTTCCCTGACCTTTTTCAGCAGATCCTCTCCTCGAACCTTCAGTTCGTCGCGGGTCTTCACGATCTGCTCTTTTCGTTTTTCTTCCATAGCCGACTCCTTGTACGCAGTGAATCCTGTCTGACAAAGATACTAACGGAACAGAAAAAGAGCAAATCGGAGGAATGGAGTCGAAAAATGGAGCAATCAGTGTTTCGAGGCGGCGGTCGCGGCGAGAAAGCGGCCGTAATGCTGCTGCAGACACTCGTCGCACAGGCTGTGCGAGATATCGGCATGACGGGAGTGGGCGAGGTAGACTTCGAGAGGAACCCATTCCCCACCGACCACTTTGACGCGCTTGCAGTGGGAGCAGAGCGAGACCGGCCGTTCTATCCAGGCATAGCGGCGGATGAAACGTGATGTCATGAACGAGATCGACCCGAAAGCGGCAAGAATCACGCAGGTCTCGAATGTGCTTTCCGTCAGATTCACGGGAGTTGCCGGGCTGCCGAAGAGGCGATGCGGCAGGTCCAGCAGCTCGTCGACCCAGATCAGCGCAATGGAAAGAAGGGCCAGAGCCGTTTCGGCAAGGTGGAAAAAACGCAGCTGGTGTTTCGGC
>CAVSJD010000003.1:0-79741 GCA_963728215.1 uncultured Spirochaetota bacterium | reverse complement strand
CACGTATCGCTCTCGTTTCCACGGAGGTACCGCTCATGTCTACTCGACCCGACGTTGAAACCCTGCTCGACCTCTATCGTTCCATGAGGACAGCGAGGGAGCTCGACGCCCTGGAAGAGGAATTCACCAAACGTGGAGAGGCGTTCTTCCACGTTTCCGGTGCAGGCCATGAAGGGACTGCCGCTCTCGTCCCGCACCTTGTCTCCGACGACTGGCTTCACTGTCACTATCGCGACAAGGCGATGATGCTCGCCCGGGGAATACCCGTTTCGATGTTCTTCCACAGTCTGTTCTGCAAGGACGGATCCCACTCCCGGGGCAGGCAGATGTCGGCCCACCTGAGCGACCCTTCCCGGAACGTGCTCAGCCTGGTCGGCCCGGTCGGCGGCAATGCGCTCCAGGCGGTCGGTGTCGCGGAAGCAGCGAAGAACCGCGAGACGAATCCGATCGTTCTCTGCGGCCTCGGGGACGGACCCCCCAGCAGGGAGAAGTGCTCGAGGCGATCGGCCACGCGGTACGGAACGAGCTCCCGGTGCTGTTCATGGTGCAGGACAACGCGCTGGCCATATCCACCAGCACGAAAGGCCGCACCTTTCTATTCCCGGCCCGACGGTGATGCCGACGAGTTCTACGGAATCCCGCTCCTGCGGGCCGACGGCTGCGATCTCGAGGCCGCTACGGCGTCTTGGAGAGCCGTCGCCGATATGCGGCGCACCCGGAAGCCCGCCATCTTCCTGTTCCGGACGGAGCGGCTCTCCAACCACACCAACGCCGACGACCAGCGGGTATACCGCAGCGCGGAAGATATCGAAGCGGCCCGGGCCGCTGCGATCCGCTCGTCTCGATGCGGAAGCCGCTGCAGGTTCGCGGCATCGGCGGGACCGACCTCGACCGGATTGACACGGAGCTCCGGGAACGGCTCCGGGAGGAAGCCCGGGCATCACAGTTCGGTCCGGACCCGGAGCCGACGCACGACGCGAAGCGGCCGCCGACCCCTTCCCGGACCGAAGCCGCCGGGAATACCGGGGCCGGGGAGAGCGAAAGGGAACTCACCATGCCGAGGCCATTCGGCAAGTCTCCGGGACCGTCTGCCTGCCGATGGACGAGCGGGTGACCCTCTTCGGCGAAGATATCGCCGATCCCAAGGGCGATGTCTTCGGCATCACCCGGGGCCTCACGAAGGAGTTCCCGGTACGGGTCGAAAATTCCCCGCTGAGCGAATCGACCATCGTCGGCGTGTCGGTCCGACGGGGCGCTCGCCGGCGGCAGGCCGTGGCTTCCTCCAGTTCGCCGATTTTCTGCCCCTTGCGTACAACCAGATCTTCTCCGAGATGGGAAGCATGTGGTGGCGGACCGACGGCGGATGGAATGTCCCGATGATCGTTATGATCACCTGCGGGGGATACCGTCCGGGCCTGGGCCCCTTCCATGCGAGCACCCTCGAGGCGATCGCCGTGCATACCCCGGCATCGACGTGTTCATGCCGTCCAGTGCCTCCGATGCCGCCGGACTGCTGCAGGCGGCTTCGATTCCGACGCCCGACCCTCTTCTTCTATCCGAAGAACTGCCTCAACGACCGCGAAGCGGCGACGTCCCGGGACGTAGCCCGTCAGTTCGTTCCGTTGGGACTCTCGCGAACGCTTGTTTCCGG
Organism: uncultured Spirochaetota bacterium; assembly: GCA_963728215.1. Classification (GTDB taxonomy): domain Bacteria; phylum Spirochaetota; class Spirochaetia; order CAVSJD01; family CAVSJD01; genus CAVSJD01. The sequence continues at coordinate 78,090 of CAVSJD010000003.1, read as the reverse complement.
CAGCGACATCACGTTTGTCGGATGGGGCAACACCGTAGGCCTTCTTCGCAAAACGGCCGATCACCCTGCAGGAGCACGGCATCGGCTGCGACCTGATCGACCTGCGCAGTCTTTCCCCCTGGGACCGGAACGCGGTGATCGCGTCGGCCGATCGGACCGGGCGCCTTCTGGTCACGCACGAAGACGGGCACACCTCCGGCTTCGGGGCCGAGGTGATCGCGACGGTAGCCGAGGCGGCTTCCCGCCCCGTCACGGTCCGGCGGGTAACCCGCGGAGACACATACGTTCCCTGCAACTTCGACAACCAGCTCCAGGTGCTTCCGTCCTATCGGCGGATCCTCGAGACGGCCGTCGAGATGCTGGGTGGCTCCATCGAGTGGGACGAACCCCACGCCCGGGCCGCCGGGGCGCATCTGGTGGATGCGATCGGATCGAGTCCCTCGGACGAATCGGTCACGGTGCTTCAGTGGCACATAGCGGCCGGAGATGCCGTAAGGGAAGGCCAGATTCTCGCCGACCTCGAGGCGGACAAGGCTTCGCAGGAGCTCGTCTCGCCCGTCGCCGGCGTCGTGGACGAGCTCCTGGTACCGGAGGGCGACATGGTGAAGGTGGGAACCCCAATCCTGTCGGTCCGGACCGGCGATCGTTCCGGTCCGGTCAAGCCGGCGACGCACGAGATCACCGGAACGCCCCGGATTTCCGGTCTCCGGCCCTCTGCCGCGGAACCCGCGGAATCCCCGAAGGAGGACGGACCTCCGCTTCGGATGGAAACCGCGATGGTCGTCGGGATCATGGCCGTCGCCTCGGTGCCTGGTTCCCGGGTCGTGGAAAACGCCGAGATTTCCGAGAGCTGCCCGTCCTGGAAACCGGAGGACATCGAAAAACGGACCGGAATCCAGCGTCGGCGCTGGGCCGCCGACGGCGAAGACGTGGTATCCCTGGCCGAAGCGGCCGCGCGGAACGTGCTCACGGCCGAAGGGGTCGATGCGAAGGAGATCGGGTTCATCGTATGCGCCACCGGAACACCCTCCCTGGTGACCCCCTCCACCGCCTGCCTCGTCCAGGAACGCCTGCTCCGCGATTCCGGGGTCGACGAGGAGTTTCACGCCCAGGCTTTCGATATCAACGCGGCATGCTCCGGGTTCATCTACGGCCTGCAGGCGGCGTACGATTACATCAGCTGGAATCCCGGGAAACTGGCCCTGGTGATCACCACCGAGGTCCTCTCCCGGAAGACCGATCCCGCCGACCCGATGACCGCCCCGATCTTCGGCGACGCCGCCACGGCGACACTTATCGGAGGAAGCGGCAACCGTAACCGGCTGAAGCTGCGGGTCCACCGTCCCGTCGCATCCGCCCGCGGCGAAAACGGGGAGGTTCTCTCGGTTCCGCTCGAGTCCGGACGAACGATCTTCATGGACGGCCCGAAGGTTTTCCTCGCCGCGATCCGCGACATGATCGCGATGCTGGAGAGCGCCTGCGCTCCGCTCGGAATCACTCCGGACCGGCTCGACCTGATCGTCCCGCACCAGGCGAACCAGCGGATCATCAATGCCATCCGGCAGAAACTCTCCGCTCCGCGTGAGAAGGTCTACAGCAACATCCGGGATTACGGGAACACTTCCTCGAGCAGCATTCCCATCTGTCTGGAGGAAATCCTGTCCGGGAACGGCGGCGGCGAGCTGCCGGGCCGGATCGGCATCTGCGCATTCGGTGGAGGTTTCACGTTTGCAGGAGCCGTTCTGGATCGAGCGGACACAGACCGGGGCTGAACCTGAACGGCACATAGACGAAAGCGGTCGGGAGACAGGCTCCCGACCGTCGAGAATCGGACAGAAAAAAAGCCCCGGCTTCCACCGGGGCTTCGTTCGGTTGGGCGACACTGGATTCGAACCGGTGACCCCTTGCGTGTCGAGCAAGTGCTCTAACCAACTGAGCTAGCCCGCCCGAACGTGCCGTTACCATAGTACGATCTCCGAATCTTGTCAAGTCCGACGCGTACCTTCGGCGGCGGCCCGTCGCTACTTCTTGAGTGCCGTAATCACCCGCTCGAGGACCTTCTTCCGGTCCAGCGGCTTGACGATGTAGTTCTTCGCTCCGAGCAGAAGCGATCGCTTCACCAGATCCTGTTTGCCGAGCGCGCTTATCATGACCACCTTCGCATCCTTGTCGAACTCGATGATCTTCTCGAGCGAGGTCGACACCGTCCATCTTGGGCATGGTTATATCCATGGTGACCAGATCGACATTCGGGATACAGTTCCTTGTACTTCTCGAGCCCTTCCAGACCGTCCGCAGCGGTTGCCGCCACTTCGAACCCTTCCGACGTCAGGATCTGGCCGATCTGCTTGGTCACGAACATCGAATCGTCGACGATGAGTACACGGAATGCTTTTCCGTCTTCCCTCAGCCCTTCCGGTTTCCTCTCGTTGATGCTGGGGAAATCCATCTTCGTTTTCATGGTCCGCGTGCTCCTCTATGCTCTCTCGCGAATGGCGACATTGATTTCCACTTTCCCCTGGGGAAGCTCCATCGGCACGATCAGTGCTTCCACTTCGGGATCCGAAACTTCCATGTTCTCACCGGTAAATATCGCCGGAGGCGTCAGATCGAACTTGAAGCCGAGATCATGGAGCTTCGTGACCGCCTGAGCGGTTATCATGTTGGCGAGTTCGGTGATCGTCGCTTTTCCCAGATCGTCGAGTGCGGGAAGTTCCTCTCCGTTCATCGCGGAGGCAACGCGATCGCCGTTGCTTGCGTCATATCGAAAAGAACCCTTCCTTCCACGTCTCCGGCAAGACCGACGATCGCCGCCACCCCGAGAACCGGCATCGGAGGTCGACTTCAGGTAGAGTTCGCCGCGCTTGACTTCGGTATTCAATACCTCCTTCAGAACGTTGAATGCCGATTCTACGAACGGATTTATGTACTCCACTCTCATTCGATCATCTCCTCGTGTGTGATAATCGGTTTGGTCATCTATTCTCCTGGCGATGCGGTACATCGCGGCTCTTTCTCCGCGAAGCGTCATCCCAGCGGCCGGTTTCCGGAATCCGCTCATGTTATCGCCGAGGATGAAGAGCCCGTTGGGTTTCAATTTCTCACTGGACTCTTCGAGCAATCGCTGCTGTTCGTCGAACCTGCAGGAACGACAGCGTGTCCCGGCAGAGAATCATGTCCAGATCCTCGAGCGGATTGGCATGCAGGATATCATGATACTCGAACATGATCAGGTCTTTTATCTCCTGATCGAACTGACAATCCGTTTTTTCCTTCCACCAGGAATTCCCGGATGTAATCGGGAATTCCTTTTCCGTCGAACACCAGGTTCGGGGCCATGGAGATCTTCAGCAGATCGTTGTCGTTGCGCCCAGATCCTTATCCGTGCAGCCGGGTACTTCCTTCGGAGCATACAGTGCAAGCGAATATGTTTCGTGTCCCTGTCCGCAGCCCGGGTTCCAGACCGTCATCGAGGGCCCGGCCTTCTCCGGGAGCAGAGCGCCACCTCACGGGCATAATCCTCGTCCCAGAATGCGTCCGTTCGCGGGTGAGGGGAACGAGGACGAGAAAGTCGTCGGCTTCTTCCGCCGACAGGAGCCGAATTTCCTTCTGCTCTCTTCTTTCCGCCGCTCTTCCACGTTGCGATCCGTTCGGTTACCCATTTCTCGTTCAGCGGCGAGACGAAGAAGTGGCAGAACGTCCTGAGATTGTCGGCTACGAAAGATATCTCCAGACGCTTCTCGGTCACCTGCTCCGGAACCGGGCCTCGCGTCCGGTTTCGGACGCTTCTTCCACCGGAACCCGAACGGCGACCGGGATCGCGGCTGTCCTTGGTATCTATCCTTTTCACGACCGAAAATCCGCTCCACATCGAGAATGATATAGAGCCGGTCGTTGTTTTCGACCACACCGCTTATGTACTTGATGTTGATGTCGCCGAAGATCGGATGCGGCGGCTGGATCGTCTCCGACGATATCCCGATGACCTTTTCGATCGTGTCGACGATCACCCCGATCGTGATTCTCCTCCAGGCGAAGGATGAGGACATTTTCACTGCGCGTCTTCGCTGCTTTCGCGAGGAATGTTGAACATCACCCGGAGATCGATGATGGAGATGATCTCACCCCGGAGATTGTACACGCCCCGGACGAACGGAGACGAGTTGGGAACGTAGGTGAACGAAGCGGCCTTCGATATCTCCTTCACTTTCATGATATCGATGCCGTACTCCTTTCCGCCGAGGGAAAACGTCACCATCTTGAAGTCGATCAGGTCGATCTTTTCGTTTCGCTCGGCTTTGTTCCGTTCCCGATTGCGGGTTCTCGTGGTCATAGGAATGACATCCGTGTCTGACTTCTGATTCGCTCCGTGCCTGCTAAATGGTTGTTTCCCGCTTTCGTCTCTCTTCCAGCTCCCGTCGGAGCCCCAGCTCGAGCAGCTGGCTCACATCGATGATGAGGGATACGGTTCCGTCGCCCAGGATTGTCGCGCCGGCGACGCCGGGAGAATTGGTGTACTGGTCCTTCAGCGGCTTGATGACCACGTCTTCTTCACCGATCAGGGCGTCCACCATGAGCCCCATCTTCTTGTCTCCGCTCCCGACGATGACGACGAAATGGTATTCGCCCTGCTCCGTCGTTTCGATCCTGAAGAGCCGGTAAAGCCGCAGCAGGGAGATCACGTCGTCGCGGACATTGAACACTTCGTAGTTGTCGATCATCTTGATCTCGGAAGGCCGGATCCGGTGACTTTCGATAACCGACGTGATGGGAATCGCATAGATCTCCCTGCCGACCCTGACCAGGAGCCCCTGAATGATGGCGAGAGTGAGCGGCAGCTTGATGGTCAGGCGGGTCCCGATCCCGCGTTCGGACCAGACCCTTACGTTTCCGTTCAGCTTGTCGATCTGCTTTTTCACCACATCGAGACCGACTCCCCGACCCGACACGTTGGTGATCTGACGCGCGGTGGAAAACCCGGGTTCGAAGATCATGCTGAACGCTTCGATATCGGTCAGCGTCTTGCTCGGATGGATCAGACCGCGATCGACTGCACGTTTGCGCACCGCGTCGACGTCGATCCCCCTGCCGTCGTCGGAGATCTCGATGAGAATCATGTTCCCTTCGTTGCTCGCCCGGAGGAGCAGCGTTCCTTCCTCTTTCTTTCCGGACTTTTTCCGGTCGGCAGGCGATTCGATCCCATGGTCGATCGAGTTCCGGACGCAGTGGATCAGCGGATCGAGCAGATCCTCGATAACGGACTTGTCCAGCTCCGTCTCCTCGCCCTCGATGACCAGCCGAACCTGCTTTCCCAGGCTCTTGGTCAGATCCCGGACCAGGCGGGGGAACCGGGAGAAGATCTGCGAGATCGGCACCATCCGGATCCGCATGACTCCTTCCTGCAGCTCGCCCGTTATGCGGCCGAGATTCTGGGCGGTACTGCGGAACTTGGCGATGGTTCCCTTCAGATTCCCTTCGAACGGATCGAAGAGCGTGAAAAGATCCCCGTACCGCTCGGTGATCTCCTTCCGGATCTCCTTGATCGAGCGGCCGGCGTTTATGCCCTCGAGATACTCCGGCATGGAGTCGAACAGGTCCTTGAGCGTCTCTCGGTAGCGGGATTCGGTGTTCTGCAGCTCGACGAGTGTTTCGGCGAACTGGGTGCTGATCTGATTGAAGGTCGCCTTGTTGATGACCGTTTCGCTTACCAGGTTGAGCAGGTTGTCGATCCGCCTGCTCTCCACCCGGAGAATCGATCCGACGTTTCCCGTCCTCTTCGGCTCGGAATCCCTGCCCTTCGGCGCGGCCGGATGATCCGTCTCCGACGGTTCCGGTCCGGCCACAGAACCGGATTCCCCCTGTTCCTCGATCCCGCCGACTCCGTCGGCCGGGGCTTCGTCCTCATCCGCTTCCGGACGAACGCCCTCGCCGACTGATCCGGCCGCCGGGGCGGGCCGGTGATCCGGTTCGGGAGTGTTTTCGACATCGGTAAGATTGAGCACCCGGGAACCGGTGGTCACGTCCGTGATGCACACCCGGTCTTCGATATTTTCGGCATCGGCACTGCTGCTCAGGTAGTAGTCCACCGTGGGGAAAAAGTTGTCCTCGTAGAGCTTTTCGAACTCGGGATCCGTCCTGAGAACCGTTCCGATCGTCTTGAGAACGGCGAATACCTGAATCCCTCCGACGGTGTTCATCGGGTTGTCTTCATTGAAGGATACGGTTACCCGATAGAGCGTCTCGTTCTTTCCCGCGGCATCCCGCAGCTCCAGCATCTCGTATTCGGAAATTCCGGCCGTCGCCGGTCCTGCCGCCTTCGGTGCGGCGGCTTTCGGTGCGCCGGTTTCCGCGACGGCTGACGGCTTCCCGCCTCCCGCTCCGGAACGGACGGCGAAACCGGCCAGTGCCCTGCTGGTTGCGCTGATGTCCTCCTGGTGGATGCTGCCGTCGAGCCGGGACTGAAGCATTGCCTTGATGATGTCGATCGACGTGAGCAGCGTGTCCACGACGTCCTCGGTCGCTCTCACGTGGCCGCTTCGGATCTCGTCCAGAAGATCCTCCACGTGATGGGTGAAGTCGGCGAGCTCGCTCATTTCGACGGTTGCCGCACCGCCTTTCAGGGTGTGGGCAGCCCGGAAAATCTCGTCGATCGCGTCCTGATTGGACGGATCGTTTTCGAGAACGAGAATGTTCTGTTCCAGGGTGTCCACCTGGAGTTGCGCTTCCGCGAAGAAGTCCTTCAGGAGCTCCTCGTTGTGGGGATCCAGATAGTCACTCATCGTAGTTCCAGTGTTATACAGAAGGAGGGTTAAGTCAATAGAAAATTTGCCAATAAGTGGATATTTAGGAGAGATTGTTGATATGAAGAAGGTATGATATAATTGAGACGAGAGGGAGCCGAATGAGACGAAACGAGTTGCTGATTCTTGCCTGTGCCGTACTGTTTTTCACCGTAGCCGGGGTCCGGGACGCCCGTGCGGCGCAGATCGCGGTTCCTGTTCTGGAGCTGCATACGCTTGCGGACACCGAATCCGGTTCCTTCGCACTGGACAGCTTCGCCCTCTTCGATCTGCTCATCGAGGGCGGCTACAAGTTCGGCGGAAGGGTCGTCCTGTTTCTCGACGATACGGATATGAGCGACCTGTCCACGCCTCCGGGAATAGCGCTGAAATCCGCGAGCGCGGTCGTCCGCTCGATCGGATCCGCCCCGCTCGACCTGATCTACTTCATCGGGCGAACCGATGTTTTCGGATCGGGAATCGATTTTGCCGACTCGTTCGGATCCGTACCGTTCGCTACATCCTTCCGGAGTTACCGCGCTTTCGGCAGCGGCCTGATCTACGACGGCATTCACCAGGTCGCAGGCACCGGAATCCAGCTCGGCTGGCACCCTGCTCCATCCTTTCGGGGAGACGTCTATCTCTACCAGGACGGATGGATGGGAGACGGAATCTACTCGAGCGATATCAGGAGCCGATTCGACGGCGAAGCGTTCAAGGCCGAAGCGTTTGCGGGAGCCACCTTTCCGGTGTCCGACGCCGGAATCTATCGGGCCGGGGTGATGTTCTATTACGACACCGGCCTGGGCGGAGAGTTTCTGTCCGCAATCGGTGTACCTCGATGGGATCCCGCGGACGGGGAGCTTACGGTCGAGCACTTCACGTTCCTCGCGGAGCCGAGAGTGCGGCTCGGAATCCTTTCCGTCATCACGACATTCTTCTGGCATCCGGCCTGGTATCTGCAGCAGCCGACCGGCGAGGACGGTTCCTTCGACATCGATCTGAACTTCCGGATCGGCGACCCCGTCCGGCAGCCCCTGATCGGAGGGATCGAAAACATCATGCGTTTCGAAACGGAAGAGAACGATCAGCTTCAGTATACGCTCGCCCCATACCTTCAGCTCTCCGCCTCGGGCATTCTCTGGGATGCGCAGCTGACGTTCGACCTGTTCCCGTTCGATCTCTATCGAATGGTCGGCGCCTATTTCGGGCTCCGGATGGAGCTCTGAGATGCGCTGTCCCGGAAAGGAAACACCGTTCCTGATCCTGCCCATCCTCTTGTGGCTGTCCGGAGCTTCATACCTGCCGGCTCTCGAAGCCGAAGGCTCCTTCCGGATCGGGAATCTCGCTTTTTCGGAAACCCGGGAGCCTGCTGATACGGGATTTTCCGGAACGGACTATCCGTGGGGATTCTCTCTCGGGTTGTCCCACGATGTGGCGGAACAGCTGCAGCTGCAGACCGTCTTTTCGAACGATGATGTTCTTCGTTACATATCGGAAACCCGGATCGTCTATACGTCGCCTTTTCTTTCGGCCGGGATCGGACCGATCTTCGGCATCCTGAACAGCGGAGCCATGCCGGTCCGTCCGGGAGTTACCGCATCCGTTCTGTTTTCCTGGCCGGAAACGATCTCTCTCTCGCTCCGGGGCGATACATCCCTCGGTTCCGATCTGTCCGATTCCGGCGACTACCGTCAGGAGCTCGGCGAAATCGCATTGGGTTTCCAGGTGCCCGGAGCGGAGTGCAGCATCCGCATGCTCACCCGCCGTTATCTCGAACGGACCGCAGACGGGAAAGAGATCGACACCTGGACGGAATATTCCTTTCGATCGCGAATCCGCAAGGCGGATGTTCCCTACGAGGTCCTGCTCTCCTTCGGCTACCAGGACCGTTCCCGGACGTTCGAAGACCTGAACCGGAACCGTACCGTTCACGGGCTCGGAACGTTCGCCCTCGGCACCGGGGTCGAAGCCGGTCTGCCGAAAGGCGGAGCGATCTTCGTGAACCTCGAAAGCAGTCTGTATACGTTCGGGTACGGCGAGCTTCTCGGAGTATCCAATCCCGGCCCCGGAGGATTTCTCTTCCGGCTGGAGACCGGGGTGCGGATCAGTCTCGACCCGCTTCCCTGAGACCCTCCTCTCCGGCGTCTTGATCCTTCCCCCAGCCGACGACGCCCACCACACTCCCGACCATCACCGCCATACCGCGGCAGGACCGGCCTGCCCGGGCGATCCTCCAGTGCCGCGGCAGGCCCCCGGAAGGGGATCACCGCCGCCCGGGCATGGGATCAACGCCCGGACAGGAGAATGTGCTGCGGCACGGTATTCTTTTTCCGGCATGAAAAAGCGCACCTCCCGTCCGACGGACAGGAGGTGCGCTGACTGGTCACAATGAAACTGTTCGTTCCGGTCCGATACGGCTTACTGGGCCGACTGCTCCTGGTGCATCTTCAGCTTCTCGATGTAGCGGAGAACCTGGATGTTGCCCAGGCGCCGCAGCTCGAAGTCCCGCCGGGACTCTTCGCGGTCCTGGAGGATGCCCCATACGTTCTCGTCGTCGATATCGCGATCGAGGGTGAGAACGGCCTTGTCGTAGACGATCTTCACATCCTTGATGTAGGAGATGAAGTCGCCGCCTTCCTGAGCGGCATCACGGTAGACGACGATGCCGGCGAGCTTCGTCATCGGTGCGAGCTTCGGATAGAGAGGATACCTGCGCAGTTCGCGGTTCCGGACTTCGGTAATGTAGTTGGGATTCTCCCAGGTAAGGGTCTTCCATCCGTCGAAGTCGAGATAACCGAGGAAAATCTGCTGTTCCTCGTTATTCTGGTTCTTCAGCACGAGACTGAGGCCCTGCGGGAAATTGAGACCCCGTACATTGACCGAAACGGACTTCAGAACGCCGACGTTCTTCACGACGCCGTAGCCGTCGAACTTCCGCCCCCTGCCCCGCTCTTCCGCCGGAGTGACGAGACTGCCGTCGCCCTGCAGTTCCTGCACATCCATGTAGGCCGGAATATCGAAGGGAGGTTTGATCAGCGCGTACGAGTTGTACGAAGAGACCGGGAAATGAACGCGGACGCCCATGACGCCTTCACCAGCAAAGTTCTCTGCATCGTCCTTCACTTTGGCTTCGCGGGTCATGGAGAAGGTCTGGTTCTGTACCGTCCGGGACGAGGAGGCAAGCTGGACTTCCCAGTTCTGGATGGCCAGAGAAGTCTTCATCAGCTGCTTCTCTTCACTGGAGAAGCTGGATCCTGCCACATTGCTGTAGTCGAGCAGGGTCGCCTCGTTCTCCTGGGGCTGATCGTTGGGGAAATTGACAGTGAGCTGAGAGAAGTCGATCAGCACGGCTTCCTCTGCCGAGACTGCCATGCCCGACAGGAACAGCACCGCGAGCGTTAACAACAAGAACCGTTTCATGCATTACTCCTTTCCGTGCATGTATTCAGGATCGACTCCATTCGATCCCGATAAAGCGTTTTCCCGCACTCCGGTACCGGCATTCATGCCTGGTCACCGACGTCGCGTGGATACGGTCTTTATCATTTCAAATTATACGTGCCCCCGTTTGTTTGTCAACGATTTTATTCACTTTTGTTAATTTTGTCATTTTTGTCAATGAGTGTCGCCTCGTAATACGGGGTGAACGGAACCTGTCCCCGGATCGTGATGACGACGTCGCGGACCGAAGGAAAATTGAACGTGACGGTACGTTCGACCCCCTCGAGGAGCTCCCGGATATCGAGCGCGGCGGAGGGATCGATGATGTCGTGACTGAAGTCGATATACACGATTCCGTCCCGATAGAGAAACGATCTGATCCGGGTGTCTTCGGGAAGCAGCCGCTCGTGTTCGATGTCCACCGGGCCCAGAAGAAGCTCATCCAGCACCATTCTGATGGAGGTCTCGCGCGGGGAATGGCTCGGCAGATAGCGGATTTCCCCGCTCAGGCCGGTATCGACGGTGTTCGTGAAGAACAGGACGCGACGGACCTGCCGGCCGGGAACGAACAGAAAGAGGGCGAGGGAGATGATAAGCAGCCCGATGAGGATTCCTCCCCAGAGATACCGGGCGCGGGCTTCGATGAAATCCATTCACTACTCCGATGCGAATTCTGCCTGTTCGAAATAATCGATGAACGAGACGATGCCATTATAGATTCCGTTCGCTATCTTTCGCAAGTACTCGGGTTGGGCAAGCAGGGCTGCTTCCGGTTCGTTTGTGATGAAACCGATCTCCACGAGGACGGACGGCATCTTCGCGTTGCGGACCACGTACCACGACTGTTCCTTCAGGCCCCGGCTGGGGATTTCCTTTCCGATCTGCGTATCCAGTCCGGAAAGTATGTTCCGTGCCAGGAGGATGCTCTTGATCGTGTACTCCTCTTCCAGCATGGTATTCAGGATCGGAATGATCTCGGTGCTCTCCCCCTCGAGCGTGTTCGCGTCCACCAGCTTCCTCCGGTACTCCGGGGGAAGATACCGAGACTTCGAATCCGTTCGCCTTTTTGTTGAACGGAGAGGCATTGGCATGGATGGAGATGTAGATGATCGCCTCCCGCTCGGCAAGGTTCATCCCGTTCGCCATCTCGACCCGATCCTCGAGGCTCGGATAGCTGTCCGTCTCGCGGGTCATGCGGACGGTTTTCTCCGGATACCGGCCGCGAAGAAGCCGGTCCACTTCCCGTGACACGTCCAGCACGATATCCTTTTCGACCAGCTGGACCGTTTTCCCGTTCAGGACGTGGGATGCCACGGCGCCGGTATCCCGGCCCCCATGACCGGGATCGATGAATATCGTCGTGATGCGGGGAACTTCGACCCCCTGATGCCGGTAGCCGAGAAAGGAGCGGATCTCCTTCGCGGTGGATTCCGGAAACAGGAGCTTCCCTTCCTCCTGCCGTACGGGTTCCACCGGTTTCCGGATCGCGTAATTCAGCAGCACCCAGTCCTGATCGGGCCGGAAGATCAGATAATCGTTTCCCTTGACCAGCAGGCCGATTTTCCGGTACGGCTCCCACTGCAGCCGGGCCCCGGTTTCCTCCAGCAGGAGCGTCAGCGGAACCGAATCGCCGAAAACGGTCACGGCCGTACAGAGCAGCAGGATCAGGAGCGGGACGGCGCGACGAATGATCGCCATGCGTTCATCCTCCTTTCCGCATCGATTCCCCGGTTTTTCCAGTCCGCCAGGGTGTCCAGGAGCCAGAGCCCTCCCTGAAGGCTCCCCCGCAGGAGGACTTCCCAGAAGAGCGTGCCGAGTGCCGGATCGCCTCCCCAGTCGGGACGTAGCCGGCTTTCCCGGAACAGCCGGTCGATCGTATCGGCGAGCGATGCGCCGTGCCAGTCGAGGCTCTTCTCGAGGTCCGTTTCGGGCAGCGTGAGGATCCGGACCGTTCCTGCCGAAATCGTTTCTTCGAGGCTGCCCGCCCATGCGGGCATGGCGGCCAGCCTCTCCCGATTCGCGGGCACGGCAAGGGAGAACGCATCGGGAGGGAATGCCGTGCGGGGTCCGAACAGAAAGCGTGCGGTGCTTTCCTCGCCGGGGACGAGACGGATCGTGACCGACCGCGCCCCTTTCTCCGCGCAGTCGACCGCTTCCGATCGATCCGCACACGAGGCGATCACGTTTCCGCATTTCTGGACATTGTTCTCCGGAAACACCGTCCTGTCGCCCGGAACGGTGCGGACGAAGAGCTCCCGAACGTTCGGCGCGGAACGGGCCGTCTCGATTCCCGAGATCCCGCGGACGACACCGGGGATGGAAATGAAGGCCCGTTCCGCCGCGATGTGCCTTTTCGTCGGATCGAGTGATCCGGGAGGCAGTCCGACGGCGAGATCGAGCGCCGCCGAGGTCACCTCGAGGCCGCTGGCGAGCGGGAAAGTCCAGCCGGACATGTATCCGCCCGACAGGCGGGCCGCGATCTCGCCGACCGCGGCGCCGTTCGGCGTCAGCTTGATATCGCCCTTGGCCGCTCCGTGATCGATTCCGATCGCCTCCACCCCGAGCCGGAACACCCGAAGCACCTCTTCGATCGCATCCGCCGGATAGTTGGACGGCATGGTGTGTCCCATTTCGACGAAGAAGGGGGCGAACCGGATGATCCGGTCCGCGATTCCGCAGGGGATGATTTCGCCCCGGCAGACGATCGCATCGATGCTGAACTCCGGACCTTCGAGGTATTCCTCCACGACGGCCCGGGAGGATCGGGAACAGCCGATCGCTTCCCGGGCGGCCTCGCGCAACGAATCGACGGAATCGGCCCGCCGGACTCCTCTCGCCCCCATGCTGTCCACCGGTTTGACCACGAGCGGAAACGGAAGATCCCCCGCGGCCCCGGCCGGATCGTCGCCCGGCCGGACGATGACGAAACGCGGAGAGGGAACTCCGTGTTCCGCGAACGCCTGCCGCATGAGCTCCTTGTCGCTCGCCCGCCGGGCGACCCGGTACGGAATGCCCGGGAGGCCGAGGGATTCCGCGACATACGCGACGGTGGCGGAGAAATCGGTCCCCGCGGTGAAGATTCCGTCGAGTCCTTCCCCGGCCCGCTCGACGCTCGCAGCGCGGAGCATCCCCTCGTGGTCCTTCAGGTCGACATGCAGGAACCGGTCCGCCAGGGCGGCCCCTTCCGCGGACGCGCTGCCGTCGGCGACCAGGACGCGCCATCCCTTCCTGCGGGCGATCCGGATGGCCGGCAACTGCATGACGCCGCCTCCGAGAATGAGAACACTGATGCGAGGCGATTCCGTGCGTCCGTTCATCCGTCCGTTCACGTGCCGGGCTCCTTTCTCTTTACTGCGTAGGCTTCGAAGGTGTCGCCGAGCCCGAACAGCCGGCTGATACCGAGGATCGCGGACCGGAGCAGCCGGGCGGGCACGCCCGTTCCGGTCGTCGCGGTTCCGAGAACGGGAAACCGCTCCGGATGATGCCCGGTCACGCGGACCCGCTTCAGGCTGAAACCGTATCTGGCGAGCACCTCCCGGGCGATCCGGGGCGACCAGATCGTGAAGTGATCGACGGGACTCCGGGAGAGAAACCTCCGGCGGTTCGACCGCATGGATATGCCGGAACCGTTGGGAGTCGAAAACGCCAGGACGCCTCCCGTCGGCAGCAGTCCGCGTATCTTTGCGAGGAGCGCCGCCAGGTCGGGGAAATGTTCGATCACGTACCAGAGGGTTACGGCATCGAACCCCGTCCGACCGAAAGATTCGACGGGATCGAAGGCGAGCACATCCGATGTCGCCGCCGGGATGTCGAGGTGCCCGCTGACCCAGCGAACCGCGTCCTCCGCGACGTCGATTCCGAACGGCTCGAAACCGGCCTCCCGGGCCGCGGCGAGAAAGGGGCCGTAGGCGCAGCCGACGTCCAGAATCGCCGGGGGCATCGAAGGTGAATTCGAAGCGGATCCGCGGAGAAGGGCCCGGACGGCGGCCGCGCGGGGACGGCAGGACGCAAGGATGGAATCGAAATCCTCGAGGTAGGTCCGGCCGTACTGGGTGCGATATTCCTCGAAGAAGTACTCCTTGCGGTATTCCTTCTTTTCCCCGGAGACGGAAAGCAGGTAATGCATTCCGCACGCGACGCATCGGAAGAAGCTGCGGTCATGGAACCGTTCCGATGCGGGATTCGGACCGGTTCCGCAGACCGGGCACGCGGCTGACGACCGGATGGGCAGTTCCCGGAGAAACTCCGCGAGATCGCGGCGGTCCCCTCCGGCCGTACCGGGTATGCGCCCGCACCGCTGCTGGAGGCCGGCGGGGCCGGAGAGAAGCCGCCGGAGCCGGAAAATGGACGGGCGGAGCACGCCGATCTCCGGAAACGCCGCGATGCGCGCGAGCGTCCGGTGGTATCCGCTCGGGTTCAGCAGGATCACCGGAAGCCCGGCAGCCGCAGCCTCGTAGGCGGTGAGCCCGAAGGAAGTGAAGAGAAGGTCGTACTCCGGAAAGATATCCGGAAGCCGGGAAACGCCGCCGACAACGGCGACTCCGGAGGGCAGTTCCTGCGAGCGGAAGAGCGGCCCGGTGACGACGGTGAGCTGCTCCGGGCGGAAGATCCGGCGGCGGATGAGCCGGCGGGCGAGCGATCCGCTCAGCCCGGCGGGATCCTCGCCGCCGAAGGAGAGCAGAACCCGGTCGAAGCCCCGGACCCGTTCAGCCGTCCGATCGGGCAGGTCGAGAAATCCGCTGTCCCCGATATTGGGCAGCCCCCGGCCCCGGGGAAGCGGGAGAGTGTCGATGAGAAAAGGAGTGAAGGCCCTCGCCTCGCCTCCTTCGTCCAGGGCCGCGACGGGGCCTGCTTCCAGGAACCGGGACAGCTCCGCGAGGTCGGTCCGCTTCCGGTCCAGGACGATAAGATCCCAGCGTCCCTCGAGGCCCGGGACCATCAGACCGGGCGGAATCCGGAAAGCCGCAGCGGCAGGCGAGTCCGGCGGAATCAGGATCCGCGCGCCGGGTCCGAGCCGGGGAAGCATGCGGAGGCAGCGCGAGAGATGGCCGGTTCCCGCACCGGGCTCAACGGTGGGAGCCAGCAGCACCCGGACCGGCATCGCTCACCTCCTTTTCGTTCGCGTGTCCATCCACGTTCCCGGCATTCTCCCGTGCGCATTGCGGTGCGCGCGACCAGTCCAGCAGCCGCTGCAGCGGAATCGGATCACCTTCGTAGAGCTCGTCGAACACCTGGCGGAGAAACCGGTAATCATCCGGCGTATCGAGCGTTATCCGGAGCCCGGGAACCCGGTATTCGGTCGGCGGCAGCGGCTGTTCGATCCGGTAGCGCTCCGGGCGCCGGTACAGGAACGGCATGACGTGCTCCCGCTCGTACGGATCCGTCGCTTCCCGGGATGCTTCGAGCAGTGCCGAGGCCCGGGCCGCTTCGACCCCCGCGCCGACGGGAATGTCCCGATAACCGGCGTAATCGGCGTTCTCCCTCTGCCGATGATCGAGGATGCTGCAGGCCAGTTCCGCCGATACCAGCGGGTTGTCGCCGGTCGCGCGGAGCACGACCTCCACACCGAACGCCTCGACCGCCATTGCGTAGCGGGCGAGAACGTCGTGCTCCGGTCCGACGAAAAGCCGGAACCCGCAGGCCCGCGCACTGACCGCGAGAGCGTCCGCGCTCGCGGAATCGGTCAGGATCGCACGAACCTGAGCCGGTACCCGCCGGAGCGCCTCCATGGCATGTTCGACGGCCGGCCGGCCTCCGAGCGGCAGGAGGATTTTCCCGGGAAGACGGGTCGAGCCCATTCGCGCCTGGAGGAAGATGCCTACGATTCGTCCGGTGCTTCCCATAACTCCGTTACGCTCCGTGCGTCCTGGCGGAACCGGTACCGGTTCAGGGCGACCCATCGCTTCACGTCCCGGAACTCCCGGTACGCGATGAAGGGACCGCTTCCCGATCGGGAAAGATACGGAAGGAAGCGGGAGTTCGGAAGAATACCCTGATCTCCGGAGAACCGTACCGCGAGATTCTTCAGATGGAACATCTTGTAGCTGGCGTCCGGGGTGGTATCCTCGGAGGGAATATCACCTTCGTAGGAGAGCCGGAGCGCGGTGCTTGAGATGATCCGTTCGCCCCACATGTGACTGCGGAACCCGAAATCCATCTTCTGCCAGTAGGGATTCCGCAGGCCGAAATCGTATCCTCCGACAAGAGAAAAAAGCTCCTTCTGATAGATACCGCAATAGTCGAACGGAAACAGCGTGGGAGCTCCGTCCTTCACCGGCTGCAGGGGGACCATGCGGAGCAGATTCCGGTAGAAAGCCGGGACCATGACGGAGGGAACGGTCTCCGACCGGGCGTTCTGCAGCAGCGGAGAGATGCACAGGATCTTCTGCTGCTCCATCCGCTCCAGGAGCCGGGACAGCACGGCAAGGGGGCCGATCCGCATGTCGTTCCAGAGCACGAACACCGAACGCCCGGTCGCCTCCTCGATTCCCAGGTTCACCTGCTCTCCCCGGGTCGCCTGATCGTGCAGGAGCAGGAAGCGGACCGAGGAGAACCTTCGCGAGAGCGATTCCACTTCGTAGGAGACCGCTGGTCCCTCGATCGAGATGATCTCGTCGAAACCCATCCGTTCGAGCTCGTGAAAAACCACGACCCGGTTGAATCGGCCGCCGCGGTTCAGGAGCACCAGCGACAGACGACGGGTTTCGCCCGGGGTTCGCTCCTGCCGGTTCCCCGCGACAACGGTGTAGGGAACGCGGAGCTGCCTAAAAGTTGAAGGTATAGTACTCATCGCATCCCCTGCACAGGTCGGGATAATCCTCTCGGATATGCTGTCGATAGAACGGCTCTCCCCTTCGCCAGATATCTTCAAGGCTCTCCTGCAGCACGTTTCCCAGAACATGCTTTCCCGCCACATCTTCCCGGCAGAGCGGGACGGTTCCGTCCGACAGAATGGAGACATCCCGCTGGATATGCCGGCAGGGGAAACGGTTGAGCGGAGAGAGATCGGTGACCTTCCTCTGCTGAAGAAGTCCGCAGAAATCATCGTATTTCTGAATGATGATGTTCGGGGTCCGGGTTTTCCATTCCTTGTAGAACGACTCGAGGTGCTCCTCGTTTTCGAGCATCCGGACCGCCTGGATCCAGGTGCGGTCCGGCACGATCTCGAGCAGCAGGCGGGCGGCGGCCTGAGCCTCGTCGGCCCCGCTGCCCCGGAGCCGGCGATAGAGCGCTCGGTCGTCGGCATCGAGGGAAACGATCCAGCTCGTATTTCCGCGGCCGGCTTCCGCCAGCCTGCGCAGCGTCCCTTCCTTCCAGCCGACCCCGGAGGTCTCGACGATCAGGTCGATCCCGGGCCGGTCCGCGCAGGATTCGACGATGGTCTCGATTTCCGGGTGCAGCGCGGGCTCGCCCCAGAGCGATACGCTCACCGTCGCGTCATCGCAGAACGCTTCGATGCGATCCAGGATGAGCCGGAAGTTCGCGGCACTCATGCCCCCGCGCTGACGGAGGATATCGCCTCCGAAACCGGGAAAGGGGCAGTAGGAGCAGGCCTGGGGACATCCGTCGATGATCTGGATATTGAAATACGCCGGGAGGGTCCGCAGGATCTCCGGCCGTTCCTCGAGCGTCCGGAGGATGTCCGTCTCGCCCCGGACCCCCGCATCCGCGAGCCGCTCGACGAGCAGGAAGTTCCTCCGGGTATCGCACGAAAGGGATGCACGCAGAAGTCGAAGGTCCCGGGGAGAGATTTCCGTCTCGATGTCGAATGCATTGATGTCCTTCTGGATCACCGTGAAAAGAGTGTCCCGGCGAACCGGCTCCTCCCTGTCCCCGGCGAGGCGCCCGAGAAGCGGCATCGCCCGGGCGGAGACGATTTCGGGACTTATCCCGTACGGGTAGCCGTCGGCGAACGAATAGTCGGCGAAATACGCCGTATGGTTCCGGTACATCCGCTCCGCGAGCGCTCCGTCGAGAAACGGCAGATCGCCGTACACGTAGAAGAGATCCCCTTCCGCTCCGATGATTTCCGCCATCGATGCGATCAGCTCAGGGACCGTCCAGCGCGCTTTCCGGACCGGGACGGCATCGGCGGGCAGAGGAACATCCCCGTCCGTAAGGACGCTGATGCCGCCGATCCCGGGAAGGTTCCGGGCATACTCGAGCACCCGTTCCCATGCGCTCTGCCCGCCGACGGGACGGAACGCGTACTCTGACATGCCGATCGCATTGATGACCGCTTTATTCTTCATATCTCTCGCTTTTTCTATCGTCAGGAATGGTATCCATCATTATACCGTAGCCCGCCGGACGTGACCACCGGATGGTTGCGTGATATACTTGGCGCGTCGGAGGAGTATGTACGGAGAGCGGATGATCATTGCGAACAGGACCTACAGCGTCTCGGAGATTACCGAGCTGATCCGGATGCTCCTGGAGACCGAGTTCACGGGAGTCCGGCTCGAAGGGGAAATTTCCAACTGCCGGCCCGCGAGCTCCGGCCACCTGTATTTCACGCTGAAGGATCATGACGCCATGATCCAGGCGGTGATGTTCCGGAACCGCTGCGCGAGCCTTTCCTTCCGGCCGATCGACGGCAAGAAAGTCGTCGTGGAAGGAAACATCTCCGTGTACGGAAAGCGCGGGACCTACCAGGTCGTCTGCGAGAGCATGAAGGACGACGGCACCGGAGACATCCTGCTGATCCTGGAGGAACGCAAGCGACGCCTCGCGGCGGAGGGACTCTTCGATCAGGCCCGGAAGCGTCCGCTGCCGATGATGCCGTCGCGGGTTGCGGTCGTGACCTCCCCGACCGGCGCGGCGATCCGTGACATCCTGAACGTGTTGCGCAGGCGGAACTCCGGCCTCAACCTGGTGGTGCTTCCGGCAGCGGTACAGGGCGACGGTGCCGCGGAAGCGATCGCCCGGCAGATCGAGACCGCCAACCTCCACCGGCTGGGCGACGTCCTGATCGTCGGGAGAGGAGGAGGTTCGCTCGAGGATCTCCTCCCTTTTTCGGAGGAACGGGTGGTCCGGGCGGTCGCCGCCTCACGGATACCCGTCATCTCCGCCGTCGGGCACGAAGTGGATGTCGCGCTTTCGGATCTCGCGGCCGACCTACGCGCTCCAACCCCCTCGGCCGCCGCTGAACTGGTCTCCGGAAGCAGGGACGATCTGCTGCGGCGGGTGCGAGATCTGGAGAGCGGGATCCGGCGGACCCTCGAGCAGCGGATCGACCGGATCGATGATCCTGCTGCGTCACTTTTCCCCGGAGAACCTGGAGCGGAACATCCGGCAGATCGTCCAGCCGTACCTGCAGCGGTTCGACGATGCCCGCGGAGACCTTCTTTCGGGAACCCGGGACCGGGTGCGGGAGGCCCGGCATGCTCTGCTCCTGCTGTCCAGAACCATGGAAGCCAATTCACCCTATTCCATCCTCGACCGGGGCTACGCGGTGGTCTCCGGAGAGGACGGCAGGATCATCACCCGACCGGCACAGACGGCGGCAGGAGAACGGATCGAAGTCCGGTTCTCCCGCGGTTCGCTCGGCGCACGCGTAGAGGAGACGGAAGAGCATGAAACGGAACTTTGAGGAGCGGCTGGGCCGCCTGGAAGAGCTCAGCGAAAAAATCCGGGAGGGATCTCTCCCCCTGGAAGATGCGGTATCTCTGTTCGAAGAGGGGATGCGGCTGGCACGCGGTCTGGAAAAGGACCTTTCGAAGATCGAACGGAAAATCGAGATCCTGGTCAATCATCCCGAGACCCCGGAAGAGCCTCCGGAGCTCGAGCTGTTTCCGGAGTTCTCTCCCGACGGGGAGGAAGCGTAGGGCCGAATGCACGTCCCGGCCGGACTGCAACCGTACCGCGTCAGAACGTGTCGGGCAGCCTGAGCCGGTCCCCCGCCCCGACGCCGATCCGTTCGAAAGTTCCCTGCGGCACTTCGAGCGCATAGCGGACGGCGTACTCGGATACGACCGGCTCCTCCGAAAACGGCTGCATGTGCCGGATCTCCCTGATCGTTCCGTCCCGGGAAATGAAGGCGATCGAGAGCGGGATTTCGGTATTCTTCATCCAGAACGAAAGATTCTGGTCCCGATCGTACACGAAGAGCATGCCGCTGTTTTCGGGAAGGCTCTTCCGGTACATCAGCCCCCTGCTCCGGTCCTCGGTCGTTTTCGCCACCTCGACCGTCAGGACGGTTTCGCCCGCCCCGATTTCGATCGTCTGGGCCCGGCTCCCGCATGAGGCGAGAACCGACAGAAGAACGGCCGGAAGAACGATCCTCATCAGCATCCGCATATTTCCCTTCTCCCTTTTCGGAACAGCCCGTTTCAGAACAGCTCGAGGAAACGCTCGCGGGACAGGTTCTGGAGAGATTCTTCCATTCTCCCCTGTTCCTTGAGCCGCTCGAATACCGGCTTGTCGATATATTTCATGCTCAGCGGACGTTCGAGGGAAACCCGCACATCCGCAGAGTCCCAGACCGCCTCCGACGGGTCGAGCTCCGTCTGATCACCGTACTTTCTCTTCAGATTCGTATACATGCTGAAGTAGTCCATCTTCCGCGGATCGAGCTGCAGGATGATGATGTAGAGCCGGTCCTCGTGGAACTGGAAGAAACCCTTCCGGATAAAAGTAACTCCGTTCGCTTCGATCACCCGCTGCTCGCTGCTCGGAATCAGGCTGACATCCGGATCTCCCCGGTAGTCGAAAAACGGATCGATCCGGAGGATTTCCTTCACCTTGTCCAGGCTCATCCCGAGCTCTATGTCCCGGAATCCCCGGGGAAGGGGCTCCTGCGCGGCCAGCGCCGCTGCGGCGAGCAGCATCACCAGGAACGGAGCCAGGAACGGAAGCGGGTTCTTCATGGTATCCTCCGGGACCTACTTCGAAAGGGCGATGCTCAGGGCAGTCGTGAGCTTCAGCACGTCCTCGTTCCCCTTCCGGATCCGATGCGACAGGGTCGTAGCGATGCGCCTGAGGATCTTCATCCCGATATCGGGACGCTCGTCGCAGAGATTCACGAAATCCTCCTGCCGCACTTCGTACACGACACAGTCGGTGGACGCGGTGATCGTGGCGCTCCTCGGCTCGTTCTCGAACATGGCCATCTCTCCGAAAAAGGATACCATGTTTGCGTTCAGTTTCACCATGGATTTTTCTGCATTTCCGAAACCGTGCCGGCCGAGTTTGAGCGTCAGAGACTTACTCACATCCACTTCCCCCTCGGCGAAGAAGAACATGGTGTCCCCCACTTCCTCCTCACGCATGATCACCGTGCCGACCGGGACCGCGATCCGCCGGCTGATGCGGAGAACCAGCTCGATCTCCTCTTCGCTGAGATCCGAGAGAATCGCAACCCTGCCGAGTCTCTCCCGCTCCCTCGCGGGTGCCGTCCGCCGGCCCGTCACGATGCAGCCCCGATGACGAACGCGCTGTCGCGTTCCCGGAGCACGTAGTCGGGCTCCGGATTGATGCGGATCCGGGTGCGGCCCACTTCCTCCTCGCGGAGGTCGATGTCCGCTTCCCGGAACTTCCGTTTGATGAACTCGTCGATCCCGGTCGGATCGTTCGAGAGAATGTCGTCGAGCGTTATCGATTTCTCCTCGGAGAGGATGCCGACGAGAACCCCCTTCCGGCTCCGGAGGAAGTGCTCCGAGAGCTCCAGAAACGTTTTCCCCACCCAACCGGCCGGAAGGGGAAGCTGCCGCAGGCCGTTCTCTCCGCGGAAGGAGAGCATCTCCCGAACCGCCGCAGGAATCCCCTGGGAGACGGTGCCCGACGAGAGCAGGTAACCGCTGTACTCGCCGTGGATCTGGATGTTGTCGATCATGGCCCTGCGAAGATGCGGCTCGTTCTCCGGGTCGAGGATCTCCGCCGATACGATCGCCTCCGGGTTCAGCGATTTGACCGCGAGGGCGGTGAGTATCGTCCGCTCGTCCGAGGTGGCTGCGCGGTTCCCGGTCGAATCCGGAATGATGATGACCGAGCGCGCCTGCTGGACGCCCGCACGGAGCAGGACCTTCTCGTTTGCCGCATCTCCCCGGACGAACCGGAGATCGATGGACGGATGACGGATCGTCAGTTCCTGGAAGCGCTCGGGGTCGAGCTCGCTCACCAGCACAAGCGGCTGCTTCTTCGTACGCCAGAGCGAAGTGAAGCCTTCGAGCACGCCTTCGGCGTTGCGGTTCCATCCGCAGAGGATGGTGTGTCCACGCAGCGACAGTTCCTGCAATCCCTTACCCTCCCTGATTTTCCGATCCACGTAGATACTGGCGACGGTACCGGACAGGATCGACGTCAGCACCACTCCGGTGATCATGATCAGCGCCGCCGCGATCTTCCCGCCTGCGGTGACCGGGTACTTGTCGCCATAGCCGACACTGGTCACGGTCACGATTCCCCACCAGAAGGCATCCCAGACCTGGGAGAACATCTTTCCTGGCGTGCCCCGTTCCGCCATGAACACCGCGATGCCGCCGAACAGCACGACGGCGAACACCGCAGCGAACAGCCTCGGAATGTTCTCCTTCCGGATATCGACGTAGAGATCTCTCACCTGCTGCCGGAACCGGGACAAACGGGACGGCGGGGATACGGGTCCGGCTGCAGATCGTTTCGCTTCCATATTCCTATCTATCGGAATTTTCCGTCGTTTCCGCAAGCGCCGAACCGTCACGGCGGCCCCCTGCATTGACTTTTCCCATCGGCGCGATGAGAATGGACCTATGCGGAACGCTGCGCACCTCCCGTCCCGGCTGCCGTTCCTTTTTCTCCTCCCGATGCTGGCCTTCCTGCTGGTCCCGGTCCCGCCGTCGGAGGGCCAGAGCGCCGGAGCGGCGGATTCCACGGCGCGGCCGACCGGTACCGGGGACGGGAGCGTGATCCTCGAGCTCGTCACCGAACCCGACGAGGCCGATGTCTTCCTGAATCAACGTTTCTACGGCAGTACTCCTCTCCAGCTGGACGATCTCGATGCGGGGACTTATCTTCTGCAGATCCGCAAACGGGGCTTTCACGAGGAAACCCGATGGATCGAGCTCCGCCCGGATTCCCGGCTGACAATGAATATCGACCTGGAGCCGATCACCGGCTATCTCTCGGTCGAGATGAGCCCGGAGGACGCCGAGCTCATCCTGGACGGAGACCGGATGAAGGAACGGGTGGCGGAACTTCCGGTCGGCAGTTACCTGCTCCGCGTCACGGCGTTCGGGTATGAACCCTACCTCGAGCGGATTACCATCCGGGAGGACCGGACGACACGGGTTCGCGCCGAGCTCGAACCGGCCCCGTTCCGTATTTCCGGACTTTCGCCGGGACGGGCGGTCTTCAATCCCCGGAATCCCGGGGCGCTTTCCCGTCTCCGGATTTCGTTCGAGGTTACCGGACCGGGAAGCGGAGAGGCCGTCATCACGGGGCCCGCGGGAGATACGGTGTTCCGGCGGGAGTTCCCGGCGTTCACCGAGCGGGAGCAGTCGTTCGTCTGGGAAGGGACCGGCACGGGCGGCGAACCGCTTCCGGAGGGCGAGTACCGGATCACGGTGTCGGGGAGCGGATCCGTAGCCGGAACGGCGGCAGGATCGCGGGAGATCGCCGCGGTGGGGATCGATTACTCCCGGGAACTGCGGTACCGGAGCGTTCTCACCGGAATCTCCGGATCCCTGCTCGCCGGTTCGGCGGAGAGCCTGCCGGAGGGGAGTTTTCAGGCGTCTTCGCTGTTTCTTTTCCCGCTCTCGGCAGGCGACGGCTCGAATGACGGCGGAGGCAGCGGACTGGTCAGCGCCGGCGGACGATATTCCCCGATCGGCGGCGTCGAGCTCGACCTGGCGGCGCATCTGATCGTCCGCGGCCGGGACGGTGTCGACGGGAGCGCAGGCATCGGGGCGAAAGCCGTCCTGTTCCGAAGTGCGCCGTATGACGTTGCCGGCGGATCAGAAGGCGATCCGGGATCGGAGCAGCCGGTCCGGTCGATTGAAGCGGCAGCGAGCATCCGGGGTATCTATTCCTCTCGCGAAGAGGTGGAAGGAATCACCGCGACCGCGGGCGGGTATCTCGGTCTTCCGCTCACCTTCCGGTACGGGAATCTCCGCCTGCTGCTCCATCCCGAAATCGGCATTTCGCCGTATGATCCTTCGGAGTCCCCGTACCGGGAAGGAGTGTTCGTCCGCGGCTACCTGCGGGGCGGTCTGGTTCTGGATGCCGGCCCGCTGAGCACGGGAGTCTCTGCGGCAGCCGGGAGCATCCCCTTCTCCGACGGCTTCTCGTTCCGTCTGCCCGTCATCCTGGGATGGGAACTCCACGGAATGGTACCCGGGACGCTGCTGAACGTGAGCCTCGCCGTTCTCGCGGCAGTGGGCGACGGCGATCCTTCGTTCACGGCGGGTGCGGGATTCGGAATCGTCTACTGACTGCGGCTGCTGACATTGTCTGCAGAACCTCGTCAGCAGACCTCAGAGGCGGCTGTACACGATCAGAAGAACGACCAGGGCGATGAGCAGAAGAATGGAAAGCGAGTTGTAGACCCACAGGGGAAGAGGACGGTTTCTGCGGCGCGGCCTGTTCGACATGGACGACGAGCCCGCACGTCCTCCGCTTCCGGTGAGCGGGAAGTTCGGCGCGAGATAGCCGCACTGCGGACAGCCCGATGCAAACTGTTCGGCCTCGCCGCTGTACGCGCACCGGGGACATTTGACGGCCGAGAAATAGCGGCCGCATTTCGGGCAGACGACATCGTCTTCCTTAACCCGCGTGCGGCAGTTCTCGCAGTAGTACTTCCTCTGCTTCATGGCGGAACAAGCCTAAACGGTGCAGAATCGAAAGTCAAGCACGTGATCCGTTCCATGTGATCCCGTTCCACCCCGGCTACTTCTTCCTGATCGCCAGGAGCGTCAGGTCGTCGTCCTGTTTGTCCTCCCGCAGATGCGTATAGGTGACGTATTCAGGGAAGTTGGTGTTCTCGACCGGGTGATGGAAATATGCCCGGTACTGACGGAAGCTCTTCCGGAGGAAGGCGTCGATCTTCCGGTCGACGAGAATCCGGTCACGCTCTCCGGCGGAGGGATCGGGATTGATCCGGAAGACCTTTTCCACCGCCATCAGGGCCATTACCACGTCCTCGGCGGTATTTCCGCACTGGGAAAAGTCGAACACGAACTCCTCGTCGGCGATCGGATTGTACTTCTTCTGGAGCCGGTAGGTCCCGCGCTGGAAGACGGCGTTCACGATGTCGCGCACCCGCTGCAGGGTGAACTGCTGGATGACATTTCCGTCTTCGATCTCCATCTCGGGATCTTTTTTGACTTCCGCTTCGCCCCCGAGCATGTCCGCGGTTATCTGGCGGAACTGCGAATCCCGGCAGTTGCGGTTCGACTCTTCGATTCCGTCGGTGAACAGCAGCAGGATATCTCCGACGCCCAGGACCCGCTTGTGCTGGCGGTATCCCGACTTGAGCTGGACGAGGTCGGACGGGAACATTCCGGCTGCGGGAGCCTCGGGGAACTCGTGCTCGACCATCGTTCGGGTGCGGCCGTCATAGGTATGCAGCTTGTTGTCTCCGGCGTGGCAGAAGTGGTATTCCCCGCTCCGGATGTTCACGATCAGAACGCTGAGCGCGGCGAACTTACCGGTGAATCCCCGCTCCTCGAGGAGGTCGTTGATCCGATAGACGAGCGGTTCGAGCTTCGTGCCGTGACTCTTCAGAGTCCAGTCCTTGAAATAGTAGAGGAAGATGGTGGCGACCTCGATCATGATGAGCGCTGCGGATACTCCATGTCCGGAGACGTCGCACTTGATGACGGCGTAGTGCTCCCCGTCGAGTTTCATGTAATCGAAGTAGTCCCCCGAAACCTCATCCGCACCTTCGTAGTAGCCGAAGAATTCCCCGTTCTCATTCTCCTCGCCGCCGGTAGTCAGCTTCCTGCCGCTCGCATCCTTGTTGAGCGGAATGAACATCTTCTGGATGTCCTTTCCGAGGAGCAGTTCCTTGTTCTTGTCGGCCGCCGTTATCAGCCCTTCCGTCATCTCGTTGATGGTTTCGGCCAGGGTCGAAATCTCGTCGCGGGTCCGGATCGGAATGCGGAATCCCCGCAGATCCGAATGATCCACGGTATCGCGGATGTGCTCGACTCCCGCCACCAGCTTGCGGATCGGGTTGACGGTGATCGCGGCCAGCAGAAGGGAGCCGAGGATTCCCAGTACCATGGCAATGACGGCGACGATTCCGGTGATGCTGATGAGACGGTTGCGGGCGGCGTTTATTTCCTCGATGATCGATACCGTGGATACTCCCAGACGGACGAGACCGCGATAGTAGACGTCCTCGCCGCCGCGCCGGTAGATGATCGGCTTGTAGAACACGTAGTCGGTCACCATCGGATCGATATTTCCGGTGTCGAACTGCGGCTCGCTGCCGATGCGGTCCCCGATGTTCTTGAGCTCCCGGTTCACCCGGGTGTCGAGAATCCGGATCGTTTCCTGGATTTCGTTCAGGGTCTGCACGGATGCCCGGTCCGTCTTCGTGACGTACTGCAGCGCTTCACGGGAGAGCTGCTCGAGTTCCCGGGAAAGCCCTGCGACCGCAGAACGGGCCGCTTCGTTGATCTCCCGTTCCATCCGGTCGACCATGGGGCTCACCCGGTCCATCAGCACCGATTCACGGATCCGGACTTCCGTGGCATCCTTCAGCCTGATGTTGATGTCGGGATCGTTGGTCGCCCAGACGGCGTCGTACTCTCCCGGCTGGACGGTCGCGGAGCCGGTGATGGTGGCGTACTGCGCCTCCTCCATCGCCTCGATCTGGGCGGGCAGGAGTCCGATTTCCAGGGTGTTCTCGAGCGGCAGATAGGTGCGGGCACCGCTCACCAGGCTTTCCAGGAGTACCTGTACCTTCTCCTGCAGACCACGGGCCAGGGTGCGCTCCTGAGCGTCGATCATGTAGTAACCCAGCGGCAGGGACACCATCAGCACCACCATCACCATGAGAATCATGATGAGAAGCGCGAATTTGACGGCAAGACTCGTGCCTTTTCGTTTCATGACGCGTAGCGCCTCCTTTTTATCCGCCACCCCCATCGAGGGCCCGGCGATGAGCGAGCGGGCCTGCGCCTGCAGTTCGATCCCTTCCAGGACCAGTCCCCGGATCCGGAACCCCGCGAGGAGAAACGCAAGGGCCACGAAGATCAGGAGAAGGATCAGAATGCCGAAGTTCGCAGAGATGCGAAGACGATCCTGCCGCACCGGAATCCATCCCGGACGATACTCGAAGGCGAAGTTTCCGAACTTTGATCGCACCGGTCGTCTCCATGCGGAGCAGCGGCTCGCTGATATACAGGCCCCTGACCGGATGATCGAGTCCGATTCGGTAGGTTCCTTCGCGGACATCCTCGACCACCGGTCCGTCGATGGTCCGGTCGTCCATCACCCGGTATACCCCGCTTTCCAGGGGAAAGGAGTAGTCCCAGGGCGGGGCTCCGTCCCGGTCCAGGATCACCTGGCGGATCGTTCCCTGGGCGGTGAATCCCCGCCCGCGCACCGAAACCGAAACCCGCCCGGTCTCGTCCTTCTCTTCCTGCAGATAGGTGACATAGGTCACGGGCACGTACTTGTTCATCCGCAGCGGAATGGATGCCGGCTCCCCGACGTTCCCCGACCGATCGATCGCCCGGACGGTGAACACCCAGAGACCGTTGTCCACGTTCCGGTATCCCCTGCTTCCTTCCGTCGTCAGGATCTGTTTCGGGGTCGCGATCGGTTCCGGTGTTTCCGGCGGCTCCTCCCGGAGATTTCCCGAGAGGTAGCGAAAGGCATACGTATACCCCGCAATGTCCCCGTCTTCGGGGGGGTCCCAGCGGAGCGTGAAGGTATTGGAAGCGAGAAAGCCCTGTTCGTCCCGCGGAAGATCCGCGAAGCGGATCGGGCCCGGCGGGGTGGTATCGCGGAAGTAGGTCGCAGTCGCCGCGGGCGACCAGTTCCCCGCATAATCCCGGGCCGACACCCGGAGATACCAGGGTCCGTCCTCGTTCGCAGTGAACTCGACGCTCCGCTGATCCGCAAGCAGCTGAAGCTCCCGGGGAGGATTCTCCTCCGGATCACGGGTCCAGAGCGCGCTGAATCCGGCGATTCCGGACGAGTCCTCCGGCAGCGGCCAGCGGAATCGCGCCGTGTCTCCGTTCACCCGGGCACCGGCCCGGAAGTTGACCGGAACGGGAACGGGGGCCGGAGCGGAACGGTCCGGCTGCTGGAGCACCACCCGGGAAGCGGCGCCCCGGCCGTTCTCCCAGAGGAGAAAGAGATCGCCGTCTTTCACCACGGGTCGTCCGTAGGTCGATTCGCCTCCGGAGCTCATCACCCGCTCCACCCATCGGGCGCCCTTCCGTTCGGCCATGATCACCTGGTTCTCTCCCCGGCGGTTGTCGAACCAGCTCACGAACTCCCGTCCGCCCAGCACGGTGATCCGGGGGAAATTGCACTCCTGGGGACCCGAGGTGATCCGCTCCGCCTCTCCGATCCGCCTGCCCGACCGGTCCAGCCGCATCAGGTAGATCTGCTTCGTGCCCCGGACATAGTTCCGCTCCCAGGCAAGGAGCAGCCCTCCGGAACCGGGAGCGAGGTTCGGGCGCTGGTTGTCGAAGTACTGGGGCGCCGACTGAACTCCCTGCTGTTCCTCGAAATCGGTCAGCCAGACTGCATCGCTCCAGCTCTTTCCCCCGTCGTCACTGGTCTTGAGATAGAGCTGGTAGGTTTTCTGCTGTCCCGACAGAAGGCTCTGGAACACGACGTATTCCCGGTCCCGGTACGTCGAATGGAACGGCAGAAAATTGGGTTTCAGGAACGGTTCGGATACCAGGGGCAGGAGTGCGGACCAGGAGGATCCGTCGTCGGAATAGGCATAGAAGATGCTCAGCGAGTCCTCGATTCCCTGTGTGATGAAAAGGAGAAGGCCGCCGTCGTCCTTCACGAACAGGCGCGGAGCGACGGAGGTGTCAAGAGACTGGAGCCGTGCGGACATGACCGGATTCCGTCCGCCCGGGCGGATTCGGTACATATCCACCGATCTCTCCGCGGATGCGATCGCCACGTGCACGGTACCGCCCGGGTCCACGGCCATGGAGAAGATAGGAGCCTCGTCCCCGGTATACGGAAAGGGACCGGCGAACCGGTTCAACGTCTCCCAGGAAAAACCATCGCGACTTACGGACAGGGAAAGATATGCGTCTCCCTGGCCCGTTCCGCGGCTGACGTTCTCCTGATACATGACGGCGAGGATGCCCCCGTTGCTTTCGAACTGGGGGAATCGCCCTCCGCGGGGAACCAGGACGGTCGGCGTTTCCCAGTAGAGGTCCTGTCCCGATGCCGGACCGGCCGCGATCAGGAGGACGAACAGGAGAATCATTTCCCGCACTTTCGCGGAGTTCCGACGGATATCAGCTCGATCCACTTCTGTTCAGCCTGGTGTTGATTCTGGTCAGCAGTTCCCGGAGCGGTCCGTATCTCCGGTTGGTGCTATCTTGCATCAGCCGCTCGACGATTGCAAGGGCTTCAAAATAGCTTCCCTGGATATATTTTTCTTCCGCCTGCCGGTAGAGCTGCTCGGCCGCGGCGGAGAGAACGACGGTCGACTGTCCGCCCGCATCGACGAGGATGCGGTCCTTGAGCTGGATCGCGCGCTCGTTCTCGGGATTGACCTCGATCGCACGGTTCAGCTGCTCGAGGGCGATGGGAAACTGGGAGCGGACGTTGCCCTGCACGATCTGCAGGGCCTGGAGATAGAGCCGGTTCGCTTCGTCGATCTGGGCGCGGGTGATCGTCGGTTTGCGGATACCGAGAGCGAACTCCGCCTGAATGATCGCTTCCGAGAGTCCGGGGAACCGGGCATTGATCTCCTGAAGATCCCGAAGCTCGATGTAGGCCTCCTGCGGGTTTCTCGCTATTTTCGCCCGGGCGTCCTGAACCCGCTGTCCGAATATCTGGGCGAAGTTCTCCCGGTCCCGGTAGTTCATGATCCTCAGGGAGAGGACACTCGCTTCCTTGTTGTAGGGGAACGGGATCTTCACTTTCAGGACCTTCTGCTCGGCGCTTTCGAACAGCTGGAGCGCCGCGGTCCGGTTCCCCCGGTCGAAGAGCTGTTTTCCCTGTTCGTAGTCGTCCCGCGCGAGGTTGAGCAGCTGGATCATCTCCGTGTAAAGCGGATTCGTTTCGCCGATCTCCCGGTTCGACTCGACGAAGAGAGCGGCCTGAACGAAGCCGAGCCAGTACGAGACTTCCGGGTTGTCCTCGGGATTGGTGGTCTTCCATCGGTTCTGGGCACGGATCAGCACCGTTTCCGCCCGCTCGTATGCTTCCTGCAGGTAGAACTGCCTTCCCTCGTTGATCAGGTTTCGCACCTCTACGACGATGATCCGGTTTTCCGCCGCCTGAATGCGTTCCGAGAGAGCGATGAGCTGCCGGTCGCTCGTCTGACGGAAAGCCGGGTCCTCCTGCAGCGAGAGAGAGCGGAGATAGGAGTCCCGGGCCTGCCCGAGCCGGTCGCGGGCGTCCTGGTACGCGGAACGGTTCAGGGCCGCCTCCGCTTCCCGGTAGCGGAGGTCTCCTTCCTGTTTCGCGCTGGCAGCCTGGAGCACCTGCTGCCGGGATTCCTCGATGAGCCGGCGGGCGTCCGCGAGGAGCGCATCGATTCCGGCGATGAGAGAGCGTACCGCGCTGATCCGCTCCTGGTAATCGTTCCTGGCCAGTACGTAATCCCGGTCGGCGAGCAGCCGGTCGAGGAGAGTGCGGGCATCGCGAAGGAGGATCTCCAGGAGCGGCACCGAGGATTCGGCGATCCGGATGGTCCGGTCCGGATAGCGGGCGGGAATGGCCGGGGCCGAGCCGCCGCCGGCAGTCTCCGGGATGCCTTCCTGCAGCTGCCGGGCCTCGGAGATCCGGTCGCCGAGGCCCGTGTTCCGCTCGTTCAGGGCAGCCGTATCGAGGTCCGCCGCGGCGACGCCGGCATCCCCGTCCCGTTCCGTGAGCAGCCGGTCGATCCGGGCCGAGCGTTCCGTCGTGGCGGCGGCGGTACCCAGAGCCTGCGCCGTTTCGTACCCGTTCGCCGCCTCGTTCAGAGCCTGCTCGAACCGCCGCTGATCATCGACGACCGCGCCGGAGATCTCCTTCAGCGCCTGCAGGCGGGTTCTTGCATCGGCTATCCGATCGCGCGGAGCGGGAAGCGTCCGGAGCTCGTCGAGCAGCCGTTCGGCGGCCGTCAGATCGGCGGAGTTCCGGGAGGCTTTCGCTCCCGCTCGAGCCGTCAGCAGGGAGGGGACCAGCTCCAGCGCCGTCGTCAGCTCCCGCCCGGGCAGGGAGAAGGCCCGATCGGGATGAAACCCGGAGGAAATCAGTCCGAAGGTATCCAGTGCGGTGATGAACAGCCGCTGTGCGTCCCGGAATGCCGTTTCCGCCTCGACCCAGCGGCCGGCGTCCAGCGCTTCCGTTCCGCCGGCCTGGACGGTCGCTGCACTGCGCAGCAGCTGTCCGCCCAGATCAGACGAGGCGACCCCCACGACGGCTCGGATTGCGTGCAGCATTCCCTCCGGGGTCCCGGAGCTCTGTCTTCCGTTGGCGATCTTGTAGAGGTAGCTCATGAAGAAGTCCTCTTTGCCGTCGGAATTGCTTCTGCGCAGCTCCTCGTTGCGCCGCTCGATGGTTCCGGCGGCGCCGTGAACGGCTTCTGCAGCCGCCTGCACCGACAGCAGGAGATCCCGGTATTCACGATAGGCCTGCTCCGCGCTTCCGGCATCGGTGCCGGCGAGCGTTTTCTCTGCCCGGGAGATGATCTCACCGTACGGTTCCCGGATCGTCCCGAACCGGTCTATCGCCGCATTCATCCTGTCGACCGACGCCTGCACCTCCGCTTTCAGCTCGACCCCGTAGTCCGCGCGATCAAAGTCCTCCCGGTGCAGTACGAATCCTTCGCGGTAGATATCCACGGCTTCCCAGTACCTTCCGGCCGCAAGTTCGATCCCCGCGCGCTGCATGATGTCGTTGAACAGGTTCAGATTGTAGATGAAGGCCGCGGTTTCCCGTGCCTTGGAGAGCGAGGCGAACAGAGCCTGGTTCGGATTCCGGTCGAGTGTTTCGAGATCACGGATCAGCTCCATTGCCCGATCCACGTCCCGTTCCTCGTAGAGCACGCGAATGAGCTCCTGGTAGCGTCGGTTGAATTCGGTCCGGAGCGTACGAATTTCGAGAGGAGCCGCTCCGCTTCATCCAGGCGGTCGGGATCGTCCTCGATCACCTGCTTGAGAAGCAGGATGGCTTCGTCGTACCGGCTCTCATCGACGAGTCGTTCGGCCTCGCCGATCCGTGATTCAGCCTGACCTCCGGCAGTCACCGAAGCCGCCGACAGAACCATCACGAGGAGCAGAAGAGGAAGGAATGTTCTGTCAGACGGAACAGGAAACGGCACCCGGAATCGGCCTCCTCGAACCAAATATCGACGGTACGGAAATTTGTACCGGTATCTTGCAATTCTCTAATTTACCATATTATCGACAAAAAACCTTCGCTCTTGCCTGAAAAGGAATATCCTGAACGCTTCTCTTCAGTATAGGTCAAGTGCTGCGGAAAAAAACCGAGGAATGTGATAGAATGGGGATGTCGTGCAAAAAGTAGTTTTATCGATCACAGCGGCATTTCTTCTCTTCTCAATGCCGGCGGCTGCGGACTGGCCCGATACCTACGGCAGCATCGGAGACCTCTTCCGGTTCTACGAGGACCCCAATACCGGCTTGACGGCTTTCCCGGTGCTCAACGTTCCGATGGGCGGCAGATACGAGGGAATGGGGACCGCTTTCACCGCGGTGGCTTCGGATGTCGGTTTCATCGAGGCGAATCCGGCCGGCAGCGCGCTTCTTCCGTACACGGAGCTTGCGCTTCTGCACAACAACTGGATCGAGACATCGAATGTTGAATCGGTCGTCTATGCGACCCGTTTCGGAGACCTGGGAGTCGCCGCATCGGCCAAGTTCCTCTACGTACCGTTTACCGGCTACACTCCCTGGGGTGATCGGGAATCGACGGGATATTACAGCGAATCGGTCGCCACGGCAAACATTTCCTACAACTTCCTGAGGAGCTACGGCTACAGCGGTCTGTCGGTCGGCATGAACCTCAAAGGGGCGTACCGTCACATTCCCTCGGATATCGCCGAAGGACAGTCTGCGGCGAGCGCGATGGTGGACTTCGGCGTTCTGACCCGCTTCAACTTCCTGAAGTTCTATCCCTCACGCGACCGGAACTTCTCGGTCGGCGCCACGGTGAAGAACGTCGGC
The DNA here is from genome assembly GCA_963728215.1 of uncultured Spirochaetota bacterium. GTDB lineage: Bacteria > Spirochaetota > Spirochaetia > CAVSJD01 > CAVSJD01 > CAVSJD01. Next base: position 44,561 of record CAVSJD010000003.1, on the reverse strand, counting down.
CTCGAGGCCATGGGAGATCCGCTGCCCACGGCACTCGCCCTGGGAATTGCCTACCGTCCGTGGAAAATGCTCCTCTGGAGCTTCGATACCACCGTGCCTGTGAGCTTCCGGCCCGACGAAGTGCCGGCGGAGCTTCCCTCCTTCGCCACCGGCGTATCGCTTTCGTTCACGCCGTTTTTCGACGTACACAGCGGCTTTCTCCTGAGGGGCGGCAACCCCCGGTTCACCCTCGGAGGGTCGGTCGATCTCGACCCGTTCACGCTGACCTCGAATTACACCCTCGACATGACGACCCAGTTCTCGCGGATCGACCGGCTGAGCATGGAAGCGAAGCTGAACCTGGGGGACGGAGGCCGGGCGGAAACCGTACGGCAGGTGGACGGCTTCTATCTCCAGAGTCTGGAAGCGTACGCCGCCGGAAGACTCGAGGAGGCTGCATCCTTCGCCCGTCTCGCCCTCGCGCTCGATCCGACCTTTACGCCTGCGCTCGAAACGGCACGTCTCGCCGAGCGGACGCTGGAACTTCAGGACCAGATGGAAGCGAAGCAGGTTATCGACTGAAACGGGGCAGAAGATCCGACGCTACTTGACCTTTTCGACCTTCTCGATGCACCTCTTCATGTGCGTGTAAAGGGCGAACAGGGGGACATCCGCACGGCGCGAGCTCGTCCAGCGACGGAGCGTCTCCGGAGGCTGCTCGCTCCGCTCCCGGGAGAGGCGGGTGACGAGGCGTTCCTTCTTCCGGAAGTCCCGGCTGTGGAACCTCCTTTCCAGATAACTGACCAGCTGACGGGCCTCTTCCACCTCGTTCTCCGCGAGATCCTTGTCCGGAGTGCGGATCATGAAGTCCAGAAGCGTTTCATTGTTCAGCGACTCGGTACGGTGGAGTCCGTCTTCGGTTTCCTTCACGAAACCGCTCTCGGTGAACAGGATCCGGTCGATGATGTTGCGCAGCGTGATCCGCTTGCGGAGAACCGTGTCGGACTTCATGTCCCGGCGACCGAGCAGGATATAGGTGACCGCCGATGATGCGAAGGCGAGAAGAAGCTCATCGAAAATGGGGATGGGGTCCAGGATAACGAAAGAGAAGAAGACATAGGCAAACAGAAAAACGCCCGAAGCGATGAGGAACTTGGGAATGAAACGGATTTCCGAAACCCATTCCCTGACGCCGTCCTCGATCATGCGGTACAGCTCGTTGCGGAAATCGGTGAAGGACTCCACGCGAGGCTCGTGGCCGTATTTCCCGACGAGCTCGCTTTTTTCCAGCAGGGTAATCAGCCGGAGGGGAGATGAAAAAGGATGCAGAAAAAGTGATTCGCCGTTATTTCTATAGAGATGGAACAGGATAAAACGCTCTTTGTCATTCATCTTCGAGGAAAATATAATGGCTCCGGATACCGCTTGTCAATTTTTCTATGTTTAAACACAGAATAGGCTCATCCCCCGGCATGTTCGATCATAACGGCGATAGATTCGAAACGAAACAGTTTTGCATACATTCCTGCGCTCATTCCGAGCTTGTCCTTCGCCTGCACCGACGCCCCGGCCCGGATGAGGCGCTCGGCCGTGCCGAGGCTTCCCTTCCCGATGGCGACCATGAGCGCAGTCTGCCCGTCGCGACTCTGTACGTCCGGGTCCGCTCCGGCGGAGATCAGGTCGGCGGCGATATCCTCCTCTCCGAGAGAGGCTGCATCCATGAGTGCCGTACTTCCGCGGTCCCCGCTCACCGTGTTCGGATCCGCCCCCGAGCGGATCAGGCGCAGCACGATCGCCCGATGCCGATGACGGGCGGCCGTGCAGATCAGGGGAACCCCGTCGCTGTTCACCGTGTCCGGCGAATAGCCCACCGAGAAATAGTCTTCCACCGCCTGCAGGTCACCTTCCGAGACGCTCATCGCGAGCCCTTCCGGCGTCAGGGGATTGCCCGCTGCGACCAGCCGCTCCCTCGCCTCTTCTTCCCGGCGTCGGGCCTGCCACTCCTTTCTGCGATCCTCGAAGTACGCAGCGGCGTTATCGGCACCGATGCCGTTCGGGAGCGGGCGAAGATATTCCGGTACGTCGGATACCGCCGTTCGATCGAGATACCGGTACAGGGTGCTTCCCGCCCCGGCATAGTAGCCCGCGGAAAACGGAATCCAGGACGCATGCTCGTCGCCCGGCACGCTCACCAGCATTCCGTGACTGCTCCCCTCCAGGAACCGCTGCAGCCCGTTCTCCGCGATGCGTTCCCAGCCGTCCGGGATCCGGTAGGCCGCCGCGGGGATGTTCCGCTTTTTCAAGGCGGAGAGAATGATCCGGACGACTTCGTTTTCGGCCCGACCGAACAGTACCGCTACTTTCACGTATCCTCCCGGACTCGGGCCCTCCGCGGTGGAACGAGAATGCAGGCCGCGGAATGCCGGAAGATCGGGTCCCGAACCTTTTCCCCGGACCCTTTTACAAGGTATCGGCAGTCCCTGTTGACCTGTTGAGCCGGAACAGTCGCTCCACCTCCAGCGTGACGGCGCCGAACTCTTCCTGCACGAGGCCGAGCACCAGAAAGGCGCTCCCACCCATGAGCTCTTCCCGACAGGCGGTGTAGACGTCGGGGAAAAGCACCGCTTCGAACATCCCGTATCCGTCTTCGAAGCTGAGGAAGAGCATGTCCCGCGAGTCCCGGGTCCGGACCTCCTTGCCCGCCGCGAGGGTACCGGCCGCCGAGACCCGCGAACCGATTCGGGCGGGAAGATCCCGGGAGTCCGCGGCGGGAGGAAGCTCCTGCCCCGCACGGAGCCGCTCCGCCCGGGGCAGGAACACCTCGACGGGATGACACGAGATGATCATGCCCAGCGTCTCCGCCTCGTCCCGGAGCTTCGTCGAGGGAAGATAGTCCGCGATGCTTTCCGGCGGCAGCAGGTCGGGGAAGAGCTCTCCCGGAGGGACATTCCAGCCACCGCCGCGACCGGCGGGGTTCCCCTGCCCTTCGGCGCCCCCGCGGCCTTCCGGGAGTTCCGGCGGGCCGGAGAGCAGCCGGCCGGGGCTGCTGCCGGCACGGCCTCCGGGCCCGCGGCGGCGGTGCTCCTCCCGGCGCGGAAGCCCTCCGGTGCGGTGCGGTCCGCCGTCGCCGGCGGCGTGGAAAGCGGCCCAGAACATCTTCGGGCGGTTCCACGGCGCCCCCGCCGCGTCCAGGGCGCCGGAGCGGATGAGGGTGCGCAGTTCCGCCATGCCCGGCCCGGCCCGGCGGATGAACTCGAAGAGACCGGCGAAGGGGCCGCCCCGCTCCCGTTCGTCGAGAAGCGCTCCTGTCCACTCCGCCGGCAGATCCTTCACCGCCGAAAGCCCGACCCGCAGTGCCCCGTCCTCGATCCGGCAGAGCCTGGCGCTGGTGTTCACATCGGGCCCCAGAACGCGGAATCCCATCCGTCTGACGGCATTCAGGTAGATCTGCGCGGCATAGAATCCGCCTCCGTTGTTGATGACCGATATCATGAACTCCAGCGGATACCGCACCTTCAGGTACGCCAGGCGATAGGAGACCATGGCGTAGGATGCGCTGTGGGCCTTGCAGAAGGAGTAGCCTTCGAAGGAGAGGACCATCTCCCAGAGCGCATCGAGGGCGACTTTCCCCACCCCCCGTTCCCGGCCGCCGGCGAAGAAGCGCTCCCTCCAGGCATCGAGGCGCGTCAGCCGATCCTTCTTCGACAGCACCTTCCGCAGCCCGTCGGCCTCTTCCGGGGTGAACCCCGCGACCGAGACCGCAACCCGGGCCACGTCCTCCTGGTACACCATGATGCCGAGCGTTTCCCGCAGGGGGGCCTCCGCCAGCGGATGGAGCGTATCGTACGGCTCGCCCCGGAGCCTGCGCAGGTATTCCCGGATACAGCGGTTCGCCGCCGGACGGATGATGGAGCTGGCCACCACGAGATGCGGGAAGTCGCCGCTGCGCATCTTCCGCAGAAGCAGCCGTGTGGCGGGGGATTCGATGTAGAAGATTCCCAGGGTATCGCCGCTCGCCACGTATTCCCGGGTACGGGGGTCCTCCAGCGGATCGAACCTATCCCACTCGATCGGATCCTCTCCCGCGGACCGCCGCCGCGGGTTCACCAGCTCGATCGTGTCCCGGAGCACGGCCAGCGACCGGTTGCCCAGGAGATCGATCTTGACCAGCCCGGCCTCCTCGGCGGCATCCTTCTCCCAGGCGATCACCGGCCAGCCCGCCCGGGACGTCTGCACGTGCGTGAAGTCGGTGATCGGTCCCGGGGTGATTACGACGCCGCCGGGATGGAGACCGATATGCCGGGGCATGCCGCGGACCGCCTCGGCCGCTTCCCGCACGCGTGCGGGAACGGCATTCCGCTCCTCCCGCATCCAGAGGCCGAGCAGCCGGTCCGTTTCCCGCTCTCCCGTTCCGAGGGCTTTTGCCGTTTCCCGCAGCGACGAGCGCGGTCCGAAGGTGACGTGGTCCGCGACCATGCCCGCCCGCCCCCGGTAGGTCTCGAATACGTAGGCGAGCGCCCGCTCCCGCTCGTCCCACGGGAAGTCGACGTCGATGTCCGGCGGATCCTTCCTTCCGCGGTTCAGGAAGCGCTCGAAAAAGAGATCGTATGCCAGAGGGTCCACATGGGTGATCCCGAGGAGGTACGAGACGATGCTCGAGGCGGAACTGCCCCTTCCGCAGGTCCGGGGACATCGGGAGACGATGTCCCGCACCACCAGGAAGTAGGCGGAGAACCCTTTTTCCCGGATGATGGCAGAGCTCGTAGTCGAGCCGGGTTCGGACCTCCGGCCGCACCGACCCGTAGCGGCGGACCGCTCCTTCGAGACAGAGGCGACGCAGCAGCCGGTAGGCCCCGCCGTCGTCCAGGTCGCCGAACGAGGGAAAGATCCAGCGGTCGGACAGCAGTTCGGCTCCGCCCGCGACCTCCGCGAGGACCGCGACATTCTCCATGGCGTCGGGCACCGCCGAGAAGAACCGGGCGGCCTCCTCCGCTCCCGCGAACCGCTGCCATTCTCCGGGGCGCTCCTCCGGAGTCAGGGTGTCCAGGGGGCGGTTCAGGTCGATCGCCCGCAGCAACTCTCCCAGCTCCCGTTCCCGTTCCGTCCGGTAGACACCGGCATTCAGCGCCAGCAGCGGCAGATCCCGCTCGCGGGCCCAGCGGGCCAGTCGACGGAAGGGTCTCCCGTACAGGAGGGCTGCGTACAGGTCGCGCTCCTGCCGTTCCCGGAGGACCCGGAGCACCTCCTGCCGGGGTGAGACGATCACGAGACCGCTCCAGCCGTTGTCCCGCAGATCCGCCACGGGATCGTAAGCTGCGGAATCGCCGCATCCGCCGGTTCTGCAGGTTCCGCCGGATGCGGTGCGTTCGGCCATGGTGCCGGAGGAGGTGAAGATGCGGGTGAGGATGCCGCAGAGGCGTCCGTACCCCTCGCGGCCGGTACAGTAGGCGGTTGCCAGCCATCGGCCGCCGGAGACGATCTCGGCACCCGAGACCGGACGGACTCCCGCCTCCCGGGCGGCCCGCAGAAAGCGGACCAGGCCGTAGAAGTTGCCGGTATCCGCCATTCCCACCGCCGGATATCCCTGCCGCGCGGCCCATCCGCAGATCTCTTCGGGTGAAAGAACCCCCTGAAGGAGGGAGAAGGAAGAGCGGCAGTGAAGCGGCAGAAAACGGCTCCCGGTTTTATTCATACGCTACACACATGTATAGTATACGTGCGGGGGAGTATCAAGAGGAAAAAAAGAAAAAGGTAAATTCCGATGATCCCGTCAGTGTCTCCGTTCTGAGCTCAGCGGAGATGATCGCGGATGATCTCTTCCAGATCGCGGTTCAGCCGCTCACGGAGGTCCCGGTAGAGACGGGTTATGGATTCGAATTTGTCGAAAACTTCCCAGCGCTCCTCGTCGTAGAGGATCTGGTACGGCTCCAGCCCCAGCGCATCACAGAGCTTCTGAAGCGTCACGGCGGAAGGATACTTCCTGCCGGTTTCGATCTCGCCGATGAAGCTGGTCGATACTCCGCAGAGTTCGGCGAGCCGCATCTGTGAGAGCCCGAGACGGGTACGGGCGTGCTTGATGTTCCGGGCGAGCAGCTCCTGGATGCGGGTCATTGGCATGCAAGGAGTATGAGATGGGCCGGGGCCGAGCGCAATCAGCTGTCGGCGGCAGGTTGGTGCCGCTATCGGACAGGTTTCCGCGCCGAACCGGATCATCGGCGGAACCCGGAAGATTGTGGCTTGAGAAAAGGCGGGGCATACGGTATAACTACATACGCATGACCATCCACATATTGCACGTCGGTACAGCGAACCTGAACAGGCTCATGATCTGCGGCGCCGTACGCGATACCTTCCGCGAGTGCGGACAGGAAGCCGTTTCGGAAGCGGAGATCAGGAGCGCTCCCACGATCGAAGAGGGGGAGACGTTCCTTTTCGAACATGCACCATCGCTTCTGATCGTGGAACGCCCGGTTCCCGGCTCGGTCGACTTCATCCGGTCTCTCAAGGCCGACGAGATGTTCAGGATGCTTCCGGTACTCGTTCTCGGAGACGGGAGTGAGGCCGACGGCGAAGCGTACGCGGCAGGAGCGGAAAGCGTCCTGACGGCTCCCGTCTCCGACGAGACGATGCTTCTGGTGCTCAAGCCCCTGATCCGGAATCGGGCCCTCACCGAAGAGCTTATCGGCAAGGTGATGCGGCTGCAGGACGATTCGCTCAAGAACTTCATCCTCCTCGACCTGGTGAAACGCTATATTTCCCGAACCGTGTGGGACATCGCGAATACGTACGCGGAGGAACAGACGATCCTGATTCCCGAAAAGGAAGAGGAAGTCACGATCGTCTACGGAGATATCGCCGGATTCACCCGGCTGGCGCAGTATCTCAAACCGAAGGATGTGATCTCTCTTCTGAACGAAGCCTACCAGGCGGTGACGCGGACGATCTACGACCGGGGCGGAGACATCGACAAGTTCATCGGCGATGCGTTCCTGGCGGTTTTCACCCAGCCGCTGCAGGCAGTGCTCGCCGCTCTCCGCATCCAGGTCGACATGATCCGGCTGGCGGAAGACCGGAAAGCCCGGGATCTGCCCCCGTTCAGCTTCCGCATCGGGGTGCATACCGGACCGGTGATCCGCGGCAACGTCGGAGGCGATATCCGGAGCGACAACACCCTGATCGGGGATACCGTGAATACCGCCGCCCGGCTCGAATCGGTGGCACCTCCGGGAGAGGTCCTGGTATCCGAACGGACGCTCGGCAGGACCGCGATCAGCGTACCCGAAAGCTACCGCATCACCGAAATGGTAAAGGGGAAGGACGAACCTCTGGTCGCGTACAATATCTTCCGCTACGCGAGGGAGACCGGGAAACTCCTCTGATGACTACTGCGCCAGCATGATGGATTCGATGACCGCCGCACCGGAACGGATATCGCGACGACGCCTCTCACGGATCATGAACCTGAACATCACCGCAGGTTCCATGGGTTCCGCCTGGTTCGTCGTCTGCTCGCCCCAGGCCATTTTCAACGTCTACATCATGAACTACCTGGGCGCCTCCGCGAGCACCCTCGGCTTCATCGTGGCGATCACGCAGTTCGCCGCGCTGTTTCATCTTGCATCGATCTTCATCTACGGGCGGCTTCCCCGCAAGAAAGCCTACTGGCTCATCGCACACCTGGTTCACCGGCTCTTCGGCCTGGTACTCGCCGGAACCGCCATTGCCGCCGCGGGCGGAACCGACCGCGGCTCATCCTCCGGACGATCTTCTTCACGATCTCGGTGAGCTGGGTGCTCTTCAACATCAGCTCGTCGGGCTGGTGGAGCTGGATGGCGGACCTGTTCCCCGAACGGACCCGGGGCACGTTCTTTCTTCGAAGGTCGGCCGTGCTGAACGTGGTGAACATCCTCTGGTTTTTCGGCGTCACCATCGCACTGGATGTATTCAGCGCCACACCGTTCCTGGTGTACGCCGTCGTCTTTCTGATCGGTGGAATAGCCGGCATTCTGGATATCCTGCTTCACATACCGATTCCCGAGCCGGTCCGGAAACGGCCGCCCAGGCCGTTTCGTTCCGTGCCTTTCTTCGTCCGGTGAGGAATCGGAACTTCATGGGCTTTTCGCTCGCGGTCGGACTCGCAACTTTTTCCATCTACGTCCTCGCACCGTTCATCGCCCCGTTCGTCACCGATCCCGACGGAGTGGCGGCTCCGCGACCTGGCTCGGCATCATGTATGTCATCAGCCAGCTCGTCTGGGTACTGGTCGCCCAGCCGTGGGGCGTCATGATGGACCGGTTCGGACGGAAGCCGGTGGTGATTCTCGGCACCCTCTATCCCCTGAGCTGGCTCGGCTACCTGTTCATGAACACCGGCAACTACACCTATCTGCTGCCGCTGATCTCGCTGATGGGAGGATTGCTCGCTCCGGCGTTCTGGGAGGGCGTGAACCAGATGATGCTCACCCTGACCCCGCAGCGGCACCGGATATCCTACGTGGCATGGTACATGACCATGGTCGGCGTGGTCTCTTCCGGCGGTCCGATTCTTGGCGGAATCATGCGTGACTTCCTCGATCCGGTGCGCATTCAGGTGTTCCCCTGGCTCGTTCTCCGGAGCTTTCAGCTCGTCCTGCTTCTGTCGATTCTCTGCATCCTCGCGAGCGTTCTGGTCATGCTCCGGGTGAAGGAAGGAAAGGAAAAGGCGGTCGGATTCGTGGTGTCCCGCATCACGAGTCCCAGCATCTTCCGCACCTTCGTCAACATGGACGTGATCGGGAAAACTCCCGACCACCTGCGCGTCGCCCGGGCGCTCCGTTCGATCGAGGGAGCGAAGAACGACCTGGCCCTTACCGAAGTTCTCGAACGTCTCGACGATCCGCATCCCGAAGTGCGGGAAGAAGCCGCCCGTGCGCTGGGCAGGATCGGTTCTTCGGAAGCTCTCGACGCACTGGTGGTCCGGCTTCAGGACGAAGTCTCCCCGATACGGACGCATGCTGCCCGTGCCCTCGGACGGATCGGAGACCGGCGGGCGATCCCGTACCTGATCCAGGGACTCGCCTCCCCGTCGGAGGACCTGCAGGAAGCCTGCGCCCAGGCGCTCGGTGAAATCGGCGGCGACGAGTCGGCCCGACAGCTCTTCCAGCTCTTCCGGGAGGTACGATCGGAGAAGGTCCTCGCCTCGGGGGCCGAGGCGATCTCCCGTCTGGGAATGATCGAGGCGGCGTGGGAGATTCTGCCGCGGATGCACCAGACGGTGAATCCGGTGCTCCAGTCGCAGCTTGCCATTTCCGTGGGAAACCTTCTCGGTCCGCCGGGAAGATTCTACCGGTACATCACCGGGAACGAAGAGCATCACGAACAGCGGGTCCAGAGGCTGTTCGAGGCAGCCGCCCGTACCGTCGGACAGCTCGACCGGCGGAAAGCCGGCCGTGCCGAAACGGTCTCCCTGTCCCGGGCGGTCCGGGAGATCGGAGATCTCCTCGAGCAGTGCCGGAACCGGGAAGCGCTCGAGCGCCTTACGGATCTGGGTCCGAAAATCGTCGCGATAATCCGGGGTTCCGGGGTCGAAGCTCCGGAAGCCGCGCTCGAAGATACCCTGCTCCACTATCCCCGGCTGGGACTCTGGTGGTGGTTCCTGGGTGAGGCCCGGAGACTGTCCGGGAACCACGGCAACGAGCAGGCGCTGGTCCTGGACGTACTGCTCGGGATCTTCTTTCTCGCCTATTACGGGCGCGGAGAATACCCGTTCTCCCAGAAATGGTATGCTTGCTGAAGCGGGTCGGGCATACTACAATACGGAACGATGAATTTCCCCGAATCGGTTCTCCCCGCCCTTCCCTATATCATACTCTTCGCCGTTCCGTTGATTCTGCTTCCGTTCGTCATGCGATTTCTGATCGCCCGGATCATCCTGTACCGGGTGAAGCGCATCTATCTGCCGCGGTATCTCCGTTCGGTCCACACCGGTTGGGAAAGCGAGCAGGATATCGCGGCGATCGATGCGGTCTGCGATTACGTTCTGAACCGTCTGCGCTATCATTTCGTGTTCCGTGAGAACTTCATCGCCGACGCCGAGCAGGTCCTGCTGATCATTCAGAACGCCTTTTCCCGGAAAGGTCCTTCGGAGAAGCTCAGTTACTCCTTCAGCATCCGCAAGCTTCTCGAATGCTCGCTCCTGGCTTTTTCCGATCTCTACTCCGAGTACCTGCGCAAAGGCTGGTTCCGGTTCATCCGGAATACCCGGCTGCTCTGGTTCCGGCGCGTGAATTTCATGGCCTTCTTCTACAACTCGATCTTCAACCTGCCCCTGCTGAGCCGTCTCCGGACCATGCGGGTGATCGGCCCCCTGTTCCGGCTGCTCTTCATCCCGCTCGTGGGGCTCCCGTCCTTTCTCTGGTACGTGATCCGGGCCCTGAGCGTAACGGTTCTGTTCGAGGGGTTCTTCCGCTTTTTCTACGCGCTCGTGCTGCTGAAGATCGGGTATTACGGTCTCTACCTCTACGGCCGGGGGAATACGGATATCAGCAGGAGAATCCGGGATATCCCGAAGTCCCGGATCGGGGACATCAACCGCAGAATCGAGGAGCTGCTGCATCCGCAGAAATGGCCTGAACGGAGCGTGCTGTACCAGAGTGCCATCGAGATCTATCGGGAGACGCTCGCCGGGTACGGGATATCCGCGGATGCCCGGTTCTCCGCCGAACGCCCGGGACCGGCGAGAGCCGTATTCGATTCGATCCGGAAGCTCCTGGACCTTTCCATCCGGGCCCATCTGAAGGGGAACGGGCATCCGGAACATCCCGCATCGGATCGGGACCGACTGCTTCTGCTCTACCGCCGGATCGGCACGGCATACTATCCCCGCTCCGCCGAACCGATCCTCACATTCCGGATCCGGGAGATTCTCGAGATGGGGTACATGGGTTCCATCCTTCTTCTGGACAAGGTTCTTTCGACCCCCGGCGTCCGCTTTCTCCTGGACCGCGTTTCCATCGATTTCATGCTGAAAATGAAGTCCTTTGCCGAGCACGATGCGGTACGGCTGACCGCGGGACAGGTGCGAAACTCGCTGAAGCTGTACAGGAATTACCGGCAGGCGAGCGACATCTTCCGGATCGTCCGGGGAATAGCGACTCCGTATACCGTGATCTGGCACCTGGGCAGTCCGGTCCTGTACGAGCAGCTTTCGGATATGCTTCGCCAGTTCGTGTATCACCGGGCCGGCCGGCTGCTGATTTACGGGTGGGAGAGCAACATTCTGAAGACGAAGCGGGATATCTCGCCGATCCTCTGGTAGCTCACGCCGGTGGCGGCTTGCGCATGCGGCAGCACTCGCCGGAGTCAGCTCTCGCCGATGGTCCGGGGACGGAACCGTTCAGGCTCCGGCCCGCTCCCGCGGGGAGAGCTGCTTGAAAAGATCGATCATCTGCTTGAACGCGGAATGATCCTTTTTCAGCTCCCGGGAGCCGCGGGTGATCTTGCAGAGACTCAGGCCCAGCTCGCGGGCAATCTGCCTCTGACTGCTGCCCGCGTCCATCATCCGTACCAGCGACCATCGGGAAGCGATCTCGTGGATCTCCGCATCGGTCAGGATGCTCCGAAGAAAATCTTCGATCAGGTCTTCGTCATCGGCGCGGGAGAGTACGAAAGAGAGCTCCCTGATCGCTGTTCCGTCATCCATCGACTCATGTTCCATGATGAAATCATAGCAGAAAAATCCGCTCCCGAAAAGCGGTATCGAGACCGTCATCGACCTCCGGCGGTTCGCCCGGCACCGGCCGGATACGGGGGACCCGCAAAGGCTGTCCGGCTACCAGAGATGGTGAACCAGGGGGCGGATGTCCCGGTCGTACACGCTCCGGACCTTCTCCATCTGATCGGCATCCAGCGGAGGCAGACCTGCAGCGGCAAGATTGTCCCGCACCTGTTCCGGCTGCGATGCACCGGGAATGACCGTGGAAACCTCGGGGAACATGAGTATCCAGCGGAGGGCATACTGCGCGAGGGAAGCATCTCCCGGCAGCGACTTCTGCAGCTCTCCCGCCGCGTTCACGCCCGTCTCATAGGGAACCCCGGAGAACGTCTCGCCCCTGTCGAACTTCTCTCCCCCGCGGTTGAAGAAGCGATGGTCCTGCTCACCGAAGCGGGTATCGAGGCTGAATTTCCCGGTCAGCAGCCCGCTCGCGAGCGGAACCCGCACGATAACGCCCACGTCCCGACGGGAGGCTTCCCGGAAAAAGAGCTCCGACGGTCTGCTGCGGAACATGTTGAAAATGATCTGTACGCTCGTGACGTTCGGGTACTCGATCGCCTTCAGCGCCTCTTCCACCTTTTCCACGCTCACCCCGAGATTCCGGATTTTTCCCTGCTCCCGGAGCCGGTCGAAGGTCTCGAAAATCCCGGGCCGGTAGTAGACCTCCGTCGGGGGACAGTGCAGCTGGATCAGGTCGATGGTCTCCAGGCCGAGGTTCCGGAGGCTGTCTTCAACGTATGCGGTCAGGACTTCGGGAGTGTAGCCTTCGTTCACGTGGGGTGATATTTTCCGGCCGCACTTGGTAGCGACATATACCCGCTCCTTCCGGGCCCGGACGGCGCGACCGACCGCGGCCTCGCTCGCGCCGTCTCCGTATACGTCGGCGGTATCGATGAAATTCACGCCCCGATCGAGAGCTTCGGCGATGATGCGGTCGGCGAGCCGATCATCGAACGGCTGACCCCATTTTCCCCCGACCTGCCAGGTGCCGAGGGAAATCTCCGATACCTCGAACCCGGTTTTTCCCAGCTTTCGATATTTCATGGTTTCACTCCTCTTCCGATAATCTCGTTTTCTGATGATGACAGTTCCTGAAGCGCTTCCCGCTTCCGCAGTAACAGGGGTCATCGGGACCGATCGCCGGTTCGGGCAGCATCGACCAGTTCCGCCTGAGCTGCGGCGGCCGGTGCAGCTCTTCCCGGTTCAGGTGCTCGAGCGCCAGCCCTTCGAGAGAGCCGAGCGCGTGGTCGTAGAACGCCGTCCACCCCGGACAGAGAAGACTGAGGGACGCGGAGTCGCTCCGGTCCGGCACCCGATGCTTCGGGCAGTCTCCCGAACAGTACGGAAGATAGCGGCATCGGTCGCAGGCCTCGTTCCATCGCCGCTTGTTCCGTCCGAAGGCCTGGTATACGGAGGAGTTCTCGATCTTTTCCCAGGGTGTATCGGTCACGTTTCCCAGGCGCAGGGCAGGTTCCACGTAGAAGTCGCAGGGATAGACGTCACCGTTGTGCTCGACGACGAAGTAGGAGCGGCAGCTGCCTCCCATGGAGCAGACGTTGTAGCGGCGATGGATCATGAAGTCGAGAATCGAGTCGATATGCCGGATGGACACCCTGCGGACGTCCCGGGCATACCATTCGTCGAAGAGCTCCCTGAGGAAACCGCCCCACTGCTCACCGCTGATCGCAAACTCGGCCGGAAGGCCGTCGGGACCCGCCTCGACGCAGGGAATGTACTGCTGGTACCGGAATCCGAGGTCCCGGAGATAGCGGTAGACTTCGCGGGCCTTGCCGACATTCGCCTGGCTGACCAGCACCAGGATATTGAACTCGACGCCGAACCGCTGCAGGGTCTCGATGCCCGAGAGCACATCGCGGTGACTCCCCCGGTCCGCTCCGTTTCGGCGATACCGGTCGTGAATCTCCGCGGGGCCGTCGAGGCTCACGCCCACCAGAAAACGATACCGCGCGAGATGTGCGGCAAGCTCGTCGTCGATGAGGGTTCCGTTCGTCTGCAGGCCGTTGGCTACGGTCGCGCCGGGCCGCCCGTAACGCTCCTGCAGTTCGGTCACTTTCCGGAAAAATCCGGCTCCCATCAGCGTCGGCTCTCCGCCCTGCCAGCCGAAGGAATAGACCGGCTGATCCGTTCCGAGATAGGAACCGATCATCGCTTCCAGGACATCGTCGCTCATCCTGTGGACGCGGGTATCGGGATACAGTTCCTGCTTCTCGAGGTAGAAGCAGTACGCGCAGCGGAGATTGCAGTCGGCCGAGGCCGGCTTCACGAGCAGGGAATAGGGCCTGCGGGCGTTTGCGCCGGCGGAGAACCTGTTCCCGAGGCGGGTGGGTTTCGGTATTCGGGATTTTCGTGCCATACGTTGTGTCCATTATACGGTTGTTCGTTCCGGGGTGCAATGTACCGGGCACAATTGATCCCCGGAGGAAAACATGGTAGGCTGGGAGCCGACGATGATCACCGAACGCTCTGGAGGACCGGATGAACTGCTGGATGTACGAAGAATTCCGCGGGACGCGCCTTTCCTTTCATGTGACCGATGTCCTGTTCACCGGCAGGAGTGATTTTCAGACGATGCAGATCGTCGATACCGAAACCCGCGGACGGGTGCTCTTTCTCGACGATATCGTCATGCTCTCCGAACGGTTCGAGTTCATCTACCACGACATGATTTCCCACGTGCCCCTGTTCGTGCATCCCGCCCCCGAGCGGGTGCTCATCATCGGCGGAGGGGACGGCGGCACCGCACGCGAAGTGCTCCGCCATCCCGAGGTCAAACAGGTCGACATGGTGGAAATCGACGAGATGGTGGTGAACGGCTGCCGCGAATTCATCCCCCTGACCTCGTGCGAGCTCGACAATCCCCGGCTGAACCTCATGATCGGCGACGGTATCGATTTCGTCCGCAAGGCGAAGAATGCGTACCAGGTGATCCTGGTGGACTCGACCGACCCGATCGGTCCGGCGAAGGGCCTTTTCGGCGAGAGCTTCTACCGTGACGTATTTTCCGCACTCACCGACGACGGCATCGTCGTGGGACAGAGCGAATCCCCGTTCGCTTCGCCCGACCTGTTCGCCGATTACCTGCGGATCGTCACCTCGATCTTTCCCCGGACCTTTCCGTACCTGATGTTCACTCCCGATTATCCGACGGGCCAGTGGAGTTTCACGTTTTCTTCGAAGAAGTATCATCCCCTGGACGATTTCGACCGGAAACGCTGTGAAGCCGCGGGACTGGAAACGAAATACTACAATCCGGACATGCACCGGGCCGCGTTCGCTCTTCCCGAGGCGGCAAAACAGCTGGCCGGAATCGGAAAGCGGTAATCGGCGATGCAGTGGTTCGCGATCAAGAAGACCTTTTTCGACTTCTGGGACAACATGTTCCTGTTCATCATTCTGAACCTCGGGTTCCTCGCGGTTCTCGCGTTCCCGATCCTGCTTCCCTATGCGCTCCTCGAGGTGAGCAGCGCCCTTGCGACGCTCGCCCTGATCCTCGGCGTGCTTCTGTTCTACGTGTATGCCGGAGCGGCTTCCCTGGTCACGCGTGACGTAACCGACTACCGGAGCGCGCAGTTCCGCGACTTTCTCCGGTATCTCCGGGAAACCTGGCCGACAAGCCTCCTGCTCGGAGGGATAACCCTGCTCCACATCCTCGTTCTGATGGTGGCGCTCCCGGTCTACAGCGCAATGGGCGGCTTCCTGGGACTCCTGGCTCTGGTGTTCCTCTTCTGGGCGAGCGTGATCTGGATATTCTCGAGCCTCTACTATTTTCCGGTCCGGGCAAGGCTGGACCGGAAACCGGGAAAAATTCTCCGGAAATGCTTCATCCTGTTTTTCGACAACACGGGATTCACCATAACGCTCTTTCTCGGGACTGTTTTCATCCTGCTGGCATCGGGATTCACCGCCTTTCTGCTGCCGGGGCTCGGAGCCATCCTGCTCTGGCAGAACGTCGGACTGAAGCTGAGACTGTACAAGTACGACTATCTCGAGGAGCATCCGGAAGCGAACCGCCGGCAGATACCATGGGACGTTCTGCTCCTCGACGACCGGGAGCGGGTGGGAAAGCGGTCGCTGCGCGGGATGATCTTTCCCTGGAAGGAATGACGGGATGTTCCGGACCGCCGCCCTTTCGGGCGGAATGCCGGCGCACGTGCGCCGCGGTCCGGAACGTTCTTCTCCGGCGTGTCGGTCAGGATGACAGGTCGCGGGCTGCGTCGACCATTTCACCGACCTGCTTCCGCGATATGAGGAACTCGGATATCCCGTCCCGGTAGACCGAGTAGAAATCCCGGTTGTACGGCACGAAATCGACCCGCAGCGTTTTTCCCTCGTCACCCTTCAGGTGATAGATGATCGAAACTTCGGGACGACCCTGTTTCGGGCCCGGATTCTCCGCATCCACCAGAAGACCGATAGCCCGCTGGTAGTACTTCTTGAAGGCGTCTTCCTCCACGGTCCTGCCGTCGACGAAGTAGGTTTCCTCGACCTCCCGGTTTTCCCCCTCACCGCTCTGCTTCCGCTCGATACTCGCCCGATAGGTCGCCTCGGGGGTGACCACGTCGAAACCGCTCACATCGTCGATGCTGACGATGAGCGCGAACTTGCCGACGATTTCGAACGGGCTGAACCGGAGGAAATCGAGAGTCGACCGGTCGACCGTGAACACCTGCCGCTCTCCCGCGAGCCGGGCATGGATCGAATCCTCGTTCCGCTGCGAACCGAAGAGAATGTGCAGCTCCTTGCCTTCCCGGTCCCGGACATGAAGCTCGCTCATGGCAGGATCGAGTCCGTAGCTCGAGAGATCCCGGGCATCGTCCTCGATGAACTCCTTCACCGTTATGGCTGGAATCTCCTGCATCAGCTCGCCGAGTTTCTGCGAGTCGACTCCGCGGGCGATCCGGTACGGCCGGGTGACGGCATAGCGGCCGAGCGTGTTCTCGTAGAGCTTCTCGTTCTCCGCCATCTCGCGGATCTCGATCACTTCCTCACCACTGCGGAGCAGGAGATACGTTATGTTCTGACCGTCGAACGAAGGAATGTTCTTTTCCCGCAGGTCGTTCATGGTGTAGCTGAGATACTGTCCGTGGATACCGGAAACGGTATAGACGGCATTCTCGCCTTCCTTTTTCAGATAGAAGGCATATCCGCTGGGGGCCTTGCTGCCGAGCAGCAGAGCTTCCGAGCTGCCGTCCTCGAGCGTCACCACGGCCCGGGCCGCCGGATTCTCGAGACCGAAGGAGGCGAGATTCTCCGGTTCTTCGGTGATGAGCCGTTCCGCACGGAGCCTCGAGACGGAATAGACGATGTCCTCCAGGGCGGACTGCTTGAGCGGGATGTCCCCCAGGCCTTCGACCGTCCACGTATCGTCCTGCCGGACGAGCGTGATGCTCCGCTCGCCGTGCTGGAGCTCGATCCGACGTATCCGATCGCGCTCGAAGTCGGTGACCGTGATCGTCGGCTTCTCCTCCGCTTTCGCGGCGGCGCCTCCGGGAGGCATGAGCCGGACGGCGATATAGGCGACGATCAGGACCGCGAGGACCCCGACCGCGATGATCATCCGATGTGATTTCCTCACAGATGTCTCCTCTTCAGCCACACCACGAGCCCGAGGATCAGGGCGGCCAGAGGAATCAGCACCACGGTGAGCGCGGCGTAGATGACCGCCTGCAGCCCCGTCAGCCGCATGGGGAATCTGACGAGACTCTTGGGGCGGATGGTGATCGATTCCTCCGTTTCGGTGGTCCAGTTCAGGCTGTTCATGAAGAAGTCGATGTTCCCCGGGATGGTACCGTACGGGAAGATCGGCTGCAGGAACTCGGCGTCACCCACGGCAACCATCCGGAGCCGGTCCTTCATTCCGGTTTCATCCGGTTCCGACACGGCAACCGCCACGTTGAGCGGACCGTTGCGGTCGGACGGGATCTTCCGGGGTGAATCGCTCTGCAGGTCGGTGCGGAAGAACGACTGGGAGGTGCTGACCAGCAGGGGGCTCACCTCGACGGTTCTCCGTTTCAGTTCCGTTTCGCTGATCGCCCGGGCATACGGCACCAGAACCGGAAGATCGTTCTCGATCAGCGGTTCCAGAATCGGATGGTTCTTCTTCTCGGGCAGCAGCTGGAACGGCTGTCCCGTCGATCGCTGCTGATTCTGCTCGACGATGATCCCCGTTTCGAACTTGATCCCGTACGGCTCGAGAAGCCCGTTCAGAACCGGGTAGGTGTTCAGCGAAAAGTCGAGGATCACGATCGCACGTCCTCCGCCGTCGAGATATTCCCGGATGGCGTCGGCCTCTCCTTCGGAAAGATCACGTTCCGGATTGATGATCGTGAGGACCGCCGCATCCTCGGGCACCCGTTCCGACTGGATCAGGTTAAGCGCCTGGATCCGGTAGTTGTCCCGGACGAGCAGCTCGGCGATCTGAAGCTGGATAAAGGTTGCTTCCCCGTGACCGGTGAGTTCGTACACCGTCGGCGAGTAGCCGGCGGCAACGTAGAGCAGGGCTCCGGTGACGCGCTGTTCGTAGGCAACCGACTGAACGCTGGGATTCTCGGGATTCTGATAGCTCAGGTTGTACAGGTCGAAATAATCGATGACCCGATGGGAATCGCCGCTGACGACGATGAGCGAGCCGGCCCGTACCTCCTGATCCTTTTCGGCGAACCGCCGGCCGAAGGCGGGGTTCAGGTCCGGATCGATGTATTCCACCCGGATCAGGTCGGATTCCTGCTCGTAGCGTTTCAGGATTTCCACCAGCTGGGCCGGTTCCCTGCCGGTTTCGAAGAGACCGTAGATGGTCACCGGCTTCTTCAGATCGGCAATGACCTGTCGGCTCTGCTCGGACAGGGAGAAGAGCTGGTTTCCGGTCAGGTCGACCCGTGCGGGAATCCGCTGTACCACCAGATTGACGAGAATAAGGCCGACGATAACGGCGATCGTGATGAAGCTTGCATATCCGCCGTACCGCATCTGTCTGCTCTTGAGAGATTCCAGGATACCGGGATTCTTCACGTTGCGCCTCCTAACTCCATCGCCTTTTCTCGATCACCCGAACGCTCAGGAACAGGAACAGTCCGGTAAAGCTGAGATAATAGATCACGTCCTCCAGCTTCAGAATCGCCATGGAGAAGCTTTCCTGGCGCTTCAGAAGAGAGAGCCAGCCGATCGTCCGTGATATGAAGCCCACGAACAGCTCCCGCTTCAGGAAGAACAGCGGCACGATGACCGCCGCCCCGACGACCAGCAGCGCCCCGGCTACCCAGTAGTTCCGGGTGGAGAGGTACACATAGACGGCGACGGCAAACACGATGAGTCCGCCGAAAACCGCCCCCGCCGCCGGATCCGCCGGCACGTTCTGCCGGATGAACTCCATCAGCCAGAGGAACAGGAGCGTGCTGAAAGTGACCACAGCCGCGATCACCTGGTTCTCCGTGGTGGTCGAGATGAAAAGCCCGACTGAAATGAAGGAGATTCCCATCAGGATGAACCCGATATAACCGGTGATCGTCTCGGCGACTTCGAGATCGCCGTGCACGGCCACCAGGACCGCATGGATCACGGTGACGAGGAGTGTCAGCAGAAAAACGGTCGCTGCCGCGAGGAACTTTCCCATCACGATTTCGCTGATCCGCAGGGGACTCGTGATCAGGAGCTGGTCCGTCTTGTTCCGTTTCTCTTCGGACATGAGCCGCATGGTGAGGATCGGAACCACGAACATGAAGATGAAGAGAATATTGCTCAGGAACGCGTTGTAATACGAGCTCTGCGCTAAAAGGATCGTGAACGTGTAGAAGAATCCTGCGATAAGCAGAAAGAGCCCCATGAAAATGTAGCCCAGGGGCGAAGAGAAGTAGGCCTTGAATTCCCGCTTGAATACCGCGATCATCAGGACGCCTCCGTTTCTTCGGTGGTCAGGTTGAGGAAGATCTCTTCCAGGGTCAGATCCATCGGTTTCATCATCAGAATCGGACAGTCGGCGGAACGCATCGCCTCGAAGACGCTGCGTCGGATATCCGTCTCGTCCTCCGATTCGACCGAAACATCCACCGTGCCCGGTTCGAAACTGCCCGCAAGCTCGACTCTCCGTACCGAGGGAACCGAAAGGAGCGCCTTCTCCACCGCAGCGCCGTCCGCCGCAATCCGGAGCGAGAGTCGGTTCTGGCCCGCTACCTGGCGGGACAGATTGTCGGGGCTGTCGTCCGCGATGAGCTCTCCGCGGTTGATGATGAGCACCCGTTCGCAGACCGCTGATACCTCGGGAAGAATATGCGAGCTGAGAATGATGGTATGCCGCTCTCCGAGCGAGCGGATGATTCCCCGCATCTCGGAAATCTGCTTCGGATCGAGACCCGAGGTCGGCTCGTCGAGGATCAGTACCGGAGGATTGCCCATGAGCGCCTGTGCCAGTCCGACCCGCTGCCGATATCCCTTGGAGAGATTGCGGATGAGGCGGTTCTTCACATCCTCGACCTTCACCAGGTCCATGACCGACTCGAGACCGGAAGAGATTTCCTTTCGGGAAAGCTGCTTGATCTCTCCGACGAACCTGAGATACTCGAGAACGGTCAGATCGGTGTAGAGCGGCGGATTCTCCGGGAGATAGCCGATGCGCTTCTTCACCTTTTCAGGCTCTTCGAGAATGTCCATGCCGTCGACCAGAATTCGCCCATCGGTCGATGAAACATAGCCGGTGATCATGTTCATGGTCGTCGATTTTCCGGCTCCGTTCGGCCCGAGAAACCCGACGATCTCCCCTGGTTCACAGAAAACGTGATGTGGTTCACCGCGAGGTGTTGACCGTACCGCTTGGTGAGATTTTCTGCAACGATCAATCCCTGCCTCCTTCCGTACGAGTCCTGAAGTCCGTTTGAGAGTATCTCTTTGTCTCAAAAAGCGATTCAGATTGTAGCAAATATCGTTGGGAATGAAAAGCGACACTCGGGATTCGAAAACCGGTATTTCAGCAGGGGATCGGTGTATGCCGATAAGAGGAAGGATGGCAAAGCGACTTACCCGGGAAGAAATCGACAAGGCACTCAGGAAGCTCGAGCGGAAATACGACGAGTACATCATCGAGTACGGGAAAACTCCGGTGGTGAAGGAGTCCTTCCGCAGCCGTTACATCGATGTTCTGAACCGGCGCATGGATGTCGAGACCTTCATCTTCGCGGAAATGGAAGCCCTCGACGAACGGATGCGGGCGGAACGCCTGAAGATCGCGGAACTCCGCGACCGTGCGGCGGAGCGCCGGAGAAAGGCGGTACAGCCTTCCGGAGGCGATTTCGCGGACCGCGTGCTCGCCGGATATGCGGAGAAAATCTCCGGGTATCCGCTTCTCCCCGCCGCCGGGCCGGATCTTCCGGAGGAGATTTCCCGGCTCTACGGGGCGATCCGGGAGATCTCTCACACCGGCTGGCCCGAAGCCGACCACCTGCTGCGGGACTCCTATCCGCCCGAAGTGGGCTGGAGCCGCGGCGACCTGGAGAACGCCATGCTCGCTCTCTGCGCCCCGTCCGCCGAGGTGCTCCCCCTGCCGCTCGACCGGTACGCGAGAGCCCTCCGGAACCGGAACGTCCCGATTCAGGAGCCGGACCGCCTGCGGAAGCAGGCGATCCTGGACGCGTCGTTCTTTCTGCACCGGCTTCATGCGACGCTCTACGCCTTCATAAAGCGGACTGCGGCGGATCAGTCCGAAATCGCGAAGACGGTTCAGGAGATCCTCGCCTCCATCGCCGCCCTGATCGCCGATTTTCGCCTTTCCGACCTACGTCCGCCGGGTATTCCGGGACCCTGAATCTCTGCCGCCCGAAACCTCCCCCGGAGCGGATCCGGCGGCGGCTTCGTTTTCACGCATCGAGAGGGATATCCGTTTCCGGGGCACGTCCACTTCCAGTACCGTGACCATGACCTGCTGATGGACTCTCACCACTTCATGCGGATCGCTGACGAACCGGTCGGCGAGCCGGCTGACGTGAACCAGCCCGTCCTGATGAACGCCGATGTCCACGAACGCACCGAACCCGGTCACGTTGGTGACGATCCCCGGGAGGCGCATACCGGGTGCGAGATCGGCGATCTCCCGCACGTCGTCGCGGAACGGTACGGGTTCGAGCTGGTCCCGCGGGTCCCGACCCGGCCGGGCCAGCTCCTCCAGGATGTCACGGATCGTGGGAAGCCCCGCATCCCCGTCGACATATCGCTGCGGATCGACTGCCGCGAGCCGCGCCCCTCCGCCCACCAGTGCGTCGACACCCACCTTCAGGTCGCGCGCGATCCGTTCGACCAGCGGATACCGCTCCGGATGGACTGCGGTCCGGTCCAGCGGATGCCCGCCTTCCCGGATCCTGAGGAAGCCTGCAGCCTGCTCGAATGCCTTCGGTCCGAGACCGCCGACCTTGCGGAACTCGGCCCGGCTCCGGAACGGTCCGTGCTCCTCCCGGTACCGGACGAAAGCTCCGGCCAGCCGTTCACCGAACCCGGAAACGTATTTGAGCAGCTCGCCGCTCGCGGTATTCGCTTCGACTCCGACACTGTTCACGCAGCTCGTGACGATATCCTCGAGAGAGCGCCGGAGCGCCTTCTGGTCCACATCGTGCTGGTACTGACCCACTCCGATCGCCTTCGGGTCGATTTTCACCAGTTCGGCCAGTGGGTCCATCAGGCGCCGGCCGATCGAGACGGCTCCCCGCACCGTCACGTCCCGGTCGGGGAACTCCCTGCGCGCGAGATCCGAAGCGGAATAGACGGATGCGCCGCTTTCCGGAACGCTGAGGACCGGAATGCTCCGTCCGAAATCGAGCGACCGGCAGAACGCGTACGCCTCCCGTCCGCCCGTGCCGTTTCCGACGGCGATCGCTTCGACCCCGTGGCGGGCGGCCAGGTCCCGGAGCACGCGGGAAGCCTCGTCCGTCTTCTTCTGCGGTTCCAGCGGGTAGATCGTCTGCGCCTCCAGCAGGTCTCCCTGTCGCGAAAGGCAGACCACCTTGCAGCCCGTCCGGAAGCCGGGATCCAGGGCCATGACCGCCTTCTGCCCCAGAGGCGGAGACAGCAGGAGCTCCCGGAGGTTCCGGGCGAAGACCCGGATCGCCTCCGCTTCGGCTCGGTCCCTCACTTCCTGCAGCAGCTCGTTTTCCAGGGACGGGGCGAGAAGGCGCCGATACCCGTCTTCTACCGCCGACTCCACCACCGCCGACGACGGTGTGCGGCCGGTGACGAACGTGCGTTTCGTCATCGTGAGGGCACGCTCCTCGTCGGGAAGAAGATGCAGGAGCAGATAGCCCTCGCGATGGCCGCGCAGCGCCGCAAGCACGCGGTGGGAAGGTGCGTTCCGGGCGGATTCCTGCCAGTCGAAGTAGTCCCGGTAGGTTGCCGCTTCCGGTTCAGCCTCCTTCTTCCGGACCGGACGGGCCTGCAGGAAACCGGCATCCCGGAAAAGCTCGCGCATTCTTCCGCGGAGACCGGAATCCTCGCTCACCCGTTCGGCGATGATATCCGCCGCACCGGCGAGAGCCGCTTCCGGATCGCTGACGCCCTTCTCCGGATCGACGAACTCCGCGGCCATGGAACGCGGATCCCCGGGTCCCTGTGCGAGCAGCCGGTCCGCGAGCGGCTCGAGCCCTTTCTCCCGGGCATCGGAAGCACGGGTCCTCCGTTTCGGCCGGTACGGCAGATACAGGTCTTCGAGAACCGAAAGCAGTTGCGCCTCCCGGATCTTCCGTTCGAGCTCCGGCGTGAGTTTTCCCTGTTCGGAGATCGTCAAGAGGATACGCTCTCTGCGGGACTCCAGCTCGCCGACCCGCGCCCGCTCGTCCCGGATGGCGATGATCACGGTTTCGTCGAGTCCGCCGGTCGCTTCCTTCCGGTACCGTGCAATGAACGGGACCGTGGCGCCTTCGTCGAACAGGCGGATCACCGCCGCTACGCGCGATGCGGGGACACCCAGTCCCCTTCCGATTGTTTCGGACATGTCGATCATGAGTTCACCTCGAAGTAGATTCAGCTGTCTGACAATGCGTTCCGGGCCAGAACGAACGCGCCGAGAACACCGGCCCTGCCGCCGAGGGCGGGCGGCACGATGAAGCGATCGATATCCCCCGCGAGCTGCGGGGCCCGGATGTACCCGCCGAGAAGGGTCTGCACCTGTTCCCGGATGCGCGGAAACAGAAATGCACTCTGCATGACGCCCCCCCCGAGAATGACGCGTTCGGGCGAGATCGTGCAGAGGTAGTTCGAGATCGCCAGGGCGAGGTAGCGCGCCTCCAGGTCCCAGGCCGGATGTCCTTCGGGCAGCTCCTCGGCAGGCACACCCCATCGAGCGCGGATCGCCGGTCCCGACGCCAGACCCTCGAGGCAGTCGCCGTGATAGGGACAGATTCCGGCGAATGTCTCTTCGCCCCGGGGCACCCGGATATGTCCCATTTCCGGGTGCATGAGCCCGTGAAGCAGTCGACCGGCCGCCATTCCGCCCCCCCCGATTCCGGTCCCCACGGTCAGGTAGATGAAGGTTTCCACATCCATCGCGTTTCCCCACGTCCGCTCGCCGAGCGCCGCTGCGTTCACGTCGGTGTCGAAGCCGGCGGGAACGCCAAGGGCCCGGGAAAGCGTGCGTGCGACATCGGTATTCGCCCATCCCGGCTTCGGGGTTTCCGTGACGAACCCCCAGGTCCGGGAACGGGGATCGACATCCGCCGGGCCGAAAGCTCCGATCCCGATTGCGGATATCCGCCCGAATCGTTTCTCCTGATCGCGGAAAAAGGCGACCGCCCGGCCGAGCGTCTCTTCCGGGCCGGTGGTGGGAAAGCGGGTCTCGCCGAGAATATCATCGGGACCGGTTCCGACGGCACAGACGAACTTCGTTCCTCCTGCCTCGATTCCTCCGAACGGAGGATTTCCGAAATTGCTATCTGCCATCGAGAACGTTTCCGATCGTACGGCGAAGATGCTCTTCGTCGATGGGCTTCTTGATGTAGCCGCTGCTCAGCCCATCCGATCCCTGTCCGGCGACGTCCTTTTCCTCGTACGCGCTCATGAAAAGAATCGGTACATCGCTCGTGGCACGGATGCTTCTTGCCGCCTCGATACCGTCCATATCACCTTTCAGCCGGATGTCCATGAGGACGAGGTCGGTGGAATTTTCCTCGACCATACGGATGGCTGCTTCTCCCGTGGCGGCCTCTCCGGCGATCCGATAACCCCACGCGAGGAGGGTGAATTTTATATATTCCCGGATCAGAAGCTCGTCCTCAACCAGCAGGATCGAGTACCGCCTTCGTTCTTCCATGCAAACCTCGAAACCGATTGATACAATATCATAATTTTAACACGAGCGTCGCAGGATGGAGCGGGAGAATGCGGAAAATTCTCGAAAATCTTCACTTTCCGTCGCTGATCCCGTCGCCCATCTCCGGAGGCGGCGTGGCGGAATCCGCCTCTTGCCACCCCCTGCCCCTCGCCGGTATAGTATTCCCGTGAAGAGCAACAACGCATCCGGAATCTTTCTCATCGGCTTGTCGGCCCTTCTTCTGCTGTCATTCTTCCTGTACCCGGACCGGACCGCATCCGTGGCCATGAACGACATACCGTTCTTTCTGGTCCTTCTCGTCCACCTGGTATGGGGCTTGCTGCTGCTCTCCTCGACCGGCCGGCGGCTGACCGGCAGGGAAATCCGCCGGAACCTCTACCTTCCCGAGCCGGCGCTCTCCGTAACGATCCTGCTGTTCGCGGCATCCTATCTCTACGCGACCAACGCGAATATGGACTATGTCCAGCGGTTCATCGAGAGCGGAGGGAACCTGCGGCTGGCACCGGACTCCCGATCGGAGCGGCTCCTCGTCTTCTTCCGCTTCGGACCGTTTCTGGTGACCGACCTGGTCGCCTACGGCATGCTTGCCCGCTGGAGAAACATCCGCTGGATCAGCCGCACGGCCCGGATGATCGACCGATGGGCCCTGGCGCTGGTGCTGCTCGGCAGCGGCATCGCCGTACTTTCCCTTCCCTCGTTCCTGACGCTCGACGGGATCGCGATTCTGGGCTGGATCGCACTGGTACCGCTGTTTCTCGTGTTCCGGTACACCTCCATGTTCCGTGCGGTGCTCTACGGAATCCTCCACGGAGTCTTCTTCACCCTGCTTCATCATTACTGGCTCGGAACATTCAGCCTCATCTCCCTCCAGGTGACGCTGCTGGTATTTCTCGGGTTCTACGCCCTGTTCATGATTCCGGCGCTGTTCATCTTCAAACGCTCCGTCCGCCTGAGCTGGCTGGTCCTTCCTCTTGCCTGGGCCTTCTTCGATTACGCCCGATCCATGGGCTTTTTCGGATTTCCCTGGGGCATGATCGGCCTGAGCCAGTACGGATTCCTTCCGCTGATCCAGATTGCTTCGGTTACCGGAGTCTGGGGCGTCAATTTCCTGGTGCTGCTGGCGAATGCCGCCGTCGCCGAAAGCCTGTCCCGGCAGATTTCCTCCCTGACGCTTCGATGGACACCGGTTGCGGCGACCGCCGCCGTTCTCGTTCTTGTCGTTGCGACCGGAACGATCTCCCTGGCCGCTTCCGGGGAACAGGCCGGAGAGACTTCACGGATCGCGCTCGTTCAGCACAATGCCGATTCCCGGAAGCACGATTACCACGAGACGTTCGAGGTGCTTCGCCGCCTCACCGACCGGGCGCTCGAACAGGATCCGGACCTGGTGGTCTGGTCGGAAACCGCCTTCGTACCCAACATCAGCCGCTGGAGCCGGGAGGATCCTGACGAGTTCGAGCTCGCCCGGCTTGTCCGGGACTTTCTTGCCTACCAGGCGACGATGGGAACCTGGCTGCTGACCGGGAACGACGATTATGTCCTTACCGTGGATGCGGACGGCGAGGAAGTGCGTGAGGATTACAACGCAGCGGTTCTCTTCGCGCCCGACGGTACCCGGGTTGCAACCTACCGCAAGAACCACCTGGTTCCGTTCACCGAGTATTTCCCATTCGAGGAACAGGTCCCCTGGCTGCATGAACTGCTGCTCGACTTCGACGTGACCCTCTGGGAGCCGGGCCTGGAACGGACCGTGTTCGAGCATCCCGATTTCCGGTTCGCCAGTCCGATCTGCTTCGAGGATGCGTTTCCCGACGATGTCCGCCGCTTCGTTCTCGGCGGTGCGGACGTGATCGTGAACATCTCCAACGATTACTGGTCCCTGACCGAAGTGGAGGCGAAGCAGCACTATATCGCGTCCCTGTTCCGGGCCGTCGAGAACCGCAGACCGCTTCTGCGGTCTACCGCATCGGGGCTCACTTCGTACGTCGACGTGCAGGGGCGGCTCGTGGAACATCTGCCGTATTACGAGGCAGGTATCCTCGTTGTCGATCTGCCGCTCCGCGAGCGGGGTTTCACCCTGTACACCCGATGGGGCGACTGGTTTCCCTGGACCTGTTTCGTCCTTCTCGTACTGCTCATTCTTTCCCAGCCCATCCTGCCCGTTCCGATACCGAAGGAACGGCCGCGCACTTCCCGTTCCGCCGCGCCGGTGCGCCGGCGGGAGTTGAGCGGCAATCGCGGGGAATAGCGTCCGAGATCTCCGATCGGTTCACTCTCCGCGTTTTTCGTAGGGTATCCCGTCCGCCGCAGGCGGGCGCGAACGGCCGACCATGCCTGCGAGAACGACCACCGCGAGAAGATAGGGGAACATCTGCACGAACTGGCCGGGAATCGGAATCTGCGCCTCGAACATGATCCGGAAAGTATCCGCGTATCCGAAAAGCATCGCAGCGAGCACGGCCCCGATCGGGTGCCATCGGCCGAAAACCATCGCCGCAAGGGCGATGTAGCCTCGACCGCCGGTCATTCCGGTCACCCACTGGGACGGATACAGGGTGGCGGCGGAGAAACCGCAGAGCGCACCGGAGATGAGAACGCCGGTGTATCGCATGAGCGAGACGTTCACCCCGAGCGTATCCGCCGCTTCGGGTTTCTCACCGACCGAACGGAGCCGCAGTCCGAACACGGTCCGATACAGTACGAACCATCCGATCGCGGCCGTCGGGATGAGCATGAACGCGAAGACGTTTATACCCAGAAGCCGGGGGAACAGATAGGGATTGAGCGCCGACTGGGTTTCCTGCGAGAACACCTTCTGGGAGAGGAACCGCGCCACTCCGATGGCGAGAATATTGATCGCGACTCCGGAAACGATCTGATCCACCTTGTAGGTCACGGTCACCACCGCATGAACAAGTGCGATCAGGATGCCGGCGATCACCGCGAACAGGAGCCCCGCCAGGATACTGTGGAAGGCGAGCGCAGCCCAGACGATCACGAAGCTGGTCACGATCATGATGCCCTCGAGGGCGATGTTCACCACCCCTCCCTTCTCGCAGAAAACCGCTCCCAGGGCGGCGAAGGCGATCGGTGCGGAGGTTTCCAGTCCGTTGAGGAGAAAACCGAGAATGACCGGCATGTCCATGTCAGACCGCCTCCTTCTTCCTGAGGGTGCGCACGTACCGGGTGAAAACCTCGTTGGTCACCACGATGATGATGATGAGCAGTCCCGTGATGACGTGAATGACCGAGTTGGGAACCGAGGTGTAGAGCTGCAGTCCGTAACCTGCCTGCGTGAGAAACGCGAAAAGGAGCGCCGCAAAAAGCACACCGAGCGGGTTGTTCCTGCCGATCAGGGCGATCGCGATGCCGCCGAGCCCGAGGCCCGAAGCGATTTCGTAGGTGTAGAACCCGCGGATCGCGAAGATCTCCTGAAGCCCGATGAGTCCCGCCAGGGCGCCGCTCCCGAGGAACGCGGCGAACTGGAGCCGCTTCACCTTCATGCCCGCGTAAGCGGAGACCGTCGGCGAGGTACCGACCGACCGGATCTCGAAGCCGTAGCGGGTACGGAAGAGAATGAACCAGAGAGCGAAGCCCATCAGTGCGGCGACGATCAGACTGTAGTCCAGGTACACGTGATCCGGAACATTCCAGCCGACTGCCCGGAAAAACGGATTTAGCTTGCCGAAAAGCGCGCTTTCGGCGATCCGGCGGGTCTGCGGTTCGAGACTGCCCTGCTTGATTCCCGAAAACGGTTCGTTCACGAGCCAGTTCGCGAACGCAAGCGCGATGTTGTTGAACATGATGGTGGTGATGACCTCGGAAACGCCCTTGCCCACTTTCATGACGGCCGGGACAAGAGCCCAGAGCGCTCCGCCGATCATGCTGCAGAGGACCACTACCGGGACGTGCAGGAAAGCCGGCAGAGGCAGATAGATTCCCGCCAGGGCGCCGAAGAAGCCGCCCATCATGTACTGCCCTTCGACTCCGATGTTGAACACCCCGGCACGGAAAGCAAGGGAAACCGCGATACCCGAAATGTAGAGCGGGATCGCCATCGAGAAAATGGTCGCCATCCGTGCGGTCGTGCTGAACGCGAAACGCCAGATCGCCGAAAACGCTGCGCCCGGGGATTCTCCGACGGCAAGCACGATCAGGAGAAGAATCAGCATGGATGCCAGGAAGCCGATGATCGGTGCGAGGACTTCGAAGAGCCGGTACTTGATCCCTGCGATCCTACGCATTCCCCTTCTCTCCCATCATGTAGAATCCGACTTCCCGCTTGTCCGCGTGCTCCCGATCGAATTCCCGGATAATTTTTCCCTGGAACATCACCCCGATCCGGTCGGCCAGGCAGAGGACTTCGTCCAGGTCGGCGGATATCAGCAGTACCGCCTTTCCCCGCTCCTTCGCCTGCACCAGCTCCCGGTAGATGAACTCGGTCGCGCCGACGTCCACCCCGCGGGTCGGCTGGCTTGCGAGGAGCAGGACCGGATCTGCGGAGAGCTCGCGGGCGATGATCGCCTTCTGCTGGTTTCCTCCGGAAAGAGCGTTTGCGGGCGTCAATTCGGACGGCGTGCGGATGTCGTAGGATCGGATCAGGTTCCGGGCGGATTCGCGGATCGCCTTCCGGTCGATCGTCTGCAGGCGGCCGACGAACGGCGGCCGATGATGGCGGCCCAGCGACAGGTTGTCGGCCAGGGAGTACGGCAGGAGCAGCCCGTCGCGGTGGCGATCCTCCGGAATGTGACTGATCCCTCCGTCCCGCCGGCGGCGCACATCCCACGAGAGGATCTCCTCTCCCCGGAGGCGGATCGAGCCCGTGAGCGATGCGATCCGGCCCGCGATCGCCTGCACCAGTTCGCTCTGCCCGTTTCCTTCCACCCCGGCGATCCCGTAGATCTCGCCGGCGCAGATCCGGAACGCGACACCGTCCAGGATCGCCTTCCCGCCGTCTCCGGGGAGACGCAGGTCCGAGACCGACAGCACTTCGCTCCCCGGTTTCGCCGGCGGATTCTCGACGTTCAGAACCACCGGTTTCCCGACCATGAGCCGGGCGATACCCGCCTTGTCCGCCTGCTGGCGATCGAGCGTCTCGATGACCTTTCCCCGGCGGATCACGGTGATCCGGTCGGCAATTTCGAGCACTTCATCCAGCTTGTGGCTGATGAATATGATCCCTTTTCCCTGTTCGGTCAGAACCCGGAACGTGCGGAAGAGCTCTTCGGTCTCCTGAGGACTCAGAACCGCCGTCGGCTCGTCGAAAATCAGAATCTCCGCACCACGATAGAGGATCTTGAGGATCTCCACCTGCTGCTGCTGACCGACGGAGAGGGATTCGATCCGGGTATCCGGCTCGACGGAGAGCTGGTTCTTCCGGATGATCTCTTCCACCCGGTGCCGGGGTCCGTCCAGAAGCAGGACACCGGCCCGCTGATCCTCCTGACCCAGCACCACGTTTTCCAGAACCGTGAACGGCGGAACCAGCATGAAATGCTGGTGAACCATGCCGATCCCGAGACGGATGGCGTCCCGGGGAGAGCGGATGGCCGCTTCCTGATCCCGGACCGTGATCCGGCCTTCATCCGGTCGGTACAGTCCGTACAGGATGTTCATGAGCGTGCTCTTTCCCGCTCCGTTTTCGCCTGCCAGGGCATGCACTTCTCCCGCTTCCAGGGAAAAGGATATGCCGTCGTTGGCGACTACGCCCGGGAACCGCTTCGTGATCCGTTCCGTCGCAAGGAGGGACATTCCCGATTATCCTCCCGGAGAAAGAAACGGCGCCGGATTCCGGAATCCGGCGCCGTCGATGGCGTTCAGTTTACCGGAACGTGGCTACCGCCCATTCCCGGAGCTGACTGTCGTCGGCAGGGACCTTGATCCCGCCGCTGATGATCTTCGCCTTCACTTCTTCGATACCGGAGAGCAGACTCGAAAGCTTCGCCCGGTTGTAATCGTTCACGGCAATGTCCACACCGCCGTTCGCGAGGCCGAATGCACGATATCCGCCGGTCACCTTTCCCTTCTCGATCATGTCTCTGGAGGTCAGATAGACGGCGTTATCCACGCGCTTTAGCATGGAGGTGACGATGTACTCGGCGATTTTCTTTTCCTGCGGATTCTCGGAGGTCGCATAGACGAGACCCTGGTCGGAGTCGACGCCGATGGCGAGCTTGCCCGTGTCCGCGGCTGCCTTGAAGAGGCCGGTTCCCGAGGCGCCCGCCGCATGATAGATGATGGTTGCACCCTGCCGGTACATGTTGCTGGCGATGTTTTCGGCGGTTTTCGGATCGTTGAACGCCGAGCCGTCCTTGCCGATGTACTGGCCGAGAAGCATCGATTCGTTCCGGAGCTTCGGCTCCGCATACATGGCTCCGGCAAAGAAGCCTCCGTGGAACTTGTGGATCAGGGGCATGTCCATGCCGCCGACGAATCCGACCTTTCCGCCCGCAGCCATTTTTCCGGCCACGTACCCGACGAGGAAGGAACCTTCGTGCTCGGCAAAGGAAAGGCAGGTGACATTGCTGGCATCGGTGAGATCGGGAATGTATCCGTCGATCAGACCGAAATGGGTTCCCGGAAAGTCCTTGGCGACTTTTGCGAGCGAGTCGGAGAACATGAACCCGACGCCGAATACCAGGTCGTATCCGTCCTCTGCGAGCACGCGAAGAAGCTGTTCGCGATCCTGACCGCCGGACTTGGGCTCCATGTACTTGAGCTCAACCTTCCGGCCGAAATCGATCTTGTCCGGATCATCCTTGATGTAGCCGGAATAGTCCTTCGCGAGCTGGATGAGGCCGCGGTACGCGGAATCGTTGAAGGACTTGTCCCCCTTTCCGCCGATGTCGAAAACGATTCCGATCTTGTATTCAGCTTCGACGGCCGCTTCCTTGCTTCCGCCGGCAAACAGAGAGCCGGCGGCGGAAACGAGCAGCATCGAGGCAAGCAGAAGCATGATAGCCGTTCTTGCCGTTTTCATGGAGCGCTCCTTTCGCGGATATCTGCGAAATTCCGCATTTTGATGATTGTGTCTACACTAAACGGTGCCGGGTCAGTTGTCAAGCTGGAAAAGCCGAAGCCCGATTCACCAACCATCTACTCCCGCCGCTACAGGGCTTTCGCCCTGACCCGTTCCATCGCCCAGAGCGTGTATTTCCGGACGCGCTTGTCGGGGTCCTGCTCGAGCTCCTTCAGAATGCCCTTTCCTTCATCTCCGGCAAGCTTCTCCAGGGACCGGACCACCCGGATTCGGACCTCCTCGTCGGGATCCCTGGCCGCCATGACGATTCCGCGGAAGGCCGCTGGCGTGTCGATGAGCGAAAGAATCTCGGCGGATTCTCTCCGGATGGCGGGATCACGGTTCGCGAGTTTCCTGATCCGGCTTTCGACGTGCCCGGTCGTTTCGAGCACTTCGGCGATGTGCGGCTTGAGGGAGGGGATATCCTCCCGGAGCAGGCGAACCAGCACATCCTCCCCGTCGGGTCCCATCTTCCGGAATCCCTGTCCCAGGGCTTCGCGGAGCTTCCGGTCGGCGTCCTTGTACCGTTCGATGAGCCGTTCGAGTCCCGCGCGATCCTGTTTCCGGGACAGCGCATCGGTGATCTCGTCCGCGAGCGGCTCACCCGCTTCGAGCCGGTCGACGAGAATGTCCACCGACCGCGGCAGGGACGACTCGCCGAGGCCGGCATACGCTGCCGACCGGACCGGCTCCACCTCGTTGGGATCATCGACGGCACGGATGAGCGTCTCGAGCGATGCTTCCGTGCCGAATCGGCCGAGGGCATTCGCCGCTTCGACCCGCACCCGCTCGACCGGATCCCGAAGCAGATCCGCCGCCTGACCGATCGACCGGGCATCGCCCAGATCGACCAGGGACCGTACAGCCGCGATCCGGACATCCGGGTCCGCATCGCGGAGAGCCTCCCGGATATCCTTCAGATACTGCCGCTTCTTTTCAACGGGCAGGCTGATCAGCAGAGACGCGCGAACCGCCGCATCTCCCGAATCCAGGAGAAAACGCACCTTTCCGTCCAGCCGGCCGTCGCCGACGCTCGCGAGGGCGGCGGAAAGCTCCCGTGCCTCTTCGTTCGTACACAGAGGCAGATGCTCGAGGACGTGCTGTATGCAGTAATCCGCTCCGGAGCCGGCGAGCAGCCTGAGCGCCCGGACCCGGACCACCCGCGGATACCGGTCGCCGGTCGCAGTCACGATGCCGTACATCCGGTCCAGAATCATGCCGAGCGGCACCGCTCGAAGCGTCCGCTCCAGCGGTTCCCATGCGGGGAAGGACGGATCGACCAGAAGATCGAGAAGCAGACCGGAAAAGAGATGGGCTGCCTGCGGAGGAACGGCGCCGAGAAGCTTCGCGGCCTGAACACCGTCTTCCCGCCGTCGGACGATCTCCTGCATCAGCTCGCGGTATGCATCCTCGTTGCCCCGTTCCCGAACGGTGTCGAGCACCTCCTGGTACAGTTCCGAATCGGCGGTTTCCAGGAGCGGCCGTTCGAAAACCCGTCCCGCCAGGACCGCGATGAGAGACCGGTCCCCGCGTTCCCGAAGGATTCGGGCGCCGATCATGAGCGTTCCGCGATTCTGCGTCTCGGAGAGAATAGTCAGATAGTCGGAGACGTTCACTTCCGCCGATCGGGAAAGCAGCCGATATGCCCGTTCGGTGCCTGCGCGGTCACCTTCCTGGACCCGTGAAAACAGCTGGTCCAGCGAACCGTTGCGCTGCAGATATGCGGCGGCGAGAAAACGTTTCTCAAGATCCGCATCCTCGAGAAAGCGGAAGGCAAACGCTTCGTCCTCTTCCACCCCCGGGGCGAGAAGTCCGAGCAGATGAAGCGTCCTGATCCCGTCGAGCTTTTCTTCCGTCGGAGCGTAGCGGTCCCGGAATTCCCGGATCAGACGCCGATGCGCCTCGCGCCGGACCTCTTCGTCCGGATCGTCGAGGATCATCCGGGAAAGCGTTCCGAAAAGCCGATCCCGGTCCCCGGTCCGGAGGTCCCGGATCGCAATGCGGCGGATCGGAGCCGCGGGATCGGTGAAGGCATCCCATGACGCCCGGCTCGACCGTTCATCGTCCTCATCGTGCACGAGCATCTGAAGGGCGAAGGCCCGGCATCGCCATTCGGGATCCCCGGTCATCTCCCGGAGCTCGGGAACCTGCTCGCGGAACTGTTCGAGCGCCTTCCGGCCGTCGAAGAGCTCGCCGCTGCCCGCGAGGGCGACCCTTCGCAGAACGTGGAAGTCCCGATGCTCCTTCAGCCAGGTCGCCAGGATCCGGGCGAGCCGTGGCTTTTTCAGCGATGCGAGAAAGCACACGTACAGTCCCCGGTCGGGGAAAAACCGCAGCACCCGGCGCATGTCCCGTCCCGAACCCCGATCGGCCAGGCGCCGGAGCCAGAGTTCGTCGATCCCGGTGATCCCGAGCACCGCTGCCTCCCGCCGCTCGGCATAGCGCTCCAGCACACCGGAGAACCGCATCAGCCGACCGGGCGGATAGTGTTTCCGGTACTCGCTCGACCAGTGCCCGGGTCGATCACGGAGCACGAAAAGCCGGGAGCGGAGCACGTTCGACTGGATCAGACTCCAGCCGGCGGTAAGGATCGAAAGCAGGAGCAGTGTGCCGGCGGCAATGAACCACCAGATCGGAATTCCGGACGTCAGGATATTCATGAGTGACTCCACATTCTGGAATGGTATATCAGGAAACCCGCTCGCGGACATTGTAGATCCGGAGCGGCTGCGCCTTTCCCTTCACTTTCACCGGTTTCCGTTCCTCGAGCAGGAAACGGTCACCGAGGTATTCCCGCGTATCATGGGTGATGATCACCTCTCCGGGGCCCGCCACCCCTTCGAGACGGGCGGCCACGTTCACCGTGTCGCCGATGACGGTATAGTTCATCCGCCGGATGCTGCCGAGATTTCCCGCGACGAGGGGACCGCTGTGCAGGCCGATCCCGATGCGCAGGTGCTCGGCCTCTCCGCGGAAAAAACTTCGCTTCTTCGAGGCGACCGACTGCTGGATCTCGAGCGCGCAGGTAACGGCCTGGATCGCATCCTCCGCCTCGGTCTGCAGCGGCACTCCCCAGGCGGCCATGATGCAGTCTCCGATGAACTTGTCGATATAGCCGCGGTTGCGGACGACGATTTCCACCGCCTCGCCGAAGTACTCGTTCAGGATCTGGATGATGTACTCGGGGTCCTTTCCCTCGGAGAACGAAGTATAGCCGCGGATGTCGGCGAAGAAGATCGTGGCGTTCTTCTTGTCTCCCCCGGGCCGGAACAGTTCGGGTGTCTCCACGAGACGATGCACCAGCTCCTCCGAGAGATAGCGGGAGAACATGTCCTTGATCATCCGCCGCTCTTCCACGACCGATTCCATTTTCTCTTTCAGTTCGCGCTCCCTGCTCTGGTCGGTGAACAGGAGGGTCATGCCGAGGTTCCGTCCCCGCTGCCCTTTCAGGGGCGACAGGTTGAGGGAGAAATCGATCTCCTGCGCCGTGCCCCGATAGATTCCCTCGAACCCGAGGATTTCCTTTCCGTCCTTTCCGGCCCGCTCGACCAGTTTCACGACCTTCCGGGAGAGCCCCGATCCGATCGTTTCCGAGAGTTTCCGGCCGAGATCCTCAGGGGTCAGGCTGAAGGATTCCCGGGCCCGGTCGTTGAAATATTCCACGTTTCCCTCGTGGTCGAGCGTGACCAGGGCGTTGGTCATGGAAGCGAAAATATTTTCCTGGTACAGTTCGAGACGTCGGATTTTCGCCAGATGTTCCTGCAGCTCACCGTAAAGTTTCGCGTTGGCGAGCACTCCGCCGGCGAGCCGGGTGAACGAATCGAGGAACCGGAAGCGTTCCCGACCGTAAAACAGCGGTTCCCGCGAATTGAGAAAGAGAATTCCGATGGTGCGGGATCTCGTGATCAGGGGGATAGCGATCCCGCTCTGCATTTCCGGATCGAGCAGCAGGGTTTCGAACGGACTCCGGCATCGTTCCAGGAGAAGAACCGCCTCACCGGATTCCTCGATGAAGGGGATCAGCTCTCCGTTCCGCTCGAGCCGACGGGGTGCCGATCCCCTGCCCCTGCGGTATGCAGGTATCAGATCGCCGCCGCCCCGGTCCTCTTCCGGATCCCGGTACAGGTACAGAACCGCGAGATCGGATCGGGAGACGTCGAGAGACTGCTCCACGAGGATCGAAATGATTCTCCGGAAGTCGAGCTCCTGCGTGATCAGGGCGCTTGCACGAACCAGCTCATCGAGATGTTCTGAAACCGGCACCACGGTTCCCCCTCTCTGACAACTATACGATACGTGACGGGTTCCCGCCAGCGCCGGCGGGACGGCCGCTCGCCTCATGGAAACGGTGTTCCCGCTTCCATGAGCGGAACCCCGAAGAACGTGCAGATCGTTTCGGCGATATCCGCATGGGTGTCGCGGATTCCCAGGTTCTTTCTTTCAGCCCCGGGGCGGAAGGAAAGCAGCGGAACGTATTCGCGGGTATGATCGGTGCCCGGGAAAGTCGGGTCGCAGCCGTGGTCTGCGGTGACGATCAGCAGATCCTCGCGGCCCAGACGGGGCAGAAGGATGCCGAGCCGCCGGTCGATCTCCGCGACCGCCCGGAAATAGCCCTGCGGGTCCCGCCGGTGTCCGTAGACCATGTCGGTGTCGACGAGGTTGACGAATATGAACTCGTTCCCGTCGCGGGGACGATCGATCAGCGATTCGATGCGGTCGAGGCAGGCCGGGTTCCCCTTGTCCGGAAAATCCTCCGTGAGTCCCTGCTCATCGAAGATGTTGCCGATCTTCCCCACGCCGATGGTCCGTACACCATGCCGCGCGAGTCGGCGGAGCAGGCCCTCGGACGGAAGCTCGATACTGAAATCCTTCCGGTATGCGGTCCGGGTGAAGGAGCCCGGCTCCCCGGTGAACGGACGGGCGATGACCCGGGCGATCCGGTACGGATCGACCAGGCGGCGGGCGATGCCGCAGATCCGGTACTGTTCCTCCAGGGGGATCACGTCCTGGTGGGCTGCGATCTGGAACACCGAATCGGCGGATGTGTAGCAGATCGGTTTCCCGGTCGCCATGTGCTCCGCACCGAGATCGCGGATGATGTCGGTACCCGACGCTGCCCGGTTCCCCAGGATTCCCCGGCCGGTTTCCCGTTCGAAACGTTCGACCAGTTCCGGCGGAAATGAAGGATAATCAGGCCCGAAGCTGCCGAACGGTTCCTTCAGGACGATCCCGGCAATCTCCCAGTGCCCGGTGGTCGTGTCCTTTCCCGGCGATCGCTGCCCCATGATTCCCCACGAGGCGATCGGTTCGGGTACCGCTTCGCAGCCCGGCAGGCTGAAAGCGAGCAGTCCGCCGGCGTTACCCAGGCCCATCGACTTCAGCACGGGCCATTTCTCTCCGGGAATGCGCTCGCAGATGTGAAGGGCGGTGTTTGCGCCCCGGTCACCGTATTCGGGCGCATCCGGCAGCGCCCCGATTCCGAAGCTGTCGATGACGACGACCAGCGCCCTCACGAACCGTTCCCGTTCCGGTCGAAATCGTCGATGATCGAAACTCCGGCGCTGGTTCCGATGCGGTCGGCTCCGGCATCCAGAAACGCGAGCGCATCGACCAGACTGCGGATCCCGCCGGCCGCCTTCACCTTCATCCGGTCTCCGACCGTCCCCCGCATCAGCGTGACGTCGGCCGGCACGGCGCCTCCCGCTCCGAACCCGGTGGATGTCTTCACGAACTCCGCACCGGCCATCTCAGCCGCCCGGCACGCAGCCACCTTCTCCTCGTCGGTCAGCCAGCACGCTTCGATGATCACCTTCGTCAGGGCTCCTCCGCCCGCGGCCCTGACGACCGCACGGATATCCGCTTCGACCGCGGGAAGGTCGCCGCTTTTCAGCGCTCCGACGTTGATCACCATGTCGACTTCCTCGGCTCCCTGGCTCACCGCCCGCCCGGTTTCGAAGGCCTTCGCTTCGCTGGTGGTCGCTCCCAGCGGAAATCCGATGACGGTGCAGGTCTTCACCGGCGAACCCGCGAGATGCTCGGCCACGAGGCTCACCCAGAACGGATTCACGCAGACCGAAGCGAAACCGTATTCCAGGGCTTCGCTGCAGAGTTTCTTCACCTGCGACGCCGTTGCAGTCGGCTTGAGCAGGGTGTGATCGATTGTTCCGGCCAGCGCTTCACGGGTCATTTTCCTGTTCATGTTCGGCTCCTCCGTTCCGGGTTCGGCTCAGGTTTCGGGAATCAGGTAGCGTGGCGTATCGTTTCGCGGATCAGCACGGGCGGTTCGATCGGATCCGCTCCGATCAGGATCGAATCGGTGAACATCGATGCGGCCTCGGAATGACGGCTTCCGGGATTCACGTGGAACCGGGCGATTTCCTCGCCCCGCTCCACCCGCTCGCCGAGACGTTTCCTCATCCAGATGCCCACCGCCGGATCGATGACATCCTCCTTCCGGCTTCTTCCGGCCCCCAGCAGCAGGCAGGAGGTGCCGATCTTCTCCGTATCCATCGAGTGAATCCATCCCGGCTTTCCGGCGAGGATCGGGAACACCTCCCGGGCCTGCGGGAGCAGGTCGGGATTCTCCGTCACCCGCGGATCGCCCCCCTGCGCCCTGATCATCCGGGCGAGGCTTTCGAGCCCTTTCCCGGAATGCAGGGCATCGCCGAGCATACGCTCCGCTTCCTCACGGTCGCCCGCGACCTCCGAGAGGATCAGCATTTCCTTTGCGAGGGCGATCGACACGTCGAGCAGGGCTCCGGTCCGTTCGCCGCGAAGAATCTCGATCGCCTCCCGCACCTCCAGCGCATTGCCGATCGCGAGCCCCAGCGGCTGGCTCATGTCGGTGACCAGGGCCACGCAGCGCCGGCCGGCTCCGCTGCCGATGCCCACCATCGCGTTCGCCAGCGCCCGCGAATCCTCGAGCTTCTTCATGAAGGCTCCGCTGCCGGTCTTCACGTCGAGCACGATGGCGGGGCTCCCGGAGGCGATCTTCTTGCTCATGATGCTCGCGGCGATCAGGGGGATCGAATCGATCGTCCCGGTCACATCCCGCAGGGAATAGAGCTTCTTGTCCGCAGGGCAGATGTCTCCGGTCTGTCCGATCACCGCGAGGCCCGATGCCCCGACGATCGCGATGAACTTCTGCATGGTCTGGGAGACGGAGAAACCGGGGATCGATTCCAGCTTGTCCAGGGTTCCGCCGGTGTGACCGAGTCCCCGCCCGGACATCTTGGCCACCCGCCCGCCGCAGGCGGCCACGAGCGGCGCCGCCACCAGAGTGGTGGTGTCCGCGACGCCTCCGGTGCTGTGCTTGTCCACCGGGATCCCGGGAATCTCCGACAGATCCGCCATGGTCCCCGAACGGGCCATCGCGAGGGTCAGGTCGACCGTCTCCCGCTCGTCCATTCCGCGGAACCAGACGGCCATCAGGAATGCGGAGGCCTGGTAATCCGGGACCTCCCCGGATACGAACGAACGGACGAACCATTCGATCTCTTCTCCCGAGAGCACCTCGCCGTGCTTCTTCCTTTCGATGAGCTCGATCATTCTCATCGCTGCGCTCCCTCGTGAAACGGCAGATCCGGCTGCGGATTTTTTCCGTTTCCGTCGAAGCTGATCGGACGCCGATTATCGGACAACCGCTTCATCACATAATCTCTATCGAGACCGAGCTCTTCGACAAGTCCGAGGAGCTGCCGCTCCGAGACCAGGTTCTGCTCGGCGAAGAGATAGATCAGGGCGCGCTCGGCGATGCACGGCACCCGCAGGGCGTTCATGCTGATCGGATCCGGATCGTCCCCGATCGAGATACCGGGACCGGAAGTGCTGATGGAGAGACGATGTTTCCGGAGCCGCATGGATCCGTCCGAGCTCCCGGCGCAGGGGATCGAGATCACCCCGGGATGCCTGCTCTCCCAGCGGTTTCAGGTGCAGGAATGCATATTCCTTGCCCGGCAGCCAGTGATGCCGGTCGCACCGGGTGCAGTAGTTCGGCTCGCGCGGATCGTCCTTCTCGGCATCGCCCCCGATGATGATGAGCGGATCGAAATAGAGCGCCGGGCACTCGATCCCGTCCACGCGGTATGAGCGGTATGTATAGAAGGAATCCTCGAGACATTCGTCGTGCTCGCAGTAGGCGGAGAGCGGAAAGATGTCGGTTGCATGCTCGAGCAGCAGCCGGGCGGTCGGGTTGAAGACTTCCCGCCGGAAGTTCAGGATCAGGGTCGGAAAGATGAAGACCTTTCCTCCCTGTTCCGAAGCCCGGCGGATCACGTACACGATCCGCTCGTCGAAGAAGGATGCCTCGTCGATGATCCAGGTACCGATTTCCGGCCGGCTTTTCAGCAGGTGCTCCAGGTCGAAGGAATCGCGGATGCAGGCGATGCGGTCCCCGCAGCGCTCGTATCCGCCGCGGTAGGCCAGGGCGTCCCCGGGATACTCCGAAAAACGGCCGGCATCGAGGGCGGAGCGCACGAAGAAAACATTTCTCCGGTCGGCACCCTGGTCCGCGGTACGGGGGGCGATCCGGTCCGACTTCCGCCGGGCGACCGAGGCGTCGCGCCAGACCCGGGCGGAATACTCGGTCTTGCCGGAACCCATGGGGCCGATGACCAGGATCCGCCGGCCGCCGCGGGTGAAGTCGAAGTGCCCGAATGCATGATGAACCCGGAGAGCCGGGAAGCCGAGGCTCTTCAGGAAATCCATGGTGTCTTTTCCGTTCTCGATTTCCCGCATGATCGACTGCCGCTCCTTCCTCGGGTACTCCCTTCCTCGGGGTACTCCCTTCCTGTCTCCCTCTGGTACCCACCGTATTGTATACTTAAAATGGGAAAAATCAAGAAAAGTGAGTTGTCCGACATGACGGAATTCATCGGTTACATCGCTTCGTTCTTCATCGCCGTCTCCCTCCTGATGGTATCGATCGTACGGCTCCGGATTTTCAATCTCGTGGGCTGTATCGCCTTCACGGTATACGGGCTCATGATCGGGTCCCTCCCGATCGTCATGACCAACGGCTTCATCGCCGCGGTGAACCTCTATCATCTCGGACGCATGTTCCGGAATCGCACCGAGGAGTTCACGGTTCTTCCGATCAGCGACGGCCGGGTCGACCGGATCCGGGAGTTCGCCGAGGCCCGGGCAGAGGACATCCGGCGCTACTATCCGCTCTTCCATCCCTGGCTCCTGGATGAAATCGAGGCGGGTCGGGGCGGAGCGTTCCTGGTTTTCAAGGATCTCGCCGTGGCGGGGGCTGCATTCTGGACGGTAATTCCCGCCGGAGACGGCCGCCTGCATCCGGACGAGGAGCGGCTGCTCGAAGAGGTTCGAAGCCGGCACCTTCCCGAGCTCTCGGCCTATCTGAATCTCGACTACGCGGCGCCCGAATATCGCGACCTGGGCCTGGACCGCAGGCTCTACGCTTCGCTCGAGGAGGATCTCCGGTCGAAGGGGAAACGGTTCCTGTTCGCCGTCGCGCAGCGACGCGGACGCCGGCATCGCTCCTATCTCCGGCGCAACGGCTTCAGCCCGGTTCGCGAAGAGGGCGACATCCTTCTATATCTCAGAACCGTGTAACGGTTTGATCCGCACCGTGTAACGGTGCAGGCAGACCGGCATACCGGCCGAAGGTATTCCGATTGCGGTTCAGGCAAACCTCTGGTACTATGACTTCATGGTAACGAAAGAGATGATCAAACGGATCCCCAAAGTCGAACTGCACGACCACCTCGACGGCGGGGTACGACCGGAAACCATTCTGGAACTCGGCAGGGAGTACGGCGTTGCCCTTCCCGCCGCGGATCCCGAGGCGCTCGCCGCATGGTTCCACCGCGGTGCGAGCAGGAAGAGTCTCGCCCTGTATCTCGAAGGATTCGGCCTGACCCTGCAGGTAATGCAGAGCCGGGATGCGCTGCGCCGGATCGCGCGTGAGACGATCGAGGATCTCGCGGCGGACAACGTGGCGTACGCCGAGATCCGTTTCGCACCGGTCCTTCATCTTGAGCAGGGATTGCCCCTCGAGGATGTCGTCGAATCGGTTCTGAAGGGACTGGAGGATGGAAAACGCTCCACCGGCACCTGCTACGGACTGATCCTCTGTGCGATGCGGAACCAGAGCATTTCCCTCGAAACCGCCGAGCTCGCCGTGGCGTTCCGGGAGCGGGGGGTGGTCGGCTTCGATCTGGCGGGCGACGAGTTCGGCCATCCGCCGAAGAAGCACCTCGAGGCATTCCAGTACATACGGAACCGCAACTTCAACATCACCCTGCATGCGGGAGAGGCGTTCGGCCCCGAATCGATCTGGCAGGCCCTGCAGATCTGCGGCGCTCACCGGATCGGTCACGCGACCCGGCTGGTCGAGGACATGGCGGTCCGGGGTACCCGGATCGAGCGGCTGGGAAGCCTCGCGAGCTTCATTCTCGACAAGCGGATCCCGATGGAGATCTGTCTCTCCTCCAACATTCAGACCGGCGCCGCGCCGTCGCTGGATGAGCATCCGTTCCAGGTCTACTACCGGAACAACTTCCGCGTCGTGCTCTGCACCGACAACCGGCTCATGAGCGCCACCACGCTCGGGAAGGAGCTCCATCTTGCGGTGGAGCATTTCGGACTGACCCTGCATGACCTGGAGAAGCTCACCATCAACGCGATGAAGTCCGCCTTCGCCCGCTACGACGAGCGGCTGCGGATCATCTACGACATCCTGAAGCCGGGGTTCGCCCGGCTCCGCGAAGAAACGTCCACCCTGGTGTAACCGGCAAAACCCGGAAGGCCGCCGAACGGCGGCTACCGGGTCCGCAGGATGATTTCCCGGGAAGCGAGGATCTCCCGGCGCCGGTGGCCGGGGACCATGACCAGGTGATTCCCCAGCGGATCGCCGAGCAGTTCGTCCACGTGTCCGGCCGTCAACGTGATTTCCGCCTGGGTCCGGCAGAGCATCTCGCTTGCGTGTTCCCGGATCACCTCGCCCTCTCCGCACCAGATCCGCTCCAGGTTCGCACCGCCGATCCGTACCAGCGTCACCGGTCCGTTCGGAACATGCCCCTGGATACCGACCCCGATTCCCGATTCGAAATGGGAGCGCAGAATGTATCCCCCCGTCATTCCGAGGGGGATGGTGCAGTGAGCCAGGAGAATCCGGTTCGCCTCGCGTTCGATGCGGGAAGGATTCGCCATCCACGGGAGGGCTCCCAGGAGCCGGTGCAGCCAGAGCATGGTCAGTGCGCTGACCCGGTCCCCCTCGCACGCAGCCACAGTCCCCTCGTCGTTCAGCCGGGCGATCGCGTAGCAGCCGGTGGCTTTCCGGTCGAGAACCAGGTCGAAGCAGCGAAGGGTGACCGCCTGTACCCCGTACTTCGCACACAGCGCCTTCAGGCCGAGATAGAGCCGGACGCTCTCCTCCAGATCCGTCGATGCCGGTTCCCGCACCGCTTCCGCTTCATCCCGGAGCACGCGGACTCCCTCGTGTATCTCCTCCGCGGATGCCCGGCCGGCCAGGTCGAGCAGGATCGGAGATCCCGGCCGTAACCAGTTCGGGTCCCCAGTGCTCGCGGATGACAGCGGCGGAAGGGCTGCTCGCGACGAGCCATTCCGACGGTTCGCCGACCGAGAGAATCCGCAGGGATGCGAGCTCTCCGCGCACTTCCATGCCGTGCATCACCCGGTTGATTTCGGCGATTCCCGCGTCGTCGTCCGGATTCCGGATGGAGATGATGGATCCGATGCCGCCATCCTGCCGGATTCGCGCCATGGCTTCCATCGCCGCTGCCAGGGAATTATGTGCGGAATGGGCGAGCAGGAAGACCGGTTCCCCCGGAAAGGCAC
This sequence comes from uncultured Spirochaetota bacterium, assembly GCA_963728215.1. Lineage (GTDB taxonomy): Bacteria > Spirochaetota > Spirochaetia > CAVSJD01 > CAVSJD01 > CAVSJD01. The sequence goes on along the minus strand of CAVSJD010000003.1, from coordinate 672 downwards.
TCCTGCGGCGTTCAAGGAGATCGAGAATCCGCCGCTCGGTGCCGCCGGTTACCACGAAGAGGAGCAGCGGCATCGGTTCGAGAATCTCATCCTCCCTCCGGACGATCCCGCCGAGTTTCTCCAGCGCGAACGAGTATGTCCCGACGAGACGGGCGAGCGATTCCGGGTCATGCAGCTCCGACGCGATCGGAACGTATCCGAAACGGGGCGATACAACCATGGCAGGAACCTCCGCTCCCATCCTACCACGACGATGAGGAGCCTACCAGCCTCCTTCAGCAGCGCCGGCGGTACTGCCGGTGTTTCCCGCTCCGCCGGTGCCGTATCCGATCGGAGCACGTTCCGGATCTTCGTTCCCGAGCAGGTCCAGGAGCCCCGTAATCTCGTCCCGGCCGTTCTTCCGGGCCACCGCGAGCGGCGTATCGCCGTTCAGGTTCCGGGCTCCCGCATCGGCTCCCCGGGAGAGCAGGAATTCGACCGCACCGGCGAGTCCGCGATAGGCGGCATGATGGAGCGGCGTATTTCCCAATGAGTCGGTTTCTGCGATGTTCTGCTCGTTCACGAACCAGGAGGCGGTCTCCCGGTTGGAGAGCGCGATCATGATGGGGCTTTCCCCGTCCCGGTCGCGGGCGAACACATCGGCTCCCCGGGTGAGAAGCAGCATGCTTCCTC
>CAVSJD010000002.1:320000-413103 GCA_963728215.1 uncultured Spirochaetota bacterium | reverse complement strand
GAGACATTCCGCATCCGCGCATCGGATTTATAGGCGGCCTTGAGGACCACACGTTCGACATCCAGCTGTTCCTCGAGGTTGCGAACCGGCTGCCGGACTGCTCGTTCATATTTGTGGGTGTTTCATCTCTGCCGCCGGACTGGTGTACCGTACCAAACGCTCACCGGCTCGGGTGGAAGCCCTATGAAGAAATTGCGGATTATATGGCCGCGTGCGATGTGCTGATCATGCCTTGGTTGAATAACGGGTGGATCCGTGCGTGCAACCCTGTGAAACTTAAGGAGTATCTTGCGGTCGGGAAACCGGTGGTGAGTACGTATTTCCCGGAATTGAGTTGCTCTGCCGGGCAGGTGCGGGTGGCCAGGACGGCGGAGGAGTTTGCGGGTCAGGTTCGGGAGGCGCTTAAAACCGAGAAGGGCGAAGAGGCTCCCGTGTTCCTACGTGGGCAGGGGTGGGGGGAGAAGTTTCAAGAAGTACATGAATTGATTGGTCGGTCAAAGGTTAAGACCTGATTGATCGCCTATCGTATGTTAGCCACGTCTGCGAATTCTGTGTTGCAGGAGGCCCGAGTTGAAAGTTGTGGAAAAAATGAAAGCAGTGAGCCGAGCATCCAGGCCAGGTTCACTCCCAACTCGTCTACGCAAAAAACGTTTCCAGTTGTCGCTGAAATGGTTGAACATATCGGTGCGAAAAATGCTCGTCCCGTAAGTGTGGCGGATTTCGGTGGAACGGTAAGCTATTGGGATCAAGTGTATGATATGGTCCGGAATCCTCTCGGACTCGAGGTTACCCCTGATCAACCGTTTCGTACCGGAAAAGTCTGATGATAGATTCAAGTACTTACAAGCGGATGTGAAAGATATCTCCTGGATACCGGATCGGTCATTCGATATTTCCTTTTCCAACTCTCTCATAGAGCATATAGGCGACCTTTCCGCTCAAGCTGCCGTCGTGCGGGAGATGCTTCGGGTTGGTACACACCTTTACCTTCAGACTCCGAACCGAAACTTCTTCTGGGAACCGCACTATTCTGTTCCTTTTGTACACTGGCTGAGTTTGCCGTCCAGAATGAAAGTGCTGAAACTCATAAGCGGAACGACGCTCGCAGCCCAATACGATGCATATATTAATGACCCTGTGCAACTCTTATGGCCAATGAACTCCACTACCTCTCCGCAATCCTCATTTGACTGCAAGAGGGAACGCCTGTTGGGTTTCTCCAAGTCCTTTGTCCTTCGATCAAGATACAAACCTTTTTAATGTCTTACCAGGTTACAGAGACGTAATATAGTGGTCTCTCTGTTATACAAAAATGTTATTCCATGTGAAGAGTGATTTAAAATTCTTTTCGTGAAAGTGTACTTCTTGGCGTCAAATATACTTGGGAAAGCGGAGCATTCACACTGATCTGGTATAATACTTGCTTATATCTTTTGGAGACGTCTTTTGGGATAGGAGAACATAGTAATGAAGAAACGAAGAAGCCAACATTGGTTGTCTGAGAAACTGAGTACCCTTTCTAATCTTACTTTTAATGATACTTTCTGTTACAACAGTATTCGCGCAACCAGTTCCACCAAAGAGGTTCCGAATCGTGGGGAGAGGATTATACTCCTCCTGTTCAGCCTCCGGTCCCAATGCCGCAGATGACGAAAAGCATATCTCAATACGGAATCACGTGGACCTTCGACAAGGAGTATCAATACGGGCAATATGTGAATGGAGATTACTGGGTCCTGGGACCAGTCAGGGTAGATAAGTATCAGCCCAAAATCGACGGATATCAATGGTCGTATACGACACGGTTCCATGCTCAATCCCGTTTACGGTAGATCCAAGGCTACGATTCAGAACCCAAAGCGGGTGGCTTTTCCTCCGCTAGTAACGTAGGCCGACCGAATGGAAAAGATATCGATGTAAGTAATCCTCTTGTACTATCATCTGGTTCATCCTTGGTTTCGACTCGAACAGAGTACGAGCCGAATATCCGCCCCCATGTTATCGATGCAGCTGTTTTGACAGTTGTATCTTCCGTACAAGCATCAGGACATTTTCGGCCTCCATATAGTGGAACCGATAAAACTGCGTATTGGAATGTTACCGATATTGAATGGTCACTACGTGCTGCTTAAAGCCGTTTCAAAGGTTCCCGTGCTTGCCTCTGTTCCTGCGATATCATCGATGGAAAAATGGATTGAGCGTCCCTGGATCGACCATGGCGGCGGTATTTGGACGGGCCGAAAAAATACATCCTTAGGAGCAATGCCTGATTATGGTCGTGATATGGCCCACCAAACCGGACAAATCGCCCTTGTTCTATTATTGGACTATTCGCAAAAAGGAACCGAAACTCTCATGATCCGATTCCTTCAGCTTGGGATCGACTGGTATGGTGTCACCAAATATGCATCAAATCTTACTGGAGAGGATGGGCGGGTTTCTGGTGGGGTGGGGGCGGTCACGGCCTTGGACGAAAGTGGCCGATGCTGTTTACCGGACTTATGCTCGGTGATGAAAACATTCTATCCTTTACCGACGCTGGGGAATATAGGAGTCGATGGGACTACCCCGGTTTGGCCACAGAACCAGGTTTTCCAATTTTCCAGGAAGAGCAACAATTTTTTGTTGTGAGTCAAGGCGATATTAACCAAGTACGATACACATGTCGATGGTAGAATGCGTGATCCGTATACACCAATGCACGTAGGACTTCCCGAATGGGGTGAACAGCATGTAAACGATCCGCAACGTGATGGAGCGAACTGGAATGTGGATTATCGACCAATTGTATCAAACTCAATTGCTGGACACGTGCTTGCGGCCCATATAATGGATGCGAAAACGAATTGGAATTGGAATCCAATTTTCGATTACTTAGACCGATGGGTAGGGGAAGACTCAAAGCATGGATATTGGTCCGCCTTAGACTTGGGGGCAAACAGTGTCCGTCCTTTTGTCCGAGATATGTGGCAGGCTTATAGGGCCTCGTATGCCCTGTTTGGGGAGCTAATTGACGAGTAATTTACGTTGAGGGGATATTTCTTTTAGAGATAACTGGCTATACGAATCCTCATATCATGCCATTAGGAGTCTAAAGTGAGCCCGCCTAAGCTAAAAGAAGAGACGCATATGTCATCCGTACTTTATGCTTCTTTTTGTCGAGTAGATGATGATGGGAAAACAAGTCGAAGAATGGGGAAATCTCCTACCTCGCACCAACGATTTTATCTCCGGAATATTGGATACAGAGGCGATGCGGACCTCACACTGTGAGTGCCGCTTGAGGATCGAGTTTTTCATAGAGGTATTAGTCCTACAGCCTCAGTTCAGGGCGGAGCCCGATTCTGGACGATCCCCCGATGTTTATAGTGGAAGAACCGGGCTCTCCCCTGGTGCCGCCGTCGCTAATGGGACCAGTGGAGCCCGTGAGCTAGCAGCCGCTCATCGGGGGAGCTGAAGCTGAGAGCAAGGAGTCGGCGGACTTCCGGTACGGTGAGCGGGACGAACTGCTCGGGGGAGTGAGATGTTTTTTTCCCCCGCGCCGACCTGCTCCCCTGCTCCTGCTCGGCCGCCAGCATCCTGATCCAGCTCAGAAACGCATGGGCGAGCATCGAGAGGGTCATGTGCCGGTGCCAGCTTCGCCATGAGCGCACCTCGTACTGCGCAAGCCCGGTCTCCCCTTTCGCCTCCTCGAAGCACTGCTCGACCTGCCATCGGGTGCCGGCGATCCGAACCGCCTCTTCTGCCCTCGTTCCCTTCGGAGCGTAGACCAGGTAGAATGCCCGATCGTTCGGGTCGGCGAGCGACTCGCGTACCAGGAGCCACCTGCCCCAGGCAGGATCGAGCGGTGTGATGAGAGGAATCCACCCCCAGCGGTATTCCCTGGGCCTTTCCCCCGTCGGCGGCGGAGAGGACTGCCAGCGGCCCGCCGGAACGCTCCGGGCAAGGGCGGATGCGGGGACCCGCTTGAGGCCTCGGGCGGTGACGCTCCCACGGAGAAGTTGCTCCGCACCGCAAGTACGTAGCGGATTCCGGTCTGTTCGCACCACAGTCGAATCGATGCCGAACTGTACACCTCGTCCCCGGTGACCCAGGAGAACGGGACCCCGAGCCCTGCGGCACGGCGGATCATCTCGAGGGCAAGGTCGGCTTTGCTGCGGAAGGATATAGCCGCAGGGATCCGCGCTTCACCTCTCCGCTGCGGGTCGGTTGCCCATCCTCGGGGAGGTACAACGAGCGGTCGAGCAGCGTTTGGCCTTTCTCAGAGCCATAGGAGAGGAAGACCCGATCTGGCAGTTCTCGATCTTTCCGACCGCCCGCAGTACTGCCGCTTCACCCCGGCTGATTTCGTTCCCTTTTTCGGGAACCCGCTCTCGTCGACCACCAGTATCCCGTTCGAATCCCCGAGAACCTCCGCGACGAAGTGCTCGAGCTCATCGCGAACCGCATCCTCATCCCATCGGGCTTCATAGAGCAGCCGCTGGGCACCGTTGGGGTCCCGCTCGCCGATCGCCTCTGCGATGGCCCACCCGGTCTTCCGCTCGAGGGGAGCGAGGAGCGCCTCGAGATACCGGCGGCTGCAGTCGCGGGTTTCGGCTCGAAAGAAAAACGGTGCAAACCTGTGGTGGAACTCGCGAAAGCGCTCGGTCCACCACTGCGTCTCTATCTGAATCGGCATCGTGGTGCCTGTCCTTCTCTTTGGTCTCTCGACCAAAGATCATCACGGACAGAGCAGATCGTCAACTGAGGCTGTAGGACTAAGAAGTACTGTGGAATTGTGCAATTTTAATCCACGGTCGAACGATCGCAACGGAATGATGTTCTCTGTATCTTTTTGACAGTTTCTAAAGATCGAGCTTGAGTTTCTGATAAGCGAAATCCAATCTTACAGACAGTAGGGCCGATTATACAAATGGCGATAACCGCTTGTCTGGCAAATGCTTCATTCATATCTGTGTTCGGGGTAGCTTGGATTACGATGGAAAACGTGCAAGAACAATTTATCTGGGGTGAGTATAATGAAACCATGCTACATCCCGTGTCTTTCCTATTTTTTGTTATATCCTCATACTTTCTTATGAAATGTGATAAAAAATTCCTGATCGTTCCATTTGTAGTTATTGCCGTTTTTATTAATCCAGCTCAACGTTTGGTAATCGGACCGTTCGACTTCACAATGATGAGGTTGCTGTTGATTTCCGGGGCACTTAGGGTTGTATTAAGATCTGATGTGCATCGAATTGAGTGGCGAAACGTTGATTATGCAATTGTATCATTCATATTGTTTTCTGCTATAGCATACATTATTCTCTGGCCCAATATGGCTTCGGTTGTGTATCAATTGGGAGTAATTTTTGATGCACTATTGTTGTTCTTTGTTTTGCGAGTATATCTTCGCAGCTTGGACCAGATAATAGTTTTAATGCAAATTTTAGCTTGGATCTGTATAGTATCTGCCATTTTGATGACTCTGGAACAGTTTACTCAGCACAACTTGTTCTCGGTATTAGGAGGAGTTAGCGAGACTACAATTGGCTGAGGGATGGTCGACTTCGCTCTCAAGGAGCCTTTGCTCATCCGATTCTCGCAGGAACTTTCGGGGCTGTATTTGTACCTCTATTTTGGGGGATATGGAAAACCGGTGGACCCGCAGATCGGCGAATAGCTACGGTTGGTTTGTTTGGAGCTTTTGTTATGGCCGTTACTTCTGCATCAAGTGGCCCTCTGATTACATTGGTAGCATCTGTGTTTGCCGTTGCTATATGGCCTCTGCGTAATTTTACGTTTCTAATGAGGAGAATGTCTATCTTGCTTGTTGGTTGGCCTTCATCTTGTTATGGAAGCTCCTGTCTGGCACTTGATTACCCGTTTTCAGTTGATAGGGGGATCCAGCAATTACCACCGTTTTATGCTCATTGACAATGCGGTGAATCGATTTTCGGAATGGGCCTTTGTGGGTACCCGTAGCACTCGTCATTGGGGTTGGATGATGCACGATATTACAAATCAGTACATTGCAGCTGGTGTAAGCGGAGGAATCCTTTCTCTTATTCTATTCCTCCTTCTGATCCGATCCGGTTTCCTTACCACTCGAAAAATTATAACTCGGATGGACTCCACCGTGCAAGGAGAGAATAATCAGTTGGTCTTGGTGGTCGGTCTTGTTTGCGCATTCCGTCTCATTTTTCGGAATTTCTTACTTCGGAGCAGATGGTTTACTTCTGGTATCTGACTTTAGCGGTGATAGCATCTCTTGCTGATATCAAAATGAATAACGGGCCTCTTTAGTAAGTGGCTGTTTAATGGCCTTAATCAAAAACGCAGCGTTGTGGACAATCAGATCGTTTATGTTCGGACGGCACCGTGGTTCTTTATTATGTTCACAAGCGTAGGCATGCCGGGAGCATCACCTTCAGCAGCCGAATAGAAGCGTCGTAGGGTGGTGTAGTTAAGTTCCTCTGTAATTGTGTTATATCATGAAATCGCTGCCGTTGCGAAGACGGAAGAGAATTGCCGTAGGCTTTCACCCAACATAGCCAAGCAAGAGGGTCCCATCTGTTTTGTATAACGAGTGATATGATTTAACTGTTCCAATTTGATACAAAGTGGTGGTATTTATTACTTATGTCTACTAAAACAGTATGTGCTACAATCGTAACGATGGTTAATGATCCGGTTCAGTATGCAAGATTTCTCGATTCGCTTAAACGTTCTGGTGTCGATCCTGTAACAAGGGCCGTTTATCCGAACGAGGAAGGTTTGTCAGCTGCTCGAAATTCTCAATTTATCACTTGAAAGTGCTATTACTCCTTGGGTCATCTTTGCTCATCAGGATATCATTGTACCCATGGGATGGAACGATCAGTTCACTTCTGCGCTAAGTTCACTACCGGATCAGTGCAGCGTTGTTGGTCTCGTTGGTGTAACATCTTCCGGTAAATTTGCAGGACATGTAAAAGACCCTCATGGTCACCGACGTTGGGGAAGACTCCCTGCCAAGGTATTATCAATTGATGAGCACCTGTTTGCAGTAAAAAGAGATTCCGGACTTCGTTTCGATGAAGACAACCGTTGGTTTCACTATTACGCAACCGATATCGCCCTTTCTGCTACAGCAAACAGTCAAAATGCCTGTGTAGTCGACGCTCCTGTCGTTCATCTGTCGCCGGGTAAAATAGATAAAGGGTTTTACGAAGCTGGCACTTGGCTGCTCCGAAGTGGAGCGAATATACAAAGGGTGTGATCAGCACCTGTTCATCGTTGTTGATAGATAAAGACCGAGCTTCCATGGTTGATGTATTCATAAAAAAGCTCAACCGTGAGTTATTCCCATGGACGAAGCAAAGTTACTCACTTCTCGAAATGTGAATTGTAACTGGTCAAAGGTGATGTAGTATGAAAAATCGAGTTACAGTCAATGCAATCAGCAATTGGATCTCCCTTTCGGTAAATATAGCAATCGGATTCATAACGACTCCACTAATTATTCAATCTATCGGAACGGATTCATATGGCGCCTGGGTCATTGCAATTGCTTTTATCGGCTATTATGGACTGATCGAGATTGGTATCCGCGCATCACTGCTACGATTTGTGAGTATTTATGATGAGCGAAATGAATACGCTAAGCTCAGAACAGTAACAAGTACAGGCCTGTTTCTTTTCTTCGGGTTTAGGTCGTCGTCGCAGTTTCATGCTTCATATTTGCGAGACCTCTGGTGCAGTTTTTTTCAATTTCACAGGAGATGATAGAAGATTTTATTTTTGTGATACGAATGATTGGATTTGTCACTGCATTGACTTTTATCGGGAATGTATTTTCTTCAATTCTGTTTGCAAATGAACGTTTTATTGTACATAATCTTTTCAGCATAATATCCGAAGTGGTCCGTTTCTCCTTGGTCCTGATTTTCCTGAATCAAGGGTTCGAGAATAGGGGGCTCATTTTGGCAATGCTTGTCGGTGTAACCTTTCGAACACTGCTGATGTTTGTTTCATGGCAAATTTGTTTCGCAGGCTACCTACAGCTTTTCTGACATCAAGTGGTCCACTCTTTTGTTGTTGACCTCTTTCGCCTCCTTTGTGTTTGTAACAACTATAGGAGACGTTATGCGCTTTCAGATAGATTCAATCGTAATTGGGCGACCTTATCTCTGACTCACGTCGGGATCTACGGAATTGCGGTTACTGTTACTCGATATGCAACGCGCGTAGTTAATGCCGGTGTCAGTGCAATTATCCCAAGGCTATCGCGACTCTATGCACAGAATGATGAAATAGTATTTCGGGACATGTTTCTTCGCTACTCAAATATGATGGGCGTGTTATCGTTTGGAATTGGTCTACTGGTCGTCAGTCTTGGCACTCCTTTCTTGGAACTCTGGGTTGGTTCGGATTTTTCGGCTGCCGGTACGATACTCGTAATTCTAACGGCTGCACTTATTCCCGACTACGCCACAAGCGTATCCGTTTATGCGCTACAGGCGATGAAAAAACACAAGTATTATGCCTATAATTCTCTGATTGAAGGAGTGGCAAACCTTGCTCTCAGTATCACTTTGGTGCGATCGCTGGGAATGGTAGGTGTAGCAATAGGAACTCTCATTCCTGCTTTTGTCACGAAACTTATTGCTCAACCAATTTATTCTTCTCGAATAATCGGTATCGGCTGGTGGACTTATGTTCGTGTTACGATCATAAAGCCGTTGCTTTCGTTCGTACCGGTTGCGGGATTCGGGTTCATAGCGCAATCAATATTTCACATTGAAACATATTGGAATCTCTTACTGTTTGCACTAACTCTTCTGCTTCTTTATACGTTTTTTCTGATGCTTTTTGGACTGTCCCAAGAAAACCGAAGGCAGATACTATTGGTCGTTAAACGACCTTTATATCCGAGGGTGATCTCGATCTTGCACAGAAAAGTCAATTCTTGAAAATGATAATCCTTATAATTGTTTTGATAGGAGTTTAAACCAGGTATTATGCGAATACTTCAGATAGTACAGACTCATCCACCAGAATTTTCCGGCGGATCGGTTATATATGGTCTTGAACTCTCAGCAGCTCTAAGAGAGAAAGGGCATACAGTGGATATACTTGCTGGAACATACTCCAGTCATTTGCCGTATTATGAGTGGAATCGCGAAACACTTTTATCCTACGAATTCTTTCGAGTTAAAGTGCCCCGAACTACCCGAAACAGAAAAAAGCACACAAGAAAAATTGCTCAAATTATGTCTCTAATACTGAATGAATCAAGTTACGATTTGGTTCACTTTCACAGTGCAGTGAATATAGGTGAAGGAGTTCTCGAAGCGTGCTATCGGCGAAAAATACCTGTGATTGTAACGGCCCACGATTATTGGTGGTTTTGTCCGGTACTTCACTATGCAAAACGATTTGGTATTCCCAATTGTTCCGGCGCTTCATTCCTGAAATGTGTAACCTGTTCAACAGCTGATCAGGTGCAGTCATTCTTTACCATTCCACGGGTGATGGCGAGGTCCATTAAGCTCGTCCATTGGATCAACAAGAATCGTAAGCGGACACTCGGATATTCAGCGGGATTGGTCCAACTCAGTTCTTACGGAGCAGACGCTTACAGAACTGTTAGAGGCATGCCGAAGACCCGCATGTGCATAATCCCAACAGCGGTCAGGCATGAAATTTCCAAGAAGCAACCGAATATGCCTCCCAAGACGATCCGCTTTGGAGCTTTGGGCGCTCTTCGGCATGGGAAGGGTGGAAAGATACTTATCGCTGCCGCTAAAAAACTCCATAGGTCGGGTCGAAATTCAGATTGAGTATCTGGGGACCTATCGAAGTAGATGCTGGACAATCGGATTTTGAGCTTGAAGAGCATTAACCTTGCGTGGAGAATATAACCGGGAAGAGTTAGAAGCTTTTTTTTTCATCTATTGATGTCTTTGTACTTGCCTCTACGAATGAATGCTTATCGTTGGTTGCTCTTGAAACCTGCGCCAGCAGAACGCCTTTAATTCTCCCCCGGATCGGTGCCACCGCTTCTTTGGTACAGAACCGCGTGAATGGGTTACTCTATCAACCAAATGACCCTCAAGATTTGGCTTCAGTGATGGAGCAAATTATTAATCAACCAGGGCTTGTACCCCAATTCCAGAAAACTATCTATGAAGTCCCCGGTTATGAGAAATTGTAACAAACAATATACAGTTCTACCAAGAAATTATTGCCGGTTAATTGATTTCGAATGGAATATCAAGTGAATCATAACTTGGTAACTTGCCGGGGATGTTAATATCCAATATGCGTGGCTTTGTGCATATCTCTACTGAATAGGAATTGCGTAAAACAAAATTTAATTATTCAACCCTCGCGTATCAGCACCTCAGTTTGATAAAGAGTAGATTTGTCGGCTATTACTTTGCCATAATTTAATGCATTATTTGGACCCAGAAGCAAAGTCAGTGATTATAAGTCGAGCAAATCGTGACAAAGACCTTTCCATATACTGAGATATCTTGTGTACCTGTTCTGATTGGAGTGCAATGGATATTCGTGTAAAAAGTTCTCAAATCAAGCTTTATGTAACTTTCACCGAACCAGGAAATGAAATTAGATCATGAACCGAAAGCATAATTTAAAAAACAGGAAAAAATTAAAAAATGTACTCAAACTCAGAAGCACTCGTATTCCCGGAACAAGCTGACGACAGCATTCACCCTCGCATCGGCCTGTTCTCGCTGAGAAACCTCCACCGACTCGCCTCGAGATGCATCAACTACGAATTCGAGGATGTTATCTGCCGGATCGACGAAGTAGAGCTTCTTTCACCGGTACCGAACGGTGCCTTTCACCTGCTCGAAAAGGCTTCCATTCATCTGGCCAGGGATCTCGGATTGAATACGATACCGTTTGGCGTGCAGCCGATGAAAAATACCTGCAGGTACGACCTCTTCTTCGCAGTCTGCATGCTTCCGAAAGACCTCATGAACATCAACAGTATCTGGAAATGGAGAGAGCGATCGAAGACCGCAGTAATCTGGCTGACGGAGATCTGGAACGAGGGAATGACGGAATGGAAAGGTCAGATAAAGCTGCTGTCCCGATTCGACCATATTATAACCAGCTGCAGAGAAAGCGCGGAGACGCTCGAGCGGCTCACCGGCCGACCGTGTACGTACCTGCCGCTGGGAGTCGACACGCTCAGGTTCTGCCCCTATCCGGATCCGCCCGAACGGACAATCGATATTCTCAGTATCGGACGGCGCTCCGAGACAACGCATCGCCGCCTGCTCGATCTCAAGAAGAAGGAACACCTGTTTTACATCTACGATACCATGGCGGTCAAGGAGACGGAGAACCCGGTCGAACACCGCGAGCTGCTCGCCGACATGATCAAGCGATCCCGGTTTTTCATCGCGAACCGGGCAAAGGTGGATTGTCCGGCAGAAACGTCCGGGCAGTCGGAAATCGGGGGCCGATTCTACGAAGGTGCGGCCGCAGGGGCCGTCCTGGTGGGTGAGCTTCCGCAGTCGGAAGAGTTCGACCGGCAGTTTCCGGACAGCCGGAACATGATACAGCTTCTGTACGATTCCAAAGAAGTCGGAGACGTGATTCGCGGTCACTTCAGGGAGTCGGAACCGCTTAAGAAGGCCCGGAGAGCTTCGATCGTCAACTGCCTCCGGCAGCACGACTGGCTGTATCGCTGGCGGAAGGTGCTGTCCCTGACGGGTCTGGAACCGCTCCCGCGTCTTCTCGATCGGCAGGCCGTACTCCAGCAGAAGATAGAAAGCATCGAACTCCTGAACAGAGGTCGGGTACCGATGACCTGGATGAAGAAGCCGGTGAAGGCCAACCTCTCGTAGCAGTTCTTTCGTTCAATCGGAGTAACAATCGTGCCGTACCCGGATCTCATGCAGAAAAACCGGCTGGAGCTCGCTGCAGCCGCGATGCTGGCGTTGTGCCTTGCAGCTGCTGCAGTACGATTTCTCTCCCTCTCCGCCGACCCGACGCTGCTGGTCCTGACCGATCACCTGACGGACGAAGGCTGGTACAACCAGAACGCGCGGAATCACTACCTGTTCGGGAAGTGGATAACGGATGAGCACAATCCGGCGCTGGTGCTGACCCCGCTCTTCACCCTGGTCCAGCGTCTCGTATACGGAATCTTCGGCGTTTCCTTTGCGTCCACCAGACTGATCAGTGCGGCGGCTTCCATTGGTGTTGCAGCCTGCGTGTTCGTTGTGCTCGGAAGGGCGGTTCCCGGAACATGGGCTGCGTTCGCTGCTCTTCTCGTTCTGACGAATCCGCTCCTGTTTTCCTATTCCCGGGTCGGCATGATCGAGACGTTCCAGCTCTTCGGGATCGCTTCGGTCTGGGCTTTGTCGCTCGCTCCGTCCCGAGGGATCGCTCCGGCGTTCTTTGCGGGACTGGCTGCGGGGATGACGGTAGCGATAAAACCCACCGCGGCCGTTATCGTGGGAATGAGTGTCAGCGGCGCATTGGGTAAAGGTCGGCGGCGACGGGGCGAAGCGGAAGCTGGCGCTTTCTCTGGCTGCCGTCCTCGGCGGCATTCTCGCTCTGCTGGCTTTCGTGCCGTTCGTGAGTTCGTTCGGCCCGACGTTCCTGGTCGAGTTCTCGCGTGAATCCACGCTGGCCGGTTTCGAATCGGGTTTCGAGGGTCTGGCCACACCGCTCGTGCTCGGCATGCAGCTGAGTGACACCGGATTCCGGGCGCTGCCGGGATATTACACGGTGCTCTCGCCCCTTCTGCTGGTTCTCGGATGGCTGATCTCGACGCGGGGCCTGCACGTTCCGAGCCCCGTAACCGGAGACGACAGAACCCGACGCAATGTAATGAGGGTGTCGCTTCTGTGGATCGGCCTTTCGTTCCTTACGTTCATGATGCAGAACACGATCCAGTTCCGTCCGCGATACTGGATGAACCTGTTCGTTCCGGTCACGGTGCTCGTGGTCCTGTTCGCAAGCGGCAGAACGGGAAGGGCAGCGCCTCATGCAAGAATGAGCACGCTTCCGCTGAGCATAACGATCGCCTGGCTGCTCCGGCCGCTCTTTCTGTCCGTGATCGCCCGGGCCGGCGTTCCGCTGCGAACTCCTGAGGCCATGCTGCTCCTGACAATCCTTATCGCTGCAGCCGCATTCGGCATCTCGGTACTTCTGCGATCGATTCTTCGCTTTCCGGTGCTGCATCGCAGGAATCCGTTTCTCATCGGCCGGAGGTACCTGCTTCCCGGGCTCGCAGTTCTCTGGGCGGTCCAGGTGCTGTCCTTCGTCGCGGATCCCTCCTTCACGATCCGGGATACCTCCCGCCTGATCGGAGAAAGGCTGAACGGGAGCGGTGCGGTTCTGACCGGCGGTGTCGCCAACACGCTGGTCATGGAAACGGACCTGTTCGCCTACGAGACCCGTGACCTCGCGGCCATGGGAATGGCAAAAGAACATATCATCCTGAACGGAAACCACCGGAAACTCGGCGCGACCCATGTGCTCATGACGGTCGAGGTCGAGGGCATGCGATCAACCGGACCGTGGGTTCTTCCCGTCTCCCTCTCACCGGTCGCGGAGTATCCGCTGGTGCCTGTCCGGCATGGTGACCGGCCGTACCGGTACATTGCGGCCCTCTTCGAGATCAGATAGAAAGTGATTTTCCGCCTGGCGGAACCGGAAGGAGGTATCCGTGCCTGAACAGATGAACGAAGCCGATCCGCATATGCTGCGGCGGCGCACCGGTACGCAGACGAAGCAGATCGCGACCGTCCTGCTTCGTGACTACTTTCAGCATCGCGTATTCCGCGGCGTTATCGGAGAGAAGCAGTGGAGCAGGTTCGAGGGCCGGATGGACCGGAACGTCGATGCGATCTGCGCGATTCTGGATCGGTACGGGGCGCGGGCGACGTTCTTCACCTTCGGATGGATCGCGGAACGGTATCCTTCCCTTATCCGGAGAATCGTCGAGCGGGGACACGAGATCGCCGATGCGGGATACACGGCCCGCGATATCGCCGACATGACCCCGGAGCAGTTCCGGCAGGATCTTCGCAGGTCCCGGGCGGTGCTGGAAGCGGCGAGCGGCTGCCGGGTGCTCGGATACCGATCGTACCGGTCCCTCGATCGTTCCCAGCTGCGGATCCTGGACATCCTCATCGAGGAAGGATACCGGTACGACGCGAGCCTGCAGCCCGCCATGTTCGATCCGCTGGGCAGATCTCCCCGGACCGCGTTCGAGCATCGCACCGGAAGCGGGTCCATCGTCGAGCTGCCCATGCCGACGCTCCGGGTGCTCGGGGTGAACCTCCCCATAGCCGGCGGCAACTACATCCGGCAGTTTCCACGCTGGCTCATGTTTCCGGCCTACGAAAGGTGGATCCGGAAGGCGGAGAGTCCGTTCGTCCTCTACTTCCATCCCTGGGAGATCGAAGCCGACCAGCCGCACGTTTCCGCCATCGGCGGGCTCGCCCGGCTCAGGCAGTACCGGAATCTCGGCATTCTCAGGGAACTGCTGCCCGAGTATCTTTCGAAGAGCGGGTTCACAAGCGCCCGGGACTGCCTGGGACTTGCCGCCGAACCGGCGGAATCCCTGACGCAGCGGAACCCCGATCTCTCCCCGGCCGATCGGAAGACCCCGGCCTCCGTGGTTCCGCTCGAGGCCCGAACCGCCGTCACCGTCGTCGTACCCTGCCGCAACGAGGTCGATTCGCTGCCGTATCTGAAGAAGAGCCTGGAGGAGCTGGAGCGTGCCGCTTCGGACCGCTGCGATCTGCATTTCATTCTGGTCGACGACTGCAGTACCGACAGGACCGCGGAGCTCCTGCAGGAGGCGTTCGGCGGAAGCGGGAACTGCAGGATCATCGTACACGCCGAAAACCATGGAGTGGCGGGGGCCATCCGGACCGGCGTCGAGGCTGCCAGAACCGAGGTCGTCTGTTCCATGGATGCGGACTGCTCCTACGATCCGCTCGAGCTGCTCGAGATGATCCCGCTCCTGACACCCCCGGTGAGCATGGTCACCGCATCGCCCTACCATCCGAAGGGATTCGTCGTGGGCGTTCCTCCCTGGAGGCTCTTCCTCTCCCGCGGACTCTCCGGCATCTATTCCCTGATTCTCCGGAACAGGCTCAGCACCTACACCTCCTGTTTCCGGGTCGCCCGGCGGAGTGCGGTGGTGAACCAGCGGCAGACCTACGGAGACTTCCGGGGCATCGTGGAGGTGCTCGCGAGGATGGACATGCAGGGCGCCGTGATCCGGGAATACCCGACGACGCTCCAGTGCCGCGTGTTCGGCTCCTCCAAGATGAAGATCGTCCGGACTATTCTGGGGCATGTCGGGCTCCTTGCGGATCTGCTGATGCATCAGAAGCATGAGTCCAGGGTGCCGGCTCCGGCATCGAGCAGCATCGAAGAGAATGTGAGATAGGTATGGTTCGAGAGCCTCAAGCCGTCTGCTCGAACGGTTGTACCGGATTGCGGCGGTATCGCACGATCGGTAACCATTCAATAGTGAGGTGCAGAGAGTGCGGCCTGCAGGCACTCACAACCGCTGAGGGGGATGCGGAGCATCTTGCATTGTTCGACGATCGGTACTTTTCCGGTGCCGGCGACGTGGGGTACGTCGATTATCTTTCCGAACGGACTGCCAGGCAGCGTCTCGGGTCCGCCTACGGAAAAATGTTTTCCCGCTTCCTGCCGGAAGGAGGCAGTGTGCTCGATATTGGATGTGCGGCGGGTTTCATCCTTTCCGGTTTGAGACGGCACGGTTTCACGGGAACGGGAGTGGAACTGAACGCCGCAATGGCGGAGTATGCACGGAGCCGATTCTCCTTCCCGGTCTACGAAGTTCCGATCGAATCGTTCGAGAGTGACTGCAGGTTCGATGCCGTCTGTTTCATTCAGGTTCTGGAACATCTGCGGGATCCGGATCACGCTGTCGAAAAGGCGGCTGCTCTTCTCAATCCGGGAGGAGTTCTGCTTATCGAAACGTGGAATGCGGATTCGTTGGCCGCTCGTCTGCTTGGACGTCACTGGCATCAGTACGATCCGCCGAGAGTCCGGTACTGGTTTACACCGAAGTCCCTCGATCTCCTGGCTCGGAGGTTCGGTCTCGAGCCGATCGCGCATGGCCGCCCCGTGAAGTGGCTCAGCGCGCGACAGGGCCAGGCGCTGCTCTCCGGGATGTTCTCTCCGGCAGGAAAACATTCGAAGGACAGCGAATCTTCACCGAACGCAATGGAGTCATCGGCCGAGCGAACCGGTATCATGCTCCCGTATCCGCCGATCGACGTGTTCTGGACCCTCTATGCCTAGAAAATCCGACACAGGAGAAGAAAAGTGAGTACCGGTACGCTCCCATTTATCGATCTCGGTAAACAGTTCTCCGAATACGAAGCAGAAATCGATACTGTAGTTCGGAATGTGATGCAGAGCGGCTGCTTTATCCTGGGGCCGGAAGTGGAGGATTTCGAAAAGGAGCTGGCCGAATGGGTGGGAGTCCCATACTGTGTTGCCTGCGCAAGCGGCACCGATGCGCTCGTGCTCGCACTTCGGGCCTGCGGAGTGGGGCAGGGAGACGAGGTAATAACCTCTCCGTTCACTTTCTTTGCCACCGCCGAGGCCGTTACCATGCTGGGAGCGAAACCGGTGTTCGCCGATATCCGCCCGGACACCTTCACGATCGATCCGGACTGTATTCGGAACGCTGTTACCGAAAGAACCCGTGCGATCATACCGGTAAGCCTGTTCGGCCAGCCGTCCGACATGGACGAAATCGCGTCCATTGCCGATGAACGGGGCATTGCCATTATCGAAGATGCGGCCCAGAGCATGGGAGCGAAGTACCGGGGACGGAGGAGCGGAAACCTTTCGCCGCTGGCGGCCACCAGTTTCTATCCGACAAAGCCGCTCGGCTGCTATGGTGATGGGGGTGCGGTGCTGACACGTGAGAAGGGCTTTGCCGATGAGATCCGTCTGCTCCGCAACCATGGACAGAGCGCCGGTTACGTTCACGTCCGCATAGGTCTGAACAGCAGGCTCGATGCGATTCAGGCTGCCGTTCTTCGTGTCAAGCTGCGCCACCTCGAGGAAGAGGTCGGCAGGCGAAGAGAAGTCGCTACCCGGTACGGCGAGCTGCTGTCCGGCATTCCGGGCTGTACCGCTCCGCGTATCGGAGAAGAGCGGGAAAGCGTCTACGCACAGTATTCCGTTCTGGTGGACGAGCGGGATTCCGTTGCCCTGCAGCTGCGGGAGGCGGGAATCCCGACCGCGGTCCATTATCCGAAACCGGTCTACCTGCAGCAGCCGTATGAAAAGGAGGGCGAATACACCGAATGTCCGGTTGCGGAAGAGATATGTTCCCGGATCCTGAGCCTGCCGATGCATGCTTTTCTCGAGGAGCCGGTCCAGATACAGATAATAGATCGATTGGCACGGATACTGAAAGGAGGCAGGCATGAAGCGCATAGCACTGATCGGGTACGGTTCGATGGGGCGCAATCACTACCGCATTCTGAGCCGGTTCTCACACTCCCGGCTGGCGGCGGTCTGTGACCCGCTCGTCCCGGACATGCTTTCCGTTGCATCCTATACCGGGATCGACGACCTGCTGAACAGCGAGGAGTTCGATGCGGCCGTTATCGCCGTTCCGACTTCGATGCATACGGAAGTCGCACTGCGGTTTATCGACTCGGGAAAGGCAGTACTGATCGAGAAACCGGTGGCGGCATCGGTGTCGGAAGCGAAACTGCTCTGCAGCGCGATCCGAAGTGCTTCCGTAAAGGCGGCCGTCGGGCACGTGGAGCGGTTCAACCCGGTCGTGCCCCAGCTCATCGAGGAGCTGAAGTGCCGGACGCTTTACAGCATCAACATTACCCGGGTCGGGCCTGTTCCGCCGCGGATCAAGGATGCCGGAGTCCTGATCGACCTTTCGGTGCACGACATCGATCTCATCCGCTACCTGACGGGCGGCGAGGAAATCGTTTCGACGTCCGTCTACGCTTCTCACCACCGGAACAACGCCAGCTGTCTGGAGGACAGCGCGGTCATAATGCTGCGCCTCAAGAACGGCTGCATCGCCACCATCACCACGAACTGGCTGACTCCGTTCAAGAAACGGACCATCGAAGTCGCGACCGACCAGTCCTATTTCGCAGCTGATCTCATCGCGCAGGAACTGACCGAATACTCGGATTATCGGGATAACAACTCGTTCGTCGTGCGAAAGTCGCATATCCGGAAAGCGGAACCGCTCCTGCTCGAGCTCTCCGCATTCGCGAACTACCTCGAGACGGGCGATCCTTCGAGTCTCGCGACGGTCGAGGACGGATTGAAGACCCTCGAAGTGCTCGAGGACGCGGTGCATTCTCGTGGAAAACACGGTGTAGCATGATTAGATCCACTGCTGAGAAAAAAGTCATAACCATCCTCGGGACTCGACCGGATATTGTAAAGCTTTCGCCCGTTCTCCCTCTTCTGGACCAGCGGTTTATTCACCGGGTCGTGCATACCGGACAGCATTACGACTATCGAATGGACGGCGTCTTCTTTTCCCAGTTCAATCTCCGTATGCCCGACTACAACCTGAACAGCGGAAGGAAGGGGCTGAGCCATGCCCGGCAGACCGCGGCCATGATGATCGGAATAGAAGATATTCTGCTGCAGGAAAACCCGGATTGTGTGCTCGTGTATGCGGACCCCAATACGCCGCTGGCCGGCGCACTTGCAGCATCGAAACTGAACATACCGATCGTTCATCTCGAAGCCGGCTGCCGGTCCGGGAACAGAAACATGCCCGAGGAGATCAACCGCATCCTCTGCGATCACTGCGCGGATCTTCTTCTGGCTCCGGACCGGGTCGCGTACGGCAATCTCTTCCGGGAAGGGCTCGGCGACAGAACCGTGGTCGTCGGATCGACGGCCGTCGAAGCCTGCAGGAGAAACTACGCACTTGCTCCACCATTGAATGGTTTCGTAGAAGAATCGCATCTGAAGAGAGGCGGATACGCTCTGCTGACCCTGCATCGGGCGGAGACGACCGACAGTGCGGAACGCCTGAACGGAATGCTGACAGCGATCGACCGGGCCGCCGCGGGTTTTCCCGTCGTTTTTCCCATCCATCCCCGGACCGAGAAAGCGCTGGCCGACATCGGGATAGTCCTCAGAAACATCACCGTCATACCGGCACAGGGATATCTCGAGTTCCTGACGCTGCTGGGGAACTGCCGGTTCGTGCTCAGCGATTCCGGCGGCATACAGGAGGAAGCAGCCGCACTTGACGTTCCCTGCTTCATTCTGCGCGACGACACCGAATGGACCTACCTGACCGATTCCGGGAAAAACTTTCTTCTCGGAACGGATCCGAAGACGATAGCGACCGTGCTCGAAGAGCTGCTCGGGAGTGAGCAGCGGCTGGAGAGAATGCGGAACATCCGTCTGCAGTGGGACATGAATGCTTCATCGAGGATCGTGCAGGAGGTGGACCGATGGCTGGAGGAAATACATGAAACTGATCGGAAGAATCGGATATGCCCTTCTGCTTCTCTGTCTCATTCCGGTCGGATGCAGCCGGTTCGAGAAGCAAAGGGAACTCGGGATGACTCCTGAAAAACCGTATTCCGCGCCAGTCATCTGAGGGAGATGGGAAAGATCCGCATCGCCGCCGCGCTGCTCGATGTTCTCTCCCGGCCTTCTGGTCCCGGGTAACCAGGCGAAAGCGGTGGGACGCTGCGGCATCCCCCTTACGAATACGACCACCATGTGTAAATTCTACCGGTATCTGTGACCGGTCGCATAAGGAGTATACGAATGCGTTCACTCGCCGGCCTTTCAATGGACCTGGACAACCAGTGGTCGTACATGAAGACCCACGGTGATCCGGGGTGGCAGGAGTATCCGTCCTACTTCGATGTTCTGCTTCCCTATACCCTGGAACAGCTCGACCGGCTCGGATACGGGATCACCTTCTTCATCGTCGGGCGGGATGCGGCTGATGCGAAGAACCGGGAACCGCTCGCGCTCATCACGCAGCATGGACACGAAGTGGGGAATCACTCCTTCGAGCACGAGCCGTGGCTGCACCGGTATTCCCGGGAAGCGCTCCGAGAGGAACTCGGGCGGACCGACGATCTGATCCGCTCGGTTACCGGTTCACCGCCGGTCGGTTTCCGGGGGCCGGGCTTTTCCTGGTCCACGGACCTGCTGGAAGTTCTTGCGGACCTGGATTACCGGTTCGACGCCTCCTCGCTGCCGACCGTCATCGGACCGCTCGCGCGGCTCTACTATTTCTGGACGTCGAACCTGTCCCGGGCCGAGCGCCGGCAGCGGAATCTCCTGTTCGGCAGCGTTCAGGACGGTTTCCGGCCGCTGCGGCCGTATCGGCACGCGCTGCCGTCCGGGAGAACGATGCTCGAAATCCCGGTTACCACGATTCCGTTCGTCCGAACTCCTTTTCATCTGAGCTATCTCCTGTTCCTCAGCCGCTTCTCGTTCCGGGTCATGGAAGCGTACCTCGAGACAGCGCTGGGCCTGTGCAGGCTCAGCGGGGTGGAGCCCAGTTTCCTGCTTCATCCGCTCGACCTTCTCGGCGGCGAACAGGTCCCCTCACTGCGGTTCTTTCCCGGCATGGATCTCACTGCAGCATGGAAGCGGCGAGTCTTCGAAACGGTGCTGCGGCGGATCAAGCGTTCCTACCGGATCGTACCGATGAGCGTGCATGCCGCGGCGATCGAAGAGCGTTTCGGGGCCGTACCGGCGGAAGCAGTACTGGAGAGCGTGCATGGAACGAACTGAAAGGATCGCGATCGTCGGCGGAGGAATGATCGGCATTGCCGCGGCACTCGAGCTGACGCGCCGCGGGTCGTATGAGGTTCATGTTTTCGAGAAGGACCCGCAGCCGGGAGGACTCAGTACGTCGTACTCATGGAACGGGATTCGATGGGACCGTTTCTATCATGTAGTTCTCTCGACCGACCGCGAACTGCTTGAATTCCTCGATGAGCTGGACCTTTCCGACCAGCTGTTCTGGAGGGAGACCCGCAGCGGTTTCTACGGCGACGGATCGCTTGTCTCGTTCTCCGGTCTTGCGGACTTTGCCCGTTTCCCGTTTCTGTCGCCGTGGCAGAAAATACGCCTGGTACTCGGGATCCTCCGAAGTACCATGATCCGGGATGCGACAAAGCTCGACCGCGTCTATGTCCGCGAATGGATTACCCGTCTTTTCGGACGCAGGGTCTTCGAGCGCATCTGGGATCCGCTGCTTCGGAGCAAGCTCGGAGATGCACGGGAGCGGACATCGGCTTCCTTTCTCTGGGCTACGATCAATCGGCTCTACGGGGCCAGGCGGGGCAGCGACAAGCGCGAGAAGATGGGACATGTGCACGGAGGTTACGGTCGCATTCTCGACCGGGCGGTGCAGCGGCTGTCGGAGCGGGGAGTGCGGATTCATACCGGAGAGCCGGTCGTTGCGGTCCGGAGCGAATACGGCGGCGGCTGCTCCGTAACGACGGCATCGGGGAGCGAGCGGTTTGACCGGGTCATTCTTACGGTTCCGACAACGGAGCTTTCCCGCATTGTTCACGCGGAAGCTGATGAATACTGGAGCATGCTCGGAAGCACCGAGTATCTCGGGATCATCTGTGTGCTGCTCATCCTGAAGCGTCCCCTTTCTCCGTATTACGTCATCAATCTTCTCGACAAACGTCTGCCTTTTACCGGGATAATCGAGGCGACGAACATTGTCGACCCGCACGAGGTCGAGAGTACGCATCTGGTCTATCTTCCGAAGTACATGACGCAGAACGACGAGCTCTGGGATGAGTCGGATACCGAAATCTCCCGCCGGTTCTTCGAAGGAGTGCGGCAGGTGTTCCCCGATGTGTCGGAATCCGATCTGCTCCATCAGGCGGTTTTCCGGGAGCGATCCGTGCAGCCGCTGCAGGAGGTCGGCAGCCTCGAACGGGTTGTTGGGATCCGAACTCCGGTGAACGGAATGTACGTGGCGAACACGTCGATGATCCGTAATTCAACCCTGAACAACAATGCGGTCGTCCGACTCGCCCGTTCCGTCGTGGAGGAGATGCGGCAGGATGAAGAAGGGGAGAGCGAACGACCAGCCCGCAGCGATTCGAAGGTCGCCCGGTAAAAGGAGAACGCCATATGCCCGTTTCCATGTTTTATTACCTGTCGCTCGCAGTGTCGATCATCGCGAATACCGCGAGTCTGATCCTGCTGAAACAGGGGATGGTATCGATGGCCGGTTTCTCCGATCGCCTGGCGGATGTGCGAACCTGGATCGCACTCCTTGGCAACGGGTATGTCGTCATGGGAATGATTCTCTTCGCAGTTTCATTCTTCACGTGGATGATCGCGCTGAGCCGTATCGATCTGAGCCTGGCATACCCGACGGTGAGCCTGACGTACGGAATCGTTGCCGTCGCTTCTCATTACCTTTTCAGCGAAGTACTTCCGTGGAACCGCTTCGTCGGTATTCTGGTCATCATGACGGGGATCTTCATCATGTACCGCTGGTGAGCCGGTTGAAAGAATGGGAGGTTTTCATGAGCGAAAAGTCGAAACTCGGGGCGAATCGGGCACCGGAAAGTACACACATCCATCCCACCGCGGAACTCGCTGATGATCTGGTCATGGGGCCCGGCTGCCGCATCTGGAACCAGGCTCAGATCCGGGAACATGTGATGCTGGGGAGCCGCGTGGTGATATCGAAAAACGTCTACGTGGATCATGGGGTGAGAATCGGGAACGATTCGAAGATCCAGAACAACGTCTCGATCTTTGCGGGAGTGACGATCGAAGATGGAGTCTTCGTGGGACCGCATGTCTGCTTCACGAATGACCGTGTGCCACGGGCCCTGAATCCGGACGGCAGTCAGAAGAACGCGGACGACTGGAACATGCGGCAGACCCTTATTCAACGCGGGGCTTCGATCGGTGCGCACTCAGTCATTCTGCCGGGATTGTCGATAGGTACGTTCGCGATGATCGGAGCCGGCAGCGTTGTCACCCGCAGCGTCCCGGACCATGCTCTTGTTGCGGGTAATCCCGCACGGCAGATGGGATGGGTGTGCGAATGCGGAAACCGGCTTCTGCCGGAAGGACTCTTTTTGTGCTGTCCGTCCTGTGGAAATCGCTTCACGATTTTCGAAGCGAATCTGAAGCCGGTTCACGAGAACGCGGCAGTGAATTGAGCCGTT
Organism: uncultured Spirochaetota bacterium; assembly: GCA_963728215.1. Taxonomy (GTDB): domain Bacteria; phylum Spirochaetota; class Spirochaetia; order CAVSJD01; family CAVSJD01; genus CAVSJD01. The sequence continues at coordinate 389,902 of CAVSJD010000002.1, read as the reverse complement.
CACGTACCATGCGTCATTCCTCGGGAACGGAATCATCGACTCCACCGGGATCCTGGAGCTGTTGACCCATCTCGTGAGCGATTATGGTATCGAGATCGTCGACCGGCTCGGAACCGAACGGTCAGCACTCGATACGGTGTCCCGCAGATTGATCCATATTCAAAAAACTATTTAAAAAAGGAGTTGTAACCCATGCATGCACAGAAGGTTCTTCACACAAGCACCGATCGGCTTCCGGAAGATGTCGCGCACAAGACTCCGGATGAAAGTCTGACCTGGCCGCAGCTCGAAGAGAAATCCAACAGGGTTGCACGTTGTCTGATTTCTTCCGGTATCCGTCGTAAAGATCGAGTGGTGATCCGCCTGGGTAACTCGATCGAAACCGTCGTTTCCATGTTCGGAGTGCTGAAAGCAGGAGGCATTCTGTTAATGGCCGATTCCGGTACCGGAGAAGATGATCTGGAGCACATCATGATGGAAGGCAAGGCGGCGGGCCTGATCGTCTCGGTTGAAGCCGAAGACCTGGCGGTACGACTCCAGAGCGCGGTCGGCTCCGTATGCTTCGTGATGATCGCCGGCGGCTGCACGGAGTGCTGGAGCCGGATCGACTGGCACTCGTACGAAGTGGTTACAACCTGCCTGTCAGCCGAACCTCTGGGCGCCGATGAAGGCGATCCGGCTATCGTCTGTGTTCCTCAATCGACCGGGAACATAACCGAAACCGATGCCGGGACCGTGGAAGAAGATATGCTGTGTGCGGCATCTGCGGCGCGCTGAACGTCGGTTCCGCCGGAGTTGCTGTCGAACACACTGCGGATATGACCAGGGCGCTGCGGCACCGTGGCCCGGATCAGGCGGGAGTTCTCAATGATCCGCCTGTGATCCTCGGGCACGCGCGACTGAGCATCATCGATCTTTCCGCCGGAAAGCAGCCCATGCACAGTGTCGACGGCAGGTTCGCGATCGTGTTCAACGGCGAGATCTTCAACTACCTCGAGCTGCGGGCACAGCAGTCCGGGACATCGGAAGTAACCGTTTCGATCTCTCACACCGGCGATGTCGCGGTAGCGGTGACCGTTGCGCTGAGGGAACCCGTTCACGAAGGTTCTGCACCGAATCTTGTCGGCGATTCACGGGAAAACAGTATCTTTCAACTGAGAGGAAATTCATCATGAGTATTTCGGAAAACAACGGGCGTCTTCCTCAGGAACGAACGCTTCTGGAAGGCATCTTTCATTATCTGTCGATTCTGATTGTCTACCGGAAGTTCATTTTCTTCACGACACTTCTGGCCGCAGTCGGCGTCCTTATCTTTTCGATACTCAGCCTGAAACTTCCTCCCGAACGAAGCCCGCTCCCGAATCAGTACCTATCATCAGCAAAAATAATTATAGATGATGACGGAGCACAGAATAGCATCAATGAGATGTTGGCAGCTATGGGTATGACAATTACCGGAACGCGAGCTGATGACCCTGAACGTCTTACCCCTTTGCAGGCACTCACAATACAGATACTCAACAGCGGATCGTTTCTTGACGCAATAATCCAAGAAAAGGACATGATACGTAAGTATGGAATGCAAGATGCTACACAAACCAAGATTCGAAAGCGAGTACTTAAACAGGCCAGCTTTTCTGTAAACAGAGAAGCTGGTGTTCTCACAGTTGGTTATATGGATATTGATCCAGAGTATGCGCGCGGCGTTGCGAATAGCATGGTAGAAGAATTGATGGAATGGTTCCAAGGCCGCAGCAGCATTACACGATCCCATTCCCTCGAATTACTGGAGGAGAAGATTGCGGAGGTTGAACGCACCAAGGTGGATCTGGAGGAACGGATAAAGAGTCTTCAGGAGCAGTATGGAATGCTGTCTGTTGAGGAACTTGCAGCGACTCAATCGGAAATGCTCAGAGAGCTTCAATCTGAACTTATTCTCCTGGAGCGTAATATTCGCAATCGGAATGATCTCTGGCGTATTAAGAACGATCCTGAATTAGTTCGCTTACGGGCGGAACAGGATAATATTCGGCAGATGATCGATCAGGTCAAATCCGGATATACCGGCGGTGAACAGACCCTGCCATCGAGATCCGAGCTGCCTGAACTGTCGATGCATTTTGCACGTCTGCAGGCGGAACTCGAAATTCAGAGGCGCATTCACACGGCTCTTAAAGAACGGTATGAGCTTCTCCGTATCTCTGAAGGATCTTCACAGATTTTCAGCATTCTAGAACTCGCCGAGATACCGGACGAAAAAGCCGGTCCCAGCCGAGGGCTTCTCTCGATACAGGTTACCCTGGGGGCCCTCGCAGCCGGCATAGTTCTTTCTCTTCTCTTTCATTTAATTTGGGGTATTGCTTCGGATCCCGAAAAGATGGGCACGCTCAATCAGGCGATCGCCCGGAACCGGAATGTTCTGAGAAAAGAGAACGAGCAGACTCCGGATCCGGAACCTGGGAGGCAGTCATCCAATAATAATCACCGAGCACATCAGCCTGTTTTGGAGAACCGGATGGAACGCTAAAACAGACGAATGTGAAGCACGGCCATGTCCGCCCGACGCTCTCCTTTTTCGGTAGCTCGCCTCACCCGTCTCGTCTACCGCCCCGCGTAATTCCGCTCGATCCACCCACGGTATTCGCCGCTGCGCACCTGTTTCACCCATTCCGGGTGGTCCAGGTACCAGCGGATCGTCTCGTCCAGTCCCGCCGAAAAGCTGTGCCGCTGCCGCCAGCCCAGCTCCTCCTTCGCCTTCCCGCACTCAACCGCATACCGCAGATCGTGCCCCGGCCGGTCCTTCACGAACGTGATCAGGCTGCGGCACCGCCCGGGGTCCGCGCCCCGCAGCCGTGCGAACGCGTCGCACAGATATTCCACCAGCCGGATGTTCTCCCACTCGTTCTCGCCGCCCACCAGGTATGTCTCCCCGGGGCGCCCGGACCGGACGATGCTCCAGACCGCCTCCGCGTGATCCTCCACGTAGAGCCAGTCGCGCACGTTCCGCCCGTCGCCGTAGACCGGCAGCGGCTTCCCGGCGAGCAGGTTCAGGATCATGAGCGGGATCACCTTTTCGGGAAACTGCCAGGGGCCGTAGTTGTTGCTGCAGTTGGAGATGGTCACGGGAAGCCCGTAGGTGTGATGCCAGGCCCGCACCAGGTGGTCCGACGCCGCCTTGGAGGCGGAGTAGGGGCTCCGCGGCGCGTAGGGGGTGTCCTCCCGGAAGCTTCCCTCGGAGCCGAGGGAGCCGAACACCTCGTCGGTGCTCACGTGATGGAACAGAACGTCCTGCCGGTCGCCCCATGCCTCCCGCGCCGCTTCGAGCAGGTTCGCGGTCCCGGTGATGTTCGTCTCGACGAAGAGGGCGGGGCCGAGAATGGACCGGTCCACGTGCGATTCGGCAGCGAAGTGCACCACCGCATCCACCGGATACCTGCCGAACAGCTCCCGCATCGCCCCGGAGTCGCGGATGTCCGCCCGGTGGAAGGCGTAGCGGACGCCGCCGTGACGCTCGGCGATATCGGCCAGGTTGAGCGGGTTGCCCGCGTAGGTGAGGGCGTCGACATTGACCACCGTACCCTCGAACCCCGCGTTCTCGAAGAGGTACCGGATGAAGTTCGACCCGATGAAGCCGCAGCCTCCGGTCACGAGAACGGTACGCGGATCTCTCATGTGCGGGCTCCTTTCCGTCTGCTGGCGGCGATGGATTCGAGATATTCCCCGAGCGCGTCCCGCCACGGCCGCGGCGCGGTCCCGAACGTCCGCTCGAACCGTTCGGTGGAGAGCACCGAGTTCGCCGGTCGCCGGGTCGGAGTGGGATATTCCGCCGTCGGAATGGGCCGGATCCGGCCGCAGCGTTCGAGCAGTCCGAGCCGGAGGGCGCTGCTGCGGATCTCCTGCGCGAAGCCGTACCAGGAGGTGGTTCCGCTGCACGCGTAATGGCAGATCGTGCCGGGGGCGTCCGGATTCCCGCCTCCGGCGTCCATCACGGTCGCGATCGCACCGGCCAGGTCGGGCGCTGCGGTCGGGCGGCCGATCTGGTCGTCAACGACTGCGATCTCGTCCCGCTCGGCGAGCAGCCGCAGGATCGTCGACACGAAATTTTTCCCGTGAATGCCGAACAGCCAGGACGTCCGGAGGATGACGTACTCATCGCATCCGTCCGCAATCCTCCGCTCACCTTCCGCCTTGCTCCGGCCGTAGGCCCCCATCGGGCGAAGCTCGTCCTCCTCGTCGTACGCAGCGGGTTTCGAGCCGTCGAACACGTAGTCGGTCGAGAGATGGATCAGCTTCGCCCCGCGTTCCCGGCAGAGGCGGGCGAGATTCCCGGGGCCGACCGCGTTCAGAGCGAACGCGGCCTCTTCCTCGCTCTCCGCCCGATCGACCGCGGTGTACGCGGCGCAGTTCACGATCCATTCTATGTCGCGTCCGTCCGCGAACCGCTGCACCGCTTCCGGGGAAGTGATGTCCACCTCCCGGCCGGTGGCCGCGAAGTCCGCACCCCGCGACTCGAGCACGGTCTCGACTTCCCGCCCCAGCATGCCGTTCCTGCCCGTGAGCCAGATCATGGTCAGCTTGCCCGTTCGAGGACGGCCAGGGTCGGAAGGAGGGCGTCCTTCTCCGAGAGGATCGGATCGGCGAACGGCCAGCGGACCCCGATGTCGGGATCGTCCCAGCGGATTCCCCGTTCGAGCTGCGGATCGTATTCGGCGGTGCAGCGGTAGCTCAGAATCGTGTCTTCCTCCAGCGCCAGGAACCCGTGCGCGAAGCCGGCAGGAACGAAAAGGGACTCCCGGTTCTCTTCCGACAGCTCGCGTGCGTACCACCGGCCGAACGTCTCCGAGACGGTGCGCAGGTCGACGGCGACATCATACACCGATCCGCGCACGACGGTCACCAGTTTCCCCTGAGCTTTCGGGGGCAGCTGGTAATGGAGACCCCGCAGGACTCCGCGGCGGGAGAACGAGCGGTTCTCCTGCACGAAGCGATCGGGCAGGCCCGACCGGGAGAAGTCGGAGCTCCGGAAGGTTTCCATGAACCAGCCCCGCTCGTCGGGGAAAACCTGCGGCCGGATCAGGATCAGGCCGTCGAGCGGTAAGGGTTCGAAGCGGAACGGCATTCAGATACCTCCTCGTCGAGAATCGAAAGCAGATATTCCCCGTAGCCCGATTTCCGGAGCGGCTCGGCGAGTTTCCGGAGCTCGTCTCGGTCGATGTAGCCCATGGTGTACGCGATCTCCTCGATGCAGGCGATCTTGAGCCCCTGCCGCTGCTCCATCGTCTTCACGTACTGGGTCGCGTCCACCAGCGATTCGTGCGTTCCGGTATCGAGCCAGGCGAATCCCCGTCCCATCAGCCGCACCGACAGCTCGCCCCGGCGGAGATAGACGTTGTTCACGTCCGTAATCTCGAGTTCTCCGCGGTCCGACGGCGTCAGCCCCCGTGCAATCGCGGAGACCGTGCCGTCGTAGAAATAGACGCCCACCACGGCATAGTTCGACCGGGGTTCCGTCGGCTTCTCCTCGATGGATACGACGTTACCGGATCCGTCGAACTCGACCACGCCGTACCGCTCGGGGTCACGGACATAGTATCCGAAGACGACTCCGCCCCGGGTCAGGCGGCCGGCTTCCTGCAGCATCTCCGGGAGTGCGTGCCCGTAGAACAGGTTGTCCCCGAGGATCAGGCAGACGGGCTCGCCGCCGATGAACCGTTCTCCGATGATGAACGCCTCGGCGAGCCCCTTCGGTTCCGCCTGTTCGGCGTAGGAAAGAGAAAGCCCGTACCGGCTGCCGTCGCCGAAGAGCTCCTCGAACCTCGGCAGATCGGACGGCGTGGAGATGATCAGAATCTCGCGGATTCCGGCGAGCATGAGCACCGAGAGGGGATAGTAGATCATCGGCTTGTCGTAGACGGGCAGCAGCTGCTTGCAGGTGACCTGCGTGATGGGGTACAGGCGCGTGCCGTGGCCTCCCGCGAGAATGATTCCCTTCATCGACTCCCTCCGTTTCCCATGCGGCAAAGGTACGGCTTCCCCGCTGCCATCGGGTATTCACAGTTCGACCTAGGAATGGAGTCGGTATCGGAAGGGGAGGCGGGGCGCCGAAGATTCCGATTGCCCCGCATGCCGGGCACCTCTATCTTTCCCACAGGAGCAGCTCATGATGCGGGGACGGATCGTACGGAAAGAGGAACGGCTGGTTCTGGCGCTCTGCAGGAGCGATGTCCCTGCCGCCGATGTGCAGTCGCTTCTCGCCTGCGGCGATCTCGACTGGAATTTCTTCCTCTCGACGATCGCCCGCCATCAGGTCGAAGCGACGGTACTCTCGAGACTGGTCGGGTTCCCGCTGCCCGAGCGGGCTCGGTTTTCGCTGCTCGCGCGTGCCCGGGAAGCGGTCGCCGCCGCGATGCGGTCGCGGCACGTGATCACCTCCGAGCTCGACCGCATCGGGGATGCGTTCCGCGAGACGAACATCGGGTTCGTGCTCATGAAGGGAATCTCGCTCGATGCATCGGGCCTCCGGGATACCGGAGATCTGGATCTCCTGGTACGGGACGACGATCTTCTCGATGCGGTATCGGTTCTGCGGACTCTGGGGTACGCGTACGTCGGGGCCGAACGTGATCCGTTTCTGAATCCGCGGGAGCGGACGCGGCTCGAGCTGCAGCTTCCCTGGAACAACCAGTACGAGATGTACCATCCGGAGCATCGGCTGCTGGTGGAGCTGCACACGAATCTCTTCCAGCGAAGACGGGCGTACCGGGAGAACCTCGACCCGCTCCTCGATCGCATCGACCGGTTCCGGGAAGCCGGCCGGTACGACGAGGCGATCGGAGCCCGGGTCTTTTCCGCAGAACACCTGCTCCTGCTCATGTGCCTGCACAACGCGCTCAAACGCGCGCCCTACCGGCGGGCATTCATTCTGAGGACCCTCATCGATATCGAATCCCTCGCCGGGAAGATCGAAGACTGGAACGGTTTCGCCGACGCCGCCGTCCGGTTCGGGGTAGCACCCTTCGTGTTCTTCTCTCTCACGATGGCGCGGGACCTTCTTTCCGCTCCCGTTCCTCCCGCAGCGCTCGGGGAGCTGCGGCGGAACTGCTCCCGGGCGCAGCGCCTTCTCATGAAACTGCACCTCGGCTGTCTCGTGACCCTGAACCGATTTTCCATGCTGCACTGCAAGCTCTACGAGACGCTGATTCCCGTGGTGTTCGGCCGCAGCCGGTGGGACCGGATCGGCGGGCTTCTGCTCGTGCCGATCCTGTTCCCCCCGAAATGGCGCATGGCGATGTTTTTCCGGATCCACCGGGATTCGCCCCTGATCTGGCTCACCTATCCGCTCAATCCGCTCCGGTGGATGCTTCTGCTCGCACGGAGTCTCGTTCGCGGGGGTGCTGCGCCGGCCCGGTCCGCCGAAGAGGAGACCGTCGCCCGGGACCGATAGAGGCTGTTGAAAAACTTTTCGGCTTTGAATCATATTTTCAACAACCTCCTAGAACTGCGTCAGGCTCCCGCTGATCTTCGCGCGCCGCACCGAACGGGAGAAAACCAGGACCGTGAGCGGACCGAGAAGAACGATGAAGAGTACGAGGTTGCGCACGAGCGGAATCAGCACAGGCAGTCCGGCATCGGTGAGCAGCAGAAGACGCAGCGCCCGCACGGCATGGGTGATCGGGAGGATCTCCGAGAATGCCTGGATCGGCCGCGGCAGGACTTCGACCGGAAAGAACACCCCGCCGAAGAAGTAGCTCGAGGTTCCGAACAGGAGCGCGAACGGATCGCCCTGCTTGAACAGCATGATGAAGGATGCCGAGAGCATTCCGACGGAGAGGAATACGGCGAAGGTGAGCAGGAGGATGAGGATCGAGGATGCGGCCCGGTTCAGCGGAACCGGTATCCCCAGAAGAAGAAATCCTCCGAACAGCAGCGTGACCCCGGTGACGAACGCTCTCAGGAAGGTCGACAGGCTGTTTCCGAGCAGAATCAGGTAGATCGATGTCGGGGTGCAGAGCAGCGATTCCAGGTTCCCCGCTACCTGCGCCCCTCTGATCTCTCCGGCCAGCGTATCGAGCCCTACCGCCACGAAGCTCGAGACCGCGATTCCGATCAGGACATAGGGGAAGTATTCGCCTCCGTAGGGTTCCAGGAAGGGCGAAAGCGAACCGCTGAAGGTGCGTCCGACGAAGTAGAAGACGAACAGGAACAGGCTCATGGAAACGAGACTGAGGAAGAGATTGAGCCGGTAGCTCAGGGTGATGAGCAGGTCCCGCTTGAGGAACGCGAGCAGTTTCATGGTGAATCGCCGTACGTGATCCGGACCAGCAGATCCGCCAGCGTCTCCTCCTTCATGGTACAGGAAAGCATCATGCCTCCATGTGCGACCGCGGCACTGACGATCTCCGGCACCGCCGCGGAATCCGTGAGTTCGAGCTCGACGCTCTTTTCCCGCTGCGAGCGTACCTCGGCGGGAACGGCCCGGGTCCAGCCGTCGAGGGGGAGCCGGGCGAACTCGAGGTGCAGCCGCCGTTTCGGAGCGACCTTCTTCCGGAGCGCTCCGATGCTTCCCTCGGCGGCGACACGCCCTTCCCGGAGCAGTACGAGGTGATCGGCAAGCTCGTCCGCTTCGGCGAGATCGTGGGTGCAGTACAGAACCGTCGCGTTCATCGATCCGATCAGGTACTCCCGGACGATCCGGTGAAAGTTCCGTTTCGCGAAGGGATCGAGATGCGCCGTCGGTTCGTCGAGCAGAAGAATCTCCGGCCGCGGGAGCAGGGCCCGGGCGAGGAGAATCTTCTGCCGGTATCCGGTCGAGTAGAGGCGGAACGCCTTATCCGCATCCTCCTCCAGCGCGAGGGCCGAGAGAACGTGCGCGATCCGCTCCTTTTTCTCCTGCCCCCGGAGTCCGTGGAGGGATGCGTAGAAATCAAGGTTCTGCCTCCCGGTAAGCCTCCAGTAGAACGATCGATCATTAGGCGTGACGATTCCGACCTTCCGCTGAATCCCCGAAGGATTATCGGTAAGAACGGTCCCTCCCGCTTCCGCGTGCCCGGAATCCGCGATCACCAGCCCGGCCAGGATCTTCAGGATCGTGGTCTTCCCCGCACCGTTCGGTCCGAGCAGGCAGGTGATCCTCCCCCGGGGACAGGAGAAGCTCACGTCCGAGAGGGCGGTTACGGTGCAGCCCGGACGCCAGAACCTGAGTGAGGGAAGCCGATACCGTTTCGAGAGCTCGCGAACGCGGATCGCTTCGCCCTCGGGTTCCGTCCGTTCCCGGTTCGCGGCTGCCGTTCCGGGATTCACTTCACGGGTGCGCGGCGTCATGGGTTCAGGCCTTCCTCACTTCGATGAGGTCTTTCCGGCGGAGCTCCTCGACGAACGACAGCAGATCCCGTTCCGCCGCCTCGCGGGTGATGTCGTATTCGGAGGAGACCAGATCCAGGATCGTTTCCAGCGATCGGGTTCCGTCGAACGACTGCCAGAGAAAGGTTCCGAGCTCGTTCAGCACGTGAAGCTCGTCTCCTTCCTCCGAGAGGATGATCATCTCCTCTCCCAGGCGCCGCGCGGCGGCCGAGCTTCTCGGTACGGGAATCATTTCAGTGTCGATCATGGCGGACCTCCTCAGCTGCGGGTATTTCCCGCTCGATCTGCTGCCAGAAACCGGGATCCGGGAGGAACCGGAGCTCATACACCGGAATCAGGCTCGAAATGCGCCCGGCAAGATCGAGCATCCGTGCCCGGACCTCCGGCGAGAGCTCCTCCTCGATGCCCATGGGCGGCACGATCTGCGGGAAGAGCCGTCCCGCCGCTTCGGCCGGCCGGAGCGGGACGAGCCGGTGCTCGTTCGCCTGGGTCAGAAAGAAGAGAGCGGAGAGGGGAGCGGTTCCCCCGGATTTTTCCCGGAAGTAACCGTTGAACGGAGTGTCGTGCAGCTCGACCCGGCCGTTCTCGAAGGTGACCAGGCAGATCTCGTCGTTCAGGATGGTCGCGCCGCCGCTCAGCCGGGCGACGGTGGATTTCCCGCTGCCGGAGCTCCCCGAGAACAGGAATCCCCGTCCTCCGCGGATGATCCCGCTCGAGTGGACCAGGCAAGCCTCGTATCCCGCACGATGTGCGCCGGTATAGAACGCCTGGTAGAGCAGCTGCTCGAAAACCCGGGTCAGCATCCCGTGCGTCAGAAGCTCCTTCACGTGGAGCTCTCCTTCTCCGCTATCAGGATCGACCCGTCCGTACGCGAGATCCCCCGCCATCCTGAACGAGCCCCGTCCGGTTCTCTTGCCCGAGAACAGAGACTCCGGAATATCGGGTTCATCGTCGTGCGGCACGATGCGGAGCGCAAGACGCACCTGCGGCGGATCGGGACTGTTCCCGGTGCCGAAGTACGCCTCGAGCGATCGAACCGATCTTCGCGACGGACACCGGAGGGAGACGACGATCCCGCCGATCCTCAGCCGGAACTCGTCTGCCCGCCGGGATCCGGCCGCAGTCACGCTCCGCCCGTTCGGACTCTGCCGAGCCATCGCTTTCCTCCTCGCGGAATCCGGAGCACGTGCTGCACCGCAAGGGAGACGAGCTGCCGGACGGCGAGCCTGCGTGAACGGAGCCTCCAGGCGGCGGACCGCAGATCCGTGACGCCGCCCTCCGGGGACCGGAAACAGACGACGATGCCGACCACCTGTTCTCCTCGAATCCATGTTCCGGTTCTGTTCGCATCTCCCTTCTCGAGCAGCAGCGCCCGCGAGCCGAACCTGACCTGAAAGAGAAGCCGATGGGCGGTGAGGCGGTATGCATCCCGGATGACGATGATATCGCCTGCCCGGCAGTCCCGCCAGGTGACCGGCTCGATCGTCACGGAACCGCCGGGCAGAAGCGCCGGCGCCATGCTTCCGCTGAAGACCGGCATGCAGACGCGTTCCCTTTTCCGGAGGTTTCTGCTCAGGAGATCGAGCCAGCGGTTTTCCATCGTGGTCACTCGCGCGCTCCATACGATTCCGGACGGCTGCCTGTTCTGCCGGTGCTGCGTGTACCCGCCGGATACGTAATTCTACGTACCTTTTTCCCGGATAAAATCGTGCACTCCGCGTATTGAGTCTGCGGGGGTGCCGTCGTACCCTTTTCATGTGAAGCAGGCACCCTGCCTGTTTCAGAATGTGCTTCAGGAGGATCGATATGAAAAAAGTAAGGAAACAGTATGCCGCCCCGGAGATCCGGAGTCAGAAGGTGGAATGCGGCGTGTTCGGCAGCTACGGCAGCAGCGGCGGCACTTCCTGCGGATCCAGACGCAGCGGGCGCAGATCCTGGTGGGAACAGTTCTGGCACTGGCTCGGACTCGCCTGATCCCGCGGCGACTGCGGATCGTGAATGCGGGGAGCATCCGGGGATCCTGCTCCGGGGGCTCTCCTGTGCGTTCGTCTTCATCGGCTTTCTCTCTGGAGTTCCTTCTGATGAGTGCGGACCCAGACCGAGGCCTGAAGGCGGCTTCCGACACGGATTTTCTTGAAGATGTTGTGCAGGTGCGTCCGAACCGTGTTCGTGCTGATGTACAGCCGGTCCGCGATTTCCTCGTTCTTCAGACCGGTATTCAGCATCCTGAGGATTTCCCGCTCTCTTCCCGTCAGATTCTCCCACGGGTCGTCCCTTTGCGGCTCCATCGTCCGGGGGAAGTCTTCGAACACATACCGCGTGAATACCTGCCGGGGAATCCAGAGCTCACCCGCGACCAGCGTCCGGATGCCTTTCACGAACAGCGCCATCCCGTCCGTTTTATAGAAGAATCCCTTTACACCGGCCGATATCGCATCCTGCTCAATTCCGGCATGCGGATCGACCCCGAAGAGCGCGATCGGAATCCGGCCGTTCTGACGGAGTATCGGATACCAGTGACCTGTAGCGGAGATGATTTCGCAGCAGCCCGCATCGATCAGAAAGATACCGCCGGATCCGGATGTCCTGGCCGTGATCCTGCTGCCGTCCGCTTCACGATCTTCGATATGAACAATTCGCCCGCAGGCGTGCTTCTGCAGTGCGCAGTCGAGGAAGTCGGCGAGGAGCCGGTCGGGGCTGAGAAAGAAGACGGGGTTCTGTTTCCCTCTCGCGTTCGCACTCATTCCGGACCGCTGCACTTCATCCACAATCTCCTTTCTTCCCGTGCAGAAGATAGTGCCTCGATATCTCCGTCGGATATTCGCCGTCCGTCCTAGGATACGAGTGCACCCCCATTTCTCCACAACCCCCACCATGGCAAGTCTCTCGAAACTGTGCTACCATTTCCCGTATGAGAACCATCCCGAACCGGATCCTCACCGTCGCCGCGATGCTGATTCTGTTATCGGCCGCTGGAGCCTCCGCTCCGGTCCATGCCCAGCAGGCGGGCAGTCAGCCGGGCCGGCAGTCCGGCGATTCGTTCGCGGCGACCCAGACGCGGTTTTTCCCCTCCGCGATCCAGGGGGTCGATGTCGAGCTCTCGCGGTTCGGCTCCTTCGTCGCATTCTCCGACCGGACCGAAGGCAACTCGGTGCGGGTGCTCGACGGCAGCGGGGAGCTCCTGTGGCGCCATCGCCAGCCGGTGTACTGGGGCGGTACGTTCCGTCGGCCGGGACTGCTCCGGTTCGCCCCGGACGAATCGTACCTGCTCGTCCCGGCGTACCGCACGGACAGCGACATCGCGCTGGTCGATCCGCGAACCGGCGAGGCGCTGTCGGTGCTGACCGATCACAGCGACACGGTCACCCAGATCGCCCTGAGCCGGGATGGAACGTATCTCGTGACCTGCACCTACAACGAGGTGTTCCTCTGGAAACGGGATGCGGATTCGTTCCGGGTCGTTCACCGGCTCGAAAGCGACACGACGGGGATCCGGTACATCGCCTTTGCACCCGACGGCGGGCTTGTCGCGATGGGACGCACCGACGATACGGCGCGGCAGGTGAATCTCTACCGGATTCGCGATGACCGGCTCGAAGCGATGCAGCGGTTCGAGCTGGAGGAGCGCAACCTTTCCCGGGAGTTCGAACAGATCGCCTTTTCGCCGGACGGCAGCCGGCTTGCTGCGGGATACACCGATGCCGTCATGATCTGGCGGCGCAGCAGCGAGCAGCGGTACGAGCCCGCGGCGGGCATCGAAGCGATCGATCTCGGGGCGGTGAACAGTGTCGGATTCTCCCCCGACGGAGGCCTGCTGCTCACCGGGCATCATCGGCACGTCCGCGCCTGGCGCCAGGACGGCGGAACCTGGCGGGAGGAAGCCACGATCACCCCGCATCACGGTCCGGTGAGGGACATGGAGTTTTCCCCCGACGGAACGGTGCTCGCGATCGCGGGACTCGGCGATACCAACGGACTCGGCCTCTGGTCCGTCTCAGGCGTCGGAGCCGATCCGGTCGGCATCGTCTTTTCCCTGCTCGGGGGCAGGATATCGGCCGCGCAGAAAAGCCTGCTCGGCGATGCGCTCGCGATGCGGATCCTTTCGGGCATCGATCCGGAGGCGGCGGCTCCGCGGGACATGTTCGAGACCGATGCGGAGTACGCCGGGCGCCGCGGCGGCGCAGCCCGGAAAGCGGCCGAGCTGCTGCAGGAGGAGACCGAGCGGTATTTCCGGGCCGTCCGGTTCCCCGCGGCAGGGGCGATGTACGAGGTCGCGGTACCCCTCCAGTCGCAGGGAAGCTATGCTATCGATACGAAGACCTATTCGTTCCGTTTCATGGACACCACCGCCACGGTAACGCTCGATCGGGACCCGGCCCGGGACCTCTACCGGTCCTGGCAGAAGGCCGAGGTGCGCGCATCGCGGATCCGGACTCCGGACGGCACGACGTATGCCGATTTCCGGCTCGTTCATCCGACCCGGGAGACGCAGACGCCGGTCGGCCTTGCGGAGAATCCGTTCACCGGGGAGCGCCTGGACCGCTACGGGATCAGCGTCCCGAGCATCGCGGTGGGGTCCGATCTTCTTCTGCAGGACCTTTCCATCGAAGGCGTGTTCCCGTCCCTGTTCCGGTCCTATGCGCAGAACTCCCTCGGACGGGTCACGCTCCGGAACACCGGCTCGGCCGTGCTGACCGATCTCTCGGCACAATTCTTCGTGCCGGGCCTGATGCAGGTTCCGTCCGACCTCGGGGTTCCCGCCGTGCTCGGAGTCGGCCAGTCGATCGAGCTGGGAATCCGGGCCCTGTTCGATGCCGCGGTGCTCGGGCGGACCGAGGGAGGCTCGGCCGCAGCGGAGCTGACGGTCGAGTACTCATCCCGGGAGAACGCGTATCGCGAGGTCATCTCCCGCCCCATCGGCATTCTCAACCGCAATGCCATCCGCTGGACCGACGACCGGAAGGTCGGAGCGTTCATGGGAGTGAACGAGCCCGCGCTGCTCCGCTGGAGCGGGCAGGTGGCGGGAATGACGGACGATGCGACGCCCACCGGCGCGCTCCCGCGGAATTTTCTCTCGGCGGTACGGCTGTTCGAAGCGCTCGGCGCAGCGGGTCTGAAGTACGTCGTGGATCCTTCGAGCGCCTACGAAGCGCTTTCCCGGGAGGAAGGCGCGATCGACTACCTGCGCTTTCCCCTCGAAACGCTGGACGGGAAGGCGGGAGACTGCGACGATCTGTCGGTGCTGTACGCCACGCTGCTCGAGTCGGTCGGCGTTCCCGCCGCCTTCATCACGACTCCCGGACACATCTACACCGCGTTCGACTCCGGTCTGGCCCCGGAGCTCGCATCGCGCATCCTGCCTTCGATCGATGACCTGATTGTCCGGGACGGAACCGTCTGGTTCCCGGTGGAAACGACGCTCGTCGATCAGGGCTTCACGAAGGCCTGGCAGACCGGCGCCCGCCAGTGGCGGGATGCGGCCTCCCGCGATGCCGCCGCATTCTTCACGGTCCGGGAAGCCTGGGAGAGCTATGCGCCCGCCGGATTCCCCGGGGCATCGTCGGCGCCGCTCCCCCCGCAGGATCGCCTCTCGCTCCGGTACCGCTCGGAGCTCGATGCATACCGGACGATCGTTCTCGCTCCGCAGGAATCCGAACTGCTCGAGCGGCTCGAGGGGGCTCCGTCCTCCGCCGGGGAGAACCGGCTCGGCATCCTGTATGCCACGGTTCGGTCTCTTTACCCGGGCGCTCGAGCGCTTCGAGCGGGCCCTCGCCATGGATGCACATCTTCCCGCCATGATCAACGCGGCCAACGTTCTGAGCCTGCAGGGCGAGCATGCGGCAGCCCGGGACTATCTCGAGCGGGCACTCGAGCGGGATCCGGAGAACGCCCGCGTCCTTCTGGGAATCGCGTTTTCCTTCGTCGAGTCGGGGAAAGCCGCAGGAGGCTCGCAGCGCCTACGAGCGGGCGCAGCGCATCGATCCTGCGCTCGCATCCCGGCATCCCCTGTCCGGGAGCGGTGCCGGAAGCACATCGCAGGCCGGCGGAACCCGGGCCTCCGCCTCCGGGACGGCGGGCGCCGCCGCGGAGCTGTTCGGCGGATCCTGGGCGGGTGAGGAATGACGCCGATCCGGATGCCGAGCGCCGGATGAAGCGGGAACGGAGACGGAACAGAAACGGGGAGCGGGAGCGCTCGACGTCCGGGCTTTTGTCACCGAAAGCATATTGTATGGGCTATATATTTATGCTACTATGTAGACAGCATTCTGCAAGGAGCCCGTTATGATGATGTTTGCCGGAATCGTGATCGGCGGAGCCGCCGGATTTCTGCTCTACAAGCTCGTCGGCTGCCGGACCGGCGCCTGTCCCATCACCTCGAATCCGTATATCAGCGTCGTATACGGAGCGGTCATGGGGTATCTCATCACCATGTAACGAGCGGAAGTCGAGAAGGACCGTGATTCTGCTGTCGCGGATTTCGTATCGACAGACCAGCAGGAAAGAGATATCATCGCCCGGGGCCGATGCCTCCGACATCTCCGTTCCGAAGGCTTCACTGACGGAAAGAACACCGGAGTAGGGCTTGAGCCCGGCCCGGTCGAGCTCGATCATGCAGGCCTTCGAGAGTACGGGGTTGAGCGTCCCGTCCGAAGGGGGTACCGTCCGTCACCTGCAGAACGCCGCTCCGGGAGGCGGAGCGGATAAAAAAAGCCCCGCATGAATGCAGGGCTCGTGCCGCCGAACAGAATTGAACTGTTGACACGTGGATTTTCAGTCCACTGCTCTACCAACTGAGCTACAGCGGCGTACGAGGTATTTTATATCGCGATTGCCGAAAAGTGTCAACCCGGATCGGGAAGATTGACCGGGAGTGCCGGTGCTGGTATCATGGAAGCATGGATATGCGCGAGCGCGGAGCCGCAGCCTACCGGGCGGTGCAGGACATGCTGAAGCAGGAGCAGGCGGAGACCGGGAAGGGGAAACGCAAGGCGTCATCCCGGAAGAAACCGCAGCCCGGAGCGGCCGCTCCGGCGTCTGCCGCAGCAGCCGCTTCCGGAACGTCCGGGGGGCGGGGACCCGGCATGTCCGTCGGATCTCCGGGTGGGCAGGGTACCGCGTCGCCGGACCGGGGGGGTGCCCGCGGCACGGGCACCGGGAGCGCTGCAGCGTCCCGGGATGCGGCGGATCGGGGCGAAGGATTCCTTCGGGCGGGAATTATCCCCGGCGAAGGATACCGGAAGGCCGCCAAGTTCCTCCTCCTCATCGGACAGGACGAGGCAGCCGGCGTTCTGCGCCATCTCAGTGCCGAAGAGGTAGAGGGAATCTCCCGGGAAATCGCGGCCATCGGGGTGGTCGACCGGGAGGAATCGGGCCGGATCCTCCGGGATTTCGGCGGCCTGCTCCGGAGCCGGGACTCCATGCGGGGCGGACGGACCACGGCGCGGGAGATGCTGAACACGGCCTTCGGCGACCAGGTGGGAGAGAAACTGTTCAGGAAGGCCCTCGACGAAGAGGAGAAACCGTTCTCCTTTCTCTCCGATCTGGATCTCGCCCAGATCATGCCCATCATCCGGAACGAATCCCCTGCCGTCATCAGCCTGATCCTGCCGTTCGCCGATCCGGCGGTAGCCGCCCGGGTGCTCAAGCATCTTTCCGCGGATTCCAGGAGAGAGGTGGTCCGGAGAATGGGGCGGATGAACCAGGTCGATCCCGAGATCTTCATGCGCATCGAGGAGTCGGTGAAGAAGAAGATCAAGGCACAGGGCGGGACGGAGGCGCAGGAGATCGACGGACGGGGAGCGCTGGCCGGCATCCTCCGCCACCTGGATCTCGCCACCGAGGAGAAGCTGCTCGAGGAGCTCGAGGAGGCGAACCCGGAGATTGCCGAGGAGATCCGGGTCCGGCTTTTCACCATGGACGTCGTGCTCCAGCTCGACCCGCAGGATCTGCAGCGTCTGCTCCGGAACTTCACCGACCGGGAGATCGCGTTCCTGCTGAAGGGAAAGAGCGACGAGATCCGGGCGGTGCTCATGCAGAACGTTTCCCAGCGAAGGCGGGAGCTCATCCTGGACGAGTACCGCCATCTCGGGGCGGTACCCCGGATCGAGGTCGACCGGGTGACGCCGGGATTTCCTGGACCAGATCCGCACCCGCGCGCTCGAAGGGACCCTGGTCATCTACCGCACCGATGACGAGATGGTGGAGTAGGGCGGACGACCGGTCGGGACCGGAATCCGGACGATCTCCCCGTTGACAAGCCCCTTTTCCATCCATACTATATAGTACCTATGACGGCAAACGAACTCCGCAAGAAGTATATCGATTTTTTCGTATCGAAGGGCCACAAGCAGATTTCCGGGAAATCGCTGATTCCCGAGAACGATCCGACCGTCCTGTTCACCACGGCGGGAATGCACCCGCTGGTGCCGTATCTCCTCGGTGAACCGCACCCGGCGGGGAACCGGCTGGTGGACTTCCAGAAGTGCATCCGGACCATCGACATCGAATCCGTCGGCGATTCGAGTCATCTCACCTTCTTCGAGATGCTCGGGAACTGGTCCCTGGGGGACTACTTCAAGGACGGCGCGATCCGGATGAGCTACGAGTTCCTCACATCGCCCGAATGGCTCGGCATTTCTCCCGACAAGCTGTCGGTGACGGTATTCGCCGGCGACGACGAAGTTCCCCCCGATGACGAATCCGCCGCTATCTGGAAGAGCCTCGGCGTGCCCGAAAGCCGTATCCATTTTCTGCCCCGCGAGGACAACTGGTGGGGGCCGGCCGGCGAGACGGGACCCTGCGGTCCCGATTCCGAGATGTTCATGGACACCGGAAAGGAGTCCTGCGGACCGGACTGCAGGCCGGGATGCCGCTGCGGGAAGTACCTCGAAGTCTGGAACGACGTCTTCATGGAGTACAACAAAAAGGCGGACGGCACCTACGCGAAGCTCGCCCGGAAGAATGTCGACACCGGCATGGGAATCGAGCGGACGGCGACGATCCTCCAGGGGAAAAGCTCGGTGTACGAGACCGAGCAGTTCCAGCCGATCATCCGGAAGGTCGAGGAACTGTCCGGAGCCTCCTACGGGAGCGATCCCGAGAAGGACATCTCGATCCGGATCATCTCTGACCACGTGAAGGCATCGGTCATGATTCTCGGGGATGAGCGGGGCGTCGTGCCTTCCAACGTCGGCCAGGGCTACATTCTGCGACGACTGCTCCGGCGGGCCATCCGGCACGGGCGGAAGCTCGGCATCGAGGGGCAGTTCCTCGCCGTGCCCGCCGAGGTCGTGATCGACATGTACCGCGAGGTCTACCCCGAGCTCGGTGAGAAACGCGCGCACATCCTCGACGAGTTCTCCGGCGAAGAGGAGAAATTCCTCACGACCCTCCAGAAGGGCGAGCACGAGTTCGAGAAGATGCTCCCGAACCTCCTGCGCAATCCGCAGAAGGTTATCCCGGGACGGGTCGCCTTCCGGCTGTACGACACCTTCGGATTTCCGCTGGAGATCACCGAGGAGCTCGCCGCAGAGCACGGCATGAGCGTCGATCGGGAAGGGTTCGCGCAGGCGTTCGAGAAGCACCAGGAGCTTTCCAAGCAGGGCGCCGACCGGACGTTCAAGGGCGGACTTGCCGACCACTCGGAGATGACGACGCGGCTGCATACCGCTACCCATCTGCTGCACAAGGCGCTCCGGACCGTTCTCGGCGAGCATGTCGAGCAGCGGGGCAGCAACATCACCAGCGACCGGCTCCGGTTCGACTTTTCGCATCCCGACCGGATGAGCGACGAGGAGATCCGGAGGGTCGAAGAGATCGTGAACGAGCAGATCCGGCGGGACCTGCCGGTCGGCATGCAGATGATGAAGATCGACGAGGCGAGGGCGAACGGCGCCATGGCCCTCTTCAGCGAAAAGTACGAGGACGTGGTGAAGGTCTACGCGATCGGCGACTTCTCCATGGAAGTGTGCGGCGGCCCGCATGTCGAGCACACCGGTGTTCTCGGAACCTTCCGGATCACCAAGGAGCAGTCATCCTCCCAGGGAATCCGGCGGATCCGGGCGGTGCTCGAGTAGCCTGCACGCGTTCCGCGCTTCTGCCGCTCCCGGCGAACGGGGCGGGTCCGTTTTGCCGTCGATGAAAAAAGAGCCCGGTACCGACCGGGCTCTTTGTATTTGCTGTGGCTGGTGAGGGGAGTCGGCGCCGAACCCCCGGTCCGGCGACCGGGATGCGTCAGCCCGACTGGCGGATCTTGTCGACGAACTCCGATACGTAGGAGTTCCGGATCCCGAACTTCTGGAACTCGCCCAGCGTTTCCATGGCACGATCCTTCTGTCCCATCCGCATATAGCAGTCGGCGATTTCGATGTACAGTCGATGGTTCTTCGGATCGTTCTTCAGGAGCGACCTGAGAGAATCCACCACTTCCTTGCAGTTGCCGCGGAACTTGTTGATCAGCGCCAGTCCGAGGATCGCGTAGATGTCGAACTCGATGTTCAGGGCGCGCTTGTAGAACTCTTCCGCCGTATCGTAGTCCTCGAGGTTCCGGTACGCATCACCCGCCCGGGTAAGGATCACCTTGTTGTCGGGGTCGATCTCGAGAATCTTTTCCCAGTATTCGAGGGACTGCTTGTGCAGGTTCAGACCGCGGTAGCAGTCCGCCATGCCGAAAAGGGCATAGAAGTTGTCGGGCTCGAGCTTCAGGGCCCTGCGGAAATGGACGAGACCCTTCTCGTAGGTCTTCATCTTCCGGTGACAGTTTCCCAGGGATGTGAGAACCCGGATGTCCACGTTCTCCCCATGGACGTCCAGCATCCGCTCCCAGTACTCCAGCGCCTTCTCGAATTCCTTGAAGTCGTAGTGCAGGTGCCCCAGGCCGATCAGGGCATAGGGGTTGTCCTTCTCCATCTGCAGAACTTTCAGGTAGATTTCCCGCGAGCGTTTGAAATCGCGGACCTTCCGGTACGCATCGGCGACGCGGGTCAGAACGGTGATGTTCTGATCATCCTGCAGCAGATACTGCTCCCAGATCTCGATTGCCCGATGATACTGGTTCAGAGCCTTGTAGCAGTCGGCGAGGCCGAAGAGGGCATAGTTGTTCCCGGGATGGTGCTCGAGACATCCGTTGTAGAATTGGATTGCGTTCCTGCAGTCGCCCTTCTTCCGTGCGGCGTCTCCGAGCCCGACCAGGGCATAATTGTTGCCCGAATCGATCTCGATGATCTTCCGGAAGTATTCCTCCGCCTCGGAGATGAGATCTTCCTTCAGAAGCTGGTATCCTTTCTTCGAATACTCGGCGATTTCGTTCTGCTGTTCCTGACTCAGGGCCGGCTGTTCCACGGATCCTTCCGGAAAATTCCCCTCTATGTAATCGCTGTCGTAGGTTCCCCGTTCCATGTTCATTCACTTCCTCTTGCTTCATGTTCGTGAAGCCAATGGCGTACAACCGACGCCATTTTCACGATCAGGGCATCCCGTTTTCCGGTATCCGGCGCAAGCCAGAACATCCGGAACGCTTCCAGCGGCTGCCCGTTCTGATAATAGTAGTCTCCGAGCCGCATCAATCCGTCGGTATATCCCGTCGTAAGAAAAATTCGCTTTGCGTCCGCAAACTGCCCGCGGTTGAAAAGTTCGTTGCCCTTCCGAATCAGGATAGTCCGCTGCTCGCTTGACAGCTTCGGTACATCATTTTTACTTACTTTGAGGAATCCCCCTTCGGGAATCCCGTTCTCACCGCTCCGATTCATACTGCTGTGCTACACGCCGGCCACATTCACTCTCGAAGTGCTCTGCGGCCACCCGACGAGTGTATAATTAACATACAAAATTTTCAAGGAGCAACCTACAGATTCCCTTTGGTGGACATGCCCGCCTGATCGCCGGCTTTCGCCGAATAGGCTGCCGCGACGGCACGTCCGAGCGCCTTGAACAGCGCCTCCGCCATGTGATGGCTGTTCTCCCCGTACCGGCATTCCAGATGAAGGTTGATCCGGGCGGCCGATGCGAGGCCGTGAAAGAACTCCCGGAGCAGAGCCATCGGGAAGGTGCCGGACATTTCCTGAGGATACGCCGCGCGATAGACGAGGAAGGGCCGCTCGCAGACGTCGACCGTCGCCTCGGAAAGGGCGTCGTCCATCGGAATGACCGAATGACCGTACCGCATGACCGCCCCGAACTCGGTCAGAACCTTCCGGAGCGTCTGGCCGAGAACAAGCCCGGTATCCTCGACCAGGTGATGGGGATCCACCTCGAGGTCTCCCGTCCCTTCGATCCGGAGGGAGAAGCCTCCGTGGAACGCCATGGCCGTGAGCATGTGGTCGAAGAAGGGCAGCCCCGTCCGGACCTGGACCGGACCGGTTCCGTCCATCTCGAGGACGATGCTGATATCCGTCTCTCTGGTCTTCCGGGTGACTTCAGCTCTTCTCATCGTTCTCCTCCCCTCCGCGCATCATCTCGATGAAACGGTCCACTCTCCGGTAGTTCAGCTTGTAGTAAGCCGGGTTCGCAATGCACCAGACGCCGATATCGGCGAGCTCCTCGAGAACTTCCAGATGATGGGCCCGCAGGGTGTTCCCGGTTTCCACCAGGTCGACGATGTAGGGCGCCAGTCCCAGCACCGGGGCGAGTTCCACCGATCCGTTCAGCTTGATGATCTCCACCGGGATGCCGCGCCCGTGAAAGAAGGTGCGGGTGAACCGGGGGAACTTCGTGGCGACCGTCAGATGACGGAGCTCCTCGTCCCTGCGGTCCTTTTTCCCGGCGAGACACATGGTGGTCGTCCCGAAAGGGAACCGCATCAGCCGGAAGAACCGGGCCTCCGATTCGGAGAGCACATCGTCGCCGCAGATTCCGAGGCCGGCGATGCCGTGGTGAACATACGTCGGAAGATCGCTGTTCTTGACCAGGAAGATTTCCAGCAGCCCGTTCTCGTCCCGGGCCACCAGCTTCCGGTCCTGCAGCGTGAAGTCGATGCCCCGGGCCAGACAGTGCTCCCGGACCCGGTCGGTCAGGCGTCCCTTGGGGAGGGCCAGGGTCAGCCGATCGCCGCGGCTCATCCGGTCTCTCCCAGAACGGCGGTTCCTCCGTTCTCCCGGATCTCCTCCGCCTTCCGGTACGCTTCGGCGAACCCTGCGCCGGAGGCGGTGACGGGAGATCTCCGCTCGACGAACTTCCCGGCGCTGCCGAGCAGGGGTTCGACCTTGCGGAGCAGGATCGAAAACCCGACCGAGGGCGCGTCGAACCCGAAGAAGCCGAGCAGGCCGTCGTACCGGCCTCCCGCGGCGATCGCCGCGTCGACACCCTCCAGGTAGGCCTGGAACACGATGCCGGAGTGATAAGGCTGGTTCCCGATCTCCGACAGGTCGATCCGGATGTCCCTTCCCGGCGCAAGGGATACGAGCTGCCTGCGGATTTCCCGCAGCGAACCGATCACCTGCAGCTCGCGCTCGCGGAGAAACGGCTCCGCCCCGCGGACCGCGGTATCGAGCTCGTCGCCGTCCCCGATGAAGGAGTAGAGCCGGGCGAGCGCCTGTCTCCGCCGCGTCTCCTCCCGATCTCCGAGGATCCGGTCCAGGATGTCCGGGCTGCGGTCCGTGATGGCGGTCGAGAATCTCCGCCCGCTCACGTTCCGGGTACCCGCCGAAGGATGCGGTGAACAGCTCGCGGGAGCCCATGTGGAGCACCACGTCGCGGAGCTCCAGCAGGTCCAGCGCGCGGATCAGCATCATCACGATTTCCAGGTCGCCCGTCGGTCCGGGTCTCCCGATCAGCTCTGCCCCGACCTGAAAGAATTCGTTGCTGGAGATGTCCTCGCTCTCCTGATGGCGGAGAATCGTATCCGCATAGCAGACCCTGACCGGGAGGTCGTCCGGGGTGAGGGCGAGCCCCATCTGTTTCGCCAGGAAAAGGGTGATGTCGGACCTGAGCATGAGAAGATCCCCTTCCCGGTCGATCAGGCGATAGATCCTGTCGACGGCGTCCTGGGGAAGCAGCGGCCGGTAGAGATCGAAGAAATCGAACGCCGGCGTCTGTGCGGGGAGATAGCCCCAGCTGAAAAAAAGATCCTCCAGCGCCCGGGCGATGTTCCGGTGCCGGAGAGCCTCCTCGAGATAGAATCCTTCGGTTCCCTGGGGGATCTGCAGGAGTGCCCGCTTTCCGTATTGCACTGCTGCTCCTTCGTCGCATCGTTTCGAAATATGTTCGGTTATACCCGAGCCACTATACCAGAAATCCATATCTTGTCAAACACGGCCGGTTCCGCCCGTTCTATCGGTTCCGGCCGGTGCCCGATGCGCCGGCCGGAAAAAGATGCTGATTTCCCGATCGGGGCGGGGTATCTTTGAGGGTGGAGGTCGTACGCGGTGAAGGAAGAGGAAGTTCTCCGGCTCAGGAACTGGTTCTATCGGGAGCTTCCGGGAGAGGCATGGGATCGCAGCGAACAGGCCGAATGGTACGCGGCGATCGAACCCGACCCGGAACAGTCACTCGCCGTCCGATGGTGCCGATGGATGGACGTCGTCGACCGATAAGTATGTCATGAACAGCAGCTCCGAGCGGCCGTAGCGCCGCAGGTCCTTCCGGCCGAGGCCCCCGATCCGCTCGGGAAACCGCTCCTCCCGCGGGTAGTGCAGCATGAGGATGCCGTCCGGCGCCAGCAGTCCCCTCCGGTCGATTTCCTCGATCAGCTGGAGCTTGTATCCGTACGCGAACGGCGGATCCAGGAAAATGTAGGCGAAGCGGTCCCGGCTGGTCCGGATGAACCGTTCCGCCGGCTGGAAGAACGCCCGCACGCCGCCCTCCGCGATCGCGAGGTTCCGGAGCAGAACCTCCCGCTTTCCCTGATCCTTTTCCACCGCGATCACCGGCTCCGCTCCGCGGGAGGCGGCTTCCAGGGCGATCACCCCCGACCCGGTGAACAGGTCCAGAAACGACTCGCCGCTCAGGTTGCCGAGGATCGAGAAGAGTGATTCGCGCATCCGGTCCATCGCCGGCCGGATTTCGCCCGGCGGGCACTGGATCCGCCGTCCCCGGTACGATCCGCCGGTGATTCTCAGGGTCGCTTTCAATTCTAACCTCCCAGCATCGCGTCGTCCCGGAAGGCCGGTGCGCGGCGAAGTACTTCCCGGAGCGGCTTGTGTTCCGGAGAGAGCAGGCCCGGATCGTTCCCGAGCAGGGCAAAGGCGGCTTCCCGGGCCTCGGTCAGGGTGTCCTGGTCGCGCCCGAGGTCCGCGATGGAGAGCCGCAGGTAACCGGACTGGCGGGTTCCCGTCAGCTCGCCGGGACCCCGCAGGGCCAGGTCCTCCTCGGCGATGCGGAATCCGTCGCAGGAGTCCATCATCGCTTTCAGGCGCACCTTTCCGTCGTCGGTGAGATTCTCACCGTAGACCAGAAACGCATAGCTCTGCTCGGTTCCCCGGCCCACCCTGCCGCGAAGCTGGTGCAGCGCAGGCAGGCCGAACCGTTCCGCGTGCTCCACCACCATGCAGCTGGCGTTCGGAACATCGACGCCCACCTCGATCACGCTGGTCGCGACCAGGATGTCGATTTTCCCGGCGACGAACAGCTCCATCGTCAGGCGTTTCTCATCCTCCGGAACGCGGGAATGGATCAGTCCGAGCCGCAGCCCCGGGAAGATGTCCTGCCGGAGACGGAGGAACATCGTCTCCGCATCCTTCAGGCTCAGCTTCTCGGACTGCTGGATCAGCGGATAGACGAAGTACGCCTGCCGTCCTTCGCGTACCTCTTTCCGGATGAACTCGTACACCTTGCCCTCGTTGCCGTGACGGGCCAGGTGGGTGATCACCGGCTTGCGTCCTTCCGGCATGGTCCGGATGGTGGAGATGTCGAGGTCGCCGAATGCGGTGAGCGCCAGCGTCCGGGGGATCGGCGTCGCGGTCATGAGCAGCAGGTCGGGCTGCTCTCCTTTTCCGACCAGGGCCATCCGCTGCGCGACCCCGAAGCGGTGCTGCTCGTCCACGATCGCCAGGCCCAGGTCCCGGAACGCCACGTCTTCGGTGAACAGGGCATGGGTTCCCACCAGAAGATCGATCTCCCCGCGGGAGAGCGATGCGAGGAGCGTTCTTCTCCCCTCGTCGCCGATCCCCCCCGAAAGGAACGCCAGGCGCACTCCGAGCGGCTCGAGCAGGCGGGCGGCATTGGCGGCGTGCTGCCGGGCCAGCAGCTCGGTCGGAGCCATGAAGGCGGCCTGGCGGCCGCTCTCGATGTACGGGAGCGCGGCGAGGAAGGCGACCAGCGTCTTCCCGGACCCGACGTCTCCCTGCACCAGGCGTGCCATGGGAGCTCCGGCCGCGGTGTCCCGCCGGATCTCCCCCAGCACGGTTTCCTGGTCCGGGGTCAGCCGGAAGGGCAGCCGCTCGAGGAGCCGCTGCTGAAGCCCGGTCGGAGCGGGGCGGGGCGGTCCCGCCTCGGATTTCCGGAGCATCGCCCGGCGTCCCACCAGGAGCTGCAGGTGAAACAGCTCCTCGAAGACCAGCGTCCGCCGGGCCCGCGGCACCCGGTCGATCGCCGCGGGGTAATGGATGGCTGCGATCGCCTCCTCCTTCGGGAGCAGGCCCCGGGAGGCGAGCAGATGCGCCGGAAGCTCGTCCTCGATCTTGCCCTCGTAGATCCTCAGGGCTTCCCCGATCGCCTTTCGGAGAATGCCCTGGGTCAGGTTCCCCGAGAGCGGATAGATCGGCAGGATGCGGCCGAAGAGCACCGGCGGCTTTTCCGCCTCTTCGACGTCGAAGGCCGAGCACTGCAGTTCCTCGAAGCGGTACTGGAACACGCCGTAGATGCGGAAACGCGATCCCGGGACCAGCTTCCGGGCGAGGAAGTTCCGGCCGAAGCAGATGAGGGCCGCCCGTCCGCTTTCGTCCTCGATATGAATCTTGAGCGTCTGGCGGTTTCCGAAGCCGAACCAGTCGTGCGCGAGCACCTCTGCTTCGGTGTTCACGGGCGTTCCGTCGTATCCCTCTGCGAGCGGGACCGGGCGGGAGCGGTCCTCGTATTCACGGGGATAGTGGGCGAGGAGGTCGCCCACCGTGGTGATCCCGATCGACGCGAGGGTTTTCGCGGATGCGGGTCCGATTCCGGGCAGCTGGCTTACGGGGCGTTTTATCTCTCTGAGAAACATGAGAAATCCGGAATGTCCTCCCTCAGATCGGCATGGTCGCCATGAATACTATGAGCTGCCGGATCAGGAATCCGCCGACGAGCCAGGCGACGAACAGAAGCCCTCCGGTGACCAGGAGCCCCCGGGGATAGCTCACCGTCTGGCTCCGGAAGAGCCGCTCGGAGAGCCGGTAGACCATGGGCTGCAGCGTATGATCCAGGGCCATCCAGAAAGGAGAGACGCTGCTTCCTCCGGCGAGGAATCCGACGTACCGGATGATCACCAGGATGAGGAAGAACATCAGGAAGAACGATGCCGCCGACCAGACCGCCCGGGTCACGATGGCCAGGACGATGCCCAGCGAGATCCTGCCGTGCATCGCGATCGAGCCGGTAATGCTGCTCAGAATACCGAGCGTGATCAGGGCGACGACGGGCGAGAAGTCGAAACGTCCGGTCCGGAAGACCCGGAAGCGGCGGAACCAGTCGAGATAGGGATCGGTGATCCGCGACAGCATGATGACCGGGCGGGAGACCATGGGACCCTGGAACCAGGTGAGCAGGATCCGGATGAAAATGAGAAGCATGTAGATGGAAATGGCGGCGCTCAGGAAGCGCATCGTGGCTTGGATCATGGATTCCTCCGAAATGTCATGATTTCCAGACTTCTTCCACCCGCGGCTGTTCGGCGAGCCCCTCCATCACCTCGCTCCGGGCGGAGAGGGTGATCTGGGCCGAGGCGCGGATGACCGTCTCGCTCCCGTTCCGGCGCAGGTGCAGGTAGACCGGGCTGGTCCCGTGATGTTCGAACATGTACTCGAGCAGCTGGTGCAGATCCTCCTCCGAGAGGGCCTCCGCATCGAGCCTGAGATGCACTTCCTCGGCTCCCTTCAGGTCCAGTTGTTCGGGATTGCGGATCTCCTCGGCGAGGACCTTCGCTTCCTCCCTCGTGGTGTCGATCCGGCCGATCACCCCGATCACCGCTCCGCTCTTCAGGAAATCGCGGTAGCGCTCGAGGACCGACGGGAACACCACCAGCTCGATCTGCCCGTTATAGTCCTCGAACATGACGAAGGCCATCCGCGGCCCTTTCTTGGTGGGAATCTCCCGGATGCTCCGCACCATCCCGACCAGCTGATAGGTCCGTTCCGCCGAGACGCGCTCGAGCCGGGAGAGGTCCAGGGTGGTGCACTTTTCCCAGAGCGTGCGGTACTTGTCCATCGGATGGCCGGAGAAGTAGAACCCGAGATTCTCTTTCTCGTAGGCGAGCAGCTCGAGCTCCGGCCATTCCGCGACCCTTTCGAGCTGGAGCTCCGGGAACTCTTCCTGTTCACAGCTCTCGAAAAGCGAAACCTGCCCGAACTTCTTCGGCTCCTCTTTCCGGGAGGCGTACTCCATGCTCCGCTCGAGATTGGTGAACAGCGTCGAGCGGGTCGCCCCGAACCGGTCGAACGCATCCGGACTGGATGAGGGTTTCTATGACCTTCCTGTTCACCGTCTTCAGGTCGACCTTGCCTCGAGGAAACTGCTGGAAGCGAGTGAACGCGCCTGCCTCTCCGCGCGCGCCCGCATGATCTCTTCGACCGCCGCCGTCCCCGACGTTTCTGACCCCCATGAGGCCGTAGACGATCCTGCCGTCCGAGACCGAGAAGTCCTTCTTCGGAGAGGTTGATGTCCGGGGGAAGAATGCCGAGCCCCATCTCCGCGCCTCGCCGATGTACTCGGTGAGTTTGTCGGGCGAATTGATCTCGTTGGTGAGGTTCGCCGCCATGAACTCGGCGGGATGGTTGGCCTTGAGATAGGCGGTATTGTAGGCGAGAACCGAGTAGGCGGCCGCGTGGGATTTGTTGAAACCGTAGCCGGCGAACGGGATGAGCAGTTCGAAGATGTCCTCGGCCTGCTTCTTCGTGTAGCCCTTCACCTCGGCACCCTCTGATGAACCCGTCCTTCTGCTTCGCCATCACCTCGGCTTTCTTCTTTCCCATGGCCCGGCGGAGTATGTCGGCCTGTCCGAGCGAGTAGCCGCCGACGATCTGCGCGATCTCCATGACCTGTTCCTGGTAGACGATGACCCCGTAGGTCTCCTTCAGTACCGATTCGAGTTCCGGAAGCGGATAGTCGATGGGTTTCTCTGCCCCATTTGCAGTCGACGAACTGGTCGATGAACGCCATCGGGCCCGGGCCGGTAGAGCGCGTTCAAGGCGATGAGGTCCTCGATCCGCGTCGGTTTGGCGCGCTTGAGGATCGCCTGCATCCCGGAGCTCTCGAACTGGAAGACGCAGGTGCTCTTTCCCTCGCCGAGCAGCGCGAAGGTCGCCTGCGTCGTCCTCCGGAATCGGTCTCGATGTCGAACTCGAGTCCCCCTCGGCGGATCAGGTCGACCGTGTTCTTGATCAGCGTCAGGGTCTTCAGGCCCAGGAAGTCCATCTTGACCAGCCCGCACTGCTCGAGCTGGTCCATGGTGTACTGCGTGGAGATCGACCGGTTTTCGGATCCCGGTACAGGGGGACGTAGTGCGTGAGCGGCTCCTTGCCGATGACGATTCCCGCGGCGTGGGTGGATGCGTGACGGGAGAGCCCCTCGAGCACTCCTGCCGTCTCGATGAGCTCCCGGTAGACGCTGCCTTTTTCGTCGAACTCCTTGAGCTTCGGTTCCTCTTCGAGGGCCTTGTCGAGTGTGATCTTCGGGCCCGCCGGAACGAGCTTCGCGATCTGGTCGGCTTCGGCGTAGGGCAGGTCGAGCACCCGCGCTACGTCGCGGATGACCGCCTTCGCCTTGAGCGTTCCGAAGGTGATGATCTGTCCCACCCGGTCCTCGCCGTACTTGCGCGTGACGTAGTCGATCACCTCCTGGCGGCGTTCGAAGCAGAAGTCGATGTCGAAGTCGGGCATGGAGACCCGCTCGGGGTTGAGGAACCGTTCGAAGAGCAGCGTCGTACCGGAGGGATCGATGTCGGTGATCCGGAGCGAGTAGGCGACGATGGAGCCGGCGCCGCGAGCCGCGCCCCGGGCCGACGGGAATGCCGTGCTCTTTCGCGTAGTCGATGAAGTCCCAGACGATGAGAAAATATCCGGTGAAACCCATGCGAGATGATGATGGAAAGCTCGTATTCGGCGCCCGTTTCGCGCATCTCCTCGGTCACCGGACGAGTAGCGCCTGCCGAGGCCCTCGAAGGTCAGGTGCCGCAGGTACTCCTCGGGCGTGGCGAAGCCGTCGGGAATGGCGTAGTCGGGAAGAAGCGGACCCGGCATCGGGATCTCGAGATCGCATTTTTCCGCTATCTCGAGCGTACGCGTCAGCGCCTCGGGAATCTCGCCGAAGAGGCGGTACATCTCGTCGGCCGTCTTCAGGTAGAACTCCTGATCGTCGAACCGCATCCGGTTCTCGTCGTTCCTCTTCCTGTTCGTGCCGATGCAGATCAGGATGTCCTGGGCGTTCGCGTCCTCTTTGACCGTGTAGTGGACGTCGTTCGTCGCGACGAGCGGAGTCCCGGTCTTTCCGGCGATCTCGACGAGGCCCCGTTCGCGTGCGCTGCTCGGGAATACCGTGGTCCTGCAGTTCGAGGATAGAAATTCCCCTCGCCGAAGAGGTCACGATAGAACCCGACCCTGGCGCTCGCATCCTCTCCCGTCCCCCGCAGACGATCTTTCCCGGAATCTCTCCCGGCGAGGCAGGCGGACAGGCAGATCGAGCCCCCCCGCGTGCGCGCTGAGCAGTTCGCCGGTCGATCCTCGGCTTGTAGTAGAACCCCTCCGTGTACCCTTGCGAGGAGAGCTCTATCAGGTTGCGGTATCCTGTCGATGTTTCTGGCGAGGAGCACCAGGTGATGGTACTTGTTTCCCTTCTCCGTCCCGCTCTTCACGTGACGGCGAGCCGGGCGCCACGTAGAACTCGCAGCCGACGATGGGATTGATGCCCCGATCCCTGCATGCCTGGTAGAACCGGAGCGCGCCGAACATGTTCCCGTGGTCGGTGAGTGCCAGGTGTCGCATGCCCAGATTCGCCGGCGCGGGCAACCAGGGAAGGGATGGAAGCGGCACCGTCGAGGAGAGAGTAATCGGAATGGTTGTGAAGGTGAACGAAATCCGGCAACGAGGGACCTCCCATCCGGAATCACTATAGCGGGAAATCCTTTTTCTGTAAACGGATGCGGAACCTCGGGAACGGTCCCCGGGTCGCTCCCGCTACTCCTCCCGCAGCTGCGAAAGAAACCAGCGGAGCATGGAGAGCGTCTTCTCCCGCTGGTAGACGGAGAGCTTGTCGGGCGTCCGGTCGAGGGCCTGCCGGATCCCGTCGATCACCGGATCGATTTCCCGCTTGCTCAGGGGGAGCTTCCGGCCGACGATCTGGGCCTCTATCTCGCGCCGCCTGAGTATCGTGACCCGCGGATAGCTGAAGATGAAGCGGAAATCCGACAGCAGGCCCCGCCCGGTCTGGGCGAGCCCGCAGAACAGGAGGACGGCGTCGCTGTCGACGATCGCCGAACCCTGGCTCCGGACCAGCTGCACGCTCCAGTTCTGGAACGGAATCCGTACCCGGGTCAGCACCTCGCCCGGCCGTATATCGAGGCGGCCGGCGGCATCCGCCAGACGGCTCACGGGGACCCAGCGGGAGGCGCTGCCGCTCCGCAGTTCGGCCCGGGCATCCATGACGGCCAGCACGCCGTACCCGCTCATCCGGCGGTCCGGAACGCAGAGGTTGCCTCCGAGCGTGGCCAGGTTCCGGATTCCCGGAAGGCCGATCCGGCTCAGCACCTCTCCGAGAAACGGCGGCAGGACGTTCCGGCCGGTCTCCAGGAGATGCGAGATGGTCACCATCGATCCGACCTCGAGGAAACGCTCCGAACGGGTGATGCGGGAGAGCTCCTCGATCCGTTTCAGGGAAATCAGGGTCTCCGGCAGAACCGGACGGGGCTCCGGCTGCCGTGCCATCAGCCAGGTGCCTCCGGCGAACAGCGAGGCATCCGGGTTCGCGGCGAGCAGGGAATGGAGCTCGGAGAGCGACTCGGGAGCGTATACGGTCGGGGAGGAGATCATGCGCGCCTCCGTCTGCCGAGCCGGCGGAGGCGGAGCTGGGCCGCGATCTTGATGCCCCGGATCAGTCCCCGGTAATGGAGGCAGCGGCAGTGGATGCCCGAAAGTGCTTCGCGGATCTCGGCGTCGCTCGGACGGGGGATGCTCTCGAGCAGCGCGTGCACCGTGAGCGACGTCGCACCGGCGCAGTAGCCGCACGGGTTCACTCCCGCGCGGGTGAATCCCTGGACGATGTCGCCGAAGTCTTCGGTCATGGCGAGTCCTTCCGCCGTGACCACCTCGCCGTCCCGGACGGCGAACGCCGGAACCAGGCAGGACGGCACCGGCGAACCGTTCAGGAGAACGGTACATGAGCCGCACTGTCCTTTCAGGCATCCGGCCTTGGCTCCCTTCAGTCCCAGGTCCTCCCGCAGAAGCGCGATCAGCCGCTTCTCCGGCGGAGCCTGCACCGAGACGGTTTCACCGTTCAGGATGAAGCTGATGATCATGAGGGTTCCCGTCCTGCATGGATCGCCTGGGGTGAGAGGGGAATCCGGTCGAAGTAGGTTCCGGTCGCCTGGGATACCGCCGCGGTGAACGCGGCGGGGATCGCGCTGTGCGGAAGCTCGCCGATGCCGCGGGATGCGGTCCTGGCCTCGTGCTGGACGAAGTCGATCGCGAGGTGAGGGAGCCGGTCGATTCCGGTGGGTACGTAGGAGTAGTAGACGTCCTCGGGGATCTCCCCGTGCCGGTAGATGATCCGCTCCCAGGATGCCCATCCCAGCGCCTGCAGGACTCCGTTTTCCAGGGTCGCCCGGGCCTGCTCCGGGTGGGCGATTCTTCCCCCGTCGATCACCATCCAGATTCCCCGGACCGTGATTTCCCAGGTGACCGGATGCACCTCGACCTCCACGACGGTCGCGGCCCATGAGTAGGCGGCGAACGGCTCGCCCGACAGCTCCGCCTCGTTCCACTCCTGCACCTTCGGCATCCGGTAGGAACGTTTCACCTCGATCGGGAGCGGACTGCGGAACCGTTTCTTCTGGATCGCGTTGCAGCATCGCTCGATGAGGGACCGGACGAGCGTGATGTTGCGGGAAAGGGTGGAGGGGCCGGAATCGGGAACCAGGTCGGTGTCCACATCCTCGACCCGGATCACGCCCGGTTCGACGCCGAGAATCTTTCCGGAAAGCTGCTTCCACGCATCGACGGTGTTCGGATGGGTCGGCACCGCGGAGGTGAAAATCGACACGGTGCCGTCCTTGTCCAGCCGCACCCGGACGGAACAATCCTGCCGGTCGTCCCCGCCGTCGATGAATCCGCTGCCCTGATAGCAGAGCGACAGGCCGATCCCCCGCAGCGGATCGTAGCCTTCCGCCACGGTCCGGCGGCGTTTTTTCAGCAGTTCGTACGCGGCGTGCTTGCGGAAGAAATCCGCCCTCCGGACCACGCGCTCCAGAACCGCCTGCGAGGATCCGATGTCGCGCCGGCTCGCTCCGCTCGGCCGCATGTCGCCCTTCTTCACGAGATTGCGCCGTTTCCACTCCGATGGATCGACCTGGGCGATCTCGGCGATCCTGCTGGCGTGGATCTCCATGGCGAAGAACGCCTGCGCGGCCCCGAGCCCGGACAGAGCACCGAGCGGCGGCTTGCTGGTGAGAATGGCCCGGGCTCCGATCCGGATGTTGGGGCAGCCGTAGGCGCCGGTGGCGCAGAGGCACATGCGGTCGATGATCTCCTGGGAAAGCAGTCCCGCGGCTCCGACATCCAGGTAGATCCGGATGTCCATGACCAGCGGATTTCCTTCCGGATCGAGTCCGGTCCGGTGACGGATGTAGACCGGCGCCCGCTTGGTGGTGAAGAGGAAATCTTCTCTCCGGGAGAGCAGGTACTTCACCGGACGGCCGGTCTTCCTCGCCATCAGGGCCGCCTGGGCCGCGATCAGCGAGGGATACCAGATCTTGCCGTCGAGATGCATTCCGATGTTCGGCACCCGGACGCGCACCGTCTTCCGCACCATGCCCAGCACCTCCGCCACGGTCTGCCGGACATGGTACGGCCACTGGGTGGAGCTGTAGATCAGCATGGACCCCTTTCCGGGAATCGCGAGCGCCCCCTGCGTATCGCTCGCGAAATGCTCCTGCGCTCCCGTCCGGTACTCCCCTTCGATCACCTGGTAGGCATCCCGCATCGCATCTTCCGGATTTCCCCGGATCACGTCCCGGGTCAGGAAGACCTGCTCGTCCGAATGATCGATCAGCGTGAACCAGGGGGGCGATTCCTCGCAGGAGATGGTGATCCCGTCCCGCATCTCGGATAGGACGGACGGGTTCGGACCGCAGAGGAGCAGCACCGGCTGGCCGACATAGGAGACCTCCTCGTCGGCGAGGATCGGGATCGAGCTCCTCCATGCCCGGAGAATATTCCGCCCGGGGATGTCCTTCGCCCGCACGATCGAAACCCCCGGCGGCGCCTCGGGCAGGACAATGCTCGTGATTCTGCCCCGGGCGCAGGGAGACCGCACGGCGAGTCCGTAGAGCATCCCGGGGGCTTCGAGGTCGTCGATGAACGAAAGAGATCCGCGAAGGACATCGGAAAATTCGACCGGTCCCGTCACCGCTACCATCTCACGGACCCGTCGCGGAGCGAAGGAACGTTTCGCCCGTCGAACGGACCACGTCGACGACCCGTTCCACCTGGGCGTCGCTCATTCCCGGATAGATCGGAATGCTGAAGCAGTGTTCATACCGCTCGAGTGCCCGGGGAAAATCGTCCGGCCGGCAGCCGTACGTGTTCCGGTAATAGGGCATCAGATGCAGCGGCCGGTAATGGACGGATGTTCCCACTCCGCGGGAGAGCAGCTCCTCCAGGAACCGGTCCCGGTCTGTGGTGAGCGAACCGGTGCGGAGCCGGAGGATGAAAAGGTGCCAGCTGTGATTCTCCCGATATGCGGGCAGCTCGAGAAAGGTGCAGCCTTCGAGCCCTTCGAAGTACCGGAGGGCGATCTGCCGTCTTCGGGCGAGGAGGTCCTCCGCCCGTCCGAGCTGGACCCGTCCGATCGCCGCCGCGAGATCGGTCATGTTGTACTTGAATCCCGGCGCTACCACCTCGTATTCCCAGGAACGTTTTCGGCTCGTATACCGGTCCCAGATGTCCCGGTCGATCCCGTGCAGGCGCATGATCCGGATCCGCTTCGCCGCGGCATCGTCATCGGTCACCACCATTCCGCCTTCGCCGGTGGTGATCGTCTTGGTGGCGTAGAAGGAGAAAACCCCTGCGTTGCCCAGCGTCCCGGCATGGCCGCCGGGAGAGGGGAGGGGGAACGCGTGGGCCGCGTCCTCGATGAGCACGAGCTTCCGGTCGCGGCAGAGCGGGACGATCCGGTCCATGTCGCACAGCTCGCCGCCCACGTGGACCGGAATGACCGCCTTCAGCTTCCGGCGATGTTTCCGGGCCGCGCGTTCGAGGAGCTCCGGATCGAGGTTGAACGAGCTCTTCGCGACATCCACGAACAGCGGATGCGCTCCCAGGTAGCGGATCACTTCGGCGGTCGCGGCGAAGGTGTACGGGGTCGTGGCGACCAGGTCGCCGGGACCGATCCCGAACGCCTCGAGGGCGAGGTGCAGGCCGGCGGTCGCGGAGTTCACCGCGAGCGCATGCCGGCTCCCGACGGCGGAGGCGAACTCCCGTTCGAACGTCAGGGTTTCATCCCCGGTGGTGAGCCATCCGCTGCGCAGTACCCGGAGTACGGCCTCCTCCTCGGCCCGGCCGATATCGGGAAGCGCGAAGGGGACGAAATCAGTAATCAGGCTCATGATCGGGTATCCTCACACCGGGAATATATCGCTGCAGGACGCTCCGGAGAATGCGCCGGTTCCGGTATTGTTCCGCCTGGTCCGGGCGCAGGAAGCAGATGGGGGCGAGCTCCTCGAGAATCCGGTCGATATCGCCAGCGAGGCTCCGCTCCCGGACGATCCGGCTGATCCGGTCGTGGTCGGTCGGGACCTCCCGCTCTCCGTCGCCCACGAGGCGTTCGGCCAGCCGCTCGCCGGGACGCAGTCCGGTGTAGACCAGCGGGATCTCCCGTTCGGGCTCGTAACCGTAGAACCGGATCATCTGTTCCGCGAGATCCCTGATCAGAACCGGCTCACCCATATCGAGGCAGTAGAGGTCGCCTCCGTTTCCCACGCCGCCAGCCTTCAGCACCAGCGAGGCGGCCTCGGGAATGGTCATGAAGTAACGGGTCGCTTCGGGATCGGTGATCGTCACGGGACCGCCTTTCCCGATCTGCTTGCGGAACAGCGGGATGATGCTGCCGCGGGAACCGAGGACGTTTCCGAACCGTACCACCATGCACGACTGGCCTGCCAGGCAGCGGGAGAGGACGATCTCCTCCGAGAGCCGCTTCGATGCGCCGTAGACGCTCGTGGGATCCACCGCCTTGTCGGTCGAGACCAGCACCAGCCGCTTCACGCCGGCCCGCACCGCGGACTCCACCAGGTTGAAGGTCCCGAACACGTTGTTCCGGATCGCCTCCACCGGATTCTCTTCCGTCATCGGGACGTGCTTGTAGGCTGCGCAGTGGAACAGCACATCCGCCTTCAGCCTGCCGAGGATGAACCGCATGTACTCGGCATCCTTCAGGTCGCCGATCACCGGAACGATGGTCGCCCGCTCGCCGACTCCCTCCTCCTGGAGAATCCGCAGCTCCCGGTCGATCTCGTAGATGCTGTTCTCGCCGTGGCCGAAGAGGTAGAGCCGCTCGGCCCCTCCGGAGAGAAGCTGGCGGGAGAGCTCGCTCCCGATACTGCCGCCCGCCCCGGTTACCAGGACGCGTTTGCCGCGGAGATAGGAGAGGCTCTCCTTCAGGTTGATCTGAACCGGAGTCCGGCCGAGCAGATCCTGCGGGTCGATGTCGCGGGTGAGGATCAGGTGGGCTTCGCCGTCCACGATCCGGGAGATCCCGGGGAGGATGCGGATCGTCGTGAACCCGGCCCGCTTGAGCTGGTGGTAGATGGTCGCGAGCTGTTCCCGGCCGGCGCCGGGAAGGGCGATCAGCGCCTCGTCCGCCGGCGTCTGGCGGAGCAGGCGCACCACGTCCCCGATCGGACCGAGGACCGGTATGTCGTCCAGCCGGGAGCCGATCTTCTCCCGATCGTCGTCGAGAAACGCGACCACCTCGCCGAATACGCCCTTGGAGCGGATCTCAGCGGCGATCGCCCTCCCGGCGAACCCGGCTCCGATGATGTAGATCCTGTTTTTCGTACTGCCGTTCATACCCCGCCTGCATCGGCGCCCTCGGAACCGAGCGGTTCGATCACCTCGAAGCCGAGATCGACCAGGTGGGCCTCGGAGTACATGGTCAGGCGGATTTTCGCCCGTTTCTTCCTCCGGTCAACCTTGACGATCAGTCCCTCGAGGCCCTTCATCGGTCCCTCCAGCACCCGTATACGGTTATTGTCGTCAAAAATCACCTTCGACTTATCGATGATCTCACCGTACGAGAGAAAATGGAGGAGAAGCCGCTTGTCATCGCCTTCGATCGGGATGATGTCGTCGTTGCTTCGGAGAAAGCGGAAGAAACCGGGTATCCGCTTCAGGCTCCAGTAGAGCTCCGGATCCAGGCTGTCGGCCTCGATGAAGAGATATCCCGGAAAAATCGGCGCGAGGCTCCGGATGTTCCGTCCCTGCTTGCGGATGGTGAGATTTCTTCTCGGCCAGAGCAGCCTTACCGCCCATTCCCGCGTGGACCGACCTGCCAGGGAAAGATATTTTTCTTCGCCTCGTGTCTTGACCTGTACAACATAGTAGTTCATGAGCCTGCTCTTTCCCGTGTTGTCTGGAGTTTCGCCCAGTGGTACACTTGAGGGTACAACGGTCTTTACCTGAACATGAGAATACCACGCAGAACGGGACTCTTCAAGCGAACCCCGTTATCCATGATCCGCTCAGCAACGAAGAACGGGGTGCCGATATTCAGGAAGAGACTGCCGGAAGAGGAGAAGGATCTGATGAGAACGATCGCACTCGCGTCCCTGCTGATCATCGTTGGTGCTGCTTTCGCCGCGGGCGATACCGTCATGATTCATATTGTCGAGAAGAATTTCGTGCCGACCGAAGAGAACGGAGCGCGGCTCTTCGCTTCCGCCCTCGAGGCGGGAATCATGGATTCGCTCTTCGAGCGGGGACACATCGCGTTCAGCAGCGGCATCGAAGGCAGACGCGATTCCTCCGTACTCCGCAGCAGCGCGGATGCAGGCGGGGCCGACGTGCTGGTGGAGGCGGACCTGGTCTGTGAACTGGTTCCGGGCGACCGGACGCTGGTCCCCCGGGAGATCGTCTACTCTCTGACGCGTGTCGGCAGCGGCGAGATCATCGGGCGGGGCAGAGTGGCCGCCTTTACCGGCAGCGGAGGCGAGCCCCTGGTCGGCGAATCCCTCTGCTTCGATCTCGGGCTGCGTGTCGCGGACCGGGTTGCCGTCCTGTTCTGATGATCATGGAGCTCGGGCGAAGTCGCTCTTCAGTCTGCCGGACGGAGGAAAAGGTATGAAGTCGATATGTTTTTCGGTGATCATCGCGCTGCTGGTCGTGGGACCGCTGCCCCTGTCCGCCGATTCGACCTGGGAAGGCACCGCCGCGATCAGCAGGTTCGGAGAGCTTCCGGCGGGCGGATACACCGCCGCTTCGAACTCCTTCCCCCGGAATACCCGGGTCCGCGTGACCAATTCCGAAAACGGGAACTCCGTCTCGGTGACGGTCACTCAGGGGCTCGACGAGCCGGGAATCTTCATCCTGCTCTCGCAGAAGGCGGCGGAAGATCTCCGGATCGGGTATACCATGTCCGCCCGGGTACAGGTCTCTCCGATTCAGGACGACGTCGTCCGGGAGCGGGCGTTCCGGCAGGAACTGCCCGAGAGCCGCGACCCGGACCTGAATCCGGCCGCTGCGGTGAACGGCCCGCTGCCGCCGGCCGCCGCCCCTGCGGTTCCCGCTCCCGCCCCGATTCCCCTGTCCGCGCCTCCGGAGATCGCCCTGCCGGCCGCCCCTGCGGACGATGTCGCGGCCGATGCCCCGGAGCCGGCTGTCGTTCCGGAGCCCGAGCCGGCCGCCCCGGCAGCCGCCGCACCGCTGAGGCCACCGAGGGAGCGCATAGCGGCTGAGGTCGCCGAGCGAGCGCGAGCGACCCGCGCTGGTAGCCGATTCGATCGAGGAAGAGCCGGCTCCCGCGGTGGCCGGAAGCAACCCGCTTCTCGAGGAAACACCGCCGGAGGAGCCGCTCGAGACGGATCCCGCCGTGGAAATCGCATCTCCCGATCCCGGACCGCAGGAAGCCTCCGAGCCCGAGGCGGAACCCGAGCCGGAGCTTCCCGCCGTCGCAGCGGAACCGGAAGCCCCCCCCGCCGATTTCTTCGTGATCGCTCCCGAAACTCCCCCCGCGCTCCCGGAGGAGCCGCAGTCGGGCGGGGAAATCGCGCTGGAGCCGGTACCGGCCGAGCCCGATCAGGCGATCGAGGCCCCCTTCGGGGAGCCGATCGAAGAGGAGCCGCCGGCCCTCGCGGAGGCGGAGTCTCCGTATCCCGGTCTGCCGGATGGGACGGAGCTCACCCTGGTGCCCGCCGAACCGAGACCCCCGGCGTACTCACCGGCCCCCGAACCCGTATCGGAGCCGGAACCGGAACCCGAGGACCGGATCGCGGCCGAACCGGCTGCGGCTCCCGCGGACGTCCCCGCGGCGCAGGTCCCGATGGAAACCGCACCCCCGGTCGCGACGGCCGCTCCGGCAGCATCCGCCTCGCCCCGGATTCCCGATTCCGAGGTTCTCCGCAAGGATGCATTCTATCTGCAGATCGGGGTCTACGCATCCCGCGAGATGGCGGAGCGCATCGGCAGCTCGCTCGGTACCGCGTATCCCCTGATGCTGATGCCGATCCGGAGCGGAGCGCGCATGGTGTACCGCGTTCTCGTCGGCCCGTTTTCGGAGGACGAACAGGGCCTGATCCTGTACCAGGTCCGCTCCCGCGGATACCGCGACGCCTTTGTCCGACAGGGCGGGGACTGATGGCCGTCGATCCCGCGCCGGAAATCGAGGCGCTTTCCGATCGTCTGCTTCGGCTCCAGCACGAGTACTACGTGCTGGGGCGCCCATCGGTCTCCGATGCCGAATACGACCGCCTTTTCGACCGGCTCCTTCTGCTCGAGCGCGAGCATCCCGGGCTCCGTCGCCCCGATTCCCCCACGGCCCGGGTCGGTTCCGACCTGACCGGCGATTTTCCCGAAGTACGCCATTCCATTCCGGTGCTCAGCCTGGACAAGGCCTACACTACCGAGGAGATCCTGGCCTGGATCCGGAAAACCGCCGCGAACCTCGGCCGGAGCCTTTCATTCATCGTCGAAGAGAAGATCGACGGCGTGTCGATCGTCCTCTACTACGAGAGCGGCCGGCTGGTCCGGGCCGTCACCCGGGGGAACGGCTTCGTCGGGAACGACGTGACGGCTAACGTGAGAACCATCCGCAGTGTTCCGCTGCGGCTCTCCGAGCCGCTGGATATCGCGGTCAGAGGAGAGATCTTTCTTCCCCGGGAACGATTCGAGGATATCAACCGCCGTCTCGAAACACCCTACGCAAACCCGCGGAACCTCGCAGCCGGAACCCTGCGCCGCATCAGGAGCAGCGAAGTCGCCGCGGTACCCCTCGACATGTTCGTCTACGAAGGCTATCGGGCGGGAGCGCCGGACACCCACGCGCAGATCCTCGAGGAACTCGACCGGCTGGGATTCCGCACCAATCCGCGGACCGGCTTCTTCTCCGAAAACGGCCGGGCCGAGGAGAAGCAGCGCATCCATCCCACCTGGAGCACCGGTTCGTTCGACGATATCGCCGCGTTCCTTCGCGGCGAGGCGGAACTCCGCGGCAGCCTTCCGTACGAGATCGACGGGCTGGTGATCAAGGTGAACGAGATCGAAGCGCGGGATCGCCTCGGGTACACCGGGCATCATCCCCGCTGGGCCGTCGCCTGGAAGTTCGATGCGCCGGAGGGAATCACCCGGGTCCGGGACATCGAGGTCCAGGTGGGACGGACCGGCCGGATCACGCCGGTCGCCCGGGTGGAACCGGTGCAGGTCGGCGGAACCACCATCTCAAACGTGACGCTGCACAACCAGGCCTACATCGATCTGCTCGAGCTCGCTCCCGGAGACGTCGTGGCGGTTTCCCGCCGGGGGGACGTAATCCCGGCCGTCGAACGGGTGATCGAGAAGAACGAGCAGGGGAACCCGACCTGGCGGATCCCCGAACACTGCCCGTCGTGCGGCAGCGAGCTCGTCCAGGTCGGCGCGCATCACTTCTGCCCGAATCCCGCGTGTCCCGCACAGATCTACGGGAGGCTGCTCTTCTTTGTCGGAAGAGGACAGATGGACATCGAGGGGCTCGGGGGCGAGACGGTCGAGCTGCTCCTGCGGGAAGGGCTGGTCCGTCGTCTGAGCGATCTCTACGCCATCGACTACGAACGGCTGATCACCCTTCCGGGATTCGGGGAGAAGAAGGCGGCCATCATCCGGGAAGGAGTGGATCGGAGCCGCGAGCGGCCGTTCCGGACCGTGCTCGCTTCGCTCGGAATCCCCGAGCTGGGGCAGAAGGCTGCCGAGTTGCTCGTCGAAGGCGGTTTCCGGGACGTGGAGCAGCTGTTCGATGCGGCCGTGCGCGGCGACGCCGATGCGCTGACCGCGATCGACGGAATCGGCCCGAAGATCGCCGAGACGATCATCCGCGAGTTCTCGGATCCCGCGCTGATCGAGGAGATCCGGCTGCTCCGCTCGCACGGGGTGAAGTTCGCCGAGGAGGAGACCCGGGCGGAGTCCGATCTGCCCCGGACGTTCGCCGGACAGACCTGGTGCGTCACGGGAAGCTTCGAACACTTCGCTCCGCGCGAGACGGCGATGGAGGAAGTGAAGAAGCGGGGCGGCCGGGTTACGTCCCAGGTGTCGGGAAGCACGTCTCACCTGCTCGCCGGCGGGAAAGCCGGCAGCAAGCTGGCGAAAGCGAAGGCGCTCGGGGTGACGGTGGTTTCCGAGGAAGAGTTCCTGCGCCTGCTCGAAGGGAACCGGTAGACCGGGGGCGGACTCCGGAACCTTCCGGGGCAGGAGCCCGGGTCCTCCGGGGCGGGGGCACGCTCCCGCCGGGCTCCGCCGCCCCGCACCGTTCCCGATCGGGAAGGCGCGGGACGATCCGGGCCGGGGAAGGCGGTCAGAGGAAAAGCCGGGCGATCTGGTGCCGGAACTCCTCGTTCACGACCTTTCGGCGAACCTTGAGCGTATGGGTCAGTTCCTTTCCCACCTCGAAGGGGCGGGTGAGCAGGGTGAAACGGAAAATCCGTTCGAACGGTTTGAATCCGGCCTTCGCGCTGATCAGATTCTGGATCTCGTTGTGGAACAGCTCCTGAACCTGCGGATTGTCCAGCAGTTCCTCCCGCTCGATGTAGGAAATCGACCGCTCTCCCGCGTACTCCGCAACCCGGTCCAGATTCGGGACGATGAGGGTGCCCAGGAACTTCTGGTCCTGGCCGACCACCATCACCTGGTCGATATAATCCGACTGCACCAGTTTCTCCTCGATCGGCTGCGGCTCGATGTTCTCGCCTCCCAGGAGGACGATGGTATCCTTTTCCCGGCCCAGGATCTTCAGATCCCCGGCGACGGTCGCCACGACGATATCTCCGGTGTTCATCCAGCCGTCCTGCAGCACCTTCGCGGTTTCGTCGGGCTTCTTGTAATAGCCCTTCATCACCTGCTCGCTCCGGATATAGAGAACGCCCTTTTTGCCCGGCGGGAGAATGGCCCCGTCCTCCCCGACGATGCGGTACTCGACGTCCCGGAGCACCGGACCTACCGTCCCCGGTTTCGGCGCCCTCTCGAAGCGTACCGAAATGACCGGAGCGGTCTCGGTAAGTCCGTATCCCTCGAGCAGCTTGATCCCCGCCGCCTGGAAGAACCGGTCCACGTAGCCGGGAAGCGCTCCGCCGCCGGATACCCCGGCCTTGAACCGGCCGCCCAGCTTCTGCTTCAGCTTTCCGAAGACCAGGACATTGCCCAGCAGCTTGAAGGGAGTGAGGAGAACGAGCGGAATGATGCTGAGTGCGATGTCTACCGCCCGGTTCCGCTTCGAGAACTGGGGCAGCAGTCCCCTGGCCATGTTCCAGAAATAGGCATGCGCCTCGCCGACGCCCACGAAGAA
Organism: uncultured Spirochaetota bacterium; assembly: GCA_963728215.1. Classification (GTDB taxonomy): domain Bacteria; phylum Spirochaetota; class Spirochaetia; order CAVSJD01; family CAVSJD01; genus CAVSJD01. Next base: position 347,188 of record CAVSJD010000002.1, on the reverse strand, counting down.
GTAGAAGAGCGATTTCTTCACTCCTCCTTCCTTGTTCACGTTCCGGAAGACGGCGCTCCGGATTCCCTCCCAGATACGCGGGACCGATGTCATCCAGTGCGGCCGGATCCTGGCCATGTCCGCGAGCATCACCGATCCCACCGGTTTCGAGTAGGCGACGGAAGCGGCCCGGCTGAAGACATAGTAGTCCACCGCCCGTTCGAACGAGTGCCAGATCGGCAGCACGCTCAGGAAGATGTCTCCCGGATGCAGTTCGATGCGGTCGTCGAGGCGGTCGAGCTGAAAGAGGTAATTGCGATGCGTCAGCATGACGCCCTTCGGCTCGCCGGTCGTTCCCGACGTGTAGATGAGAGTGGCCACTTCGTCGGGCCTGCCTTTTGCCATCTCCCGATCGAACGCCTCCGGGTTCTCCTGCCGATGCTTCTCTCCGGCCCGGATCACGTCTTCGAAGCCGAGCAGTTCCAGATCGGAGCCGCTCATGCCGCGGCCGGTGTCCTCGTTCAACCCCTCGATCAGGATGACGCGCTTGAGCAGCGGCATCCGTTCCCTGAGCGAAGCGATCTTCTGCAGCTGGGCCCGGTTCTCCGCGAACGCGATCTCGCAGTCGGCATGGTTCAGAATGTAGGCGATTTCGTCCTCGGTAGAATCCGAGCCCCGGGGAACATCCGCCGCACCCAGCCCGAGGATCGCGTGATCGATCACGGGCCATTCCCAGCGGTTGTCCGATATCAGTCCCACGTGGTCGTGCCGGGAGACTCCCAGGGCAAGAAGGCCGTGCCCGCAGAGACGGATTTTTTCCCACAGCTCCCGGTACGGGATGGCCTGGAAATCTCCGTTTCCGTCTTTCGTGTAGCACACGGCGGTTTCGGGGTAGCGGTCCACGGTAGCCTTGAAACGTTTCGGAAGCGTATCATCCACGATCGGCATGGAATCCCCCTCACTCTCGACAGCCGGTGTCCGGATATCGGTTATTCTACCCCCGGGCGGGGTACGTTTCAGAATTTCATCAGGAATGAGCGGAAAACCGCGAGGTCAGCGGCCTTCGCCGACCAGGCAGAGCCATTCGGCTTCCGCCGCGAGTTCCTCTCCGACGAAAGCCTCTCCCTTCTGGCGGATCATCCGCGGCGTCACCCGGAGATTCCGGATGACCATTTTCACCTCTTCTCCCGGCCTCACCTGCCGACGGAATTTCGCCTTTTCTATCGCGGCCAGGAAAAACAGTGAGCCGTTCTCCGCGCCGCGGGACCTGATTCCCGCGCCGCCGCACTGCGCCATGGTTTCGACCAGAACGACTCCCGGAACAACGGGATAGTCGGGAAAGTGTCCCTTGAAAAAGAAATCGTCCGTAGTAAACTGTCTGTAGCCGACGATGATTTCGTCCGTGACCTCTTCCAGGCGGTCGACAAAGAGGAACGGGCTTCGGTGGGGCAGGAGTTGTTCAATGTTCTGCACGGTCCTATCCTTATTCACGCAAGGGGAATTCAGCGCATTATATACCCTAAACTGAATACCGGCAAGCTCATCTTCAGGTTATCCGGGGTCAATTCTTGACACCTTAAGGCTGGTATGGTAGCGTTTTTCTGAATTTCCCGCCCCCCGTTATTCAGCTGAAGGAGTTAAGAGATGACGATAGACGATGTGCTGACACTGCTGGAACGGTTCGATAAAAGTTCTCTCACCGAACTCACTCTTCGGCAGGATTCCGAAGAGATCATGCTGAAGAAGGGAGGAGAGTCGATCATCCTTCCCTCCGCCGGCGGTCATGCACATGCCGTACATGCCTCGGGCATGCCGAATCCGGGTGCCCCCGCTCCGGCAGGAAGCGAGGAGAGCCGGTCCGACTCCGAGATTATTTCATCACCGATTGTCGGAACGTTCTACCGTGCGCCCGCACCGGATGCACCTCCCTTCGTGGAGGAAGGAACCCGGCTCAAGGTCGGAGACACCCTCTGCGTCATCGAGGCGATGAAGGTGATGAACGAGCTGGAAGCGGATTTCGACTGCGAAATCGTTTCGGTGCTGGTGGAAAACGGGGCCATGATCGAGTACGGTACGCCGCTGTTCGAGGTGAAGCGCGCATGATATCATCCCTGCTCATCGCGAACCGCGGGGAGATTGCGGTCCGGATCATCCGGACCTGCCGGGAGATGGGGATCCGTGCCGTCGCCGTCTATTCCGAGGCGGACGCGGAGTCGCTCCACGTGAAGATGGCGGACCAGGCCGTCCGGATCGGTCCGGCGAGCTCGAAGGAGAGCTACCTGAACCGCGCCAACCTGATCTCCGCCGCCGTGCTGACCCGCTGCGATGCGATCCATCCCGGGGTCGGCTTTCTCGCCGAGAACGCCTCCTTCGCGCGGCAGGTGCAGGGTGCCGGCCTTGCGTTCATCGGGCCGCCCGCCGATGTGATCGACCTGCTCGGCGACAAGGTGCAGGCGAAGCGTTCCGCACGGAAAGCGGGCATTCCCGTCATACCCGGCAGCGAAGGCTCGGTGGAGAATCCGCAGGGCGCTCTCTCGGCTGCCGACGAGATCGGGTATCCCGTCATCATCAAGGCGGCATCCGGCGGCGGCGGCAAGGGAATGCGGATCGTGCGCAGGAAGGAAGAGCTCCTGGACGCTCTCAAGATCGCGGCCCATGAAGCGGAAAAGGCCTTCTCCGACGGAACGGTCTACCTCGAGAAGTACCTCGAGAATCCGCGGCACGTGGAGTTCCAGATCCTTGCGGACGCGGACCGGAACGTGATCCATCTGGGCGAGCGTGACTGTTCGGTCCAGCAGAATCATCAGAAGCTGGTGGAAGAGAGTCCTTCGCCGGGAGTCACGCCCGAGATGCGGAAGAAGATGGGTTCCGACGCGGTCCGGCTTTTCCGGGATCTCGGATACACCGGAGCGGGAACCATCGAGTTCCTCGTGAAGGACGGCGCCTACTATTTCATGGAAGTGAATGCCCGGGTCCAGGTGGAGCATCCGGTCACCGAGATGGTGACCGGCGTGGACATCATCCGGGAACAGATAAGGACCGGTTCCGGTGAGAAGCTCACGCTGCGGCAGGAGGACATCGACCTGTCGGGATACGCGGTGGAATGCCGGATCAACGCCCGGGCTCCCGGGAAGATCGAGAAGTACCTGCCTCCCGGTGGATTCCGGGTCCGTACCGACAGCTTCCTCTATCCCGGCTACTTCGTGCCGCCTCATTACGATTCGCTCATAGCGAAGATCATCGTAGGCGCCGCCGACCGGAACGAGGGGCTGAGAAGAATGAAGCGTGCCCTGGGAGAACTGATTCTGGAAGGGGTACCGACCAACCGCGACGTGCAGCTCCGGATCCTGGACGATCCCGTCTTCCGCAAGGAAGAATTCGGGACCGCGATCTTCGAGCGCATCATGGCTACCGTGTAACGCAGGAGGATTTCGAGTGGATCAGAAGACCTCGCTCACGGGATTTCTCAAATCCCTGCTGCAGAGGACCCCGGACCAGAACGGCAGGATTCCGCAGGACGATCGCGTCTTCCTCGAGAAGAAGCACCATTGTCCCGCCTGCCATATCAGGATAGACGAAATCGAGCTGGAGCGGACGCTGTTCGTCTGTCCCGGCTGTCAGCATCACTTCCGGATCAATCCGTTCGAGAGGATCCGGTTTTTCGCAGACGGAGGAGTGTTTCAGGAATTCGGCGAATCGATCCGGAGCATGAATCCGCTCGAATTCCCCGGGTACGAGGAGAAAATCGAGGCGGCGCGGAGCAGCGCGGGCATGGAAGAAGCCGTCATGACCGGTACCTGCCGCTTAGGCGGACGCGAGGCGGTCGTCGCCATCATGGCGTTCCAGTTCATGGGCGGGAGCATGGGCTCGGCGGTGGGAGAAAAGATCTCGCGGGCTCTCGTTCTCGCAGCCGAACGCCGGCTTCCGGCGATCATCTTCGTCACCTCGGGCGGGGCTCGCATGCAGGAGGGCATATTCAGCCTCATGCAGATGGCCAAGACCGCCGGGGCCGTGGCGGCCTGCAGCGAACGGGGTGTTCCGGTCTTCATCGTGCTCACCGATCCGACCTACGGAGGAGTCACGGCTTCCTTCGCCATGCTCGGGAACGTGATCCTCGCGGAACCGGGGGCGCTGATCGGCTTCGCCGGGCCCCGGGTCATCGAGGGCACCATCAAGCAGAAGCTCCCGGAAGGGTTCCAGAGGGCGGAGTTCCAGCTCCAGAAGGGATTCGTAGACGCCATCGTGGAACGGAAGGACCTCAAGGCGACGCTGGGCTTCCTCATCGACACGCACCAGCCGGCAGGGAGGATCCGCCGATGACCGAACAGGAGATCAGGAAAAAACTGAAGGAGCTCCGGGTTCTCGCGCGCCGGGAGAACCTCGACATATCGGAGGAGATCGTCCGGCTGGAGACCAAGCTCTCCGGAGGCGGCGATCAGGCGCCGGACGCATGGAAGCGGGTGGAGCTCGCCCGCCATGCGGAACGGCCCACCACCATGGACTACATTTCGCGGATCTGCTCACAGTTCATGGAGCTGCACGGCGACCGCTGCTTCTCCGACGATCCGGCTATAATCGGCGGAATCGGGCTGATCGGCGGACGGGCGGTCACCATCCTGGGGCACCAGAAGGGCCGCAACATGAAGGAGAACATCCGCCGCAATTACGGGATGGCCCATCCCGACGGCTACCGGAAAGCCCTCCGGCTCGCGAAGGAGGCGGAGAAGTTCGGCCGCCCGGTCGTAACGTTCATCGACACGTCCGGAGCCTTCCCGGGCCTTGCGGCCGAGGAGCGGGGAATCGGGGAAGCGATCGCCCGGAACCTGATGGAGTTCTCCGTGCTCAAGGTGCCCGTCGTCTGCGTGGTCATCGGGGAGGGCGGCTCGGGCGGGGCGCTCGGCATCGGGGTCGGCGACGAGATCTACATGCTGGAGAACTCGATCTACTCGGTCATCTCGCCGGAGGGCTTCGCGTCGATCCTGCTTCGTGACGCCACCAAGGCGAAGTACGCGGCCGGTCTCATGAAACTCACCGCCACCGACCTCTTCTCCTTCGGAATCATCGACGGCATCATTCCCGAAGGTCCGGGAGGCGCGCACCAGGATCCCGACTATACCGCGGTGAAGATCAAGCAGCAGGTGCAGATCGCGCTCGAGCGGCTCACGATGATCACCCCGGACCAGCTGGTCCGGATGCGGTCGAAGAAGTTCCGGTCCATGGGAGATTTCTACGACGGAGAAGCGAAAAAGCAGGGCCTGTTCCGGAGACTGCTGAACGGGAGCGGACGCTCCCCGTCCTGACGGACGGAGCTCTGACGGACGGACCGGCCCCCTTGCCCCGGGATTCCGGGACATGGGGGCTTCCGGCCCGACTGTATCGCCGGCGCCTTTTCAGATTCCCTGAAACGACAGCCAGGAAGAGATCATGGCCGGCAGGTCGATGATGCCCAGGATCCCCAGCATTCCGGCGATGAAGGTCACCGTGAACAGCACGAGGCGGACGGGAGCTGCGGACAGCACGTTCAGCCGGCCGGTCCGGTCCCGCCCCGTCTTCCGCAGAAGGGCCGGGAGAAACGGGATCAGCCCGACCAGGATCAGCCCCGTCCCCAGAACGACCCGGGCAACGAGAGGCTCGGCTCCGGCCCAGGAGCGCAGCGCGAGGGACAGGGAGCCCAGCCACGCGTTCATCTGCTGGAACCTGCCCAGGGCGATCAGCAGGCCGATTCCGATCAGGAACAGTCCGCTCACGACCCGGATCGCGGGCAGATGACGCTTGATGCCCTGCATCAGATGCACGAACCTTCCGAAGAAAATGCCCGCGAGGAGAAACGGGATCCCGAGGCCCAGCGAATACGCGGCCAGGGAGAGGATGCCCCGTCCGACCTGCCCGGACTGCCCGGAGAGGAACAGGATACCCGCCAGAATCGGACCCACGCAGGGGGTCCAGCCGCCGCCGAACGCCATGCCGATCAGGAACGCGCCGAAGAGACCTTTAGGGGCGGTCCGCACGTGAATCTTCCGTTCGAAATTGAGGAACTTCCAGAAGTCGAACATGATGTTCAGGCCCAGGATGATGACCACGATGCCGGCGACGGCATTGATCACTCTCGAGACGCCCGCGAAAAGGAACCCGGTGCTCGAGAAGATCACCCCGAGCACGATGAAGATCAGCGAGAATCCCAGTACGAACATCAGCGTCCGATAGAACACCTTTCGGCGCGAAAGCTGGTCCTCCCGGAGATCCTGCAGGCTCGCCCCCCCGATGAACGAGAGATAGGAGGGGATGAGCGGGAGGATGCATGGCGAGAGGAACGACAGCAGCCCGGCAGCCAGCGAGATCGCGAGGTTCGGGGCGGTGTTCATGATCCGATTATGCTCCGGAAGACGGCTTCCACTTCCTCGGTGTCCCACTCCCGGCCGCCGATCGCCATTCCGAGCAGCATGCCGTTACGGTCGATCAGGTAGGTGGTGGGGATGCTCCGTACCGCATACATGCCGCCCACCTGTCCCTCTCCGTCGAGGAGCACGGAGAAGGTGAGCCTGTTGTCTTCGATGAACTGCCTGACCGTCATCTCCGGTTCCTGCAGATCGACCGCGAGGATCACGAATTTCTGATCCGACAGCCGTTCGGAGAGCTTCTGCATCGACGGCATCTCGGCCCGGCAGGGAGGACACCAGGTCGCCCAGAAATTCAGAAAGACCAGATTCCCCCGGTAGTCGGACAGCGACACTTCATTCCCGTCCAGATCCTGGACGGTGAAGTCGGGAGCCTTCAGGGCACCTTTGGGAATCTGGAAGCCGATGCCGGTGAGATCCTGCATGATCTGCTCCCGGGTCCGGGATTCTGAAGATGACGACGCTGCGGGCTGCGGTTCGGAAGGTGCAGTCGCGGGAGCCGAGGCTGCCGGAGCCGTTTCCCTGCTCGGACCTGCCTGGAGCAGGAACACCACGCCGACCGTCAGAACGACGGCTCCGATGGATATATATATAATTTTCCTCATATAATTCTCCTCTAATACAAAGCTAACATGGAGCGGTTGAATTTGCAACGGCAAAGCGGCGTGGTCCGTCGGGTGAGGCAGGAAAACGTCGACCGGCTGCCGGCCGGGTCCCGGCCGCGGCGGTAGCTTCCGTCAGCCCCGGACCGCCCGAAGGAGCAGAAAGAGCAGGACCGTAAAGTTGTAGAGTGCGTGCGCGATCGCCGTGACGTGAAGCGATTTCCGGGTGTGGAACACGACGGCAAGAAAGCCTCCGAGCGCGGCCGCCACCAGGAATCCCGCCCATCCCTGATAGAGATGCCCCGTCGCGAACATCATCGTGCTCATCAGGGCGGAAACCGGAAAGGGAATCCCCAGCTGGGCGAAGCGGGTCAGAAGGTATGCCCGGAAGAAGAGTTCCTCCCGGTAGCCGGTGATCAGCGAAGTGAGAAACGCGAACGGTATCATCCCCGGTTCCGTGAACCGCCATCGGAACCCGACCTCCAGGACATCCCGCCGGTTCTCGGGGAGGAGGGAAACCAGGAGGCCCGCCGCGGCGAGAATCGCGAATATGCCGATCCAGGTGAGAATGCCCCGGAGAATGTCGCTCCAGCCGAGGCGGACGATGCCGAAGCGGTCCATCCGGCGGGGAAACTGCAGTACGATCAGGTAGACGATCAGGGCGATCTGGGGCAGGGCGAGAAGATAGAATCCCGCATGGTAGGCGATCCGGTCGAACGAGGCGGGATCCACGTCCCGGCTCCCGCTCAGGATGCCGGGAACGAAGAACGCGAAAAAGAGGATCAGGATCTCCACCCAGAGCAGTTTCGGGTTGACAACCGCAGGGTTGGGGATGAAAATGTCATTGTCCGCCATGCAGGCTCCGGTTCCGGCAGTGGATGAGTACCCGTATGAACATAAACCGGACAGGTAAAAAAGGCAAACCTCTTCCGCTTATCCCTGTCGACCGGAACGGCGTATCGAAGGAGCGCGGAAATTCTGCTTTTCACGTGAAAAGGAAATGAGAGAAGAATATAGTATAAAGGGTGCAGATCGTGTACGATAGAGAAGCGTCGAACCCCGGGCCGCGGCCCCGGAACGATGCCGGGAGGAATGGACGGTAATTATGGTATTCGTACTCATCCTGCTGTTTCTGGTTTTCGTCGGAGCAACCCTTTTCCTCCGTTCAAAAAACAGGAGTTTCCCCTGGTTCCAGTTCTATCTCAAGGGCAAGGAATCGGGTTTTTCGTTTCACGAAATCCAGATGCTCCGCAAGGTGGCCATCCAGAACAAGCTGCTGAACCCGACTTCCCTGTTCTGGTCGGTCAAACAGCTGGACCGGTCCATTCGCGGGGTCATTCTGAATGCCCGGGCAAACGACCAGCAGGAGAGCGAGCAGCACGTCAGGTTCCTCTCCAAGCTTTTCGACTTCCGCAAGCGGGTGGAGTTCAACCTTCCCAAGTACCGGCTGGGCCTCAAGTCCACGCGGAACATCTCTCCCAACCAGCCGATCAAGATCACGTTCCCGGGCGGCGGAGTGTTCTATTCCCGCGTGATCGAGAACATGAAACGCTACCTGGCCATTTCGTATCCGCAGGGTAAGAAGATGCCTCCCGGGTTCGTCTGGAAAGGCCAGCAGATCAACGTCTACTTCTGGCGGGCGGAAGATGCCGGATACTATTTCGAGACCCGGGTGATCGACGACTTCACCCGGCAGAAGTTCGCGATTCTCCATCTGACGCATTCGTCCAATCTCCTGCGTGCCCAGAAACGGCGGTCGCTGCGGCGCGACGTGAATCGGGCGGGATCCCTGTTCCCTCTCCGGGCCATCTCGTTCGCGAACGAGGAATGGGAGGAGGGGAGCGGCCTTCGCTGCCGGATCATCAACATTTCCGAAGACGGCGCCGCCATCCTCGTGGGAGGTCGTGCGAAACCGGGGCTTCCCCTGAAGCTGCAGCTCGTTCTTTCCGATCTCCGCATCGTGCTGTGCGGGATTGTAAAGGGAGTTACCTACGATCACAAGAAGAACCAGTCCATCCTTCACATCGAAGCGGTACCTCCCGGTCCGGCGATGAAGAACTCGATCCTCGTTTTCGTCTACCAGGTGTTCGACGAGTCGGAGCGCGGAGCCTCCGCTCTCGGGCACAAGCTCATCGAAAAACCGGAAGTTACGGCCGCGGCGCGATAGTATCCCCTCCGCCGCGCAGCGGTCTTTTCCCAGCCCTCCATCCAATCCATACTATTGAGAATTTTTCTCTAAATACTAAAATTTGATTGAATTACCGTGAAAGAACCGGTAGTATATACGGTATGGATGCCGCCGCATGTCGATGCGGTGCGGCAGGTTACGGCATGAGGAGAGGGATATGAGGAACAGGCTGTTCGCCGTCACGGCGATGATTCTCCTGCTCGCGGTCGGGGCGTATGCCCAGAACGAGCAGGTGATTCTGAAAACCTATTTCGACAACTTCGAGAAGGCGACTCTGGAGATAAAAGTACAGATCCTGCGTGATGCCTCCGCGAACGCGAAGGTCGACATGGGTCCGCTCTATCTGGAGGCCCTCAAATACATCCTGAACAATTCGGATCGTATCCGCCAGAGCGGGGATGCGCGGGAGCTCTCCACGCTCGCCATCCAGATGATCGAAAAGCAGAAGTACATGGAGGCGAAGGATACCCTCTGGCGGCTGTTCGAGTCGGAGAAGGAAACCCTGAACCGGATCACCATCATGGGCGCCCTCGGAGAAATCGCCCAGGGAGACCCGCTCATCTCCGAAAGTCTCAACTCCTGGCTGGCGGCGCAGAATTCCCTCTACAAGACAGGCATCGTTCCCGAGCATCAGGTCGTTTCAAGCTGTGTCCTCGCGCTCGGAAAGCTCAAGCATCCCTCCTCTTTCCCCGTCCTGTTTCACACCATGATGGTCGGTTATTCGGACGAGATCACGAAGCAGTCCGAACAGGCGATGTACGAGCTCGAAGGTGACTTCACGGAAGCCCTCATCGGGGTGGTCCAGAAGAACCCGGTTCGGGACAAGCTTCGTGCGGTTCAGATGGCGAGAGCGACCGACCGGATCACGAAGGAGCAGCAGGCGCGGGTGGCCGAGTTCGCTCTCCGGGTGGCGGTGAACAGCCGTACGACCGACAACCAGGAGCGGATTCTCTTTCGACAGATCCGGATAGAATCCGTCGAAGAGCTGACGGCGAATCCCTACGGTCCGGCTACCGGCACCGTGATCGAGCATTTCAACCAGACCCTTCTCGACTTCGATCGCGGAAACGGGCTCGCGAGCATGGTGCTCGAAGGGGTCGCGTGCCTCGGTGCGATCAGGACGCCCGAAGCGGCACTCCGTCTCGCGCAGTACCTGGAGCTGATCAACCAGTACACCGAACAGGCCAGACCGTACGACGATCAGATCGTTCTCGCGGTCATCCGGAATCTCGGCGCCATCGGGGATCCGGTGGCCTTCAATACCCTGACATACACCAACTATCTCGGCTATTCATCCACGGTGAAGGCTGCGGCCCGGGACGCCATCTCCAGACTGAATTGGTAGGGAAGCGGCGGGAGATCCCGCTTCCCGACATTCCCGTCCTCGCTGCAATCGCGGGGACGGGCCTGTTCCTTCTGCCGGGCTCCTCCTTCCGGCTTCTGCTCGCTGTTCCCTTCCTTTTCGCCTCCCTCGGTATCGCCCGCTCGACCTTCACCGGCACCGACCGGAGAAGCCTTTCCCCGATGCTCCTCGCGGCTCTCCTGTTCGTCTCGATGCTGTCCCGCGGAGAATACGACCGCGAGCTCGCCGGGGCCGGAACGGGGCTTCCGCCCGAACGTGTGGCGAGCTTCCGCGGGCTGGTCGTCGAGGACGGCCGGTACCGCGAGGACGGCTCGACGCGTGCGGTGCTGCAGCTCCGGTCGGTGGCCGACCGGAACGGAGGACGGGCATCGGCGGCGGGGCGGCTCCTGCTGATCGTGCGCGGTCCGCTGAACCTGTCCCGAGGCATGCGTGTCGGGGTGACTGCAGCGCTGCGGCCGGCCGAACCCGGAACCGGGACGGCGTTCGTCGCGTTCCCGGATGCGGCCGCGGTCGAGGTGCTGGGTTGGGCCAGTCCGTTCGGCAGAGTGCGGCACGGGATCCGCTCGAGCCTTCGGTCCCGCATCCGGCCGATGGGCAGCAGGGCGGGAGCCCTTTTCGAAGCCCTGTTCCTGGGGCGCCAGGACGATCTGCCCGCTTCGCTCCGGGATGCCTTCCGGAGGAGCGGCAGTGCCCATGTCCTCGCTCTCTCGGGCATGCACCTCGGCATCCTGGCTCTCCTGGTGTCCCTGCTCCTCGGGCCGGTTCTCGGCCGGAGAGCGGCACTCCTGGCGAGCCTCTTCCTGGTGATCCCGTATGTCCTGGTTGCCGGTCCGAGCCCCTCGCTTCTCCGTGCGGGGCTCATGTATCTGCTGGCGGTTCCGTTCCTGCTGGCCGGCCGGAAAATCGATCCGCTCGCGCTGCTCGGCGCTTCCTGCTGGATCCTCACCGTGACCGCACCCGCCGATATCGGCAGCCTCTCGTTCCGGCTTTCGTTTCTCGCCCTGGCGGGCGTCCTGGTGATCGGCCGGCCCCTCGCATTCCTGTTCCGGGGGCTGCTACCGCCGGTGCTTTCGGTTCCGATCGCGGCGTCGCTGGGCGCGCAGATCGCAACGCTGCCGGTCCTGCTCGCATCCTTCGGAGTCGTCTACCCGGCTGGCGTCGTCACGTCCCTGGTCCTGGGCCCCCTGGTGACCCTGTTCGTCTGGAACGGGCTCGTCTTCCTCGCGGCCGCCGCACTGCCGTGGGATCTGCCGATAGGCCTGCTCCGATCTGTCGCGGAGCGGCTCTCCGGCGCCGTGATCGGTGTGGCGGAAACTGCCGCCCGGATGCCCGGCCTCTCTCCGGCGGCAGATCCTCTCGTCGCGGCGGTCCTGGTTGCGGCTGCAACGGTTTTCCTGTATCTTTCCCACCGAAGGAGAGACTGTGTCGCTACCCTATGATTCACCCCGGGAGCTGTCCGAGCTGCTCGCGCGGCGCGGCCTGAGCCTGAAAAAACGGTTCGGGCAGAACTTCCTGGTCAGTCCCGGCGCACGGCAGCGAATCGTCGATGCCCTCGAGCTCGAAGATGATATGCTGGTCTGGGAAATCGGGCCCGGCCTCGGGGTCATGACGGGCATGCTCCTGGACCGCGGCGTACGACTCCGGGCGTTCGAGATCGATCACGGGTTCGTGCGGGTGCTGGAAGAGGAGTTCGCAGAGCGGCCGCGGCTGCGCGTCGTTCCGGGCGATGTGCTGGATACCTGGAAACAGGTGGCGGAGGAAGAGGGAACACCGGACCGGGTCATGGGAAACCTGCCGTATTCCTCCGCATCGGCGATCATCGCGAAGTTCACGGAAGCGGCATTCCTTCCGCCCCTGCAGGTCTACACCGTCCAGAAGGAAATGGCGCTCCGGATGTCGGCATCTCCCGGCAGCAAAGACTATTCCTCGTTTTCGGTCCTCTGCCGGACGTTTCTCGATCCGGAGCTCGTCGGAGACCTCAAGGCCGGTTCCTTCTTTCCCGCCCCGGAAGTGACGTCGACCATCGTTCGCCTGCGTCCCCGGTCCGGGACGGAAGCGATCCGGGACCGGAAGCTGCTGCTGGTCCTGATCCCTTCGCTGTTCGCTTCCCGGAGAAAGACGATCTGGAACAACCTCATCGCGAGTCCGCTTTCGGTGCGCTGCGGAAAGGAGCTGCTCCGGGCGGCGCTGGATGCCGAGGGCATCCCGCCGGGAGTCCGCGGCGAGACGCTGCCGCCCGAGCGGATCACCGCGCTCGCGGACCGGATCGCCCGGCTGGCGGAAGGGGAGGCCGGGAGCGGCGAGGTCGGAACGGCGTGATCAGAGCAGCTCGAGGCTCCGCATCACCTGCTGCATCTTCTCCTTCGCTGCATCGTTCATCGGGCAGAGAGGAAGCCGGTAGATCTCCTCGAGCCATCCCTTCATTGCCATGGCATACTTCACCGGGATCGGATTCGTATCGATGAAGAGCGTCTTGAAAAGGGGAAGGAGCCGGTAGTGAATCTGCCGCGCCTTCGGGAAGTCCCCTGCAAGGCCCGCCTTCGTGAAGGCCGCCATCTCACCGGGAATGAGGTTGCTGGCTACCGAGATCACGCCCCTCCCGCCGAGAGCGAGTATCGGGAAGAAGAGATTGTCGTCGCCGGAGAGAACCGTGAAATCGCCGGGCTTCCGGGCGATCAGATCCATCACCTGGGCGAGATCTCCGCTCGCCTCCTTGACCGCGGAGATGTTCCGGTGTTCGGCCAGACGGAGCATCGTCTCGTTCTCGATGTTCTTGCCGGTCCGGCCGGGGATGTTGTAGACCACCATCGGAAGATCGACCTCATCGGCGATGGTTGTGAAGTGGCGGTAGAAGCCCTCCTGGCTGGGCTTGTTGTAGTAGGGGGCCACCTGGAGGCTCGCGGCCGCTCCGAGCTTCTTCGCCTTCGCCGTCATCTCGACGGCTTCCCAGGTGCTGTTCGAGCCGGTACCTGCGATGATGGGCACCTTTCCCGCCGCCTGGTCCAGGACGATGCGGATGATTTCGATGTTCTCCTCGTGACTCACCGTCGGACTCTCGCCCGTGGTTCCCATCGGGACGATTCCGTCGACCCCCGCCTGGACCTGCATGTCCACGAGCGCACGCAGCGCCCGTTCATCGACTGAGCCGTCCTTCCCGAACGGGGTGACCAGCGCCGTGTAGACTCCTTCGAACATCCTCTTCCTCCCTTACGCCAGCGTCTCGCTGATAAAGTCGTCCACGGAGAAGACTCCGTGCTTCCCCGCAAGCCATTCCGCGGCCATGACCGCTCCCAATGCGAATCCGCCCCGACTCCGGGCGGTGTGCGTGATTTCCACCGTGTCCGCTTCGGAATCGATCATGACGGTGTGGATGCCGGGAACGCTCCCGCCCCGCACGGATGCCATGTGGAACTCCTCCGGCCGGATCTGCCGGTCGAGCCTGTCCGTCTGAATCTCCTGTTTCGTCCCGTTCGCTTCGAGGATCTTCCGCGCCAGTGTCAGCGCGGTACCGGAAGGCGAGTCCTTCTTGCGGCGATGATGGATCTCGTACCCGAAAATGTCGTAATCGGGAAGGCCGTTCAGCAGCTTTGCCGCTTGAGACACCACCGCGAAGAAAAGATGCGCCCCGATGGAGAAGTTCGTCCCGGTAAGATAGCCGATGCCGGAGCCGCGAACGACGTTCTCGACCCTGTCGCGCTCTGTGTCCCATCCGGTGGTTCCGACCACAGCGGAAACGCCGGCCTCCGCATATCGGCGGGCGTTTTCGGGAACCGCGGAGGGAAGTGAAAATTCGATCGCGACGTCCGCCTCCGCGAGCAGCTCCGGAGTGAGGGTCTCGGCGTCTCCGACCCCGGGAACGGGATCGATGCGGCCCGCGACGGTGTGGTTCCTCCGGAGCAGCACGCGCTCCACTTCCTTTCCCATGCTTCCGTAGCCGACGATAAGTACCTTCATGGTTCGATCATAAATGGTGAGGGAGGAATTGACAAGCAGCACCCTCCCGCCGCGGGGCGGAAGGGTGGAAAAAGATTCGGCGAACGGCGGCGGCGGACGGTAAACGGCGGCGGACGGCGGCGGGCCTGTTCAGGCGCCGGCGGCGCCGGACCGCCGCGGATAAATCATTTCGCCTGAGAGAGGGTGACGGCGGCGGTGTTCACGATGTCCTCCACCGAGCATCCGCGGGAGAGATCGCTCACGGGCTTGGCGAATCCCTGGAGGAACGGTCCGTAGGCTTCCGCTCCGGCAAGGCGCTGGACCAGCTTGTACCCGATATTGCCCGAAGAGAGATCGGGGAACACCAGCACGTTGGCCCGGCCGGCCACGGCGGAACCGGGTGCCTTCTTCCTGCCGACGCCTTCCACCAGGGCGGCATCGGCCTGCATCTCGCCGTCGATCACCAGATCCGGCTCGCGCTCTTTCACCATCGAAAGCGCCTGGGTCACCTTGTCCACGGCAGGACCGGAGGCGGAACCTTTGGTCGAGTAGGAGAGCATGGCGACGACAGGCTCGGTCTCCAGGAACACCCGGCAGGACCGGGCGGCGGCGGTTGCGATCTCCGCGAGCTGTTCGGCGGTGGGCTCGGGAATCGTGGCGCAGTCGGAGAAAATCATGTAGCCGTCCGCGCCCCATTTCCCGTCCTTCATCTCCATGACGAAGCAGGAAGATGCATATTTCGTTCCCGGTGAGGTCTTGATGATGGTGAACGCCGCAACCAGAACGTTCCCGGTGGGGTTCTCGGCTCCGGCGACCATCGCATCGGCATCGCCGGTGCGGACCATCATGGCGCCCCACTTCAGCACCTCGGTGATCTCCCGGTTCGCGGTTTCGAAGGTCATGCCCTTGTGCTTCCGGAGCTCGACATATTCTTCCGCGTAGGCTTTCCGGGCCGGTGCCGAGGAGGGATCCACCAGGTCGATTCCGGACAGATCGACTTCTTCGCTTTTTGCGACCGAACGGATCTGATCGACATTTCCCAGGAGGAACACCCGGGAGGCGAGTCCCTTGTCCCTGAGGATCCGGGCGGCATGGATGGTTCGGGGCTCGGTTCCTTCCGGCAGAACCAGCTTTTTCCCCATCTTCCGTGCCCGGTCATGCATGGTTTCGACGAAATTCATCTTTTTGCTCCTGTGGATGATGTACTGATCCGCCGTGCCGCACGATGCTCCTGCGTTCTGTCGATCCCGGAGTCCCGATCCTCTTGTACCCGGAGCGGCAAATCGATATGATGCCTCCCATGGAGATCGGCATCTACGGCCTCGGAAGGTTCGGCTCCCTCTGGGGATCCCTGCTGGCGCGGCGGTTCTCGGTCACAGGATACAACCGGAATGGCCGACGTGCAAGCCCTCCGGAGATCGTTCGGGTCTCCGAGGAAGAGGTCTGCCGGGCGGACGTACTGTTTCTCTGCGTCGCCATTTCCTCGCTCGAGGAAGTGCTCCGGCGCATCGCTCCGCGGCTTCGGGAAGGAACTCTCGTCATCGATACCTGTTCGGTCAAGGTTCGGCCGGTCGAACTGATGGGAGAGATCCTGCCCCGGGAAAACCCCTTCCTCGGATGTCATCCGATGTTCGGTCCGGACTCCGTGGGATCCGGTCTTCAAGGGCTTCCCGTAGTCCTGACGCCGGGACGCGGACGTGATACACTGGTCGATGAATGGGCGGATCTTCTCGGTTCCTTCGGATTCCGGGTCATCCGGCTCACCCCCGAGGAGCACGATCGGGAAGCCGCGTACACGCAGGGGATCACGCATCTCATCGGCCGGGTGCTGAAGGATGTGGGACTTCGGGAGAGCCCGATCGCCACGCTCGGGTACCGGAAAATGCTGGATGTCATGGAGCAGACCTGTAACGATCCGTGGCAGCTCTTCCTGGACCTCCAGCAGTACAATCCCTGTACGAAGGAGATGCGCGACCGGCTCCAGGAGTCGATCCGCCGCATCATGGGACAACTGGAAACCCGTATTGACAGCTGAGATTCTGGTCGATACGATCACCCTATCGCGAGGAGCAGTCATGGCGGAGCTGAGGCTCAAGCATATGGAGCAGGCGGATATCGATACCGTCCTGGCCGAAGATATTCAGTTCGACGGGGAGCTTTCCTTCGAGAAACCCCTCATGATCAAGGGGAAATTCACCGGGATCATCAGCGCTTCAGACGACCTGTACATCGACCGGAACGCGGTGGTGGAAGCGAAAATCGATGCGAGCCGGGTTTCGATCCGCGGAAGCGTCAAAGGGAACGTCCGGGCCCGGAAGCGGCTCGAGCTGTTCGCGAGCTCCGCCCTGGAGGGCGACGTCCTGACCCCCGACCTGATCATGGAGAGCGGCTGCCGCTTCAACGGTACGTGCCGCATGCAGGACGAAACGGGAACGGGAGAGGAGAGAAGATAGATGCGGTCCGGCGGTGTGCGTTATCTCCTGCTGATGGTTCTCGTTTTGACGGTTCTCGTTTCGGTCGGTCCGCTCGCTGCCCAGGAAGGGGATCGGCCCGAGGAATACCCGCTGCAGCCGCCGGCCCCGGAAGAGACGTCGGAAGCTGCCTCCGGCCGGGCGGAACCCTCCGGCGGGCAGTCCGCCGTACCGTCTGCCGAAAGGCGGCGGCTCGAGGAATCGGCCCGGACGACGCTGCAGACTTCCGCTCCGCTGGTGGCTCAGGCGACCCCGCAGGCGGCGCCCCAGCCGACCGCACCGAAACAGGATGCGCTCGTGCTCTACCGGCAGGGAAAGTTTCAGGAAGCGATCAACGTCTGCCTCCAGGAGATCCAGGAGCAGCCGCGCAGGATGGACGCCTATGCGGTTCTCGGATGGAGCCTGCTCAGGCTGAACCGTCACAGCGAAGTTCTCACCTACGGGAAGCGGGCTCTCTCGATCTCGCGGTATGATATCCGGATCATCGAGCAGGTGGGAGAGGCCAACTTCCATCTGGGCAACAACCTCGAGGCGCTCAAGTACTTCGAAGAGTATGTCGCCTACGCTGCCAACGGCAGTCTCCTGTCGGATGTCTACTACTTCATGGGGGAAATCTTTATCCGGCTGGAAGAGTACCGGCATGCGGAAATCTCCTATACGGCGGCCCTGAACTTCAACCCGCGGGTCGCGATCTGGTGGAGCCGGCTCGGCTATGTCCGGGAAGCCATCGAGCAGCCGGACTTCGCGCTCGAGGCATACAACCGGGCGCTTCAGATCAATCCCCGTCTCGGAGATGCACAGCAGGGCAAGCTGCGGATGCAGCAGAAGCTCGCGAATGGATGAGAGTCTCCTTTTATACGTTCGGATGTAAACTGAACCAGGTCGAAACCGAATCCGCCGCTTCCGCGTTCCGTCAGGCGGGCTTTGCCGTGACGGACTCCGCGGAAGATGCGGATGTTTTCATCGTAAACACCTGCACCGTCACCTCGAAAAGCGAACAGAAGGCACGCCGGACGATCCGGAAGATCCTCCGGGAGCGTCCCGAGGCGCAGGTCATCGTGACCGGCTGCTATGCGCAGCTCGACGGAGAAGACCTGTCGGCTCTGGGCGGCTCGGTGACGGTCCTGCCGCTGGACCGGAAGGACCTGCTCATCGATCTGGCTCCCGCGCTCGCGGAACATCTCGGAAGGACGGCGCCCGGCGCCGGGCCCGGTCCCGCGGCCGCCGATCGTGCGCAGGAGGCGGGCAGGTTCACCGCCTCATGGATCGATCGCCGCCTGGGCGAGGTGCATGTTCCGGAACCACGGGAACGGTTCCGCTTCCGTCCGGACTCCTATGCCTTTCACTCACGCCCCTTCCTCAAGATCCAGGACGGCTGCAACGGCATCTGTTCCTACTGCCGGGTCACCATCGCCCGGGGCGCCTCGGTGAGTCTCCCGGAGCGGGAGGCGGTAGCCGAGATCGCCCGGCTCGCGGGGGAAGGATACCGGGAAGCGGTGCTCACCGGGGTCAATCTCTGTTCCTATCGATCGGAACGGGGAGGGCTCCGGGAGCTCCTGTCGCGGATTCTGGACGAGACCGGGGGATCCGTCTCCGCCTCTCGTCCCTTGAGCCGGAGGCGGTCACCCCGGAGCTCGCCTCCGTCCTGGGCGATGCCCGGATCTGTCCGCACTTCCATCTTTCCGTCCAGTCGGGCTCCGACGCGATTCTGCGTTCCATGCGCCGCCGCTACCCGGCCCTTCAGGTCGAACGGGCTGCAGATCTCCTGCGGGAGCACACGGAGGATCCCTTCCTCGCCGCCGACATCATCGTCGGGTTCCCCGGCGAGCGCGAAGAGGACTTCCTCGCCACCGAACGCCTCATCGAGCGGATCTCCCCGGCCGCGCTCCACGTCTTCCCGTATTCGTCCCGACCCGATACCGAGGCGGCCGGCATGGGCGGCCGGGTCCCGGAACGGATCGCCGGCGAGCGTGCGGACCGGCTGCTCGGGCGCTCCCGGGAGCTCACCGCGGCGTACCTGCAGCGGCAGGAGGGCCGGGAGGTCGAGGCGGTCGCCGAAGCGGCCGAACAGCGGGACGACCGGTGGCGGATCCGCGGCACCACCGGCAATTATCTCACCGTCGAGTTCCCGGGGCTCGAAGCACCCCGCCGCGATGCCCTCTATCGCTGCCGCATTGTCGACCCCTCCGTCATACCCGCTTCGGCCGTTCTGCACGAAGTTCGATAATTTTCTCTGATTTCTCGAAATACCTTTTGCAATTTTTCCGAACAGCAGTATAATGCTATAAAGATATTAGACCTAATGGAGGATCGATGTGGAGGGATGGACATCCCGCCGGCGGGTACTCATCATCACCTTTCTCCTCGGTCTGGTATCGCATCTGCCGTTCCCCGCTGCCGTCGAAGCGGACGAAATCATCGAGCGGCCGCTGCTCCCCCTCGATCCGACCGTAATGGCCCAGGGAGGTGCCGTGACCGCTTCGGCGGAAGGCTACCTGGCCCTGCTCTCCAATCCCGCGGGGTTTTCCCGGGGAACCGGCAGCACCACCATCGTGAGCACCGTTCCGTGGCTGTACGGGACGCCGTCCCGGATGCCGCGGCTTCTGCATGCGCTGGCCGATCCGGTAGGCGCCGGCGATTCTGCGGTCGAAACACTCCGCCGGCAGACGGAGGAGTCGGGATTCGGATTCGGCGGGACGCTCGGAATCGGTTACGTCCGCAACGGATTCGGCATCGGCTTCCTGTCGACGTACGATGCCTTCTTTTCCGGCGAACCCTTCCCCTCCGGGGTGGATGGTGAGCTGAACGCCCAGATGGACTTCATCATCGGTCTGTCGCTCCCGCTCGAATGGCTGGGAGTCCGCTGGCATCTGGGCGCCGATCTGCGGCCGTTCATCCGGGTCCGCGCACCGGTGGAGGATGCGGAGGCGGAAGCCCTTCTCCGGAGTTTCCTGAGAGAGGAGGGGGCCGCCACGCTCGAAGGGGCGCTGGGAGCGGTCGATGCGCTGAACGGGTACGGCATCGCCTTCGATGCGGGCATCATCGGCGAAGCGGGCGACTTCACGCTCGGGATCGCTTTCCGGGATATCCCCGGGGTGGAACTCGCCTATTCGGTGAACGGGATCCGGGACGTGGCCGACAGCCTGAGCGGATTCCGGATTTCCGGGGAGGATGGTGCCGCGCTTCCGGACCGGTACCGGATTCCCATGCAGGTGAACGTCGGCGTGGGATACGACCCGGACGCACCGGACTGGTGCGGGTGGGCCGATCCCCGGTTCCAGGTCGACGTTCAGGATCTGTTCGGAAGTCTCCGGCCTGATGCATCGTTCTGGACCAGGGTGCACGCCGGAGCGGAGCTGCGGTTCTTCTCCCGTTTCGCCCTGCGGGGAGGCATCTCCCAGGGGCATCCGACCTTCGGGGCGGGACTGCAGTTCCTGTTTCTGGACCTGAACGCCGCCGTGTTCACCCGGGAGCTCGGAGACCGGGTCGGCGGACATCCCGTAACGGGCATGAGCCTGGAAGCGGCGATCCGTTTTTAGGAGGATAGGTGATGATACCAGTCCGGCTGCGGTTTTTCGGTTC
Organism: uncultured Spirochaetota bacterium; assembly: GCA_963728215.1. Lineage (GTDB taxonomy): Bacteria > Spirochaetota > Spirochaetia > CAVSJD01 > CAVSJD01 > CAVSJD01. The sequence goes on along the minus strand of CAVSJD010000002.1, from coordinate 326,675 downwards.
GCTCCGCGGAGCGACATATCCGGCCGCGGGCATCCGGTACATTCCGCTGCTCATAGCCCTGCTTGTCTCCCTCGGGTCATGCGAGGCCGTTTTCACCTACAGCCCGCTCTCGGGGCTGCAGCGGGATCCCTCCAGCCTGCCGACGGGGCAGAAGATCACGTACGCCGAGAACGCACTCGCCTCCGGAGACCCGGACGCCATCCGGCAGGCATACGATGCGATCGACGAGGAACTGCAGGACGGCGGACTGGACGCGGGTACGGAGGAAGTGCTCAGGCGGCTCGCCGTGGATCTGTCGCTCGAGGCGAGCGGAATCCTGCAGGCCGCACTGGACCTCGGGGTCTATGCGATGTCCGAAGAGGGGCTCACCGATGCGCAGGCGAAGACCCGCCTCGATCTGATGCTGGACACCGTGGTCGATCTCGCGTACGTGAACGAGGCGGTCGGTCAGGTCGCGGCGGCGACCGCCGGCGGATTCCCGGTGACCGGAAACCAGCTCGTCCTCGCCGGCATGGCTGAAGTCTGTCAGGTGGCTGCCGCGAATCCGGGGGGATTCTCCTCGCTCGGACCGTCACTCGAGCTCGACGCCGCCTTTCAGACCGTGGCGGCCGGTGTCGCCCTCCTGGAGGGGGACGGCGCCTCGCCGGAGATGCTCGGCGGGCTGACATCGCTGCTCGAGTTCATCGGGTATCCGTGATGAAGAAGAATCTCAACAGTTTCGGAACAATACCGTCGCGCATGCCTCTCTTCGCCCTTCTCGGGCTGGTCCTGCACCTTGCCTGGCCCGGTTCCGCCGTCTCGGACGTGATCCTTCCCGAGTCGGAGATCACCGTGCCTTCGGTGCGGATGGCCGCTCTCGGCGGGCAGCACGCCGCCCTGGCGGACGACTTCCATTCGCTCTTCGGGAATCCCGCCGGCCTTGCCGGCGCCGAGCAGGAACTGAGCTTCGCCGAGGTCACGCTCCGGGCCAGCGGTCCGGTCTTTTCCCTGCTGGGCGTGATCATGGAGGGAATGAGCGGGGACATGAACCAGGTCTTCACATCGGCGGAAGTCCAGGACCTGGTCCGGACGCTCTACGCGTCCGGAGAGCTCATCGGACCGCTTTCCTTCGGCTTCGTCGGAAAGGGAATGGGATTCGGGCTGTTCACCACGGGACGCTTCTCGCTCGAATCCGCCGGAGCGGGAAACCTGAATGCCCGCCTGGGAGAGCACTTTCTCTTTTCCGGGGGCTACGGTTTCCGGATACCGCTTCCCGCCGATCCGATTCACCGGCTGGAAACGGGGTTCGTGCTCAAGGGGTTCCTGAACGGGGATGTGCGCTATTCCACCACCCTGTTCGAGGTGGCGGACCTGATCGCCGGAGATTTCCTCTCCGAACTGCCGGAGAAGCCGTTCGCACTGACCAGCGGAATCGGCATCGACTGGGGGCTCCGCTATTCCCGCGGCGAGCGGTTCGGAGCGGGACTTTCGGTCCGGAACCTCTTCACCCCGGCACTCGTTCACTCTTACTCGACGCTGAACGCCTTCTTCGAAGGGAGCGAGGAGCCGGTGAAGCAGTACGCCCGGCTGCCGCAGAACGTCTCGATCGGCATCCTGTATCGGCCGGAGCTGCGGTTTCTCGAACGCTATGTATCCGACTTCAGAATCATGGTCGACTACGTCGATCTGATCGATTTCTGGACGCACCCGGAGACATCGGTGAATCCGGTGCTGCACGTCGGGATCGGAACCGAGGTGCTTCTGCTGGATATTCTCGCTCTGCGCGCCGGCTTCTCGCAGGGCCTGTTCGCGGCGGGATTCGGGCTCGACCTGACCCTCTTCCGCCTGAATGCCTCGATGTTCGGGACGGAGCTCTCCGGCGAGCCCGGAATGCGGCCGGTGTACAACGTGATGCTCGGGCTGGAGTTCCGGTACTGATACATCCGGGAACCGGATCCGCCGACCGCGTTACTCCTCCTGCTCGCCCGCGGCGTTCGTGAGTATATTGAATGCGGAAGTGTTCATGCGGCGGATCCTTCGGGTGTCGGCGGGGCATCGGCAACGGCTGAGCTCTCGGTTGACACTTTCAGAGGGAATTGATATGGTTTCGCCGTACCGGGCCGCTAGCTCAGTAGGTAGAGCAACGCCCTTTTAAGGCGTGGGTCGAAGGTTCGAATCCTTCGCGGCTCATGAATCCCTCCTATTGACTTTTCCCGGAGAAGTCGGTAGAGTCGGGCTGCAAGTCTCCTTCGTCTAGTGGTTAGGACACCGGGTTTTCATCCCGGCAACGCGGGTTCGATCCCCGCAGGAGATGACGGGCTGCAGGATATTCTGCAGCCTTTTTTTTCATTTCTTTCCTCCACCCTTGTGAAAATTCTTCGAAAGGTCTAAATTTTCAACAATTCCACATCGATTTTTTCAGGACAGAGGGGACTGAATGAAGAAGACGGCAATTCTCGTGATGCTGGTCGCGGCATTCGCGATCGGGAGCGCTGCGGCGGCCGAGGGACCCGGCGGGCTGACCGGGGTAGGGGTGTACGCCGCGATCAACGAGATCGGCAGCGGAACCGGAGATCTGGGCACCGGTCTGGGACTGAGCCTCAAGTTCGGGTACTTCCCGGTGATCGGTCTCGAGTGGAGCTTCCGGGACGATGCAAGCCGGATCGCGGGAAGCGTCGACTACTGGGTCGGGCACGAGCTGATGGGCGACACCATGGTCTGGTATCACGTCGCGATCGGCGGGTACGCGGGAGTCCTCATGGGCGATAATGCGGAACTCGATCTCGGTCTCCGGCTTCCTCTCGGACTCGAAATCTGGCCGGTGAGAAAGTTCGAGCTGTTCCTGGACATCATCCCGCTGGTAGGGTTCCTCCCGGAAATCGATCTCGGGCTCGGAGCGGATTTCGGATTGAGGGTCCATTTCTGATCCGGCCTCCACGCGATACGGTTCATCCGATTCGCGGCCTCCCGCTCCGGCGGGAGGCTTTTTTTCTGGTAGCGCCCGGAGCCGACCGGAGCCCGGCTCCGCCGAATGCTGACGCTTTACAAAGCGCCGCCCGGGAAGTATCATGACCCGGTCGTGAGGAGGTGAATGATGAACCAGGTAGTCCTGAAAGCAACGGACCTCGACGGGTTCCTGACGGAAAAGGACCGGGGCTTTCTCGCCCAGATGGACGAACGGTACGATCGGGCGATGCGGGCATTCGACGTGCTCTCCAGCAGCCAGAACGAGAGCCGTCTGGTTGCCGAGAAAGAAAAGATCATCGGCATCTACAACGAAATGGGCGATCTCATGCAGGAAATCACCCACCATGAACCGTCCATTCACGTCTATTCCTTTCAGACCCCGCGGAGCATCCACGGGGAGGCCTCGCGGCTCATCGCGAAGCTTCGCGATATCCGGACGCAGCACCATGAGTTCGTCTACTATATCCAGCGGGCATACGAACTGCTGTTCAACCTCGCGTTCGGCGAATCGGATTCACAGAAAAAGAACCACCTGATCGTCCGGACACCGGTCACGATTCCCGTCCAGAACTACGCGGTTCACAAGATCCCCGACGTGGATCTGGAAGTCGAGAACTGTGTCATGTGCATCATGCTGCGGGGAGCTCTGCTGCCTTCCATGATCATGTCCAAGGAAATCCAGGAGTACTCGTCGACCGGATACGTGACGCCGTTCGCGCTGTTCCGCATCCGCCGGGACGACACGAAGAAGGAACGGGACATGGAATACATCATGGACCTGGACAAGTCCTATTTCCGGCTGGAAGAGCTCGACGGAAAGGATCTCTTTTTCGCGGACCCGATGAACGCGACCGGGGGGAGCCTGGTCACCATCGTGAAATATCTGCACGACCAGGGGATCCGACCACGGTCCATCAAGTTCTTCAACGTCATCTCCGCGCTCAAGGGAGCCCTGCGGATCGTCCGGGCGCTCGAAAACGTCCACATCTACACGCTCTGGATGGATCCGGTTCTCAACGATGCCGCGTATATCCTGCCGGGTCTCGGGGATGCCGGAGACCGGCTGAACGGGGCCGACTCGCATGACTATCAGCGGAACATCATTCAGCTGATCGCGGATTACGGAGCGGGAATATCCGCCCTCTACCGCTCCCAGGTGCGGAAAATCGAAGAGACCGTGCTGGGACAGTGATGGGCGCGATGATCCGGTTCTTCCGGCCGGTGCGGCCCGGACTCGCGGCCGTCACGCTCGTGGTCCTCCTGCTCGCATCGGGGTGCATCACCGGGACTTCCGGGAGGGATCTGGCCGCGGAGTACTTTTCGATCGGGAACGCCTACTACGATCTGGAACAGTACGCCCGTGCCGCCGAGTACTATCTCAAGGCCCTCGAGCTCGACCCCACGCTTCGGCGGAGCAGCTACAACCTTGCCCGGGCGTTTCTGGAGGGCAAGCGGCCCGACGAGGCGATTCCCGTGCTGACGGAACTGCTGGAGGAAGACCCGGAGAATCTGAAGGTCCTGGAAACGCTCGCCTACACCTATTCGCTGCTGGGGAGAATGGACGAATCGTTCGAGGCCTACCGGCGCGTTCTGGAACTCTCTCCGTACCGGATCGATACGCTGTACAACGCGGCCCTGGTGGCGCAGCGGATGGACCGTCCCGATGAAGCGGGCGTTCTGCTCTCCCGGGCCTACGACCTCGCCCCGGAGGACCCGGACATCCTGCTCCGCTACGGTCTGCACCTGCTCGCGACGGGAGCGTCCGAGCCGGCGATTCCGCTCCTCGAAGAGTACCGGAAGCGAAAGCCGGAAGATCCGGCGGGTGCGATGCTGCTGGCGGACGCATACGAGCAGGAGGAGTATTTCGGTCGGGCTCTCGAGTTGTACGATGCGGTGATCCAGAAGGATTCCGGTAACGAGGATGCGCTGTTCCGGAAGGCGCGTATCCTCCTCACGGCCGCAGACGATGCGGAGAACGGCCGGAAGACGCTCGAGCGGGCCTTCGGCGCCGGCTTCGCCGATGCCGCGGAGATCCGGGCGCTCCTGGACCGGCCGGATCTGGCTCCCGACCCGGAAGTCCGGGACCTGCTGACCGAACGGCTCGAACAGCTCCCTCCGGTGCCGGAGACGGACCCTGCTGCGGATGCCGGTGCGACGCCCGCCCCTTCCGCTCCTGCGGAGTGACCGCCCCGAGGCCGGCGGAAAGACCGCCCCGAGGCCGGCGGAAAGACCGCCCCGAGGCCGAGCGACCTCCTCTCTCCCGCCTGAAGCCTGAAGGACGGACCCCGGATCACCGGTCCTGGGCGCCCCCGGCCCGCAGACCGGGGCTGACGTCATCCTATCCGGTCGAGCAGATCCTTCAGCTGCAGGTATACCTGGTCCGGCGCGGGTGCCGCGTCGAGATCCGAGAGCAGATCCCGTTCCCGATAGTACCCGATCAGCGGCTCGGTCTGACGGGAGTAGACGGAGAGCCGGTTCCGTACCGATTCCTCCGTATCGTCCGGCCGGATGGAGAGACCGCTTCCGCAGGCATCGCAGATTCCTTCCCGGGCGGGGGGCATGAACTCGATATGAAAGGTCTTTCCGCACTGTCCGCAGGTTCTTCTGCCCGAGAGCCGGCGTACCACCTCTTCGTCGGAAAGCGAGAAGTTGACGACCCGGTCGATCGAGCTCATTCGCTCCAGGGCTTCGGCCTGCACGATGGTGCGGGGGAACCCGTCCAGAATGTATCCCGCTTTCGCGTCACCCGCCGAGAGTCGTTCCCGGACGAGTGCGACGGTTAGATCGTCGGGAACCAGCTCGCCCCGGTCCATGATCTGCTGCACCCGCTGTCCCAGTTCGGTCCGGTTCTTCACCGCCGACCGGAACAGGTCGCCGGTCGAAATGTGCGGAATCTCGAGATCCTTCGCAGCTCGTGCTGCCATCGTGCCTTTGCCCGCCCCCGGCGGGCCCAGGAAAATCAGGTTCATGCTGCGCCTCCGACTGTTTCTATTGGGATGATGCACCAGTCTACCGGAAAATCTCAACTATAGTCAAGAATTTCAAAAGAAACCTTCCATCCCGGCGGCGCTTGGACAAACGCTTGATGATTTGCCGCCGCGGCACTATGCTTGAAAAGAGCACCCGGCGGCTTCGCGCCTATCCTCTTCCGGGGGGAATGTCGGAACGTACATGCACGACGGATGTCGTGCTGAGAAAGGAGAACGGAATGGATTTCTGGGACAGGATGCAGCAGACGCTCAATCAGGGACTGGCCTCTTCGAAGGACCTGTTCGCGAAAGCGGGAGAAAAGGCAAAGGACCTCGGAGAGAAGGGGATCCTCCGGATCGAAATCACCCAGCTGGAGCACCAGGCGGAAAAACTGATCGCTCAGCTCGGGAAACAGGTCTACGAGGCGTTCATGAAGGAAGGACGGAAGTCGCTGACGATGAACACTCCCGGGGTCAACGATCTTCTCCAGAAGATCGCCGAAGTGGAAGGTCGGATTCTCGAAAAGGAGCAGGCGCTGAAGCGAGCGGCACCGCAGGAGTGACGGCGGTCCCGGGCCGGCCGGGAACGTTCGCCGGTATGCCGTCGCGATGCAGGGGAGGATCGGCCTCCCCGTTCGCGGGCTGAACGGGGAGAATTCTTCCGGTCAAAAAAACTGATCTCTTTTTCTCAAATGGCTTGACGCTGAAAAGCCGTTCTGGTACATTGCCGATCACGCAGAGGGAACAGCGACGGCAGACG
>CAVSJD010000002.1:0-315000 GCA_963728215.1 uncultured Spirochaetota bacterium | reverse complement strand
TGGGTTCAGAACGTCGCGAGACAGTTCGGTCCCTATCTGCCACAGGCGTTGGATGGTTGAGAGGAGCTGCTCTTAGTACGAGAGGACCGGAGTGGACGAACCTCTGGTGTACCAGTTATCCTGCCAAGGGTAACCGCTGGGTAGCCAAGTTCGGACGGGATAACCGCTGAAGGCATCTAAGTGGGAAGCCCTCCTCAAGATGAGCCATCCCTGGGTCTATAAGACCCCTGAAGACACCAGAGAGAAGATCTGGTTGATAGGCTGGCGGTGTACGTGCGGTAACGCATTCAGCCGACCAGTACTAATCGGTCGTGAGGCTTGACCATATTTTGCTGTACCCCTTCCCCCTTCTTCCCCCCCTGGGCGAAGAGGCGCCGCGGCCCCTTGTGCGCGGGCTGCGGAGGCGACCCGCATACCTCTCGGTGTGCGGAGCGTGGGCGGATTGACAGAGAAAGGTAAATAGTAGCCTGGTGACCACTGCGGAGGGGTCCCACCCGTTCCCATTCCGAACACGGAAGTTAAGCCCTCCTGCGCCGATGGTACTGCCCTGCGGGGTGGGAGAGTAGGTCGTCGCCAGGCTTTTTCTTTTCTCCTCATCCTCCGCAATCGTACGCTTCCCTCCGCCAACATGCCCGCCACGGGAATCATCTTCAGAACGCGATTTTTCTTTGAACCTTCTCCCGACCTTGTAACCAAAACCGGGAGAGTGTGTTTGTATATATGAAAACAGAAACAGGGGATTTACCTGGATGGGTTTTACCTCCTTTACCCATTCCTCCTCTGTGAAAGCGGCGGTAAGGGGATAGCTTCGGCTATCCCCTTTTTTTGTCGTGTACCGGCTTCATATATCTAAAATGCCCAAAAAAGGAAATATGATGTTCATTTCTGCTTGCAACACAAGATATTCTTCGCTATTATGGGGGAATGGTGAGGAGGAATGATGGCTGACGGCAGCAGACAGTTTCAACTGGTGACGTTTCAACTCGGCGAGGAACTGTACGGCATCGACATCATGGATGTTCAGGAAATCGTCCGGATTCAGGCCGTTCGGCAGATCCCCAATGCACCCTCCTATGTTGAAGGAATCTTCAATCTTCGGGGAGACATCATCCCCATAATAAATCTTCACAAGCGTTTCCACCTGAAAAAAGCGGACCTGAGCGAGGACGATCATCTGCTGAGCGGATTTGTCATCATCGAGATCAACGACATGCAGCTGGGCATCATCATCGACAAGGTCTCCCGGGTCGTGACCATTCAGAGCGCGCAGATCCAGCCTCCGCCGCAGATGATCTCGGGAATCGGTGCGGAGTACATCCAGGGAGTCGTGCACGAGGAAGATCACTACCTGATCATTCTCGATATCCGCAGGCTGTTCAATCCGAAAGAGCTCCAGCAGCTCGATCGGATCAGCGTCCGCTGAGCGGTTCGTCAGTCATGTCCATACCCGTGTTCCGCCCGTCGGTCCGTCGAAGAGAAATGGATGCCGTTCTGAGCTGCCTGGTTTCGGACCAGATCGGTCCCGGCGGTGTCTCCGACCGGCTTACCGGCGAGATCGGGACCTACCTGCATGCCGATTCGGGATGTGCGTTCCGGGAATATCCTCGGGCGATCCGGACTGCATTCGAGCTGCTCGACCTCGCCCCGGGAGCGGGCGTAGTCGTCCCGGTGCTGGCGCCCGCGGTATATCTCGACGTGATGCGGGAAATGGGTCTCGAGCCGCTCATTGCCGACGTGGATCCCGAATCGGGTCTGCTCACCGCAGAACAGGTGGAACGGTTTCTGCCGCGAAATCCGGCCGCGGTCGTGGTTCACGAGACGCTCGGTTTTATTCCGGAGCTCGAAGAGCTTTCTGAACTCGGTCTGCCGCTGGTCGAAGATGTCTCTCAGAGCTTTGGCGGAAACACGGGAGAACGGAAATGCGGATCCTTCGGCCGCTACACCGTCTGCTCGCTCGAACCGGAAGGGATCCTCACGACCGGGGGAGGAGCGGTTCTGCTGGCCGGGAGCCGGAAAGATTCATCGAATCTGAAGAAGCGCTGCGCGGATGCCGGTTCCCTTCACCTTCTCCCGGACATGAACGCCGCGCTTGCGCTCAACCAGATCCGCTCCATCGAACGTTCGATCGAACTGAGGAAAGAGATCGCCCAGGTCTACTCCCGGGCACTGCTTCGGACCCGCCACCGTACGCTGATTCAGCCCGGTGATGCGGAGAACGTCTACTTCTCGTTTCCGGTTCTGCTCGATACGGGCATGAAGGAAGTCCGGCAGTATGCACGAAAGAAGGACATCGAGACCGAACCGGCATTCGCCGGGTCGATCGCTTCCCGGTTCGAGCCCGGAGCGAGCGAGTGCCCGAATGCCGAATCGCTGCTGCTCCGCTGCCTGCTTTTCCCCCTGTATCCGCTGCTTGGAAAGAAGAACGTGACGCAGATCGAACGGGTCATATCCACACTTCCCTGAAAAATCCGCACTTCGGCTGAAGCTTTACATCATTTCTTCTAGTACGTATAGTTGTACCAGTATTATGAAAAGAGATATCCGAAGAGTTCTCATCATCGTGAACCTGGTCAAGGACGATGCTCCATCCATGGCCGAAGCCATCCGCTCGTACCTGGAGCAGAAGGGAATCAGGGTCATCGTGTTCGGTTTTCGGGAGAAACCGTCCCAGCCGAACATCGAGGATATCGATCTGGCCATATCGCTCGGAGGGGACGGGACGGTCCTGTTCAGCTCCCGGATCCTCTCATCCAAGCAGGTGCCGATCCTGGCGGTGAATCTCGGCCGGTTCGGATTCATCACGGAAATCGCCATGAGCGAGTGGGAGCAGGCCTTTCAGAAGTATACGTCCGGCCTGCTGGGAATCAGCGAGCGGCTCATGCTGAAGGTCGAGGTCGAGCGGGAAGGGCGCTCCGTTGCCTCGTTCAAGGGCCTCAACGACGCCGTGGTGTCGGCCGAAGGCATCTCGAAGCTGGTGAACCTCTACGTTTCGCTCTCGGAAACACCGGTCGGCGAATATCGAGCGGACGGGGTCATCGTGGCGACTCCGACCGGGTCCACCGCCTATTCCGCCGCCGCCGGGGGGCCGATCCTGCACCCGGAAATGGAGGCGATGATCGTGAATCCGATCTGTCCGTTCACCCTGTCCAACCGGCCCATCGTAATCCCCGGGAGCGAATGGGTGGATGTTCTGGTAGAGCAGCGGCAGCGGACGAACGTGATCCTGACTGTCGACGGACAGAACGTGTATCCGCTGCAGCCGAACGACCGGATCCGGTTCCGGAAAGCCGACGACAAGGCGCTCCTGATCCGCTCGGACCAGCGCACCTTCTACGAAATTCTGCGGAGCAAGCTCAACTGGTCCGGAGGTTCCCATGCTTGATGAGCTCGCAGTTCGAAACTATGCCCTGATCGGGGATCTGACGATCCGGTTCACCCCCGGATTCAATGTTCTCAGCGGTGAAACCGGAGCCGGAAAATCGATCCTGATCGGGGCGCTCGGACTGATCCTGGGTTCTAAGGGAGACACGACCGCCATCCGTACCGGCTACGAAGAAGCGTCCGTTACCGGAATCGTCCAGGTGGAAGGGAATGCCGACGTGCTCCGCTGGCTCGAAGAGCGGGAGATCGAGCCGGACGACGGAAGCATGATCATCCGGCGGACGCTCCGAACCTCCGGCCGCGGATCGATCTACGTTCAGAACGTTCCGGTCACGCGGGCCGACCTGGAGGAGCTCTCGGCGCTTCTGGTGGACCTTCACGGGCAGCATGAGCATCAGTCGCTGCTGTCGGTGGACAACCATCGCCGGCTTCTGGACCGGTACGGAGATCTCGAGCAGCTCGCAGCAGACGTGTCCGAACGGTTCCAGGCGCTTTCGAACCAGCGACGCGAGTATGAGTCGCTTCTGTCGGCCGACCGGGACCGCCTGCGGGAGCAGGACATTCTATCCTTTGCCGCGCGGGAGATCGAGGAGGCGAAACTGAAGCCGGGCGAAGAGGACGATCTGGTCCAGGAGCGGAATCTCCTGTCCCAGTCCGAGCGTCTTTTCAGCCTGCTCGAGCAGATGTACGCCGCGACTTCCGAGAGCCGTGGCGGAGCCCTGGCCCAGCTGCGCGAGGCGCGGGATGCGATGGAGGACATGACCGACATCGATCCGTCCCTCGTGCCCCAGGCGAAGCGGCTGGACGATGCCTTCTTCGAGATCGAGGACGTCGCGGAGACGATCCGGCACTACCGGGACGCGGTCGACTTCAGCCCCGGGCGGCTCGAGGACGTGGAAGAACGGATCGCGCTCATCCACCGGCTCGAGAAGAAGTACGGCGACAGCGTGGATGCGGTACTCGCCTACGGTCAGGAGGCCCGTCGCAAGCTCCAGAGTCTCGAGAACTGGGAAGAGGAAAAGCAGCAGCTTGCCGATCGGATCGCCGCGGCCGAGCGGGAGCTCGGGCAGAAGGCGCAGGAACTGTCCCGGAAACGCAGGGATGCCGCCGGCGGGCTGCAGAAGAAGATAGAATCCCACCTGTCCGCCCTGGGAATGCCGAAGGCGACCTTCACCATCGCTCTGCGGCCCCGGCTGAACGCCGCGGGCAAGCCGGTGTGCGGTCCGCACGGGCTGGATGCCATCGAGTTCGAGATCTCGCTGAACCCGGGCGAGCCGCTCAAGCCGCTGCGGAGCGTCGCCTCGGGCGGCGAGATATCCCGCATCATGCTTGCCGTAAAGTCGGTTCTGGCCGAATCGGATGCGGTCAGCACGCTGGTGTTCGACGAGATCGATGTCGGCATCGGGGGCGAGATTGCGCTTTCCGTGGGAGAGCAGATGTACCAGCTTTCGCGCCATAAGCAGGTGCTCTGCATAACGCATCTTGCGACGATCGCCGCGCGTGCCGATAATCATATCATGGTGGAAAAAAGCGTCCACGACCATCGAACCGAAACACGGGTGTCGGTGATCGAGGGGGAGGAAAAAATCCGGGAAATCGCCCGGATGCTTTCGGGGGACCGGATCGGAGAAGCTTCGGTCAGCCATGCGGAGGACCTTCTGAATCGGTTCAGCAGACAGTGACGACCGCACGGTCGATCGGCCTCGAGATGGGAGAGCGGCATGGGGAAAATTAGCGCTGAGGCGAAGCTTCGCTACGCGGAGAAGGTGAAGGAATACCGGAAGAGCATCGAGCAGATCCTGATCCGGGAGCGGAACCTTCTGGAGGCGATCCGCCGCGATCCCGGAGGTGCCGCCTACAAGCGGCTGCAGCTGGTCGAGGACTGCCTGAACATGGTCTCGTATTTTCTCCTCCTGAACCACCTCTCCATCGCTCTCCTGGGCATCAAGAACGAGGCCTACCTCAACGATGCCCGGAAGGGCTGCTACAAGGGCGTTATCTATCTCGAGCAGATCGTAACCCCCCATGTGGACGTTCCGTTTTCGGAGTACGAGCGGCACCTGGCGGAAATTGCCGATATCGAGGACGAGAACCGGTACGAACTGCTGCGCAAGCTCGGGTTCGCCATTCATTCCGTCATCGACGGGTTCGGGGACAACACCAAATGGAAGTGGTCTTTCGTCGAGCTCGAGGCCCGCTACGCCGTTATCTCCAAGAACATGATAAACCTGAAGACGTTCATCGCCGGTCTGGATCCGCGGATCAGGGGCTATGAGGCACGGATCGCGCATCTCCAGCTGACCAAGCGGCTGCTGCAGCAGTCTGCCGACCGGTTCCGGGAAAAGTACGAGCTTTCGACGCTTCGGATCGACGATTTCAAGCAGGCCATCGGGCTGCTCTCGGCGCTGAAACGGCTGCACCTGCTTCTCGGCGAGCATCAGGAAGCGGAAATCGTGAAGAAGAAAATAGAGATCTGGACGCAGAAGATGGATGCGGACGAGAAGAAGCTCGAGGAACAGGCCCGGGACAGCCGGCTTCAGCGGAAAACCTGACCTTCCCGGTCCTTCGGCTCTCCGTTGCGACTCAGGTGCCGTGCGGGTCGGTTCTGTCCTTCAGGTCGTGCAGTGAATCCCGGGGAAGCAGATCTCCCATGGTACATGCCTCGTGCCGTCCGGTGCCGTCCTCGTAAAAGACCGGTACGTCCGGCGGGAGGAATTCGCTCAGCGACTGCCGGCAGGCTCCGCAGGGCGGGACGGGACTCTCCGCATCGGGACAGGAGACGGCGAGGGCGCTGAACCGGCGCCTGCCCTGCGAGACGGCCGTTCCGAGGGCGTTTCGCTCCGCACAGATGGTGAGCCCGTAGGACCGGTTCTCGATATTCGTTCCCTGGATGACCGTACCGTCCTCGCACAGGAGCGCGGCCCCAACGCGGAAGCGGGAGTAGGGGGAGTAGGACTGTTCGGCTGCGTTCCGGGCCGATTCAAGTAGCCGTTTCCTGTCGATATCCATTGCCGTTACCTCAAACAAATTGCCTCTAAGAAGTTGCCTCCGGGGAAGCACGAATCGTCTGGAGAAATCAGAAGAATCGTACTATACTGTGCCATACAGCGTAACACGAAGGGAAGGAGCCCGTCCAGATGATCCGGAAGACGACCTACCGATCGTTCCTGCTGCTGCTCGGTCTGGCCGTTCTGTATATCCTCATATTCCCGGCCAGGCTCGGGAGGGAACTCGTTCCCGTTCCTCATTGGAAGACCGAGGTTGCAGAACCGTCGGCATCGGCAGTCCCGGGCGCGGACCGGGAGACCGCGTTTCCGTTCCGCCTTCGGGATCGTTTCGGCTATCTCGATCCGGCCGGACGACTCGCATACGCCGATACCGTGCTCTTCGACGTGGCGCTCGATTCCGGGCGTTTCGTGAATTTCTCCAGGATCCTGCAGACCGTGGCGACGCACGATTCGGGCGGACGGCTGCTGGATGCGTTCCCCGCCGCCGGGTACCCGGTGCTCCGGAGCGGCCGCCTGCTTCAGCTGACCTCCGACCGGTCCGGATTGTCCGAGTGGGATTCCGGCGGCGGCATGCTCTGGCGGAGATCGTTTTCCACGGTCATCACGGACCTTCGAGTAACCCGGGAAGCGGTGCTGGTCGGTCTGCTGGAAGGCCGGCTCCTGCTGCTCGACCGGCAGGGACGGGTCACCCTCGATTTCGCGCCCGGCGGGAGCCGGATCCAGGCGGTGTACGGCTGTGCCGTGTCGCCGGACGGCGAGCGGATCGGCATTCTCTCGGGCCTCGATCCGCAGCGGCTGGTACTGCTCGAACGGCGGCAGGAAAACTGGAAACCGGTGTACCAGGAGTCGCTTGCGGGAGAGTTCCGGCGGCGTTCCTTCATCGATTTCTCCCGTGACGGCGGATATCTGCTCTGGGAAGGAAAGGGAGCGCTCGAGATTCTGGACACCGAGTCCTTCGTAAGGCAGAACGTCGATTACGAGGGGTCGCTGCTTTCCGCAGTGGCGGGGGACCGGAGCGGAACGGCGGCAGTCCTCACGAGCGAAAACCCCGGGATGCTGGGATTCCGGCTCCTCAGCTTCCCGGACACCCCGTATTTCCGGGTCCGGTTTCCGGGGTCATCGGTGTTCATCCGGAACGACAGCGGGGCCTACTTCCTCGGGGTCGATGACCGGGTCGTACGGTTCGATCTGGAGGAAAGCTGATCATGCGCAAGGTGTACGGAGGGTTCCTGCTTCTCTTCGCGGTCTCTTCGCTGTCGGGGTACGACTGGCCGGTGGCGCAGTCGGTGCTGTCGGGGGCGTTCGGGGAGAACGTTCAGACCCGGTTCCGGAACGGGATCGATATCGGCGGAGGCGGACTGCCGGTGCATCCCATCGAGCGGGGAGAGGTGATCTTCTCCTTCGAGGAAGGAGAGCATCCCGGTGAGCTTCCGACCGGAATCGGCAGCTTTCTGGCGATGGAGCACGAAGGCGGGCTCCGCTCGCTGTACGCTCACCTGGAGACGGGAAGCGTGGAACGCATCAGGACGGTTCTCGCGGGGGGCGATGTCGTGGGAATCGTCGGCGACTCGGGTTCGCTGCAGGAGAAGAAGCTCCGGCTGGTCGTCTACGATACGCAGCTGAAGCAGACCGTGAATCCGCTCGTTCTGCTTCCGCCGCTCGCCGACCGGGTAGCGCCGGTGATCGGAGAGGTCGCGCTGGACGATGGAACCGGGACCCCGGTGCCGCTGGCGCGGGGCGTGCGGACAGCCGGGCGGGAGCTTGTTCTGATCGCGGATATCGTGGACCGGGGGGATCCTCCGGCCGCGTCCGCTCCCATGAGTCCGTACGAGGTGAAGGTTTCGGTAAACGGGAAGCAGGTCTATCAGGTCCAGTTTGCCGCCATCCGGGAGCAGGACGGCGTCATGCTTCTCGATCCGGATCGGGAGCGTTCCTTCGAGGCCTTCTATTCGGGCGAACGGCAGCTCCGGCTCGGTCCTGTTCCGGTCGAAGAAGGAGAGGCGCTGCTGGAAATCTCCGCGACGGACCTCTCCGGCAATACGTCCCGGAAAAGTTTTTCCGTAACCGTTCTGGGTCAGCCGTGAAGACGTTTTCCATGGTCCCCGGCAGTGAGCGGACGGTCAGGGTGCACTGCCCGTTGTGCAGCGGCGACGGAGTCGAGCCGTTTCTCGACTGCGGCGGGTTCCGCTTCGTCCGCTGCGATTCGTGCGGGCTGGTACGGCAGGATCCGCAGCCGGTGTTCGACGATCTGAGGGAGCGCTATGACGAGGAATATTTCCGGTACGAGATCGAGAACGAACGGAATTTCTTCCAGCTGATGCTTCTCGGACTTCAGGACATCCGGTTCGAACGATCCGCGGAAGCGATCCCCGCCGAAGGGCGGCGCTTTCTCGATATCGGCTGTGCGACCGGAATGCTTCTGGAGCACATGCGCGTCCGGGGATGGCAGGTGCAGGGGGTGGAGATATGCCGCCCGTCGGCGGAATACGGCATCCGCACCCGCGGCGTCCCCATCCACATCGGCCCGCTTGAAGAAGCGCGCTTCCCGGAGGGGAGCTTTCGGACCGTTCACTTTTCGCACCTGATCGAACATGTCAACGATCCGAGGGCGTTCCTCGGGGAGGTTTACCGGGTGCTGGCTCCCGGAGGACAGGCCGTCATCGTGACGCCGAACGTGAAGGGACTGCAGGCGCGGCTGCTCGGTCCGAAGTGGCGCAGTGCGATCGCGGATCACCTCTTTCTCTTCGATCCTATCTCCCTGGGCCGACTGCTCGGGGAGGTGGGATTCCGGACCGTCGCGGTGAAAACCTGGGGAGGAATCGCACGCGGGCTGGCTCCCGCCTGGATCAAAGGCCCCCTCGACCGCCTCGCGAAACGCTTCGGCTTCGGAGACGTCATGCTGTTTCTGGCCGAGAAGCCGGGCGACGGAGCGGTCCGGGGCTGATCTCCGCCCGGGACCGATACCTGCCTGAGGTCGAGCGCCGCCGGAGGCCGTTCAGATGCGGAGCAGCCGCTCCTTCAGCGGTTCGGTGTCGATTCCGAGCACGTCGCCGATCCGGATCAGCCGCTTGAGCCGGTTGAGCCCCGACACCCGTCCTTCCTCGATATCCCGGAAAAATCCGTCCGAGTGATTCCTGATCAGTTCGAAAACGGCGTTCTGGAGCGGGCGCACATCGGGGTCGGCGTCGCTGGTGCGGAGCAGTTCGATCAGGCGGCAGATATCCCGGACCAGATCGCATTCCAGGTGTTCCGAAATCAGACCAGCCTGGGTATTCAGCATTTTCCCGGCAGCGGTTTTCAGGGTATTCCGGTTGAAACCGAGCCCGTGCTCGTGGGCGAACGTCATGACCTCTTCCAGCTGTTCCAGTTCCCGACAGGACGGGAACGATCCGCACCGGCGGAAAAGCTGCGAAAGAAAACAGTCGATCGCGAGCTCGGCGGTCCCGGTGACCACCCGGGAAGGGGAAACATCGAGGTCCCGCGAATAAACGACGGCCTTCCGTACGTCCCGGAACAGATCCCGGTTTCCGGTCATGCAGCGTTTCTCGACCGAGCGGGAGAGAAGCGAGGCGATGTGCCTCCGGATCTCCACCGGGAGCCGCTTGAAATCCATCTGCTGTTCTTCGACTTCATCCTGCTTCCGGATGAAGAAGGAAATCCCTTCTCCTCTCGGATCTTCCACCAGGCGGAACGAGAAGGTGGTGCGGGTGAGAAGGCAGGTGTCGAAAATCGAAACGCTTCCCTTGTGCACCGGGTCCCGGCCGATCCGTTCCTGCGGCTCCAGGTCTACCTCGAGCAGGCGGAAGAAACCGAAGGACGGCTCCTCGTTTTCCCGGCCGAGGATCGCCCGGAGGATGAAGACCGCCGCCGGGTACTGCATCTCCTTGACGGCGGGAATCACCTCCCGCTCCATGATCGTCCGCCCGGTGCCCTGTTCCGGAAGATTGCTCTTCGCCTGCTCGAGGGAGAGCAGGAGCGGGGCGAGAAGGTCCCGGGGGGATAAGGATCCGGTCAGCTGAATCGCCCGGAGCGCATATTTCATGTTCTGAACCGGCTCGAGGCCGGACAGCTCGGCGAAGAACCAGCCGCACGACGTGAACATGAACAGCGAACACCGCTGGGCTTCGAGAAGGCGGAACAGGTGCCCGCGCTGCTCCGGGCCGTCCTGCCGGAGAACTCTCCGGGCGAAATCCTCCCTGCTCTCGGTTCCGCACAATACGCTGAAGTACTGATTCCTGAGCTCCAGCGGATCGAGGGTGGAGATCCGTCCGGCCTCTCGGAGATAGATCTGCATGATGCTCTCGGCCAGACGGTTGTATCCTTCGCGAACGGGCACCCGCCACTGCTGGTTCCATCCTTCCCGGCCTCCGGTACTGCAGCCGCAGTCCCGGAGCCATCGGGAGACCCCGTGTGAGCAGCTCCAGGAGGTTCCCAGTTCCTGGTCTCCCTTCTTCAGCCGGACCAGTTCATGGGGCGGATACTGCTCCAGGTAATTGGCGAAGTTGGTGATGATGAACTGATCCTGCACTTCCGGCATGGCGGTCAGGGCGGCGAAACACATGTCGCCGTTTCGCTCATGATGCCCGAATATCTCCCCGTCGGTCGCGCTGCAGATCAGATTGCTCTCCCGGTTCCTGTCGCGGAAGGCGGATATGCGTTCGTAGAGAAACCGGGCATCGCGCAGATAATGCTCGAACGATATGCCCTGGGAGAGTTGGGGATTGGAGAAGAACACCGCAATCCATCCGTCGGGGCGATCGATCCGGTATGCACGGTTGGAAGGTATGGGTTGTCCCTCGAGCCCGTGCCAGGTGGAGCCGCCGATCCGGCAGACGGCCTCCGCCTGCCAGGGGCTCAGGACGATGAAGCGGATCTTCCGCCGGATGAGCTCGTCGATGACCCGATCGTTCACCGCCGCTTCGGGCAGCCACAGTCCTTCGGGTTCCCTGCCGAAGTGAAACCGGAAATCCTCGATGCCCCAGTGGATCTGGGTGCGGATGTGATCGAGGGGCGCCAGGGGGAGAATGGTATGATTGTAGGCCTGGGCGATCGCGTTCCCGTGGCCGTTGTTCAGCTCGATGCTCTGACGGTCCGCCTCGATGACGGACCGGTAGACATGCGGAGCGTGCCGGCGGAGCCACCAGAGGAGCGTGGGGCCGAAATTGAAGGACAGCCGGAGGTAGTTGTTCCGGATGTCCACGATCGTGCCGCGCTCGTTTATGATCCGCGAGCAGGAGTTGGGTTCGTAACACTCGTGGGTTATCCGCTCGTTCCAGTCATGGAACGGTTCAGCCGACTTCTGGTAGGGAGTCCAGCCGACCCAGGGATCTTCCCGGGGGGGCTGGTAGAAATGCCCATGGATGACGAGATAGTTTTTCACGGCCCCATTGTGCGGATTTTTCCTTCTTTTGTAAAGAATTGGTTAGGTCTTGACATGTTTTTACCATTTATCTAGGATGAGGACGCTGACTGAGGCGGTGGAGGTGACATGACCCGGGAAAAGCTCGAGACCCTGTCCATGGATGCACTTCTTGAGATAGCCGAACGGGCGGGACTCGACGTGAGCAGGGAAGACGGTCGCGAGATGATCGTCGAGCTTGTCTTCGATGCCCTGGAAGAAGATCGCGAAGAGCGGGAATCCGATAACAATAATCCGATCAGGATCGAGGAAAAGAAGTACCTCATTACCCGGGATGATGAAGATTCCGGTGACGAGACCGAGAACATCACCCTGCCGTTACTCTACAACGAGACCCGGATAGTCCTGCTGCTCCGGGATCCCTCGTGGGCCTTCGCCTACTGGGAGTTCAAGGAACAGGAGATCAAGCAGCTCCGGCAGGAGCAGCAGCTGGAGGAGCTGTTCCTCCGGGTCCGGGAACTGGAAACCGGGGAGGATGCCGCTCCCAGGACGATAGATCAGTTCGACATTCCGATTCAGCCTTCGGACACCTGCTGGTATATCAACCTGCCGAACCAGGAGACGAGCTACGGTATCGACCTGTGCTGCCGCCTGAAGGATGGCTCGAGGCTCCTGGCCCGCTCCCGGATGATCCGTGTTCCCCGCGGGGCCGTCGCCGGTACCGGCGACGGGGATGACGCGGATCAGGTTCTCGACGCAGCGGATATGATCATCGCGCTCTCCGGCCTCGAGAAGATCGGCGTATCCTCCTTCCAGAGGGCCGTACCCCAGCGGGTGATATCCCCGCTCGACGCTCAGTACATGCGATAGAGAAGCGAGGAAGAGTACTCATGCCGAAAGGTTATCTGTCTCTCGTTCTGCACGCGCATCTCCCATTCGTGCGCCATCCGGAGTACGATCATTTCCTCGAGGAGAACTGGCTGTTCGAAGCCATCTCCGAGACCTATCTGCCTCTGCTCCGGCTCTTCTCCCGACTCGATGAAGACCGGGTTCCGTTCCGGGTCACCATGTCGATTTCCCCGACGCTCGCGGCCATGCTCCAGGACGAGCTCCTGCAGAACCGGTATGTCCGCCATCTCGAGATGATGCTCGAGCTTGCCGGGAAGGAGGAGCAGCGGATCTCGGGGGATCCCCTGTTCCGGCCGCTGGCCCGGATGTATCACGAGCTGTATCGAGCCAACTTCCAGGACTTCACCGAAACGTGGCAGCGGGATCTGCTCCGCGGTTTCGACTATTTCTGCAAGAAGGGGCGAATCGAGCTGATCACCAGCGCCGCCACTCACAGTTTCCTTCCGCTGTATCAGTGTTACCCCGAAACCGTGAGCGCCCAGATCCAGACGGCGCTGGACGTCCACACGAAGCGCTTCGGCAAGGCGCCGAGAGGATTCTGGGTTCCCGAGTTCGGCTACTTCCCCGGACTGGAGGAAGTTCTTGCGGACAACGGGATTCAGTACTTCTTTTCCGCAGCTCACGGCATCCTGTTCGCCGACGAGAAGCCGCAGCGGGGTGTCTACGCGCCGATCCAGTGTCCCAACGGCGTCGCCGTGTTCGGCCGCGATCTCGCCTCCGCGAACGCGGTCTGGTCTTCGGAAGAAGGGTATCCCGGCGACTTCTCGTACCGGGACTTCTATCGCGACATCGGGTTCGACCTGCCCCTGGACTACATCGCGCCGTACGTCCACCAGGGAAAGACCCGCGTCAATACGGGCTTCAAGTACTACGCGATCACGGGGAAGACCGAGCAGAAGATTCCCTATGTACCGGAGGCGGCTCTCCGGAAGGCCGAAGAGCACGCGGAGAATTTCATCTACAACCGGCTGAAACAGGCCGACCGGCTCTCGCCGCTCATGGACCGTCCGCCCCTCATCGTTTCACCCTACGATGCCGAACTGTTCGGCCACTGGTGGTTCGAGGGGCCGCACTGGATCGAGACCCTGATCCGTTCGCTCGCCCGGAATCCGGAAGATCTGGAAATGGTTACCCCGTCCGACTACCTCAAGCTCTACCCGGAGAATCAGGTCACGCGACCCTCTTTCTCGAGCTGGGGCAACAAGGGATACGCGGAGGTCTGGCTGGACGGGAGCAACGACTGGATCTACCGGCACACGCACAAGGCGATCGAGCGGATGCAGGAACTGACCCGCCGGTTCCCGGATGAACGGGGACTCAAGGAGCGGGCATTGAACCAGGCCGCCCGGGAGGTTCTCCTGAGTCAGTCATCCGACTGGCCCTTCATCATCAAAACCGGTACCACCGTACCGTATGCGGTCAGGCGGGTGAAGGAGCACATCCGGAACTTCACGGTGATCTACGACGCGCTCTGCCGGAATACCGTGAATACCGAATGGCTCACGCGGCTCGAGCGGAAGCACAACCTGTTTCCCGACCTCAACTACCGCATCTTCAAGAAGATGACGGAATAGCGGATCCCGCAGGGGAAGCGGCGGGGCGATTCCGCCGCTTCAGGTGCCCGCAGCCGCTTCACGTTCCGTTGCCCGAACCCTGACCGTTCGGTCCGTCCTGCCCGGCGTCGCTCTCCTCTTCCGTCTGCCTTTCCGGGGTATTCTCTTCCTCCGCATCCGATTCGTGGACCAGGGAAAACGCCCGGACCGGCTGAACATCCTCCTCCCTGATCTCCTCGATGAGGGCGACCGTCTGAAACGGGATCATGATATGATAGGAGGACCCGAATGCCTTCCGCACGTCATCTTCCGCCGGATCGATGATCAGTTTCCGTTCCTCACGGAATACCAGATCCTTGATCGATACGAAGTAGGGATGGGTGAGATCCAGGCTCCGGGCGGACAGCTGCATCTCCTTCTGCTTCCAGGTAAAGTGAACTCGGTACAGCGACACCATATTCTCCTTATGCATAGTGTACTACATCGTCGCGTTCGCGGGTAACCGCTTTCTACTAAACGGATATGTAGAAACAGGAGAATAAAAAGTATAAAGCGGAATTTATGTCAAAATTCTATGTTGACAAGAGAACGGGAAGGATTAGTATAAAGCTGTGGGAAAAAGTGGGAGGAATTAGAGGAAAGTGGAAGGCATAGGGTGATTACTGGGGAATTTCGGAATTCTCTGGATGAAAAGGGGAGAATCCTGGTTCCGGCCAAGGTGAGGACGGAAATCCCGGGTAATGTTCTCGTCCTCACCCAGGGAGTCGACCGCTGTCTCTGGCTTTTCACCCCCGATGAGTGGCAGTCGCTTTCGGACAAGCTCATGGGAGCGACCTCCCCGTTCCATCCGAAGGCGAGCCTGCTGCAGCGCCGGATCATCGCCCCGGCTCAGGAAGTGGAAATCGACAAGGCGGGGAGAATCAATATCCCGCCGACACTCCGGGAGTACGCGGCACTGCAGAAGGAGTGCGTGATCCTGGGGATCAAGAGATATCTTGAGGTCTGGGACGAAACGGAATACCGGACCTATCTCGAACGTACGGAGGAGGAGTTCAAGGCTGCGGCTGCGGAAATGGGCGGAATCATCACGTTCTGATTGCGTCTGATTCCCCCGGGACGAGCCCGGAACTCGACGAGGAGCCATGGATATCGTGCATGTGCCCGTGCTGCCGGAAGAAACACTCTCGCTGCTCGCTCCGGAAGCCCCGGAAGGCGAGGGTGTGCTCCTGGTGGATGCTACCCTCGGAGAGGGCGGGCACAGCGAGCTGTTCCTGACGCGCTTTCCGGCGATCCGGGTGGCGGGAGTGGATGCGGATCCGGTCCTGCTGGATCGGGCGTCCCGTCGGCTCGCTCCCTTCGGCGCCCGGTTTTCGCCGTACCGTGCCTGGTTCGATGAGTTCTTCACCGACTATCCCGTCGAGCTCGATCGACCCGATCTGGTGCTTCTGGATCTCGGGATTTCGATGTACCATTACCAGGGATCGGGCAGAGGTTTCAGTTTCCGGGAGGACGAACCTCTGGATATGCGGCTTTCCGAAGAAGCCGGGCCGTCGGCTGCGGATCTGGTGAACGGTCTGGCGGAGGGGGAGCTCGCGGACCTGATTTTCCGGTACGGCGAGGAGCGCTATTCGCGGCGCATCGCGCGGAGGATCGTCGAGGAGCGGAAGACCGCGCCGATCCGGAGCGCATCCGGGCTTGCGGGGATCATCGAGAAGGCGGTCCCGGCGGAATACCGGCGGGGCCGGATTCACGCGGCGACCAGGACGTTCCAGGCCCTGCGGATCGCGGCGAATCGCGAGCTGGACCGGCTTCCCGCCGTGCTGGAGCGTGCGGTGCGGCGGCTCCGGGTGGGCGGAAAGATCGGCGTCATATCGTTTCACTCCCTGGAGGACCGGATGGTGAAACGGTTTTTCCGTGATATGAATAGAGACTGCATCTGTCCTCCGGAGGCTCCGATCTGCACCTGCGAAGGACGGCACATTCTCGAGCCGCTCAACCGGAAGCCCGTGCAGCCGTCGGAGGAGGAGAGCCGGAGAAATCCCGCTTCGCGGAGCGCGAAGCTCCGGACGGCTCGAAAGGTGAGTGAGGAGGCGGCGGCATGAAGCATCCTTTCCTGTTTTTCTGCGCCGTAACCCTTCCGGTCTTTCTTCTGCTGAACGTGTGGCAGGTACAGCGGCACGAGCGGCTCCGCCGTGAAGTGACGCTGCTGCAGCAGGAACAGCGCGAATGGGTCGAAAAGAACAAGCGGGTGATTTCGGGAATCGCCGTGCTCAGCTCTCCGGCTCGGATTACCGAGCTGGCGCAGAAGGAACTGGGTCTGTCCGCGGGAAGCGAAGGGCCGACCCTGCACATCGTGCTGTCCGACGCGCGGGGAGGCCGGAGTGAGTAGCTCCCCGCTCTCTCTTTTCAGCCTGGAAGATATTCTGTCTATTACCGGAGGGCGGCACGCCGGCGGCGGGAGTGCGGGCCGGCGCTCCGGAACGGGAAACGGGTCCGGAGCGGGATCCCGGGCGGGTGCGGAGAATATCCGGGTGGAGTCGGTGAGCATCGACTCGCGGCAGGCCGGACCCGGCAGCCTCTTCGTGCCGCTGGTCGGCGAGCGGACCGACGGGCACCGGTTCATCGTCGAGGCGCTGAGAGCCGGGAGTGCGGTGAGCCTCGCCTCGGAAGTGTGGGCGGCCGGCGGAGAGGGCAGGGCGGCCGTGACGGCCTCCGAGGCACCGATCGTGCTGGTGGACGATCCGCTCTCTGCCCTGCACCGGCTCGCCAGGGCGCACGTGGAGCGGCATCCCGGCCTGATCCGGATCGGCGTGACCGGGAGCAACGGGAAAACGACCACCAAGGAGATGCTCGGATCGATTCTCTCCCTGGCCGGACCGACGGTCACCAACCGGGGCAACCTGAATTCCGAAACCGGGCTTCCGCTCTCGGTTCTGGAAATCCGGGACCTGCACCGGTTCGGCGTCTTCGAGATGGCGATGGATCATGCCGGGGAGATGGCTTCCCTGGCGGACATCCTGCGGCCGCAGTTCGCCGTCGTCACCGGAATCGGAACCGCTCATGTCGGGCGGCTCGGGTCCCGGGATGCGATCGCCCGGGAGAAACGGGACATTTTCTCCCGGTTCGACGGCAGCGGGACCGCGTTCCTTCCCGGTGACGACCCGTATTTCACGTTTCTCGCGGAGGGCGTGAAGGGAGAAGTGATTCCGTTCGGGCCCGGGCACAGCGCGGGCTTCGAGGGAGCCGAAGATCTGGGGCTGGACGGCACCGCCGTCCACTGGGAGGGCCTGCGGATCCGGCTTCCGTTCCGGGGACGGTACAATCTCTCGAATGCGCTCGCAGCCGCCGCCGTCGCACGGCGTCTCGGAATCGACCGCGCAACGGTGAAGGCGGGGCTGGAGGCGGCACGGCCGCTGTTCGGCAGGGGGGAGATCCTGCGCGGGGCGTTCACGGTGATCCGGGACTGCTACAACGCGAATCCCGACTCGATGCGGGAAGCGCTCCGGGCGTTCGGGAATATTCCGTGGGAGGGGCGCAAGGTGCTTCTGCTCGGTTCGATGAAGGAGCTGGGAGAGGAGTCGCCCGCGGCGCACCGGCAGCTCGGCGAGCTGGTCGCCGGGTCGGGGGCCGCCGCGGTGTTCCTCTTCGGTACCGAGATGGAGGATACTGGCCGGGCGCTCGTCGAGGCCGGGTATGCGGGGCATGTCCGGTACGGAAACGAGTTAGCGGATATGAAACGGGAGCTGGACCGGTTTCTCCGGGAAGGCGACCTGGTGCTGGTGAAAGGGTCACGCAGTATGGAACTCGAACGGTTTCTGCCGCAGACGGCGTGACGGATTGCTCGAAAGGCTGCAGTCGAGGACACAAAACGAGGAGGGGATGTGTTTCCGGAGTTCCTGTACCCGCTGGTGAAATATTTCACCCCGTTCAATATTTTTCAGTACATCACGTTCCGTGCGGCGTATGCCGCGGTCACGGCGCTCCTGATTTCCTTTCTCTTCGGGCCGAAGGTGATCGAGAAGCTCCGGACGCTGAAGGCGGGACAGGAGATCCGGCGCGACGGTCCGCAGACGCACCTGGCCAAATCCGGGACACCGACCATGGGCGGGGTGCTCATGATCATTTCCATCGTGATTTCGGTGCTGCTCTGGCAGGATCTGTCGAGCGCTTTCACCTGGATCTCCGTGGTCGCGGTGCTCGGTTTCGGCGGGATCGGATTCCTCGACGATTATCTCAAGATAATCCGGAAGAATTCGCAGGGATTGCGGGCCGGAGTGAAGTTTATCGGGCAGATCGTGG
The DNA here is from genome assembly GCA_963728215.1 of uncultured Spirochaetota bacterium. Lineage (GTDB taxonomy): Bacteria > Spirochaetota > Spirochaetia > CAVSJD01 > CAVSJD01 > CAVSJD01. The sequence continues at coordinate 296,491 of CAVSJD010000002.1, read as the reverse complement.
TCTCGCTGGTGATCCTGGCGCTCCTCTACGGCCAGGGAAGCGAATATACCACGCTGCTCTATATTCCGTTCTTCAAGGCGCCGGTCCTGGATCTTTCCCTGCTCTACGTGCCGTTCGCCGTCATCCTGCTGGTGGGGTTTTCCAACGCGGTGAACCTGACGGACGGACTGGACGGTCTGGCGACCGGCCTGGTGCTGATGGTCGGACTCGCCTTCGCGTTTCTTTCCTACCTCACGGGCCGGATGGACTATGCCTCCTACCTGCAGATTCCGTATCTGCCGGGGAGCGGGGAGCTCGCGGTGCTCTGTTTCGCCGTCGTGGGAGCCTGTGTCGGCTTTCTCTGGTTCAACGCCCATCCGGCGGAAGTGATGATGGGAGACACCGGGAGCCTCGCCCTGGGCGGCCTGATCGGGGTGATCGCCCTGCTGATCAAGAAGGAGATCCTGCTCCTGATCGTGGGCGGGGTGTTCGTGCTGGAGGCGGCCTCGGTCATCATCCAGGTGGTCTCGTACAAGACACGGAAGAAACGGGTGTTCCTCATGGCACCGCTGCATCATCACTTCGAGCTGAAGGGATGGGCCGAAACGAAAGTGGTGATCCGGTTCTGGATTCTGGGCGGTCTGTTCGCGATTCTGAGCCTTTCGACGCTCAAGCTGCAGTAAAGGGAGTGCGGTCGACACGATGACGGGAAACGGTTTCGCGGTGGAAAAAGTGGATCGAAACTCCGGAGACGCGCTGCTGCTGCTCGTTTTCATCCTGCTGGTGGGAGTAGGTATATCGGTCCTGTATTCCGCCTCCTATCATTTCGCCGAGCGGATCTTCGGTGATCCGCGCTACTTCCTGCGGCGGCAGATCGTCTGGATCGCGCTGGGCGCGGTCGGGGCGTTCATCGCCTATCACCTCTCGCTCTCCTTTCTGCGCCGGATGATTCCGCTGCTGCTCCTGGGAACGCTGCTGCTGACGCTGCTCACCTTCTTCCCGGTCATCGGCACCCAGGCGCTCGGGGCGCGGCGCTGGATCACCCTCTTCGGCTATTCGTTCCAGCCCTCGGAACTGATCAAGCTCTCCCTGGTGATCTATCTCGCCTCGATGCTGGCCCGGAAGGAGGATCGGCTGGACGACCCCGTGAACTCGCTGCTGCCCCTGCTCATCGTCGTGGCGGGATTCACTTCACTGGTCTATCTCCAGAACGATTTCTCCACCGCGTTCTTCATCCTGATGATCAGCTTCCTGATGTTCTTCGCCGCGGGGATCCGTTTCCGCTACTTCCTCTCCATGGGACTGGTCGGCGGGCCCCTGTCGCTGATCCTGCTCTTCACCCGGGAACACCGCGTCATGCGGCTCATCGCGTTTCTGGACCCGGCGAGCGATCCCGCGGGAGCGGCGTATCAGGTGATCGCCTCCCGGAGCGCGCTGGTCCGGGGCGGATTCTGGGGCGTGGGGCTCGGCAGGGGAATCAAGAAGCTGGGGGGCCTGCCCGAGGCGCATTCCGACTTCGTGTTCGCAGTGCTCGGCGAGGAGGCGGGGATGCTGGGAATCCTCCTGGTTCTTCTGCTCTTCACCGTGTTTCTCCTCCGGTCCTTCCGCATCGCCGGACGCTGCGAGGACCGCTTCGCCTCCTACCTGGTCATCGGCTTCGCCCTGACCATTTTCCTGCAGGCCCTGATGAACATGGGGGTCGTGAGCGGGATGGTGCCGGCGACGGGAATCACCCTTCCGTTCTTCTCGTCGGGCGGCTCCTCGATGTTCGTTTCACTCATCATGGCAGGTTTCATCCTGAACGTATCACGCAATGCTCTCGAACCAACCGAGGAACGATATGGCTGACGGTGTTCTCTATTCTCAGCGGGTCTATCGCGGGCCGAAGCTCGACGCGAACCGGATGCTCGTCAGTCTGATCATCCTTCTCACGGTGATCATCCTCGGAGAGCTCGTGTTCCATCTCCTGGTGGCGCCGAACCTGGTGATCCGGAAGGTCATGGTGGAAAGCGAGCTCGCGCTCTCCGACGAGGAGATCCTCCGGCTGGCGGGACTTCGGAGCAAGGAGTATTATTTCGCGCTGGATCCGGAGACGGTCCGCCGGAACCTCGAGACGTTTCCCCGGGTCCGGAAAGCGGTGATCGAGAAGGTGTTTCCCGATACCGTCCGCATCGTCCTGTACGAGAGGAAGCCGCTCGCCATATCGTTCGCCGAATCGACGGGCCGGACGGTTCCGCTGGCGATAGACCGGGAGGGAGTGATATTCCAGATGGGAGACGAGGTGGATCGGCTCGATCTGCCGGTCATCTCGGGGATCCGCTTCGAGACGGCGCAGCCCGGGATGCGGCTTCCGGAGACCCTCACCTCCGTTCCTGACGGACCTGGAGCATCTACAGACCGTGTCGCCGAACCTGTTCCGCCTGATCTCCGAGTACCGGATCGTCCGGAACGGGGAATACAGCTACGACGTACTGCTCTACCCGGTGGATCACCGGGTCCCGGTGCGGATCGGGGCGGAAATTGACGAAAGGCTCTGTAAGTATATCATGATGGTGCTTGATGTTATCGACAAGGAAGGCTTTTCGAGCCGGATGGACGAGATCGATTTCAGGACCGGAGAAGTTGTGTACAGAATCAGGGAGGAATGAGCGCTTGCCCCTGAGAATATACTTGTTGGTCTCGATATCGGAACGACAAGATCTGTGCCGTGATCGGGGAGTACAATGAACACGGCCAACTCGAAATTTCCGGCGTCGGAACCAGTCCGTCCGAAGGGCTGCGACGGGGAGTTGTGATAAATATCGAAGCGACCCTGAAATCGGTGCGCCAGGCGGTCGAGGCTGCGGAAATGATGTCGGGCCGGGACTCGTGCGCGGCGTATATCACCGGGATCGCCGGAGGACATATCGAGGGGATCAACTCGCGGGGCGTGGTGGCGGTTTCGGGAAGAGGACGGGAAATCGCCAAGGAGGACATCGACCGGGTCATCGATGCGGCGAAAGCGATCGTGATCCCCATGGACCGGGAGGTGCTTCACGTGATCCCCCAGGAGTTCATCGTCGACGACCAGGGCGGAATCCGGAATCCGCTCGACATGATCGGCGTGAGGCTCGAAGCCGAAGTCCACATCATCACCGGATCGGTGACCTCCGCCCAGAACCTGATAAGCTGCGTGAACCGGGCCGGGTTCAAGGTGAACGACATCGTCCTCGAGTCTCTGGCCGCCGCCAAGGCGGTTCTCTCGAAGCGACGAGAAGGAACTCGGCGTGCTCCTGATCGATCTCGGCGGAGGGACGACGGATATCCTGGTGCATCTCGAAGGTGCTCCCTATTATACCAACGTTATCCCCATCGGGGCAGCGCAGGTGACCAGCGATCTCGTCTATCCTGCTCAAGACGCCGATCGAGTCGGCGGAACGGATCAAGCGCGAAGCCGGCTGCTGCTATCTTCCGCTTGTCGGACGATGACGAAGAGGTCATCATCCCGGGAGTGGGCGGAGTCCGCCGCTGGCGATTCCCCGGCGGGAATCTGCAGGATCATCCAGCCGAGGATGGCGGAGATCTTCGGCATGGTACGCGAACAGGTCGACAGGAAGGGTTTCCTGCGCCATCTGGGCGGCGGCATCGTGCTCACCGGGGGCGGCGCGCTGCTTCCGGGCGTCGCCGAACTGCTCCACGGATGTGTTCGGTCTGCCCACCAGGATCGGGTATCCGGCCCGGCTCGGCGGACTGGCAGACGAGTACCGGAGTCCCGGATTCGCGACCGCGGTCGGCCTGGTCCTGTACGGGGCGGAACGGTAGGCGTGGCGGATAGAGCCCGATCGAATGACGGGCATCGTCGGGATGATCGAAAGCTCAGAAAGTGGATCAAGACTTTCATTGAACGAATGCTGCCGGAATGGAAACGTCGAAGAATGCCTTTTCGGGCAGGTAGGACGTGTCAAGGGGGAGGGGGCATGAATATCGAGATTATTGACGACAACACGTCCAATCCGACAGTGATCAAGGTCGATCGGTGTCGGCGGCGGGGGCAGCAATGCCGTGAACCGGATGATCGCCTCAGGGCTGCAGAACGTGCAGTTCTACGCTGTCAATACCGATCTGCAGGCGCTTGCAGCTTTCGAAGGCTCGGACAACCGGATCCCCCTCGGAACGCAAGCTCACCGGGGGACTCGGGGCCGGGCGGTGTTCCGGAGGTGGGGGAGAAGGCGGCGCATGGAGGACAAGGAGATGCTCCAGGACGTGATCCGCGGCGCGGACATGGTGTTCATCACCGCCGGGATGGGCGGGGGGAACGGGTACGGGAGCCGCCCCGGTCATCGCGTCCATCGCGCGGGAGATGAACATCCTGACCGTCGCCGTCGTCACGAAGCCGTTCCAGTTCGAAGGTCCGCGCAAGATGGAGCTCGCCGACGAAGGGCATCGCGAAGCTGCGCGAGCGCGGTCGACACGCTTCTCACCATTCCGAACCAGCATCTCCTGAAGATCGTGGAGCGGCAGACTCCGATCAGCCAGGCGTTCCTGATGGCCGACGATGTGCTCCGCCAGGGCGTGCAGGGCATTTCCGACCTGATCACCAAGGCCGGCGACATCAACATCGACTTCGCCGATGTCCGCACCATCATGAAGGGGCAGGGAGACGCGCTGATGGGTATCGGCATCGGCCGGGGAGACAACCGGGCGGTCGACGCGGCGACGAACGCGATCAACAATCCGCTGCTCGAGGACGCCCGGATCGAAGGGGCGAAGGGAATCCTGGTGAACGTGACCGGCGGGAACGACTTCTCGCTGACCGAATACGAAGAGGTCCTGCGGATCATTACCGCGAACGCCGACCGCGAAGCGCTCGTCATCGCGGGGAGCGCGGTGGACGAAACCTTCGATGACGAATGCCGGGTCATCGTCATCGCGACCGGGTTCGAGTCCGATCACACCCAGGCCGAGGAAGAGCCGGTCGAGGCGAAGGGAAAGGACGAGTACATGCCCTACAAGGAGTGGATGGATCTGAACAACGGCATCTCCCGGAAGGGGCCGCAGGATCCCTACTCCGGCAGCCAGATCAAGGAGGCCGACATCTACATTCCCACGGTGCTGCGGGACAAGCGGATCTCCGGGAGCAAGAGCGAAAACTGATGATGTCATCCCGGCGCATCCTGAGCCGCTACGAGGACTATCTCCGGGCCCAGGCCCGGCTTGCGGACCTGAGCGTGGAGACCTATCTCCACGAGTGCCGCGAGTGCGTGGTCTCTCTGGAGGAGGAAGGGCTCTCGGTCGAGAACGCGGATTCCCAGGCGATCATCCGCTACCTGCTCAAGCGGCAGATGGAGAAGATCGATCAGCGGACCATCTCCAAGATGCTCAGCTCCCTGCGCTCGTTCTTCCAGTTCCTGATGATGGAAGGGGTCCGGCAGGACAATCCGGCTCTCCTGGTGGACATGCCGAAGATCCCCCGCAGGATCCCGTCGGTACTCTCGCCGGAGGAAGTGGATGCCTTCCTCGGCTGCATCGATACGGCGACTCCGCTGGGCCTCCGGGACCGGGCGCTGTTCGAGCTGATCTACTCCTGCGGTCTGCGGATCTCCGAGGCGGCCTCGCTGAGTGCCGGGCAGGTGTTCTTCGCGGAGGACCTGATCAGGATTCTCGGCAAGGGCAGCCGGGAGCGCCTGGTGCCCATGGGCGGCGAGGCGAAGCGCTGGCTTCGGGTGTACCTGGATGGAGGCCGCCCTCACCTGGTCAGGCATGGACGGCGGGACGAACACGTATTCCTGAACCACCTGGGCACGGGGATTTCCCGGAAGGGAATCTGGAAACGGTTCAAGGAGATCTCCGCGGCTGCGGGACTCGACGCGAAAGTCCATACGCTCCGTCACTCGTTCGCCACCCATCTGCTGCGGGGCGGGGCGGATCTGCGGGCGGTACAGGAACTCCTCGGGCATGTCGACATCAGTACGACGCAGATTTACACGCACATCCACAAGGATGATCTGCGGCGCGGTCACGGCGCCTATCATCCCCGGGGATAGCAGGGAATGACGGCGGAATCGAAGCGGGAGCGAAAAAACATGTGTCGGTACGGGAAGGGGCAAACGGTTCTCCCGATCCTCGTGCTGCTCGCGGTCGCGCTGAGCCTCTCCGGCTGCGATCGGAAGGAGGATCCGGCGGTCCTGCGCCTTCTTCCGTTCGAACAGGAGAGCTATCGTGGCCAGCCGACATCCGAACGCAATATCGAACGGCTCAGGAAAGAAGTCGATCACTACCGGAAGATCGTGGAGAGCAAGGTGGAGGCCGCCGAGAAGCTGGGCAGCTACTGGAAACTCCTGGGTATTGCCTATCTCGAGAAAGATATGTACGCTATGGCATACGATTCGTTTCTGAACGCCCTCGCCGTCTATCCGGAGAATCCGGTCCTGCATTATCATGCGGGTCTCTCCGCGGCGCGGCTGGGCACTGCTTCTCCCGATCCGGAGAAGGGGTCGGTCCTCCTCGGCGAGGCGGAGCGGCTCTATCGTCTGGCGATCCGCTACGATGCGGACTACCCGGACGCGCAGTATGCCCTTGCGGTTCTCTACGCGTTCGAGCTCGATCGTCCCCGGGAAGCCCGTCAGCTGCTCGTTCCGCTCGTCGAGCGCCAGCCGAAGCGGACGGAGGCGCTGTTTCTGCTGGCACGGACCGAAGCGGCACTCGGGAATACCCCCGCAGCGCTCGATCTCTACGACCGGATCATCCGGGATGCGTCCGTGACGGGGTATCGGGAACAGGCGATGCGCAACCGGGAGCGGCTTCTGGGAGACGGGCAGTGAACCCGGACCTTCTGCTGCAGCTGGCGATCGGCCGGATGCCGCGGATGCGGCCCCGGGACCGGATCCTGCTGGGCGAAACCGTCGACGGCGCCGAGCGGTTCCGGTCCCTGGGAATCCCGCAGATCGAAGAGATTCTCCGCCGGCGTCTTCCGGACTTCCGCTTCGAACCGGAGTCCCTGCTGCGGCAGGCCGAGAAGGACCTGCAGATCCTCGATCGCAGGGGCATCGGCACCGTAGGACTCTGGGAGCGCGGCTACCCGCCGCTGCTGCGGGAGATCTGGGACCCGCCGTTCCTGCTGTTCTTCCGCGGGTCACTGCCCGGGCAGGATGTTCCGGCGGTATCGGTGGTCGGAACGCGGAATCCGGACCGGACCGGAGACCGGGCGGCGTTCCGTCTCGGAGTCGAGCTGGGACGGCTCGGCCTGCCGGTCATCTCCGGTCTGGCCCTGGGCATCGACGGCTCGGCGCACAAGGGCGCTCTTGCGGGGAGCGGGTACACCGCGGCCGTGCTGGGGAGCGGCATCGATGCGGTCTATCCGAGACAGCATCTCCGGCTCGGCATGCGGATTCTCGAGGCGGGCGGAGGGATCCTGAGCGAGTATCCGCCGGGGACCGAAGCGGCGAAGTTCCGTTTCCCCGCCCGGAACCGCATCATAAGCGGAATCGCCCGGGGAGCGGTCATCGTTCAGGCTCCCGAACGTTCCGGCGCGCTTCATACCGCGGATTTTGCTCTTGAACAGGGCAGAGATATTTTTGTACATAAGGAAGGATTGAGCGGAACGGCAGGGGCAGGCACCCTGCGCCTCAGCGAGATGGGAGCTCCGGAGATTTCCGGGGCGGACGATATCCTTCGCGCCTGGGGCTACCGTCCGGCAGGCAGGAGCGTGTCTCACTCCGAGGCATTGCCGGATGAAGAAGGGAATTCCGAGCGGAATACGGGTTCGACTCTTGCAAGGCTCCTCGAATCGGAGCTCTCGGGAAACCTGATACACTACAAAGGAGAGTCATTCAGGAGTAACTGATATGGCGGAACAGAATAACCACAAAAAAACACTGCTGATCGTCGAATCGCCCGCAAAGGCCTCGACGATAGAACGATATCTCGGAAAAGGCTATTCGGTCGCAGCCTCCATGGGACACCTCATCGACCTGCCCAAGTCCCGGGTCGCGATAGACGTCGACAACGACTTCAGCCCCGAATACATCACCGTCCGGGGGAAGGCAAAGATCCTCAAGGAGTTGATCGGGAAAGCCAACAAGGCCGACCGGGTGCTCCTTGCATCGGATAACGACCGGGAAGGGGAAGCCATCTCCTATCATCTGCGGAACGCGATCCAGCGGAAGAATCCCGATGTCCCGATCGGGAGAATCGTTTTCAACGAGATCACTCCCACGGCCATCCGGGACGCCGTCCGGCACCCGGGCACGATCGACGAGAGCAAGGTGAACGCGCAGAAAGCACGAAGAGTGCTCGACCGGCTGGTCGGTTACTCGCTTTCTCCGGTTCTCTGGAAGAAGGTCAAGAACGGTCTGTCGGCCGGCCGCGTTCAATCGGTCGCGCTCCGGCTGATCTGCGAGCGGGAGAAGGAGGTCGAGTCCTTCATCCCGGAAGAGTACTGGACACTGGACATCGAGCTGCACAAGGGGAAGTCCACGTTCCTCGCGCAGCTGGTCAGCGTGCGGGGAGAAAAGCCGGAGATCCGGAACGAAAAGGAAGTCCGGGACCTGATGAGGATGTTCGAGGGAGCGCCCGTAACGGTCCGGACCGTGAAGCAGACCGAGAAGACGCTCCGGCCGCGGGCTCCCTTCACCACGAGTCAGCTGCAGCAGACGGCGGCGAACCGGCTCGGATTCACTTCGCGGAAGACGATGCAGATCGCCCAGCAGCTGTACGAAGGCATCAACATCGGGAAGAACCGGATCGGTCTGATAACCTACATGCGAACCGATTCGACGAGGATCTCCCGGACCGCACTCGACGAGGTGCGGGAATGGCTGGCGAAGGAGCACCCCGCAGAGCTGCCGGAAGAGCCGATTCTCTACAGCGCCTCCCGGGGAGCCCAGGATGCACACGAAGCGATCCGGCCGACCATGGTGACGTACACCCCGGAGTCGGTCAAGGAGTCCCTGACCAGGGACCAGCAGAAGCTCTACGGCATCATCTGGGAACGATTCGTCTCCTCGCAGATGAACAGTGCCCGGACGCTCACGACTTCGGTCGAGATCGAGGCGGGCGAAGGCATCTTCCGGGCGACCATGACCCGCGTCACGTACAAGGGGTATCAGAAGGTGCTCAAGCTGCTCGCTTCCCGGGAGAAGAGCAAGAGCATCCCGACACTCAGAGAGGGCGACCCGCTCGATGTCGAGCGGTACATCCCCGAACAGCATTTCACCAGCGGACCTTCTCGCTACACCGACGCAACGATCGTAAAGGCGCTGGAGGAGAAGGGGATCGGGCGTCCTTCGACCTATGCGCCGATCATTTCGGTGCTGCTGGACCGCTACTACGTCGTCAGGAAGAGCAAGCAGCTCATGCCGACCCCCCTGGGGATGATTATCTACGAGATGCTGGTGGGGAGTTTCCCCGAGATTCTCGACGTGAACTTCACCGCCGGGATGGAACAGAAGCTCGACCGGGTGGAGGAGAACCGGGAAGCCTGGCCCGAGATGATCCGCGAGTTCTACTTTCCCTTCCGCGACAAGGTCGATCATGTGATGCATACGCTGGAATCCATGAAGGGAATCATGGACGAGGATACGGATTACGTGTGCGAGAAGTGCGGGCGGAAAATGGTGAAGAAGCTCGGCCGGTTCGGTTTTTTCCTCGCGTGCAGCGGTTTTCCCGAGTGCATGAACACCCGTTCGGTGCCGCTGGCCGAATGCCCGCAGCCCGAATGCAACGGGAAGATCGTCGCACGGCGGAAGCAGGGAGGACGGGGAAAGGAGTTCTACGGGTGCACCAACTATCCCGAGTGCGACTTCATCAGTCACTACAAGCCGGTTTCCGCCCGATGCCCGCAGTGCGGGCACTTCCTGGTGGAGAAATCCGACAAGAAGCGGGGCACGTACAAGGCATGCATCAATCCGTCGTGCGATTACCTGCACACTTCCGAGGAAGGGGAGGAATAGCCCGGTGATACGGGAGTATCTCGACTACCTTGCGGGTGTCCGGAAGCTCTCACCCGCCACGGTCCGTTCCTACGAGCGGGACCTGGGGCTGTTCTCGGCGTTCCTCGAGGAGCGGGAACTGACGGAGAACGCGGTGGACGGCGAGGCGGTACGGGGTTTCGTCGCTTCCCGCAGCAGGGCCGGAGATGCCGCATCGTCGCTCAACCGCGCCATCTCGACCCTGAAGGGCTATTACCGCTACCGGATCCGTCACGGCTTCTCGGAGGCGAACCCGTTCGATGCCCAGAAAAGCTTCCGCAAGAGCGGAAAGCTTCCGACGTTCCTGTTCGAGAAGGAGATCGAGGGACTTCTCGAACTGCCGGACGAGGGATTCTGGGGACTGCGGGACCGGCTGATCATGGAACTGCTCTACTCTACCGGCTGCCGGGTCTCGGAGCTGATCGGCATAAACCTGGGCGACATCAATCTCAAGGAGAAGACGATCCTGGTTCGCGGCAAGGGGGGGAAGGACCGGTTCGTGTTCATCGGGAACCCGGCCTTCACCGTCCTGGTGGAGTACCTCTCTCTCCGGTCGGCGCACCTCGCCAAGGATGCGTCCCCGAGTCCCGGCGCCCGCGACGCGGGAAAGGCCCTGCTGCTGAACCGGAAGGGATCCCGCCTCACCCAGCGGGGCGTCGCCTATCTCATCGAGAAGTACCTGGACCGGTCGACGGTAGCCAAACGGGTCAGCCCCCACACCTTCCGGCACAGCTTCGCCACGCATCTCCTGGACCGGGGAGCGGACATCAGGGTGGTCCAGGAACTTCTGGGACACGCACATCTCTCCACCACGCAGATCTACACGCATCTCGGTATCGGGCGTCTGAAGGAAATCTACCGGAAAGCCCATCCCCATGGGAGGACAGTGCATGAAATATGAAATAGAAGGTACGACGATACTGGCGGTCCGGAAGGACGGAAAAGTCGCGATGGCCGGCGACGGCCAGGTGACGATGGGAAACACCGTCATGAAGGGCAACGCCAGAAAGATCCGCCGCCTCTACGACGGGAAGATACTCGTCGGATTCGCCGGGGCGACGGCCGATGCATTTACCCTGTTTGAGCTCTTCGAAGGGAAACTGAAGGAGTACGCGGGCGACATCACTCGCGCCGCGGTGGAGCTCGCCAAACAGTGGCGGACCGACCGCATTCTTCGCCGCCTCGAGGCTCTGCTCCTGGCAGCCGATCAGGACAAGACGTTCCTGATCTCCGGAAACGGAGACGTGATCGAACCGGAAAACGGCGCGATCGCCATCGGATCGGGCGGCAACTACGCGCTGGCGGCTGCGCTCGCGTACCTGGACGCGTCCGGTTTCACGGCTCGGGAAATCGCCGAGAAGTCCCTCGGTATCGCTTCGGGTATCTGTATCTATACCAACGACCGGATACTGGTCGAGGAGATAGCATGAACGAATCGATTATGGACCTGACGCCGGCTCAGATCGTGAAAGAGCTGGACAAGCATATCGTCGGGCAGGAGAACGCCAAAAAGGCGGTCGCCATCGCCCTCCGCAACCGGACCCGCCGGCGGAAGCTGCCGAAGGAGCTCCGGGACGAGGTGGCCCCGAAGAACATCATCATGATGGGACCCACCGGCATCGGAAAGACGGAAATCGCCCGACGGCTCTCCCGTCTCTGCGGCGCTCCCTTCATCAAGGTCGAGGCGACCAAGTATACCGAAGTGGGATACGTGGGCCGCGACGTGGAATCGATGGTACGGGACCTGATGTCCGTGGCGGTCCAGCTGGTGAAGGACGAGCTGCGGGAAGGGGTCCAGGAGGAGGCAGAGCGTCGGACCGAGGAGGCGCTTCTGGATCTCCTGCTGCCCGGGATCCGCAAGAGCGAGCCCGCCGCCGTCGGCTTCAGCCAGCCCGAAATCGGAGAAAACGGGGACACCCGGGAGAAGTTCCGGAAGATGCTCCGTGCCGGACAGCTCGAGGACCGGCAGGTCGAGGTCAGCATCACCAAGAGCGCGTTTCCCGCCATCGAGATCTTCTCGGGTTCGAATTTCGAGGAAATGGAAATGAACCTCGGAAACCTGTCGAACCTTTTCGGCGGAAAGAAAAAGAAGAAGGTGACCAGCGTGGCCCGGGCGCGCGAGATCATCATGGCGGAAGAGACGGACAAGCTGATCGATGCCGACCGGGTGTCGGAGGTCGCACGGGAGCGGGTCGAGGAGATGGGGATCATCTTCATCGACGAGATCGACAAGATCGCCGTCAAGGAAGGACCGCTCCGGCGTGGACGTCTCCCGGGAGGGCGTGCAGCGGGACATCCTGCCCATCGTGGAAGGAAGCAAGGTGAACACGAAGCACGGGATGGTCGACACCTCGCACATCCTGTTCATCGCGGCGGGTGCGTTTCACATGAGCAAGCCCAGCGATCTGATCCCGGAGCTTCAGGGCCGCTTTCCGATCCGCGTGGAGCTCACGGCGCTCACCAACGAGGATTTCGTGCGGATCCTGACCCAGCCCGAGAACAGCCTGACCAAGCAGTACGAGGCGCTGCTCGCGACCGAAGGGGTAACCCTGGAATTTCGGTGAGGACTCGATCCGCCGGATCAGCGAGGTTGCCGCGGAAGTGAACAGCCGGACCGAGAACATCGGGGCCCGGCGGCTGCACACGATCATGGAGCGGCTGCTCGAGGATGTATCGTTCAACGCGCCGGACCTGGCGGGACAGCACATTCCGATAACGGCGAAGTACGTGGATGAGCGGCTGCAGGGGATCGTCCAGGACCAGGACCTGAGCCGGTACATCCTGTAAGAGCGCGATCCGCATGGATCGTCGCGATCCGTGAGGATCGCCGCGGAATTCACTCAGCGGAGGGGCAATGACGGCCGAAACTGAAAAGGGAAACATCTTTTTTCGATGGGAGCGAAAGAATGTTCATTAATTCGTCATTCGGCAGGACAGTCGACATTCTCCATCGGAGCATGGATATCAGCCTGCTCCGGAGGGACGTGATCGCCAACAACCTCGCCAACTCCGACACGCCCAATTTCAAGAAGACTTCCGTGAGCTACGAGCAGTTCCTCAAGCGGGCGCTCGATTCCGAGCGGGTCAAAGCCCCCGAGGGGCGATATACCGACGAGAAGCACATCCCCTTCTATCGACCGACCGATTATCGGGACGTGAAGCCGAGGCGGGTGCTCGATTACCTGACCACGGCAAAGAGCAACGGCAACAATGTGGACCCGGAAGTGGAGACCATGGACGCCCTGAACAACCAGCTCCTCTACCAGGTTATGACGCAGGCGGTGAGCCATCAGTTCCAGATGGTAAACCTGGTGCTCCGGTAAGAGGGGGGACGGCACATGGGAATGTTCAATTCGATAAACACTGCGGCAACCGGCCTGACCGCGCAGCGGCTGCGGCTCGACGTCATCGCCGACAATATCGCCAACGCGAACACGACCCGCACCGCGGACGGCAAGCCGTTCCGGCGGAGCCGGGTGGTGTTCCGGCCGATGGTGAATCAGCCCTACTGGAAGAGTCCGTTCCTGCCCGCTTCGATGGACAACGGCGTGGGAAAAGGCGTGCGGATCGTGAAAATCGACAAGGACATGGATGCGAAGCCTCGCCTGGTGTACGATCCGACCCATCCCGATGCGATCAAAACGGGACCTCAGCAGGGCTACGTCGAGTTCTCCAACGTGAATATCGTGAACGAGATGGTGGACATGATCTCCGCCTCCCGTTCCTATGAAGCGAACGTGGCCATGATCAACGGAACCAAGGCCATGTTCAGCCGGGCCCTGGAAATCGGGAGGTAAACGATGACATTCTTCAATGTGAATCAGCTGAGCGGCGATACGGTCCGGATGACCCAGTCGCATCCGCTCCACCTCAACGAGCAGGGCGGCCCCATGCAGGCCGAAACCCGGAGCAAGGGCGGTTTCGACCGGCTTCTCCTGGATGCGCTGAACGGGGTGAACGGGCAGCAGCAGACGAGCTCCGCCCTCTCGGTACAGATGATCACCGATCCGGATTCCGTGGATCCGCACGATGTCTCGATCGCCATGGCGCAGGCGAACATGTCCCTTTCCCTCACCCGGGCGGTGGTGGATCGGGCGCTGCGTGCATACCAGGACATCATCAACATCCGGTAGAACGGCGAACGAACGGCGCCCGCCTGAAGGCATCGCCGGCATGAGCATACGGACAGGAAGGTAAGGACGTTCTCAAACAGGGAGGGGAACATGTTCGAATGGATGCGGAGGTTTCTGGCACAGGTCCGTGATCTCTGGGGGCGCTGGAGTCTCACTCAGAAGCTCATTCTCGTCGGCGTGACGGGCGTCGCCGTTGTCGGTCTCGTCGTGCTGGTCACGCTCAGTGCACAGCCCGGGCTCTATCCGCTGCTCGGAGTACCGGTGACCGACGAAGCTCTCCGGTCCCGGATCGTGACCCGCCTCGACGAGGAGAACGTCCGGTACACGGTGAATGCCGAGGGCATGGTCATGGTCGAGGACGAGGCGACGGCCCGACGGCTTCGGAGCATCCTGATCCGCGAGGACCTGCTGCCGGCGGACACCGACCCCTGGGCCCTGTTCGATATCGAGCGCTGGACCATCACCGAGTTCGAACGGAACGTGAACCTCCGGCGGGCGATCACCCGGCAGCTCGAACAGCACATCGAGGCGATCGAGGGCATCGACAACGCCAGCGTGAACCTCGTCATGCCGGAAGCGCGGCTCTTTGCCGAGGAGCAGCAGCCTGTTTCCGCTTCGGTCATTCTCGTCCCGACACCCGGTGCGAATATCGAGGGAAACCGGGCGATGATCGAGGGTATCGAGAAGCTGATTCAGTTCGCCGTCGAGGGACTCATCCCGGAGAACATCGTCATCACCAACCATCGCGGCGTCGTGCTCAACGACTTCGAGGGCATGGAGGATTTCGACCGGATCGAACTCACCCGGCGGGAGATAAAGACCGTCCGGGACGTCGAGGCCGAGTACGCTCAGCGGATCATCCGCTCCCTGCAGCAGATCTACGGAGCCGATCGGGTGGAGCTCGTGAACCTGGACGTGGTCATGGACCTGTCCAAGCGGACCGTACAGACCGAGGAACACTTCCCGATCGTGCTCAAGCCGGACAATCCCCGCACCCCGTTCGACGATTCGGAGGTCACCGAATCGGTCACGATCTCCCGGAGCGCCCTGGACGAGGAGTTCGTCGGATCCGGGTTCAGTCCGGAGGGTCCTCCGGGCCAGGAAGGCCAGATTCCGCCCGCCTACCAGGATCTGGAGGGGCAGGTCGGCCGCTACTCCCGGAACACCCTGACCGAGAACGAAGTGGTCAATACGCGGAACATCTACGAGGAAAGAAGCCCCTGGTCGATCGATCGGGTCAGCGTCGGCGTCGCTCTGGATGGGATCTGGCGGAAGCTGTATAATGAGCAGGGAGAGCTCGTACTGAATCCCGACGGCAGCATCGCCCGGGAGTATATCCCGGTTCCCCCGGAAGAGCTGGCAAAAGCCGAAGCGCTGGTGGAGCGGGCCATCGGATACAACCCGATCCGCGGCGATCAGGTCAGCATTCAGCACGTCCAGTTCAACCGGACGGCCCAGTTCATGGATGAGGACGCCGAGTACCGGCGGAAGCTCCAGACGCCAGCGGACGCATCCTCTACGCGCTGATCAGGTATCGCCGCCATCCTGGTCACCTTCATCGTGTTCCGTCTCATCGCCCGGGAACTCGAACGGCGCCGGCGGCTCCGGGAAGAAGAACTTCGCGCGGCAGCACCAGGCTATGCGTGAAGCGGCCCTCCGGAGCGCGGAAGAAGAGGGCGATCCAGGTGGAGATGTCGGTCGAGGAACGGGCCCGAATGGAGATGCAGGAGAACGCGATCAATATGGCCCGCGAACATCCCGAGGATGTGGCCCAGCTTATCCGGACCTGGCTGATGGAGGAGTAGAGATATGGCGAAACGACCGATGAGAGGAGCCGCTCCCCGCCGCAGCCGGAGGGAACGCCGGGTCGGCCGCAACGGCATCACCGGGCGACCGGTACCACCGGCAAGAAGGGCGGTCTCGGGCACCACAAGAAAGACCTGACCGGACGGCAGAAAGCGGCGATTTTTCTCGTTACCCTCGGATCCGAGATCTCCGTCGGAGATCTTTAAACATCTCCGGGAGGACGAGATAGAAGCGCTCACTTTCGAAATCGCCCGGCTGGAGACGATCGAGTCGGAAGACCGCGACCAGGTTCTCATGGAGTTCCAGGAGCTGATGATGGCTCAGGACTTCATCACCACCGGCGGAATCGATTATGCGCGTGAGCTGCTGGAGAAGTCCCTCGGAAGCCAGAAAGCGGTCGACATCATCAACCGTCTCACCAGTTCGCTTCAGGTACGGCCCTTCGACTTCATCCGGCGGACCGATCCGACGCACCTGCTGAACTTCATCCAGCAGGAGCATCCGCAGACCATCGCGCTGATTCTCGCGTACCTCGAGCCGCAGAAGGCCTCGATCATCCTCTCCAGCCTGCCGCACGAGATCCAGTCCGATGTCGCCAAGCGGATCGCGACCATGGACCGGACGCTCGCCGGAAGTGCTCCGCGAAGTGGAGCGGGTTCTCGAGAAGAAGCTCTCGACGCTCTCCTCGGAAGACTATACCGCCGCGGGAGGCGTGGAGAGTATCGTGGAGATCCTGAACCTCGTTGACCGTTCCACGGAGAAAACGATCATCGAGTCGCTCGAAGAGGACGATCCGGAACTGGCCGAAGACATCAAGAAGCGGATGTTCGTGTTCGAAGACATCGTCATGCTCGACGACCGAGCCATCCAGAAAGTGCTGCGGGAAGTCGATACCTCCGAGCTCGCGAAGGCGCTGAAGGCGGTGGATTCGGAGGTGCAGGACAAGATCTTACCGGAACATGTCGAAACGGGCCGCAACGCTGCTGAAAGAAGACATGGAGTACATGGGGCCGATCCGGCTGAAGGACGTGGAGGAGGCGCAGCAGAAGATCGTCTCCATCATCAGGAAGCTCGAAGAGCAGGGCGAGATCGTGGTCGCCCGTGCCGGCGAAGACGAACTGGTCGTGTGAGGAGTGCTTTCGGGGGAGCAGATGTGGCGAAGAATGTATTCAGTCCGACGTGAGAGTGACTAATCTCGACGAAGCGGCTTGACGTATCGAGGCGCCGCAGAAGTACGCAGCGAGAAACACCGCAGCGTGGATCTGAGGAGGGGAAGAGATCTACATGGGCCCGACCGTCGACGACCTGCAGGCGGGAAGCCGAGACCTTCAGTGCCGATTGAGAACGGGAAAAAGAGACGATGCTCGCCTCCGCCCGCGCGGAAGCCGAGCAGATCGTGAAGGAGGCGGAGGCCGCGCGCGCTTCGAAGAAGTGAAAGCGTAAAACGGAGGAGGCCCTGAAGCTCCGGGAGGAAGCCGAACACGAAGCGAAGACCATGCTCGATGATGCGACAGCGCGTGGCTGACGCGGATGGAGCAGGAATCCCGCCAGCGAGAATCAGCCGAAGAGTCGAGAAGGAAGCCTACCAGGAAGGCCTCGCCGCGGGCACGGGAGGAGGGCTTCGAGAGGGGAAGGCCGAAGTCGAACGGCTTGTCGAACGGCTTCACCTCATCCTTTCCAAAGCGATCGAGAAACGGGCCGAGATCATCCCGAATCCGAAACGCAGCTCGTGCAATCTCGTGCTCCTGATCGCCCGGAAGGTCATCAAAGTCATTTCGGAGAACCAGAAATCGTCGATCGTCAACAACGTCATCCAGGCGCTGCGGAAGCTCAAAACCCGGACGGACGTGATGATCCGGGTAAACACGGCAGACCTGAAGCTGACGAGCCGCGCACGTGAAGGACTTTCTGCGGCTGGTCGAGAACGCGAAGAACATCACGGTGATGGAGGATACGGCGGTCGAGCGCGGAGGCTGCATCATCGAAACCGATTTCGGTCTGATCGACGCACGGATCTCCTCGCAGCTGCACGAGATCGAGGAAAAGATTCTCGAGCTGATGCCGATCCGGAGCAGCCCGGAACAACACGAGGAGCTGAAGCGGTGGTAGACCCGGTGTGGATCTCTTCGACAAGTACAGCGACGGTTCTGGAGCAGACCGATCCGATCAAGTACACCGGTGTCGTGCAGAAGGTGCAGGGACTGCTCATCGAGAGTCACGGGTCCCCAGGCCGTCGTCGGGGAGCTCTGTCAGATCATCGTCCCGAGAGGGCAGCGGCTGGTCTGGGCGGAGGTCGTGGGGCTCTCGCGGAAAAACCGTACAGCTCATGGCCTACACCGAAATGGAGGGCATCGAGATCGGCTGCATCGTCATCGCGACGGGCGCTCTCTGCGCGGTGCCGGTTCTCCGGATGACTGCTCGGGCGGACGCTCGACAGCATGGGACGTCCGCTCGACGGCCTTGCGGAGATCGATGTCGCCGAGAGCTACCCGCTGATGAACGAGTCCGCCCGACGTGCTCACGCGGAAACGCATAACCGGAGCGGATCGTCACCGGAATCCGGGCGATCGACGGGCTCATTCCCGTCGGCAAGGGACAGCGGCTCGGCATCTTCTCGGGCAGCGGCGTCGGAAAATCCACGCTCATGGGAATGATCGCGCGGAATACCGAACGCCGACGTGAACGTCATCGCTCTGATCGGCGAGCGGGGACGGGAAGTGCGGGAGTTCATCGAGAACGATCTGGGGCAGGAAGGACTCGCCCGCTCGGTGATCGTCGTCTCCGGCTCCAACACCCCGCCGCTTGCCCGGCTTCGCGGCGCGTTTGTCGCGACCGCCATCGCCGAGTACTTCCGGGATCAGGGCAAGAACGTCATGCTTCTGTTCGATTCGGTCACCCGGTTCGCCGAAGGCCCAGCGGGAGATCGGACTGGCGATCGGAGAGCCGCCCGCCACCCGGGGCTACACTCCGTCGGTGTTCTCCACGCTGCCGAAACTCCTCGAACGATGCGGAACCTCCGATAGGGGAACGATTACCGGATTCTACACGATCCTCGTCGAGGGCGACGATATGGACGAACCGGTCGCGGACACCGTTCGGGGAATCCTGGACGGCCACATCGTCCTTTCGCCGGAAACTCGCGCACCGGTACCACTATCCCGCGATCGACGTGCTGCAGTCGGTATCGCGGCTCTCCACGATCGTCGCCGATCGCCTCGCGCAGGAGAGCGGCCGGCCGCATCAAACGGCTCATGGCGGTCTACGCGGATGCCGAGGACCTGATCAACGTGGGAGCCTATGTTGAGGGAACCAACCCCGCAATCGACGAAGCCATCGACAAGATCGGCCTGATCCAGGAATTCCTTCGGCAGCTGATCCAGGAGAAGACCGGTCTGGAAGAAAGCCTCGCGGCAGCGGCCCGGATCGTCGGCATCGAACGGTCCGCGGAGGCCACCGAACGGTCCGCGAAGACAGCGGACGTACCGCGGAGGACAGCGGACGATCCGCGGAGGACGAGGATGCGTAGGTTCGCATTCCGGCTCGAGAACGTGCTCGAGATCCGGAAGCACCTCGAGCAGGAATGGGAAATCCGCCTCGCGAAAATCAGCGGCGAATGCATGCGTCTGCAGGCGAGAATCGCGGAGCTGGACCGCGAGCGGAAGGAGTCCATGCAGAGGCGCTACGACCTCTCGCGGATCGACATGTCGGATTTCACCACCCGGGAACGCTACGCCGAACGGCTGCTCCAGACCATCGGTACCCTGAAGAACGAGCTCACCCGGCGGGAAGAGGAACGGAAGGAGATCGGTGCCTCGCTCCTCGAGGCGAGCAGAAAGCGGAAGACCCTGGACAAGCTGAAAGAGCGGAAGGCCGAGGAATTCCGTCGGAATGTGAACCGGTCTGAAATCGCGGTCACCGACGACATCGTCCAGGGCAGATCCGCCCGGGACGCGGTAACCGGAGATTGAGGGAACGGAGGAAAGCGTGTATACCCGAGTCGGCGCGGCCCCGCGCATCTTTTTTCTGGTACTCCTCATTCTGGTCCTCGGGTTCGGAGGGCTCATCTGGTTCGATATCCTCGGGATAATCGATGTCAAGGATACTCTCTCCCCGATTACCCGGTTCCTCGGCCTTTCCACCCGTCAGCCGCTGGAAGACGCGGAGGACCCGCTCCTGCTGGACCGCGAGCGGCTCGCGATGTCCGAAGAGGCGCTCGATATCCGGATGGAGGAACTGCAGCAGTTCGAGGCGACGCTGGAATCCCGGGAGCAGGAGATGGCCCAGCGAACCGCCGAACTGGACGAGCGGGAGGAAACGATCGCCGAACGGGAGAATTTCATTCAACCAGCGCCTCGAAGAGTACGACAATAGAAATGCGAACCTCAGGCAGGTTTCCAGGTACCTCGTGGGTATGCCCCCGGGGGATGCCGTCGCGATCCTGGGGAACATGGACGATCAGGCCGTAAACGACCTGTTTCGTGTCACCGAGGAAATCGCGCAGGCCGAAGGGGAAATGTCCCTGGTCGCATACTGGCTGTCGCTGATGCCGCCCGAACGGGCGGCCGCTCTGAAGCGGAAAATGATCGCCCGTCCCGGCGAGTGAAGGGCGGGGCGGCAGCCGGAGGAGGAACGCTGTGTTGCCGCTCAACGACATTCTCTCGGGACCGGGCTCCGGAGAAATCCGGAACATCCCCTTCGACCGACCGGTCGATATCTCGCTCCCCCGTCAGCAGGGATCCTCCTCGTTCGCAGATTACCTCGAACGTGCCCGTTCGGAGGACCTGTCCTCCGCACCCCGGAACGACTCCATGAACAGATCTGAAGATGCGGAGCGTGTCTCCACCCCGGTCCGCAGGGACGCGGCCGGTTCCGCTCCGGAAGGGTCGGGCGGTCCGGATGCGGTGCGGAAGGAGGCGGATGCTTCCGCCTCCGCGCCGGCGACGCGCGGCGGGAAGGGTCCGGATGCGGAAAATGCGGCCGGCGGAGAGGCGGGGAAGGACGCCCGGCGGGCGGAAGCCGCCCGGAGCTCCGCGGACGGATCGGACACCGCGGCGAAGGCCGGCGGGAAGGGACGGCTCCCGGCGGAGAAAACCGCGGGTGGAGCGGCCGGAGACGCGGCCGGCAGCGTCCTGAGGGCGGATGCGGGCGGATCGGCCCGAACCGCGCGATCGGGCAAAGTGGACCGGGAAGCCGCTGAAGCCGCTGAAGCCCTGCGGGCGGGAAAGCGGGCAGGGAGCGGCATCGGTGCGGTCGCCGACGGGACCGGGACTCTGTCGAAGGGTGCTGCCGGGGCGGAACCGGCCGCCGAGGAAGCGAAGGCCGAGGCGAAAGCGAAGAGCGGATCCCGCACGCACCCGGCCGCACCGGCGGAAGCCGCAGGCGGGGAATCCGCCCCGGAACAGGCTGCGGCGTCCCTCCTTCGGGGAAAAGCCGCTCAGCCCGCCGGAACGGCCGACAGCAGGAAGGACCCGGATCGGGACGAGAAGGATTCGAGTGTCCGCGAAACGAACGGATCGGCATCGGGCCGCAGCCGGGAGCCCGGGACGGGAGTCCGCATCGAGGTGGTCGATCTTCGGAAGGAAGCGCTCGCGGCACGCAAGGAAGCAGCCTCCGAGGGGAACGCCTCGGATTCGACCCAGGGCGTCCGGGGCAGCGAGCGGGTCTCGGCCCCGCCGGTGGAAACCGGGTTCCGCTTCTCCGACGGGAATGCCGCCGGCAGGACCGTACCCCGGGACGGGCAGGAGCTCTTCCATCGCTTCATGCAGCAGCAGGGAAACGAGGATGTCGTGCGCCAGGCGAAGGTGGTGCTTCGCAACGGCGGAAACGGCGAGATCCGGCTCCGCCTGCAGCCCGAACATCTGGGAACGGTGCGGATCAGCCTGCGGATCGAAGAAAATCATATTACCGGCCGGATAATCGTCGATAATGGAGAAGTGAAGGAAGCGTTCCAGCAGAATCTGCCGGCACTCCAGCGGGCGTTCGGTGCGGAAGGCTTCCAGTCGTCCGGACTCGAAGTGTCGGTGGGCGACGACGGAAAAGGCCGCCGGGAGCGGCAGGACCCGCCGAACCGGTTCGTCCGGGAAGCGGAGGAGGACCTGGCCCGGAGCGTTCCGAGCGCAGATGCCCGGGATCGGGGTCTGGTGAATCTCTTTGTCTGAGAGGGAACAGGAGGAATCATGGATATCGCAGCCCTGATGAGCGGTCCGGAAACCGCAAAGCTGAAGGTGCAGGTAGACAGCTTCAACAAGAGCATTTCCGGAGGCCGTGAGGTCAAGCAGACGCTGGGACGGGACGATTTCCTGAAGATCCTGCTGACCCAGCTGACTCACCAGGATCCCACCGCACCGCTGGAGGACCGGGAGTTCGTAGCCCAGATGGCGCAGTTCTCCACGCTGGAGCAGATGACCAACATGGGCAAGGACTTCTCCCGCCTTGCGGAACTGGTATCCGGAACGCGGGCACTTTCCCTGCTCGGAAGGCAGGTCGAGCTGCTCGACGGCGAATCGATGGTGACCGGACGGGTCACGGGCGTGCGGGACGGGGAGAATCCGTCCATCACGGTGAACGGAAAAGAATACGACCTGGAGCGGGTCGAAAAGGTCATGGAGTAAGGGGGCAACCATATGATGCGATCACTCTATGCCGGCGTATCCGGCCTGCAGAATCACCAGGTCAGGATGGACGTGATCGGAAACAACATATCCAACGTGAACACCACCGGCTTCAAGAAGGGCCGGGTCAACTTCCAGGATATGCTTTCCCAGACGCTCCAGGGCGCGGCCCGGCCGACCGACGAAGTCGGAGGCGTGAACCCGAAGCAGGTGGGCCTCGGGATGCTCGTCGCCTCGATCGACACGATTCACACTCAGGGCTCTCTGCAGACGACCGGCGTCATGACGGACGTGGCGCTCCAGGGAGAGGGATTCTTCGTCCAGCGGGCCGGCGACAGGAATTACTTCACCCGTGCCGGGGCGTTCGGACTGGACGAGGAAGGACGGCTGGTGAACCCGGCAAATGGTTTCCGGGTGCAGGGCTGGCAGGCCGTCGAGCTGGAAGGTGCGTACCGGATCAATACCGCCTCCCAGATCGAGGACATCATCATCCCGGTCGGGAGCAAGGATCCCGCGGTGGCGACCACCGAGGTCGACCTGGCCTGCAACCTGGACAAGCGGACGCCGATCGTTCCTCCGGGCGCCGGTCCCCAGGCGACGCTCGACGGAACCTGGACCTCCAGCTTCGACGTCTACGACAGTTTCGGTGACATCCACGTCCTTCAGCTGAACTTCACGCGCGATCCGGCGCAGCAGAACCGCTGGCAGGTGGAAGTCCAGATCGATCCGAATGCGGAAGTCGGCACCAATCCGCTCGTCGAAGTGGGCGATGCCAACAACGCGACCAATACATTTTTCGTGGAATTCAGTAATTTGGGTACTTTGCAGGCTGTAACCGATGCTCAGGGTGATATACTCGATGCGGGCGATCTCCAGGTCCAGGTGGCCTTCGACGTCAACACGGCCGTTCCCGAGGAAGGAGCCGGTCCGGTGCGGCAGACGTTCAACCTGAACGTCGGGCAGGTCGGAAGCGTGGTCGACACGATCACCCAGTTCGCCGAGAGAAGCTCCACGAAGGTGTTCCGGCAGAACGGATTCACCATGGGGTATCTGGAAGGATTCCGGACCGACCAGTCGGGGATCATCACCGGGGTGTACTCCAACGGCAACAATCGGCCGCTGGCCCAGATGGCGCTGGCCACGTTCACGAACCCCGGCGGTCTGGAGAAGGTCGGAGAGACCAACTTCGTGGTCTCCAACAATACGGGTGAACCCAACATCGGCCCCTCCGGCATCGCCGGGAAGGGCAAGGTGATTTCGCGGGGCCCTCGAGATGAGCAACGTCGATCTGTCGGAGCAGTTCACCGACATGATCGTGACGCAGCGGGGATTCCAGGCCAACTCACGGACGATCCAGACGAGCGACCAGATGCTCCAGGAGATTCTCACACTGAAACGGTAAGGGAGGCATGAGCGGCATTCATGGTTCTGGTGACGAGGCTCGACGGGCGGGAATACTTCGTAAACCCGCATCAGATTGAATACATCGAAATGAATCCCGACACCACCCTCATCATGCTTTCCGGCAAGCGCCTGGTAGTCCGCGAGGACTACCAGACGATTTTCCAACGCATTATCGAGTATCGAAGGCAGATCGGCGCCTTCAAGAACGAGGAGTAGCTCCATGGATCTCGGCACGATAATCGGCGCAGCGGTCGGCGTGGTCCTGCTGTTCATGGCCATCATCACCAGCGGGGGCATCCTGACGTCCTACATCAACCTCCCGTCCGCCCTCATGGTCGATCGGCGGATCGTTCGCCGCGCTCATGGTGGCGAATCCGCTGAGCCGGGTGCTGGGAATGATGAAGTACGTCAACCATACCCTGCGGCAGCCCAACTGGGAGGAGGAACGGATCATCACGGGTCTGGTCAACTTCTCCGAGAAGGCGCGCCGGGAAGGGCTGCTCGCCCTGGAGGACGATCTCGAGGAGGTCGAGGACGACTTCATGCGGAAAGGCATTCAGCTCGTGGTGGACGGGACCGACCCCGATATCATCAAGAGTATTCTCTACAACGAGCTGAACCAGATCCAGGAGCGGCATCAGCAGGGCATCAAGCTGTTCGACGACTGGGGAAAACTCGCGCCGGCGTTCGGAATGATCGGAACGCTGGCGGGACTGATCGCCATGCTCGCCAACCTCGAAGACAAGTCATCGATCGGTACCGGAATGGCCCTCGCCCTGATCACGACGCTGTACGGTGCGATCATGGCGAACCTGTTCTTCATTCCGTTCAAGGCGAAGCTCGAAGACCGGGACAACGGTGAGACGCTGGTGAAGGAGATCATCATCGAAGGGATCCTCTCGATCCAGTCGGGAGACAACCCGCGAATTCTGGAAGAGAAGCTCATTTCCTTCCTGCCGCCCCAGCGCCGGGAAGCGGTGCGCCAGGAAGCCGCCCGGGAATAACCCGGAAACAGCTGCGGAAGAGGGGAGTCGGGATGGCCAGACCGGGAAAAAAGGAACGGAAGAAGGAAGAAGGAGCGGCGGACTGGCTGCTGACCTACGGGGATATGACCACGCTCCTGCTCACGTTCTTCATCATGATGTTCACGACCGCGGAGATCGACGGGAGTGAGCTGAAGATCATCCTCGCGGCCTTCCAGGGGCTCGGCATGCTGGACGGCGGAACAACTCTTCAGGCGGGCAAGCTGGCGGATCTGGGTAACAACATCATGACGTCTGCCGTCGATGGAGCAGGGCCGGGCGCTGGACACGGCACGGAAAAAGGCGATCTCCCTGTTCCAGCCGGAGATAAAAACCAAGAAGGTCCGCGTCAAGGAGGACGAGCGCGGTCTCGTCATCTCGCTTGCATCCGACGCGTTCTTCAAGACGGCCAGCGCCGATCTGGACATCGAGAATACCCGCTCGATGCTGATCAAGGTGGCCGACCTGCTCTCCGAGCCGGAACTGTCCGACCGGAAGTTCCGGATCGAAGGCCATACCGATGGGGCTCCCACCGATCCGAGCGGTCTCTGGCCGTCGAACTGGGAGCTCTCCGCGGCCCGATCGGTGAACGTGCTCCACTACCTCGTCAACTACGGGGTGACGGAGGATCAGTTTCAGGTCGCGGGGTTCGCGGACACCGTGCCGCTCGCGGACAGAGGATACGCCGGAGGGGCAGGCATACAACCGGCGCGTCGACATCATTATCCTGGCCGAAGGTCATCTCTGAGCGGACCGACCGCCTCTCCGGACTCTTTCCGATGCCCGCCCGTACGAATCCGGAAACGAAACCTGAACTCGAGCCCGAAATTCGCCGATATAGAAATGGGAGTGACTGAATGGTTTCCCCTTTCTGAGGGGTTTGCATGAATATATTTTTTTTGATAAAATTTCTGTGCTATAATTGGTGAGGAGTGCTATGGCTGACGAAGACCGATTTCTCGAGGACGATGTCGCCGCGACGGACGACATACAATCGGGCAAGAAAGTAGGCCTCCTGCCCGCCGTCGTCATCAAGCTGTTGAAATGGGCCGCTCTCATTGTCGCGGCGATCATATTCATCGTGACCGTGGTCGTGGTCACCGTGAGCATCCTCGGCAAGGGAAACCAGGTTTCCGGGTATGCCACGATCAGCGAGCAGTACCAGGGCAAGCCGCCGATTCTCGAATGGTACGGCAACATCGAGGAGATCCGGGGACAGAACGTCGGATACGACTCCTCACACGGTGCTCGTCAAGCCGAGCCTCGGGTACGATCCGGGGAACAAGGCCGTGCAGACCGAGCTGATTCAGCGGACCCAGCAGCTCCGGGACCTGGTCCGGAGCTACTTCAGCGCGAAGACGGCAGCCGAGCTTCGGCCCGAAAGAAGAGCCGGAGATAAAGGCCGAGCTGCGGGAACTGGATCAACGGCATCATGAGTCAGGGAAAGATCCGGGAAGTCATTTTCCAGGATTTCAACGTCATCCCATGTAATTCTAGGGAAGACGGATATGACCGAAGTACTGTCCCAGGAAGAAATTGATCAGCTCCTCACGGCGATCTCCTCGGGAGACATCGAAACCGAGGAGATCCACCAGGCTACGGACCAGCGGAAGATCAAGATCTACGACTTCAAACGGCCCGACAAGTTTTCCAAGGAACAGATCAGAACCGTCTCGATCATGCACGAGACCTTCGCGCGGCTCACCACGACGGCCTTTCGGCGCAGCTGCGCAGCCTGGTTCAGGTGTCACGTCGCCTCGGTAGATCAGCTCACCTACGAAGAGTTTATCCGCTCGATCCCGAACCCGACCACCCTCGCGGTGATCAACATGGATCCGCTCAAGGGATCGGCGATCCTCGAGATCGACCCGGCCATCACCTTTTCCATCATCGACCGCCTCTTCGGCGGACAGGGCGAGGGGACGAAGGTCTCGCGCGACCTCACGGATATCGAGCACCTCGGTCATGGAGAGCATTATCGTCGAGATCCTGGGGAACATGCGTGAGGCCTGGAGCCAGGTTATCGATCTGCGCCCGCGGCTCGGTACGATCGAAACGAATCCCGCAGTTCGCGCAGATCGTACCTCCCACTGAAATGGTCGTGCTCGTTACCCTCGAGACGAAAATCGGCGAGGTCGAAGGGATGATGAACTTCTGCATCCCGTATCTGACGATCGAGCCGATCATCTCGAAGCTCTCGGCCCAGTACTGGTATTCGTATGTCCGGCGCGGCACGACGACGGAGAACCTCAACATCCTTCGCGAACGGCTTTCGTCAGTCGAGGTGACCTGGTCGCGGAAATCGGCAGGATGAATCTGACCGTTCGCGATGTGCTTGTCGCTTCGGAGGGGAGATGTGATCCGTCTCCAGAATGTCCGGCTGACCGATCCGATGGTGCTGAATATCGGAAACCGGCAGAAGTTCCTCTGCAGACCCGGTGTCATTGGAAACAAGCTGGCGGTTCAGATCACGAAGAAGCTCGAAGAAATCAATCAGGAGGAATTTGAAGAGCTGGCAGCCGAAGGAGAAGAATAGATGAGTGACGGTTCCCTTTCCCAGGAAGAAATCGACGCATTGCTCCAAGGCGCCGGCGGATCTCGGCGGGTTCGGTCCGCATCGCAGGCGGCGAGAGTGCTCTCTCCGATCAGGACAAGCAGCAGCTTCTACAGCTCATGGGGAGGTCAGTAAGCTCCCAGGCTTCGAATCTGTCGATGCTCGATCGGTAAACAGGTATCGCATGCACCCGACCGGTGCTCGAGGTGACCGACCGCGAGAACTTTCTAGAGCCAGACCGGAGGAGCTGGTTGAAATCCGGCTCGATCTGCAAGACGGTATCCAGACGGCGAGCATCTCTTCATGTCTCGACCCCGACACCGCGGTGACGATCGCCGGACTGATGATGGGGCAGGACGATGTCGAACTGAACGAAGCGGCCGTTTCGGCTCTTCAGGAGTCGCTCTCACAGTTCTTCGGGCCGGCTTCTACGGCGCTAGGCGACAGAACCGGTTGCACCGTCATGACCGAGGCGCCCGAGGGACAGTTCGTGCCGAAGGCGATGATCGGACTGCCGGAAGGAGAATTTCGTGGTTCTGACCTATCCCTGGACGATCGAAGGAGCGGGGACCCTCCGCAGCTGAAGGAAGTCTTCGCCCTTCGGACGGTGCAGGAAATCCTCTGGCTCTCTGGGCGGTCCGTCAGGAGCCTGCGAACCCGGCCGCGAGACGCGCCGCACCGGCACGGCAGACAGCAGTCATCAGCGGCAGGCGTCTCGGAGGCTCTCAGCCGATGGGCCCGCGGGAATGCAGCAGATTTCCGCACAGCCGTCCGTGTGCAGCACGGCAGATGAGCAGCCGGATCGCAGCAGGGTATGGATCGGCTCGCCGGGCCGAACGTGCAGCCGGTGCAGTTCGCGAATCTCCAGCCGCACCAGAGTCGATGCCGAACAGGGCAATATCGGCCTGCTCATGGATGTCTACATGGAGATGACCGTCGAGCTCGGGCCGCACGAGAAAGCTGATCAAGGAAATTCTCGGGATGGGTGAGGGAACCATCATCGAGCTCGACAAGCTCGCCGGCGAGCCGGTCGATATCCTCGTGAATCACAAGCTCATCGCCAAAGGCGAAGTGGTGGTCATCGACGAAAACTTCGGCGTGCGGGTCACGGAGATCGTGTCGCCCATGGAGCGGATGCGTGATCTGACCTGACGTCCTGTTCCGGAAAACTGGGAGGGAAACCTGAATACTCGAATTCCGCCGCTCGCAGTTCCTGCGCTGGTCCTGCTCCTCCTGCTGCCTGCGTTCGCAGCGGCACAGGATGCGGGCGTGCCGGCAGGCGGCACCGACTGAACGGCACGCTCTCGGCGGAGCCCCTTCCCGATGAGCGGGATCTTGTGATCCCCGAAGGGGCCGGGACGCGCATGGAAACCCCGGACGGGTTTTCCTCGTTCGGCGTCCTGGATTTCCTTCGGATGATCCTGGTGCTGGGAGCGGTGATCGCCGTGATATACGGCATATTCTACCTGCTCAGGAAAGTGTCGGTTCCGCGGCTCCAGGAAGGCGGGCTGATCCGGGTCCTCACGACGCAGTCGCTCACGGGAGGGCGGTTCCTGCATCTGGTGCAGGTCGGCCGGCAGGTCTTCCTGATCGGCTCCGGAGAGGGAAACGTGACCCTGCTCTCCGAGATCAGCGACCGGGAATCGATCGACGAGATCGCGCTGGCGGCAGGCACGTCGGTTCCGGCGCCGGGGCAGGGCGGGTTCGCCCGGATGCTCTCGGACCTGTTCCGTTCTGGTCAGGGTCCGAAACCGACGCCCGAGCTGCAGGACCCGGCATCGCTGGAGTTTCTCCGGCAGCAGCAGGAGCGGCTCAAGAAGCTCCGGTAGGAGGAGCGGGCACACGGGCATGAGGGGGTAGCGGGAAGATCCGGGACGCATGCGACGACTGGGGGGGGAATGAAACATCTTACGATTGCAGCCATCGCCGCGGCATTCATCCTGCTCGCGGCGCTGCCGTCACAGGCGCAGCAGACGCTTCCGGGCGTCGGGCCCGCGCAGAACGGCGTTCCTTTCAATATTCCGTTTCTCGATCTCACCGTAAGGCCGCCGGAAGGGAATCAGGAGGTCGCTCTCTCCATCCAGCTCCTCCTCCTGCTCACGGTTCTCTCCATCGTGCCGTCGTTCCTTATTCTGATGACGGCGTTCGTCCGGATCGCCATCGTCTTCGACTTCGTGAAACGGGCGCTCTCGCTCCAGCAGGTGCCGCCGAACCAGGTGCTCATGGGCATCGCTCTGTTCCTGACGCTGTTCATCATGTGGCCCACCCTCAACCCTGATCTACGAGCAGGGGTTCCAGCCGTTCGCGCAGGGGCAGATCGGGATGGAGGAGATGTATGATCGCAGCATCAGTCCGCTGCGGGTCTTCATGTTCCGTCAGATGCAGGCGAATCCCGACTCGATCCGGCTCATGATGCGGCTGCAGAACCTGCCGAAGTCCGAACAACCTGGCGGATGTTCCGACGCTACGTGCTCGTTCCCGCCTTCGCCCTGCACGAGATGACCGTCGCATTCCAGATCGGCATTCTGCTGTTCATTCCGTTCATCATCATCGACATGGTGGTTGCATCCACGCTGATGTCCATGGGTATGATCATGGTACCGCCGATCCTGATCTCCATGCCGTTCAAGCTGATCCTGTTCATTCTGATCGACGGATGGGGACTCCTGACCCAGCAGCTGGTCGCAGGTTTCCGGTAAGGAGTGATAAATGGATCAAGGGTTTGCCATCTCTCTGTTCAGCGGTACGGTTCTCCAGATCCTGATCGTGGCGGCTCCGGTCCTCGTGATCGGCATGGCGGTCGGACTGATCATCGCGATCTTTCAGGCCACGACCTCGCTGCAGGAACAGACGCTTTCGTTCGTGCCGAAGATACTGGCCATTTTCCTGGCCCTGGTTCTCCTCGGCCGTGGATGGTCCAGTCGATGTACAGTATTCACCCTGCGTCTCTTCGAGCAGATACCGAACATGGGAAGGTAGCGACAGGAACCGGATGAGATGTTTGAACAGATAGCGGCGAACGCACAGCTTTTCTTCCTCATCTTTGCGCGGGTGTTCGGACTGATCCGCATCGCCCCGCTGCTCTCCTCTACCGCCATTCCCTCCACGGTCCGGACCGGACTCGCCTTCTTCGTGGCCGCGGTCGTCTTTCCCTGGGTGAGTGCCGACGGCTACCCGATCCCGGAAAACGGTACCCTGTATGCGCTGCTCCTGGCGGGAGAGCTCATGGTGGGAATCGTGATCGGCTTCTTCCTGCTCCTGGTTTTTTCGGCCTTTCAGCTCGCCGGTCAGTTCTTCTCGCTGCAGATGGGGTTCGGCGCATCGGAAGTGTTCGATCCGCTCTCTCAGGTGGAGATCCCGGTTGTCGGGCAGTTCCTGAACCTGATCGCCATGTTCATCTTCATCGTGATCCAGGGCTTCAGCCGGATTTTCCTGACGGGGGTGTACCGCTCCTTTCAGGCCATGCGGGCGGTGGACCTGGTCATCAGACCGGAACGCCTTCTTCGCGCTGTTTTCCGGAAGTCTGGGCCGGCTCTTCGAGGAGGCGCTGATCATCTCCTTTCCCATCCTGGGCACGATATTCCTGGTCATGATCTCGGTCGGACTGCTCGCGAAAGCGGCACCCCAGATGAACCTGCTCGTGCTGGGATTCCCCATCTCGATCGGCGTCGCCTTCATGATGATCCTGGTGACCCTTCCGTTCATCGTCGAAGCGTTCGGGCGGATCATCGACACCGGATTCACCGACCTGCTGGTACTGCTGGACGGGATATGGAGGAGGCGCGTATGATCCTCCTTTCGGAAGACGCGCGCCGCCGCATCGTTCTGGCCGTATCCACCGCGGAAAGGTCGGCATTCGCCGACGTGCACCTGCAGTGGTTCGCGCCGGAAGACGAAGGCCGGACCGAGGCGCCGACCGAGCACAAGATCCGCAAGGCCCGCGAGGAGGGAAAGGTCGCCCGGACCGCGGAGCTCGCCGGTTCTCTGGTGCTCCTGTTCCCCGTCCTGACCATCGCCGCGCTTTCGACCTACCTGCTCCGCACGATGGTGGAGATGGTGCGGTTCTATTTCCAGTTCGCCGAGGCACCGGGTTCGATTCCGAACAGCCAGCTGTTCGCCGCGTTCGGAACCTACTTTCTGCGCCTCACCTGGCCCGTTTTCACGACAGCATTCATAGCGGCGCTGTTCGGCAACCTGGTTCAGGTGGGTTTCCTGTTCACCACAAAACCGATCACTCCCGATTTTTCCCGCATCGTGCCGCATGTCGGGCGATTCTTCGCGCGGGCGTTCTTTTCGGTAGAGGCGATCTTCAATCTGGTGAAGTCGCTTCTGAAAGTCACGGTCATCGGCCTGCTCGCCTACGTGAACATCATGGCGGAGATCGGGCGGCTCTCGAACCTGACGCGCGTCTCGTACCTGGCGAGTGTCGGGCTGATCGCCGCCATAACGTTCCGGCTGCTGGTGGAATCGGCGATCATCTTCTTCGTGCTGAGCCTTTTCGATTACCTGTTCCAGCGATGGCAGCACCGGCGCTCCCTCATGATGTCCCGGCAGGAGATCAAGGAGGAGCGGAAAATCTACGAAGGAGACCCGCTCGTGAAGAGCCGGCTCCGGGAGCGGATGCGGGAGATTCATGACCAGGAACCTGCTGCAGCTGGTACCCCGGGCGGACGTGGTAATCACGAACCCGACCCACTTCGCGGTGGTCCTGGAATGGAAGCAGGCGAAGATGTCGGCACCCCTGCTCACCGCCAAAGGACAGGATCACGCCGCGGCGCGGATCCGCGAGCTGGCCCGGGAGAGCGGCGTGCCGATCGTGGAGAACAAGCCGCTCGCTCGGGCGCTCTATGCAGAGCTGGAAATCGGTGATACCATACCCGAAAAGTACTACAGAGTGATGGCGACGATCCTGGCAGAGGTCTACCGGATGAATGGCAGGACTGCGGATGCGGTATAGCGTGTTGTACCGGGGAGGCGTCGAAGGAATGACGGATGGCTGATGCCCAGCAGGTAAGAACCGGCTTCCTCGGAGGCCGAAGCGATATTTTCATAGCCGTCGGCGTGGTCGCGGTGGTCATGATGATGCTGATCCCGCTGCCGGCGTTTCTGCTCGACCTCGCTCATGGCGCTGAACCTGGTACTCGCGTCTCATCGTGATCCTGATCGTGCATGTACACCCGGTCGGTGCCTGGAGTTCTCCGTTTTCCCGACGCTGCTCCTGGTGCTCACGGTATTCGGTCTCGCCCTGAATGTCTCCTCGACGCGGCTGATTCTCTCCCAGGGAGCCGCATTCGACGGGCAGCTCGTTCGGGCCTTCGCCAACTTCGTCGACCGGTTCCGCCGGGGCCGTCGGGTCTCGTGATCGGCATCATCATCTTCATCATCATCATCGCCGTGCAGTTTATCGTCATCACCAAGGGCGCGACCCGGGTAGCGGAAGTCGCCGCCCGGTTCACCCTGGATCCCTCCCGGGAAAGCAGATGGCTATCGAGGCGGAGTACAATTCCGGGCTTCATCACCGAAGAGGAGGCCACCCGGAAGAAGAACGATCTGCAGCGGGAAGCGGACTTCTACGGAGCCATGGACGGTTCGTCGAAGTTCGTATCGGGAAACGTTAAGGTCGGCATCCTCATCACCGCTCATCAACATGATCGGCGGATTCATCGTCGGAATGACGCTCCGGACGATGAGCCTTGAGCGTCGCCCTGACCACCTACGTCGAGCTGACCATCGGCGACGGCCTGGTGACCCAGTTCCCGGCGCTCCTGGTTTCCACCGCGACCGGCATCATCGTGACCCGCGCCATTTCGGAGGAGAGCTTCGGAGAGGATGTCGACGAGCCAGTTTTCGGCGCAGTCGCGGATCTACTGGATCGCCGCCGGTCTTTCTGTTCGCCCTCTCTTTCATCCCGGGGTTCCCCTGGTACGTCCTGATACCCATGGCGCTTCTGTTCCTCTACTTCGGCGTCACCGCTCACCCGAAGCGCCACGCGAGCGAACGGGAAACGGCCCGCCGGGCGGAGGAGGCGAAGCGGACCCCGGAGACACCGGCGGAAATCTCCCCGGTCGTACCCCTCGATCCGCTGTCGCTGGAGCTCGGATACGGGCTGATTCCGCTGGTGGACAAGGACCAGGGGGCGGAACTGCTGGAACGGATCACCCGGATACGGAGAGAGGCGGCCCTGGACATCGGCCTGGTGGTGCCGCGGATCCGCATCATCGACAACATGCGCCTGGAGCCGTCGGAATACTGCTTCAAGATCAAGGGCGTCGAAGTCGGCCGCGGGGGAATCCGCGTCAGCAACTATCTCTGCATCAATCCGGGCGGCGAGCGTGAGGACATTCCCGGCGAACGGACGACGGATCCCGCGTTCGGGCTCCCGGCCATCTGGATCACCGAGGAATACCGGGAGCAGGCGGAGCGGGCGGGATACACGGTGGTGGACGCTCCCTCGATCATCGCCACGCACCTGACCGAGATCATCAAGCGTCACGCTTCGGAGATTCTCGGGCGGCAGGAGGTTCAGTCGATCCTCGATGCCCTGAAGCGGGATTATCCGGCGGTGGTGGACGAAATCGGAAAGAGCCTTTCGGCAGGGGAGATACAGAAAGTCCTGCAGGGGCTGCTCCAGGAGCAGGTCTCCGTGCGGAACATGGTCGTGATCCTGGAGGCGCTCGCAGATTTCGCACCGGTGACCAAGGACGTCACCTTCCTGATCGAGAAAGTGCGCCAGGCGCTGGGAAGACAGATCTGCCTGCAGTATGCCGACGACCGGCGGACCCTGCGGGTCGTCACCCTCGCCCAGCCTCTCGAGCAGACCATCATCGAGTCACGCATGGATACCGCGGGCGGACTGGTGGCCGCCATGGACCCGGAGACGCAGCGGCGCTGGATCCGGGCGGTCTCGCGGACCATCCGGGCCCTGCAGGAGCAGGGCTATTTCCCGGTCATCCTCTGCTCGGAAGCGGCCCGCGCGCTCGTCAAGTCCAGCACCCGCCGCGAGATGCCGGACCTGGTGGTTCTGTCGGTCCCGGAGATCGTGGCGGATATTCACGTGGAATCCCTGGGGGAAATCTCCCTCGAAGGACGAGGATAGAGGCGGATGCACTACTTTACGGAGCAGGCGCCGACCCACCGGGAGGCACTGGAGCGGATTCGGCTCAAGTACGGGGAGCAGGCGAAGATTCTCACCCACCGCTCTATCCGCATCGGCGGATTCCTCGGCTTTTTTGCCCGGGAAGGAGTGGAGGTGACGGGCTATATCTCACAGGAGGCCCCGAAGCCGAAACCCGTATCGACGAACCTGGAGGAGGAGAAGCGGAAGCTGCTGGCCGCGGTGCGAAGCGAAAAATCCGATTCGGCCCTGCAGACCGTGCTCAAGGAAATCCAGGAGATCAAGCAGAAGATGGACCGGCCCCGGGAGGATTCCGTCGGGCGGGAGGAGCACGCGACCGTCGTCCGCATGGAGGATCTGCTGGTCCGGAACGAGTTCTCTCTCCGGTACACCCGGGCGATGCTGGACCGCATCAAGCGGGAGTTCTCTCTCGAGGAGCTTGCGGATTTTCAGCGCATTCAGGAACGTGTCGTGGACTGGATCGGCGAGAGCATCGAGATCTTCAAACCGCAGAAGCGGGAACGGCCGTACACGTTCATCGTGGTCGGTCCGACCGGGGTGGGAAAGACCACCACGATCGCGAAGCTCGCGGCGATGTACGGGATCGGCGGCGGCGGCCGGCGGCCGATGCAGGTGCGCATCATCACCATCGACAACTACCGGATCGGCGCCAAGCAGCAGATCGAGACGTACGGGGACATCATGGGAATCCCGGTTTCCTGCGTGGACAGCTTCGACGAGCTCCGGAAGATGATCGCCGTGTACCAGGACGTCGATATCATCTTCATCGACACGATCGGAAAAAGTCCGAAGGACTACACGAAGCTCGCCGAGATGAAGACGATGCTGGACGCCTGCACCTCGAACGCGGAGGCTCACCTGGCGTTCAGTGCGACGACGAAGACGTCGGATATCTTCGAAGTGATGCAGCAGTTCGAATCCTTCAATTATAAATCGGTTATCCTGACCAAGATGGACGAGACCGGAAGAGTCGGAAACGTGATCAGCGCCCTGTCGGAGAAGGGGAAGGCCGTCTCCTTCATGACCGACGGGCAGCTGGTGCCGCAGGATATCGAGCGCGCCTCGGTCGTGCGGTTCCTGATGAATCTCGACGGTTTCCGGATCAACCGGCAGCAGATCGAAGAGCGGTTCCCTGTTCCACAGGAACCGCGAATACAGTGGAGATGAGCGATGGCAGATCAGGCAGAAACGCTACGCGAACTGATGAAGCAGAAAACGCCCGCCACCGGAAAGAAAACGAGAATCATCACGGTTGCCAGCGGCAAGGGTGGAGTCGGGAAAACCAACGTCGCGATCAATATCGCCATTGCGTATGCGCAACTGGGGAAGAAGGTGATCGTGATGGATGCCGACCTCGGGCTCGCGAATGTGAACGTGGTGCTGGGCATCATCCCGAAGTACAACCTGTATCATCTTCTGAGAAAGCAGAAGAATATGCGGGACATCATCATGGAGACCCAGTACGGCATCGACATCGTGGCAGGTGCGTCCGGATTCTCCAAAATCGCCAACCTGACCGAGGAGGAGCGGCAGAGCTTCATCGAGGAGCTCTACGAGCTTTCCTCCGCGGATATCATCGTGATCGACACCTCGGCGGGGGTATCGAGCAACGTTCTCTCCTTCGTCGCCGCCGCCGACGACGTGCTGATCGTGACCACCCCGGAACCGACGGCAATCACCGATGCATACGGGATCATCAAGATCATCGCAACCGAGATCGACAACCTGAACCTCGGACTGAAGCTGATCGTCAACCGGGTTTCTTCGGTCACCGAAGGGAAGAAAGTCGCTGCGCGTGTTATTAATATAGCGGGACAGTTTCTGAACCTGAAAGTTGATTACCTGGGCTACATTTACGATGACCCCGCCGTCCAGCAGGCGGTCATCCGGCAGAAGCCGTTTCTCGCAACCGATCCCAAGGGGAAGGCGTCGATCTGCGTGCGGCAGCTCGCGAGCCGGCTCGAGAAGATCGAATATCGGGAAGGAAGCGGCATCGGGAAATTCATCCGGAAACTGCTTGGCAAAGGGGATGCTTGACGGCACAGCATATATGCCCTAATCTGAACAAAAAGAGATACGAGAGGTTTTTACAGGGTGTTTGACCGGAATGTGATCGTCGCGAGTGCCGGGTTCGCATTCATTCTTTCCGCGATCGCCGGGATCGCGGGCGGTGTACCTGCCGTGACGCTGTTTCTCCGGGCACTGGCCTGGGCGATTGCATTCGCCGCATTCTCGGCAGCCGCGATGACGGTCGTCAGGCGGTATCTTCCGGAACTCCTTCCGGACCGTTCCGGATCGCCGACAGCGTCCGGGGCCGCCGAGACCGGCACGGGAGTGAATATCGTTCTTCCGGAGGAGCCGCCCGACGGATATTCCTACGGGGACGGCGGGGAGCCCGAAGACGGTGCGTACGACGATGGGGAACCGGAAGACCTGGACGGCGACATCGTGGAGGAAGTGACGGAAGTATCGGATCGTATCCGGGGCGACACCTCCGCGGGGATCGACGACGATGGGGGATTCGCCGGAGCTTCCGGTTCCGTCGATGAAATTTCCGATGTCGGAGAGCTTGTCGGAACGGACAGTGCCGATGCGCTTCCCGATCTCGACACGTTTTCCGATACGTTCGCAGGTCCCGTCGGATCGATCGATGAGGGACCCGACAGAAGCAGAGGTTCCCGGACCGGTGACGAACAGGACCCGGTCATCATGGCCAAGGCGGTCAGGACCATACTCAAGAAGGATCAGGAAGGAAGCAGATAATCATGGCTGACGAGCTGTTGGAACAGAAAACGGAAGAGGATCTCTGGCGGCAGTACAAGCGGAGCAGAGATCCGAAGATTCGGGATACCTTCGTCAAGCAGTATGCGCCCCTGGTCAAGTACGTCGCGGGGAAGATCGCCATCGGTATGCCCCACAATGTCGAATTCGACGATCTCGTCGGGTTCGGAGTATTCGGCCTGTTCGATGCGATCGAGAAATTCGACCCGAACAAGCATGTGAAATTCAAGACGTATGCGGTAACACGGATCCGCGGCGCGATTTTCGACGAGCTTCGGTCCATCGACTGGGTTCCGCGATCGGTCCGCCAGAAAACCCGGGAGATCGAGGAGACGATCCGATCGCTCGAATCGTCGCTCGGCAGGGCCGCCACGGATCGTGAGATTGCCGATGCCATGGGGATGAGCCTCGAGGATTTCCAGAAGACGGTGATGAAGATCAGCGGAACATCGGTACTCTCGCTGAACGACGTCTGGTACACCGGCGAGGATAACGACAAGGTCTCCATCGCGGAGAGCATCGAGTCGCCCCAGAGCCTCAATCCGGACATCATCATCGAGAAGGAAGAGATAAAGCGCGTCATCGTCGAAGCGATTCAGGAACTTCCGGAGAAGGAGAAGAAGGTGCTCGTGCTCTATTATTACGAGGACCTGACGCTCAAGGAAATCGGAGAGGTGCTGGAAGTGACCGAATCGCGGATCTCCCAGCTCCACACCAAGGCGATCATGCGGCTCCGGGCCAAGCTGACGAACATCAAGAAAGGGATCATGTAGGAGACGGAATGGTCGAGCTGAACCAGCTCCGGGAGTACATGCGCACCCAGGCCAGGGAGGACCGGAAACGGAAGGTCGTCCAGGTACAGGGAGACTCGGTCGACGACGCTCTCCGCCAGGCGAGTATCGAGCTGGGAATTCCGGTCAAGCGCATCGACTACGAGGTACTCACCCGCGGCAGCCGCGGAATCCTGGGGATGAGCCGCACGAGCTGGATCCTGATCGCATATGAAACGGAACGGAAGGACGAAACCGGAGAGGATACCGCGGCCGGATTCTTCGATGAAGAGGGTATCCACGAGGTCGGGGAAAACGCGGAGCGGAACGGTGAGGTGTCGGTCCGTTTCCGGCCGGAAGGGGTATATCTGAAGGTATCCCCGCCGCTGGGAAAGGGCCGGAAGGCGACGGAGCGGATGGCTATCGAGGCGCTCGCCGCCCGGAACCAGCCGCGCTACGATGCCTCGCTCGTCGCCCGGGTGGTGAAGCAGGCGCAGGGCGAATACATCCTGGTGGGCGACTTCGACTACCAGCCCGTCGCGGATCCGGTTCTGAGCCTCGAGATCACGGACGGCGAGATGCGGGCGATGCTGACCGCAACCTACCCCGGTCCCGGGGGGACCGATCCGACCGCCGAGATGATCGGTACCTACCTGAAGCAGCATGGAGTGGTGCACGGCAGCAAGGACGACGTTCTGGAGCGGTTCGAGGATTCTCCCGTATACGGGCAGCCCGTACTGGTGGCGGAGGGGACCAGATCGGTCAACGGGGCGGATGCGAAGGTGATGTACCATTTCGATGTCGACCGCTCCCGCATCACGCTCAAGGAAAAGGACGGCCGGGTGGACTTCAAGGAGCTCAACCTGGTCCAGAACGTCGTGGAAGGGCAGGTTCTTGCCCGGAAAAGCGACCCAGAAGCGGGAAAGAACGGCCGCACCGTGACCGGAAAGTCGCTTCCCGCCAAGGATGGAAAGGACCGGGAGCTGGGAGTCGGCAAGAACGTGAAACTCTCCAAGGACGGGAAGACCGCGATTTCCGAAATAAACGGCCAGGTCCTCGTCATAAACGGAAAGATCAACGTGGAGCCGATTCACGTGGTGCAGGGCGACGTGAATCTCCGATCCGGCAACATCTTCTTCCTGGGAACGGTCATCGTCAAGGGAAGCGTGGAGGACGGGTTCAGCGTCAAAGCGGCCGGGAATATCGAGATCATGGGCAGCGTCGGAAAATGCGACCTGGATGCGGAGGGGGACATCATCGTTCACCAGGGCATCACCGGTCGCTCTGCGGGGACCATAACGTGCGGACACAGCCTCTGGGCCAAGTACATCGAGAACGCTCTGGTCACCGCCGGTGAAATGGTGGTGGTGAGCGACGGGATCATCAATTCCCGGGTGGATGCGAACCGGGGCATCCTCTGCAAGGGAAAGCGGGCGAGTATCGTCGGCGGTCATCTGCGTGCCGCGGAGTTCATCGGCGCGAAGGCGCTCGGCTCGGTGGCTGGTTCGGAAACGATCCTGGAAGTCGGGTACGATCCGAAGAGCAAGGAGCGGATTACGGCGATCGGGAAGAGGAAGGCCGAGCTCGAGAAGCAGCTCGACGAAATCAACCTGAACCTGAACACCCTTGCGAATGTAAAGCGGGTCAAGAAACAGCTCCCGGAAGAGAAGGAGCAGTATCTTCTTGAACTGAGTGCGAAACGGACCGAAATTGTAGGAGAGCTCAAGAAGATCGTTCAGGAGTCGCAGGAGATCCAGACGTATCTTGACTCGCTGAAGACGGTCGGGAAGGTATCGGCATCGGGGAAGGTGTTCCCCGGCGTGAAAATCTTCATCAAGGAAGCGGCTCTCGAGGTGCGCAACGAATTCAAGGCGGTCACCTTCCTCCAGGAAGGCGGGATCGTGAAGGTAACGAAGTACGACGAGCCGGAGGATGCCTATTCCCGGAGGGGGTAAGCATGCCGATTCAGCCAATCGACATTCAGACCCTGTTCGCCCGTCTGCAGCAGATCGGGAAGGAACAGGCCGATCTGAAGGACAGTGCGGCCCAGCATCAGGCGCTTCAGGGCAGCGAAATCGCCAGGCGCACCGAACAGCAGAATCACTCGGTCAACCAGAGCCCGGAAATCGGTGAGGGTCTCGAACAGGTCAACGAGAACGGCCGACGCGAAGGAAAACAGGAACGCAGGAAGGAGAAGCGCAAAGAAAAGCCCGATCAGGAAGAAGTGCTGAAGGACCCCAACCTGGGAAAGCATATCGACCTGACGGGATGAGCGCCGCATCATGGGAAGCGCACTCTTCACGATCGTACTCAACATCATCGCATGGGCGATCATCATTCCACTGCTGAACCGCAGGATAAGCCGGGCCCAGAGAATGCCGGAGGTCCTGGAACGCATGCGGGCCGAGGTACAGGGCGTCATCGTGGAGATGAACCAGACGACCGAACGGAACGTGGAGCTGCTGGAGGACCGGATCGCGCAGATCGGGGAACTGCTCGCTCAGGCGGACCGGCGTCTCGGGGTCCTGAAACGGGAGGCCGAGAAGCAGGACAGCGCCGCACAGGTCTACAGCCAGTTGGGGCGGCAGAAAAGCGTTCCGGCATCGCCGAACGGCGAAGAGAAGCGCGAAAGTCTCAGGGAAAAGGTGCTCGATCTCTACCGCAAGGGCATCGCCCCCTCGCTGATCGCCAACCGGCTCGGAACGACGATCGGCGAGGTGGAGCTCATCATAACCCTCCGCGACGGGAACGCCGAACCGGCGGAATGAACGGGCCGCACCGGCCCTGCTCCGCGGCGGAACGCATCCCCGTCAGTCTCCGACCCATTCCCCTCCGTCCGGATGCAGCACGTGCCCGGTGTAGAACGACGAGTCTCCCGAGGCGAGAAAGATGTAGCTCGGCGCCACTTCGTCCGGCTGACCCGCCCGCCCGAACAGGGTTCCCGATCCGAACGTTTTTACGTGTTCCGCGGGAAAACTCGAGGGAATGAGCGGGGTCCAGATCGGGCCCGGAGCGACGGCGTTGACCCGGATGCCCTTTTTCGAGAGATTCCTGGCCAGAGCCCGCGTGAATCCTACCACGGCACCCTTGGTCGCCGAATAATCGATCAGGACCGGCTGACCCCGGAAAGCGGTCACCGATGCAGTGTTCACGATGGCCGCACCTTCCTTCAGATGAGGGAGCACAGCCCTGGTGAGAAAGAACTGGGAAAAGAAATTAGCCCGGAAAGTTGCCGTCAGTTCCTCCTCGCCGATATCCTCGATGCTTTCGTGGGAGTGCTGCGTACCGGCATGGTTTACGAGGATATCGATGCGTCCGAACTCGTCAATGGTGCGGCGGACCACGTCGCGGCAGAAGCTCTCCTGCCCGAGATCCCCGGCAATGGTGATCGCCTTCCGGCCGGTCTCGATCACGAGCCGTTTCGATTCCTCCGCATCCCCGTGCTCTTCGAGATACACGATGACGACATCGGCGCCTTCCTTCGCGAACCCGACGGCGACCGCACGTCCCATGCCGCTGTCTCCTCCGGTCACGATGGCGATCCTGTCCTGCAGCTTTCCGCTGCCGCGGTAGTCCCGCATCTCGGACCGGGGCTCCGGTCTCATATTCTCTTCGGTTCCCGGCAGGTTCTGCTGCTGCGGGGGGAACTGTTCCTTTCCCTTGGACATGTTGATACTCCTTCGGTCGGATCTCAGGCGCTCTCAGGATGGCCCGCGGCGGTTTCATGTGTCAAACATACCGTCGTGGTTTCCGGGGATCAAACGAAGGTGGGGTGAAGATGGGTCCGGAACCGGATCGGGTTATCCGAACTCCGGACCCGTGATGGCGAAGAGTTCGTCCGGTCTGCCGGGCGGGATGAGGGAATCCCGGTACATCCGGGTGAAGGGTCTCTGGTGCCGGAAACCCGCACTCTCGAGCCGGCGGAGGAAGCCGGACTGTCCGGCGGGAACATCGATGAAGACCGGTTCCCCGGGAATCCGGAGCAGGAGGGATTCCGTCATCCGGACCGCGGCGGAGAGCGTGCGGGAATAGATCGGCCCGATCTGGTTGGCCGTGCGCCCCGGTCTGAGCAGTGCGAAGGACCCCGTTTCCTCCGGGTCGAACGTTACGATCGTCGCTGCGTGCTCCGCGATGCCCCGGAAAACGGACGACCGGTCGAAGCCGAGCACCTCGGAGTCGCGGAGGATCATTTCCTGCAGCAGCTCCGCGGGCACGGGCTGGGGAACATTTTCTCCGGCACGAACGGAAGAGCGGGCCGGGAATGCCCCGGAGGGGTGCTCGAGAG
Organism: uncultured Spirochaetota bacterium; assembly: GCA_963728215.1. Classification (GTDB taxonomy): domain Bacteria; phylum Spirochaetota; class Spirochaetia; order CAVSJD01; family CAVSJD01; genus CAVSJD01. The sequence goes on along the minus strand of CAVSJD010000002.1, from coordinate 254,064 downwards.
AGAGCCGCTGCAGCTCGAACGCTGCGCGGAACCCGCAGCGTTCGTAGATGTTCCGTCCCTGCGGAGTCGCATCCAGCCCGGCGGTCCGGCCGGTTTCATGGAGCGCCTCGAGGGCCTGATCGAGCAGGCGGGTTCCGAGACCCGAGCCGCGGGAATCCAGGCGGACCAGCAGCATCGCGAGCCATCCCACCCGTGCATAGTCCAGGGTAACGATGGTTGCAGCGAGACGGTCCGATCCGTCACGTACGGCGAGTCCCCCGCCGCCGAGAAGGAGCAGCCGCCAGTCCGCTTCGGTCTGGTTCCAGCCCGCCTCGGCGGAGAGACCGAGCGCCTCGGCTGCATCTCCGGGCTGAAGCTCCGTGTCCCGGAACGGCTCGCGGCCGGCGCTCCCGGTGCGGGTGCTCATGACTGCGGTCTCAGGAAGCGGGCTGCGAGCTCGTCGCCCTCGGTTTTGAGGCGGGCGAACCCTTCGAGCCGCCGGGCGGCTCTCTCGTCTGCCCCGTAGGCGGAACCCGGCAGAGCATCGGACGGATCCCGGTTCCAGAGATCCGCCGCGAGCTTCTGCTCGAGTATCCGGACGACCGCCTCATCGAGCCGCACGGGAGAAAGCGAACCGTCCGCGATCGCCCGGAGAAGGCCGGCGTGGATCGACGGGAAATCGCCGGGCAGATACATGATCATGTCGGCACCCGCCTGCAGAGCGAGAACCGCCGCCCGATGCGGATCCCATTGCCGGGTCAGGGCCTGCATGTTCAGATCATCCGTCAGGATAATTCCTTCGAAACCGATTACCTCCCGGAGATAGCCTTCCTGGATGCGCGAGGAAATCGTTACCGGGAGATCCGGGTCGAGGGCGGGGACGAGCACGTGGGAGATCATGATTCCGGCGAGCCGGTTTTCCGAGATCGTCCTGCGGAAGGGGAGAATCCCGGAATCCGGGTTATCGGAACCGAACGAGGAGAGCGGGAGCTCTTCGTGAGGATCTCCTTTCCCGCTGCCGGGAAAGTGCTTCCCGACCGCGAGCACTCCGCTGCTGCGCATCGCCTCGATCACGATTCCTCCGTACCGGGCGGTTTCCTCGGGATCGGCGGAAAAGGCGCGGTGCTCCAGGAAGGCCTGATTGTCGCTGTCCAGCGGTTCCAGGATCGGCGCGAGGTTCATCGTGAAGCCGAGCGTCCGGAGCTGACGGGCTGCATTGCGGTAGAGATCGTACACATCCTGCGCGGATGCTCCGGACTTTCCGATGCGTGCGGCGCCGGGAAGCCATGTCGCTATGTTCCCGAAGCGGAATACCGTTCCCCCCTCGTGATCGACCGCGATGAATGCCGGGATGCCGCCGCCGGCCGAGCGGGCGAGCCCGTCGAGAGAGTCGGTGAGCTCGATCACGGCCTCCGCGCTGCCGGCGATATTGTCCTCGAGGAGCAGGACGGCTCCGGCGGGGGTCCGGGCGAACCGCTGACGGAAATCGTCCGTCAGGCTCTGCGCTCCGCCGAGGGAAACCATGATGACCTGTGCGCATTTCTCTTCCAGCGTCATCGAGGCGGAAATCGTGCGCGCCCGGTTCGCGATGTCCGCGGCGACGAGCGGGAGGCGCGGTTCTCCCGCAGCAGGCGGTACCGCAGCAGGCGGCACGGAACCGGGAACAGCGGTCTCGCGGACGGAGCGGTCGTTCAGGACTGCCCAGACTGCGAGCAGCAGCAGGGCGATGACGATCGGGGCAGCGTAGCGCACGGAAGATCACCCTCCATTCGGCGATTCGGAACCGCGGCGATTCCGGGGAAAACCGTACCCGAATTTACGCATTTTTTCGAGATCCGCGCAACGGGAAAACCGATGGATCTGTACCGGAATGCGGCTGCGGCCGTGGCGGTCGGGATCACATCCGGCCGCTTGCGGCCCGGGAACCTGACCGATATACTTGTCGTCATGAAACCGGCAATCTTACGATCGGGGCTCGTCGGAGTCCTGATCATGTTCCTGTTCCTTCTCGTCCTGCTTCTCTTCAACCTGGTTCTCCTGCCGCATGCTCTTGCGGCTGTTTCGGCTCAGCTGGAAGATCGGACCGGACTGTCCGTCACGATCGGGGAATCCGGGTATCTTCCCGTCCGCGGGCTCGTTCTGCGGGACGTCGATATCCGGCCGGCAGATCCCACCGGGTCGGTGGATGGATCTCCGGCCCCGGTCCGGTTCGCAGCCCGATCGACCCCGATCCTGGTCAGGATTCCGGAGATCCGGGTCCGGATCCGCTTCCTTCCGTTCCTGCTGCCGGGCTCTTCGGCTCCGGTCGTCCGGAGTCTGCGGATCGAACGCCCCGAGGTAACGTTCTTCACCGGTGCGCCGGGTTCCTCCGGATCGATCCCGACTGCCGCTCCAGCCGCCTTCGCCGCGTCCGCCGCCGCCCCGGTCCCAGACGCCGCCCCGGCGAAAGCCGACGGCCTGCAGGACCCGGCAGAAGTGATCGGCGCAGCACCATCGCGCTACCTGGGCGGCAGGATGCCTGCGATCCGGACCCGGGTGGACCGGCTGGTCCGGAATCGGTACTTCCCCGAACGGGTGCGCGTCGTCGGAGCGTCGCTCCGGGTTGTTCCGGAACCGCCGCACGGCGATGCCCCGGCCGGGCGGGCGGGCGAGGTCTCGATGTTCGATGCGGATCTGCTCCACCGTCACAGCGACCGGAGCATCCGGATTACCGCAGGCGGAAGGCTGGGGGACAGTCCGCGTGCCGGCAGCTGGGAAGGCCGCCTGGCGTTCCGGTATCCGGATCTGCAGGCGGACGGCTTCTTCCGGATCACGGATCTGGCGGCCGGATCGTTTACGGATCCGGATGGAGCTCCCCGGACGGGTTTCCTTCGAAACGGACTGCTGAACGTCCGGATGGAATTCTCTCTCCCCGGTCCCGGTCCCGGGCGAAGTGAGGCAGCCGGGCGGCAGACGGGAATGGTCCGGGGAGAGATCGAGTTGACGGACGGTGTTCTCCGGATACCCCGCGCAGCCGCCGAGCCGATCGGCGGACTCGACATGTCGTATGCATTCTCCGCCCGCATCGATCCGTACCGTCCCATCCCGGAACCGCGGCTCATCCTGACCTCCGATCCCTTCGCTGCCGGATACGACGATGCCGACCTGTCCCGGCCGTACGGCGAGATCGTATTCGACCGGGGAGACCTGAAACTCGGAGCGTTGGAACTGCAGGTTCTGCCGAGCCTGCGCGGACTGTCCGGATTCGGAGCGTGGTCGAGCCGCGGGGTCGGCGGCGAAGCGGGATCGAACGATCGGCGAAGCGCATCCGGCGCCGGCAGCCCGAACCGGGAATCCGCCGCCGGGGCGATTCCCCTGCCGGCGAGAATCGGGCTGAAGGTGAAGCTGCCCGAAACGGCCGTTCAGAGGATCGTGGACGCGGTCCCGGACGCCCTGCTCGGCGAACTGGAAGGACTCGAGCTGGACGGATCGCTGGCCTGGGATCTGGACCTGGAAGTACCCATGGACCGGGTGTCCCACATGAACTGGATTTCGTCGCCGGTGCTCCGGGATTTCCGGGTCCGCACCCTTCCGGAAGACCAGAACGTCTACCGCCTCAACGAAGCCTTCTCCTACCGGATCGTTGATGAGAGCGTTCCCTTCGAACGCCTCGTCGCCATTCCCGCTCCCCGGGAAGTCCCGGCGGAGTGGTTCGCCGCCCTGGCCGAGCGGCTTCCCCTGGATCTGCTGCCGGCGGACCGGCGGATCGGAACGGACCGGCCGGCAGGCCGCCGGGAGATCCCTGGGCGGGCCGCGCTGCCGGCGGGTCGGTCGGCGGCCGCGATTTCGACGGCTTCACCCGGGGCGGCGGCTGCCGAACTCGAGGCCGGGACGGTTTCCGTCGGGAGTCGTGCCGACGGCACCGACCCCGATTACCGATACGTCCGACTGCCCGACATATCCCTCTGGATCCCCCGGGCGGTGCTCACCGCGGAGGACGGAGACTTCTTCTTCCATGACGGCATCAACTGGAACGACTTCAAGGCTGCCGTCCAGCGGAACCTGGAGGCCCGTGAGATCCTCTTCGGGGCAAGCACGCTCACGATGCAGCTCGGAAAGAACCTGTTCCTGGATCAGCAGCAGCTGTTTTCCCGGAAGCTGCAGGAGGCCTTCCTGGTGTTTCTGGTGGAGCACGCCGCCATGGTTCCCAAGGAGCGCATCCTGGAAATCTACCTGAATATCGCGGAGTTCGGTCCCGGGATTTTCGGCATCTTCGATGCATCCCGACATTACTTCGGGAAGGATCCGGCCTCCATTACCGCCTCCGAGGCGGTCTGGCTCGCGAGCATACTTCCGGCGCCGAAGCGCTTCCATCGCTATTTCGAAGCCGGAGAAATCAGCGACGCCTGGTTCGCTCACATGAAGCAGTACATGGACGTCATGCTGGAGCGGGAGCGGATGACCGAACCGGAGCACCGGGAGGCCTGTGCGCAGAAGCCGCTGTTCGTGAGGGCCGATCCGGAGGCGGGACGATAGATGCAGCTGTCCGGACATAAAAAAACGGTATGCCTGGACGTCAGTGCGCATACCGTTCGATGAAAAGCTGTGTTGCTCCCCACTGTTTCATTTTTCGACAGCCGGGGAAAAAACTTGAGCACGGAATTCTCGAGATGATCGCGCTTTCCGCCGGCTGACCGGGCCGTCTGCACGACCGTCTGCCCGATCGTCCTTCCCGACGGCAGACCGGGCCGTCTGCCCGGCTGTCCTGCCGTCAGCTACCGGTCCCGCAGGAACGCCTCGATCAGGTCCCGCTGCTCTTCGCAGGAGGCTCGCAGGTCCCGGTAGAGCAGCTCGGACTGGTCCAGGTTCCCCTCGATGCCGCCGGCACCGTCGCGCTGCAGCTCCGAGAGGCGGCGGGCGGTGTCCTGCAGCAGGAAACCCGCCACCTCACGGATCTCCCGGGATCCGATTGCCGCGTCGGTCCGGTCCAGCTCGGCGAAGAACGGGCCTACCGGTTGACCGGCGGAGAAAGCCTTCCGGGCCGCCCGGACCGCGGCTTCCCCTTCGGCGGCGAGTGCGGCAAGGCTGCCGAGCTCTGCGAGAAGTGCCGCGAGTCCGTCCTCGAGCGCTGCCCGCATGGCATCGGACTCCGTCGCAGCGGCGGTGAGCGCACGGGTTTCGTCGAGGATCGGTTGGAGCTGCGGCCTGACGATCGGGAATTCCTCGAGCCGCTGCGGGTCGAGGAACGGGATCCCGTCGATCGCGACGCCGCCGACCGAAGCGGTCCGGGTATCGGTATCGGGATGGATCCGCATCTGGTTCTCGAACCATTGCCGGTAGATGACCAGCCTCCGGTCGGTCAGCACGGTGCCGCCCCGGTTGTCCGGAAGCGGAAAAGGATCGGCGCCGGTGAGGGCGAGAAACGCGTGATGGCTCGGGGGGGCGTGACGGCAGGAGAGGGTGTGGACGCGCTCCTCGAAGAAGCTTCCGTGATAGTGGGTGGCCCGGTCGGGGAACCCGAGATCGAGTCCCGCCATCACGATGGGCCGGCAGCCGAGAAACCGGGCGAAATCCCATGCCGATGTCGAGACCGAGCCGCCCGCGCCGAGGGCTCCTTTCTTTCCGATGAACCGCTCCAGGTACTCCCCGAGCGGAAAGAGCGAGCTGCAGAAGACGATGCGGTCGGTCAGCCCCCGGAACACCCGCGGATGCGTGGAAGACTCCGAGACCAGGATCGTGTCGATCCCGCGGAAGGCATCGATGTGCCGGCTGTTCCAGTACTGCGGATCGACCACCACGGTGAAATCGGGCGTGATCCCGCGGGCGATGCAGGCGCGGAGGGACGTATCCACCGCGATCAGAAGGAACCGCTCACGGAGCCGCCCGAGGCGTGGCAGAATGTGGTCGAGCGACGGGCCGGCGGCGAGAACCAGGGCGGGGATCCCGGCGAATCGTCCCGAAAGGCCGGTGATCCCGGGGCGTTCGGCGAAGAGGCGTATGTTCCGGAGGAGATTGCGCACCCAGAGCCTGCCGAATCGGGCGAGCGTGTTCCGGTTGACCTGTTTCCGTGAGAGGAACGCCGTAACGGTCCGGTCCGCCCCTTCGAAGAAGGAGCGGTTCCCGGCATAGACGGACCGCAGCCGGACGACCTGCACCTCGTCCTCCTCGTACTCCTCGAGAAACGGGGTGATCAGCTCGGGCGGAGCGTCCAGCAGGTAGGATACCCGCGGGTGGGACAGAAGGCGGGAGATGTCCCGGGACTCGAGCGCCCGCAGGAAGAGCGGGACATCGGGTTCGATGACGAGGCAGGCGCGGTCGCCGCCGCACTCGAGGAAGCGTTCCACGAGGTACCCGAGTCCGAACCCGTAGAAGAGAAAGAACCTGGCGTCCGATTCGAGGGCGCTGCGGACGAGCCGGTCCGCTTCACGGATCGGGTCGTGGCGGCTGTGAAGGTACACGCTTCCCGCCACGGCGGTGGGAGGGCCGGCGGAGGATGGGGTGAACGAGACATCCTCCCTCGGGGAATACCGGGAAAGAAGCGCGGGGGCGTCGGGGTTCTTTTCTTCCAGGGCGCGCAGATTCCGCTGCAGAACGCTCATTCCGTTCACTCCGCTCATTCCAGCTCCAGGGTGAGCTGCATGCCGGGACGGAACGGTGTCCCGGGCGGCGGGTCCTGCCGGACGACCCATCCGTCCCCGACGATATGGGCCGAGAGGTCCTGCCGGCCGAGCAGGGGAAGGAGCGTCCGCTTCGCCAGGCCGTGATAATCCGGAACGGTTTCGGTCAGCGGGGGAAGTTTCGGCTCGCGGACTTCGATGCGCCCGGAGTGGGGGATGACGATGTCGCCTTCCCGGGGGATGCCCAGGTACCCGGAAAGGTATTCCGCAAGCTCCGCGATCACCGGGGCGGCGATCCTGCCCCCGAAATAGCTGTCTCCCTGCGGGTGCTCGATCACGACGTACAGGATGATCCGGGGACGCTCGACGGGGAAGATCGCGAGGCTGGATGCGATGAACTTGTTGCTGGAGTATCCGCCGGTAACGGGATCGTACACCTCGCCGGTGCCGGTTTTCGCGGCGATCCGCAGGCCCTCCACCCGGGCCCGTCGTGCGGTTCCACCCGGTTCGGTGGGAGCTTCCATGAAATGGAGTATCTCGTCGGCCACCGCCTGCGAGATCACCCGCCGGACCGGTTCGGGCCGGAAGGAGCGGATTTCGGCACCGTCGGGGGAGACGACCTTCCGCACGATTCGCGGTTTGAGCAGAACCCCGCCGTTGGCAATCGCGGTCGCCGCGGTAACGATCTGAAGCGCCGTCACCGAGATCTCCTGTCCCATGGCGATCGTCGGTTTGGAACGTACCGACCACTGGTCCGGTCTGCGGAACAGTCCCAGTTCCTCTCCGTTGAGCTCGATTCCCGTCGTTTCCCCGAATCCGAACTGCCGCAGCAGGGTGTAGAAGGCGGATTCCGGGATCCGCTCCGATGCATACGCGGCACCGGCATTGCAGGAGAACTTCAGGATATTCTCCAGGTCGACCTCTCCGTGGACCCCGAGATCGCCGATCCGGATGGTCTGATTGTCGTTCACCGTCAGTTCGTAGTAGCCGTTGCAGGTGAAGGTGTCCTGCGCGGTGATGCTTCCCGCCTGCAGCATCGATGCGAGGGTGAACACCTTGAAGACCGACCCCGGTTCATACAGAAAGGAGATGGGCCGGTTTTTCCGGTCTTCCGGGCGGTAGCGGTAAAACGTGTTCGGGTCGAAAGTCGGTCGGGAAACATAACCGAGGATTTCTCCCGATGTCGAGTCCACGGCGAGCAGCATGACCGAATCGGCCTGCTGTTCCCGGACAATCCGGTCGGCGACACTCTCCATGCGATTCTGGACGGCGATATCGATCGTCAGGAAGACCTGGTTGCCGTAGATGTTTCCGTCGGCGCTTCCTGCCGAGGGTTCCCGCTCGGGGGAGAGCTCATCGTTCAGCATCAGCTCGATTCCCGACAGCCCGACGTTGTCGGTCCCCGCATACCCGATCAGATGGGCGGCGAGCTCCTTCTCCGGATAGCTTCTGCCCGGACTCCGGTTCGAGAGAGATGCCCTCCAGCCGCCCCTGGGTCTTCAGTGCTTCGATCTGCCCGCTTTCGGTGGGCGTGACCTTTCGCTTGATGAAAAGGTAGTTCGAGGGACCCTCGCGCAGCCGCTCGAGAACCTCCGCCTTATCGAGCGAGAGGATCTCCGCGAGCGCCGCTGCGGTCTCTTCCGGTTTGGTCACGTTCGGTCGCCAGGCGGAAACCGAAAACAGCCGCGTCTGAATGGCGAGGATGCGTCCGTTCCGATCGAGAATCGGTCCGCGTTCCACGACTGCGGGTCGTGATGACGCGGATCCCCGGCCGGAGGCGCCGAAGAGCATGAGGGAGCCGAATTTCCACACGAGGAGGAATGCGAACGCGAGGGAAAGGCCTTGCAGGAAGAACAGTCTTCGTTTCCGCCGGGCATCCATCATGCTACGAGAAGGATCCTTTTCGTGATGCACTCAGGGAGAAAAATATCACTTTTCCGATGATTTTCTCGATCGGAACGAAACCATACTCCCGGGAATCCTCGGAATGGCTCCGATTGTCTCCGGCGACGAAGAGGGTCCCGGGAGGGATCGATTCAAAGTTCCGGAACATGCGCATCTGCACGGGCGTCAGCGGAAGCCGCTGCCCGCCGACCGTCAGCGAATCATTCGTGACCGACAACGGCTCACCCGCTTCCGCGATTACCCGTTTCACCAGCAGACGGGGCTGACTGGGATGCGGAAACACCACCACGTCTCCGGGGTCCGGACTTCCCCACCGGACCAGGTACCGCGACACGAAGGGGAGGGAAAGGCCGAACGCGGCCGTATTCACGATAATCGTCTCTCCCTCTCTGAGTACCGGCTCCATCGAATCGCCCCGGACCCGCATTACATCGACGATGAACAGGAGGAACAGGATTGCCGTGACGGCAGCGGCGGCCACGATACCGGAAGGAGAAGCGGTGTTCCGATTCATCGTCTCACTATAATATGCGGAGCCGTTCCTGTCGATAGAGGTAATGAAAGCCTATGGAAGGAATTATACAGAACCAGCAGATACGGAAGCGGAGCCGCAGAGACGCATACCACGGTACCCGGGACGGATTCTTTCCGCCGGCACTCGTGCTTGCGGAAGCGGCAGGTCGAATCGGGAGACGGCTCGGCCGGCTCGATGCATTCACGTTCGCCGCAGTCGGCAGTGCCGTCCTGATCGCGGTCGCAGTCTTTTCCGGATCGGGAGGGGAGTCGGCTTCCCCGGTCCGGATCCCCGCGGCGATGGTGAGCCTGCCCCGGGACGAAGCGCTCCCCGGACTTCTCGCGGGATTCATCGGAGGTACTGCGGACAGCCGGCCCGATGAAGGGGCCGGAGCCGAACTGCCGCCCACCGTGTTCACCAGCATGAGCTGGCGGAGCTATACCGTACGCCGGGGCGATTCGGTCTCCGTGATCGCCGCGCGTGCGGGGGTTTCAATGGACACGATCATCAGCTTCAACCGGATCGGTAACGCACGCGGGCTGCAGGCGGGCACCGCGCTGCGGGTTCCGAACATGGACGGGCTGCTCTATACCGTACGCCGGGGCGACAGCCTGAGCGGCATCGCCGCAGCCCACAGCGCGGCGATCAACGACATCCTCGATGCGAACAACCTCGCGACCGCCGTCATCCATCCGGGACAGGAGCTTTTCATCCCCGGAGCGAAGCTCCGCGAAATGGAGCTGAAGCGGATTCTCGGAGAAATGTTCGCTTATCCCATTAGCGGTCGACTGACCTCTACCTTCGGCATGCGGAACGATCCCTTCACCGGGGTCCGCCGCTTCCACAACGGGATCGATCTCGCCGCCCCGCTGGGTACCGGAATCGGTTCGGCAATGGCCGGGAAGGTGGCGATGGTGGGGACGCACCCGAGCTACGGAAGATACGTGATCCTTCAGCACCAGGACGGGTACCAGACCTGGTACGCGCATCTCAACCGATCGCTGGTCGTTCGCGGTCAGTGGGTCGCGCAGGGTCAGAAGATCGGGGAGGTCGGGAATACCGGCTACAGCACCGGTCCGCACCTGCACTTTTCAGTTTTCAGGAAAGGCGAACCGGTTGACCCGTTGCGGTTCCTGTACTAAAATAGCGCTATTCGCAAAAACGGGGATATTGATACGATTCGGAAAGGGACGGATATGAGAAAGCTCGCCCTGGTACTGGTGTATCTGCTTGCCCTGTTTACCCTCATCCGAGCGTATACCGGGGAGAACCTGCCGGCTTCCGGCGCCTATCCCGGAGCCGCGACGGAGAATTATCTCCGCTGACTTTCCGGTAACGAAGGGCCTCATCTGCACGCTCTCCCGCGGCGGCATTGCTGCGGGAGATACCTACTGTCCGTGACAGTACTTGTACTTCTTCCCGCTTCCGCAGGGACAGGGATCGTTTCTCCCGACCTTGGGGTAACTCCGGGTCATCTGCATGGTCCGGGGAGCGGCCGCCTCCTCGGTGGCGGCCGCGGCCTGGCGGCTCGCTCCGGCGGTGCCGGCGAACTGCCCCATGGCGCGGTGAGTCGCGGTGCCTACGCTGATCGTCTCCCGCTCGGTCCGGCGCTCGTCCACGCGGCGGATCCGGACCGAGAACACCTTCTTGGCGACCGCCGTCCGGATATCCAGGATAAGCTTGTCGAAGATCTGGAAACCCTCGAGCTTGTACTCGAGGAGCGGATTCTTCTGCCCGTAGGCTCGGAGATAGACCGCTTCACGCAGCGCCTCAAGATTCTCGAGGTGATCCTGCCAGCGCGCATCGATGTTTCTGAGATACTCGTACCTGATGAAAGTATTGAGATTCTCTTCTCCGATCTTGCTGACTTTCTCATCGATATCGTTTTTCAGATCCCCGAGTTATCAGCGAACGCAGTTCGTTCGCTTTCAGCTTCTGGCGATCTTCTCCGGTGGAACCGGCGGGGCATAGAAGAACTCGATTTTCAGCGTGTCGAGCAGGTCGTTGATACCGCCCATTTTCCCGTCGGCCTGTCTCGTGAACGTCGTCCACGATCTCGACGACCCGTTCCTCGGCGGTGGCGAACACGCGGCCGTGAGAGCTAGGGATCCTCGATGATCGCATCGCGCTGGGAATAGATGAACTTTCGCTGCTCGTTCAGGACGTCGTCGTAATCGAGAAGGTGCTTTCGGATTTCGAAGTTCCGGTCCTCGACCTTGCGCTGGGCACGTTCGATCGATTTGTTGATCCAGGGATGGAAGATCGGCTCCCCTTCGCTTCATTCCGACTCTCGACATGAGCGATTTGAGATTCTCGCCGCCGAACAGCCGCATGAGGTCGTCGTCGAGTGAAATGAAGAACCGGATGCGGCCCGGGTCGCCCTGTCGGCCCGATCGGCCGCGGAGCTGGTTGTCTATACGCCGCGATTCGTGACGTTCCGTTCCGAGAATGTACAGTCCGCCGAGGCGTCCTTCACCTCTTCGTAATCTTTCCGCCAGGTCTCGAGTTCGCGTGCATAAGCTTCACGGAACTCTTCTTCCGCAGCCTCGGTTCCCACCTTCTTGCGCGCGCGGAAACTCGGGGTTTCCTCCGAGCTTGATATCGGTTCCTCGTCCCGCCATGTTCGTGGCGATTGTGACCGAACCTTTTGCACCCGCCTCCGAGATAATCATCGCTTCGCGCGCGTGGTTTTTCGCGTTCAGCACCTCGTGCCGAATTCCCTTCTGCATGAGCAGTCGTCGAGAGGGTTTCAGATTTCTCGATAGAGATCGTCCCGACGAGTATCGGTTGTCCGTTTCTGATGCGAGCGGTCCGATTTCCTCCACTATCGCGTTGAACTTGTCGGTTTCGTTCAGAAAAATAATATCGTCTTCATCCTGCCTGACATAGCGGCCTGTTCGTCGGTATGACGACGACCTCGAGGTTGTAGATCTTCGCGAACTCTTTCGCTTCGGTATCCGCGGTACCGGTCATGCCGGAGATCTTGTCGTACATTCTGAAGTAGTTCTGAAAGGTGATGGTGGCGAGCGTTCGGTTGCGCTGAGCGACCTTGATCCTTCCTTCGCTTCGATCGCCTGGTGAAGTCCGTCGGAGTAACGGCGTCCGTAGAGGATACGGCCGGTGAACTCGTCTACGATCTGGACCTGTCCTTCCTGCACGACGTAGTCGACGTCGAGATGGAAGAGCTTGTGCGCACGCAAAGCCTGGGTGAAGTAGTGAATGTACTCGAAATTCTCTTCGGAGAAGAGAGACTCCTTGATCACTCCCCGTTTCAGGAGAAGTTCTTCGATATGGTTCATTCCCTCGTCGGTGAAGGTAACGCGTTTGGATTTCTCTTCCAGCTTGTAATCGCCTTCAGGCTCTTCGGGATAGTCGCCGGTCTCGGGATCCTTCTCGCATTCTTTGAGCTGGGAAACGATGCCGTTCACCGTGTGAACTGATACGGTGTCGTCTTCGGCGGGACCGGAGATGATGAGCGGAGTTCTCGCCTCGTCGATAAGGATCGAGTCGATTTCGTCGACGATGCAGTAGTTGTGTCCTCGCTGCACCCGGCTGCCGCTGTCCCATGCGCATGTTGTCGCGCAGGTAATCGAACCCGAACTCGTTGTTCGTCCCGTAGGTGATGTCGCAGGCATATGGATTTTTCTGGCGCTCATTGTCCATGCCGGAGAGAATAGATCCCACGGTGAGTCCGAGATAAGAGTATACCGGGCGCATCCAGTTCGGCATCCCGTTCGGCGAGGTAGTCGTTGACCGTGACTACATGGACGCCCTTTCCCGAAAGAGCGTTCAGGTAGGCGGCGGTGACGCTCGAGAGGGTTTTTCCTTCACCGGTCTTCATTTCCATGATCTTGCCCTGGTGCAGCACGATGCCGCCCAGGATCTGGACATCGTAGGGCCGCTCGCCGAGCGTTCTTCGCGCGGCCTCCCGTACCATCGCATAGGCTTCCGGCAGGAGTGCGTCCAGGCTCTCTCCGCGGCCGTGCCGCTCCTTGAGTCGTTCGGTTTCGCGGGGAAAGTCCTCCGCGGAGAGGCCCATGGCCCACGCCTCACGCTCGTTCACGCGGTGCAGGATGGGAAGCAGGAGTTTCAGATCCCGTTCGTGCTGAGACCCGAACAGGGTGTTCATGGCTTTCTGTATCATCCCCCAAGTATACCCGATCCCCAATTATGGTCAAGATTGACAGGCTCCGGGCCGGTCGCTATACTGGTCGCAGCCTGTCCATGCCGGTGGTCCGATGACGAAACCTGTCCGAAACTTCCTGGCCCTTTTCATCACGGTACTGATCTCACTCGTTTCGTCCTGTTCCGGACGACAGCCCGACGCGATCCGTCAGGAAAAGCTGTTCCGGCTTTCCCTGGGAAAGATGGAGGACCAGATCGACCTGTTCCTCATGGAAGGTGTTCCGGTTCAGCACAAGACCACCATCCTCATGCAGGACGGACTGTTCTATATCGGGAACGGCAACTCCTACAAGGTCATGGAGTTCACATCCTATGGGGACCTGCTGACCCTCTACTACAACGCCCGGCAGAACCCGCGTCCGGTCATGCTGTCGGAGGGGAACGAACCGGGCAAATTGAAAAACCGGAACGCCTACGACTATCCCTTCCTTCAGGTCGGAGAGATCGCCGTCGGCCTGGAAAAGTGGCTCCTCGTGGAAGAGCGGCTGCCCGAATCCCGAAGGATCCTGGACGAGAAGCAGGGAGTCGTCCTCGACCGCCTGGTGCTCCGATTCAGCGAGAAGGGCGAGCTCGTGGACTACCTGGGCCAGGAAGGAATCGGGGGCGCCCCGTTCCCGTATATCGACGGAATCACCGTTACCGCGTCCGGAGAAATCGTCGTCATGACCAGGACCGCCGTCTCCTGGATCGCCTACTGGTTTTCCCCGGCGGGAAAGCTGCTCTTCCGGACGACGATCCTACTGGACCGGCTCCCCGTACCGGAAGGCGACGACATCATCCCCTCGCTCCAGCGGGTCGTCCCGGATCGGGAATCGCGGCGGCTCTTCCTCAAGCTCAACTACTACCACGAAACGGTCGATGCCGCGACGCAGACCAAGTACCGGGTGGAGTCGCTTCCTTCGCGCATCTATTTCCTGGACGTGGAGACCGGGAAGTACACCGGGGCGGTCGAGGTTCCTCTCAAGCGGAGTCAGGGTGACGATTCGGTGCTGTTCCGGGAGGAAGAGGTCGCCTACCTCTACGAATTCCTGGGTGCCGCCCGAGGGCATCTGTTTCTGCTGAGTCCGGTGGACAGCGGCGCGTACGAGCTGCTGGTCCTCAATGTCCAGGGCAGGGTGATTACCCGCAAGCGGATCTTCATCAAGGACGAAGAGCTCATTTTCAAGACCTTCCATCTTTCCCGGGAGGGAATCCTGTCCGCGCTGCTCTGCGATGCAGACGGGGCGGACGTTGTCTGGTGGAGAACCGACAAGCTCATCGAGGCGGAATAGTGAATCTGGTCGACGCGAAGACCATGGCGGCGATCGATCGCCAGGCTCAGGAACGATTCGGCTTTCCTTCGATGCTTCTCATGGAAGACGCCGGGCTTATCGCCTGGCTCGAGCTGCGGCGATCCGTCTGGGACGGCTCGCTTCCCGGCGGCCATGCCCTGTTCGTCGCCGGCAAGGGAAATAACGGCGGAGATGCCCTGGTGATGGCGCGCCGCTGCTTTCTCGACGGCAAGCGGGATCTTTCGATCCTGCTCGCGAAGGAGGATCCCGCCGGCGACCCGGGCGTGATGCTCGGGATCTGCCGCTCGCTCGGAATCGAGGTCCTCGTCTGGGAGCGCGATCGGGAAGCGGCGGAGCGCCGCATCCGCGAGGCCGGCTGGATCTTCGACGGCCTCGCCGGGACCGGCATAACCGGCGAGCTCCGCGGTCCGCTCTCGGAGATCTGTTCGGCGATCAACGACGCCCCCGCCCGGGTGGCGGCGATCGACGTTCCCAGCGGCACAGGAGACGCCTACCGGCAGAACTGCCGCGCGGTACGCGCCGAGGTGACCGTGACCATGGGCCTGCCGAAACAGAGCCTCTATGCCCCCGCCGTTCGGCCCCTCTGCGGCCGCATTTTCGTCATTCCGCTCGGGTTCCCGCCCCGGCTCACCGAAGACCCCTCCTGGCCCGTCTCCCTCGCCGAGGATCGCGATCTCGAGCGCCTCGTGCCCCCGATTCCTCCCGACGTCTACAAGAACCGACGGGGGGTGCTCGGGGTGTTCGCGGGGAGCGTCGGGACCACCGGTGCGGCGGCGTTGTGCGCCGAGGCCGCGCTGCGGAGCAGGGGAGGGCTGGTAACGCTTTTCATCGACCGTGAAGCCTGGAGCGCGATGGCCGCTTCGCTCACGTCGGTCATGGTTCATCCCGAGCCCGACGATCCGGAGGGAACTCGATCTTTCCCGCTTCAGCGGCCTGCTGGTGGGGAGCGGCTGGGGCGTCACACCCGAACGGGAGCGGCAGCTGCGCCGGCTCGCGGCCGCGGAGATTCCCGGAGTCCTCGATGCCGACGGCATTACCGTGCTCGGCCGGATGCTCGACGCCGGAGGGCCCGATGCCGAAGGGGAGGAAATGCCGCACTTCCGCGGCCGGTGGGTGCTGACCCCGCATCCGGGAGAGTTCCAGCGCATCTCCGGTGCCGACCGGAACGAGCTCCTCGAGCGGCCGCTCCCGCATCTGCTCGAAGCCTGCCGGAGACTCGATGCGGTCATCGTGCTCAAGGGACACGTCACCTGGATCGGGACTCCGGATGGGACGGTCGCGGCGGTGGACGGAATGACCCCGGCGCTTGCCACCGGCGGCACCGGAGACATTCTCGCCGGCATCATAGCCGGGTTCCTCGCGGGCGGAATGCCGCCCTTCGATGCGGCCCGGGCGGGAGTTCTTCTGCAGCTCCGCATCGGGAAACGTGCCTTCGCCGAGCGCGGCTGGTTCTCGTCCGAGGACCTGCTGCCCTACGTCTCCCTGGAGGCGGGAGCGCTGCAGCCGTGAACGGGACGGGAAACCGAAGGAAGGAAGACGGAGCGGAAGAGTTCCGGTTCCACTACCGGCGCGAGGAACGGCTCGCACGGCATCACCGGGACCTCGGAACGGGAAGGCCCGGCGGGATCCTCCGGGGCAACCGATCGCTCCTGATTCTTCTCCTGGACCTGCTCCTGGTGCTGACGCTGTACTTCGGGGCGACCTTCTTCCTGTTTCCCGACCGCGACCGCGCGGAGCTCGACGGCTGGTCCCTGCAGCTCTCGGGGAACCGGGTCGGCCGCGACGTTGCGGGAGTGCTCCTGATCCGGCGCACCGGACCGTTCGATCCGGAACAGGATTCCCGGCTGCAGATCGAGTTCCGGGCGGGTGATGCATCGGAATCGGTCCGCGAGATCCTCCCCGAGCGCGGTGAGCTCACCGTCCGGATTACCCTGCGCGGGGCGGGAGAGAATGCCGACCGGGTCGAGGCCGAGGTCACGATCGGCGGGCGGAAGGCCGATCTCCGGGCCGTGACGGACGATTGACGAGGCAGTCGGAATCATCTATTCTGATGTCGTCGGTATATCCGTACCGGCAATCCAGGCCTTTTGCGGATAGAATAAGAAACGTGGGAGAGTGTACATGATCCAGTTCTATTTCCTGTCGATCGTAACCAACCTTCTCGGTGGGCTCGCGCTCCTGACGGATGCGTTCGAAGAGAAAGCGGCGTTCGTCGCGGGATACAAGGTGTACATGGCCAGACCCGCATTCAAGCTGACCGTCGCGTTCGTCACCCTCATCAGCGGCATCTTCAAGCTGCTGAGCGTCACCTACGGCGATGTGCGGGTGGTCGGCGACCTGTTCCCCGCCCTCACGGGTGTCCTGATCGGATGGATTCTTCTGCTCGAGTACTACCGGGAACGAACAACGGTGTCCTCCGATACCCTGATCACCCTGGAAAAGATCTTCGTCAAAAACAAGTCCGCGTTCGGCATCGCCGGTGTCATCGCGGCCGTTCTTCACTTCTTCCTGCCGGGAGTACTCTTCCTCTGATGGAAGGCCGGCTCTCGGTGGCGGGAGTCGTACGGGACGGCGACCGGTTTCTGGTCGCACTCCGGAAACCCGGCGGAAGTCTCGGTTCGTGCTGGGAGTTCCCGGGGGGAAGGTCGAGCGGGGAGAGCGTCCCGAAGAAGGTCTTGTCCGGGAGTTCCGGGAAGAGCTCGACGTCGACATCGACGTCGGCAGGCGGATCAGCGACAGCCGGTTCGTTCACGACGGTTCGACCTACCGCCTGCTCGCTTTTTTCGTTCGGCTGAAGGGCGAGATCGGAGCGCTCAGCGAGCACGAGCGCGTCGACTGGCTCCCCATCCCTGAGATCGCCCTGCTTCCGCTCGCTCCTTCCGACCGCCCCGTACTCGAGGTTCTCGGCCGCCTTCACGAGGACGGCACGGCTC
This sequence comes from uncultured Spirochaetota bacterium, assembly GCA_963728215.1. Taxonomy (GTDB): domain Bacteria; phylum Spirochaetota; class Spirochaetia; order CAVSJD01; family CAVSJD01; genus CAVSJD01. The sequence continues at coordinate 236,660 of CAVSJD010000002.1, read as the reverse complement.
CCTGATCAGATAACCGTGCCCGGCGGAATAATCATGTTCTTGGGAATCACGATGATACCGTCGGAAATCGTGTATTTCCCGTAATCCCCGTCCTTCCGCTCCTTCTGGTCGATCCCGATCCGGCAGTGATCCCCGATTCTGGCATTCTTGTCGATGATCGAGCGCTTGACGATGGTGTTCGGTCCGATCCCGACGTCGGGAATCCCGCGGCTCCGGTTGAGCTTCTTCTGCTCGGGGGTCTCGTAGAAGTCTGCACCCATGCAGACCACCCCTTCCAGGCTGGTTCCCGCCTCGATGATGGTCCGGATCCCGATGATGGAATCCTTGATGGTTGCGTTCGTCATGATGCATCCCTCCGCCGTGAGGGACTGCGAAAGGGTGCAGTAGTTGAACTTGGACGAGGGAAGATAGCGCTTCATGGTGTAGATCGGAGTTTCTTCCTCGTAGAAGTTGAAGTCCGGGTTGATGGACGCCAGGTTGATGTTGGTTTCGTAGAAGGACTTGATGGTTCCGATATCCTCCCAGAAGCCGCTGAAGATGTAGGCGTGGACGTTCTGGGTTTCGATGGCGAGGGGGATGATCTCTTTTCCGAAATCGGTGAAGCTGTTGTCCAGGACCTTGTCCATGCTCGCGGCACTGAAGACGTAGATGCCCATCGATGCGATGAACTCGCGGTCCCGGTGGGTTGCCGGCAGCTTGTCGCGCAGTGTCTCGGGGATCTTCAGGTGGTCGATGTTCTTCTCCGGCGACGGCTTCTCGGTGAACTCGGTAATTCTCCCCGAGGCGTCGACGCTCAGGATGCCGAAGGCGGAAACGCGGTCCCGTTCGACCGGCGTGGCCGCGACCGTCACGTCGGCTCCGGAGTTCACGTGCTGCCGGAAGAGGTCCTCGAGGTCCATGCGGTAGAGCTGGTCCCCCGAGAGAATCAGGTAGTGGCTGGGCGACTGCGTGCGGAAATGCGGAAATTCTTGCGGACCGCATCGGCCGTTCCTTCGTACCATCCGGAGTGCTCGAGGGTCTGCTCGGCGGCGAGGATCTCCACGTATCCACGGGAAAAGGCGTCGAACTGATACGTATGCGCGATGTGAAGATGGAGGGAGGCGGAGTTGAACTGGGTGAGAATATAGATCTGCTTGAAGCCGGAATTGATGGAGTTGGAGATCGGGATGTCGACCAGGCGATACTTGCCGCCGAACGGCACGGCGGGTTTCGCTCGCTCCTTGGTGAGCGGGTACAGGCGCGTTCCTTTCCCTCCGCCCAGGATGATCGACAACACTTTCGACAACATGTCTGCCTCCTTCTCCGTGGTATCTGTATTCTAAGTCCGGCATCACGGTCGGTCAAGGAAATACGGAATGCGTCCTGTTGAATGGATGAATCACCGCCTGGAGTTCACGGGCTTCTGGCGGAATCGGTATTTCTGTAGTACTATGATCGCCGATATGTCCGAGATCGTAAACAATATACTTGAGAATCTGCGGAATGACCAGAGCTTCCGATCCTGCGTGACACACTGGGAACGGCTCGCTCCGCGGGAGGGCGTCTATGCCTCCATCCCGGAGGAGATCCGTCCGGAGTTGCGCAGGAGCTTCGAGCGCAGAAACATCACCCGGCTCTACTCGCATCAGCGACGCTGCTACGAGGAGGCCCGGTCCGGGCGGCACCTGGTGGTGGTGACCCCGACGGCATCCGGAAAGACCCTCTGCTACAATCTGCCGGTGGTGCAGACCCTGCTCGAACGAAAGGAGGCGCGGGCCCTGTACCTGTTCCCCACCAAGGCCCTGAGCCAGGATCAGCAGTCGGAGCTCAACGAGGTGGTGATGGACGGGGAGATCCCGGTCAAGGTCGCCACGTACGACGGCGACACCCCGGCCTCGCTGCGGACCGCTGCCCGGGACACCGGCAGAATCATCATCACGAATCCCGACATGCTGCATGCCGGCATATTGCCGAACCATCCGAAATGGATTGCCTTCCTGACCAACCTCGCTTACGTGGTGATAGACGAGGTGCACCAGTATCGCGGCGTGTTCGGCTCGCACATGGCGGATCTGATCCGCCGCCTGAAACGGATCACCGCCTTCTACGGCAGCAATCCCGTTTTCATCTGCTGTTCCGCCACGATCGGGAATCCGCGGGATCTTGCCTGCCGGATCGTCGGAGAGGATGTTCTGCTGATCGATGAAAACGGCTCGCCGTCGGGCGAGAAGCACGTGATCCTCTACAACCCTCCGCTCGTCGACCCGGTGCAGGGGATCCGACGGGGCGTGGTGAACGAATCCCGGAAGCTCGCGATCGACTTCCTGCGGGCCGGGGTCAAGACCATCGTCTTCGCCCGGTCCCGAATCCGGACCGAGCTCATCGCCTCGTACATCAACGAGTCGCTGCGGAACGTCTACAACGACAACCGGCGGATCCGGGTCGAGGCGTACCGGGGCGGGTACCTCCCCCGGGAGCGGCGGGAAATCGAGAAGGGGCTCCGGGACGGAAGCATCCAGGGCGTGGTCTCCACCAACGCGCTCGAGCTCGGCATCGATATCGGCGGGCTCGACGCGGCGATCCTCGCGGGGTTCCCCGGGTCGATCTCTTCCGTCTGGCAGCAGGCGGGCAGGGCGGGCCGCCGGGCCGGGCTCTCCCTCGCGGTGTTCGTCGCGTCCTCCTCGCCGGTGGACCAGTTCCTGGTCCGGCATCCGGAATACTTCTTCTCCCGGTCGCCCGAGTCGGGCTGGATCGATCCGGACAACCTGTTCATCCTCCTCGATCATCTGAAGTGCGCCACCTTCGAGCTTCCGTTCCGGGAAGGCGAGGGATTCCCCGGACCCGTGAACGAGCTGCTCGATTACCTCGAGGAGAACGGGACGGTCCGGCGGAGCGGAGGCGCGTTCTACTGGGCGGATCGTTCCTATCCCGCCGAAGGCGTGAGCCTGCGGAGCGCGACGAGCGACAACGTGGTCATCATCGACGAGACCGGCGGCCGTCACCAGGTGATCGGGGAGATGGACCGGATTTCCGCCCGCGAGATGCTGCACGACAACGCGGTCTACCTGCACCGGGGCGACCAGTACGTGGTCCGGAAGCTCGACCTCGCCAACCGGCAGTGTTTCGTCCGGGAATCGGACGTGAACTACTACACCGACGCGTTGGTGAAACGGGACATCAAGGTGCTCCACGAGGACCGGAGGGAACTGGTCGCCGGTACCGAGGCGGTGATCGGAGACATCCTGGTCCGGTCGAACGTCGCCAAGTTCAAGAAGATCCGTTTCAACAGCCACGAGAACATCGGCTACGGAGAGATATCCCTGCCGGAGGAGGAGATGCACACCCGCAGCGCGGTGCTGCTCTTCCGGGAGGACACTCCCGCCGGACGCGCGTTCGACGCGATACCCGAACAGCTCAAGCCGGCGGTGACCGCCCGCATCGGCCATCTGCTGCGGCAGGTCGCGCCGGTGTTCCTCATGTGCGAGCCCGGCGATCTCGGAGTCGCGGAGCGCCTGCGGGATCCCCATTTCGCCGAGACCGCCGTCTATCTCTACGACTCCTACCCCGGCGGAACCGGCCTCTCGGAGGGAGTCATGGCGAACCTCGCCGCCATCGGGACGGCGGCTCTCGACCTGGTGCGCGGCTGTCCCTGCAGCGAGGGCTGTCCGTCCTGCGTCGGACCCGTGGATCCGAACGAGGAGTTCAAGGGAAACCCCAAGGAGGCGGTCATCGACATGCTCGCGGCGTGGATGAAGGAGATCTGACCGTGTCCTCGCTGTCCGACCGGCTGGCCAGGCTCAGGGCGCTCAGGTCGGAGGCCGGAAGCCCGGAGGACGGATCCGGGCCGCCCGATTCCATCCCGGAGCCGGATGACCGGAGCTCCGCACCTCCCGGTGCCGGCTCGCTGCCGTCCCCCGGCGCCGGCCCGCGGCCGATCCCGGGGTTGCGGGAATCGGGAGAACCGCCCGAGGGCTGGCAGCGGATTTCACCGTACCTCTGGCAGCGCCGGATCCGCTTTCCCGACCTCCTGCCCGAGACCTTTCCTGCCAGTCTTCTGCTTCCGCGGGGCTGCCGCCGGGAGCAGCTTCTCTTCCTGGACACAGAAACGAGCGGCCTCTCCGGAGGCGCCGGCACCATGGTCTTCCTGGTGGGAATCGGCAGGGCCGAAGCCGGGGGCTTCTCCGTCGACCAGTTCTTCCTCGCCGATTTCCCCGGCGAGCGGGAGTTCCTCGAAGTGCTCCGGGAACACATCCCGCCCGATGCTCTCTGCGTCACCTACAACGGAAAACGATTCGACCTGCCGCTGCTCCGGGGACGGTTCGCGATGCAGGGAATCCGGTTCGTTCACGGCCCGCAGGCGGATCTTCTGCACGTCTCCCGGGCGCTCTGGGCATCCGTTCTCGGTTCCTGCACGCTTTCGAACCTGGAGGAACGGGTTCTCGGTATTTCCCGGGAAATCGACCTTCCCGGCCGCGAGGTTCCGGACCGATGGTTCGGTTTTCTCGGCAGCGGAGACGCCGGCCCGCTCGTCCCGGTGTTCGAGCACAATCTGCAGGATGTCCGCACGCTGCTTCTCCTTCTCGATCACCTCGAGTCCTGCTTCGACAGCCCCGGCCGGTCCCGGGGAGTCGACCGGTTCCGCCTGGGGCTCATGCTCTCCCGTGCCGAGCGACCCGAAGCGGTTGCGGTGCTGACGGATGCCTGGGAAGCGGGGGACAGCCGGGCGGGCCGGTTCCTTGCCGTTCTCGCCCGCCGCTCGGGAAGGTGGGAGGATGCACTCGCGATCTGGGAGCGCATGTACGGGGAGGGAAAGAGCCCGTTTGCGGGAACCGAACTCGCCAAATATCACGAGCACCGGGCGGGCGATCCCGAAACCGCCCGTCGACTGGTCGGGGATCTGCTTCTTCGGCCGCTCACCTCAGGCGTCCGGAAGGATCTGGAGCACCGCCTGCAGCGGCTGGAGCGGAAAGTGCGGAAGGTGCAGCGACTTGCGGGCGGCGGTTCGGGGAGCGTTCACCGGGAGCGGGGATAGCGACCGCTTCTTCTGTCCAGCGCCCACTGGTAGAGATCCTGGTAGCGAAGGGCCGACCGGTTCCAGGAGAAATCCTGGCGCATCCCGCGCCGGCGCATCTCGCGGATCTTGTCGGGAAACTGGCGGTAGGCCCAGAGCGCCCAGCCGACGGTATCGAAGATGGACTGGGGGGTCAGGTCGTCGAACATGAAGCCGGTGCCCGCTCCGCTTTCCTGGTCGAAGTTCTCCACCGTGTCGGCGAGTCCTCCGGTCCGGCGGACGATCGGCAGCGTTCCGTACCGCAGGGAATACATCTGGTTCAGCCCGCACGGTTCGTACCGGCTCGGCATCAGGAAAAAGTCGCTTCCGGCCTCGATCAGATGGGAGAGCCGGATATCGAATCCGATCTTCGCCCTGATATTCGCATGGGCTCGCTCCAGGTAGAGCAGTTCCTGCTCGCACCAGAGCTCTCCGTTTCCCAGTACGATCACCTGCACCCTCGTCTTCCGGAGGATCTGGTCGAGACAGCCCTTGTCAGGATGACAGAGCTCGGTGATGCCCTTCTGCTCGGCGAGCCGGGTCACCATGCCGACGAGCGGAACGTCCGGCTGCACCGGCAGTCCGAACTCTTCCTGCAGCAGCGCCTTCAGCCGCTCCTTGCCCGAAAGATCGTCCGCGGAGAAAGATTCCGGCAGATACCGGTCGTTTTCCGGATTCCAGACCTCTTCGTCGATCCCGTTCAGCACGCCGAACAGGTCGCCCCGGCGCCGGCGAAGCAGCGCGTCGAGGCCGTACCCGTAGTCGGGAGTCTGTATCTCATTCGCGTACGTCGGGGACACGGTGCCGATGATGTCCGCCTGCAGGATGCCGCCCTGCAGGAGATTGATCCGATCGTGGAACTCGAGGCCGACCTCGCCGATGATCTCCGGGGAGAGTCCGGTCCTGTCGGCATATCGGGCATCGTAGATCCCCTGGTAGCCGAGATTGTGAATCGAAAGCAGGCTCGCCGTTTCCTCGAATGGCCCGTGCCGTTCCGACCGGTTCAGGTAGACCGGCACCAGGGCCGCGCCCCAGTCGTGGGCGTGCATGACGTCGGGAATCCACTGGATCGACCGGCAGAGCTGAAAGGCAGCCCGCGAGAGAAAGGCGAACCGCAGGACGTTGTCCCGGTAGTCCGGTTCTCTCCGGTCGCCGTAGATGCCGGGGCGCCCGTACAGCTCGTCATTCTCCAGGAGGTACACGGGGACGCCCGAACCGGGGAGGCGGGTCTCGATCACTCCCGCCCGCATGCCGCCGTCGCCGACCGGGATCCGGAGGGTGCCGGGGTGCCGGAAGGAGGGCGCTCCGTCCAGCGTTCCCGATGCGTAGCGGGGGAGCAGAATCCGGACATCGTTGCCCTGGGACGCAAGAACGGCCGCCAGCGAGCTGACGGCATCGGCGAGTCCCCCGGTCTTTGCGAACGGTACCGCCTCGGTGGTAATCATCAGGACGGAAAACCGGTTGCCTCTCATGGACGGATGTATCCTCATCTCTGCAGTCTCGATACCTCAGATAAAATAACTGATGCGGAACTCCTCCCGGATGGAAAATCGGAGTTTCCGGTACAGGGCTATCGCGGATTCGTTGTCCTGCTTCACGAAAAGGGTGGTTTTTCGCTCCTCCGCCGAAAGTCGGCTGAGCATCTCCCTCAGAATCCGCTCGCCGATTCCGCGGTTCCTGAACTCCGGACGGGTGAATATTCCGCCGAGCTGATCGTAGCGGATGCCCCGGGCGTTGGTTGCCGCCTTGGAAACCGCCTGGCCCTCGATCTCGGCGAGATACACCAGCTGGTTCCGGAGGCTCTCCTGAAGGTGCAGAAGACAGGAGAGCGGATCGAATCGATCGGGACGGACCAGCACCTCTTCCTTCTCGTACGCCTCCTGCAGCGGATACAGCAGGTCCGCATCGTCGGGGTACGCCCTCCGGATCAGGAGCCCCGGGATCGCGGCGGGCTGCATCGTGTCCGCCTCCGGTTCCCGTTCCATCAGATGGTAATCGATGCTCACCGTGGGAGCCCTCGGCAGGTGCTTCTCCACGTGCAGAACGTGAGACTTGAGCCCCATCACCGAATGAAGCCGGCTCCACCGGCGATGCAGCTCCCGGGGAACCGGCGGCGTGAGGGCAGCCGCCATGTTCTCCTGCTCCGCATCGAAAACCGGAATCACCAGGCCGTACGGCGATGCGTACAGAACGGCGCCTATCCCGCCCGAATCGTCCTTCCGTCGGGCAACCTGAATGCTCTGTTTCTTCAGCGCCGCTCCGTCCGCCTGGATGAGCCGGGAGGTGAGCGAGACGCAGGACCATTCGCGTTCCGACAGAAAGGAGAGCACCTCGGACAGCTCCTCGCTTCCCGCCCGCTGCCAGGTCATTTCACCGGCTCCCTGCCGAGATCGATCGAGAGCGGGAGATGTCCTTCCGCCTGGTAATCTCCCGCAAGGACCGCAAACCCGGCCTGGAAGGATTCGAGACCCCATCCGTAGACCGCGACGGCGGTTTCCACCCAGGGAAGCTCCTTCAGGTAGACCGGGGTCAGGGCGCTGATCACGATCACCCGGGGACCGAGCCGCCGGATCCGGTCTATCAGCTCCAGACCGTTCGGATTCGCCAGGCAGAAGATCACGGTATCGAATCCGGACACGACTTGCGGCAGCCTCTGGAGATCGAAGTCCCGGGCATCGTAGAAGGGAGAAAACGGAAAATAGTAGCTTTCCGCCCCGGGAAAGCGCCGTTTTCCCTCATCGATGAAGTCCCGGATCTGACCGACCAGCAGGAATTCGTTCACCGTCCCGCGGAACCAGCGGGAATTCTTCCGCCCGCAGGAGCGTGACGCTCCGGGATGCCTGATCGAGAATGAACCGGCGGCCTTCCCGATCGGAGAGCGCCTCCGTGACCGAATCCGGATCGGGCAGCAGCGGAACCCGCCCGTCGTGCCGCAGATAGCGGACCTTGGTCAGGAGAATCCGTTTCACCGACTCGATGATCCCGTCACGGAACTCCGGATCGTCGGCGTAGCGGCGCGAGATGGTGAGCCATATCCGGTCGTAGAGCTCGGGAGTCCGCGACAGCATGATCATGTCGTGTCCCGCCTCCAGGGCGAGAAGACTGATATCGGCCATGTTCTTCCCGGGTACCAGGGCTCCGTTCATGTACAGATCGTCGGTGATCAGAATTCCTTCGAAGCCGAGCCGCTCCCGGGCGACCGTCCGGGCGAAGAACGGCGAGAGCGTTGCGGGGTTCAGGTTTCCCGTGATCCGGGGAAATCCCAGGTGACCGCTCATGATCGCCGGGAGACCTTCGCGAACCAGCATCCGGTAGGGGATCAGGTCCCGGTTCCAGATGGTCTCGAAATCGTCGTCGATCAGCGGAAGCTCACCGTGCGAATCGCCGTCGGCATTCCCGTGACCCGGGAAGTGCTTGGCCGTGCAGATGACGCCCGCTTCCTCCATCCCTTTCACGTAGGCCAGGGCGAGCATGCCGGTCTGAACCGGGTCCTCGGCGAACGCGCGCGGGCCGACGATGTAGGACCGGGGACCCGAAACATCCTGGCCGGGATTGACGTAGGTGTCCACGGTCGGCGCGAAATTCATGTTGATGCCGATTGCCCGGAGCTCGCGGCCGATGTAGTAGCCGGTCCGGTAGCCGTCCCACGGGAGACCCGTTGCGCCGATCGCCAGGTTGCCTGGGGTCTCCATGGTGCTGCCCTTCACATGGCGCACCCAGCCGCCTTCCTGATCGGTGGCGATGAAGAGCGGAATCCCGTGCCGGGTCCCGAGCGCCGCCTGCTGCATTTCGCTGACGCTCCGGGCGAGAGCGGTCGTATCCTCGGCGTTCCATCCGAAGATTTTCACGCCTCCGATATTCCGGCGGCGGATCCAGTCCATGATCTCCCGGCTCGGGCTGCGGCCGGTGAAGCCGATCAGAAAGACCTGGCCCAGAATCTCCTCGTCGGACATCGCCTCGATCAGCGTGGAGACGATAGCTTCGTCGGGAAGATCGCGCCAGAACGTTCCCTCGAACCGGTTCTCCCGTGCCGCGGGGCCGTTCTCCCGGGAAGCGTCCGCTGCGCAGGGCAGGGCGGCCGCCGTCATCAGCACAAGGAGCACGGCAGGGAAGACAACGCATCTCCGGGGCTTCCGGCTCCGCACGACCGGTGCGTGCATCAGTACCTGCGATTCCATGCCGGTCCCGCATACTTCTCACGGAAAAGCCGCTCGGCCTCTTCCGATTCCTCCGGGACCAGGTCTTCCTCGCTGCAGAGGAAAAGCTCCCGGGCGGCATCGGCGAATGCCGACCGGGCCTCTTCGAACCCGACCTCCCGGCCCGCCTCGCGGCTCACCGGTCGAGGATTCGTGACCCGATTCCGCTTCGTGGCCGATGAGATCGTTACCGATGAGATCGTGTCCGATGAGATAGGGATTCAGGTTCCTGCCGGTGTCGGTGAGCGGAATGGAGCCGTGCTGGAGCACACCGCCCCGCGTGATCATCTGGGCGCTCCCGATCAGCTTGCGGCCGGATGCGGAATCGATCTCGTACTCTCCCGTCGACGCGAAGCAGTCCGGGTTGAGCGGGTTTCCCCGGCCCGCGCTGCTCACCGCGTCGGCGAGCCCCAGCCTGCGGAGCCCTCCGAGCAGGAACGGAACGATAAAGCGGTACACCTCCCGCTTGCTGAAGCCGGGAAGATGCGTGCGGCCGATTGCCGCCGCGTAGGTGAGCTCACCCGCATGGAGAACCGCCCGGCCGCCGGTCGGCCGGCGGACGAACGTGAGACCGTCCGCCTCCACGCGGGCGATGTCGATCTCCTGCAGCGCATGCTGAAATCGACCGACCGAGAGCGTCGGAGGCGAGAAGCCGTACAGCCGGATGACGGGGTCGCTTTCGCCGCGGGAGACGCGGTCGAGCAATGTCTCGTCGATCGCCATCTCCCGGCGTCCGTCACCGGCCTCGTGGACAAGAAGACGGACACGGAAATCTCCGCTCAATGATAGCCTTCTCCCCGAAGCTCGTCGATGTACTGCGAAGCGGCGTGGGCTGCGATCGCCCCCTCTCCGGCGGCAACAACCAGCTGTCGGAACGGTGTGGCTCGTACGTCGCCGGCACAGTAGAGGCCCCGGACGGATGTTTCCATCCGCTCGTCGGTGATGACGTAGCCGCCGTCATCCTTCGAAAGCTGCGGCACGAGTTGGGTCTGCGGAATGGAACCGACGAACACGAATACGGCGTCGAAATCCTCTTCGTACTCTTCTCCGGATTCCACGTTCTCGAGCAGGACCTTCCGGACCTTTCCGTCGCCGCGGATCTCCTTGAGGACCGTGTTGAACCGCGTCTTGATGCGGGGGTTTTTGAGAACCCGTTCCGCCAGCGCCTTCTGAGCCCGGAAGCGCTCCCGGCGATGGATAATGTGGATCTTGTCCGAGAGTCCCGCGAGGAAGGTGCCTTCGTCGCAGGCCGCATCCCCTCCGCCGACCACGAGGATCTTCTGGTTCTTGAAAAACGGTCCGTCGCACGTGGCGCAGTACGAGACTCCGCGGCCCGTGAATTCCTTCTCTCCAGGAACGTTCAGGAGCCGGTGCTTCGCTCCGGTGGCGATGATCACGGTATAGGATGTCAGGGTTCCCTTGGTGGTCACCACTTCGAAATGCGATTCCTTCTTCTCGATTCCGGTCACGGTTGCCCCCATGATCTCGGTACCGAAGTTCAGGGCCTGCTGTTCCATGAGCTGGGTGAACTCCATTCCGCTGACCGCATCCGGGAAACCGGGATAGTTCTCGAGGCGGTCGATGATCAGGGCCTGACCTCCGGTCGCCAGTTCTTCGATGAGCAGCGTCGTCAGGTTGGCCCGTGCTCCGTACTGGGCGGCCGTCAGACCCGCACCGCCTCCCCCGACGATGATCAGTTCCTTGTCAACTTGCATGGCGTGTTCTTCTCCTCCAGGTTTTCGATAATAGTGTACCGTGTTTCCGGTTCGGGATCAATAGACCAAAGAATCTCTAAACCGGCGAAGGAACGATCCGACAATAGTAGAGGAGAGCCCTGTCCCGTCGGAAGGGCCGGAGGGAGGATATCATGACGACCGCGGCGAAGCACCCGATCGGTGAACTGATGGACCGGGAGATCGAGCAGATGGAGCGCTTCTCACGCGAGGAAGAGGTCCTGCAGCGGGCGGTCCTGTCGAAGGACTGGCCGGCGATGGAGTGCAGCCTCCGGAGCATGCGGGAGCTGTCCGACCGGGTGAACGAAATCGAGGATGAGCGCGCCCGGGTTTTCGAGGAGATGAAGCGGGAGAAAGGGGTTCCCGATACCGGCAGTTTCTATGATCTCCTGGTTCACATTCCGTCCGAAGAGCGTGTATCGCTTTCGGAGAAGTATCGTAATCTGAAAGTTGCGGTTCTCCGGGTGAAAGGATTCACCGGAGGAATCGAGACCTATCTCACCTCGGCCTCCGTTACGCTTCAGGAAGTCCTGTCCGATCTGTTCCCGGGGTACCGTCAGGACACCTACGGGAAGAACGGCAGCAGGCAGGTGAAGCAGGAGCGTCTGTTCGTCGACCGCAGCATTTAGCGGACCGCAGTATACAGCGGGAAGGAGCATTCCGTGCATTCGACGTTCACCGGACTGGAAATCGGCAAGCGCAGCATATTCGCGCATCAGCAGGGGCTGGCCACCATCGGACACAATGTCAGCAACGCCGCCCGGGAAGGCTATTCACGGCAGCGGGTCAACTTCGATTCGACCCCGCCGCTCTACTCGCCCGGTATGAACCGGGCCGAGACTCCCGGTCAGATCGGGCAGGGAGTGGATATCGCCAGCATCGAACGGGTCCGCGACGAAATCCTGGAAGGCAGAATCGTGGCGAGGTCGAACGAGCAGAGTTACTGGCAGACCCGGGAGCGCTATCTTCTCATGGTGGAGCAGGTCTACAACGAGCCCACCGACCTGTCGCTCCGGACCCTCACGGACCGTTTCTGGGACGGCTGGCAGGAGCTCTCGGTCAACCCGGGAGAAATGGCGGCCCGCCAGTCGGTGCTTCAGCGGGGCAAGGAGATGATCGACGGGATCCACGCGCGGTACCGCAGTCTCTCGGAAATCCGGACCATGCTGGAGGACGAGATCCAGGTCGCCGTCGGACGCGTCAACGATATCATGTCGGAAGTCTCCTCCCTGAACGAGCAGATCGTGAAGGTGAAGGCGATGGACGACAATCCCAACGATCTTCTCGACCGGCGGGATCTCCTGGTGGAAGAGCTCTCGTCCCTCGTCAACATCACCGTGGACCGTCGGGACCCCGACGAGTTTGAGATTCACACCTCGGGCTTCATTCTCGTGCAGGGAAAGCAGAACCATCCGCTGCAGCTCGAACTCGACCCGCAGAACGACGGATTCTCCCGGATCGCCTGGGCCGATTCCGGGGAAACGGTTCAGCTTCGCGGAGGCAAGCTCTCGTCGCTTCTCGACCTTCGCGACGGGGATGTCCGGGGCGAGATCCAGAACCTCGACAACCTCACGGTCAACTTCATCGACCTGGTGAACGAGATCCACCGGGAGGGATATGGAATCAACGGCCGGACCGGCGTCGACTTCTTTACCGAGTATCCCGCCATCGGCAACACTCTCGGAAATTACGACCGCAACGGCGACGGGGAGTTCGATTCGAGCTACATTTTCCGGATCACCGGAACGAATCGTCTCGAACCGCAGGAGCAGATCGGCCTGGCCGGCAGGCTGACCCTGTCGGACTCACGGGGAAACCTCGAGATCGAATACTATCCCACCGACACGGTGGATGACCTGATCGGACGGATCAACAACTCCGGTTCCGAAGTCGTCGCCCGGCTCGACCGCGAAGGCAGGCTGTCCCTGAAGGCGTCTCCGGCGGCGGATCTCGAGCAGCCGGACTTCGTGATCCGGCACGTGGAGGATTCGGGACAGTTCCTGGTCGGCTATGCCGGCGTGCTGCTCCGGAGCGGCCCCGACGGCGCCTACGACTGGGCGCAGCCCGATGCCGTGCTCGCCCTTCGCGGAGGCGGGCTGGAGTTCGCGGTGGCGCCGCTCGCCCATCCCTCCGGATGGATCGAGGTGAACCCGGCCATCGAGCGCGAACCGGCTGCCATCGCGGCCGGATTCGCCGCGGGCGACCGGGCGCCCGGTCCCGGAACCGGTGAGGCAGCGCTCGCCATCGCCAGCCTGCGGAACACGCCGGTCATGGTCGGCCGGACGCAGACGTTCGACGACTGGTTCGCCGACACCGTGGCCGATCTCGGGCTCCGGGGTGAAATCGCGCAGCGGACGTCCGAGACGCAGGACCTGATCATGCAGGAGCTGCGGACGACCCGGGAGTCCATTTCCGGGGTGAACATCGACGAGGAGCTTATCCAGATGATCCGCTATCAGCAGGGGTACGCCGCGGCGGCGAGGTTCATCACGACGTTCAATACGCTTCTTGACACCATCATCAATCGAATGGGAGTGTAAGCAGCCATGAGACGGATCAGCAGCGACATGCCGAGAACGGATATGCAGCATCATATGCGCCTTCGTGAGTGGAAGATGAACGACATGCAGAACAAGATCTCCGAGCAGACCCGGGTCCGGGAGCTCAGGGACGATCCGATTTCCGCAGCCCACTCGACGAGGTACCAGTCCTATATTTCCCGGCTCGAACGGTATTCCCGGAACATCGAGAGCACCCAGGGCGTCCATCGCGTGGCGGAAGGCTACATGCGCGAGGGCGTGGACATCCTCCAGCGGGTCCGGGAGATCGCGGTCCAGGGAGCGAACGGGAGCTTCACGCCCGAAGACATGAAGTACATGGGCGAGGAAGTGAACGAGCTCCTCGGCGAGCTCGTGAACATCGGGAATGCGCGCGGCGGGGACGGCACGACGCTCTTCTCCGGCGACCGGACCCGAACGATCCCGTTCCGCGCGGTCATGGGCAACGCCCCGGGAGGCGACCGGGCGGTGATAACCGGGGTCGACTATGTCGGCACCATCGAGCGGAACCGGACGGAAATCGGCGAAGGCGCGTTCATGAACGTGAATTTTCCCGGGAACAGGATCTTCTGGGCGGAGGACCAGCAGCTCTTTTCCGATGTCGAGGCGACCGCCTACCAGGTGCAGGAAACGAGCGTGATCCGGATCGACGGAACGGAGATCGATCTCAAGGCGGGCGATACCGTTCAGGCGATCATCAGCCGGATCAACGACGCCGGAGTGCCCGTCCGGGCCCGACTCGATCCGGTCAAGAACTCGCTGGTGCTGCAGTCGACGACGCCCCACCAGCTCTGGCTCGAGGATGTCGGGGGAGGGACCGTTCTCACGGACCTCGGCGTCCTTTCCGACCCGCAGAGTCCGCCCCCCCAGAATATCGCCTCTTCGGCCCGGGCGTTCGGCGGATCGCTCTTCGACATGGTGATCCATCTGCGGGACAGCCTCTACCAGGGGAGCTCCGCCGAGTCGGGAGGCCGGGCGCTCCGCGGCATCGACAGCGCGCTTTCCAACCTGCTGGGTTCCCTCGGCGAGCTGGGCGGGAGCGCCCAGCGCATGGAGATCACCTATGCACGGCTTTCGATGGAGATGACCGACATGACCGATCGGAACTCCAAGGAAGTGGATCTGGACATGGCCAAGGCGATTACCGATCTCAAAATGTATGAATACACTCACAAGGCGGCGCTCGGCGCTGCGGGTCGAATCCTGCAGCCCACGCTGCTGGACTTTCTGAGGTAGGTATATGCGGATCGTATCAAAACCGTACGGGGAAATCGAAATAGACGACCGGCAGATCATCAGCTTCCCCTTCGGGCTGTTCGGGTTCGAACAGCTGCATCGCTTCGCGCTGCTCGACGCCCGTCAGAAGCCGTTCTTCTGGCTTCAGTCGCTGGATGTCCCGGACATCGCGTTCGTCCTGATCGACCCTACCGTGTTCCGGCCCGACTACCATCACGGTGCACCGGAAGACGAGCTGGAGGAGATCGAAGTGGAAGGGGAGGACGAGGCGATCGTTTTCTCCATCGTGACCATTCCTGAAGACCAGGCGGGCATGACGGCGAATCTGCAGGGCCCGGTCATCATCAACCGGAAAAAACGGATCGGCCGACAGTCCATCACCCTTGATCCGCAATGGAAAATTCGGCATGTTATCATGGAAGAGCTCGCGGGGGTGCGGAACGAAGCGTAAGGGAGCGGCATGCTGATACTTGCCCGAAAACTCAATGAACGGATCGTGATCGGAGATTCCATCGAAATCGCCGTCGTGGATATCAAGGGCGACCAGGTGAAGCTCGGGATCATGGCGCCCCGGAACGTGAAGGTCTACCGGCAGGAGGTATACCTTGCGATCCAGGAGGAAAACCGCGCCGCCGCCCGGTCCGCCAAGGATATCATTTCTCCCTTTCCCGATCAGATGAATGAGGGGAAAGAACCCTCCTGACGGCATCCGCGGCCTGTTGCCATGCGTGTCGGGCGGTCGGCAGGTCGGCTGCTGAACGACCGTCCCGCATGTCTCAGCCGGCCGGTCCCTTCCCGGCCGGGCTTCCGTCGCCCGGACCAGCGCCGTTCACCCGGTCCAGCCGCTCGCGTTCCGCTTCACTCAGACGAAGATAGAGCGGACTCTCGTCCGGATGTGCCGGTCCGAGCTCCCGGAGCCGCTGTTCTCCGAGGACGAGCAGGGCCCGGGCGGTACCCGCTCGATGCAGCGGATCCACGACGATCCTGTGCCGTGCTTCCGGCGGAAGCCGCTGTGCGAGGAGCGGAGCGTGCGGACCGGTCAGGAGAACCGGGGTTCCGTCCTCCGGGGGAACGGCCGCGGCCTCCGCGGCGATAACGTCGAGATCGGCGGTGAGTTTCCCGCCGGCCCGATACAGGGCCGTATAGAATCGGCCTTTCCGGGCATCGATCGCCGGCATCGTCCATCCGTCATACCAGGAGAGTCCCCACGCCAGCAGGTCCAGGGTCGGAACCGCGACGAAGGGAATCCGGCTGCCTGCCGAGAGCCCCTTGGCGGTGGCCATTCCGATGCGCAGGCCGGTGAAGCTGCCCGGACCCCTGCTGCACACGACCAGCTCGAGATCTCCCGGTGCCAGGCCCGCCTGCCGCAGGAGGGATCGGACGGAAGGCAGCAGCTGCTCCGCGTGCCGGAGCCCCGCATCGGTCACGGAGGAATAGACCGCATCACCCGTGCCGAGAGCCACCGTGAGGATATCGCTCGAGCTGTCGAAGGCGATCACGTTCATGCCGCGACTCCGGAAACGACGATCTCCCTGCTTCCGTCGGGGAGAATGCCGATCGTGACCCGGATCGCGTCTTCGGGGAAGACGGATTCCGCCCGCTCGCTCCATTCGATCACCGACACCCCCCGGCCGTAGAGCATCTCTTCGACTCCGAGAAGCTCGAACTCCTCCGCCGAACCCAGACGGTACAGGTCCATGTGGTAGAGCGGCATGGTTCCCCGATATTCACTGATGAGCGTGTAGGTCGGACTGGTCACTTCCTCGGCGATCCCCAGGGCACGTGCGATCCCCTTCGTGAAGGTGGTCTTTCCGGCTCCCAGCGGCCCCGTCAGCCGTACGATCGCACCCGGTCGAAGGGATTTCCCGAGCTCTTCCCCTGCGCGGACAGCTTCTTCCGCGGTACGTGCGATCATCCTGCTCAGGGCAGCCTCCCGGAACGGTCGAGCTCTCCGATCTGCTGCTTCAGCAGACGGATCAGGGGGACGAGCGGATAGTCGACCGCTTCGAGAAGGCTTACCCGGACGGAGACTCCCCCGGTGGGAGCGTGTTCGAGGGTACAGGAGAACCGGCGGCGGATCGACTGCCGGTCGGGCGTCTCGAGCACGGCGGTTCCGGTATACTCCCGTCGGTAATCGATCGGCATATCCTTGCGCACCAGCTCGGTGAGCTCGAGGATCTTCATGACTGTTTCCTTTCCGTCCTGTTCGTACGATCTTTCCGTTCTGCGTTCATTTCTGCGTTGCCGCAGGTGGAGCATAGCAGGTTCGGGAGGAAAAGGCAACGAGCGGGCGGACCGGGCGGGGAACGCGATCTCCGGTCAGGCTTCCTGGAAGTTGTAGACGTATGAGTTGATGGCGTTCATGTTCTTTCGGGAAACCTTGGTGAACATGACGTGCATCAGGGTTCCCCTCCCGTGACCGGAGCGGACCTGCCGCACCTTTCCGAGGACCGAGACGAGGGACCTCGAACCGGGATCGAAGTCCAGCTTCAGGAGCGATCCGCGGGGGATGGGATGGTAGGTCTGAACGCAGCAGCCGCCTTCGGAAATGTCCACGAGCGTACCGATGAGTCTGCGGGTCCCGACGACCGCCTCCCTGATCTTCCGCTTTCCGGTTCCCGCTTCGATGATCTGGACGGGAGAGAAGGATACCGGAGCGGAAATCGTCTTCCGGCGAAAGCGCCGGTTCTGAATCCGGGCAACCTGGTTGGTGTGCTCGAGAGAGAGCATCGGTTCGCCGCGGCTTTTCCCGTATCCGAGAACCCGGGTGGAAAAGGAGTAGATATCGTTCGGTCCCCGGGGGAACTCCCCCTTGAGCGGCGTTCCCTTCGGCCATCTTGGCACCTCACCCGATTCGGTCCGGGGAGCCGTCACCACCAGCATGTTCTTCGTCACCGCTCCGACCCTCACCGCGAACGGAGGCAGACCGCTGCCGGCGATCCGCATGTCCTGCCCCGGGCGAAGCTGCTTCGTCGTTCCGATGAGGGCAAAGCGTTTCGCTCTCTGCTCGAGTGTCTGCTTGATGCGGTACAGGGCGAGCTTGCGTGCTTCCTTCGCCTCTTCGGAGACGGCGGTCGCATCGATGGCGGAAAGCTCCCGCTTGAGGATCAGGTCCAGCGAGGGTGAGTTCTCCAGCACGCGGTACGGAAACTGCACGTGGTGCTGCCGGACGAGATCGAGGAGCAGTCGGGCATACTCACGGGAGAGTCCCTTCTTCCTGGCACGCCGGCGGAACGAAAACGGCCGGACTTTCGTCGCACCGTCGCGGCTGCGTCTGCCGCCCGATGAGCCGCCGCCGACTGCGTTCATGATCAGCAGGAACAGGATGAACCCGATGATCACAACCCCGGCGATGATCATGGAGGTGGGATCTTCCTCCTGGAAGAACACGTAGTCGGTCTGCAGAAGTATGCCTGACGAAAGTATGCTCAATCCCTGCTCCCTTTCGCGCCGGTCACCGCTCAGCTCGAAGCGGCGACGAGAAAGCGGTCGATCCGCGGTGCGATCTCGTACTCCAGAAGATCACCGATCAGTACCGAGTCCTGTGCCCGGAAGGCCTCCAGCAGCTCGAGCAGCACGCGGTTCAGATCGGTGTAGTATTCCTGAAAACTGCTTCCGTCGAAGACGAGATTGCCGGCATTCAGCGCTCCCGATGCCGTCAGGAGCGGGTAGAGCCGGAGCAGCTTTGCGGACAGTTCGGTGAACCTGATGATGTTCGCCATCGCTTCCCGGTCCTTTCCGGTCTGCAGGAGAAGTGAAACGTCGCTGATCTCCGGAACCGTTTCCGCAAGACACTTCAGCGTGGCGCGGAGTTCCTGCATCGGATCCTCGAACTCGCGGATCCGCTCGGTCAGGAGCAGCATGATCTGTCCGAATACGGTCCGGGCCAGTTCCTGCCGTTCGGGATCGATCCTGCCGGTCCTGAGATCATCGGTAAACGCATCCAGGAAGGCGAGGATGGTATGCTCCTCTCTCTGCCTTCCCGCTCCGCTCTCTTCATCCGGCCGCTCGACGGAACTCTCCCTCCCGCCGAGCAGGTTCGTCAGTTCCGGTTCGAACCAGGAATACTCCGCAGCGATTTCCGCGAGCGAATCGGGATCACCTTCCTCCAGCGCCCGTGCGAACCCGGAAAGGTAGCGGAACAGAGCGACGGAGCGGGAATGCCGGTATTCCGAAGGAGGGATCGCCGTGAAACCCAGATGCTCGATTCCGTCGATCGGTAGAGCGGCCCAGTGGCCGGTATCGTCCGAACTGAGCATCTCACCGTCCTTCTGAATGCCGGTGATCAGAAATCCGGAGCTCGTGATGTAGTTTCGTACTCCGTTCACGACTTCGCCCACGGTTTTTTCTTCCTCCAGGGTGACGTCGATCCGTTCTCCGTTGATCAGGATATCCACCTCGCGCTCCTCTATTGACTGCTGTTGTTGCGGTTGAAGTTTTCTATCTGCCGGGAGTTGTCTTCCAGGTCCCGGAGGGCCCCTTCCATCCTCCCGTACTTTCCTTTCAGATCCTGTTCGTACTGCTCCATGTGCCGGTTGTAGTTCTCGATATCCCGGTCGGTACGGCTTATCTTGCCGTCGAGCGTGGTCATCTTCATCGTGATGATGCCCCCGTTCGCCACATAAGGCTGCGTGTACGTGTCTGCCTGCACTCCGACGCCGCTGTCGGCGATCAGGTCGCCGTCGGTGTCGTTTCCGAACAGCTGCCGCACCGCTTCCATCCGGGTCCGGAGGACCTCGTCCAGGGTTCGCTCGTTGATTTCCAGGTATCCCTTGAGCCGTCGTGCGTCGAGTCCGCCCGATCGTCCCGGCGACCGCGTATCGGTGGCGACCCCGATCTGCGAGAGCAGGGCGACTTCACGGCCGGCCTCGGTCGGATAGGAGTTCATCATGATGGTCTGAAGCCGGCTTTTCATCTGCATCAGCGTGAGATCGCCCTTGAAGGCGCCAAGCTGCTCACGGGCCTTTTCCCGATCGCCGTCGGAGAAGTACTCGATCTCCTCGATCACGGTGTCCTCGGAGCGGGTGAGAATGTTTATCTGGGTGAGAAGCTGGTTGTAGTGACCGATGAACCCGATGATCGCTTCCTTCACCCGGTCCCGATCCGGTTCGACATCGAGGCTGACGGGATCGCGACTCTCCCGATGCAGGCTCAGGGTGACTCCGGGAATCAGGTCATCGATATCGTTGGTATCCCGGACCACTTCGACCCCGTCCAGCAGAAGGACGGCATCGCGAGCCTCCGAAACCGCGTTCAGGGGGCGGAGGTCGCCCCGGGCCTCGGGATCGAACAGCCGGACGTTCCGGACCTCCACCTCGCGAAAGGTGTTGCGGTTCCGGATGTCGAGTGCGGTCATGCCGCTCATCAGGTCCGATACGGGAATACGGATCTTCTGAAATCCGTCGCTTTCCTGCAGGGGAGGGAAGGGGACCGAGGCGGCACCGTTGCTGCCGAACAGAATCGTCAGGTCGTCCCGAACCGGCGGCGGAGGCGGCGGCTGCCAGTCGGGGAGCCGGACATCGGAAGGAGCGCTCTCGACCCGCACGCCTTCCAGTTCGACCGCTCCGGCACCGGGAATATGCGGTCCGGGTGGAGGGGAAGGGGGCGGCTGCGTCTTTTCTCCGGTATTCCGGACGGAGACTTCCAGCTCCAGGACCATCTTCCCTTCGAACGGGACCGGCGGATTCACGGGAAGAGACAGCTCGCCCCCGGGGCCGACCTTCACGGCTCCTTCCCGGATGCTCACTTTCTGCGGGTCGATCGGTCGTTCCAGGGGACGGACATTTTCGGGGGCGATCGCGACGTCCCGTTCGGTGGTCCGGGTGCGTTCGAAAAAACCCGCAGCCAGGCCGAGATCCGAGGCGGCTTCCTCGAAGAAGAGACTGTTGGCGCTTCCGGTTTTCAGCGATTCGATGAGGAGCACCTGGGTCTTCGGGGTATTGGGGATGAGGTTCGCGCGAACCAGGCCTTCGCCTTTGCGGGTTACGGTATCGGCGAAATCCCGCATGGTGCCGCCGCCGTAACGGATGCGGACACTCTTCTCGCCGACCCGGAACACGTAGGTTCCCGAATCAACCCGGAAATCGCGATCGACCGGGCGGGAGAGGAGACGATCCGCCTTTGCGGTCTGCTGCACGACGAGAGAAAGCGATTCTTCGTCCGCTTCGCGGCTGGCCGTGGCGGTCAGAACGGCATCGTCGGAGCTCAGTGCGACTCGTTCCCGGAACGGGTTCTCGAAACCGTACATCTGCTTCGCGCTCGTCCGGAAGCGCTCGATCCGCAGGTTCATGTCCTGCCAGAGGCGCTTCTGATCGCGAAGCCCATCGACGCTGTCCTCCATCCGGGTAAGGGGAATGCGTTCCGCCTTGACCAGATCGTCGATGAGTTTGTCGGTGTTGAACTTACTGGTTACCCCGGGGATCGAAATATCCGACATCAGCCTCGCCGTTCCCCCTCATGGTCTCTATATCGTCTCGTCGACCAGGAGTCCGATGGCTTCCTTGATGCGCAGATGAAGCCGCTGCAGCTCTTCCGGGGGAATCTCCTTGATTACCCTATCGGTCGTTACGTCGACGACCTTTACCACCAACGAGCCGAGTTCGTGATTGATGCTGAACTTCAGCCGTTTGTTGAAGGCATAGGTAACCTTGAGCATTTCATCGAGGACACGCTGAATGTCCGTATGCCCTTGCGGTTCCGGGGTTTCCCGGATGGGTTGTGGTGCCGGTTCAAGATGCTGCGGTTTCCGCGTTTCCGACTTTATGAAATTCGTGCGGAAGCAGTATCGGATCGGCTCTTTGAATCTCCATCGACATACCGAGCCTCCATGCTCTGATCTCTCTGAAGAAAAAAGGGACAGGCGGAGGACGCGGCTCCTCCTGTCCTGGAATGGCAACGAAGAAGGGACGTCCAGGTACCTCTTCGTTCCTGTTGCATGAAACGGAGTCGGAAACGGCTTACCCGAGAAGCTGCATAACGGACTGGGTCTTCATGTTCGCCTGAGCCAGCATTGCAGAGCTTGCCTGGGTAAGAATCTGATTTTTTACATAATCAACCATTTCTTTCGCCATGTCCGCAGTCCCGGATCCGCGATTCCGAGGCCTGGAGGTTCTCGGCCGCGACCGCGATTCCCTCGAACCGCATGTTCGAGTCTGTTCTGATAGGCACCGAGGTCGGCGCGCTGTTTGTTGATCGACTTTCATCGCACTGTCGAGCTTTCCGATCGCAATTTCGCGAACATCGGGCGTTGAGAGATGTAAGATTTCCCGGTATCGCCCTGGCAGTCCTGAAATCCGAGTGCCTGTGCAGTCATCGTTCCGATGAACACTTTTTCAATCTGGTCCATATTCGCTCCCATCTGAATCTGCATGCGTTCTACCGTCGCCGAGTCTGCGCGAGAACGCGGCCGGTCAGGATGTTCATGCCGTTGAACTGAGCGTGGGAGGCGATACGGTTGACTTCGTCGACGAGCTGTGAAACTTCGACCTGGATCTGCATGCGGTCTTCATCGGTGTAGATACCGTTCGATGACTGGACGGCGAGCTCGCGGAGATCGGTGCAGTATATCCTGAGTTTCCTGCAGGTACCCTTCCGTCGTCTGGATGAAAGAAATACCGTTCTGCGTGTTCTTTTCAGCCTGATTGAGCCCTCTGATCTGTGCCCGCATTTTTTCAGAAACCGCGAGTCCCGAAGCATCGTCGGCGGCCTTGTTGATCCTCATGCCTGAACTGAGCTTTTCCATGTTCGCGTTGAACTCCGCGCTTCTGATGCCGAGCTGCCTGTTTGCATACATGGCGCTCATGTTGTGGTTAATGACCATATGATCCCCTCCTTGAAGATCATAAAAGAGGCTTCCTTTGCCTCATTTCCTCATGCCGATCAGGGTACAGAAGAAGATTTCGCGCCTCTTCTGCTCCGTTCGTTCCTATTGCGGCAGAGGAGTGCTCCCGGCCGATAACCGGCGGGCCACCCGGTGCCTGGCAAAACCGGAAGGGGATCTTTGTCAAAGAACTCAGTCAAACGAGTCCGGTCACTGCTCTACCGACCTTATCCGCAGGAGCTGCAGTACCGACTGCGTCTTCTTGTTTGCCTGCGCGAGCATCGCGGTTCCGGCCTGCGTGAGGATCTGGTTCTTCACGTGGTCGACCATCTCGTCTCGCCATGTCGGTATCCCGGATTCTGGACTCGGCGGCCTGGAGGTTTTCGGCTCCTGACGTCGATGCCTCGGATGGCATGCTCGATCCGGTTCTGATAGGCACCGAGATCTGCCCGCTGCTTGTTGATCTGCTTCAGTGCAGCGTCGAGAATGCCGATCGACGCTGTTGGCCTTCTCGGGGTGGAGAGAGCTGAGGATCTGCTCCGGTTCCGATATTTCTCGGACGTTCAGCGCGTTGCAGGTCATCGTACCGATAAAGACCTGCTCGCGCTGATCCATGTTGGCGCCGACGTGGAGCCACATGGATGCGGTGACGACATTTTCTCCGGTCTGACGTGCGAACCGGCCGGTCAGCATGTTCATGCCGTTGAACTGAGCGTGGGAGGCGATGCGGTCGATTTCGTCGACGAGCTGTGAAACTTCGACCTGGATCTGCATGCGGTCCTCATCGGTGTAGATACCGTTCGATGACTGGACGGCGAGCTCGCGGATCCGGTGCAGAATGTCCTGAGTTTCCTGCAGATACCCTTCCGTCGTCTGGATGAGGGAAATGCCGTTTGCGGCGTTCTTAGATGCCCGATTCGAGACCCCGTGATCTGGGCGCGCATCTTTTCGGAAACGGCGAGACCGGATGCATCATCGCCGGCCCGGTTGATCCGCATGCCGGAAGACAGTTTTTCCATGTCCTTGGTGATGTCCGTCGTCGGTGACTTTGAGCTGCCGCTGTGCAATACATGGCGCTCATGTTGTGATTGATGATCATACGATTCCTCCATGAATATATTTCATCCGGGCATCCTTGCCCGGTCGTTTCCGTTTCCTGTTTATTGCTCCGGTTCCGTTTCACCTCCTTCCGCGAAAGATATCGCTCACGTTCCGCAGGGAAATTCCGATACTCGAAAGAGAGGGGGGAATCCATTCCCACCCGACTTCCACCGGAACTCCTTCCTCACGAATATCGGCACTCCCTGCTACTATCTTAAGCGATCTATTGGAGTTTTTAAAGCAATATTCTTACGATTTCTCAAGAAACTCGAGATATTTCTCCGCAACCTGATCTTCCGGGTCGATATCGAGGACGGTCCGGAAGAATCCGGCGGCTTCCTCCCGGTTCCCCGTCTTCAGGGCCAGGATTCCGAGGTTGGAAATGATCTTCACGTTGTCCGGCTCCATCTGCAGCGCGCGGGTCAGCTGCTTCCGGCTCTCGTCCAGCTCTCCCATCTCCATCTGGCAGATCGCCAGCTCGTTCAGGATATCGGTCTGGACCGGACCGAGGTCGAGAGCCTTCCGGAAGGCTTCCTTTCCCTCTCCGTACCTGCCGAGTCTCCGGTAGCCCCAGCCCAGGAGGAACCAGGCGTTCCAGACGTTCGGATTCCGATCGATGAACTGGCGGATCTTCGCGATTCCTTCCTCTTCGCGTCCGAGCTTGATGTAGTCGAAGGACTCCTTGAACAGGCTGTCCATCAGGTTCTGGGTCTCGAGCTCGCGAAGAATATCGCGCGCCTTCTTCCGCCGCTCGGGGTCGTCGCCGTGATCGACATAGAAGGCGAAGTGCTCGTATGCCTTCTGGTAGTTGTTCTGCTTGAGAAAGAAATAGCCTGCATTCAGGTGGATGTCGGGCTGATCTGGGTCGATGGTGATGGCGGCCTTGTACGCATCGAAGGCACGTGCCTCGTATTCGTCCGCCAGCTGTTCCTTCTCGATGGCCCGGTAGGCTTCGGCCCGTTCTTCGTAGAGCAGGGCGAGGTTGAGCGTGATCCGTGCATTATCGGGAAGCAGGCCGTCGAGTGCCTGAAAGATCTCCTCCGCCAGATCGAAGTCCCGGTTCCGGGCCTTCAGAACCGCCGTTTCCGACAGCTCGTTCACGATATCCGGACGCAGGGCCAGGATGAACGACCGAAAATAGTTCGCATGTTCGTGATCGGGCCGGTAGGCGAGGATCTTGAGCATGGCCGCGATGATCATCTCCCAGGAGAGATCCGCGATTCCCTCCACGGTACTTCCGGACGGTACTTCGACGGGGAGAAGGATGGAAGGATCGATCCGGAAATTCCCGATCTGCCGCTCGAAGTTCTCGGGAATGGATATGAACACGATATTCTTCAGGGGGTCGAAATCCGCGAATTCGTCGGCCATGATATTACTCCCCGCTGCTCTTCTTGAGCTGCGTCAGGTACTCGTTGATGATCATCTTGTATTCCATGGGGACCGACTGCTCGTCGAGCTGCACCGCGACCGCGGCGAGGTCCTTCCGGCCCTCCACCGCTTCAAATCTAATGATTCTTCCCTTCAGTTCCAACACCCTGGGCGGATCGTCGAACTCGAGCCGGATGAGAGCGTCCTTGTCCACGAGAAATTTCGCTACCCCGACGATGATCAGTTTCATGCCGGAGAAGGAGAGATCGCGGATGATGCACTTGCGGGGAACGCCCTGGATGTGGACCATGGAATCCTTCATCTTGATTCCCATGCGCCGCATGCTGTCCTTCGAAAGGACGATCCGTTCTTCCTTGCGCCGCTTGGAATTGATGTTCGCCTCCAGCAGCTTGCCGAGAATCTCGATCAGGTCGTCGGGCGGACGCTGGGTGAACGTGAGCGTAACGAAGTTCAGATCCGGGTTCTGCGGTCCGAACGGATTCGAACCCGACATCCGGGCGGCGACGTAGAAGGAGAGCGGGTCGGTCTTGTCGTTCTGCTTGAAGCTGAACCGGAGAGAGAGGAGGCTGTTCGCCTTCCGAACCTTCTCGAAGAAGCTGGACTGAATGTTCACCACCACCCGGGCGCCCACCATGGAGGAGGAGTAGACGATACAGGGCCACTGGTCTCCGAGGCACTTGAGAAACACCTGCCGGGGAAAGAGTCCGGTGGCCCGGATGACTTCCTTGTTGAAAGTGACATCGAGGTTCCGGTAGGTCTCGTAGAACCGACTGATCTGCTGGCTTGTGATGATGGACATAACTCCCCCCGGCCATTATTATGATTGTGCTCCGGCCTGTCAACAATCGCCGGAGCCGGGAGCGTGCGATGCCTCTGGTGTACGGTATTGGAAATCCCCTGCTCGATATCCTGGCACAGGTGCAGGTCCGCGATCTCGAAGCAGCCGAGGCGGTGCCCGGTTCGATGAACCTGGTCGATGCGGGGCGTCAGCGCGGACTCCTCGACCGGTTCCCTGCGGTCCGGATGCAGCCCGGCGGAAGCTGCGCCAATACCCTGCGGGGGCTGGCCTGGCTCGGGGAGGGCCGGCAGCGGGAGAACCGGTTCGCCTATTTCGGTGCGGTCGGGATGGACGAGGAGGGGGACTTCTTCCGGGAAAGCCTCATGAAGCTGGGAATCGTCGCGCCTCTTGCCCGAAAGGAGACTCCGACCGGTACGTCGGTCATTCTGGTGACCCCGGATCAGGAGCGTACCATGTTCACCCACCTGGGCGCCTGCCGGAGTTTCACCGTCGAAGATCTCGATTTCGACCTTCTCCGGGAAGCGGACATCCTCTATTTCACCGGCTACATGTGGGATACCGACAACCAGAAGAGCGCCGTGATCCAGGCTGCGGAGCAGGCGCGGCAGGCCGGAGCGAAAATCGTGTTCGACCTCGCGGATCCGTTCGTGGTCGGCAGGTACGGCGGCGAGCTCGCCTCCTGGATGCCCGGAAGGGTGGATCTGCTGCTTGCCAACCGGGAGGAGCTCTCCGCAATGACCGGGCAGGCGCGGGAAGGGGGGGTGCGCATCATCGACGACGCGATGCGGTTCGCTCCGATGGTCGCGATGAAAGTCGGGAAGGAAGGATGCCTGCTGGGATGGGATGACAATCGCCTTGCCGTTCCCGGAGAAGCCGTTCGTGCGCGAGATACTACCGGCGCGGGCGATTCCTTCGCGGCGGGATTTCTCCACGGCATGATCTCCGGCTTCGATCTCGAACGATGCGGACGGCTGGCTAACCGGATCGCTTCCCGAATCGTCACCGTAGACGGCTGCGACTACGATGCCCTCGATCGGGACCAGGTCATGGAGGGAATCTGAAAGGAAGGGTACGTGCACACGGGGCGATACGCCGGAGTCGCGGGGGATGGGGGCCGGAGCGCGGAGGCGCGTTCGTCCCGTATCAGCTGTTTCCGAGCGTGTGATCGAGGGTTTCGATCAGGCGGCGGGTGATCCGCTCCACTTCCTGTGACTGATCGGGAGTGCCGCGAGGCTGCCCCGCCGACATTCCGCCCCGCGCCTTGATCAGGTCGTCTGCGATGAGAACACCGGTGAGGATGGCAATTTTGAGCGGATCGAGCTGGGAGAAGGACCGCGAAATTTCGCGGACCCGATTCCCGTAGAAATCGATAACGTCCTGCAGGTAGTCGGGATCCTCATCCGCACGGACCGTGAAAGAGGTTCCCAGGATCGTGATGCGGACCGGGCAGCTGCCGTCCGGCGCCTTGCCCGGAGGAGAGCCGCCCGGCTGCATCAGAAGATGTCCAGCTCCGCTTCCCTGGTCTTCCCGACGAGCTCCGGCTCATCCTCGCCGTCGGCCTCGCTCTTCGCGTCGTCGCCGACAGCGGATCCGGAATCAGGGGCGGTTCCGGTCTCCTCGATGGACAGGGACAGGTCCGGGCCGGGGGCCGTTGTCTCTTCCTCGGCCGAATCGGCCGTTTCGGAGGCGTCCGCGTCCGCGGCAGCAGGCGGGGCATCGGACCGGGCGGAAGATGCGCTCCTGCCGTTCCTCTCGATCGAATCCGCATGCTCCGAACGGGCGGACACCGCGGCGGTTCCGGTCCGCTGCTCCACTTCGTCCTCGAGCTGGTCGAGGTGTTCCAGGGCGTTCAGGATTCCCTGCTCGATCCGTCCCTGGTCTTCCTTGAAGGTACTGATCAGCACCTCGAGCTCGCCGATCCTCCGCTCGTTCGCCGCGAGGTTCTCCCGGAGCGAATCGTTTTCCCGGGTAAGGGTCTCATCCGCTCCACGGCCTTCCGGACGCGGGATTCGAGCAGAAGGATCTGATCGAGGGTAATCATCGCGGTTCTACGCCTCCAGGGCGACTTTCGCTTTGTCCACCAGGGCCTTGAATGCCCGCTGGTCTTCCAGGGCCAGGTGCGCGAGGGCCTTCCGGTTCAGGTCGATGCCGGCACGGGAAAGGCCGTTCACGAATCGGGAGTAGGTGAGCCCTTCGCTGCGGCAGGCCGCGGATATTCTGGTGATCCAGAGGGCCCGGAACTCCCGCTTCTTCGCCTTCCGGTCCCGGTACGCGTAGACAAGGGACTTTGCGACGGCATCCTTCGCGGTGCGGAACACATTGCTGCCTTCTGCCGCGGAATCCCTTCGCCTGTTCGAGAATCTTCTTGCGTCGATCATGACGCCTGGTGCCGTCAACTGCTCTGGGCATGGTAGTGAGCTCCTTCGAAATACGGAATCAGGAGGTTGTTGAAAAACCCGTTGATTCAGGAATACGGCCGTTTCTCTTGAACCGTTTCGAAGAACGGCAGAAGGAACGGCCGGAATCCGGCTCTGAACCGGGTTTTCGCCGCGCTCTCAGAAAGAATACGGAAGCAGTATCTTGATCCGGGCAACCTCGGACGGGCTGAGAACGCCGGAGGCCCGGAGATTCCGCTTCCGCTTGGTGCTTTTCTTTGTCAGGATATGGCGGAGTCCCTGCTTCTTGTATTTGACTTTTCCCCCGCCGGTGACCTTGTACCGCTTCGCGGCGCTCTTGTGGGTCTTTCATCTTGGGCATCGTGCTTCTTCCTTTCTCTATCGTCTCGACGGCTTCACCGTCATGACTTCACCGTGACATCCTGCGTTACTGCCGCTTCACCTTCGAGACTTACGAACATCGGACATGAAGCGGCCTTCCATGAGCGGCTCCCGATCCAGAACGTAGTTGTTGTCCAGCAGTTCCAGTACATTCATCAGAACGACCTTACCCAGCTCGGTGTGTGCAAGCTCCCTGCCTCGGAACCGGATGGTGACTTTCACCTTGTTCCCGTCGTCCAGGAAGTCCCGGATGTGCTTGGCCTTGAACTGCAGGTCATGGGTGTCGATCTTCGGCTGCATCCGGACTTCCTTCATCTTGACGAGCTTCTGGTTCCGTTTGGTTTCCCGCAGCTTCTTTTCCTGCTCGAACTTGAACTTGCCATAGTCGATCAGTTTACAGACCGGCGGAACCGCCTGGGGCGCCACTTCGACCAGATCGAGGCTCTTGTCCCGCGCCATCTGAAGCGCTTCGGGAGTCGGAACGATCCCCATCTGGTTCCCTTCATCGTCAATCAGTCGGACTTCTCGTACCCGGATCCCTTCATTGACCCGTAATTCTTTGGATGCCAATCTACCTCCTCACACATCCGTGCATAGCTGCAGGCGTTCCACGTTTTGTAACAGAGCGTTGTTTTCACTATATCATCCATCATTCAAAGAGTCAAAGGGTCTGACTCCTTCGGATGTGAAGCGTACTATACCAGAAAGAGAAACGTTCTGTCTACCCGGTCCGGCGAAGCTGGTCCGGCGAAGCGTGGTCCGATCCGGCGGATGCCCCGGTGGAAACTGTGGATCGCAATTCTCTTTGACAGCCACCCTGAGCCGTGATAGGCTCGGGAGTATGAATGAAAAACCGGCTGCGCGCGGAAGAGCTGAGTATCTTCTCGATCGCGCGTACGTTCTCGAGCAGCGGAAGATCGACTTCTACCGGCATTCGCTCCGGAACCTCCGGGATCCGGGCCTGGTGAAAATGCTCGCATCGATGACCGATCGGGAAGAGCGTCACTGTCAGACGCTTCGCGAGTACCTGGAGCGGCCCGATACCGAGCAGCTGTTTCGCCTGTCCGGAGAGAACGATCTCCCGACCGGGCCGGACGAGCTGCCGGATGGCGGCGGAGAGGACCTTGTCCGGCTCCTTCTCCGGATCGCGGAGCTCGAGTCGGGCACCGCGGCGATCTACGAGCATCTCGCTGCCGCTTCGGTCGAGGACGAGGCGGCCCATCTGATGCGGAGCCTCGCGGACGAAGAGCGGAAGCATGCCCGCTGGGCGGACGATCGCCGGGAGCTCGAAGGTCTGCGCTGAGAGACGTCCGGGATCAGATTGCTCCCTGCGGGATCAGATTGCTCCCTGCGGGATCAGATTTCGGAGATCTCGAAGCAGACCTCGGCGGCGAAGAGATTCGCCAGGGGCGGCGGGACCCGCAGTTTGTGCAGGATCGCGATCTCCCGGTGAATCCGAAGATTCATTTCCCGACAGAGCGCAACGAAATCCTTTCTCGTGCAGAAGTGTATGTTCGGCGTATCGTACCACTGGTACGGAATCTCCTTGTTAACCGGCATCCGGCCCCTGAAGCAGAGCTGATAGCGGTTCAGAAGATACCCGAAGTTCGGAAAATTCACGATTCCCTTTTTTCCTACCCGTACCATTTCCCGGAGCACCAGGATCGGGTTGTGCAGCGCCTGAAGCGTCTTGTTCAGAATCACGTAATCGTAGCTTTTGCTCCCGTAGTCGCGGAGTCCCTCGTCCAGGTCTCCCTGGAAGACCGAGATTCCCCGGGAGATGCAGGCCAGGATCATTTCCTCCCCGATATCCACTCCGCGGCCGCGGACGCTTCGTTCCGTGCGGAGCCGATGCAGAAGCTCCCCGTTGCCGCAGCCGAGTCGAGGACGCTGCTCCCCGGTTCCACCAGTCGGACGATTTCGTCGTAGCTGAAGTGCGCGCCTGATATCCTGTTCCTGTCATGTCCGTTCCTCCCGGTACGCCGTGTCGAGGAAGGACGAGTCAGTCTCCGACTGTCGCTCGGTTTCCAGCAGGAACGATTCGTGCCCATAGGGGCAGTTGATCTCGGTGTAGGAGACATCCTTGCCGCTCTTCATCATGGCGAACACCATTTCCTTGGACTGGTAGGTCGGGTAGAGCCAGTCGGAAGTGAAGGAGATGACGAGAAATTTCGCCCGGGCGCGGTCGAACGCATCGGCGAGACTGCCGTACTTTTCCTCCATGTCGAAGTAGTCCATGGCCTTGCTGATGTAGATATAGGAGTTGGCGTCGAACCGTTCGACGAACTTGTCTCCCTGGTACTGGAGATAGCTCTCGACCTGAAACTGATCCGCAAAGTCGAATCCGAAGGTGTCCCGGGTCTGCAGCCGGCGTCCGAACTTCATTCTCATCGATTCGTCGGAGAGATAGGTGATGTGACCGATCATCCGCGCGATCGAAAGCCCCCGGGCGGGCGGGCGGTCCGGCGCGTAGTTGCCCTCGTTCCAGAGGGGATCGGAGATGATGGCGTTCCGGCCGACTGCGTTGAAGGCGATTCCCTGCGCGGTCAGCCTGGCGGTGGAGGCGAGGACGACTGCCGATCGAACCATTTCCGGGTACCCGACCGCCCACTCCAGCGCCTGCATGCCCCCCATGGAGCCTCCGATGACCGAAAGAAGCGAAGAGATCCCCAGATGCTCGACCAGGCGCTTCTGCACCTTGATCATGTCGTGCATCGTGATGACGGGGAACGAAAGCCCGTAGGGCCGGCCGGTGGCGGGATCGATGGAACCGGGACCGGTCGTCCCCTGGCAGCCGCCCAGGACGTTGGAACAGATCACGAAGTACTTGTCCGTGTTGATGCCCTTGCCGGGGCCGATCATGCTGTCCCACCATCCGGGCTTGTGCTCGGCTCCGGCGTGGAGACCCGCGGCATGAGCATCGCCGGAAAACGCGTGAACGATCAGGATGGCGTTGGACCGCTGCTCGTCGAGTTTCCCGTAGGTCTCGTACCGTACGGTGATCGGGCCGAAGGTCCGGCCGCTGTCCAGAACCAGTTCGTCGCCGTTGTCCCCGAAGGTGAATTCCCGGGGTGTCACGATGAACGGGGAGGTGACTTCACTCGTATTTTCGACGTCAGGATTCATGATGTGCTTCCAATGGTAGAGATCGGAGCGGCCGCTGTCAAGCGGCGCACCCGACTCCGGATGCTCCCGACTCCGGAGGGCCAGGGTCATCTTGCACAAGATTCGCGGTTCGTGATAGGTTCGGTCGTAGTTATGGTAGCTTTCTCCGTTTTCTCGATGCCGATTTTCTATCTCCTGCTCCAGTCGATCTTTTTTCCGGAAGAAGGGAAGGCCGGGCTGCTGCCCTTCGTTCGGGGGATCGTATTCAGCATACCTGCGATGCTGCTGTTTCTGCTCCTGCAGGGGCTGGTGCCGCCGATCTATACCGGATCCGGAATCTATCTCCGGTACACCTTCTCCGACCTGCTCCTGTACCCGCTTCTCGCGATCGGGATGTTCTTTCTCGCCTGGCGGACCGGACGTTCCGGATCGATCGACAGCATCTACGGGGCGGTATCCTTTTTCGCCGGCGCCTTTTCCCTCCTCGGGCTGTTCGATATCGTGACGAACGAACACTATCGGAATCTCTATCTGCTCGTGCTGCTTCCGATGCTTCGGTTCCCGCTCGTGCTGCTGGTTCCGTTTCTGCTGCTGCAGATTCTGGAGGAGGGCGGCTTCGCCCGGGTTCTGTACATCCTCCTTCTCCTGGCGGTGCCGGCCGTCCTTGGCCTTGCTCCCTTCTTCTATTACAGTAACCGCCTCTTCCTGTCTGTCGCCTCCACGGTTCTCCTCGTCGCCGGTGCCGGTGCGTTCTTCTGGTTTTTCCGAAGAAGAGTCTGACCGGTTTCGTTGCGGCAGTCTTCTCCGCCGGAACTGTTTCGGTGTAACTCGCGAAAAAAAAGGACACGGTCGAAACCGTGCCCTCTTTCCCGATGTTCCGTTCGAACGTTCCGGTGAACGGGAACGAGACGAACCTGAGTAGCGTCCAGCGCTTCCGAGAACGTCCTTGTTTTTCCGGATGATCATCTTCTTGAGCTCGTCCCGGGCCGGTCCGAGGTATTTTCGGGGATCGAACTCCTTCGGGTTTCTCGGTGAAAACCTTTCTGATGAGCGCGGTCATGACGAGCCGTCCGTCAGAGTCGATATTGATCTTGCAGACCGCCGATTTCGCCGCCTCGCCGCAGCTGCTCCTCCGAAACGCCGACCGCTCCTTCGAGCTGTCCGCCGTACGTGTTGATCATCTCGACGTATTCCTGGCAGAACGGAAGATGCGCCGTGAAGGACGATCGGGAAGCCGGGAATCCTCTTCTCGACCTCTTCGAGAATGTCGAAACGGAGCGGGAGGAGCGCTCTCGCCGGGTTTTACCTTGAACTTGAATGCGCCGTGCGAGGTTCCGATGGAGATGGCCAGGCTGTCGACTCCGGTTTTCTTCACGAATTCTCTCCACGTCTTCCGGGATCGGTGTAGTGGGAATGCTCACGTGCGATACCTCGTCCTCGATTCCCGCGAGAACACCCGAGTTCGCCTTCGACGGTGACATCATGCTTGTGCGCGTACTCGACGACCTTCTTGGTCAGTGCGATGTTTTCTTCAAAGGAAAGGTGCGGATCCGTCGATCATGACGGAGGAAAAACCGCTCTCGATACAGGAGACGCAGAGTTCGTAGGAATCACCGTGATCGAGGTGAAGCGCGACGGGAATCGTCGTTCCCGCTTTCTTCACGAGCTGCATGGCGCCCTGTGCGAGGTACCGCAGCAGCGTCTGGTCCGCGTACTTCGGGCTCCCTTCGAGACCTGAAGGATGACCGGAGATTTGCTTTCGATACATCCATTGATTATGGCCTGAAGCTGCTCGAGGTTGTTGAAGTTGTAGGCAGGAACGGCGTATCCGCCTTCCATCGCCTTTCTGAACATCTCTTTCGTGTTGGACAATCCGAGTTCTGTATACCGAATCATCGGGCCATGCTCCTTTGGATTGGATTCACTTCTTTCCTGTAAACAGATGAATTGTAGAAAGGAAGAAAGGTGGTGTCAGAGTCCCGGACCGGAAGCCCGGAAGTGTCCCGCCCGGAAGCCGGCGGGGCACCTTCACTCGATGTTCCGGCCGGCGCCGCCGGGGGGCAGGGGGTCCCGGGGGGCAGGGCCGAGCTTGACCCGTACCCTGCCCGGTGGTAGGCTGTTCGCATGTGCAGCCGCCGCCTCCTTCCGATCCTGCTGCTTCCTGTCCTGTTCACCGCCTGCGGCGGACCGGATGCAGTGCTGTTTCTCGACCCCTACATCCGGCTTTCCGTCCCGTCCGTCCCGATCCTCGAAGAGTGCGCACGGACCGCCGCGGAACAGGCGGGAATGCGCATCCGGACGGCACCGGTGGATTTCGGTGCCGATCCTCTGGCGGGCGTCGTGGAGGCGGTACGGGGAACGGAGGGGGAATCGGTCATTCTCGGTCCGCTCTTCGCCGGCGAGGCGGGCTCGCTCGCCAGGCTGTTCCCGGACAGGCGTTTTCTGTTTCTGGCTTCGGGTGAGCCCGGGCGGGAGGAAGGAGACCGGCTGCTGTTCGTTCCCACCGATCGCCGCAGGGCCTACCGGGCGGCAGGAAAGGCCGCTGCGGAGCTCATTGCCGTTCGGCGCGCAGCCGAAACGGACACCGGAGCGATTCCTTCGGCAGCCGCATTCTTCTATACCGGTACGGCGGGGAGAGCGGCCGAACTCGAAGCCTTTCTGGAAGGGTACCGCTCCGCGGGAGGGGACGACACGCTCCGGGTCGTGGAGATCGACACGCTGTCCGGGCAGGAGACCATCCGGACCGCCTACCGTGAGTTTCAGACGGGGAAGCAGGTTTTTCTGGTGGCTTCGGTTTCCGGTCTGAACGGCTTTCTTCTCGACCTGTCCGAAGAATCCGGGGCTCCGGTCATAACCGAATACTGGGAAGCCTCGGGCGCCTACGCGGAGCGGGTGCTGTTTTCCGTGGAGGACGACCTCTGTGCGGGCATCCGCAGCGCTTTTGCACGGCTCGCCGGTACGGAGGAAGAGGGTACCGTTCCGGGACGGATCGTGGAGGGACCTGCGATGGGGAGAGTCCGGGAGGCGAACCCTGATTTTTCGAGCTGGGAGGAACTGTATGAACGTGAGTGAGGGGGCGGGGCGACGACCGGAATGGCTCAAAAAGCGGACCGTTCTCGATCCGAAGGTTCTCGCGACCCGGAGCCGGATCCGGACCCTCGGACTCAGTACGGTCTGCGAGGAGGCGCGTTGCCCGAACCTCTCCGAGTGCTTCGGCTGCGGGATCGCGACATTCATGATCCTCGGCGACCGCTGCACCCGGGGCTGCCGTTTCTGTGCCGTCATGAAGGAGAAACCCGCACCGCCTGATCCGGAAGAGGGGAAGGGAATCGCCGGCTACATCCGGGAGAACGGAATCCGGTACGCCGTCATCACCTCCGTGACCCGGGACGACCTTCCGGACGGCGGAGCCGGACATTTCCGGAAAGTCGTGCTTGAGATTGTGGAGGTTTTGCCCGATATAAGGATAGAGATCCTCGTTCCGGATTTCGGCGGCGATGAAGATGCCGTACGGTCGGCAGCGGGCCTGCCGGTCACGGTGTTCGGCCACAACCTGGAGACCGTTCCGCGCCTCTATCCCGAAGTGCGAAGCGGTGCGGATTACCGCCGCTCTCTCCGGGTGCTGGAAACCGCCGGCCGGGCGGGACGCGCGCTGCTGAAGACGGGCATCATGGTCGGACTTGGAGAAACGCGGGACGAGCTCCGGTCGCTCTTCCGGGATGCAGCCGGCGTCGGGGTATCGATCATCAGTATCGGTCAGTACCTGCAGCCTTCCCGGCTGCATGCGCCCGTGGTCAGGTACGTTCCGCCGGTCGAATTCGAGGAACTGGAGCGCATCGCCCGGGAAGAGGGGATCGAAGAAGTCGCGGCAGGACCATATGTGAGGAGTTCGTACCTGGCGGAGCAAAGTTATTCCCGCTGTCGGGGAAAAGGGTTTGACAAATAGTATTGATGGAAATATAATTCATTATGTTCTTGTATAGAATGTAGGAAAAGGAGATAATGATGAAAAGAAGCGGCCTGCTGATCATGCTTCTTTTGACGGTTTGCTTCGCTGCTTCCGTAGGAGCCGATGAGCAGACGGTGAACCTCGAATCGAGGCTCATCGAAACCTTCGACACCACCGACGATCGGGAGTGGGTTGCCACCGCGAGCAAGTTCACCATGGAAGGGTATCCCCAGACTGCGTATGTGGAGACCTATCCCGAAGCCCTGTTCCGGCACGAGAAGGACAACCAGGGGCGGAAGGTCCTCGGTATCCGCGGACAGTTCGTTCGTCAGGGGTACAACTTCATCGAGATCTATCCCGTAAAGGGTACCGATCAGGACGGCCGCTATATCGCCGCTCCGATCGATATTCCCGGCAGGGCGAAGAATCTCAATCTCTGGGTGTGGGGTTCCAACCACAACTTCTACCTCGAGGCTCATTTTCTCGATCACAAGGGACTGATCCACGTGGTGAACCTCGGGGATCTGAGCTTCCTCGGATGGAAGAAGCTTCAGGTGGAGATTCCGCCGCGGATATCCCAGGCGGTCCGCTATGCTCCTTCCTTCAAGGGCCTGAAGCTCATCAAGTTCGTGGTGTGGACCCGTCCTACGGAAAAGGTCGACGACTTCTATATCTACTTTGACCACGTTACGGTCTTCACCGATGTGTTCGAGTCGCCCTTCGACGGGGAAGATCTCGCGAATGAAGAGCTGATCAAGCAGGTCTGGTCGGGAGAGGGGAAATAGGAGATGACCATGAAAAAAGCGATCCTTACCGTACTACTGGTGGCCTTCGCGGCAGGCGCTTCTCTCGTGGCCCAGACGACGGAAGTGTCTCAGCCCAATGTGTTCGAGCTCTCCGCGACCACGGCGCAGCAGCGGCTCAAGGAGATTTCCCTGAACAAGTTCGAGGATCCGGGTTTCTGGCGGGTCGCGTTTCCGCTCGACTACGGCCTCATCACCATGAAGCGGCTCCCCGGCGAGCCGTCCCGGAAAGAAGCCCTTCCCGAAGAGGATCGGCTCAATATCCGGGAACGGGACGACTATGTCATCGGCGTGCGGGTGAGTTATTTCCGCCGCGCCATGGCGAGTTTCTCGGTCGTTCCGGTCCGTCCCATTCCGGTGGAAGGCATCTGCAAGGAAGTCTCGGTCTGGGTGGTCGGCAGAAACTTCGGTCATACGCTGAAGCTCATTGTCGAGGATTTCCGGGGGAATCGGAACGAGCTCACCATGGGCAAGCTCAACTTCGCCGGATGGAAGCAGATCCGCGTCACCATTCCTCCCACGATCGAACAGCGGGACTATCATTACGGCAGCAGGATGGGGCTCAAGATTATCGGTTTCAAGATCGATACCGACCTGGAAGAAACCTACGGGTCCTACTACGTCTACTTCGACGACCTGCGAGCGACCACGGACCTCTTTCCCGAAGAGAACCGCGATCAGGACGACATTCCCGATACCTGGTGATCGGCAGGCAGCATTCGATACAGAGGCCCTCTTCGGAGGGCCTCTTTTTTTGCCGAACCTTCATGAGTACCGACGAACACCGACACGGTGCAGTCGCCCGGAGACGGGGACCAGACCGACGGGAGCGGAGGATAGGGACGGAATCCCGAAGGTACGCGCTCGGGTGGAGGGCTCGATGACGGGAACGGAAAAGACGAACCCCGAAACGACGGAGTTGATCGAGCGTCTGGTCGAACGCGGAACCATGTTTGAGGCCTATGCGCGGGTTGTGGGGAACAGGGGAGCGGCGGGAGTCGACGCGATGAGCGTCGAAGAGCTGAAGCCCTGGCTCCAGGTGCATTGGCCCGAGGTCAAGGAAAGGCTGCTGGGGGGAGGTACCGGCCCGAGGTGGTGAGAGGAGTCGAAATCCCGAAACCAAATGGAGGGAAGCGGCAACTCGGCATACCGACGGTCGTGGACCGGCTCATCCAGCAGGCGCTTCATCAAGTCCTGAGCCCGATCTTCGAGCCCGAGTTCTCACCCCATAGCTACGGCTTCCGACCCGGACGGGGCGCACACGATGCGATCCGCAAGGCGAAGGAGTATCAGCTTGCGGGAAAGCGATGGGTAGTGGACATCGATCTGGCGAAGTTCTTCGATGAGGTGAATCATGATCTGCTGATGGCGAGGATTGCGAAGAAGGTGAAGGACAAGAAGGTCCTGAGGCTGATTCGCAGGTACCTGCAAACCGGGATCATGAAGGACGGCGTGGTGTGGGACCGAGAGAAAGGAACGCCGCAGGGCGGGCCGCTCTCGCCGCTGTTGTCCAACATCATGCTCGACGCGATGGACAAGGAACTGGAGAAGCGCGGACTCTCATTCTGCCGGTACGCGGATGATTGCAACATCTACGTTTCGAGCAAGCGGGCGGGGGAACGGGTGATGGCGTCGATCACGCGGTTCATCGAGGGGAAACTCAAACTGAAGGTGAACCGGGAGAAAAGCGCTGTTGCTCGGCCGTGGGAGCGTACGTTCCTCGGCTATTCCTTTACCAGCGAAAGACAAACGCGGGTTCGGGAGCTTCGATCGCGGGCGACATTTCACCGGATCCGGGGTGGCGGCAGGTCGCGGTGCAGAGTATACTGGCTTTCGGAGCCGGGACAGGCCTGAAACGGCTGGCAGGAGGGGCGGGACCGGCACGACTTCATCAGGGGGCTGAATGGAACGCTATGGAGAGTACCTGAAGAATGTCTACTTCTTTCGCGATCTGCCGGAACCGGTTCTCGCGGAACTGGAAACCCTCTGCCACGAGGAGAGCTTCGAGACCGGACGGATCATTTTCGAGGAAGGATCCGCGGCGGACAAGTTCTACATAATCCTGTCGGGAAGCGTGGAGGTCTGGAAGGACTACTACGATACCCGCCGGGATCTCCTCGCGGTACACGGAGAGGGGCACCTGTTCGGCGAAATGGCTCTGATCGACGAGCTGCCCCGGAGCGCCACGTTGAAAGCCAGGGAGCGGACCCGGGTGCTCTTTCTGTTCCGGGACGATTTTCACCGGCTCATCATGGAAAACCAGGCGGTTGCGCATTCGATCATGAAATGGGTGTCCTCGATGGTCCGACGGAGCAACGAGCATTTCGTGGAGGGGCTCCGGAAGCAGAACGCGGAGCTGCAGCAGGCGAACCGGGAACTCAAGGAAGCGCAGGCGGAGCTCCTGCGGGGAGAACGGCTCTCTACGCTCGGCCGGTTTTCGTCGCTGATCCTCCACGATATCCGGAATCCCATTTCCACCCTGCGGGGATATGCCGAGCTGATCATGCTTCACCTCGATGATGCGGACCGCGTCGAGCGGGCGGCCCGGTACATTCTGCAGGAGACGGACCGGATGAACCGGCTGGCGAACGAGCTGCTGGACTACTCGCGCGGAGAGATCCGGCTGAACATGAAGCTGGTCGTGCCGTCAGCCCTCATCGCACAGGCGACCGAAGCAGCCGCCCCCCGCTTGGAAGCCAGAGAGATCCGGATCGTGCGGGAAATCCGCATGGAAGAGCCGGTGATCATGGACGAGGAACGGATGTTCCGGGTCTTCACGAACCTGATGGACAACGCCCGGAAGGCGATGCCGCGGGGCGGCACGATCACGATTC
Organism: uncultured Spirochaetota bacterium; assembly: GCA_963728215.1. GTDB lineage: Bacteria > Spirochaetota > Spirochaetia > CAVSJD01 > CAVSJD01 > CAVSJD01. Next base: position 197,329 of record CAVSJD010000002.1, on the reverse strand, counting down.
GCGCCTACCGGGAAAACGGCTTCGCCTGCCTGGAGGTTGAGGATACCGGGATCGGAATGAGCCGGGAAGTGCAGCGGAACCTTTTCGAACCGTTCTATTCACATTCTCCGGCGGGGGGTACCGGACTCGGAATGCTGATCGTCAAGAACGTGGTGGAAGCCCATCAGGGAATGGTCGTCGTCAAAAGCCGCGAACAGGAAGGAACACGGGTGACGATCAGGCTTCCCCATCAGCAGTAGGGCCGAAGAGCGCGTCGAAGTTCTCCCGGACCGCTTCGGTCACCTCCTGCGGGGTGATCCCCCGGACCGAGGCGATGCAGGCGGCGACATGGCCCACCCTGCCGGGATGATTCGGCCTGCCCCGCAGCGGCTCCGGGCTGAGATAGGGGGAATCGGTTTCGATCAGGAGCCGATCCAGGGGAATCGCCCCGGCCGCCTCCCTGAGCGCGGATGCGCTGCGGAACGTCACGTTTCCCGCAAAGGAGAGGAAGAAACCGAGGTCTACGGCGCGAAGAGCGGTTTTCGAGTCCGAAGAGAAGCAGTGCATGACGCCCCCGCGTGCGGGCCGGATTGCTTCGATCTCCCGGAGCAGTTCCCCGTCCGCGTCACGGTTGTGAATGATCAGGGGGAGTCGATAGCGGTCGGCGAGGCGGATCTGGGCACGGAAGAGCTCTTCCTGGCGCCCCGGAGCGCCGTAGTTCCAGTGCCGGTCCAGCCCGCATTCGCCGACCGCCCAGACGGAGCCGGTCCTGAGCTGCTCCTCGAGGAGCGCGAGCAGCGGACCGGAATCATCGGCGTCGGCGGACGCGGGTGAGATACCGGAAGCGAGCCGGACCCAGGGAAACGATGCGAGAATCCGCCGCCGCTCCTCCAGATCGCCGGGAACGATCCCTGCGTCCAGGGCCCGGGACATGCCGCCGCGGGCACAGGTCCGCAGAAGCTCTTCGACGGGAAGCCCCTTGCGCGTCATTTCCAGGGAGTGAAAGTGTGAATCGACGATTCCGGGATACAGCGCCGTGCCTTCGGAAAAATCCACGTCCATTCCTTTTTCGATTCTTTTCCGGTCTGCGGGACCAGCTTCAGCCGCAGGTCCATCGTACCGGAAAATCGGTCCGGCGGGAAGGAGGAAACCATGGATGAGCTGTTCGATCTGGTGGATCGGGACGATCGGGTGGTCGGGACGGCCCGGCGCGAGGAGGTGCACGGGAACCCCGGGCTGATCCATCGCGTCGCCCATGTCCTGGTGTTCGACGGGCCCCGCCGGATCTATCTCCAGAAGCGCGGCATGAGCAAGGATGTCCAGCCGGGGAAGTGGGACACGTCGGTAGGCGGCCACGTGCATTCCGGCGAGCGCTACGCCGAGGCCGCAGTCCGGGAAATGGAAGAGGAGCTGGGAATCATCGGCCCCATTCCGGATTTCCTGTACCGGTATCTCCACGAGAACGACTACGAAACGGAGTTCGTGGCATCGTTCCGGGTCGAATGGACCGGACCCTTCCGGATCCAGAAGAGCGAGATCGACGAGGGACGGTTCTGGGATTTCGCGGAAATCGCGGAGCGTCGGGAGGAGGGGATTTTTACACCGCAGTTTCTTGACGAGCTCGATCGCTACCGCCGGTTCCGTTCCGCTTCGCCAGGCCGTCTCCCACGGCCCGGGCAAGATCCGCCAGGTTGACCGGCTTGGTGACGTAACCGTCCAGACCTGCCTTGAGAAACTCTTCCCGGTCCCCTTCCATTGCGAACGCGGTCAGGGCGATGATGGGAATCCCCCGGCCGGTGGAATCTTCGCCGGGCTTCAGGCTCCGATACAGGGTCCGGATTCTCCGGGTCGCCTCGATCCCGTCCATCTCGGGCATCTGGATATCCATGAGAACACAGTCGAACTTCATCCTCCCGTTCGCGACCGCTTCGACTGCTTCCCGCCCGTTGCAGACCGTATGCACCTCGTGTCCGCCTGCGAGAAGAATCTCCCGGAGGAAAAGCTGGTTGATCCGGTTGTCCTCCGCGAGCAGAACGCGGAGCGGGGGAAACGCCCGGAGCGGCGACGCAGGATCGGACGCCGCCTCCCGGGGACGGCAGGGAGCGCGTTCCCGGGAGGCGGCGGGTACATCATCCGGCAGTTCCACCGGAATCGTGAGCGTGAAGCGGCTGCCCGCCCCCGGCGTGCTCTCGAAGGTAACGGTGCCGCCCATCAGCTCCGCCAGACGCCGGGAGATGGCGAGCCCGAGGCCGGTACCGCCGGCGGAGCGGGAAAGGAGATGATCGACCCTGCTGAAAGAGCGGAAGAGCAGATGCTGTTTTTCCTTCGGAATTCCGGGGCCGGTGTCGCTCACGGTGAAGAGCAGCTGTACCTTTTTCGGATCAGTCGTTTTCCGCACCGCGGTGAGCAGGTCCACCTTTCCCGCCGGGGTGAACTTTATCGCGTTCGAAATCAGGTTCCGAAGAATCTGTCCGAGTCGTTCCCCGTCGCACTGAATCCGATCGGGAACATCGGGCGCGGTTTCGTGGGTGAGGAGGAGGCCTTTCGCATCCGCCTGCACCGTGAAGGGCATGAACAGCGCGGCGAGCTTTTCTTCGAGACTGAACGGCTCCGTCACGATCTCCAGCCGGCCGGACTCGATGCGGGAGAGGTCGAGAATATCGTTTATGATCCGGAGCAGGGAGAAGGCGGAGTCCTTTACCATGGAAAGATAGCTGTTCTGCTCGCTGTCGCGGACGCGTGCAAGGAGCAGTTCGGTGATTCCGATGATCCCGCCGATCGGTGTCCGGATCTCGTGGCTCATGTGGGCGAGAAAACCGCTCTTCGCCCGGTTGGCGGTCTCCGCCTGCAGGCGTGCGTGCTCCGCCTGCCGCCGCGCGGATTCCGCTTCACGGCGGGCCGCCTCGGCTCGTTCCTTGGCGATCCGGAGCTCTTCCTCGAGACGTTTCTTCCCGGTGATATCCTCGACGATGGCGATGAAGAATCTCGGACTGCCGTCGGGGTCGCGGAGGAGCGAAACCGACAGGTTCACCCAGATGATGCAGCCGTCCTTGCGGAAATAGCGCTGTTCGCCGCTCACCGCGGGCTGGACTCCCCGGAGAAGATCCCGGATCCACTTCCGATGATGTTTCTGTTCGCCGGGCACCAGGAGATCCGTCACGTCGAGCCGCTGAAGCTCCTCTTCCGAAAATCCGGAAATCTCGCAGAATTTCCGGTTCACCTTGAGGAACCGTTCCTCGGGTGAGAGGTGGGCGATTCCGATCGGAGCCTTGTCGAACGTCGCCTGCAGCTCTTCCTCGCTCTCCCGGAGGGCCTTCTCGAGCCATTTCCGGCCGGTGACGTCCCGGGTGAGGGTAACGACGCCGAGTACCTCGTCGCGGTCGCCCCGGATCGGGCCGGAACTGGTCCTGCGGCAGCTGACCGCACCGGTGTCGAGGTTGCGCAGATACTCTTCCGCATCGTGGAACTCCTCTCCCCGGAGTGAACGATGAAGGAACGTTTCCGACGCGGCAAGCGGACGGCCTGATGTGTCGAGGTGCCGGAACCGGGAAAGATACCGCGGAATGGTTTCCGGTGAATCTCCGCTCTCTTCCATGCCGAGGAATCTTCGTGCTGCGCGGTTGAGCCAGGACGGGCGGCCGTGTCGGTCATAGATCCGGATTTCGTCGCTGACGCTCTCCAGGAGCCGCCGCAGCATCTCATCCTGAGGGGGAACGGGCCTGGTCTGCTGATCCTCGGGATGGTTCGACACGATGGCTCACTCCCCGTCGATGGTATCCGGAAACCGCGGCATGCGGCAGTGCTCCGATCGGCGTATGGTATCACGGGTTCGGCGAGGACGAAATAATCCGATCAGAGTATCTTTACCGGTCGGATGTTAAGCCGGTTCGTCCGGCGGGTCCGTTCAGGCCGCCGGGCTCATCGCCTTCGACTTCTTCAGGGCACGGAGCAGCTGGTCGAGCGGAACGGTGGCAAAGGTCGTCGCATAGTCGGCCATGGCATAGGGAACGACCAGATGATCCTTGTGAATCATCGCTCCGCAGGTGTAGACGACGTTCGGTACGTAGCCTTCCCGTTCGTTTCCCCGGGCTTCGATGAAGGGTTCGGGGAGCCGTCCGATGACTTTCTGCGGGTCGTCGAGATCCAGCAGAATAGCCCCGATGCTGTATGTGCGCATGGGGCCGACCCCATGCGTGAGCACCAGCCAGCCCTCCCCGGTTTCGATCGGGGATCCGCAGTTGCCGATCTGGGTATACTCCCAGGAAAAAGTGGGACGCATGAGGATCTGTGCATCCTCCCAGAAGTGAATGTTCTCCGAGAACATGAGATAGAGGTTCTCTCCGTCGTTCCGGGAAATCATGGCATATCGTCCCCCGAGCTTCCGGGGAAAGAGCGCCATTCCCTTGTTCTGCACGGCTCTTCCGTTGAGCGACAGGATCCGGTACGTCAGAAAATCCCGGGTTTCGATCAACTGGGGCAGAATCGATTTTCCGTCGTATGCGGTGTAGGTGGCGAAGTAGGTCTGTTCGCCGTTCTCTTCGGTGAAACGGACGAAGCGGGCGTCTTCGATCCCGTTGCTCTCACTCGGGGAATACGGGAAAATGATCCGCTGCGAAACCGGCGTACCCGGATTGAAGTGCAGATGGTAGTTGTTGTGAAGCACCCAGTACATTTTCTCCCGGGTCGCCCGGTTGGTCTCCGACGGCCGATTGTCGCCTCCCGCTCCCACCCGGTTCATGGCCCGGTTCAGGTCATGAATGCTGAAGGTTTCCACGAGATGGGAGAGCACTTCCTGGGCGTAGTGCATGTCCAGGCCGACCTCGATGAGCTTGCTTCCGAACATATCTTTGTCGTAGGTCGGGTTTCGCGTGTGAAACGCGGTCGAGACAAAGGGCGAGGCGGGATCGAGCCGGATATTCATCTCGTCGTCGACGGTTCCGCAGCGGAATGTGATGGAGGAGATATGCCCTTCTCCGATCGCCCGCAGACTCATGATGAAGCGGATCGTTCCCTCGGGAAGACCCGACTGGTCGGGATGGGGTACGACGGAAGGGTTGAAGAGTGCGGCGGATTCCATCGCGTACTCGCTGGTGAAGTACGATCCGATCAGGAGCCGCTGTTCCCGCGACGGTTCCCGGTCGGTCAGAAGCGAACCCTTGACCAGGGAATAATGATACTCGAAGATCCCATCGATATCCAGATGCCGTTTCGAGAACTTTGACCGGACTTCTTCCAGTTCCCGTTCCACCTTTTCCTGAGGGAGCATGAGAACGCGCGAGATAATCTTCATGACCCGCTGCTTGTTTCTGGTCATGAACGGGCGGATGAGCACCCGGGAACTGTCGGGTGTCAGGTTGATCGGTGCTCTTTTCAGTTCAAGATCCTTCATCGTATGCGATTTCCTCCTCGAAGGAATTTTCCATCCGGTCATTCAGCAGCGGATCCATTTCGAGGAGCCGCATCTCCGCGAGGGCGATATGAAAACAGATCGTGGATTCGGCGCCCTCGTTCAGATTCACCCGATCCACCTGGAGCCCGTCCCTGCAGCCCCCGGTGCGGGAATCGTAGAGTTCCAGCCCGAGGTCGTTCCGGCCGAGGAACCACCAGAAGGCCCGCTTCGCGGACTCGGTCCAGAAGGGATCGGCGGTCGCGCGATACGCTTCCAGGGCGGCGGACACCATCGAATGCGCTTCGATCGGCTGCTGATCGTACTCCGCCCGGTGCCCGTCTTTCGTGCAGAATCCGTTCGAGCCGATGGGGCTCAGGGAGCCCGATCCGGATGTCTGCAGGCGTTCGAACCAGCGGAGCGAATCCAGTCCGAGCTTCAGCATGTCCTCGTCGCCGAATACCCGCCCGCTCAGAATGAGAACCTGCGGCAGCTTCGCACTGTCGTAGGTGATGGAGGGCTCGAACCAGGGCCATTCATCGCTCGCCTCACGATGGTAGAGCTCGACGAATCGCTGTGCGAGGCTTCTTCCGATTCCGGCTGCCGAGAGATCACCGCTCATGGTGCGGAGATACTCGTGGATGCCGAGCAGCGCGTATGCCCAGGTTCGGGGAGACCGCATCTCCGGCAGGGACCGGACCGCTTCCGGAAAGATCTCCGCTGCCGCGCTCCGCAGACCGTTCTGCCCGGATCGACCGATGACGGCTCCCAGCGCCCAGACTGCCCGGCCGTGTGAGTCCTCCGAGCCGGGCTCCTCCAGCCAGTGCCGGTCGAAGCTCATGAAATTGCGGAATCGGCCGCTCATCGGATCGAAGGCGTGGCGCAGGAAGGAGAGATATCGGACGGCGAGGTCGCTCACCGCCTGCCGCGGCATCCATCGCATGCCCTCCAGCATCATCATGAGTACCAGAGCCCGGGAATTGTCGCAGGTGGTGTACCCGGAGGAAAAATCGGGAACGGTGTGATGTGCGAACTGAATGATCCCGGTCGAATCGGTCAGCCGCTGGATATGATCGAGGTTGATGCGGATGGAGCTTTTCGACGGGATTCCTACCCGGCCCACCGCATCGACCCGCCGGACTTTGCGGATATCCTTCATCCGGGCCGACCGGAATGTCTCGACATACCGGACCGCGACGTTCGGCCATATCATTTCCCTGCCCTGGAGCCAGGCGTTCTTGCGCATCTGATGACGGCGCGCCGGGTCGGTTATCAGATCGATCACCTGTTCGGCGATTGCGCCGGAATCCCGGAAAGGAACCAGGATTCCTCTCCCGTCGTCGAGCAGTTCCCGGGCGTGCCAGTACGGAGTCGAAACGACGGCTTTTCCCGTTCCGTAGGAATACGCGAGCGTCCCCGACGTGATCTGCTCCTTGCTCAGGTACGGCGTCACGTAGATATCGGAAACCCCGATGCAGTCCCGGAGCTCATCGGCGGAAAGGAATTTGTTGATGAAACGGATGTTTTCGCTGACCCCCAGTTCTTCGGCGAGCCGGATCAGGCCCAGCCGGTAGGCTTCGCCGTGCCGCCGGAGCAGCGTCGGGTGGGTGGCTCCCACGACCAGGTACACGACGTCCGGATACTCGCGGATCACCTCCGGCAATGCCTCGATCACGTACTCGATTCCTTTGTTGGGCGAAAGGAGCCCGAACGTGAGCAGGACGATCTTCCCTTCCACGCCGAAGGTGTCCTTGTAGAAGTTCGGATCGACGAACGGCATGTCGGGAATCCCGTGAGGGATGATGACCGTTTGATCCTTCCGGATCCCGTAGGTGGACCGGAGGATGCTCCGGGCCTTCCGCGACATGACGATCAGGAGGCTGGAGAGGGAGGCGATCTCCTCCATCACTTCCCGGTATTCCCGGGCCGGGTTGTCGAGGACCGTATGGAGTGTCGTGACGATCGGAGCCCGGATCTGCTGCATCAGGCTCAGGATATGGCTGCCGGCTTCGCCTCCGAAGATTCCGTACTCGTGCTGGAGGCAGACGACGTCGACGTTGTTCAGGTTCAGGTAATCCGCAGCCCGCTCGTATGATTCGAGGTCCGATTCGCGGAGTTCGAACCGTACCGGCTCCCGGTATGGGTAACTCTGGTCCGTATCGGTGACCGGAATGACCGTGCAATCGATCTGCGGGTACTGCGTACGGATATTCTCGACGAGATCGGTCGTAAAGGTCGCGATGCCGCATTGACGGGGGAGATAATTTCCCACGAATGCGACCTTGTCGATGGAAATATGAGATGTCTGCATATGTTGATGCCTTCTTTGCACATTCCCCTGAGTGAAATCTCCGTGAAAGATACTTGCGGGCGGGAGAAAAAAGCAAGCTGCTGCACGGGGCCGCGTGATCCTGAGTATTTTCATGGAAGAACCACTTCCTGTAACGGAGCGGAGGAGAGCATGGCGGAAAGGACCCGGGAAGAGGAGCGAACGGAGAAGAGAGCGATCGCGGATCCCTGGACGAAAGAGGCGGAACAGGTCCTGTCGGCGCTGGAGGTGGATCCTTCGCGCGGTCTGGGAGAAGAAGAGGTGAAGCGCCGCCGGAATCGATTCGGGCGGAACCGGCTCCGCACCGGTGAACGGAAGAGCACCTGGGTCATTCTCCGGCAGCAGTTCGTGAGTCTGATCATGCTCATGCTCGCCCTTGCGGCCGGGCTCTCTTTCGCCTTCGGAAACTGGGTCGACGGCAGCGCCATCATCGTCGCCATGCTGGTCAATGCCGGGATCGGATTCGTTACGGAGCTGAAGGCGCTCCGGTCGATGGAGTCCCTGCAGCAGATGAGTCGAGTCGAGGCGAAGGTACGAAGGGCAGGTCGGGTCCGGACGGTGGAGGCGGAAGACCTCGTGCCGGGGGACCTGGTCGTCATCGATGCGGGAGACGTGGTCACGGCCGACCTTCGGCTGCTCGAGGCGAACAATCTCCGGATCAACGAATCGGCCCTGACCGGAGAATCGGTTCCGGTGGCGAAACAGGCGGCAGCCCTGGAGCGGGCCGACGTCGTGCTCGCCGAGCGGAAGAACATGCTCTACAAGGGAACCGCCGTCACCCGGGGATCGGGAGAGGCGGTGGTCGTCGCGACGGGGATGCAGACGGAGCTGGGAACCATCTCGAATCTCGTGCAGGAGGCGGAGGAGGAGACCGATCCGCTGCAGCGCCGCCTTACCGGTCTTTCGCGGAAGCTGATATGGGTCATCCTGGTGGTGGCGGTCGCGGCTGCCGGGGGCGGTCTCCTCGCGGGGAAAGAGATGTTTCTCATGATCGAAACCGCGGTCGTACTCGCCGTGGCCGCGATTCCCGAGGGGCTTCCGATCGTGGCGACGGTCGCACTGGCCCGCGGGATGTACCGAATGGCCGGCCGGAACGCTCTGGTCGGCGCCTCTCTGCGGTCCAGACGCTCGGCTCCACCACATCATTTTCACCGACAAGACCGGCACCCTTACCGAGAACCGGATGACGGTGAGAAGTTCCCTCGCCGGGGGACGGTAGGGTGAGCGGGAGAGGGGCTTGCGACGAGGGAGCGTTTTCCCCGCGACGGGCAGGACTCGCACCCGTCGGAGGATCCGATCCTTTCCGATGCGATCCGGGTCGGAGTGCTCTGCAACAACGCACAGCTCCCGAACCATACCGGATCCTCCGGCGGGCGGAAATCTCAGCAGGAATGCTCGGAGATCCGATGGAGGTTGCGCTCCTGGTTGCCGGCCGGACGGAGGCGGGGTCCGAAGCGCGCGGATCTGCTCGAGCAGTGGCCGGAAGTGCGGGAAGTGGCGTTCAGCAGCGAAACGAAAATGATGGCGACCCTTCATCGGCACGACGGAGGCATCCTGGTAGCGGTGAAAGGCGCACCGGAGGCCGTCATCCCGGCGTGTACCCGAGTGGCGCGCCGGCGGAGAGACGGAGCTGGACGGCGGGCCGGGAAGAGCGGCTGGGAACGCAAACGGCGGCTTGCCAGAGGAGGGGCTGCGGCTGCTCGCCCTGGCCGGCAAACAGTGAGCGAAGCCGATGCGGACCCCTACGGGATCTCGTGCTTTTGGTTTGGTCGGGCTGATGGATCCGCCCCGCGCGGAGGTGGTCGCGAACCGGATGACGCTGCCGGCAGGCGGGAATCCGGGTGATGATGGTGACCGGCGACCAGCTGCGACCGCCCGCGGGATCGCCCTCGAGATCGGCATGGATGCGACCGAGGAAAATGCGGAGGGGAACAGGTTGCAGGAGCCGGAGACCCCCGACGCCAGCGAAGGACCGGGAACAGATCCGCGCGCCACCATCTTTGCCCGGGTCACCCCCGAAGCAGAAGCTCGCCCTGATCGATCTGCACCAGAAAGACGGCGCATCGTCGGCATGACCGGCGACGGGGTGAACGACGCACCGGCGCTGAAGAAGGCGGACATCGGGATCGCGATGGGAAAGCGCGGCACCGAGGTGGCGAAGGACGCGGCCGACATGATCCTCAAGGACGACGCGTTCGCGACGATCGTGGCGGCCATCGAGCACGGCCGGGCCATCTTCACGAACATCCGGAAGTTCGTGATCTATCTCCTCTCGGGGAATATGGGAGAGATCCTGATCGTCGGACTCGCCTCGGTCGCCGGTGCGCCCCTGCCGCTTCTGCCGCTGCAGATTCTCTATCTGAACGCGATCAACGACGTGTTTCCGGCGCTCGCCCTCGGTCTGGGAAAGGAGGGGGAGGATGTCATGCAGCGTCCGCCCCGGGATCCGCAGGAGCCGATTCTGACCCGGAAGCACTGGATCGCGGTCTGGGGATACGGTGCGCTGATCGCCGCTTCGGTCCTGGGGGCCTTCGGGCTCGCCCTCACCGCATTCGGCATGGACACGGAGCAGGCGGTCACGATTTCCTTTCTCTCCCTCTCCCTGGGACGGCTCTGGCACGTATTCAACATGCGGGACCGGGGGTCGGGTCTCATCCGAAACCAGATCGTGAAAAACGGATTCGTATGGGGAGCGCTGGCGCTCTGCGTGGGACTCATCATGATGGCCGTCTACCTCCGGCCCCTTGCGAACATCCTGAAAATTTCCCCTCCGGATTCGACCGGGTGGCTTCTGGTTGCGGGCGGAAGCCTTTTGCCGCTGCTGCTGGGACAGATCTGGAACTCCATCGGTCCGGAAAGGAAGGAATAACGGGGGGTGCGGTCCGCGGACTCACGGTCGGGGCGGCGCATCGGTGAGCGGGTCCCGCTGTCGGTACTCGCGATCCAGCGAACGGTAGTACTCCTGAAGGGGATATCCGAGGTCCCGGGAGAGCCGGTTCACGAACCACGAGGCCCGGTGGGAGAAGGCGTACCACGAGACGAACCGCTGGTACCGCTCCCGATCGTCGCTTCCCGGATCTTCGGGGAGGTAGATCCGAACCCATCTCTCCATTTCGATGAATTTCCGGAGCCACGGATCTTCCGGCTGCCGCTCGCCGCGGAAGATGCTCGCCGCCTGTTCGAAGGGAGGAGGGTCCACGGGTTCGGGGAAGGGTGCTTTCTGGAACTCCCGGTTCACTTCCCGGATCAGGGTCGAATAGGCGCTTATCAGCGTCAGGAGCCACGGCTGTCCCGACACGGGATGTCCGGCCGGAAGGGACCAGCGAAGTGTCGCGATCACTTCCCCGGTCAGCCGGAGGCCGTACGGGAGGGATACGAACCGGTCCCGGCTGTAATAATAGTAGAGGATCGGATAATGGCGCAGGCCCTCGTTGAAGGTGAGAAGGTTCCGGTTCAACTCCTGGAACAGTGCCGTCATGTCCTCCGCCTTGTCGCTGCGGAAATAGGGACGCAGGATGAAGAGGTAATTTCCGGTGTCCTGGGACTGGTGATAGAGGTTTACCGCCATCCTGCTCAGCGACTGCAGCGTCTGGTTGATGTTCAGAACGTAGGTGATCGAAAGTGTGATGATGCTGAATCCGATCAGACCTTCCAGGAAGCACACGACTCGCAGCAGACCCGTGGTCGGCACGATGTCCCCGTAGCCGAGCGTGGCCAGCGTCACTCCGCTCAGGTACAGTGCGTCCAGGTACCCCGGCCCTTCGGGGGACAGGCTGTCGAAACGGAATGTCAGAAGGTCCATGTGTGCGCTGAAAAAGAGGGAAAAACCGAACAGCTCGAGGCCGAGCCAGAGAAGCAGCGTCAGGGGGACCATGAGGGGAACGCCGAGTGTGCGGATAAACCCGCGCACGCGATCGGGGAAGGGCGTGGAGAGGAAGCGGAGCAGGCTCCAGAACCCCCGGTAGACGCGGAGGCTCAGAAATCCATACCCTTCGTAATAGAGGACCGTGAATGCGATATCGACCAGCCCGAGAACGATGAGTATGACGCCTGCAGCGATCAGGATCCAATCCATACGGTTAATATAGCGGAAAGAGGATGGAAGAGAAAAAACCGTTCGACCTGGACGAAGTGATGCGTCTGCTCCGCGGAGCGGTCGCTCCGTTTCCGCCCGCCGCCATGTTCCAGCTTGCCGGGGAGAGATACGATTCGCTGTTCGAGCAGCTCGTTGCCTGCATCATTTCGATCCGAACCCGGGACGAAGCGACGGTTCCCATCGTCCGGCGTCTGTTCAGCCGGGCCGGGACTCCCGGATCGATCGCACGGCTCCCGACCGACGAAATCGACCGGCTGATCGCCCCGTCGACGTTCCACCGGAACAAGGCCGCACAGATCCGCAGGATAGCGGAGCGGACGGAGGCCGAATTCGGGAACGAGCTTCCCTGCGTCCGGGCGACGCTGCTCTCCTTCTCCGGAGTGGGACTGAAATGTGCCAATCTGGCGCTCGGAGTCGCCTGCGGGCTGCCCCTGGTGAGTGTCGATATCCACGTCCACCGGGTCACCAACCGTTGGGGGCTCGTGACGACGCCCGGTCCCGATCAGACTTCCGGGATGCTCCAGGAACTGCTTCCCGAGCGGTACCGGGTGGAGATCAACCGGCTCCTGGTCCCGTTCGGCAAACACGTCTGCACCGGTGTGCTGCCCCGATGCTCCTCCTGCCCGCTGCTGCCGTACTGCAGGCAGGTCGGCGTCGTCCGCCATCGGTAATTCCTTTCCCGCAGGTCCTTCCCATTTCCGGCTATCCGTACTACCATCGGCCGCAGGAGGAAGACATGGAAAATTTCACCTTCTCGAGCCCGACCAGGATCATCTTCGGAAAAGGCACCGAACGCGAGGCGGGACGGGAAATCCGCCGTTTCGGCAGGAAAGTCCTGCTTCATTACGGCGGCGGAAGCATCCGGCAGTCGGGTCTTCACGAGCGCATCGTTGCAGCCCTCAAGGAAGCCGGCGTCGAGTACGTCGACCTGGGCGGCGTAAAGCCGAATCCGCGGTTGAGCCTGGTCCAGGAAGGCATCCGGATCTGCCGGGAGCAGGGCATCGGATCGATCCTGGCTGTCGGAGGCGGAAGCGTTATCGATTCGGCCAAGGCGATCGGCGTCGGGGTCCCCTACGCCGGTGACGTCTGGGATTTCTATCTCGGGAAAGCGGTTCCCGAGGATACGCTTCCGGTCGGTGTGGTTCTCACCATTCCCGCCGCGGGCAGCGAGTCGAGCAAGAGCTCCGTCGTCACCAACGAAGACGGCTGGCTCAAGCGGGCTCTGAACATCGACCTGACCAGACCGGTCTTTGCGATCATGAACCCGGAGATCACCATGACGCTCCCTCCATTTCAGACGGCCTGCGGGATCGCGGACATCATGTCGCATGTCATGGAGCGCTATTTCACCAACGTGGAGCACGTGGACCTGACCGACCGGCTCTGCGAAGGCGTGCTCCTGAGCATCATCCGCAACGCGCCGATCGTGATGGAAAATCCGGATGACTACCACGCACGGGCGGAAATCATGTGGGCGAGCACGATTGCCCATAACGACCTGCTCAGCACCGGCCGGATCGGAGACTTCGCAAGCCACATGATCGAGCACGAGCTCTCCGGCATCTACGACGTCGCGCACGGAGCGGGCCTGGCCGTCATCTTTCCCGCCTGGATGAAGTTCGTCTACGAGCGGAAGCTCGACCGGTTCGTGCAGTTCGCCGTACGCGTCTGGGGGGTCGAGATGGATCACGAGTACCCCGAGCGGACCGCCCGGGAGGGCATCCGGCGGATGGAGAATCTGTTCCGGGACCTGGGACTCCCGGTAACGCTGCCGGAACTCGGTGTTCCCTCGGACGACCGGTTCGAGGAAATGGCCCGGAAGTACGGCGAAGTCGGCAGGAAGGGCAACTTCGTCACCATCGAAGTGGAAGACGCGCTCAGGATCTTCGATCTGGCGCGCTGAAAATCTTCACGACGTCGGGACCGCTTCTTCCGGGACGGACGTTCCGTCCGGAGAGGCCGGTCCGCGGCCGTCCTGTTCCGGCCGCGGCTGATGTCGCGGCCGGCTATCGATAGTTCGTCTTGCGATAGAGATCACGGAACAGGTTCCCCGGATCGCTCCGGCGCTTCACGCGGGCATAGCTGTCCCGGTTGTAGGACTGCCAGAACTCTTCCTCGGTATAGTAGTTGTTGGTGATCAGGGTCTTGATTCCGCCGAGCTCGTATACCTTCTTTTCCAGCTCACGATAGTAGTTGACCCCGTTGCGCTGCCTGAAGCCGTAGATCGCGCAGTCGATGAACAGCCGGTCCTCCGGGCTCTCCGGAGAGAAGGCGAGATCCGGATTCACCCAGGGGTACATGCGCTCGATCCGGTACGGCACCACCCAGAGCGGATAGTGCCCGAACAGGCCGTCGTACCAGCGGAAGAACTCCGGGCTCGAGCGGTACGGAAGGAACAGGTCCACGACCACGTCGGGACGTTCCCGGGAGCCGTTCAGAAACGGGAAACGTTTCGCCGAGGTGAGAATGTTGGTGGAACCCACGGCAAAGGGCTTCGCGAGGAACCTCAGGATCGGATTCTCCAGCCCGTAATTCCGGATGATCCAGTGACAGTCCGCGTCGTAGCGGAAAAAATAGTCGTAGGCGGCGAGATAGTCCTCATTCCGCTCGAGCGTGCTCCGATAGAACGGCTTCATGACGTATCGGCTCGTATACGGAGCCTCGGGTACGAAAGTTCCCTCGCAGAGAACGCACTCGTCCGGCGAATGGACGATTGCGTCCATGAAGTCCAGGTCCTGCGCCTCGTAATGCACCCGGATCGCTTCGAGGAGCGCCTCGAAGGAGGTATACTTCCGGTACTGCATCCGGACGAACGGCTCGGCGGGAACGAGCGAGAACGTAAGCATCGTGAGGATTCCGAGGGTTCCGAAGGAGCCGTGAATCATCTCGAACAGCTCGCCATCCCGGTCGCGACTGCAGGTGACGATTTCCCCGGTGCCGGTGACGATCTCGTATTCGATGCAGCTGTCGTGAAATCCGCCGTATCGGTAGGACATCGACTCGACCGAACAGCCGGCGACCGCGCCCCCGATGGTGATGGCCTTGAGCTCCGATACGGTTTTCGGAACGAGGCCGAAGCGCAGCGTTTCCCGGACGAGCCGTTCGAACGTGACGCCGGACTCGGCGACGGCGGTCCGGTTTTCCCGATCGATTTCGATGATTTCCGTCAGGCTGCCGACATCGATTTTCCGGTCCCGGTTCTTCGGGTCTCCCGGCTGTGGGACGGTATGCGATATGACCGATTTTTTCAGGGAATACTGGCGATGGTTATCTGCGTTCGCGAGTCCGCGTACGCTTTCCGCGATCGCTTCGGTCTTCTTCCGGTGCAGGCTCATCCGATCGTTCATCTTTCGTAACAATACCCAGAACCGCCGGCCGGGACAAGGAAAACAGCATCCGGCCGGTTGCGGCGGTCACGAAGCACGCTGCGGGAAGAGCCGGTCGAGCCGGTCCGCGATATCCAGGGAGCCGCGTTCCGCCCCGAGCAGCCGCTCGGCAGCATCCTGAAGGAAACGCGATTCCCGGTCCTGAAGGTCGTTCCGGGATATCCCGCCGCGGAACCGGAGCAGGGCGGTGAGCATGAGTCCGGCAGTCATTCCGGGGAACGGGGTATCGAAGGTCCCTTCGCGGACGCCCCGGCGGATCACGTCCGAGAGAAGCGGGAGCAGTGTATCCGCAGCGGCATCCAGGTACTTCTTCCGGAAGAGCGTATTCCCCGGAGCATCCAGGATCGAGAGCAGGTCGGGTCCCCGATCAGGCCGGTAGCCCCGGAAAGATGCGAATCGGAGAAGAATCTCGCCGATCACCTCGCCCGTCGCCCGGAAAGGATCGGTGGAAACCTCGCGTACCATCCGGTATTCTTCCGCCGTCAGTTCCGCGACCAGGGTGTCCAGGAGATCTTCCTTTGTCGAAAAATAGTAGTAGAACGCCCCCTTGGTTACCCCGACCTCGGCGATGATATCCGCGAGGGACGTGTGATCGTATCCGGACCGGCTGAACAGGAGCAGCGCCGCCTCCAGAATTTCCCGCTTCCGGACGGCTCCATCCTTCGCGATGTGCATCATACCCCTCCTTCCCGCATCTCCTCGAAGTTACTGCCCGGCGAACCGGGAAGCCAACCGAAGGTGCAGGGAAAAGGTATTTACCTGCCTTCCGACGGTATGTTCCGGCGGTCGGCAGGTACGGTGAAAATTCCGGGGCAGGCCACCGGTACGACCCGGATCACCGGGCGGCGGGCTCTCCGGTTTCCAGGGCGTCGAGAATCCGGCGCGCCCGGATGGTCGCGGCGACGATGTGGTCGGTAATGTTTTCCCGGCCGATCACCCCGTCGAGTCCCATGCGCTCGATCGCCCGCGCGGGCTGTTCCTGGACGCCCGAAAGGATGAGGGCGATCCCCTCCTTCCGGCAGCGGCGGCAGAACCCCTCGAGGGCATGGAGTCCCGTCGCGTCCACCGCGTGGACGTGCCGCATCCGCAGGATGAAGACGCGAGGCGGCTTCTCCAGGGCGGAGAGAACATCCTTCAGGAGGTCCGCAACTCCGAAGAAAAAGGGGCCGTTGATCTCGTAGACTTCGGCGCCCCGCGGAAGCAGCGGGTCCGGAGCGCCTCCTTCGTCTTCGGTGGGCTCGAGGATCGCTTCCGGCCCATGCTCCGCGGCGACATCTGCGGCATCGAACGTCGATACGGTCGTCACTTCCGACATCCGGCGCATGAACAGCAGGGCCGCGAGAATCACTCCGACCTGCACGGCGACGGTCAGGTCGAGGACGACCGTGAGCGTGAGCGTCAGGAGCATGACGATGGCATCGCTCTTGGGCGCCCGGAGCATGCCGACCAGTTTCCGCAGCTCGCTCATGTCGTACGCAACGATCATCAGGATTCCCGCCAGGCTGGCGAGGGGAATGTACGAGGCCAAAGGAGCGAACACCAGGATGAGAAGCAGCAGGACCAGGGCATGGACGATCCCGGATACCGGAGAGACGGCGCCGGACTTGATGTTCGCGGCCGTCCGGGCGATTGCTCCGGTTGCGGGAATGCCGCCGAACAGGGCAGAGGCGATGTTCGCGACTCCCTGGGCGACCAGTTCCGTATTCGAGCGATGACGGTCGCCGGTCATTCCGTCGGCGACGACGGCAGAAAGAAGGGATTCGATCCCGGCCAGCATCGCGATCGTCACCGCGCTGGGGAACACCAGCCGGATCCCTTCCAGGGATAGCGCCGGAACGGCAGGTACGGGCAGACCGCTCGGGATGCCTCCGAAGCGGGTGCCGATCGTGTCGGTCTCCCAGCCCAGCAGGAAGGCGGCTGCGGAAGTAAGCAGTACGGCCACGATGGCCGCCGGTATCCGGGGGATCGTCCTGCGCATGAACAGAATGACCCCGACCGTCAGCAGTCCGCAGAACAGCGAAGCCGGCCGGGCGTTCCCGAGGGAAAGCAGACTGCCCCACAGGGTGCCCAGGGCGTCGGACGGGACGGAACCGGGAGGCAGCCCGAGAAAATCTTTCAGCTGCGAGGAAAAAATAAGAACGCCGATTCCGGTTGTGAAGCCGGCCGTCACGGGGTACGGGATGTACTTGATCAGGTTTCCCAGCCGGGCGGCTCCCATGATCAGAAGCAGGATGCCGGCCAGAAGAGTCGCCACGACCAGACCCTCGTAGCCGAACTCCCGGATGACCGAGGCGACGATGACCACGAACGCGCCGGTCGGGCCGCCGATCTGGTATCGGCTGCCGCCGAGAAAGGAGATCAGGAAGCCGGCGATGACCGCGGTGAACAGCCCCCGCTCGGGGGTGGTTCCGGATGCGATGCCGAATGCCATCGCAAGGGGCAGGGCGATGATCCCGACCGTGATGCCGGAGGCGAGATCCCGAAGGAAGTCCCTGCCGGAATATCCCCGGCCCAGGATCGTGAACAGCCGGGGAACGAAATCTTCCCTGCGGGAAGATAAGATCGAGGAACGAACCTGCTGCCGCATAGCGACCTCATGGAAGAAGAATACGGATGGGGAGCCGCACGGGATCCTCGGGAGACGACGGCAGTATATCGCACTCTCCGAACGTGAAACAAGAGAGTCGGGAGAAAATGATGGAATAGGGATGCATCGTGATGCTTCGGGATTCAGGACGCGTGCGGCCCTGAAGCCTCAGGTTCCGGTGGCCTGCTCCGAAGTTGCCTGACCGGGAGCAAGCTGCTCGCCCTCCTTCATCGGGCTGTGCCCTTTCTCCGCTTCGCTCAGATGATCGCCCGCCTGCTGCTCGTGCGATTCCAGCTGCTGTTCGATCGTCCGCAGGGATCGGCGCACTTCTTCGAGTTCGTCGCGGTTGGATATGGTGGAAAGCTGCCGCCTGATTGCTTCGAGATCAGCCATGGCCGTACGCTCCTTCCGGTATCGGATTTG
Source organism: uncultured Spirochaetota bacterium (assembly GCA_963728215.1). Taxonomy (GTDB): domain Bacteria; phylum Spirochaetota; class Spirochaetia; order CAVSJD01; family CAVSJD01; genus CAVSJD01. The sequence continues at coordinate 179,143 of CAVSJD010000002.1, read as the reverse complement.
TTTCCCGGCAGGCTATAATGTGTCGCCGCTGCACCCGGATGGTCAAACCGCAAAGCATCTCTCGACATCGGGAGCACCCTGTTCTACATTTAACGAAGAAGATTCTGCAGGAGGAGAGAAGGATGGGAGAACTTTCAGGAAAAACGGCCGTCATCACCGGCGGGGGAACCGGAATCGGAAAGGAGATCGCGCTGCGCTTTCACCAGGAGGGAGCGGCAGTCGTTCTCTGCGGTCGTCGGAAAGAGGTGCTCGAGACGGCGGCGGCGGAGATTCCCGGGGATCGGAGCCGGATCCTCACGCGGAAAGCGGACGTCACCAGCGACCGCGAGATCGACGAGCTCATCGAGGCGGTGATCGATCGTTTCGGGCGGATCGACATTCTGGTCAACAACGCAGGGATCATGCGATTCGGGAGCGTCGAGGAGGCGAGCATCGAGCTCTGGGAGCAGATCATGCAGACCAATCTCTACGGGCCGTGGCGCGTCATGACGAAGATCGTCCCGATCATGCGGAAGCAGGGCGGGGGATCGATGGTGAACATCTCATCCATCGCCGGCCACAAGGCACTTCCCAACGCGGGCGTATACTGTACCTCGAAGGCGTCGCTCCAGATGCTTTCGCAGGTGGCGGCCCTGGAATGGGCGAAGGATCGGATCCGGGTCAACCTGATCGCACCCGGACTGGTCGAGAGCACGGAACTCGCGGATCCGATCTTCGGAAAGGAAAACGTGCAGGACTTCTATGCAAAGCTCCGCGAGCCTGCACCCCCTCGGGCGCAGCGGCATGCCCTCCGACATCGCGGAAGCGGCGCTCTATTTCGCCTCCGAACGGAGTTCCTGGGCTACCGGAGTGCTGCTCCCGCTGGACGGCGGTCGCCACCTGGCAACCAACCGTCCGCCGGTGTAGCGGGCCGGCTTACTCCCCGGTGGCGGTTCTCCCGCTTTCCGAGACGGCCAGTTCCGCCTCCCGGGCGATCCGCTCCCGGTTCTTCTGCGCGTCCTTGACGGCGGAGAGGACGATCGAGAGAACGGCGATGATGAGGAAGACCGCGGCGATCGGCTTGGTAAGGAACGGGATGAAGTTCCCGTTGGTCAGCATCAGGCCGCGCCGGAGATTCGTCTCCGCGATCGGACCGAGGATGAAACCGAGAATGACCGGCGGGAGCGGACAGCCGAACCGTTCCAGCCCGTATCCCAGCAGACCGAAGAACACGACCGACCATGCGTCGAACACGCGGTTGTTCAACCCGTAGGCTCCCACGAAGCAGAGGGCGATGATGATGGGAAGCAGATAGTGCTTCGGAATCTTCAGGAGCCGGACGAAGAGCCGCATGCCGTAGTATTCCATGGCGACCATGGCGAAGTTCGCGATGATCAGTGCCGCGAAAATGGCATACACGATCTCGCCGCTGGTCTCGAACAGGAGCGGTCCCGGGGAGAGTCCGTGGATCATGAGTCCGCCCAGCAGCATGGCGGTTACGGTGTCTCCCGGGATTCCCATGGTGATGAGCGGGACGAGCGCGCCGCCGACCGAGGCGTTGTTCGCCGTCTCCGACGCGACGACTCCGTCGATGATGCCGGTTCCGAACTTCTCGGGATACTTCGACGCTTTCTTCGCCGAGAGATAGGAGATGATGTTCGACGTTCCCCCGCCGATGCCCGGAAGGATACCGATTCCGGTACCGATGAGACTCGATCGGAAGAAGTTTCCCAGCTGCCCGGTGAACTCCTTCATGCTGAATCCGAATCCCCGGATCCGGTAATCCTGGATTTCCTCCTCCGTGATCTGCAGGCTCGACTCCGCGGTCTTCAGGATCTCGGAGATGGCGAACAGTCCGATCAGGGCGGGAAGCAGGTTGAAGCCGCCGTCGAGCTCATGGAAGCCGAAGGTGAAGCGCGGATACGCATCGATCGGTGCGGTTCCGAAGCTGGCGAGGAGCACTCCGATCAGGCCGCTGATCAGCCCTTTCACGATGGTTCCCGTGGATACGGTGGCGATCATGGTCAGGGAGAAGATGGCGATGGCGAAGTACTCGAACGGTCCGAACCGGAGTGCGAAGTCGGCCAGCGGAGGTGAGATGAAGATGAGCACCAGGATGCTGAAGAGTCCTCCGAGAAAGGAATAGAAGATTCCCACTCCGAGCGCCTTGCCCGCCTGTCCGTTGGCCGCCATCGGGGCGCCGTCGAAGGTGGTCGCGATCGAGGAAGGAGTGCCCGGAATCCTCAGGAGAATCGCGGAGATCAGTCCGCCGGAGACACCTCCGATGTACAGGCCGATCAGCAGCGACATGCCCTCGACCGGAGACATGCCGAACGTGATCGGAAGACAGAGCGCCACGGCCATCGTGGCGGTCAGACCCGGAATCGCCCCGAAGACGATTCCGACCGCAACGCCGATCAGGATCAGGATGATCGGTTTAACCGCAAGAACACCGGCGAAACCGGCAAGCATCATTTCCCACATATTCCTCTCCTCCTATCCGAGCAGGCCTGCGGGGAGCATGAGCTCGAACCCGTAGACGAAGATGGCATAGATCGCGATGGACACCACGGCGGAAATCAGCGCGAACAGGAGAAAGTTCCGTTTCCGGTTCATCGTGAGAATGACGAACTGGAGAAAGAGATAGATCGCGGTGGAAAGAATGAATCCCGCAAAGTCCAGCAGGAAGGCATACAGGATCAGCAGCCCGATGGTGACGGCGACCAGCCGCTTTCCGCTGCGGTCCTCCCCGGTTGCGGGAGCCGGCTGCGTTCCGGTCGGGGGCGCGACGGAAGACCCTGCGGCCGCGGCGATGAGCGCCTTCTTCCTGCGCATCGAAAGGAGCGCCTGGACGATGACCACCGTGCTGAAAGCCCCGAGCAGAACGGCCGCGAGCTGCGGGACGAATGCCGCCCCGATCCTCGAGACCACGAGTTTTCTGATGCTGAATGATGCGATGAAAATGATGATGGACACGCTGAGGGTCACGCCTCCCAGGACCAGGTCCCTGTTTTCCTTCGACATGGTGCGGCTCCTCTCCTCCAAGATCGGATATGACGGCTGCGTTCGTCCGCTGCTGCTTCAAGATACGTATGCAAGAACCATACCGGTTCTCCGTTATCCGAGATCCAGTTCCCGCATGTGACGCCAGAGCGTGGTTCTGCTGATTCCCAGGAGCTCGGCGGATTTCCTGCGGCAGTTGCCCGACCGGTTCAGGGCCGAGATGATCCGCTCCCGTTCGAACGACGCGGGATCCCACAGGACCGGCTCGCCGGCCGCCATGCGGGGAACCTCGACCGGGGAATCCGCCGGGTCCCGCCTGCGGCCGTTCATCTTTCCCAGGACGCCGTGGATGTCCTTCAGATCGATGACGCTGCACTGGCTGAGCACCACGAGACGTTCGCATACGTTGCGGAGCTGCCGGATATTTCCCGGCCAGTCATGCGCCATGAGCACCGTCCTGGCCAGCTGCGTCAGCGACGGTTCGGGCACATGGAACTCGCGACTGTATGTGCGGATCCAGTGCTCGGCGATCATCGGGATATCCTCCCGCCGCTCCTGGAGGGAGGGGAGATCGAGCTTGAGGATGTCCAGCCGATAGTAGAGGTCGTCCCGGAATTCCCCGGCGAGCACCATTCCATGGAGATCCCGATTGGTCGCGCAGATGATGCGGACGTCGACGGGTATCACCCGGTCGTGACCGAGACGGGTGATTTCCTTCTCCTGGATGACCCGCAGGAGCTTTCCCTGGATGTGGGAAGGAATTTCCGAGATCTCGTCCAGGAAAATGGTTCCTCCGTGGGCGAGCTCGAAGAGCCCCATGCGGCCGCCCCGGCTGGCACCGGTGAAGGCGCCTTCGACATAGCCGAACAGCTCGCTTTCCAGGAGGCTTTCCGAAAGCGCCGCGCAGTTGACGGCGACGAAGGGGCCCGACTTCCGGTTGCTGTAGGTATGGATGCTCTGGGCGAACAGTTCCTTACCGGTTCCCGTGCTGCCCGATATGAGGATGTTCGAGTCGACCCGGCTGAACCGCTTCGCGGTCTGAACCGCTTCCACGATAAGTGGGCTTTCCCCGATGATATCCTCGAACGAATGCCGGGCGACATGACCGCGATGGTACATTTTCTTCCGGATCCGGGTTTCGATTTCCTGCAGGCGGGCGACTTCCTGGATGGTTATGAGGATCCGGACCGATTCACCCCAGGTCGGGATGGAAGTCCTGCTGACGGCGAGCTGAAGCTGTTCGATCCGGATGAGCTCCTCACCCTCGGGAGTGGAGCGGGAGATGAACTCCACGAACTGCTGGTTCGGAATGACCTGGCGGATGTCTTTCCCGAGAACCGTATGCTCGTAGAGGTTCAGGATCCGGCTCGCCGCTGCGTTCCAGACCTCGATCCGGAAATCCGGATCGATCGCGATCACGCCGTCCCGGCTGGTATTCAGGACGGCGCGGAAATTCTGGGCCCGTTCCCGGTCGCGCCGGCTGATATAGGCAACTTTCTTCGCTTCGGTGATCGCGTGCCAGAGCGCTTCCTTTCCGGATTCCAGGAGAATCGACTGCAGCCCGAGCTGCTCCGCGAAATCGCAGGTGTAGATGCCGCCGATTACCTGACGGAACCCGTCCGCTACCGCCTGATGCACGGCCTGCTCGAGGCCGCTCTGATTCCGCACGGGATAGGGGTGGACTTCCATTTCCAGGATTTGTCCGAGCTCTTCGACCCCCATGATCATGTTGGGAGAGCCGATGACCGCAGTTTTCCTGTCCGCGCTCTGCTCCTTCGCACGATACAGGGCGCGAAGCAGGTCGTTCGCTGCGATCGGAATTTCCACGACAGGAATGTACTGCGGTCTGAGTGCGAGATGGGTCGCCGTGAAACCGCGGGCGATCACGACGTCCGCGGTCAGATCGCTGTCCCTGAGTGATTCGGGTCCGGTTGCATGGATCACGGCGAGACTGCAGGTATCCTTCTCGTAATCCGGTCTCTGCTGGGACTGCTCGAACTCCTTCAGGAGTTCGGTGAACTGTTCGGCAAGTTTCGGATACGGTGCGATCAGGAGCATTTTGAACAAGGCGGGTAGACCCTCCATCCATCGGAATCGATTATCGCATTGTTTACCCGGAACCTTTTCTTTGTCAAGAAAAATCCTCCGGAGTGCCGTCCGGTGTGTTTCAATTATGTTTCATCTCTGCAACGGTGTTTCAACTGTGAAACCGAATATGGAACGCACTGAAAGGCGGAGATGCCGGATGGGGAGGAGCGGAACGGGGAAGTACCTGATCCTTCGGGCGGTTGTTCCGGCTTCCGGGCTGCCGCCGGTGATTGGCCGGTGATTGGCATGTTCCTTGCAATGACAGCGGTATGCAGGAACTGTTCTCCGAGGCAAAACGGGAACGCTGGCAGGCCTTCTGGAATCGCACTCACGCGGCGAGTCCGCTCGTCGGGTTTCACGTCCAGGATCTCCGGACCGCATCCGTCTCCTCGTACCGGATTCCCCGCGGTTCGGATGCCGGCGAATGGTTCCTGAAATCCATTCAGAACGGATCCCTCGCCGAGGCGATCCGCCGGCAGGTCGGGCTGAACCGGGTCGTGAGCCAGGATGCGGTGCAGGCGGCCGATCCCTGCAGCCGGTTTCCCTGGGCGGAGGCGATCGCCGGCTGCCGTCCGGTTCTGGACGGGGAGGAATGGAACATCCTGCCGCCGGAACACGGATGGATGGAACGGGATGAGAGCTCCACTCCCGATTCCGGGACATCCTGGGAACAGGCCCTCGAGATCCTGCATGCCGGTCTGCGGGTCCGGCCGGACGACGGCTGGGGAACCGCATGCATGCAGGCGGCCGGGCCGACGGACATTACCGTCCGGACGGTCCCGTCGCGGGATCTGTCCCGGGTCCTGTCCCGGTCTCAGGATACGATCCGGTCGTTCGCCGGGCGGCAGGCCGATACGATCGAACGGCTGATCCGGAGGCAGGCGGAGCTTGCGGCCCCCGGGACGGACGAGGGTGTCGCAGGACCGTACGGAATCTGGAGCGGCCGCAGGACCGCATCGATCCGGGAGCGGGAATCGGCATGCGTCAGCCGGAAGGATTACGAGGCGTGTTTTCTGCCGGCACTCGCGGGAATCGCCGCGGCGTTCGGCGCCTGCATCGTCGAGCTGGATACGGCATCGCTGCACGTACTGGATCTTCTGCTGGAACTGCCGGAAGTGTGTGCCGTCGTGGTACGGCGCCGGGCTGACGGACCCTCCCTGCCCGACATGCTGCCTGCCTTCCGTCGCATTCAGGACTTCGGTCGAGGTCTCGTGATCGCCGGTCCCCTGGACACGGAGGATATCGATCATGTGCTCGACCGGCTCGGCCGGGAAGGTCTGTTCCTTTCGCTCCAGGTGGAGAGCATCGGGGAAACCGGGCTCTGGATGAACTACATCCTCCGTCGCTGCGGAATCCGAAAGGACGACGAGCTGCGGTCGGAGGCTGCTCAATAACGGGAAAGGAAAGCCTGTCGAAGGCTTTTCATCATATCAATTTTTCCGAAAGGAAAGGAGGAACACGTGAAAAGAACCATCATTCTCCTGCTTGTTCTTGCCGTGGTCTCGATGGGTGCATTCGCATCCGGCGAGAAGGAATCGGCGGCAGCGTCCGGACAGACGAAACAGGAGGTGCAGTATCCGACCAAGCCGATCCAGGTCGTCGTTCCCGCCGGAGCCGGCGGCGATACGGACCTGAACTGCCGCATCCTCGGAAAGTACCTCGAGAAGGAGCTCGGTGAATCGGTCGTCGTCGTGAACGTCGGCGGCGCGGGCGGAACGCTCGGTTCCCGGAAGGTCAAGGATTCCGATCCGGACGGCTACACGGTGCTGTTCTACCATCCGTCGATGCTGCTGAACCAGCTGCTCGGACTGGTGGACTACACCTACAGCGACTTCGAGAATGCGGGTCTCGCCGTCCTGGACGAAACCAACGTGTTCGTCGCCAGCGGCAACTCGAAGTACAATGACATGAAGGACGTGATCGCCGCCCTGAAGGCGAAGCCGAAGTCCATCACGTTCGCGACCGAGGTTGGCGCGTTCACCCACCTGCAGTCGCTCGCGTTCCAGGAAGCGGCCGGAGTCGAGCTGAACATCGTCGATGTCGGCGGCGCCGCCGCGAAGACCGCCGCTCTCAAGGGAAACCAGATCGACATCATCGGGACGCAGTACGGCCTGGTGAAGGACTACATCAAGAACGGCGATTTCAAGGCGCTCGGTGTTCTTTCCGATTCCCGCAACCCCATGTTCCCCGACGTTCCGACCTTCAAGGAACAGGGAATCGACATCTCCTTCACGAAGTTCTTCTTCTACTCCTTCCCCCCGGGAACTCCCGACCAGATCGTTTCGACCTTCACCAACGCGGTGAAGGCGGTCGTGAACAATCCCGAGTACGTGAAGGAAGCGAAGGAAAAGATGCTGGTCACCCCGACCTACATGAACCCGCAGGAGACGCTGTCCTTCCTTTCCAAGGAAGAGGCGAAGTTCAACCGGTACAAGGAAAAGATTCTCTCGTCCAAGTAGACGAAGCGAGGGTCCGTTATCGGATCCGTTCGATGCCCGGCGGCCGGAGAGCCGCCGGGTTTTCTTTCCCGGAGGAATGCATGGAACGGGCTCTTCAGGTGGAAATGTACGGGGATTTCTGGGCGCGGTCGAACCGGATCCCGCTGCTGGGGTTCGACGTCGGGGGGTTCTTCCCCGTCAAACGGTACTCGATCTTCCGGAATCTGCCCCGCGGGGTGCCCCTCCGGCCGGAGTCGCTCGATCCCGGTGCCTGCCTCGAAGACTATGCCGGCTTTCATGCGCTGAGCTCGTCGGCTCCCGATTCCATGCTGAAGGGAGTCTCGCCGATCTCGGCGGTACCCTGGCTCGAGAGCATGCTCGGCGCCACCCCGGTCCTCGAAGAGGACGGGATCTGGGCCCGGGAGCGGAAGATCTCCTGGGACGGAGCCGACGGGATCGGGCTCCGGACGGATGATCCCTGGTTCCGCACCTACATGAGTTTTCTCGAGGCGCTGGACCGGCAGGCTGCAGGGCGATACCCGGTCGGGATTCCCATTCTGCGGGGAGTCACCGACCTGATGGGCGTGCTTCGCGGCCACAGCGAGTCGGTCGTCGACTGCATCGACGAACCGGAACGTGCCGCCCGTCTGGCCGGGCGCTGCGCGGATGCGCTCATCAGGCTGATAGGCCGTCACGAGGACGCGGTCAGCCCGGTCGAAGGCGGCTATGCCGTGGAACAGTTCGCGCTCTGGGCGCCGGGCAGAATCGCGAGACTCCAGGAGGACGCATCGGCCCTCTATTCTCCCGGGCTGTACCGGGAGTTCATCCTCGAGCAGGACCGGAGAATCGCCGAATCGTTCCCGTACTCGGTCATTCATCTCCATTCCTCATCGCTCTTTCTGCTGCACGAGATTCTGACGATCGATGCGATCGACTGCTTCCAGATCAACAAGGATGTCGGAGGCATGAGCGTCGAGGAGATGCTGCCGTACCTCGTCCGGGTCCAGGAAGAGGGGAAATGTCTTCTGATCCGCGGAATGCTCGACGCAGATGATCTGTCGCTGATCGGCCGACATCTCCTACCGCAGGGACTGTATCTTCAGTGCGTCACCGAACCGTCGGGAACCGCCGCGGTGCGGGAAGCCTTCGACCGGGTGTGGCGCGGGTAGCCCCGCCGTATTCGATCGGTTTCTCCCGCGGACCGGACTGTATCCCGCGGTTCCTATCTCACATCGATTTCGATCCCGTCGTTCGTGCCGTCGGCTTCCAGGGTGATTCGATGCCTTCCCGGGGTGAGGGGAAGCGTCATGCGTCCGTCGGGGCCGATCTCCCCGGCAAATACGCCGTCGAGAAAGACCGATGCTCCGGACGGCGGGACCCCGACGGCCTGCAGCACGATCGCCTGCTGGGCGGCGGGGGCGGACGGATCGATGTAGTAGCGGGCTCCGTCGTTGGGAGCCGCGATCCGGATGTTCCCTTCGGCCGTCGTGCTTCCCGTTCTCCCGGTCTCCCTGAGCCATCGGGCATATTCGGGCGGGTAGAGCACCCGGCCGTCTTCCCGGTGCCAGCTGCACGGCGAGAGCGTCTCTTCCTTCGGCAGGATTTCCAGCGCCCGGCCGGAACAGAAGGGTCCCGCAGCCATTCCCGAAAGCGTGCAGATCTCCCGCACCGCGGTGCCGCCCGGCACGGGAAACGCGCCGCCGCGGGGCCCTGCCGTCGCCAGGACCGACGCGACGATGCGGGCGGGCAGCGAGCTTCCGGTCCTTCCGATCACCGTTTCCCCGGCGAGGTTCCCCATCCAGACGCCGGCGCTGACGGAAGGCGTCGCACCGACCGCCCAGATGTCCTGGAACTGGTTCGCCGTTCCGGTTTTGAACATGGCGGGGAAGTCGGTTGCGAGCGGTCCCTCGCTTCCGAACCCGAGATATCGGCTGGCACGGTCCGAGAGGATGTCGGTGATCGCCGAGGCCGCGTAGGGGCTGATAAGCCGCCCGCCCTCGGCATCGCTCCCCGGTACCCCATCGATGCGCCGTCCGCCCGGCGGGGATTCCGTTTTCTGCCAGCCGGTCCGCAGGGGTATCCCGCCCCGGGGAAACACGGCGAACGCGCGCGTCAGTTCGAGAAGGGACACTTCGGCGTTCCCGAGTGCGAGACCGGTGCCCAGGCTTCCCGCCTGATCCCGGATCGATTCGAAGTCCAGGTCGATCAGAAAGCGTTCGAACTCCCGGACTCCGATCCGTGCGATCATGGCGACCGCCGGCACGTTGAGCGAGGACGCGAGGGCGACCCTGAGCCGGACCGGACCGTGAAAGCGGCGGTTGAAGTTGGCCGGGGCGTAGACCCGCTCACCGCCGAAGTCGGTCGGCAGGTCGGGGAGGATGTCGTTCGGGCGGAACCCCCGCTCGAGGGCGAGCGCGTAGAGGAACGGTTTCAGTGCGGAGCCGGGCTGGTTCCGGACCCGGACCGCATCGATCTGGCCGCCGTTCTCTTCATCCTCGAAGGAGCCGGAACCGACCCAGGCCAGGATCTCTCCGGTCCGGTTGTCCAGCAGGATGCCCGCTCCGTTGGAGATCCGGCTTTCCCGGTTCCGCTCGAGCTCGATCCGGATCGCCGTCTCGAGATGCCTCTGCAGGTCGAGATCGAGGCTGGTGACCAGCTCCGGGACCGGCGGGGAAGGGTGCCCTGCGGCCGGGGCGGTCGCCCGGGCTGCGCTCATTTCCTGCTCGACCATGAGCACGAAGTGCGGCGCCTCGAAAGGGTATGCCGCGGCACCGGCGGGGCCTCCCGCGGTTTCCTTCGCGCCGTCTGCGGCGGTGCGGATCGAAGCGGCCCGGGCCGCGGCGAGCAGTTCGTCCCGGCTCACGGCGAATCCGGCCCGTTCGGCGATCAGGGCGGCGGCATCCGCCGCGCGCTCCGGATTCGCGCCGGGAGCGTAGGCCGCGGGACGCCGCGGGATGACCGCGAGCAACAGCGCCTGCGCGGGTGCGACCGCATCGGGGGGAAGGGCGAAGAAGGTCCGGCAGGCGGAGACCACGCCCTCGGTCCGGTAGCTGAACGGTACGGCGTTGATCCAGAGCTCGAGGATCTCCCGCTTGTCGAGCCGTGCCTCGAGGCGGAGCGCGTCGACCGCTTCCCGGAGCTTGCCGCGCAGTCCGCCGGCATGCGGAGACACCATCCGGGCGAGCTGCATCGTCACGGTGGAAGCCCCGGACACGGCCCTTCCGGCGTGGAGATTGCCGCCGAGGCTTCGCAGGATGGCGGCGGGATCGATTCCGGGGTGCAGAAAGAATCTCCGGTCCTCCCCGGCGAGGAAAGCGTTCCGGAGCGTGCGGGGAATCCGGTCGAGGGGAAGATATTCCCGGTAGCTTCCGTCGGACAGCGGGAGAACCCGGAGCAGGTGTCCGTTCCGGTCGAGGATGCGGGTGCTCACCGGGCGTGATCGGAACGCATCGAGTTCCGGGAAGGGGCTCCACCGGGCCCAGAGCGAGAAGCAGAGCAGGACCAGCAGCGCCGATGCGAACCCGAGCCGGATCGCCGGTCCGAACCGGGGATCCGGCTGCGCGGTACGGAGACTCATCCCGGGCCTATTCCTTCCCCCGGATCAGGTAGAGCGTGCCGGCAGCCCGCCCGAACACCTCCGGCTCGTACATGCACTCCGCCGTGGGCGGCGGGGTCGGGTAGATGCCTTCGGTGTGGGTGCGGAAGAGGAACGTCACCTCCTGTTTTCCCTGCGGAAACTCGTCGAAAAAGAAGCGAACCTCGTTATCCATGATCTGCTGCTCGACCGGAAGCCACGGCGGCCCGCCTTCTTCGTACTCCTCGCCGGTTCCGGGCTCTCCGTCCGTCGGCCGGTCCGGCTCCGGGAGCCGGGCCGTGGTGACGAAGGAGGCGTCGAGTACTTCCGCCCCGGAGGGAATCGGGAGACGGAGCGCCACGTAGCTCCTCTGCCGGGTGCTGGTGACGAAGGCCTTCATCCGATAGGTGCTTCCCGGCTCCAGCCGGCCGTCGGTGATCCGCACCCCCTCCCGGTCGGTGACTTCGGTGAAGATTCCGAGCCCTTCGTCCCGCGGGAAGAGCAGCTCCGACGGCACCGCATAGCGGAGCGTCGCGGCATAGTAGAGGGTGCCCGGTCCCTCCTTCTCGAGACGGAGAGGCCGGACGGCATCCCTCGGGATATCCGCCAGCGGACCGTTCCCGAAGGGGATGCGGGCGGCGACCGAGTCGGCGCCGATTCCCTCGAACGTTCCTTCGGCGAGAAGAATACCGTCCAGGGAGACCCGGGCCGTGAAGTCGGGAGCTTCCTGCTCGGTGATCCGGACGAGCCCGGCGATCGCGTGGACCGCCCACTGGCTGTCGATGGTGTTCCTCCAGAATCCGTCCCGCTGCCGGTCGATCAGCGTGTTCGCTATGCGGGTCACCATATCGTCGTCCGGGTGCAGGCCGGTGTAGAGCAGGAGCAGCAGCGAGAGCTGCTCGATCCGGGAATCATAGATCCGGCCGCCCTGACTCGCTTCCCGCGTCTCGGTGATGTCCACGCTCCGGGTGCCCGGGCGAAGGAAGTTCCGGATGCGGACCAGCGTCCGCCCGGCCGCCGCAGTATCGCCGAGCTGCAGGGACGTCAGGCCGAGGAACGCATAGCCGGAAAGGCCCAGGGCATCGCCCCGGCGGAGCCAGCGGGCGACATCGTTCTTCACCCGCTCGCCGAAAGGGAGCGGACCCAGAGCCCGTAGGTCATGAGATAGGAGTCCTCCCGGATCCCGTCCGGAGGATTCCGGAGATAGGAGAGGAGCTCCGGGAGACGGAGCCCCTGCGGGAGCTCGTATCCATGTTCACGGGCCAGGGCGAGAATATGCGCAGTCCGGAGAGAGATGTACCAGGAGCTGAACCTGCCGCCCGGCCAGTAGGGGAATCCGCCGTCGGCGTTCTGGGATCGGCCGATGAGGCCGAGCTCGCTGCGGACGACTGCCGGGGGATCGTCGGGAGCATCGGCGATTCCGAGATCGTCGAGGCTGTCTCCGAGGAGGATCAGCGGGAGCAGTCGGGAGGCCCGCTGCTCGAGGCATCCGTAGGGATAGCCGATCAGGTAACCGACGGCGGAGGCGGCATGAGTGAGCCGGGTCGCATCGAGAACGAGGTCGAGACTGCCCGCCCCATCGGGTGCCCGGGAAGGAATCGCCACTCCTTCCTCGGCCTCGGCCGGATCGCCGGTTACCTGCCCGATGGTGGTGAAGGATTCGTACACGTACGGTTTTTCTACGGTGATCGCGGCGCGGAGCTCTTCCCGCAGGATGTCGGACTCCACGGTGAAGACCAGTTCCGCCTCTCCGGCCTCCATCGCGGCAAACCGGAAGGGAACGAGCCGGGTCGCTCCGGAGGGAATCCGGAGCGTGCGGGCCGTTTCTCCGTCCACCCGGATCAGGTCGGAACGGACCGATACGGTCACCTCCAGCTCCTCCGGGTGCAGGTTCGAGACCGTGACGCCCGCCTGCGCGGTGTCCCGGAGACGGAGCTTCCGGGGCAGGGCGGTCCGCACGTTGACGGGATTGCTCACCCGCAGTTCGCCTTCGGCGATGCCGAACCGGTCTCCCCGGACCGCGACGGCGGTGAGGCGGTAGGCGGTGAGGCTGTCGGGCAGGGTGAAGCGGACGATCGCTTTTCCCTTTTCGTCCGTCAGCAGGTAGGGCTCGAAGACGGCGGTGGGACGGAAATCCTTCCTCTGGCGCATCTTCTCGTCGTCCTGGTCGCCGCCGTGCAGATCCTTCACCTCGTAGGTGACCGGATCGATCAGCAGAGAGCGCGAGTCGGCGCCCCCGACCATGAGGGGAAACTTGTCCCGGGAGTAGAAGAACCGCATCGGATCCGGTACGTGGTAGTCGATCAGGTCCACGACGCCCCGGTCAACCGCCATGAACGTGATCTCGACCCCCGGGGCGGGTTTCCCGCCGCTGCGGGCCGTCACCGTCACTTCCGCTTCACCTCCCGGAAGATAGGACACGCTGCCGGGTTCGACGCTCAGGTCGATGGCCCGCGACGCGGTGTCCACCGCGATCGGCACGATGCCGAAGCAGCCCTTCGGCCGGTCGAGGTCGGGCTCGAAATAGGTGTGGGTCGGAGGACCGCTGCGGACCGAGAACGAGCTCACCGCCACGTAGACCACCGGGAGGTGACGCTCCTCGATCGGAACTTCGATCAGCCGGGCGGATCCCTTCAGGTGCACCACGCGTTCGTCCAGGATCCCTTCCCGTTCCACCGTGATCAGGTAGTCGCCTTCGGGAAGGGGAGATTTGATCAGGATCCGGGCGGTATCCCCGGGACGGTAGAGCGGACGGTCGGCCTGGAGCTCGATATCCTCGGAACCCGAACCTCCCCAGCGGATCCAGTCGGAACCGGTCGAGTAGAAGGAAAGGCGGGTCACCGCCCGGCGCCCCGCCCGGTCACGGGCTTCGATCATGACGTAATAGGAACCGCTCTCCTTCGGGGTGAACTCGAAGCCGCCGGCGGAGGCGGGGGGAACGGTGCGCTCATCCTCGAGCTCTTCCACCTGTTCCCAGCGGGTATTGATCCGTCCGTAGACGCCTTCCTGCTGCGCCATCTTCCAGGAGACCCGGTAGAGCGACAGTCGGACCTCGCCGTCGATGTCCGCGGGCGACCCCTCCTTTCCGTCGGGATTCACGAGAGCCCATCGAGCGGTCGCCGCCTTGCCCTTTGCGACGAACGGCGACCACCATCCGTCCCTGCCGCCATCCAGCTTCGCTCCGAGATAGAAGGATGCGGGGTGTACCAGCACCTGGTTCCGGGCCGATACCTCGCGCCTTGCCGCATCCTGTACCGATGCCTCGAGACGGTACCGGTAGGGAAGTCCGGCGATGCCTTCGGGGGTCGTCTCCTGACGGAAGAGCGCCTCTCCGGTCGGCCCGAGCGTACCCTCGGTTTCCGAAAGGACATAGTGCTGATCGACCGTCTCGGGTCCGAACCGGTACTCCTCCCACTTCTTTCCGGGAGGCCGGAAGGAAGCGGGTTCCTTGGCCCAGAACGCACGATAGGCTCCGCCGGCGAGGGCTCCGCCGGAAAGGTACTCCGCGGACAGGCGGAATGAGAGAACGTCGCCGTGGTACCGGTCGACGTCGGGTGCGCTCACCCGGGCCTGGAAGGAGAGCCGTTCGAAGTTCGCCACCTGGAAGTAAATCTGCCGTACCCCGCTGCCGCGACGGTATTCGATGACATAGGAGCCCGGTTCGGTCGCATCCCCGAGGGTGAAGCTGCCGTGGAATCCTCCGGACGCGCTGGTGCTTCCGCTGATCGCATGGAGCGTTTTTCCCTGGTACTCCGGTTCCTTCACCTCGATCGAGTAGGGACCGATGTAGGAGGAGTAGCTGCCGAGCGAGAGGTCCCGGTCGATTCCGCGGAACGTGACCGTCTCGCCGGGTCGGTAGAGGCCGCGGTCGGTGAACAGAAACGTCTCCATCCGGGACTCTTCGGCGCGGACCGGATCGACGAAGGTATAGATCCCGTGATGCCAGATGTTGTGGCTTCCGTTGGGAGCGAACTCGATCCGGTCCTTTCCCTTCTCCACCCGGAACCGCAGCAGGTCGGAACCGCGCCGCGCGGAGTCCTCGAACAGCCGGCGGTATTCTCCGGGCTCGAACGGAATGACGGCAAGCCCCTGCCGGTCGGTCACCGCGTGCTTCCGGACCTGTCGCTCCGCCATCAGGCTCACCGACGCTCCTTCGAGCGGTTTTCCCGTGGAAAGGGAGGTGACCATGGCGACGATCCGGTCGTAGCCGTACCGGGTGGTCAGGCCGATATCGGTTACCTGCAGCTGAAGGTCTTCCTGCGCCCATTTCGGGAACCGCCCGTTCTTTTCGCGTTCGGCGAAATTCCAGGAGATCCCGACGAATCCTTTGCCTTCCTCGTTCAGCCAGGGCGAAAGATCGAGCACCTCGAAATGCTTCACGTTCCGCGGCATGGAGGAAAAATCGTACGGCGCGAGATCTGCGGCCGCAAAGCTCCGGTAGGGATCGTCGATGCGGTCGACCTTCCACATTCCGTCGAAGACGTTCTGCATCTCCCAGACGATCTTCGGAGGGAACTGCGCTTCCAGCATCCGGGTGCCGGTGTTCGGGAAAAAGGCGTACCGGACCGGGGCGCCGATATCGACGGTGACGATCCGCTCCTCGTCGAGCGGCCGGCCGTAGATGTCCCGGATCGTCGGGGCGAGCCGGAACGTATAGCTTCGTTCGTACTGCACCGGGAGGTTGTTCAGCTTGACCGTATCGCCCCAGACTTCCACGTTCGCCGGTTCGATCGGCAGTTCGGGTTCTACGCGGATCTTTCCGGCGAGATCATCGGGATCGACCGGATGAGAGAAGGTGAGGAAGATCGGATTCGCATCGCCCTGCGTGCTCTGCGGAACGGCCCAGGAGGCGGTGTCGTGATGCAGGAAACGGAACGGAGTGATGGTGGTGAAGGTCCGCACGATCTCCTGCGACGTGCCGAGGTATCCCTCCTCCGAACGGGCTCCCTTCTCGATCACGATCCGTACCTCGCTGTTCTCCGGCAGCGGCCGGGACAGCTCGAGCCGGATCGCCCGGTCGATCTCCTCCTTTCCCAGGAGACCCGACCCTGGTTCCGGACGGACGACGGAGAACGGGTATTCGGCGCCTGAAGCCTCTACCCGGAGGTACCGGCCGATCACTTCCGGATTCACGGCATACGAAAACAGGAGGGTGATCCTGCCGGCATCTTCGACGGGAATGTCCTCCCGCTCGCGTCCGTACCCGTCGTAGCCGCCGTAGTACTCGCCGTACCCGGTGCGTCCGACGGCGCCGTCGCCGGTGAACCAGTCGTCGAGCGACAGCGGCTCGGTCCGGAAGGTGAAGCTCCGCATTCCGGTGAGCGGCTTGCCCCCGAGCGATCGCAGCCGTTTTCCGAGAGCGTAACCGTGTACTCCCGCTGGGGCAGCGCATCCTCGTCCGCGTCGAAGGAGAGGAGCTTCGTCCCGTACCAGCGGTACGTGCCCGGCAGGGCCGGTTCGATCGTGATGAGCTCCGTCTCCCGGACCGGGGCGCCGAGGGTGGCGAGCGGGACCACCGGCTGGGAGAAGACCACGAAGACAGACGGCCGCTTCACCTCCGCAGGAAGCTCTCCGATGGGTCCATGATCCACCATGGTGAACGGGTCTTCGCTCTCGTCCGCGATCCCGCCGGCGGATTCCGTCCCGCCGCTTCCCGCCGGCACGTAGTAGCGAACGAGATACGCGGACAGGTCCTCCGACAGGGACCAGGAAGCCGGCTGACCCGAACCGTCCCCCCGTGCCTGCCGGCCGTCGCCGGACGATTCTCCGGGGGAGCAGGAGAGCAGCAGGGCTGCTGCGAGCAGAATCGCTGCGGCAGGTATCAGGAAGGTGGGAATGTTCGTCCTGGTTCGGATCGGAAATTTCATGGGACCTCCGGGAAAACGGGTTCCCTGTCGGGACGGTTCGGTCGTGTCGAGGACTCGTCACCAGTATAGGAGAAGCCTCCTCTTCACGCAAGAATCGGAAGCGGGATTCTACCGCTCGAGCAGCAGCCGCACCCCGAGCAGGACAAGCACCGCACCGCTCGCTGTCGTGAGGATGCGCTGCATTGTCGGGCTCCGCTGAAGCCGCGCACCGATGATCCCCGCGAAATATCCCACGAATCCGAACCAGACCGCCGCGATCGCCGCGATCGTGATCCCGAGCACCAGGAACTGGGGAACGGGGTTGCTGGCGCCCGCGTCGACGAACTGAGGGATGAAGGCGAGAAACGTCAAGATCGCCTTCGGGTTGAAGACGTTCGTCAGCACGCCCTGCCGGAACACGGCCGAGGAGCGGCTCATCGCGACCGGCTTCTCCGGGTCGAGCAGCCGTTTCCGGGAGAGCAGCGTCCGGAGGCCGAGATAGATGAGATAGGCCGCACCGGCGTACTTGATCAGGAGATAGGCGGTGCGGGATGCCTGGATGAGTGCCGACAGTCCGAGTGCGGCGAACAGGGTGTGGACGAGCAGCCCGGTACTGATCCCGAGGGCGGAAAGGCCGCCGGCCGTTCTGCCCTGGGCGATGCCGCGGGTCGTCACATAGACGAAGTCGGGACCGGGGGCCGCGACGAGAAGGGCGGCGGAGAGGGCGAAAAGAGGGAAATCGGTGATTCCGAACATGACCTCATTCTACCGGTTCCGGGAGAACCGGGAAAGGGGAGCTTCCGCCCGCCATGCCGCTGCGCCGGAGCCGCGAGAACCCGTTCGTCGCAAACGCCTACGGAGCGTATCTCGGCGGGGAGCCGGGGAGCCGAGAGGCCCGCGAGATTCTGTACACGAGCTACCGGAGCCGAAAGAGGATAAACGGTGCGCAGATTTCTCTGGTCCGGGGAACCGATGTGCGGAAGATTCCGGTCAAGATCTGTGTCGGCACCAGCTGCTTCCTCCGCGGGAGTCAGGCGCTCCAGTCGGATCTGCTCCGGGAAGTCGATCGCGCAGGTCTTCCGGACCTGGTGGACGTGAGCGCCACCTTCTGCGACGAGGCGTGCGACAAGGGCCCGACGATCCACATAGACGGAAGTACGCTGCACAAGGCGACGCTCGAGAGTGCGATGGCGCTGCTCGCCGAGTTCGCGGGATCACTGCCGGTGTTGTAGTCCGACGTGAAGATCGACCTTCATCGAAGAATACTTGTCTCCGCAGGACGGAATGATGAAATTGAATTCAAAGCTCAATTCCATTCTGTCAGGACGAGGAGGATTGTCGTGAAAAGGTACAGGTCTCATTCTCGAACGGCGACATGTGCATTCCTGATCGCCATCGCTCTGCTGTTCTCCGCCGCACTTCTTCCGGCGCAGCAGCGAGGTCCGCGGGAAGGCTCCCGGGGGGAGGACTCCGGAGGCCGGGAACTGGGCGCGCAGGAGCAGGAGCAGGAGCAGGAACGGGAGCGTGAGCATCAGACCGAATCGACCCAGGCGCGGAATCAGGACCGGGAGCAGGAGCAGGAGCGGGAACCGTCCGCAGAGCCGGAACGTGAGCGCGAACAGGCTCGGGATCAGGTCCATGATCAGGCACGGGAGCCCCAGGCGCAGGCCGATGTCGAACCGGAGCGGGACCGCGATCGCGATCGGGCGCGGGAAACGCTTCAGGACCAGGATCGGATGCGGGAACAGGACCGGCAGATGGTGCAGGACATGGATCGGGAGATGTTCCAGGAATACGCTCAGATGCGGGTCTCTGATCTCATGGACGAGCATCGGCAGCTGACCGAACGGATCACGGATCGTCTCGGCGCCGCCACTCCGGAGCAGATGTCGGAACTGGCGGAACTCGAGAGCCGCCGCGTCCAGGTGCGCGCGGAAATCCTGAACCTGGATGAGGCATCCGACTGGGAGCAGCAGCGTGATCAGATCATGGAAGAGCTTGCACAGATCCGGAGCCGGTATCAGGAGATGGAGCGGGAAGTGGAGGAGTAGAACGTCCGGCCGGTTCGGTCGATCGGTGTGATCGATCGGACCGACCCACCGGAACGAAAAAGGCTGCATATTCCCCTGCCGCGGGAAGTATGCTGCCGGCTTCATAGTACGGGGCTGCGGCATCACGTGAGGCTACATTATCACCTGATCGTGCCCGCAGTCATCGTGATCGTCGTGTTCATCGTGCGAGTCTTCGTCCCCGCACTCCCCGCATCCACCGCCGTGTTCCTCGTCGCCTCTGCGGCACTTGATCTGAAATGCCAGGTACGTTGCCCATGTTTTCCCGGAGAACTGAAGCTTCTCTCCGGATGAAGCCCAGACCGATTCCCTGTCGCTTTCGGCATGCAGGGCGATATATACTTTCTGCTCCGGTTCATACGAATAGGGAACGGAAAAGCAAACGTGGAGGGAATCCGGCTCGAGCATGTACGGAAACCTGCCGGGAACGGGATTTCCCGATCCGGTCATGGGAATGTCGGTCACCGCATCGCCAACGGCCAGGTGCAGTTCCCGGATCGTGTATTCCGACTCGATGCAGAAATAGATTCTGTTCTGTCTGTTCCAGATATGAACGCTTCCGGCGTCGAGCGTTTTTCCTGCAACCAGTTCGTACGGTACCGCCTTGTTGTGCACGGGTACTGTTTCTTCGACGAGCCCTCGTGCCTCTGCAGGACCTTGAACAACGGCCGCGGACCGGGCGATCGGCTGCTGAGCATCCTCCTCGACCGCCGAGAGGCCCGTGTCGCATCCGAGAATCGATACGAGAATACAGGACAGTGCGGATAAAAGATACAACGGTTTCATCTTTCTCCTCGTGTATTCGGCTGAGCCGCGGAAGTTGGCGAGGAAGAAGGCTCTCCTGAACCTTCTTCCCTGAAATTCACTTCCTTCGACCTTTGTTCGTGTCGACGTTCGCGGTGCTGACCGTAAGAGTCTCCTCCGGGAAACCGTCTTTCGTGAAATACGGGCTGTAGACGACAAGCGGATTCTCGTGAATGAACTCAAGCGCCTGGACCGCATCGTTGGCTGCATTCGCGAAACCGGTGATTCCGGTGTTCGCTTTGCTCGCGTAGTCGACCAGAAGTTTATCATTCGTCCAGGGAACCATGCTGAGCAGCGATTCGTAGGTGTAATGCCATGTTCCGCCGCCGTCGAGCCACGTGATTCTGACGTACCTGTCCCGGTACACATCGTCCCTGCTGTAGGAAAAACCGCTGTAGTCGTAGTAGCGGCGCTTCTTGGCGTCCGGGCTTCCCGGGTCCACCTCCACGAGGGCGGATCCGTCCCACTTCAGGATCAGGTTGTTCAGGTAGGCGACCTCGTCGACGTCGATGGTCCCGAACTTGTCGGAGCCTCCTGCAAGGGTGCCGTACGCGAGCCGCATCAGATCGTCGCTGCCGAAACCATGACTCAGCAGGAGCGTTCCGAGTCCGCCGCTGAAGCCGTTCGACATGAGTTCCTGATAGGCTGCGAAATTGGCGCCGGGCCGGTCTATGGTCTTGTCGTTGCTTTCGTCGTTCGTCGGATCGGCGTCGTAGTTGACGTACCAGTCCTCCTCTCCGTAAATGGCAACGATACGTCCGCTCGCATCGGTCGTTATGCTGCTGATGCCCGGAGCCGTCAGCTCGAGAATGAGTTCCTCGAGCGCCTTGTCCAGTACCGACTGGGGCGACCGGATCTCGTTGGTCCGGCCGAAATCCACCTCCATCACCATGTAGCCGTCTTCCGGGATGACTTCGCCTTCATCGTTCAATTCGAATGTCTGGTATTCATCGTCGATCTTGAGCGGTTCGTACGAGGAGATATCGATCTTGAGCGGCTGGGGATATGCCGTCAGTCCGTGCTCTCCGTCGATGAGCTTGTAAATCGGGATCCCGTCGGCGCTTCGCAGACAGATGACCAGATCGCCGTACAGTCCCCCTCTTCCACCGGTGTTCTGGCCCCCGCCTCCACCGCCGCCTTTTCCCCCGCCGTTGCCGCCGGTTCCGCCCTTTCCCCCTCGAAGCGCCTGCGAGAGTTCCGTCTCGTCAAAGTCCGTGCCCACCGGAGTTTGCGAACAGGAGAATATCATGAAGATCGAGAGAATGCCGACAATGACGCAGGCTCCTGTTTTCGATTTCATACTTTCCTCCGTTTCTGAATGATTGACAAGCACGATAATGATCACCTCACTTCCGCGTGAAAGCGATCCCCGGTTATTCACCTCCTTTTCTATATTTGTTGATTCATAATAAGGCTGAATGGGAAAAAACAGTGTGATTGTTCTGTGGAGAAATTATTACAAAACAGGTTATGTACTGAGAAGGAATTATCAGGAGAGTGTTAAAGGGAACCGGCTGGATTAATTATTAAAGTATCGATATAAAATTAGTTTTTCATAACTCACGAGATATAAGGATTGAAATGACTGAAGAAATTGAAGCATTACTTTCGAAATCCTGTCGCATGCAACCGGATCGCACTCCGGGCCGGGAAGCGTTCGAAAAATCGATGGAAGCGAGACCAGGATCGACGAGTGCGAAAAACTTTCCCGAGGAAGATAAAGTGATATCTTTTATCAGGACGCGGTGAATGGATGCCCGCTGCGGATCGGGAAGGAGGTGATGCCGATGCTGAAGGAGTTCAGGGAATTCGCCCGACGGGGCAATGTCATCGATATGGCCGTGGGAATCATGATCGGGGGCGCGTTCGGGACCGTCGTCAGTTCCTTCGTAAACGACATCCTCATGCCCCCGATCGGTCTGCTGCTCGGAGACACCGACTTCAGTGACTTCTTCCTGGTGCTCCGGCGCGGTGCGGAACGTCCCGGCCCCTACGAGAACCTCGCCGCTGCCGAGGCGGCGGGAGCGGTCACGATCAACTACGGTGCGTTCATCAATTCGATCATCAGCTTCCTGATTCTCGCGTGGGCGCTCTTTTTTCTGATCCGATTCGTGAACCGTCTGAAGAGCTGGCAGCAGGGGCCGTCACCGGGGAAGAAGCCGAGCCGACCGTGAAGGACTGCCCGTTCTGTTTCTCCACCATCCCGGTACAGGCTACCCGGTGCCCTTCGTGCACATCCGAGCTGGAAGCCGGTCCGGTCTGAGGTCCCTGCGTCCGCCGGGAACGTATGTCGCTGCCTCCGCAGTCAGATTCCGGATGGTCAGACCCTTCTCGATCTCAGACCCTCGCCCGATTCCAGCGCATGGCGGCGAAGATCAGGTAGATCGCCGAAATCCCCACAAGGATGTAGATGATCCGTGCCAGGATCGCGGTCTGCCCGCCGAAAATGGCTGCCACCAGATCGAACGAGAACAGGCCGACCAGCAGCCAGTTGATCCCTCCGATGATGACCAGAATGAGCGCTATCCAATCGACAGTAGTGAGTCTCACAGTGAACCTCCGGTTTTTAGCTGGACTTTCTGAATATGGTTCATGGAAAAAGTACAGAGGTCGAATCGGATTCGGCAAGGGGGTGGAAAAGATGATCCGGGTCCGGTGGAGGACGATCCGTCCGTCGATCGACCGATCAGGATGAACGGGTGCGCCGGGGCGGTCCGATCGACCACGCCCGGCGCCGTCAGTGCATGTCGGTACTATCGAATCTGCTCGAGAACGAAGATCAGGGCGGGGTGGAATCCGCCTTCGTAGCGGATCCGGGTCGTCCGCACCAGGGTCGACCCGCTTGTCTGCCAGGACCGGCCGTTCTTCATCTTCGCATCCAGGAGATAGGAAACCGGTGCTCCCTCCGCGATCCGGACACCGCTGCCGATTTCGATGCCCTGGCCGCGCCGTACGCCCGGTTTCGTCCAGACCGTATCCCGGAAGAGCTTCCGGCCGGTCGCCGGTTCCGTGAGTTCCAGGGTAACGCCCTGTTCGCCGCGTTCATTCGCCGCGAACTCGACGCCCTGGCCTCCGGATTTGTCTGCCTGGCCGGGCGGGATCATGAAGAACGAGGCGGTAACGGGAACCGGCGTTCCGGTTTCCGGCCAGCGGACCCTCGGATCGCCGGAAAGCAGCAGGAACGGGATTTCGAGAACGATCTCCTCCGCGGCAGCCACCGCCTCGGTGTAATGAAGGAATCGCCCGCCGCTCGTGGGAATGGCGATTTCCACTTCGAGGAAGCGATCCGCCGGAACGCTGATTCCTGCGGAAGCCCAGGCAAGAGTAATCCCGGGGGCACTGTTGCCCTGCTGCCGTACCTGAATCGGGACCGTCTGACTGGCGAGCACCTGATCGGTCCGGTAGCTTCTGATCGTGATCCGGGCCTGATCCGTTATCCGTTCCTTTCCCTTCGAGAGCTCTCCGGCTTCCCGTGCTTCGAGCCTGAGGTTTCTGGTCTGCACCCGCACCACGGTCGTCACCGTCGGGGGAGCTGCAGGAGGTCGAACCACCGGCGTCTGGGCTGCGGGAGGCTGTACTGCCGGAGGCTGCTGTGCCGGCGGTTGTACTGCAGGCGGCTGCACGGCGGGAGGCCGTTGCGCGGGAGGCTGTACCGCGACCGGAGGACTCACGACGGCAGGCGGCGGGGTGGCGGGCGGAATCGTCGCCGGTGTCTGTGCGGCCGGCTGCGGTTTCGGCTGCTGAGCGGCCGGCTGTGGTGCCGCCGCGGCAGGCGGCTGGGCGGCGGGCGGCCGTACCGCGGCCGGCGGAGAAGTGACCGGAGGTGCGGCGATCGGAGCCGTGACGGGGGGAGCCGCAACGGGTGCAGCCATGACGGGCGGTGCCGCGACCGGGGCGGCTGCGACCGGCGGAACTGCGGGAGCGGTTGCCGGCGGAGAACCTGCAGCTCCCGCTGCTCTGCGGATGTCCAGCGTGTAGCGGAGGGGAGTCCCGTCCTGAGCGGTCACCGCGACGGCGAGCAGCAGTCGATCGGTTGCCGAGAAATCGACCACCGCTCCTGATCCGACGGCAGGATTCCCTCCGTAAGAAGCGGGAACATACTGCCCGCCGCTGCCGGACGCCTCGATGGCGACCTGGGCCACCGGGCTCTGGGGGCCGGCGGCAACAGAGATCTGCCGGGTCCCGGAGGGCACCTCGACCGTGTAGTGGAGCCGGTCGGGAACGAATGCGGGTGAGAGCGGCAGTCCGTTCACGGTGAGGGTCGCGAGTGCCGGGTTCCGGTCCGGATCGGCCCGCCGGATCTCCACCTGGTATCGGGTGAAGGTTCCGTCCTGGGCGGTTACCACGACTCCGACCACAAGCCGGTCGTCGCTGAAGTCGAACGAGGCACCCTTACCGCTCCGCGGATCTCCCTGGAACAGAAGCTGTGCCCGTCCGCTCTGACCGGTTGCGGTCGTGATGATCCGTTCGAGCGAGACGGTGGAGAACTCGCTCTGGGGGACGGCGGAGAGAACGGTCTGCCGGGCGGCGAACGGAACCGTCGCCACATATCCGGTGCGATTCACCGAGAAACCGGGGGAGAGGACGCCGTCCTTCACCGTCACGGCCCGCAGTTGCGAGTTCCGGTCCGGCTCACCTCGCACAAGGGTAACGGTGTAGGAAACCTTCGTCTCGCCGTCTTCGGCTGTTGTCTCGACCGGGACATCCAGCCGGTTCACCCCGGCAAAGGGAACGGTGACCGCTCCGGCCGCGCCGCGCACCTGCGAGGTCCCGATACTCATTCCCTGCAGGTACCGGCTGCGGGCGCGGGCCTCGATCCGGACTTCCTGGGTCGCGAAGGGGACTTCCATGGTATAGGAGGGGCTTTCCGACGAGAATGCGGGAACATTTCCGGATGCGGGCGTCACCTGGACCTGTGCGAGCCGGGCATCGGTTTCCGCCTCACGCACGACGACCTGGTACTGCCAGGGCTCGTCATCGCCTGCCACCTCGATTGCATACAGCACCGGAGCGGTAAAGTTGTTGGGTGTCGCGCTATTCTGCTGAACCACACGTTTCCCGCTGGAAAGGACGGTTACCGTCGCTTCGGAATTCATCGAAACGGTGGCGATCAGGCTGCCCCGATCGGTTCCCGGCGGGACGACGACCTCGATCTGCTTCGGATCTCCCGCCTCCCGGATGGCGCCGAACACCGGCTGCCGGAGCTGCGGGTTCATATCGGGATGGAGCACGAATGAATCGATCGGTCCGTGACCCCGTCCGAAAATCGTCCGGCACCCGGTGGCGCTCAGAACGAGGAGAATGATCAATCCCGTGACAAACAGACACTTTTTCATGTTCCCTCCTGCGTAGGCTTTTCCCTCATAATTCTACTCAGGAAGGAGAACAATTTCAAGGTATTGGACAGTTTTATTGTTTTTGGGCTCGATGCACCGGGTCACGCGGCCGGCCTCTGCTCCCGCTATCGCTTTCCCGTCACCTTGATGAGGTGATAGCCGAACTGGGTGCGGACCGGATCGCTGACCGATCCGACGCCCAGGCGCTTCGTCGCCTCTTCGAACGCGGGGACCATCTTGCCGGGTCCGAACCATCCGAGATCGCCGCCGCTCGACTTGCTGGGGCAGCTCGAGTGCTGTCGAGCGAGATCTTCGAACCGTGCACCCTGCTGGATCTCCTGGCGGAGACGCCGCGCGAGATCGGGGCTGGAGACGAGAATATGGCTTGCTTTCCATTCCATAGGGATACTCCCGAATGTGGTATGGCGATCATCATACCTTCAGCGGCCCGGGTAAGGCAAGCGGGGCAGGGAACGGGGAACAGTGCCGGGGGTACGGCGCCGGGGAACAGTGCCGGGAGCCGGAAGAGCCGGCCGACGGAGCCGGTCAGCCGCGGCGGATCGAGAGCGGGGCGAAGCGGGGATCGGCGAGGATCATCTCCCTGATCTCCCGGACTTCCTCGTCCACGCTCTTCCGGTCGGTCCGGTATACGATGTCGGCGGCACCCCGGTACTTGTGCCCGTGCTTTTCCCACATGATCCGCAGGTCCTCCTCGAGAGTCGTGCCGGGGTTCACCCGCGGCCGGTCGGCCGTACACACCCGTCTCGCCAGCTCCCCGAGGGCCGCCTCGAGGAAGATGATGACGCCGCTGCCCCGAAGCACGTCCATGTTCCAGCGATACCGGACCGTGCCGCCTGCCATGCTGACGACCGCATCGGAATCGGCTGAAGCGGCCGCCAGATCGCTGCAGATATCGTACTCGAGCTCCCGGTACGGCACCCAGCCCTGTTCCCGGACCAGCACGTGGAACGAACATCCCGCCCGCCGGCTGATCTCCTGGTCGATGTCGTGGAATGCGAGCCCCAGCTCGTCCGCGATCCGTTTTCCGATGGTCGTCTTGCCGGAACCGATCAGTCCGCAGAAGTAGATGTTCACCCCGCCAGTATACCCCGACCGGTCGGGCTGTCAACCGGAAACGCTCCCGCCGGAGGCGGCGGACCGGAGCGGCCGGTGCGGGTATCCACTGAATCGGCATCCGGGAATCGACGTCTTGACAATTTTTGTTCAAAAGAACAGATTGTCAGCCATTCCGGAGGAACTCCATGCTGAAATCTCGGGTGCTGCTCATCGGTTTGTCGCTTGCAGTGTTTTCGGTCGTTCCGCTTTTCTCACAGAGCCCCCTGCCGGGCGAGGAAGCCGGTCTCGATCTGATGTGGATGGTCTGGCTCGGGGCGCTCGCCGCCCTCGTGTTCTCGTTCCTGACCGCGAGGCGGATCCTGAAAAAATCCCCCGGCAGCGAACGGATGGTCGAAATCAGTCGTTCGATCCAGGAAGGGGCGAGTGCGTATCTGCGCCAGCAGTACAAAGTCGTGTTCCTGTTCTTCGGAGTCCTGTTTCTTCTGTTCCTCCTGCTCTCCTTCGGGCTGAACCTGATCTCTCCGTTCGTGCCGTTCGCGTTCATCACCGGCGGATTCTTCAGCGGCCTCGCGGGATACATCGGAATGTACGTGGCGACCCGGGCCAATGCGCGAACCGCCTGGGCGGCGAGAGAGTCCCTGAACTCCGGCCTGCGGGTCGCGTTCGACTCGGGTACCGTCATGGGCATGACCGTGGTCGGACTGGGCATCCTGGACCTCGCGCTCTGGTGGACGGCGCTGAAGCTGTTCGGCCTGTCGAGCGACCAGATTCCGCCGATCATGATCACGTTCGGCATGGGAGCCTCCTCGATGGCGCTCTTCGCGCGCCTCGGCGGGGGAATATTCACCAAGGCCGCCGATGTCGGGGCCGACCTGGTCGGAAAGGTGGAGCGGAACCTGCCCGAGGACGATCCCCGCAACCCCGCGGTCATCGCGGACAACGTCGGGGACAACGTCGGCGACGTGGCGGGAATGGGAGCGGACCTGTACGAGAGCTATGTCGGATCGATCGTGGCCACCATGGCGCTCGGGTCCGTCGCGGCATCCAACCTCCCCGGCATTTCGGCGCTCCAGCTCGTGGAGATCCCCGTGATCGTCGCTGCAGTCGGCGTCGTCTGCTCGATCATCGGGACCTTCTTCGTCCGGACCGGCGAACTCGCGACGCAGCAGAACCTGCTCCGGGCGCTTCGAACGGGCATCTACATCTCGACCGCTCTGATCGCCGCGGCTTCCTGGGTGCTCGTCCGCCTGGTCGGAGGCGGGCAGATGATGGGCGTCTGGGGATCGATGGTGGTCGGACTGGTGGCCGGCAACGTGATCGGGTTCACGACCGAGTACTACACCTCTTCGAGCTACCGGCCCACGCGCGAGCTCGCCGGCGAGTCCCTCACGGGTCCCGCCACGATCATCATCGCCGGCCTCTCGCTCGGAATGGTTTCCACCTTCATCCCGGTCCTGGTCGTCGTGATCACCACGCTCGCGGCGTTCTATCTCGCCGGCGGCTTCGCACATCCGGGCGCCGGGCTCTACGGGATCGGTCTCTCCGCCGTGGGCATGCTCTCCACCCTCGGCATCACCCTCGCGACCGATGCCTACGGTCCGGTGGCCGACAACGCGGGGGGCATAGCCGAGATGTCCCACCTCGAGCCGGAAGTCCGCGAGCGCACCGATGCCCTGGACGCCCTCGGGAACACCACCGCGGCGACGGGGAAAGGGTTCGCGATCGGATCGGCCGCCCTGACGGCGCTCGCACTCCTGGCGGAGTACGGGAACAAGATCATCGAATCGGTGGAAACCCTCTTCAGCGAGGAACGCGTCGCGAGCGCGATGGAGGTGTTCGACAAGGGCCTGCTCGACGTGGTCCGATCGTCCGAAGGGATCATCCGGGGCGTGACGCTGAACATCAACCTGCTCGATCCCCGCATTCTCGTCGGCATGTTCATCGGCGCCGTGCTCCCGTTCGTCTTCGCCTCGCTCTCGATGCGGGCGGTCGGCCGGACGGCCGGCCTGATCGTGAAGGATGTCCGCCGGCAGCTCACCGAGCGGCCGGGGATCCTGGACGACACCGAAAAGCCGGACTACGCGGCGTGCGTCGGGATCTCCACCCGAGGCGCCCAGCGGGAGATGATCCTGCCGACCCTGCTCGCGGTCGTCGCTCCGCTGCTCGTCGGTATCCTGTTCGGTCCCTTCACCGTGATCGCGCTGCTCGCCGGCAGCCTCGGCTCCGGGTTCGTGCTCGCGGTCATGATGTCGAACTCGGGCGGCGCCTGGGACAACGCGAAGAAGTACGTGGAGAACGGCAACTTCGGCGGCAAGGGTTCGGATCAGCACAAGGCGACCGTGGTCGGCGACACCGTGGGCGACCCGTTCAAGGACACGTCCGGTCCCTCGATCAACATCCTGCTCAAGCTCATGTCGATGGTCTCGATCGTGTTCGTGCCGGCGGTGACCATCCTGAACGACCTCTTCCTCAGGTGGATACTGGGGTAGCGGGGCTCACGACGGCTCGATGCGGTTGACGGAGGTCCGTTCCGTGCTACAATTCCGATGGATGGATGCACAACCTGGAATAACGGGAGACGCGGAATGAAGGACCGGAACGCTTCCTGCAGCCTGGCATACGGAACGGAAACGCTCCGCATCGAGGTGCCGTCGGATTCCCTGATCGGCGAGTTCACCGCGCGGCCGGCGCCCTCCGCGGGCCGCGACGGAGAGCTCATCGACGCAGCGCTCCGGAATCCGGTCCGGAGCCCGCGGCTCGAGCAGCTCGTCCGGACCGGTTCCACGGTGGCGATCGTCGTGGACGACAACACCCGACCCACCCCGACGGCGACGATCCTCCCGCACATCCTGTCGGTTCTGCACGGGCGGGGAGTGCGCAGGCAGGACGTCACCATCGTGTTCGCGAACGGATCCCATCGGCTGAACACGCGCGAGGAGCAGATCCGGATTCTCGGCGACGAGCGGTATCTGCGCGAATACCGCATCTCCGATCACGACGTTCACGATACTGCGAACCTGACCTCTCTCGGGACGACGGCCCGGGGCACGCCCGTGCGCATCAACTCGTGGGTCGCCCGGGCGGATATCCGGATCCTCATCGGTCTGATCAAGCCGCACGCGTTCGCCGGCTACACCGGCGGCGGGAAGTCAATCCTTCCGGGGGTGAGCAGCCTGGAGACGATCATGGCTGATCACGACTATCACGCCACCGCGCATCCCGGCTCGGTGCTGGGCGTCATCGAGGGAAACCTGATCCGCACCGATATCGAAGAGGCCGCCGGCCTGCTGTCGCCCTGCTTCATCGTCAACACCGTGCTGGACGAGGAGAAGCGGATCGTCGGGGTGGTGGCGGGGGACATGATCGAGGCGCATCGCGAGGGGGTGAAGCTTCTCGACGCCATGGTGCGGGTCGACGTCCCGGAGGTGGCCGACATCGTCGTGGCCGGCTGCAGCCATCCGACCAGCGTGAACCTCTACCAGTCCTCCAACGCCCTTCTGAACTGCACGAAGACCCTCCGTCCCGTCGTTCGGAAGGGCGGAATCGTCATCCTGGCATCCCCCTGTCCGGAAGGGATCGGCGACGGACCGTTCCACGAGCTGGTACGGGAGGCGGCGAGCCCGGAGGCGATCCTCGAGCGGCTCTCCCGGCCGGGCTTCTTCATCCACGACCAGTGGGCGGCGCAGGCCTGGGCCGCGGCCCTGCTGCACTGTACGGTGTTTCTGGTCGCGTCGGGAATCCGCGACGCGGCGGCGCTCGAGATGAAGAGCCGGCCGTTCCCCGACGTCCGGAGGGCGCTGGACGCCGCGTTCGAGGAGCAGGGGCCCGGAGCCCGGGTGACCGTGCTTCCCGACGCGCCGTACATCGTGCCGTGTCTGAACGTGCCTTCGCAGGT
This sequence comes from uncultured Spirochaetota bacterium, assembly GCA_963728215.1. Lineage (GTDB taxonomy): Bacteria > Spirochaetota > Spirochaetia > CAVSJD01 > CAVSJD01 > CAVSJD01. Next base: position 149,034 of record CAVSJD010000002.1, on the reverse strand, counting down.
CGGCGGGAGCCTCTAGGGGTTCGGCCGCGTTCTCGGCGTATGCCTCGTACATCGCCATGACGTTCTCGACCGGAACATCCGGCTGGATGTTGTGTACCTGGGCGAAAACATACCCGCCGCCCCGGCGGAAGATTTCCATGTTCCTCGCGACCTCTTCCTTCACCTGCTCCGGCGTGCAGTGGGGGAGCACCTCCTGGGTGTCGATCCCGCCTCCCCAGAAGACGATCTTCCCGCCGAACTCCCGCTTCAGCCGCTCCGGATCCATTCCTTCCGCCGAGATCTGAACCGGGTTGAGCGCGTCGATGCCGATTTCGATGAAGTCAGGGATGAGCGGATGGACGGCTCCGCAGGAGTGCAGCATCACCCGATGGCCGTACTTCCGGACCGCCTGAACGATCTTCGCGTGCCGCGGCTTGATGAACTCCCGGTACATGTCGGGGGAGATGAGCAGCGACGCCTGGGTTCCGAGATCGTCCGCGAACTTCACGATGTCGATGTACGGGGAAAGACGCCCGAGAACGAAATCGATCATCTCGAGGTTCCATTCCAGCAGGCGGTCGAGGAACTCGTGCGTGAGGACCGGATCGGTCGCCAGGTCCATGTAGAAGTCGGTCATGCCGCGGATCCAGGAGGGAAGGCCGAACGAGACTTCGCGCAGGCCCTCGAGGATCAGGCAGTAGCGGCCCCCGTATTCCCGCGCCTGCTCCTCGAGCCCGGCGATCCGCCGTTCCGAGCGGGGATCGGGCCACTCGTACGAATCCAGGGCCTCCCGGAGCGGCATGCCCCCGAGCGGATGCCGGCGCATGGTGTAGTACTGCCCGTCGAAGACCCTTCCGATGCCCCACTGGTCGAAGAACAGGCCGTCCCGCTTCTCCCATTCCGGCGATTCCCGGAGGTAGAGGCACCGGGTATCCGCTCCGAAATGCCGGAGCAGCCGCTCATCGGGGACGACGACCTGCTGGTCCACTGCGATGATCGTGCCCGCATCGTACGGAAAGCCCAGTACATCCATGAGCGACTTCTCGACCTTCCAGTGCATGGTCGAGTTGTTGATCCCGCCGATATCCAGCGGTACCCGGTCGGGAATACCTCCCTGCAGTACCGTCGCGATCCTTTCCCTGCCGGTATTCATCGAGCTCCCCCGTATCACGTGCCCGGTCAGGGTAGCACCCGGGATTCCGGCTGTCAACATTTCATTGACACCGGCAGGGGGGGGTAGTAGAATCATTCAGAGAATCGGGTACGTACGATATCCCGGTAAAAGAAGGAGGAGTGAATGCGAAAATTCATTATCGTCACCCTGCTGCTGGTTTCCCTGGTCGGAACAGGCACACTGTTCGCCGGAGGAGAGAAAGAGGGTGGCGCTCAGAAGAGCCAGCTCGTCAACGTCGCCTCGACGTTCCCGGCGGGATCTCCCCAGGATGAAGGCCTCAACGTTTTCAAGAAACTGGTCGAGGAGCGCAGCAACGGACGCTTCGAGGTGATCATCCACACCGGCGGATCGATGGGCAACGAGCGTGAGACGTTCGAGCAGCTGGCCGACGGTTCGGTCGAGTTCGGCGCAAACGGTTCCGGCGACATCGGAGCGTTCTATCCCAAGTATTTCGTTTCCGAAGTTCCCTACATCTTCAAGAACATCGACCAGTTCTGGGCCTACTGGAACGGTCCGCTCGGCAAGGAAATTTCCGATCTGATCGAAAAAGAGCGGAACGTGCGGACGGTCGGAGTCGTTCTCCGGGGAGCGCGGTACCTGACGGCGAACAAGCCGATCCGCAACGTCGCCGACGTTCAGGGTCTGAAGATCCGACTTCCGCAGCTGGCATCCTGGATGGCGGCGTGGGAGCACCTCGGCGCCCTTCCCACTCCGATCAACTTCTCGGAAGTGTATCTTGCGCTCCAGACGGGTACCGTCGCCGCGCAGGAGAATCCCCCCGAGACGATCCTCAATTACAAGTTCTATGAAGTTCAGGAGTACCTGATCAAGACCGAGCACATCTATTCCGCCGCCCGCTATCTCATGTCGATGGACTGGTTCAACCGGCAGAGCGCCGCGGACCAGAAGATGTTCGAAGCGGCGATGAAGGAAGCCACGGCCTACGCGAACGATCTTACCCGGGACGGCGACGCCCAGTTCGTGAAGAAGCTCGTCGAAGAGCACGGAATGAAGCTGATCGAGGTCGACCAGGCCGCCTTCCAGCGCGCGGTTCAGCCGGTTCTCGAGAAGCTCGCACGTGAGGAATGGCGACCCGGTATTTACGAAGAGCTTAAGAAGCTCTGAGCGATCCGGCAGTGAATCTCATGTGACGGCATGCGCATCGGAGTACGCCGCAGTGGAAACGCTGTGGCGTACTCGTCTGATGAACGATACATGCGGATGAGAAGGGGCGGAATGTGAAGAAAATTCTCGAGTCGATCAATGCGCTGGTGCTGCTGATCATGTTTCTTCTCGTCATGATCACGGTGGTTTTCAGAAACGTTCTGCAGATTTCCTCCTCATGGTCTCAGGAGCTCTCGGAATACATTTTCGTGTTCATCGTGTTCATCGGCTCGGCCGCGGTGATGAAGGATGAACAGCACATCAGCATCGATACGGTGGTGTTCCAGTTTCCGCGAAAGGTGCAGCGGGTCATACGGATCATCGGTCGGCTGCTGATCGCGCCGTTCCTCTACGTGATGATCGTCGGAAGCTTTCCCAACATTGCGGCGACCTGGAACAATTACCTTCCCACCGTTTCGTGGTTCCGGATCGGCGTCATTTATCTGGTCGTTCTGATCGGCGGGATCATCATGGCGTTCTATCTCGTGGTGAACCTGATCCAGGACATTCTCGGACGTTTTCAGCCGACGACCCTGGTGAAAGAGACCGGAGCAGGTACCGCCGCTGATCAGGAGAAAAAGGAATGATCTACCTCATCACCATCGGACTCGTCGTACTGCTCGCGTTGGGAGTCCCCGTCGCCTTCTCGCTCGGAATTGCGGCGCTGGTGGGCTACTTCCAGAGCACCGGCGGAGAGATCGTCACATCCGTGGTATCACGCAGGATGATGTTCGGACTCAACAATTTCCTTCTCCTCGCGATTCCGCTGTTCATCCTTTCCGCCAAGATCATGAATACCTCGAAGATCACGGCGAAGATTTTCGGGTTCGCGAACTCGATGGTCGGATTCCTTCCCGGAGGACTCGGACATGCGAACGTGGTGGCGAGCCTGATCTTTTCGGGGATGTCGGGGGCGGCGGTCGTCGACGCGGCAGGCCTGGGACAGATCGAGCTCGAAGCGATGGAGAACGGCGGATACGACCGGGACTTCAGCGTCGCGATCACCGCGGCATCTTCCACCATCGGCCCGATCTTTCCGCCGAGCCTGCCCATGGTGGTCTTCGGCTTCATGTCGGGCGTCTCCATCGGGCGCCTGTTTCTCGGGGGAGTCGTTCCCGGGCTGATCATGACGGGTATCCTCATGCTGATGGTCAGCTTCTATGCTCACCGGTACAAGTATCCCCGCCAGCCGTTTCCGACCTTCACGATCCTGTTCAAGAGCTTTCTCGATGCCATTCTGCCGCTGCTCACCCCGGTCATTCTGCTGGGCGGTATCTGGAGCGGCATCTTCACTCCCACCGAGGCCGCGGCGGTCGCGGTGTTCTATGCGCTCGTCATCGGGAGAATCGCGCTGAAGGAGCTCGGCTTCCGGGAACTGAAGCAGGTCTTCATGGATACGGCGAGAGAGACCGCGATCATCGGGTTCATCGTTGCCGCCTCGGGATTCTACGGTTGGATTCTCATGCGCTCGGGGCTGACGGTGCGAGTCGCCTCCGCGCTCATGACGATCAGCGACAATCCGCTCATCATCATGCTTACCGTCAACCTCTTTCTCCTGCTGGTGGGCTGCTTCCTCGATCCGACGGTGGCGATCCTGATTCTCACTCCCATTCTCATGCCGGTCATCGAGCGGGTGGGAATCGATCCCGTGCACTTCGGCGTCGTGATGGTCCTGAACCTGATGATCGGACTGCTCACGCCTCCCTTCGGGATCGTACTGTTCGTCATGTCGCAGGTCTCGGGGCTGAGGTTCGGGCGGGTGGTAAGGGCAACGGCTCCGTTCCTTGCGCCGCTGCTTATCGTCCTGGTCCTCATCGTCCTGTTCCCGGGACTCGTGACCGCGCTCCCGGATTTCGTCTACGCTGCGCATCAGTAGTCCGGTCCGCTGCGACGGTGCGGACCGGAAAGGAGTTGCTACCGATGATCCCCATTCTCTCCGACGATGAAAAGCGAGCGATGATCCGGCGGACCTGGAAGCTGGAAGGGGTGGATGAAGTACCGTTCCTGATCGAGGTCGGCGGATTCCATGCTGCCACGAGCCGCTACTTCTCCGACGATGCCGCCGAGCTCGATTGGAACGAGGAGTTCCACCGGAGCCGGGAGGGAGTATACGATTACGGCATTCCGAACCTGAAGCCGAACCTGGGCATCAATATCGTCGCCTGCGGTTTCGGCTGCGGATACACGGTGAACGATGAAGCGGACCCCTGGGTGAAGCCCCTGCTGCGTGAGGAGAACGCACAGGACGTCTATACCCTGGAGCTCCCCGATCTCGAGACGAACCCCTATTATCGAAAGGCATGGGACCGGATCGAGTACTTCGGCACACACTCCGCGCTGCCGATGCGGCTGGTGAACGTGCCCTCGCCGCTGGTGACCGCATCACTCATCTGGGACTATACTTCCTTTATCGAGGCCACCCTGATTTTCCCTGACGAGGTGCATGCTCTTCTCGAACGGGTCACCGAGGCGACCATCGCCTACGTGCAAAAGCAGCTTCGCCTGATCGGAGAACCCTTCACCATGGGGCACGAGATGTGGTACCTGCCGGGAGATATGGGGGTCCGCGTAAGCGACGATACGGCGGCGCTGCTCTCCCCGAATCTCTACCGGGAGTTCGGGGTCCGCTACAACAACATGATCTCCCGGGCCTTCGGCGGCATCGTCGTCCATTCCTGCGGAGATCTTCGGAACGTGCTCCCGGTGATGATGGAGACCGACGGCCTGGTCGGCATCGACCTGACGATCCCGCAGAACAGCGACTGGAAGGTCATCCGGGATCATGCCGTCGGCCGGACCGCCCTGAACCTCCGGCACTACTTCTGGGACCACGACCGGAACGCCGGAGTGAAACTGGCGGAGTACAGCGCGGAGCTGATCGACTACTTCGGCCGGCGCGGGATTTTCATCCAGACCTCCACCGAAACCCAGGAGGAGGCGAAGATCCTGGGGGAACGGCTGCACCGGCTGCTCTCCTGACGTTCGGCGGGGCGGGGGCAGGCCGCGCGGTCGGGACCGAAGACCGCCGGTTCAGCCCGCACCTCCATCCCCGTCGTCCCCTCCGCGGTCGCTTCCATCCGTTTTCCTCTCGATTTCCTTCCGCAGCCGCTCGACCTCCCGTCTGAGCTCTTCCAGCGATCCCGCTCCCGCGATCGCCGACTGGTCGTTCTCCGCTTCCCGGTCGATCAGGAATGCGGCGATGAAGGCGGTGAGATAGCCGAACACCCCGAATGCGTACAGGGAGAGGATAAAGGCGAGGACGCGCCCTTCCCGGGTAACCGGCCATGCGGCCGAGCCGAGCGTGGTCATGATCATCCCGGTCCACCAGAGAGCGTCGCCGTACGTCTCGAACCCCGTGCCGGACGGAACCTCCCGTTCGAAAGCGTACATCCCGGCCGCTCCCACGAACGTGACGATTACGGTGAGGAGCAGAACGTACCGGAATCCCCGCCGCCGCATCGTGCCGCGCAGAGCGCGCATCCCCCGGTTCAGCGAACCGATAACCTTCACGAGCCGGACTCCGCCGCGCGCACCCCGCGCCACCCGGAGAAGACGCGCCATGCGAAGAACGCGAAGCACCCGTATCGCCGGGAGAGCAAGGGAAAGGGCCGTGAGAAGATTGTGCCGGAGGAATCTGAACTTCTTCGGTGCGAGGAGCAGCCGGATGGAGAAGTCCAGGATGAAGATCGCCCAGATGAGAACGCCCAGTGCTTCCAGCAGGGGAGAAAGCCCCCGGATCAGCTCGATAACCAGCAGAAGAAGCCATAGCGCACTGAGCAGGAGCACCGGGCCTTCGAGCCATTCCTCGAACTGCCGGAGCGTCTCCCACCGCTCCCTCTCTCTGTGCCGTCGTTCCTGCTCCGCCTCCGATTCCCGCGAAAAGCCCATGGATGAAAAGTACTGAGGAACGAAACCCGTCGGCAGTTCCGCCGGCGGACGACCGCGCGCGGAGTGTCCGCCCGCTCATCGGCCCGCGGCGGCCTCGAGTGTTCGAAGGCACGATTCGGCGCCCCGGCGGTAGAAGTCCTCGCCGGGGTACATCATCACGTGGCGCAGGTTCATCTTGAGATTGTACAGGTCCCTGCGCAGCTCGTACCCGTCGTCGATCCGGTGGTATTCCCGGTAGACATCGAAGAACGGACCGCTTGCGAGGCCGAAGAGCTCGAGAAAGGAGAGCTCGCGGGCGTAGTCGGCCCGGATTCCCTGAACGTCGATGTATCCGGAGACGCGGGGGCGGCCTTCCTGCAGCCGGCCTGTATGGCGGCCGTTCCCGTCGACCATGACGTTTCCGGCCCAGATATCGTAGTGGCAGAGAGTCGATTCCGGACCGATGTCGAGCCACCGGGAAAACTCGGGCCGGACCCGATCGATGCGGCGGAGAAAAGCCGGATCGAAGAGACCCGACCCGGATGCCTGGCGGTACGCGGCATCGAAACGGGGCAGCCAGAAATCCGCCCAATCGCGGGACCGCTCTTCCTCCGGGAGCTCGACGCCGCCGAATCCGACCGCCGTTCTCCGGTGGAGCGCCCCGACGGTCCGTGCGATCTCCTCGATCAGCGCCGCCGCATCCCGGGGCCGCAGGAAGGGAAACGCCTCGTGGAGCACCACACCCCGGATCCGTTCCATCACCAGCACCGTTCCGGGGATCGACTCCCCATTTTCCTCCAGGAACACGGGGCGGGGGACATGCATCTCCGGTACTTCGGCGAAGGATCCGAGAACCCGGAACTCGCGCATGATCCCCTCGTGCTCCGTTTCCGGGCTCACTTTCACGACCAGCTCGCGCTGCCACTCCTCGAGACCTTCGCCTTCGAGCCCGACCGCCACCACCCGGTTCCAGCATCCCCCGGTCAGTATCGTCGGCGAGCCGGCCCGCACCTCCCGCTCCAGCGCCCGGCTGAGGAATGACGAAAGGTTTGCGGGCGTGAGCGACGGGTCGATCCGCTCGCGGAGAATCCGTTCCTGCACGTTCATGGGTACAAGAATACGGGATGAAGCGGCTGCCGGGCAAGGCAGGAAAGCCGCAAGGGAATGGTTCGAGTGACGATAACGACAGGGAATATCGGAAGAAACCGGGGATCCGGCCGCTCCTGTACTTGCATGAAGATACGGATTCGTGTAGGTTTTCGGCATAAATATCCTATTTGTGGAAGGGGACTCGATGGACGGCATGCTGCAGAACGTGCTCACCGCGCTTGCGGTCGTGGTGAACGGTATCCCTCAGGGGCTTCTTGCCCTTACCTACGGTTTCGCGGCCTTTCCGACGGCGCTCGCCTTCGCGGCGGGAATCGCGGGGTCGCTCGCGTTCGGATCGGTCGCGACCATTTCGTTCCAGGCCGAGACGATCACGCTCGCGGGTTCCATGGGACGGGACATCAGCGAGCGGATCTCGCTGATCTTCTGGGGCGGCGTGCTGCTCCTCATCCCGTCGCTGCTCGGGCTGAACGAGGCGATCGTCGCGTTCATCGGGCCGGTCATCGTGTTCTCGATGATGGCGGGCGTCGGCATCATTCTCGCCTACGTCGCCTTCGACCTTCTGAAAAGCGAACCGATCTCGGGCACCGTTTCGCTCATCGCGGCGCTGGCGGTCTGGTTCGCGACGCGTGATCTCGCCTGGACGATCATCGTCTCGGTCGCGGTCGCCACGATCGTGTTCAACGTCATCCGCCGGATCCCGGCAGTCGCCGGCCGCATGCATCTCGCATTCGAGAACGTGGTGGTGGAAAAGGAGAACGAGAACTTCCGGCTCGGTCCGATCCAGTGGAAGTTCTGGAAGAACCGGAGGGTCGTCGCAGGCGCGCTCGCGATCGCGGTTCTCAACATCGGGGCGAACATCAGCTTCGGCAAGATAACCGGCAGCATAGCCGGAGCGGACGTGAATATCGACCATCTGGCCGTCTATTCGAGCCTGGCCGACATGGCGTCCAGCCTCTTCGGCGGCGCCCCGGTCGAGGCCATCATCTCCGGGACCGCCTCCGCTCCGAACCCGCTTCTTTCCTCGGTGCTGATGATGGGAATCATGGCGGCGATCCTGCTGCTGCGGCTGCTGCCGGTGATCGGCCGGTTCGTTCACCGTTCCTCCATCGCCGGCTTCCTCTTCGTCCTGGGTGCGTTCGTCACCTTCGCGACCAACATCGCCGATGCCCTCGCGAACGCCGGCACCTTTGCCGGTCCCTACGGCTTCGGTCCGATGGGGATGGTGATCGGCGCCACGGTGCTCGTGACCGCGCGGTTCAATCCGTTCTTCGGCATGGTGGCGGGAATCATTGTGCGGATGATCATGCTGGGGCTCTGACCCCTGCCCGGGAGAAACCGAAATGGCCGATACCTACACGCTGACGATCGCCGGGGTAACCCGTCGGCTCCCGAAGATCCGGATCTCCGATTCGCTCTCCATCGCGAGCTTCGTGATGCTCGGGGACACCGAGCTGATCGAACGGACGGCGGAAGCGATCTACTCGCATCCCGCGTTCCCGAAGTTCGAGATCGATGCATTCGTCTGCCCGGAAGCGAAGGCGATTCCGCTCACCCACGCGCTCGCGCGACTGACGCAGGTCAACTACATCGTGGCCCGGAAGTCGGTGAAGTCGTACATGCAGGAGCCGGTGATCGAAGAGGTGCAGTCGATCACCACCGCGGGGAAGCAGCTCCTGGTGCTCGACGGCCCCGATGTCGAGCGTATCCGCGGAAGGCAGATCTGCATCGTGGACGACGTGGTCTCGACCGGCGGGTCGATCATGAGCATCGAGAAGCTTCTGACCCGGACCGGCTGCAGGGTAATCGCGAAGGCGGCGGTCCTCCTGGAAGAGGGCGGCTACCCGGGAGAGGACCTGATCTATCTCGATCGGCTTCCGGTGTTCAGAGACTGACCGGCTGTGCGGCAGGGGCCGGCGAGCCGGAAGAGCGGCAGCCGGTTCCGGTCAATCCTTCCGGCAGATCGTGCGGTATGCCTCCCAGGGTGCTCCTTCGGTGAGCTCCACTTGCTCGAAACGGACTCCCGGGAAATCGGCCGCCTTATCGCGAACCGAGCGCGTGACGAGAATATCACCGGTCCGGGCGATGTCCTCACCGAGTCTGCTCGCCGCGTTCACTTCGGAACCGAATACATCGTCGTCGCCGATCCGGAGCATCCTTCCGAAACCGAGACCGACACAGAGCAGGATACCGTCGTGGGATTCGATGATCGGGATCAGTATCCGCTCCGACTAGGTAGATCGTCTGCAGAAAGTGGATGATGCCGAACTTCTCGACCCCGCGGGAGAAACCCGACAGATCAGTGAACATGACCGCCTATTCCTCGCCGAATAGATCCCAGATCCGCTCGTCGATTCTCTGCTTGTCCGCTCCGGGGGAGAGCCGCTCCCGGATCAGCTTCTCCAGGCGGTCCTCGGATGCGCCGATAGCGACGGTACGCTTGAAAGCCATCGTTCCCTCCTTGTTCGGGAATCAGGGCTGTTCAGGATCGATCAGGTGCGCGATTCACTTCCGTTCTCCGCATTCACGCACGTCGGGCAGAGATGATCGTCCCGGAACAGGATGGTTTCCGCCGAAAGCCGCGTTCCGCAGGTCGGGCAGGTGAGCCGGAAGGGCAGGACGTGCGCACGGAAGTACCAGGCCGCTCCGGCGAGGAGCGCGAGAGAGGCGAAGACGGCGGCGTCGGGGAGCCCGGCCCGGAGAATTCCGATCGCGGACAGGTGAAATACCAGGACGAGAATGGCGAGATACAGCGTGGCGAATCGTTTCCGGTTGGAAGCGGGCTGATGACGTCGCTGGATCACATTCAGGAAGATGAGGGCGAAAAAGACCCAGCTGAAGTTGTCGGCGACGAAGCGGGTGATTCCGGTCTGCATGGTTGGTTGATCATACGCCCGATCCATCGGGTCGTCAATGCTTTTCAGCCGAACGGTCTTTCAGCCGAACAGCCACATCTGCCGATCGGCTCCGAACAGGTTTTCCAGGTCGATGCCGAGCACCTCCGAGAAGGATCCGGCGATCGGTTTGATCTGCTTCTCGAGGTAATGGGCGTAGTCGATCGGAGCTGTGGTCCGGCCCTCCGGCTGCGGTCCTTCGGTGGTCATCACGTAGCGGATCAGGCCCTGCCGTTCGGCCGGAGGCAGCAGCTGCGCAGCCTTCACATGGGGAGGCTGCGACCGGGTATAGCGGCCGAGATTTTTCCGGAGCGCCTTCACGTAGATCAGCCGGGAGTCGAGCCGGCCGGAGAGAATCTCCCGCTGCAGATCCTCACAGTATTCCCGGATCTCGTCTGCGGGAACCCGGGAGAAGAGCATCCGGAGCAGGTCCATCTGAAACCGCTGCGCGAGTTCGGTCCAGTCCCGGCGGATCGCCTCCATACCCTTCACGTCGATGGCGGAATCCGCCGCGGATCCCTCCTCCGTGACGACCAGTCCTGCATAGCCCTTCGAACGCCCGACGACGCCTCCCGTTTCGCCGCGAATCGGAGGAATGAAGAAGCGGCCGTAGATCTTTTCGAACCGCAGTTCCAGGTACGACTCGGTTTCGTAGCGTTCGCGCAGGGACAACGTCAGCGCATCGTTCAGCTCGCTGCAGACCGAAGCGCCGAGCCGGGCCAGTTCCCCGACCGGAGTGCCGGGCGGGAGTCCGGAAAGCACGAAGAGCGAATCGGTGTCTCCGTAGAGAACGGAGAATCCCCGCTCGGTGAGGAAGTCGCGGCTCCAGTGGAGAATCCGGTGGCCGAACCCGGTGATCGCACCCGCGAGATCGGAACCCGCAAACCTGCAGCCGGAGGTTCCGAGCACGCCGTAAAAGGAGTTCATGATGATCTTGTAGACATAGGAGGCGATCTCGTCGCCCCGGTCGCGGGCCGACGTCCGGTTTGCGAAGATTCCACCGAGAATCTGCGGCAGGATTCCGGGTTCCCGGCGGAAGCGGGCGCCGTTCGGCGCCTCAAGGATTCCGGCGTGAGACGGCCCACCGCCGACCGGTTCGTCCGTCTCACCTGACCCGGAGACGTGCGGACCCGGCGGATACAGAAGGTCGGGATCGGGAAGATGGCTCACCGGGTCGATGTTGAAGGTCCGGATGATCGATGGATAGAGACTGCGGAAATCGAACAGGAGCACATTGTCGAACACTCCGGCCCTTGGAGCCAGAATCGCACCTCCGGGGGCATCCCCCAGGGGAAGCGGATCGGTTCCGAGCGAAGGGGCGACGAGTCCCCGGCGGTGCATCTCCGAAATGTAGAGCATCTCGAACGCGGCGACGCTGGTCCATGCCCGGGAGAGGCTCACCCCCGTCAGGAGGCAGCGCCTGAGCGTGAGGTCGAGCAGCCCGGTGTGCAGGAGGATCTCGATCACGAGCCGCGCGTCCCGGACGCAGTAGGTGCAGAAGGCGACCGGATCCTCGATCCTCTGGCGCCTGAGCGCGGCCAGCTTGTCCTCGTCCGCGTTCCGGATCTCCTGCTTTCCGTAGCCGAGGACGCACTGAGCGACCGTCTCCAGGGTGTAGTCCGGGGGGCGCTCGGGGCTGGCGCGGTAGAGGCGGAGCCCGTCGACGAGCTGGCGCCCCGGGATGATGGCGGTGTCCGAGCGGGCGGAGCGGCCGGACCCCCCTGACGAGGTCCGCGATCCGTCCCCGTCGTCTCCGGTCCCGTTTCCTCCGGGGAGGTAGGAGGCCGCTTCCTCGCTTCTGCCGAGGAAAGCGGGAATCCGGTGATGCCGCAGACGTTCGAAAATGATGCGGAAATCGAAGTCGAGCACGTTCCAGCCGGTGATGATGTCGGGGTCGATCTCCGTCACGCGTTCGACGAATGCCTCGAGCATCGATTTCTCGTCCGAAAAGGATCGGATGAGCGGGGTGCCCGTTTCGGGACCGACGAAGAGCACCTCCTCGCGCAGCTTCCCGTCGTGAAGCCGATCCTCACGAGCGATGCATCCGTCAGCCGTGCCGGGAACCGTCCCGCTTTCCTCGAAGGGAAGAAACGAGAGACCCACGGCGTGGATCTCGTCGGTTTCCGGGTCGGTTTCGATGTCGACCGAGAGACAGGAAACCCGGGGCAGCCACTCGACCGGCTGCATATCCGGATCGAGGAAAATGCGGTTCACGTGACGGCCGGGGGTGGGATTCCCGCGGATCTCGAGGGAACCGCGGATGCCGCGATCGATCAGGATCCGGTCGTAATGGCGGATATCGGCTTCGTAGGTGCGGATCCCGGCGGCTTCGAACGATGCCCTGGCCCGGTCGAGCTGGTAGGTCGTGTCCCAGCTCGACCGCATGCACGCCTCTCCGTCCATGGTATACATCCCGGCCGCTTCCAGGGTGGCAGTTTCCCCTTCGGGGAGGGTGACGGCATTCGAGATATCCGTGACCCTGAGGTAGAATCCCGGACGGGTACCGGACTCGATGACGGCGAACGTCTGCCCGTCGTCACAGCGGCCGATGAAACAGGCGCTGGTCCGATGTCTGAGATTCATGGTGAATGCGTGGACGATAAAACCCCGGTACTTCTCCATCCTTCAGCCTGCGCCCCGATCCGCAGTCGGCCTCCAGGTTCCAGTATATCGGATCGGGAGGAGGGTGTCGATGCGGGGACGACGGAGCGGCGGATGGAACCGCAGCCGACGGCCTGGCCCCGCCGGCCGTCCTGCTGGGTGTATCTTCGGGTGCACACGCTCAGGTGATTTCTCCTGCGGTCGACATGCGGAGTCGGGAGTAGATCGCCACGATCTCTTCAATCGGGATCCGTACCAATCCGCTGGAGGATGGAGCGACGAACTCGACGATGCCGGGCAGTTCGCCCGGTTCCTGCGCGCCCCAGGTAACCGCGTTCCGGCCGCTGAACTCGCGGTAGACGCCTTTTCCGACGAAGCAGACAGCGCGCGGGCGGTTCCGGATCACTTTCTCCCGGAGCCGCTCTCTCCCTGCCCGGTATTCGTCCCCGGCGATTTCGTCCGCCGACCGGGTCGGCCGTGGAACGATATTCGTCAGCCCGTAGACCGGGGTTATCGGTCACCGATGATGTAGTGTTCGAGCTGATCGATCAGGAACTCCTTTTCGGCGATCGTGGCCTTGACGACATCCCCGATCGAGAGGATTCCGACGAGCCGGTCGTTGTCGATGACCGGAAGATGCCGGACCCGTTTCCCGGTCATCAGAGCCATGCATTCCTCGATTTTCATGGACAGAGGAATGGTTGCGACATTTTTCGTCATCACTTCCCGGACCTTCGTTTCCTTCGAACTGCGGTCCTTCAGGATGATCTTTCGTGCGTAATCCCGCTCCGAAAAGATTCCCACGAGATTCCCTGCATCGTCGACCACGACCAGTGCTCCGATGTTCCGCTCCGCCATTTTCTGCAGCGCTTCGAACACGCTCGCCTCGGGTCCGACCGAAGTACAGTCGGAGCCTTTTGCCGCCAGGACGTCCTTCACCGTATTCATGGTTCCTCCTCTTTTCGGGAACGGCGGGGTGAGGAGCGGCGTCAGACGGGTCTGCAGACTTCGGGGGGCGAACGGAGGATGCCGGGACCAGGTTGTCATGCCCTCAGACATTCCCTACAGGCTCGCGGGGCCGGATCCTTGTCCGCCGCCTGCTTTCCGATTCCATTATACTACGAAGATCGGGAGAGGGGTACTGAAACTTTCCGGCGAAGCACCCGCCGGACCGCGGTCGTCGTACGATGCGGCCCGGCGGGGTGAGGGAACTCAGCTCTGTCCGGATTTTTCCAGGTGCGGCTGCAGTCGTTCCATGAGGGAGGGATCCGACTGAACCGCGGCAAGGATCTGGTTGAATCGTTCCAGTTCCATTCCGGTTTCCCGGACCGCCTCGATCATGCTCTGCTGAGAGCTCATCTGCAGGGCAGCGATCGCTTCGACCAGGGAATCGAACTCCTGCTGCTCGCTCTCCGTTACATCGGAGGTATCCTGCGCGCCCTGAGTCCTGCTCGATTCGAATATTTCGACGAACCGCTCCCGGGAGAGATCCGACTCCGTAATGGCACCTTCGATTTCCCCCTGCATCCGGAGCTGGATCTGCTGAACCTCCGCCACCGCCGCGGCGAAACGGCGGAGCTCTTCATCGCTCACCTCGAGGGATTCGGGCGGCTGCTGCTGCAGTCCCGGGGCAGGTTCCTGCTGAGCCGCCGGCGGCGGTGTGACCGGACCCGGCTCCGGCACCGGGGCTTCCTGGGCGAAGCCTGCGAAGGAAATCGCGACCGCCATGATGAATGCCGTCAGTACTATGCGTCGGATCTTCGATCCGCTGTCTGTTTTCCGTTTCATTCGAAATCTCCTGTACTGAATTTGTGGGTTGTCCCGGTAAACATCCTCACTCATGCCGACCGAAGTCAAGCTTCGAGCCGAATTTGATGTTTCCGTTTCAGCGCAGGAACTTCTGTCGGAATAATTACCGAAATACCGTCACTCCGAGGTACGAATTTCGTGCTGTTCATTCTGCGGAAGTTCTTCCGTCAGCGGTCGTCCTCGGGACGGCCGGCTGTTCCGTTCCGTGCCGTTCGCTCGGTGTACCCCATTCTGTGTGATATCCCGAGCGCGGTATCCCTGACCAGTTCCGCTATTTCCGGATACCGGTCCGCCGGAATTTCGGGTATCCGGAAGGATGTGCTGACTGCCGCGATAATAGTTCCCCGATAGTCCCGGATTGGAGATGACATGCACCGGATGCCCACTTCGGCTTCCTCGTCATCGAGAGACCATCCCCTTTCGCGTGAAACTTCGATGTCCGACAGGAGGCTCTCGATCGATTCATGGGTTCGGGGACCGAATTTCTCGAACGGCATGTTCTGGAGGAGTTCCCTGATCTCCCGGTCCGGCAGGTCGAAAACCAGGGATTTTCCCAGCGAGGTACTGTAGAGCGACCTCCGCTGTCCGATGATATGGAACTTCCTGATGCTGTTATACTGCTCAGCCTTGTCGATGTAGACCACTTCGGCACCCTGCCGGATGGCGAGAAATACGGTATTTCCCGTCTGTGCCGAGAGCTTCCTGATATGGGGAGCGGCTTCGGTCTTGAGCTCGAGGTTGTTGAGGTACAGGCTGCACAATTCGATGAAGCCGAGACCGAGCCGATAGGCATTCGTCCCTTCCTCCTTCTCTATGTAGCCGCGCTGACGGAGCACGGAGAGAAGCCGGAAGACCGTACTGCGGGGGAGGTCGATGCGGGTAGCGAGATCGGTCAATTTGAGACCGTTCTGTTCGAGGGAAAGTTGTTCCAGAATATCGAATGTCCGTTCTACGGATTGTACGCGTAACTCCATTGCTTCGACGAGTGTACCACGGTCATTTCTGCTTGACAACAGGAAAAGGTGCTGTATAATGAAAAACGTTTCCACGATACGGGAAGCATGGATGAATGTCCTCGTATCGAGGGTTCCACATCATCCGGAGGAGGAGAAAAAATGAAAAGGTTTCTGACCATCGGGCTGACCGCGATCTTCATCCTGGGGATCGCCGCTTCCGTGTTCGCCTCGGGCGGACAGGAAACCGCCGCTGCGAAACCCGCGGAGAAAAAGGTCGTCGTGATGAAGTTCGGCCATTCGATGCCGACCGACTCGACTCGGCACCAGGCCCTGCTGAAGTTCCAGGAGTATGTCCAGAAGGAGTCCGGCGGACGTCTCGTGGTCGAGATCTATCCGTCGGGACAGCTCGGCAAGGAAGCGGAGATGATCGAGTCGGTCAAGCTGGGAACCCAGGAAGGCTATCTCGGCGGCGTGTTCGACGCGCTTACCCCGAAGCTTAACATCTACCTGATGCCGTTCTTTTTCCAGAAGCAGGAAGACCTCGTACGCGTAACGAAGAGTCCGATCGGCGAGCAGATCGCGAAAGATGCGGAGAAATACGATCTCAAGCTTCTCGCAGTCGGCGACGGCGGCTCGCGGCATTTCAGCAACAACATCCGCCCCATCCGCACGCCCGCCGATATGAAGGGCCTGAAGATGCGGACTCCGCCGGTGGAATCGATCATCAAGAGCATGGAAGCCATGGGAGCGAATCCCGTTTCCATTCCCTATGCCGAGACCTATATGGCTCTGAAGACGGGAGTTGCGGACGGACAGGAAAATCCCTTCATGAACATCGCCACCATGAAGTTCCACGAAGTTCAGAAGTACCTGACGGTCATCAATTACCAGTTCCATCCGGAGCCCTTCGTGGTTTCACTCGACTGGTTCAACGGTCTCGATTCGGAATTGCAGAAGATCCTTACCGACGGTGCATGGCTTTACACCGAGGAACAGAACCGGCTTCGACGGGAGACGAACGACTACTACTTCAACATGATCAAGGATTCCGGCGTCCAGGTGTACGAGCCGACGGCCGCGGAGCGCAAGCTGTTCATCGACGCATGTATGCCCGTGTACGATTTCTACATCAACAAGGGCACGTTCACCAAGGACGAGCTCGATGCGGTCAGGAAGATCGCGTTCGGCATGTAACGAGAGTACCGGCGGGGCAGTCCCCCGCCGGTTCATTTCATTCCGGAGAACATCATGAACTTCATCGTGAAAACCGTCGACCGTTTTCTGTCGATCTGGTGTCTGGTCATCATGTCCGCCCTTACCGTCGGAGTGATCGTGTCGGTCGCTCTCCGATACCTGTTCAACATTTCCTTCGTCGAATCGGAGGAAGCCATCACCATGCTGTTCATCGGGACGACCTACTTCGGAATGGCCCTCGGGGTCCGGTACCGCGAGCACATCACCATTTCCTATTTCGCCGAGCAGGCTCCTCGCACAGTACGGGTGCTGATTCAGGTGCTGGTGATGCTCATAATCGTCTGGGTCTCCTGGACGCTGTTCCGCCAGAGCCTGCTCTGGATACGGAAAGTCGGCGCGGTTCCTTCTCCGGCGCTTCATATCCCGTACGTCTACTTCTATATTATGGTTCCCGTTTCGTCGCTCATCATCATTTTCTATGCCTTTGTGGATATCCTTTCCCTGTTTCTTCCGATCGATGAACCGGAGAAGGGATATGAAGCCGATGAGGAGATCCCGAAGATGGATCCCATCATTCCGACGCTGCCCCCCGGGAACGAGGTACATCCATGAGCCTTGCCATCATGCTCTCCGCTCTGATTCTGCTGATCATTCTGAGTGTACCCATCGCGTTTTCGCTCGGGGCATCGGGACTGCTGTATCTTCTTATCGAACGTCCGACGTTTCTCGTCACGGTTCCGCAGCGCTTCTGGTCCGGCACGAACAGCTTCATCATCATCGCGATGCCGCTGTTCATCCTGGCAGGGGAGCTCATGAATCGGGGAGGTATCACGAGACGGCTGATCGATTTCAGCCTCCTGCTGGTCCGACCCATCCGTGGCGGTCTGGGAGAGGTGAATGTCGTGGCGAGCATGATATTCGGAGGGATTTCGGGCAGCGCCGTCGCCGACACCTCGGCGATCGGGAGCGTGATGATCCCCAACATGATCAAAAAAGGCTACAGTCCCGGCTTCTCTGCGGGCGTCACGGTCGCATCCTCGACCATGGGCATGATCATTCCGCCGAGCGTGCCGATGCTCATGTACGCGATGATTTCCGGCGCGTCGGTCGGCAAGCTCTTTCTTGCCGGCATCATTCCCGGCGTTCTGATCGGGATTTCCCAGCTCGCGGTAGTGAATGTTCTTTCCCGGAAGCACAACTATAATCCGCCGGTCGAGAAATTCCGACCGCGGGAAGCAGCCAGGATCGTTCAGTACGGAATCTTCGCGGTGATCATGCCGGTCATGATCGTGCTGTCGGTATCCCTCGGAATTGCCACAGCGAGTGAATCGGCCGGAGTCGCCGTTCTGTACGCTCTTCTGCTCGGCTTTTTCCTGTACCGGGAGCTGACGCCGGACGGGGTTGTGAAAGCGCTCAAAAAGACGGTCATGATTTCCAGCTCCATCATGATCATCGTGGGATTCACGATGCTCTATACCTGGATTCTCGCGGTGGAGCAGGTGCCTGCAGCGATCGCCGCTTTCATCCTCGGGTTGGAGGTCCATCGGTTCTGGATCTTCCTGTTCCTGGATCTGCTGATCCTGTTCCTGGGCACCTTTGTCGATGTCACCCCGCTGCTTCTGCTGCTCGCCCCGATCCTTATTCCCGTGATGAAGCAGTTCGGAATCGACGAGCTGCAGTTCGGCGCGATCCTGATCGTCGGCAGCGCCATCGGACTGGTGACGCCGCCGGTGGGCATGTGCCTGAACGTGGCGAACAAGATCTGCGGAATACCGATCACGCAGATTACCCGGCACGCCATGCCGTGGATCATCTGCAACGTGATCGTCCTGATCCTCGTGACCTTCGTACCGGAGGTGAGCACCTGGCTGCCGTCGGTTATCGGCTGACCGCTCAGCCGCGGGCAGGAGAGTCGCCGGCCACCTGCCGGGCGATCCGCCTGCGCAGCATCCATCGGGCGGTCAGGCCGGTGACCGAGTAGCTCACGAGAATTCCCGTGAAAACGCCGGTGACCCCGAAGAAATGCGAGCCGAGCAGGGCCAGCGGTACGGTGAGCAGGAACATCTCCAGGAAGCTGAGCGAGACCGCTTCGAACGGCTGCCTCAGCACGTTCAGGCCCACCACCACGATGACGTAGAGCCCCTGCAGTCCGTAGGCGGCGGAGACGATGCGGAGATACCGGGCGGTCACCCGGTATACCTCGGGATTGCCGTTGAACAGCCGTGCGATCGGGTCGGCCAGGAGCAGGAACAGGACGAAGAAGAACGCCCCGACGAAGAAGGATATCCACTCCGCTTTCCGGAAGCCTTCCTTCACCCGGTCGATCCGCTTTGCCCCGATGTTCTGCCCGATGAACGGGCCGATGACGGCCGAGAGCGCGTTCACGATCGCGAGGGCGAAGAACTCGATCCGGGTCGCGACCCCGTAGCCGGCAACCGCCGAAGGACCGTACCCGGAAACGATGCGGGTAACCACGCCCGCACCCAGCGGGATGATCATCCGCGAGGCGGCGTTCGGCAGCCCGAGATAGAGGATGGCGCGCCACGACGCGAGCACGTCGCGGAGGGGCGGCAGGGAGAAGAGCAGCAGACGCTCGCGGACGGCGAGCACGTAGAGCGCGACGGTGAAGGTGATCGACCGGCCGATGAGGGTTGCCGCCGCCGCACCGGCAATGCCGAATGCGGGGAAGGGGCCGAGCCCGAAGATGAGCAGCGGGTCCAGCACCGCATTCACCGTCGCACCGAGCATCATGATCAGGCCCGGGGTCTTCGTGTCTCCGGTCGCCCGGATCGAGTTGTTGCCGATCATCGGTACGACGACGAACACCATGCCGGGATACCAGACGCGCATGTACTCGCGGATGTAGGGGAGCGTGAGATCGGTTGCGCCCAGCAGACGGAACAGCGGGTCGATGGTGGCGAGCCCCAGTACGACGAACGCCCCGACGATGAGCAGGCCCAGGACGAGGCTGTCGGTGGCGAGCCGCCGAACCCTCTCCCGGTCGCCGGCGCCGATCGCCCGCGACACCACCGCCGCGGTGCCCATGCCGATACCGAGCGACAGGCTGCCGATCACCAGGACCACGGGAAACGTGAAGGAGAGCGCCGCCAGCTGCTCCCGGCCGAGTCGTCCGACGAAGAAGGCGTCCACCAGGTTGTAGAGCACCATGCTCAGAACTCCGAACACCATCGGGATCGTCAGGCGGACGAGCAGGGGACCGATGGCCCCCTCGGTAAGCTCGGCCCGGTCGGACCGGGCCCGTCGCGGCTTCATCCCCGTCGGCCCCCGCGGCCTGATGCCGCCGCTTTCATCATTGCGGCATCAGGAGGTTCGGCAGGTACATCACCAGGGCGGGGATATACGTGATGAGGAACAGTACGGCGAGCATGGCGACGAAGAAGGGGATGAACGCCCGGATCGTTTCCGAGATGGAAATGCCCGCGATGCCGCAGGAGACGAACAGGCAGACTCCAACCGGCGGGGTGAAGAGTCCGATGGCCAGGTTCACCACCATGATGACGCCGAAGTGTACCGGGTCGATTCCGAGCTGCTGGACGATCGGCAGGAGAATCGGCGTGAAGATGATCACCGCCGGGCTCAGATCGAGCCAGGTGCCGACGAACAGGAGCAGCAGGTTGATGAGCAGCATGATGATGAGCGGGTTCTGCGTCACCGACAGCAGTGCCGCACCGATCCGTGCCGGGACCCCCTGGTTGGCGAAGAGCCAGCCGAGCGCGCTCGCGGTGGCGATCATCAGGGCGACCATGCCGGTGGTGGTTGCGACCTCGAGGATGATGGCGGGAATGTGCCGGATCTTCAGCTCCCGGTAATAGAGCGTGCCGAGCAGGAACGAGTAGAGTGCAGCCACTCCGGCCGCCTCGGTAGGCGTGAAGACGCCGCTGACGATTCCGCCGATGATGATGATGATCGTCATCAGGGCCGGAATGCCCTTCAGCACGATCAGCACCGATTCCCGGAGGGTGATCTTCGTCTCCACCGGGTAGTTCCGCTTCCGGGCGATGAAGAAGGTGATGAGCATCTGCGCGAGGCCGACCAGGACGCCGGGGACGAAACCGCCCAGGAACAGTTTCCCGATGGATGCGCCGGAGGACACTCCGTAGATGACCATGGGGATGCTCGGCGGGATCATGACGCCGATCGTCGAGGAGGTCGCCGTTACGGCGACCGAGAAATCCTTCTCGTACCCCTTCTCGATCATGGCGGGAATGAGGATCGCTCCCACCGAGGAGGTGTCCGAGGCGGCCGAACCGGTGATGCCCGCGAAGAACATGCTCGATACGATGTTGATGTAGGCGAGGCCGCCGCGCATGTATCCGACCAGTACCCGGGAGAGGTTGATGAGGTCGGTCGTTATTCCGCCCAGCGCCATCATCCGGCCGGTCAGAATGAACAGCGGTACCGCGATCAGCGTGAAGGTATCGATCCCGACGAACATTCTCTGTGCGAGCACCGTCAGCGGCAGATCACCGGTGAGCAGAATCCCGCCGAACGCGGCGAGGCCGGTTGCGATCGCGATCGGAACGTTGATGAACATCAGGCTCAGGAGAATGGTGAAAACGACAATACTGATCATGATATCCTTCCCGATTTCATGCCCGGCGCCTGAGGAGCTGGAGCAGTTGATGGATACTGAAAACGACGAAAAAGAATCCCGTGACCGGCAGGACCATATACATGTTCGACATGTTCAGGCGCAGGATCGGGGACTTCTGAAAGGTGGTCAGGCTCATCATGACGGAACCGAAGGAGATGAGCATGCCTCCGAAGAAGAGCACCAGGGTGTTGATGACGAGATCGATGGTGAGTCTCATCCGGGGGCCGAACTTCAGATAGAAATAATCGATGCCGAGATGGAGCTTCTGCCGGAGCGTGTAGGCGCTGCCGAGAAAGCAGAACCAGATGAAGGAGAAGCGGGAGAGCTCCTCGGTCCAGGAAAACGGGTGGATCATGATGTACCGGGAAAAGATCTGAAGCAGAACGGCAAGCGTCAGTACGATTCCGACGACCTTCAGCAGGGTGGCCAGGATCGTGTCGAACAGAAAGCGGACGAATGATTCCATGGGATCTCCTCAAAGGCCGCCGGCCCGCCGCAGGGACGGGCCGACGGTATCCTCAGTTCGTCGTCAGGAATGCGTCGATCAGATCCTTGCCGATCTTCGATTCGTACTCGGCGTACAGCGGTCTCACCTTGTCGATGAAGGCGTTCTTGTCCTGTACCGCGTTCACCTTCATTCCCTTCTCCTCGAGCGTCTTGATGGCGCTCGCGAGCTGAGCCTTGTCTTCGTTGATCGCGAACTCCGCGGCTGCCTGGCCGGCATCGAGAACGACCTTCTGCAGATCGGCGGGCAGTTTCTTGAAGAACTTCCCGTCCATCGCGATAACGTTCGGCGTGATGAAGTGCTCGGTCAGGGACACGTAGTTGGTGACTTCGTATTCCTTCTGGGTAATGATGAGGGGAACGCTGTTTTCAGCCGCATCGACCATCTTCGTCTGAAGGGCCATGTAGCGTTCGTTCGCGGAAAGGGGAATCGGCTTCGCACCGAGGAGCTCCATCGTCTTGATCATGACGGGGCTTTCCATGACGCGGATCTTCAGTCCCTGGAAATCGTTCGCGGTGACGATCGGGCCGCGGGAGTTGTAAACGCTGCGCGGGGTCCGTACCATCCATCCGACGATCATGATTCCGGTCTTGTCTTCGAGCACCTTCGAGAGCCGGGCGCCGACTCCGTTCTTGATGACCTTGATCTCGTGATCCATGCTTTTCGCGATATAGGGCATGTCGAAGACCATGAACTGGTTGTCGATCGCGGACAGAACCGACGTGTTGATCTCCGCCATCTGGATGCTTCCCATCTGCAGGCCTTCGATGTAGTCGCGATGGCCTCCGAGCTGGCCGGAGTGCATGACCTGGACCTCGAGCCGGCCGTTGCTCTCGCGCTCGGCGACTTCCTTGAAGTGGAAGAATCCCTTCACGTTGGAGTCTTCCGGGTTGCTCGGGGTCGCCATCTTGATCACGAACTTCTGGTCCGCTGCCGCCGCCTTGCTTTCCGGGGCTCCGTTGGCGAACAGACTTCCGGAGACGAGGACGGTAAGCAGCAGAACCGCCACGAGGAAATGCCGTGCCGTACTTTTCATGTGTTCCTCCTTAGAAAAATGTTGCGAAAATCGAAAAATGCGGATACAGTGATTCAGAACACCGGAATCAACCAGTTGAATACCGGTAGATGCAATATAGCATAGTTGATCACGCCCTGCAACGTTTTTTTGTCGACGCGTGAAAGGTGAAGTTCGATGAACCTGCAGCGGGAACCCCGGAGCAAATATCTCCTCGTATACGATTCATTGCTCCGGATGATCGAGCAGGACGGTTCCGGCAATGAGCAGTATCTGCCTTCCGAGCGGGAGCTGAGCCTCCGCTATCGCGTCGACCGGCTTACCGTCCGGAAGGCGCTGAATCTCCTGGTCGAGGAAGGCCTCGTGCGCAAGCAGCCGGGGAAGGGTACCCTCACGATTCCCATGGTCAGGGATGCACCGAAAAACGGCGAGGCCAATTCGGTCGCCTTCGTCCTTCCCCGGGGAACACATTCCGTCGACCGGATCACCGAACCCTTCAACTCGAGACTCTTCTACCTGATCGGGAAGGAGATCAGTCAACGGGGATACCATCTCCTGTACGCGACGGTCGAGCAGGACGGAAGCATTCCCGAGAGCGTGCGCCGCAGCGGCGGGGTCGCCGGTTTCATCTTCGTCAGCCAGGTTCCCGAGGGGCTGCTCAGGGAGATCCGGCGGACGGGCCTCCCCGCGGTGCTCGTCAACCGCATCTCGGAAGAATATCCCATGGTGCTGGAAGACCGGCAGATGGGCGTACGGCTTGCGCTCGAGCATCTCTTCGGGCTGGGGCACCGGCGGATCCTCTTCATAAACGGCGTCGAAGGACACTTCACGACCGAAACCTGCCGGGAAAGCTACCTGAGCTTCATGCATGACCACACCCGGGAAGGTGCGGAGGCCCGGATCATGCCCAGTTACTGGAATTTCGAAAGCGGCATGGCCGCCATGCAGGAAATCCTCACCGTTCCCGACGGCCTTCCGACCGCCGTCTGTGCCTGCAACGACATGGTCGCCCTCGGAGCGATGCAGGCGGCGAAACAGAGCGGCCTGAACGTGCCGGAAGAAATCAGTTTCGTCGGATTCGACGATACGGAGCAGTGCATCCAGTCTTCGCCCAATCTCTCCACGGTAAGCGTGAACATTCCGCTCATCGCCCGGATGGCGGTGGGAACGCTTTTCTCCGTGATGGACACGGGGAATCCGGGGCCGCTCCGGATCGTGGTGCCGCCCGATCTGGTCGTGCGGGAATCCACCGCGCCGGTTCGGTGAGTAGACCGTCTCCAAGGAGTGCTTCATGAATTCCATCACAGGAAAACGCGCGCTGGTTACCGGAGGAGGCTCCGGAATCGGGGCGGCGGTGGTTCGGGAACTGGCCGCACTCGGTGCGCGCGTCGTAATCCATTACCACCGGAGCGGTGATGCCGCCGCTGCGCTCGCCGGGGAGATCCGGAAGAGCGGGGGCGAGGCCTATCCGTATCAGGCGGATCTCACCGACGAGGCATCGGTCCGGGATCTCTTCGGGTTTATCGTGAACACCTGGGGCGGCCTGGATATCCTCGTGAACAACGCCGGAGACCTGGTCGGGAGGCGGTCGCTGGAAGAGCTGGACATGGACTTCTACCGGCAGGTGCTCGCGGTGAACCTGGATTCCATGGTCATGGTCACCCGGGCCGCGATCCCGCTCCTGCGCGCCGCGGGCGCCTCGAGCATCGTGAATCTTGCCTCCCTCGCCGGGCGGAAAGGCGGCCACTCGGGGTCCGTGATCTACTCCACGGCAAAGGGAGCGGTCCTGACGCTCACCCGATCGCTCTCTTCCGAGCTGGCTCCGTACGGGATCCGGGTGAACGCGGTCGCCCCGGGACTCATCCTGGGCTCCCGCTTCCACGAGGTGCATACCACCGAGGAGTCGAAGCGGAAGACGGTGGAGGGGATCCCCCTCGGACGCGCCGGATATTGTGAGGATGTCGCCCGGGCGGTGGCATTCCTCGCGAGCGAGTACGACGGCTTCATCACCGGCAGCACGCTCGACATCAACGGCGGCGTGTACACCGCATAAGCCGGAACACCGGCTTCCTGTATCCCGATTCATCACGAAGGAGTTCAGCATGAACCAGTTCAAGGAAAACAACGCGTTCCTTCAGCTTCCCGAGAACGCCCGGGCCCGGTCGCTCCTGAAATCCATGGGGTACGATTCGGAAGATCTCACGCGTCCCCGGATCGGCATCGCGAACTCCTGGGGCGAGACGAGTCCGGGGCACATTCACCTGCGGGCGGTCGCCGACGCGGTGAAGGCGGGGGTCTGGCAGGCGGGCGGGACGCCCTTCGAGTTCAACAGCCCGGCGCAGTGCCCGATGTCGGTGGGCGAGCACGGGATGCGGTACGACCTGCCGACGCGCGACATCATCGCGGCCGAGGTGGAGACGATCGCGAACATCGGGCTGCTCGATGCGCTGGTGATGATCTCCTCCTGCGACAAGAACGTCCCCGCCCACCTGCTCGCGGCAGCCCGGCTCGACATTCCCGTCATCTTCGTGCCCGGCGGTCCGATGGTCTCGGGCGGCTCCTGCGTGGAGAGCGTCACCATATCGAATCTCGACGCGGAGTGCTATCTCTACGGCGTCGGGGAGCCCCGCGTTTCCACGGACGAGCTCGCCCGGATCGAGAACGCGAGCTGTCCCGGGGCGGGGTCCTGCGCGATCCTCGGTACGGCGAACACCATGCAGTGCCTGGTGGAGGCGATGGGACTCACCCTGCCGGGGGCCGGAACGACCCCGGCGGTCGCGGCGCAGCGGCTCTGGATCGCGAAGG
Source organism: uncultured Spirochaetota bacterium (assembly GCA_963728215.1). Classification (GTDB taxonomy): domain Bacteria; phylum Spirochaetota; class Spirochaetia; order CAVSJD01; family CAVSJD01; genus CAVSJD01. The sequence continues at coordinate 123,349 of CAVSJD010000002.1, read as the reverse complement.
AATCGGGGCGCCGGATCGTACGGCTCGTGGAGCAGGGGATCACCTCTTCGAAGATCATCACGAAGGAAAGCGTGCGGAACGCGATCCGCACGCTCCATGCGCTCGGCGGTTCGACGAACGCCGTCGCGCATCTCCTCGCCCTCGCATACGAGCGGAGATGGGAGGAAGAGATCGATCTCGGGCTCATCGAGCGTCTGAGCGACGAAGTCCCGTGCATCACGAACGTAGTGCCCTCCGGCAGCTACTCCATGCAGGACTTTCACGACGCGGGCGGTGTGCAGGCGGTCCAGAAGCAGATCGAGCGGTTCCTGGAAACCGGGGCGCCTACCGTCTCCGGACGCACCCTGGGCGAACAGCTGCGCGAGGTCCGTCCCCGGACTTCGGACGTCATCCGGACGCTCGACAATCCGACCGCCCGCAACGGTCTGGTGATTCTCCGGGGAAACCTTGCCGGATCGGCGATCGTCCGCACGCCCGTGATCCCGAAGGAGATGCTGCAGCACGAGGGCCCTGCCAGGGTGTTCCACAGCCAGGAAGAGGCGATCGATGCGCTTCGGGCGCACCGGGTGAAGGCCGGAGACGTGCTGGTGCTGCGCTACGAGGGACCGAAGGGCGGGCCCGGGTTCAACGAGGTGTTCAAGGTGATCGGCTTTCTGAATGCGCTCGGTCTCGAGACGAAGTGCGCCCTGGTTACCGACGGACGGATTTCCGGTTTCGCCAAGGGACCCTACGTCTGCCAGGTTTCCCCGGAGGCCGCCGCCGGCGGACCGCTCGCCCTGGTGAAGGAGGGCGACCTGATCCGGATCGACGTCCCCGGCCGGAAACTCGACGTGGATGTCTCCGACGAGGAGATGCAGCGCCGGAAGCGGGAGTGGGTACCGCCGCCGCCGCGGGTCACCGAAGGCTTCCTCACGGTCTACGCGAAGCTGGCGAACCCGCCGGAGCACGGGGGCGGGATCAACCTGCGGCTGTAGGCGGGCCGGCTGGAAACCTGCCCCGGCCCCTGTCGGCCGGATGTTTCCGCTTACTCGAGAAGCTCGCCCCCTTCGGCGAAGCGAAGTTCATGGGGAGTCGATACCTCCCGGACCCGCGGATGCCGAAGCGCTTCCTCACGGAGCGCTTCAGAGATCGAGAGCGTGTCGAGGGTGAGGCTGTTCCGGATCCGCACCATGCGGGGGTGTTCGGGATCGATGCCTTCGCAGGTCTTCAGCGCCGCCTGGATCGCGAGCCGGTCGCCGGCGAGGACGAATCGGCATCTTACCGGGAAGGACAATCTTCGGGGTGAGAATGTTCGGATAAGTTGCCTCGAAATCGAACCGGTCGTATGCCCGCTGAGTGGTGAAATCCGCCCGTCCGATACCGGTCGCGTTCCCCCGGGTCTCGTCCGTCAGGTCCAGGACGACGGTTCTGCTGACGCGGATGACCTCCCTCCATGAGCGGATCGACGAATGTCCCGGTGATATTCGGGTCCATACCGCCTCCGGAGATATTCTTCCCGATTTCATCGACAACGAGCACGTCTATCTCATCGAACGGAATCGCAGGCATGTGCGTCTTTCGACTCGAGGAGCAGATCGGGTTCCTCATCGGCCATCGCTTCAGCAGGAATCGCCCGGAGCGTTCGGATCTCGTCATACGCGTTTTCTATGGCGGCGATCCCGAAAAGAAGTCTCCCCGATGCGACTACTATGTCGGAAATCTCCCGGATGCTCGCACTCATGCGGCGAAGTCCGAGACCGTGACAGAGTTCCGCACCTTTCTGCTTCCCGAGACCGATCGCGATCATTTTGAGCAGACCGCTTTCGACGGTGACCGCGGAATGCCGTGTGGTACTTGACCCGATTCACCACGACGATTCCCGCCGCCTCCGAGGCGCAATCGGTCGATGTACACCGGTAGTCCGGTAGTGGTCGTGCCGATACGTACGGTATCCATGCTCGAGCGGATCGGGCACCCGATCCGCTCCTCGGTGATCCCGTATCCCTCGTAGGACTTTCCGCTGTCCTTCGCCCGTGCAGCCGCCGTGACTCCCCATGGCAGGGACCAGGAACGGCCGGGCTCCTGCCTGCCGGATCGCGGATACGATGGAGTGCAGGATGCGATCCATGTTCGCTATGCCCCTGCTGCCTGCCGTCACGGCCACATCGGTGCCCGGGCGGACCCGGTCGAGTGTCCCCGGTCGGCGCAGCTGTTCCTGCACGGCGGACTCGATGTCGTCGATCCGGAAGGCGTCGAACTCCTGGCGGATGCTGCACATCCTCGGAATCGGTACGTCACGGAGGAGAGCGGCGACCATACCGTCGGTACGGGCCCGTTTGTTCGACGTATGTTCGCTCTGCATGCAGATCCTCCGCTACCATCCGTATTTCCGGGCGAACGATGCACGCATGCGCTCCGCTTCCCGGATGTCCGCAACCATGGCGGTGAAGTGGAGCCCCCGCGGCTCCAGCTCCCCGACGATACAGGAGACATCATCCTCGTCGAGGATCCCCTGGATGACCAGGCTCTTTCGCTCCTGGATCCGCTTCAGGATCGGGAGCATTCCCCGGATCGAAGGCCCGCCGACATCGCGATTGACCTGAAGGGCGCGCAGCCCGGCGATCTCGAGCAGGGTGTCGAGGTGATGGAACGAGGCGGGATGCAGATGGAACATCGAGAAGGGAACGGACGAGAGCAGTGCCCGGAGCCCATCGCCGCAGACCTTCCGGTACTGTTCCGGGGAGAACAGAACCGAGAGATCGTCCTGGAACCAGGCGGCGGGACCGGGAGCCCAGATATTGTAGAAGCCGAGGCAGGTACCACCGCGGAAGGACGGAATCCGGCTGAGGGTTTCCTCGCTCAACCGAAGCAGGGCTTCGGTTATCCTTCCCGCGCACGCAGCCGACTGCCCGGGAGTCATCGAACAGGGCGTACATGAGCCGTTCCTGACCCAGCCCGGCGCCGAGGATGTCCATGATCCCACGGATTATCGGCTGTCCGACCGGGAACCGTCCCGCCGACTGTTCCGTGAGGAGCTCCAGAAAACGGAAATATTTCTTCATCCAGGGGTTCTCAGGATCGATGACGAAAGCGTTCTCGGAATCCGGATCCAGGTCCCGGGACAGTGCGTCGAATCCCGAGGCCGATGCGGCGATTCCGCATCCCATCATTGCCTCGATCCAGGGCACTCCGTTCCAGGGAACCGCCGTCCACACGGCATCCTGGTCGACCGCCTGCCAGGTTTCGAACAGCCTATCGTAGCTTTCCCGGAAACGTTCCGGTTCGACGTCAACGGGTTCGAGACGCCCGCCGTCAGTGAGCAGGGAGCGGCCCTGCTCGAGACTTTTGCGGGAAAAGGAATGCCGAACCCGAAGGTGGGGCGGTTCTCCGGGGTCCGGTCCCAGAAGCTGCGAAATCGCCGGAACCGTTCCTCAGCGTCCGCTCCCGGTACGCTCATGCTGTACCGACATCGGATGACTTCTTTCGACGGAGCTGCTTGATAAAGGGAGCCAGGAAGGTCAGAACGGAGATTACAAGGAACAGGGCGCTGATGGGACGGGTCAGAAAGGTCAGGTAGCTCCCGTCGGAGATGGTAAGTGCACGGCGCATGTTGCTCTCCGCCATGGGACCGAGAATGATGGCGATCACCATCGGGGTCGTCGGGAACTCGAGCCGATTGAGGATATAGCCGAGAGCGCCGAATACCAGCATGATTAAGACATCGTAGATGGTGTTGTTCACCGCGAATGAACCGATGACGCACAGGATAAAGAGTGCGGGTATCATCAGCCGGACCGGAACTTTCGTCACGTTGATGAATGCCTTGATGAACGCTTTCCCCTGCACGTACATGAACAGGTTCACGATGAAAAGCCCGATCATGATCGCGTAGACCCATTCCTTCTGCCTGACGAACAGCTGCGGTCCCGGGGTCAGCCCATGGAGCATCAGCGCGCCGAGCATGACGGCGGTCACGGTGTCGCCGGGAATCCCAAGGGTGAGCAGCGGTATCATGGTTGCGCCCGTCACACCGTTGTTGCCCGCCTCCGATGCGGCGACGCCTTCGAGAAAACCGGTCCCGAACAGCTCGGGGGTCTTCGACGCCCGTTTCGCTTCGTTGTAGCTCAGGAAGGAGGCGATCGCCGCACCGGTTCCCGGTACCGCCCCGATGAAAGTGCCGATCGCGCTCGACTTGAGGATCGTTTTCAAGTTTCCGAGGATCGACCCTCGCGGAAGCTTCTGATTGCGGTATTCCGCTATCTGTTCGATCGGGAAGCGGATCGTTCGCGCCTTCTCGAGGATTTCCGAAACGGCGAACAGTCCGATCATGGCCGGGATCAGGCTGATCCCGCCGACCAGGTACCCGCTGCCGAAAGTGAGCCGCTCGAAGCCTCCCACCGGATCGAGTCCGACGATCGAGATGAGCATACCGACGATACCCATGATAAGGCCCTTCAGGATTGACTTGCCGCTGACGCTGGAGATGATGGTCAGGCCGAAGACTGCGAGGGCGAAGTATTCGGCAGGGCCGATCCGCAGAGCGAAGCGGGCGAGCTGAGGCGCAACGAGCAGCAGCACGAGGGCGCTGAACAGTCCGGCGATGGTCGATGCGGAGAGGGCCATGGAAAGTGCCTCACCGGCTCGACCCTGCCGTGCCAGCGGGTATCCGTCGAGGATCGTCGCCGCGGAGGCGGGCGTGCCCGGCGTCTTGATGAGGATGGCGGTGATGGACCCGCCGTAGATCCCGCCGCAGTACACGCCGAGCAGAAGCAGCATGCCCGTCGTGGCGTTCAGGCCGTAGGTGAGCGGAAGGAGAAGCGCCACACCCATGGTGGCGGTGAGACCCGGCAGAGCGCCGATGATGATCCCGCCGGCCAGGCCGATGTTGATGTAGAGCAGGTTCTGCAGGGTCAATAGATCCGCCAAGAATGTGTACCGATCATAAGGCGCTCCTCTCCTAGAGCTGGACATACATGAGTTTTACGAAAATGAAATAAAACAGGGCGATGAAGAGATACAGTACGGCGTAGTATCGCCAGTCCTTCACGTTGAAGAGGACAAGCATCGCCGTGGCGGCGAGGGGCATCGCGACGAGATAGCGGAAAAAGATGAACAGTACGGCCGAGAGGAGCATGATGCCGTAGAGCGCGATGACCTTCGCCTCGTCCCGGATCGTGATGGCTGGAGCCGCCGCTTCCGGGAACGGAGGTTCATGGTCCTCGCTCGTTTTCCGCCTCTGGTGGTATGCCTGAATGCAGAGCCCCAGACCAAGCAGGGCGAGGAGCAGAGAGAGGAACGTCGGGAAAAATCTCGGTCCCATCTGAGTCAGCTGATCGTCATACGGGATGGAGAAGGGAATGGTGACCAGCAGCAGAAAGCCGGCGATCAGAAAAAACAGGCCGGAGAAGAGGTCCTTTTTCATGCAGCAGATCCTCCTGGAGACCGGGCGGCTGCCCCGGAACCGGGAGCAGCCGCAACATTCATCCGTGTCAGTTCTTTGCGAGCCCGAGTTCCTTCAGGACGCCGTGCGTGAACTCCGCTTCGGCGCTGATCCGCTTCATGACCTCGTCGCCGGGATAGGGGTTCATGATCAGTCCGGCGTTTTCCGCGAACTTCGCGAACTTCTCGTCCTGGACGATCTTCAGGAATCCGTCATGGAGCCGATCCTTGATGGCCTGCGGAGTTCCCTTGGGAACGATGAGGTACTTCCAGACCGCCATGTTGATGTCGAAGCCCTTCTCCTTGAACGTCGGTACGCCCTTCAGGGCCGCTCGCGGATCCCGTTCCGGCGAGAAGATTCCGAGCATCTTCAGCTGGCCGTCCTGGACGAAGGGGAGGATTTCGGTCGGATGTGCAGCTGCAACGTCGACGTGCTTCCCGAGGAGCGCTGTTACGGTGGGCCCGCCGCCTGCGAACGCGACTACGTCAGCCTTGATACCGGCCATTCCAAAGAAAGCGGCCTGAGAAAGATGAGGCAGGCTGCCGGTTCCCGAGGAGCCGTACTTGAAGCTCTTGCCCGACTTCTTCGCATCCGCTACCAGGTCCTCGATGCTGTTGTAGGGCGAATCCTTGTGGACGACCATGATGATCGGCTCGTAGGAGAGTCCGATGATTCCTTCGAAGTCGTCGAGCGTGTACTGGACGTCACGCATGAACGGCTGCGTTGTGAAGAGCCCGATCGCCAGCATGGCGATGTTGTAACCGTCCGGTTCGGCCTTCACGAATTCCGCGGCCCCGATGGTCCCGCCGGCACCGTCGCGGTTAACGATGATCATCGGCTGTCCGAAGTACTTGGGTGAGAGCTCCGCCATGGCCCGGAGCATGACGTCGGAGCTGCCGCCCGCCGCCCACGGCAGCAGGACCCGGAGCGGTTTGGTCGGGAACTTCAACTCGTTCTGGGCAGCCTCTTTCGATCCCTCCGCGCCGACGGACATGACCGTGAGCGCGAGCAGGACGGCGGCGATGATCACCGCGATTCGTTTTCCTCTCATATGCAACCTCCTATTGTACGTATCCGCGTAAGCGGATCGAAGCCCTAATTCCGTTACCTCCATGCTCGAGAAAAAGGTTCAGTCTCGATATCGCTCCGGATACGCCAGGTTAGCAGGACGTTCAGGAGTTCCTGCTTCTTCTCCCGGTACGCGACATCGTTCCAGAGATTCTTCCGTTCCTCCGGATCGTTCCGGAGGTCGTAGAGCTCTCCTTCCTGGTTCTCTCCCAGGTAGTGAACCAGCTTCCACTCCCGGCCTCTCACCATGGTCATGAACTCGGTACCCTGCAGCGTCGGATCCTTGCACTGTTCCGAGAAGACGTAATCCCGACCCCGTGCATTCCGATCCCCCTGCAGGAAGGGGAGCAGCGACCGGGCTTCCCAACCTTCGGGAACCTTCACGCCGGCCAGCTCGAACAGTGCAGGCACGATGTCGAACTGCTGGCACAGCTCATTCACCTTCCTGCCGCCCTTGAAAAACTTCGGACCCCATGCGATCATGGGCATATGGGTGATCTGGTCGTACATGACCCACTTCTCGATGTGCCCGTGATCTCCCATGCAGTCTCCGTCGTCGGAGGTGAAAACGATGATCGTGTCGTCGAGATAGCCCTACTTCTCCAGCATCCTGATGATGTCCCCGATCTTCTCGTCGATCATGGTCACGTTGGCGTAGTAGTGGGCCCGCATGCGCCGGAGCTCTTCCTCGCCGGGGTTTTGCCTTCCAGACGATCGAGTCGTCGTCGACGTCGATATTCTCCTGTCGCAGCATTTCTCTGCGCAGGGGGCTCAGCAGCTTTTTCCTCTTCCGTCACGACGGGCATGGGGAAGTCCTTCTCGAGATACGGTTCGGCGTAGCGTTGCGGCGGATCGTAGGGAGGATGAGGACCCCGGGGAACCCGATCTGCAGGAAGAACGGCTTGTCCATTTTCGGTTTCGTCTCGAGCCACCAGTTCGCCATGTTCCCGACGAAGAAGTCCGAGTGGAGGTGCTCCGGGCATTTTCCATTCGAATGCGCCGAGACAGATCCCGGTAATCCGGCAGCTTGCGGTACAGTTCCCGCTGCTGCTTCACCAAACCATGGGCCTGGAAGGCCATGTCCCAGCGGTCGAAAAACCACCGTCCCTCGAGGTACCTGTCCTTGTTCTCCACAACGAACCGTTCGTGGAATCCGAGGGGCGTCTCGTAGGGGTAGGTGTGCATCTTCCCGATATTGACGCAGTGGTAGCCGGCATCCGCGAGATTCTCAACCCAGGAATGCTTCCAGACGTCCGCGTTCTGGTAGATGCCGGTGGTGTGGGGATAGTAGCCCGTGAAGAAGCTGGCCCTCGAGGGGGAGCAGGATGCGGCCGTCACGAAGTGATTTGTGAAGCTCACCCCTTCGTCGACGAGGCGATCGAGATTCGGCGTATCCATCCAGGGATAACCGAGCGCCCGGATCGTATCATACCGCTGCTGATCGGTGATGATGAGAACGATATTCGGGCGGCGTTCGGACGCTGGCATTATGATTGAACCCCCTATTTATTATCGATGATTGATAAAAAATCGTACCACGACTTTTCCGAGGTGTCGAAATTTCTTATCAATGTGCGATAATAAATTGTGGTGGATCGAACCGAACAGAAAGGGTGACGGATGACGAGCCAGTCTTGATCGGAAGAAGAAGGCCATCTACGAGGAGATCAGCTCCCATCCCTCCATTTCCCGTCTGCAGATCGCTCGACGCCTGCGGATGCGGGCGACAACGGTGTCGGATCTGGTGCAGGAACTGATGGACGACGCCCTGGTCGAGGAAAGCAGGACGAAACCGAACGGCATGCGGCGCAGACCGGTCCAGATGCTCACGATCGATGCCGCCCGGTTCGTCTGCATCTCGATCTACCCCGAGGATTTCCGGCTGATCGGCTCGCTGGTCGACCTCGCCGAAACACGCTGGCCGAGACCTCGTGCAACCTGTCGGTCGAGGCAGGGAACAACAGAATTCCTTTCGGCCATGGAGTCTATCCTGGGCTTCCTGATGTACCGGGTGCCCGCGGGTTCCGAGCTGATCGGGGCAGGGGTGTCACTCGTCGGAACGGTCGACGCGGAACGGATGGTCTGGGTGGAAGCGATCCGGTGGCCCTGCATCAAGAACGTGGATCTGCGAAGTATCGAGGAGCGGATCGGAGCGCCCATCCTGCTGAAGCCATGGCTGGATTACCGAGCTGGAATACCTGCTTATGCGCGATCCGGATTACCGTACGGGCAACTCGATGTTGTCCACTGGGGGACGGGAATAGGGGTTGCGTTCGCAAACGAGGGGAAGATCGTCAGTTCGCGATTCGGAAAATTCGCGGATGTGGGACACACGCTTCGTGGATCCGGACCCGGAACGGATCTGCCGATGCGGACACCGGGGCTGCCTTGAGTCGGTCGCGGCAATCTGGGCGCTGGTACCCGTATTCCGGAAGAAACATCCGGACATGCAGGAAAACTGTCCATCAGGTCCTGGAGGTGATGCGGGAGACGGACATTCTCGAGGATCCGGATTTCCGGTACGCGCTCGAGACTGTCAAGATCAGCCTTGCCAACCTATTCGAAGCTTCTGTTTCCGGATCGCCTTTTCTTCATCGGTCCGTTCGTTCAGGATCCGCGGATTTTTCGGGAGCTCCGGGAAGCCATCGAAGGCATCTTTACCCGGAACATCTATCGGAGCATCGAGGGGCGGATCTCCATGGAAGTGGTCCAGGATCAGTTCCGGTTCTGCACGATCGCGAATGTACGCCCTTTCTTCCGGGAACGAGCTCGACCGACTGCTGCGGGCCCGGGGAGCGAAGAAGCGGGTTCCGTAGCGGGCGCCGGTCCGTAACGCCGGATGGCGGCCGGAGCCTGCCCGGAAACAGCCGGCGGAACCGCGCCTGCCGGTTTCCATCACCCCCGGAATTTCACCGCCGTTCCGTACACCAGGATTTCCGCGGCCCCCTGCATTACGCTGGTCGTCGCGAACCGGATGTTCACCACGGCGTCAGCCCCGAGCTTTTCCGCTTCCGCCGTCATTCTGGCGGTAGCGAGCTCGCGGGCTTCTTCGACCATGCGGACATAGGAGGTGAGCTCCCCGCCGATCAGCGTCTTGAGGCCGTTCATGATGTCCTTTCCGAGATGTTTCGACTGGATGGTCGAGCCCTTCACGAGCGCGAGCGTTTCGAGTTCTTTTCCCTGAATGTGATCGGTGTTGACAAGTAACATGATTTCTCCTTCCGGATCCCTATCGAAGAATCCGTCGTTTCGTACGTCACGGCTCCCGCCGGTACCGACCCGCGCGAAGGCGGGCCCGCGCTCGCGTTGCCCGGCCCCGCCCCGCTACCGCGGGCTCGGCGTGGCGAGGAGCGACTCCTGCCGGTCGAGTTCCGAGGTGAAGTGGAAGCGGATCTTCGGGTTCCGTTCGATCATGTTTCGGAGCATCCACTCCGAGTCCGCGAAGTAAACCGGCCGTTCGTCCTTGTCGTAGGCGATCTGCGGATCCCGGATCCGGATGAACTGCCGCAGGTCGGCCGGATCGTCGGAGGTGAGCCAGCAGGCGCGGGTGTAGGGGAGCGCCTCGAAGCGGCAGGCGGCGCCGTACTCGTGCTCGAGGCGGTGCTGGATGACGTCGAACTGGAGCGCTCCGACGGTTCCCACGATTTTGCGTCGGCCCTGGTGCTGGATGAAGAGCTGGGCGAGCCCTTCCTCGGTCAGGTGCTGAAGCCCCTTGTCGAGCTGCTTTCCCCGGATGGGATCGGTGCTGATGACCTCCTTGAAGATCTCGGGCGAGAAGCTCGGGATTCCGCGGTACGTGAAATCCTCACCCTCGGTGAGGGTATCGCCGATCTTCAGGTCTCCGCGATCGTAGAGGCCGACCACGTCGCCGGGGAATGCCTCGTCGATGATGCTTTTCTGCTGCGCCATGAAGCTGTAGGGTGTGGAGAATCGCAGGTTCTTCCCGAGCCGCACATGGCGGAACGCCTTGTCCCGCTCGAAGCGGCCGGAGCAGACACGCAGGAACGCGATCCGGTCGCGGTGCCGCGGGTCGAGATTCGCATGGATCTTGAAGACGAAGCCGCTGAAGATCTCCTCTTCGGGATCGACCGCGCGGATGTCCGCTTCCCGCGGGACCGGCGGAGGTGCGATCCTCAGGAACGTCTCGAGAAGCTCCCGCACGCCGAAGTTGTTCAGCGCGCTGCCGAAGAAGACCGGCGCGACCTCTCCCCCCGGTAGGCATCGGGTGTGAACGGCTCGTAGACGCCTTCGATCAGCTCCACGTCTTCGCGAAGCTGGGCGGCCCCGCTTCCGACTTCCCGCTCGAGCCGGGGATCCTCGAGATCGTCGATGAGCATGCGCTCCTTCTCGATCACGGTTTTCCCGGGATTGAAGAGATAGAGATTCCGGTCGTGCAGGTTGTAAACGCCCTTGAAACGCGAACCCATTCCGATCGGCCAGGTCAGCGGCCGGACGCGGATATTCAGTTTCTCCTCGAGCTCATCCATGAGCTCCATGGGAGGTTTCCCTTCGCGGTCGAGCTTGTTCACGAAAATGATGACCGGAGTGCTCCGCATCCGGCAGACCTGCATGAGCTTTTCGGTCTGTTCCTCGACGCCCTTGACGCAGTCGATCACGAGTATGACGCTGTCGACCGCGGTGAGCGTTCGATACGTGTCCTCGGCGAAGTCCTTATGTCCCGGGGTGTCGAGAATGTTGATGAGCCGTCCGTCGTATTCGAAGCTCATCACCGCGGTGGCTACCGAAATACCCCTCTGGCGTTCGATCTCGAGGAAGTCCGAGGTGGTCGTCTTGCGGATCTTGTTCGACTTGACTGCTCCCGCTTCACGGATTCCGCCCCCGAAAAGCAGCAGCTTCTCGGTGAGGGTGGTTTTGCCGGCATCGGGGTGGCTTATGATGGCGAAGGTTCGCCGTTTCTCTATTTCCTGGGTAAGATTCATCGATTTGTTTCCTGCATATAGGATTTCTGACAGCGTTCGTCGGATGGGAATGCGGACTCACGTCGGAGTGGACTTCATATGCTTCCAGTATAGCCGAATTCCACCCGGAAGCCAAGAGGCCGGCGGGAAGCGGGAAGGAGAGAGCGGCCCGGGGAGCACGAAAACGGCCCGTCGGGCCGCCCGGTCGGGCGGCGTCGGGTCCGGTGGGCTGGAAACGCATTCCGATGCCGCGGGGCGCGGCGGATCGGATCGCTTCCGGCCGGTCACTCCACTTTCAGTACATCCCGCATCGCGGAGACAAAACTCTCCTTCGGGAGCGCTCCCATCGCCATCTGCGGCTGTCCTTCGAGGGGAATGAACAGGATGGAAGGGATGCTCTGGATTCCGAATGCACCGGCGAGCTCCTGCTCCTCTTCGGTGTTCACCTTGTAGACATGCATTTTCCCCTCGTACTCCGAGGAGAGTTCCTCCAGGATCGGAGCGACCATCTTGCACGGCATGCACCAGTCGGCGTAAAAATCGATGATCGCGGGGAGATCCCCTTCATATTTCCATTCACTGCTCTTCTCGTAGTCGAATACTTTCTGCTTGAACTGTTCCGTGGTCAAATGCTCGGCCATTAATCGCTCCTATATAATAATAATAATATATAGTAGCACATTCCCCCCGCATTGTAAAGTCCCGGGAGGAATACGCTCGTTATCGCGGGGATCGGGCATGGTTACGCGTTTCCGGTCCCGAAATCGTCGTCCTTCTCGATCTCGACATCTTCCCGGCGAATCTCGCCGCTGACGGTCCGGATTTCGGTGTGTCGTTCCTTACGGATGTCCACGCGCTCCCGCTGGACGGGACGTTTGATGACCTCGATCTCTTCCTCCATTACCGGGATCCGGATCGTCTCCTCCCGGAACGCTTCGTCTGCGGAATCGTTTTCCCGTCCGGCTACGGGTTTTCGCTCGATGATGATCTCCTCCCGGATAACCGGTACTTCCAGCTGCCGGACCTCGGTCGTAACGACCCGTTTCACACTGACCTCGCCTTTCTTTCGCGGGACCTTTCGCACTTCGATCTGCTCCTCGTGCAGCCGAACGTGTGCCTCATCTTTCCTTCTCTGCTTTCCGTCCGTACCGTTTCCCGGCTGTTTCCGGTCGATGATCAGTTCGTTCTTTCCTTCTCCGACAATCTCATCGTAGCTGAACGTGTACTCGCGGGGAAAAAGAATCCCCCGTTCCACCGTGAGGTTCTTCTTTCCGAACTCCACGACTCTTCCGATCCGCTCCCCGTCCCTGGAAACGGCCGGAATCCCCAGGTGGACCGCAGGATGTTTCTTCAGGAATATATTCTTTCTGGTCATATCGCCTCCGGATTCCTTTAAGTATTGGTAAATTCAAAATACGAAAGTCCTTCCCGGAGGTCAAAACGACGACCGAATGGAAGAGCCGCTCCCTCCCTGTTTCAGGAGAGAAGCGGCTCGCTGAAGAGTCATGTCCGGACAGCCGGACGATGTTACTGCTGCTCGAACAGGGTCTGGTCCGGACCGGCCGGCCAGGCATCCCCCTCTTCGAATCCTTCCACGTTCTCGATGGCTTCCTCGGAAAGGTCGATCACGAGTTCCTCATCGGCGGCATTGAACGTGATCGCCTTCAGCGGAACGGCGATATTGGTGTCCCCGATCCCGAGAACTCCTCCGGCACTCAAGGCAATGTAGCTGACGCGATGGTTCTCGAGGTCGAGCATCGCTCCCTCCGCATCACCGAGATCCTCTCCGTCGGGGCTCACGAAGTCGAAATCGTTCAGCTCCGAACCGAGAATTGCGGTCCGGTCGCCTTCGAATCCGGCGAATCCCCATTCATCGTCCATGGCCGTGTTCATATCGTAGCCGTATCCGGCACCCCACCAGCCGGCGTAGTCGTTGTCCCAGCCATCTGCATAGCCCCATTCGCCTCCGAAATAGCCGGGCTCGATGCCGGGATAGTCCTTCAGATCTTCGAGGGCCACGTCCTTCATGACGAGATTCTCATCCTCGGCATCGAGGGCGATCGCCTGGGGCGGTATCAGGTACTGCTCGTATCCCCATCCGTAGCCGAGTGCATCGCCGGTGAGCTGCACCACCAGGTACTGGATGCTGCCGTCCCGTTTGATGACCACGTCTTCGATGGAGCCGAATTCGTCTCCATCCCGGGTCACCATCTCGAAGTCACGCAGCGTATCCATGCGGATCGCGCTCAGGCTTACCTGCTCGTCGGGCATTCCGGTTTCGATGTCCTGTGCGGTCTCTTCGACAGCCTGTCCGGCTTCTTCGGCTGCACCTTCCGCAGCCTGACCCGTTTCCTCTGCAGCCTGTTCGACATTATCTCCCGCCTGCTCGACATCCTGCTCCTGGGCTGCGGCGCCCATGGCAAGAACCAGCATCAGGGAAAACATGAGAAGCATTACTCGTTTCATTTCAACACCTCCTGGTCAGATTCAATAGGATTAAATTCAATGTACTGACCAGGAAGGGAAGAAGGCAAAACCGTGCGGCGAACCATTTCGTCCTGAAAGTTTGAATAACCCGGTCGGATTGTCGAATTTGATCCCTTCGGTGTATGGCTTTCCCCTGTCAATAGAACAAGGTTGAACATGAAATACGGAGGTGAGCCATGGAAGGAGGTCCGAGGAGTCTTTTCAGTACCGGAAGATACCTGCTGTTCCTGCTGGGTTGCATCCTGCTTCTGAGTATCCCCGTCAGGATGGGGTTCGTGCAGGACAGCATGCAGGCACCGCAGGAAGGACGGGATACTTTTCAATCGACCTGCGCGAAGTGCCACGACGAAGATGCACAGGGCGACGGCCCGATGCACACGTCGTTCATCCCGCCGCCCGCGAACCTTACGCTGGTTCGGAATACCCGGCCGATGATGGTGTCGATCATCAGGAACGGAGTTCCCGGAACACCCATGCCCGACTTCGACCTTCCCGATCAACGGATCGCATCGGTCATGCAGTACATCGAGGCGCAGCCGCGCTCGACCGAACGGGAATGGGGGTTCCCGTGGAGAGCGGGAGAGGAGAATGCCAGCGCGGCACTGGGATCGGCGCTGTACCAGACTGCCTGCTTCGGATGTCACGGAGAGACGGGAAAGGGCGACGGATACTGGGCTGACGAAGAAAAGGTCTGGCCGAAACCCACGAACTTCACCGCCCGCAGCTCCGAAACGGGGCGCCTGTTTTATATCACGAAGCACGGCCGTCCCGGAACCTTCATGCCGGCCCAGCAGGACAAGTTCCCCGATTTCGCCATCCAGGCCCTGGCAGAGTACGTCCATGCGTTCTACGATCCGAAGTCCTCTGACACGATTCCCGTCCCGGACGGTCAGATAGTTCGACTCAGCAATCCGTTCGCCCGGGACGATCAGGATGCGATCTCGAGAGGAGAGAGCACCTACAACCTTTTCTGCGTCGCCTGTCACGGGGCGGATGCGATCGGGAGCTTCCTCGCCCCGAGGCTCGTCGACCGGGAGTGGCGCTACGGCGGCGGCTCGGATACGGCAGTGTTCACGATCATCGAGAAAGGAGTGCCGGGCAAGCTGATGCCGGGACACGAGCAGCTCAGCGAAGACCGGCGATGGGCGGTGATCACCTGGCTGCGGCATCGGGGCGGTCAGCCTGATCCGCTGCTGCATCATGAGGACGAGGAGAACGGAGAGGAGGGACATCGATGAAAGGAGACGCGACACGAACCGGACTGACCTGCCTGATCGCCGCGATCGGGCTGCTGGCGATTGTACCGGGCCTGTTTGCCCAGGCCCCGGACCTGCCTGCCGATCTCTCCGAGCGGCAGCTCCGGGCCGGCGAAGCGGACGACGACGGTGCGGACTGGCCGCTGTACGGAAGGAGCTACCGGGCCTGGCGGTTCAGCCCGCTCGAGCAGATCTCGAAGGAGAACGTGCAGCGGCTCCGGCCGGTGTGGACCCTCTCGACCGGGCTTCATGATGCGTTCGAGGCGTCTCCCATCGTGGTGGACGGGGTGATGTACTTCTCGACACCGTGGAACCACCTCTACGCGGTGAACGCCGCGACGGGAGATATCTACTGGCATTTCGTATGGCGGACCGAAAATCCGTCCCTGCCGCTCTGCTGCGGAGCGGTGAACCGGGGTGTCGGCGTGGGTGACGGAAAGGTGATCATGGCGACGCTGGACGCCCATCTCGTAGCACTCGATGCCCGGAGCGGAAAGCTTGTGTGGGATACCGTCCTGGCGGATCCGGCGCAGGGGTACAGCGAGACGATGGCTCCCCAGATAATCGGAGAAAAGGTTATCGTCGGAATCTCGGGCGGAGACTTCGGGGTGCGGGGATTCGTCGATGCATACGACATCCGGACGGGGAAGCGGATCTGGCGGTTCAACACCGTTCCCGGACCCGGAGAGCCGGGGCACGATACCTGGGAGGGCGAGTCCTGGAAGACCGGCGGCGGGCCGTCCTGGATGACCTGCACCTACGAGCCCGGGACGCAGACCATTTTTGTCGGCATCGGCAACCCGGGGCCGGATCTCGCGGGCTCGGAACGGACCGGTGCGAACCTCTTCACCGAGTGTACCGTGGCGCTCGATGTGAACACGGGTCGGCTCAAGTGGTACTTCCAGACCATCCCGCACGACGTCTGGGATCTGGACAATATCGTGGAACCGATCATCGACGACATCACGATCGACGGACGACTGCGGAACGTGGTGATGTTCGCGAGCAAGAACGGCTACTTCTACGTTATCGACCGGAAGAGCGGTGAGTTCATCTACGCGATCCCGTTCTCTCATCAGATCACCTGGGGAAATGTCGGGCCGGACGGGAAAGCGATCGTCGACGAGAGCAAGTATCCGGTGAAGGACCGCTGGACGACCGTGTATCCGGGAGCGGCGGGCGGCAAGGAATGGGTGCCGGTTGCCTACGATCCCCGCACGAAGCGGATGTTCGTTCCCTGCATCGAAAACGGACACCGGCACAAGGTGATCGAGCAGGAGTTCCTTCCGGGGCTCCTCTACTGGGGCGGCGTCTCCGCGCCGGTTCCCATGGAAGCCTACGGTCACGTCGCCGCCATCGACGTCGAAAAGAAACGGATCGCCTGGGATCGCCGGACGCGGTTCCCCGTGGTAGCGGGGGTAACCTGCACGGCGAGCGGCCTGGTTATAACCGGCACGCCGGACCAGAAGATGCTGATTCTCGACGCCGACGACGGGAAAGAGCTCTGGAGTTTCCGTGCCCCGTCGGGTTGGCACAGCGCCCCGGTCGTCTACGAGGTGGACGGGAAGGAGTACATCGCGTTCGCGAACGGCTGGGGAGGCTGGGTTGCCGGGTACGATCTGATGGGTACGCCCGGTCTCGAGGATCTGCCCACGGACAACACCATGTACGTGTTCGCCCTGCCGGATTGAACCGGCAGGGAGGAGGATAGCACCGCCGGGGCGGGGATGTCGCCGTTCAGCCGTACCCCCGCTTCCGGTCGTCTTCCTCCAGATCCTTCCTGATGCGCCGATACTCTTCCTCGGTCAGTTCGCCTCGCGCATACCGCTGTTTCAGGATATCCAGGGCCGTGTTCTCCCGGCCTCCTCCGCCCCCGGAGGTGTGCCCCTGTCGGACCATCCAGCGGACGAGCAGCACGATTCCGGCGATCACCAGAATCCAGAACCCGATCATCAGGACGGGACCCGCCCATCCCCAGGAACCCCATCCGCGGGTTCCCCACCATCCGTCGTGCATCCAGCCTCCCATATGACCTCCCCATCCCATCATGCCGGGACCGTACCAGTCTTCATCGATCCGTTCGCCTTCGGCGAGAAACCGGTAGCCGATCGAGCGGTGAATCGAGGCGAGCCGCTCGGATCCCTCGCCGCCCATCCGCCGGTCCATCCATTCGTGCCGATCCTCGTCGCCGATCATCACGCCCATCACCGCGTCGCCGAGCTCCTCGAGGAGACCCGGCGGCACGCGGGAGGGGTCGACCCGCTCCTCCGGTCCGATGCCCAGTTCCTGCCGGATCTCCGACACGACGGCATCGGGAGAACGGGCGTGCCCCGGTTCCGCGTCCTGACCCGGGGCGAGCGCGGGGATCAGCGACAGGATGAAGATGATCGCACCAGTGCCGATACGGCTCATGACTTCCGCTCCCGATCCGGGCGCCCCGTGCTACCGGGCCTGCTCCGTTCAGTCGTCATCTTCCGCCTCGTCGTCCCACCAGCACGGCTGCCAAGGCGATATATCCTGGCTTCATCATGTTTCCTCCTGGTGGATTTTGTCGAAATCCACGGAATACTGTCCTTGTGCATAAAACCTACCTCCGCCGTGCTTTCGCCGTCAACGCCGGCCGGCCCGGAAGACGAAAGAGTGCGGAACTGCCGGGAAGCCGTCCGGACGGAGAAAGCGGTATCCTGTAAGTATGGCGGAGAACACCGATACGATCAGGCGACGATACGACCGGATCGCGGGAATGTACGATCGGATGGAGCGGGGGATGGAGGGGATGTTCGCGCCCTGGCGGGAACAGATCATGGACGAGGTATCCGGCCGCGTGCTGGAGGTCGGGACCGGGACCGGAAAGAATCTCCCGTACTATCCCGAAGGCCTCCGGGTGACGGCGATCGACTTCAGCCCGAAGATGATCGAAAAGGCACATGCCCGGCTCGAGCAGTCGGGGCGGGAAGACATCGAGCTGCGGGTCATGGATGCGGAGCACCTCGAGTTTCCCGACGCCTCCTTCGATACGGTGCTCACCTCCTGCGTCTTCTGTTCGGTTCCCGACCCGGTGCGCGGGCTCGAGGAGATCCGGAGAGTGCTCGTTCCGGGAGGAAAGCTGGTGATGCTAGAGCATGTCCGGAGCTGCCGGCCGGTTCTCGGACCGGTAATGGACGCGCTCAACCCGATTCCTCTGCACATCTACGGGGCGAACATCAACCGGCGGACCATCGAAAACCTGCGGGCGGCGGGCTTTTCGGACATCCGGCAGACCGACCTCTGGCTCGACATCGTGAAGAAGATCGTAGCGATCAGTGAGTGACGGCGGCACGGGGGCGACCGTTCGGATCGCAGTTCAGATCGCGGTGACGATGATGCCGGCGATCGTTCCGGCGATCATCGGAACTGTGGTGATCGCACCCGCGCCGAGCATGTGTGCATCGTACACCACGTCGTCGATAACCACGTAGAGCATGATGCCCGCTCCCGCACCGAGCAGACCGGTCAGAACCATCTGAGAGAGCCCGCCGAGCCAGGCGCCGGCTGCGGCCCCGATGCCGAGCGTCAGGGTGGGGAGGGTGGTCAGAAGGAAGATGCGTCGACCGCTGTGCTCTCCCTGAGCGAGCTCGACACTGACCGAAAGGCCCTCGGTGAAGTTCTCGAAGATCATCACCGCTGCGAGCACGACCCCGAGCCGGGTCCCGACGGCGAAACCGATCCCGATCGTGAGCCCCTCGACGATGTTGACAACCGCGAGGCTCTGGGCGATTTTCCGGGCCTGGTTCCCCCGATACTCCTGTTCGTCTCCCTCGGCGGTCGGATGGGCGTGCCCGATCGCCGCGGTCGTGAAGCCCCGCACGGCCGCCCCGGCGGCGAGACCGCCCACCACCGCCGCAAGGTTCCAGCCGATCCCGCTCTCGCCGATGGCCCGTTCGAGCAGCTCGAGGAACGCCACGCTGATGATGAACCCGCCCGAGAAGGCGAGCAGCGATCCGCGGACCGGTCCCTTCAGCTTTCGCAGGATCGTGATGCCGACAATCCACGCCGCCAGACCACCGATCGGTCCGCCGAGGGTGCCGGCGAGAAACGCGAGCAGGACGGGATTCATGTCACTCATCTGCACTTCCTGTATCTTCCCTGAAAGTACTCGAGTTCGGGGATCGCAGGCAATCGGGAGGAATCGAGGATGGTCCGGCACGATTCAGAGATCCTTTGTCGGGCGGTTCGACACCGGGGCGCGACCGTGAGAAGGTTGGACGGCAGGGTGGTACGGCAGTAGTTTTTTCCGGGGAACGACCGGCGGAGGTAAGGAGATATCGTGCAGGAGTATCTCAGCGTTCTGGTTCTCGCGGCTCTGCCGGCACTCGGCAACATGGCGGGCGGCCTGCTCGCAGAAGCGGTCACCGTTTCACGGAAAGTCCTCAGTATCGCTCTTCACGGTGCGACCGGCATCATCCTCGCGGTGGTCGGCATGGAGCTCATGCCCGAGGCGCTGCGGGCGGAACCCCCCTGGGTCGCGGTTCTCGCGTTCGTGGCAGGCGGCGGAGCGTACATTCTGATCGACCGGATCGCCGATCTTGCCCAGGAGCGGGCGGAGGCGGGATCGCACGGGGCGCGTTCGGCGTGGGCGGTGTTCTTCGGCGTCGCGGTGGATCTTTTCAGCGACGGACTGATGATCGGGACCGCGTCCACCATCTCGCTCGGCCTGGGTCTCTTTCTTGCACTCGGCCAGGTTACCGCCGACATCCCCGAAGGATTCGCGACCATCGCCGTCTTCCGCAGCCGCGGTTTCAGCCGCCGCAGGAGAATGCTCTTCTCGCTGCTGTTCGCCGTCCCGGTGCTGTTCGGCGCGACCATCGGGTTCTGGCTCGTCCGCGGGCAGGCGGAGATCTACAAGCTCGCGCTGCTCGCGTTCTCCGCCGGACTCCTCGTGACGGTCACGGTGGAGGAAATCGTCCCCCAGGCGCACGAGGGCGAGGATGCCCGGCTTGCCACCGTCGCCTTCATCGCCGGCTTCGCCCTGTTCACGCTCCTGTCCGTTTACTTCGAGTGAGACTCCGCCCGTCCCGATGATCGCGGACTTGTCCTCGGGGATCGATGCGATCTCCTCGCAGGACGGGATCGACGCCCCGGAGGATGATCGCGAGCAGCAGGGGCACCACCGCGGATGGGATATTCTGGGGGAGCAGGGGATGCAGGACCAGGAACAGGGCCGCCGCAGCCGCCGCCGCGATTCCGTACATGCGCAGCAGTCCCCTCAACCGCCCCTCGCGAGTTCCCGCCGGCGGCCGCACGAGCTGCAGAACCGCGGCAGCGAGATGCGTCGGCCAGGCCCAGAACAGGTTCAGGTTGAATGCGGTCACCTCGTATCCCGAAAAGAGCCACAGGAACAGGAGGATCGATCCGACGAGACCTGCGGAACCGAACAGTACTGCATCGAAAACGATGCGGATCCGCCGGAATCGTCCCCGGGCGAACGTCAGCGCGGCGGCGAGTACGGGAACGGCCCAGAGCGGCAGGAGGGGAGCGCGGGAGCTTTTCTCCTGCGAGCTCCGGGAACTCCCGTACAGCATTACCGTCGGACCGGACAGCGGGACCGTGCCGGCTTCCCCGGTCCGGATCGTCGCGCCGGCGACGGCCGCCATGAGTCGATCCGGCAGGAACAGCATCTCCCGTCCGTCCAGCATACGGTCCGTGCGGGGACCGAGAAGAAGGTCGATCCCTGCGGCCAGGTACGGTTTCGCTCGCAGGTATGGAGCAATCTCGTCGCGGTAGGAGTGCGGTTCCTCACCCTCGAGAACGAGCGTGAAGTCATCGCCGAGCACTTCCGGAAGAAGGTCCCTGATGCGGGTCGAGCAGTTGTCGGCGAAAAAATCGTAGATGTACCCGCGGTTCTGCGGGAGTGCGTTTTCGGTGAGCAGACGGTACAGTTCCCGGTTTCCGTCGGCACCGAGGTTGAGCTCCTGGCTGAGAATCGTCCGGTCCTCGACGTTCCGGTAGAAGGCGAACGCCCGCGCCGTGCCGCTCACCCCGAGAATGAACCGCATCGACCCCCCCAGAAATCGGGGCACGAACGCAGCGTCGAAGGGTACTTCCGACTGCCCGTAGTTGAACAGGAGATCCACTCCGTTTACGGGATCTTCGATGCGGATCGCCGAGTGGCCGAAAGCGGAGTAGAGTGCATCGCCGGGAAGGATGGTGATGAGGGAAACCGTCGCATTCTCCGAAAGGAGGCCGCGCTCCCCTGCCGCCGGCAGAGCCGACTGCGGCCAGGACGGAAGGGCGACTGCTGCGAGAAGAACGGCGGAAACGAATATCTTTCTCATGGACAGGGATCCTCGTCAATCCTGAAACAGGGATTCTCCGCCGGATAGCCCGGCGGCAGGGGATCGAGAGGTGCAGGAACCGATGCCGCGGGTGCAACCAGGAGATGACATCCCCCGGATGGAATCTATCAGATTATCGTCTATTTGACTATCGAAATCAGATGGAATGCGGCCCTCCGATCCTGTTTAGCCATGAACTGCTTCAAATATAAAGTAGTACAGCTTGACATCATTGCAATAGTATTGTACATATAAACTAATGTAATACAAAAGTAGTGGAGGCTATAGTGAAAATCTCACGAACGGCTTCGATGGTGCTCGCGCTTGCCGCCGAACGGCCTGCAGGACCTTACGAGATGATCAAGGTGCTCGAGAAGGTGAACATTCGAAGATGGTATCCCATTTCCGATTCGTCGGTATATCTGGCGGTGAAAAACCTGCATAAGCAGGGACTTCTCGATGGAACGCCGCTGCGTGAGGGCAACATGCCCGAGAAGACCGTCTACTCGATCACGGATAAGGGGCGCGAGGTGCTGCGCCGGACGCTCATGGGCTATTTCAACGCCGAGGATTCGAAGGCGGAATCTCTCGATATTGCGATGCTGTTCATCTGCCATCTTCCGAAGGAGGAAACGCTCGGGGTTCTGGACGAAAAGATTCGGCGGCTCGATCGGGAAATCGAACGGGCGAGGAATCAGCATCGGGAGCTCATGAGAAACCCGCATATGCCGTTCAATGCGAAGATGATGGTCCGGCACAATCTGTACGAAAAGCTCGCCGAACGGGCGGTTCTCCGGGATCTTGCGGAAGCGGCACGGAAAACGGAGCGCTGGGACTTTTTTCCGGCGAAGGATCTCGGCTGATCCCCGCCTCGCGCGGATCCCGGTTCCATGGAAAGCAAGTGAATAGCAGAAGGAGGAAGGTGTCATGAAAGTTCCATTCACGCAGGAAGCGTTTCTCGGTGTATTCAGTGCCTACAATCAGGCGATCTGGCCGGTGCTTCCGCTCGTCTATCTCGTCGGCGTCGCACTTCCGGCACTGGTCCTGGTGCGGCGGAGCACGGTACCGGGGCGACCCGCAGCCCTGCTGCTCGCCGTTCTGTGGCTCTGGATGGGCGGAGTCTATCACATCGGCTTCTTCAGCAGGATCAATCCGGCGGCCTACCTGTTCGGAGCGCTGTTCATCGTGCAGGGGCTGCTGCTGATCATGTTCGCATTCGCCCGAGGCGGGCTGCCCCTGCGGTTCCGCGGCGGCGCTCGGGACTGGACCGGCGGGGCGTTCGTGCTCTACGCGCTCGTCGTCTATCCGCTCATCGGATACCTTTCCGGTCACGGCTATCCGCAGGCGCCCCTGTTCGGCGTCGCACCGTGTCCGACAACGATCTTCACCTTCGGGATCCTGCTCTGGTCACAGCGGAGAGTCCCCTGGTACCTGTTCGTCATTCCGCTGCTCTGGTCGCTCCTCGGTTTCTCGGCGGCAGCGAGCTTCGGCATCATCGAGGATTTCGGACTGCCGGTCGCGGGAATCCTCGGGACGACGCTCATTCTGCTGCGTCGCCGGCCTTCGGCGGTCGCCTGAGGCATCATAAGGAAAAGGACATGAAGAACATGAGTTTCCGAATTTCGCCCCTGTGGTGGCCCTTCCTGGCCGCCGCCTCTCCGGTTCTGACTCCCGTGCTCCTTTCGAAGAACCGCCGGTTCGAACGGAACCGGGAAGCTGCAGAGCGGCTGAACCGCAGCCGGATCGCGGAAGCGGAGCCGATCGATCTCCCGGAGCTCGAGTTTCTCGATCTGACGGTACTGGTCGAAGAGAAGACCGAAGAAGGTTTTCTCGGGGATGCGGGAGTCTCCTACCTCTTCCGCACGGATCGGGGCGCGCTGCTCTTCGACGTCGGATTCGGTCCCGAGCGCCCGGCTCTCGGCTGGAACGCCGCACGGCTCGGAATTTCGCTGTCCGGGATCGACGCCCTCGCGATCTCGCACCTGCATCTCGATCACATGGGCGGCCTTGCCGCCGTCCGGACCGGTCGGGTGCGCATACCGGCGGAGCTGGGCGGCCCCGACGGGCAGCCGTGTTATCTGCCGGCGCCCGCCGCAGCGGACGGGTTCGCCTGCGAGATAGTCGACCGGCCGCGGATGCTCTCCGCGGGCATTGCGTCCACCGGACCGCTCGCACGGAGCCTGTTCTTCATGGGACTGACCGAGGAGCAGGTGCTCGTCGCGCGAATCCGCGGAAAGGGACTGGCGGTATTCACGGGCTGCGGTCATCCCGGCATCGAACCGATTCTGGACATGGTGCGCAGGATATCCGGGGAGCGCATTCATGCGATCGGAGGCGGGCTGCATCTCCCGATCACCGCCGGACGGGGAAACCGCGCCGGGATCCAGCTGCAGCGGGTGCTGGGAACTGGCCTTCCGCCCTGGAGACGGATTTCCGACGGCGACCTCGGTACGGCGATCGCCGGACTGAACCGTACCGGAGCACGGCGGATCTTTCTCTCCGCACACGACAGCTGCGATCATACCCTTGCGCGCATGCAGCGGGAGCTCGGCGCCGAAACCCTCGTGCTGAAGGCCGGGTCGACCTGCCGGATCTGATCAGTCCCGGTATGACGCCCGCCGGAGCCGGTCCATGATGGCAGCCCCCAGGCCGGTCTCGTCGACCGGTTCCGCGGCGATCAGGTCGAGTCCCATCGCATCGAGATCGTGGAGCGCGGAGAAGAGATTCGACGCGGCTTCCCGCAGGTCCCCGCGGGGCGACAGGTACCGGACGACGGCGTAGGGTTCGGTGTCGCGTGCGGAATCGGGGGCGAGGGCGAGAAGGCCGACCTTCAGCCCCGGTGCCGGAACGGGAGCGCTGCCGAGAACCACCAGGGGCGTTCCGGGAGCGTAATGCTTCGGGACCTGCCCGGGAGACTGCGGATTCGAAGAGCTCGTGGTATTCACGGCGACGGGACCGATGACCGCCTCGATGTCGGAACGCGGCAGGCCGCCGAACCGGAGAATGCGGGGCTCGCGGTCGGTGAGGGAGAGCACGGTGGATTCCACGCCCACGGGACATCTGCCGCCGTCCAGCACCAGGTCGATGCTCTGCAGGAGCGCTCCGGCGAGATGGGCGGGATCGGTAGGACTCAGGGACCCGAAGAGGTTGGCGCTCGGGGCGGCGATCGGAGTTCCGGCCGCCGCGATGAGCGCGCGAGCCGTCGGGTGGGAGGGCATGCGGACCGCGACGGACGGGAGGCCGGAGGTCACGATATCGGGGACCCGGTCCGTTTTCGGCAGCACGAGGGTGAGCGGACCCGGCCAGAAGCGCGCGGCGAGGAGGCGAACCCGCCCGTCGACGGCTGCCGTGAGCGGTTCGAGCTCGGGGAGCTCCGATATGTGGACGATCAGCGGGTCGAACGCCGGCCGGCGCTTCGCTTCGAATATCCGGGCAACGGCGGTCGGCTGCAGGGCGTCGGCGCCGAGGCCGTAGACGGTCTCGGTCGGAAACACCACCAGCCCGCCTTCCCGGATGATCGCCGCGGCCCGGTCGATCGCCGCCGCTGTCGCCGGAACGATTTTCCGTTTCATGGAAATGCATGGTACCGGGAATCGCGGGGATGGACAAGGCATGCCGGGAGCGTGTGGACCGGCAGCCGGTGTGCCGGCTGCGGGTCAGCGCTCCGGGAGACCGTCCGGACGAACGTTGAGGCAGGCGATCCGCGGTCCCCAGTCGTGCAGGTGGACGACGGAGAAGGACGCATGGTCCAGGTCGATGCGGAGCATGAGATCGAGCGGGATTCCGGCGTAGAAGGCGACGGCGGCCCGGAGCGGGTCCGCATGGCCGACCACGGCGATCGTGCCGTTCGGGAGCTCTTCCCGCAGCGACTCGAGGGCCCGGACCATCCGGACCTGGACTTCCGGCATCGATTCTCCCCCCGGTATCCGGGTGCCGCTGCGGAAGGTGTTGAACTGCCGCCACATTTCGTCGTCCTGCAGGTCCTCGATCTCCCGCCCCGTCCATCCGCCGTAATCGACCTCGTCGAGACCGGCTGCGATCCGAACCGGAAGGTTCCGCTCTCCGGCGAGGAAGTCGGCCGTTTCCCGGGTCCGCTCCCGCGGACTGCTGCAGAGCAGGTCGAACCGGACGCCGGCAAGCGTCCGCGCGAGCCGGGATGCCTGCCCGCGTCCCCGGGGGCTCAGGCCGATGCCGGGTGTCCGCCCGCGAAGGGCGGGGCCGGCGACGGTCTCCGCGTGACGGATCAGGTAGAACGTGGACATGAAAAGTACCTCCTGTTCCGCTATTCCCGGCCTGACGGCCGCTTACGGCCCGCGTCGGCCGCCCCGACCAGCCGGGCGATCTCAGGCCGGAACCGGTTCCAGTGCTCGGTCATCCAGTCGTCCGCGGGACGGTCGTAGTAGTTCCACGGGATGTGCTCCGCGTTCAGTCCCACGAAGTGAGCCCCGCAGCGGCCGAGCCGGGGCTGATGGGGCCAGAAGGGAGAGCAGACCGTGACCTCGTCGAGTGAAACCGCCCGCAGTTCGGCGTGCAGGGAGAGCGCAGCCGCCTGCAGCCCCTGTTCGTCCAGCTCGCTCGAGAGAAGGATCCGCCCCCCGATCGCGGCCTCCTTTCTCCGGATCGTTTCCCGCAGGGCGGCTTCGAGTCGGAACCCGGGAGGGAGTCCGCGGATGCCGGCGTTCAGCGGCCGGGGAGGGCAGAGGTCGGCGAACCGGCCGAACGAGGTCCGGACATCCTCGGCCATCAGGCACCGGCCCGGATGTCCCGCCGCGATCCATTCCGCCATCGATTCCGGGACCTCCCAGAGAATGCAGTCGTTGTCCAGCGAAATCTCGAACCGGTCGGGATAGATCCGGATGGGAGCGAGCTTCCAGCCCACCCCTTCCGCCATCTCCGGGCCGAACCGCATCGCCAGGAACGGCGGCACGAGAGAGGTCGCGTCGATCCACCGGATATTCTCGGGCAGCCCGGCTCCCGTCCGTATGCGGGCTTCTTCCGGGCTGATCGTGTTCACGCAGACGGTACCGGCTGCCTGCGGCCCGAAGAGGTTCCAGGCGCCCAGGATGGACAGCCGCAGCGCCTCGAAGCCGCGATCCGACACTTCGCCCAGCGTCCATCGGATCCCGATGCGCCGTGCGGGAATCACGCGGCGCCCTCTCCCGGGGCGAGCCGCTTGCGAAGGAGCCACTGCCGGGTCGTCTCTCCTTCCTCGTGCCAGCCCGGGGTGGAGACCATGTGCTCCGTGGTCACGATCGCCTCCTCCCGGTAGCCCAGGCGTTCGTAGAGCCGCTTCGCGCCGGGATTGTTCTGCTCGACGGTGGCTTCGATCCGGCGGAATCCGCGATCCCGCACCAGCTGCTCGCAGATGCGAAGCAGGCGGCCTCCGAGGCCGAGGTTCTGGATGCAGGGAAAGATGCGAACGGCCCAGAGAAACGCCGTTCCGTCTGCCTGCAGCCGATCCAGATCGATCCATGCCTGCCCCGAGGCGACGCCGTTCGCTTCCACGATCAGCATGATCGCCTCTCCCCGAAGATGCCGCTCGAACATCGACGCGATGAGCTCGCGGTGCGCTCCGAACAGGCCGTACCATTCCAGACTCGGCAGATCCTCTTCCCGGCATGGCCGGATGACGATGTTCAGGCTGACGGTGCGGCGGTCATATTCCTCCATATACTCCTCTCCCGTATTTCCTGCGCTTCCGGGTTCAGGTGTGCCGGAACCGGCGGCGGTACGTCGGCCGGTCGACCGCTCCCCAGCGGTACTTGTACGGCTCCCGGCCTCGGAGAAAGTCGAAGTCTCCTCCGCCCGCTTCCGACATCCCCTCGACGACATGACCGATCAGGATAGTTCCCGGACTGATCTGCCGGAAGGCGGGATCGAATCCCCCGATGTAATAATAGAAGCTTCGGCGGTCCGCCCGCTGATCGGACAATCCGTAGAGTGCCGCGACGATCCGTCCGTCGATCCGGAGAACGGGGAGCCGGAGCATTCCCCGGCGGAACAGGCCGCGGACGGTTTCCCGGTGCGCGCGGATGACCGCATCGAGGGACAGCACCCCTTCCTCTCCCCGGGACCGCCAGCGCGAGCGGTGCAGTTCGATCAGGGCGTCGAAATGCTCCTCCAGCGTCCGCCCGGTCGCCTCTTCGATCCCCACCGACCCGGCTTCTTCGGCTCGGCGCCGGTCTGCGCGCAGGTTCCTACGGATGGCCGAAGGCAGCAGGTCCCGGAGGTCTCCGGATGCCGGGACGGCCAGTACCGGGCACGGGATCGATTCGTCGATTTCTCCGCTCCAGCCGGGGGGATCGGCGAACCGGAGAAGCGGCGATCCGGAGGGGATCTGCGGGAACTCCCATTCATCCCAGCGGTCGCGCAGCGCTTCGAGCCGGGAACAGGCCGCGGAGAGGACTTCTCGCTCCCGGCCGGGCTCGGCCAGCACGTCGAGATAGTCGCTCGTGCCCATGCCGAGCGGGAACAGCCGCCGGACCACCGCGCTCCGGCGCGCCACCGCGCTCCGGCGCGCCACCGCGCTCCGGCGCGCTGCCGTGCGATCCGCCTGCCGGTAGAGGTACAGCGGCAGGAGACCGGTCAGGCGGCCGGAACGGCGGACGGCGAGCGTCAGGAGCTCGCCTTCCCCGATGTGCCGCCACCACGGGATGAGCCAGTCGGGATCCTGGAACGGAGTCGCACCGGGAACGGCTGTCCGGAGCCGCTGCCATTCCTCCCGGATCTCCTCGAGACCGCCGGCCGAAGTGATAACCTCGACCTCCGGAGGCGGGGAGTCCCGGCGGGACCCCCGGGATGCCCGCGATGACGGGTTACGAGCCGGAGAGTTTCCGATAGACATCGAAGTACTCCTTCACCATCCGATCGAGCGAGAACCGCTCGCGGGCGATGCGCCGGATGGTTTCGGGATCGAGCTCTCCGACCCGGCCGATCGCATCCGCCATCTCCTGCGCATCGCCGACCAGGAAGCCCGTGACCCCATGATCGATGATCTCCGGCAGCGCCCCGGAGCGGAATGCGATGACCGGAGTGCCGCACGCGAATGCCTCCATCGCGACCAGGGAACTGGTCTCCGGAGCCCGGCTGGGGACGAGCAGGCAGCGGGCGGCGGAGAGAAGCCGGCGCTTCCGGTGAAATCCGACAGGTCCGATGAACCGGCGCTCCCGGTCCAGGGAGGGAACGATCTTCTCCCGGAAGTAGCGCTCGTGCTCCTCGTAGGGGTACACGAAGCCGGCGAGCAGAATCGGAATCCCGGCACGCTTTCCCGCCTCGAGCGCTTCGTGGAAGCTCTTCTCCGGGCATATCCGCCCGAGCGTGAGCGCGAAGCTCCGGCGGACGGTCGCGACCGGCAGACGGTCGACGTCGACTCCGTTGCAGATTTCCGACAGCAGGGCGGTGCTCTCGGGGCACTGCCGGCGCTGGGAAGCGGAGACGCAGTGCAGCCAGGTATCGGGCCGGGAGAGCCGGAAGACCTCCGGAGGGTACCAGGAAGGGGGCAGGTGCAGCGTTACCAGAACCGGGACCCCGGGCGCCGGCAGATAGCGATGGAAGTCGATCCCGTGCATGTGGACCACATCGGGGCGGCAGCGATCGATCGCCTGCTCGATCCGGTTCCGGTGCCGCCGGTGCACCAGTCGTCTCGACTCCTCGTCGATGGGGCCGCCGGGTATCTCCGTGGCGTGGAGCGTACCCCGCACGACGGACCCTTCCGCAGCGACGACGATCGACCGATGGCCGGCCCGGACGAGTGCCGCATCGAGACTGCCGAGTACCTGCTCCGCGCCGCCCGCCGAATCGGGACCGGCGGGGGCGAACGGGAATGCGACGCCGAGTACGGTGAGGCTCACGGGGCACCCCCGATCCCCAGTTCCCGGGCGGCTTCCGCGGCGAGGGTCCGGAACCGTTCTCCCGACATGCCCCAGGGATACCCCTCGTAGAAAAGCGATCCGGGGTGCGGGGAGCGGGTGAAGTCGGCTCGCGGCGCCGGCCGGAATCGCTCGGAGCCGATCGGGAACCATCGCAGGGTTTCCTGCTGGGTCCGGTAGCAGGCGAACAGCTGCCTTTTGAGCCGGCATTCCTGCTCCGAGAGCAGCACCGGTGTTCCCGGCGGACTTCCCGGAAGGAACCGGCCGACCTCGATTCCCGATTCGCCCAGATGGTAGGATGTCATCTCGAGCACGACGGGCGTCTCGTGGTTACCCGGATTCTGCAGGGCGCACGCAGCCCGGACGGCGAATGCGGTAGCGTCGTGGTCGGGGTGCCCGCCTTCGTAGGCATGCGTGACGACAGCCGCCGGCCGGAACTCGGTGAGCAGTCCGGAGAGAAGGCGGGAAATCTCCGCGAGGTGCAGGGATGCTTCCTGGTCCGGGAAATCGAGCGTGCGGATCCGGTCCGCTCCCGCCCCGACGAGGGCTGCGGCCTCCAGGAGTTCCCGGCGGCGCGCCAGGCGGTAATCGTCCACGGAGGCGAACCCGTGGGCCCGCGCATCGTTTCCATCGGCGGGAGCTCCGTCGGTTACGAAGACGAAGAGCGACCGGTGCGGCTTCGGGAGCAGGAACGAGGCTCCGACCGACTCGTCGTCGGGATGGGCGGCGATGAACAGGATCGGCAGGTCGGTGCGGGAACTCCGGAGAAGGAACGCGAGAAGTTCACCGGCTCGGTCCGTGACGTGTCACCGGTTCCTCCGGGACGTGCACCGGTTCCGACCCGCTGCGGGTGTCCGTTTCTCCTGCCGGCATGCCCGTCCGCCTCAGCATGCGTATCGCTTGACCATCCATGCGCAGAAGTCCCCGAACTCCCGGGGATCCCGGGGCGGACTGGTGTAGTGGGGAACGATCCCCCGGTCTTCCGGGGTGAAGCAGAAGGTGACGGTGACGCTGGAACGGTTCGAGCGCTTTCATCTGGCGGTCGAACCACTCGAGCGCCCCGGGCCGGTAGACATCCGCCCAGCTGAGGCCGGTGCGGAGATAGGTCACTCCGAGATCCTTCATCCGGCGGACCGCATCGTCGAGCCGATGATCCTCGAAGTGGAACCACTGGCAAAGGCCCATTTCGGGTGTGAAATCGTGAAAATGCTTCAATGCGAGCTTGGGCGTGCCGTCCTCCCGCAGGAGCCCCATGTAGAAATGCCGGTAGTAGGAGGAGCCCTCGGCTTCGCGGTGACGGGTCGTGGCGGGCCAGGCTTTCGGCAGATCGTAGAGACTGTACCAGTGGATGCGCGGGACGATCGGCCGATCAGGAGCTCCGCCGTGCGCCGGAGGCCCCATTCCTGGACTTCCTCGGCTCCGAAGGTGGAGATGCCAACCTCGGACACCCAGAGCTGCTTCTCTCCGATCACGTCCCGGATCTCCCGGAGACGATCCGGCCATTCGTCGATCGGCCAGTGGTTCCAGTCCAGGGGAAATCCGTGCACGGCGACCGCGTCCATCCGGTCGATTACCCCGTAGCCGGTCGAGAAGCCGGACGAAATCCGCGTCGATCGGAGACATCCCGCCCAGGGCGATCGGGAGATCCGGGTTCATGGCGCGGACCGCACCGGCGGCGTAGTTGATCATGTCGGCGAACATCCGCCAGTCGCTGTCGATATCGAAATCCCAATGCGATTTGTTGTTCGGCTCGTTCCAGAGCATCACCGCCTCAACCATGCCGGACCTTCTTCCGCGCAGGGTACACGGCCCGGGGACCGGCGATATCGGGAACCGGATCGAGATGGCGGCAGATGTACACTTCCTCCTCCGGATGGGCTTCGATCCGGTACCCGGCCGACCGGAGCATCGCCTCGGTGCAGGCGCGGTTGGGGATCCACCAGTTGGTGATATCGCCGCGTGTATCGATTCTCCACGAAGTGCAGCCGCGGATATCCCGGCCGGTCGAACATGTCCATCTGCCAGAACCCGTAATCCTCCTCGAGCTGATCGACGGCGGCGCTGCCGCGCTGCATCGACTGGAAGACCAGGAGATCCCGGGTCACGTGCTCGTGGATCAGATCCAGGGCGAGGAGCGGATGCCGCAGGTGGTAGAGAACGCCCATGAACAGGACCAGGTCGAACCGCTCGCCCAGTTCCGCGAGATTGTAGACCGAAAGCCTGCGGAACTCGATGTCGGGATACCCGGATCACCTCCGCCGCAAAGCGCGCCTGCGCGAGGTAATCGTCGTCGAAATCGATTCCCACCACCCGGTCCGCCCCGCGGCGCTTCATCTCGATGGAGTAGAACCCGGCGTTGCACCCGATATCCAGCACGGTCTTGCCCCGCAGATCCGCCGGAATCGCGTGGGCGAACCGGTTCCACTTGACGCGGGGTAGTCGCCGAGGAAGTGATCCGGGGCGGTCTGGACGCCGGAAAGGGTGATGTTGTGAAACCATCCGCCGAGCTCCCGGATCCGCCGCTCGATCTCTCCCGGGTCGGAGCGGACTCTTCGCCCGAGCCGTTTCCGTCGCGGGAACGCGGAACCTGCGCGGTTCCGTCGGATCGGGCGCGGACCGGCCGGCAGGTGCAGGTCCCGCTTCCGTCCGCAGGGGAGGCGTTTCGCCCCCGGGAAGACGGGCCTCGAGCATCTGGACCGCCTCCCGGTACCCGTGAAGCGTGCCGACGTCGACGTACGCTTCTGCCCGATCGGACCGCCGTGACCCGCCGCCCCGCTCGAGGTATGCGTTGACCAGCGTCCCGATGTACTCGTCGCCCCTTCCGGGCTCGAGCCAGAGATCGTGCAGTTCATGCAGCACGCTGCCGGGCATGCCGAATGCACCCCAGACCCAGCGCGTCGGAGCCTCGGGATGCTTTGACCCGGATCCCCGTACGTTTCCCTCACCGTCGGCGGTCACCCGCATCGAACAGCTCCGGGTGCCGGACGGGGAACAGCAGGAACGAGAGCGAGCGGTCATCCGAGCCCCTGCAGACCGTTCTCGGGAAACCAGATCGTATCGGGAAGTCCGACGAGGACACGTTCCTCCGGGTGAACGAGGGTACAGGCCCGGAAAATCGCGTCGCAGAGTCCTCCGGGCTGAGGCTGGATCACATAGCAGATATCGGCGGGACCGACGGAGGAGCCGTAGTACTCCATGATATCCGATTTTCCGGGAGAAATGACGAAACAGATCCGGTCCGCTCCCGCGCGGATCATCCGCTCCACGAGGTACTCGCTGACCGCCCGCGGCCGTTCCACGGGTCCGTCCAGCCGGCTTCCCACCGGGAGGAGCTCCTTCGAGAATGCCAGCGGCTGAATCCGGCTGCCTTTTCCGGCAGCGGGAATGATTCCCCACATGCTGCACCTGCCTTATGTGTTTTTCGGGTCGAACCGGGCCGACGCCGGCTCCGTTCCGGAGTCGGCCGTACCCCGCGCCGTTACACCGCTCCGGCACCGCCGGGCGAAAGGGCGGATTCGATCGCTTCCTCCAGGTCGAGGGCGCGGCAGTCGGACGTATGCTCCGCCAGTGTCCGTTCCCGGGCCGACCGGGCGATTCTTCGGAGCTCCTCGTCGGACCGCTCGATCGCCGTTATCGATTCTTCCGTGGACCGGGCGATCAGAACCTCCGACCCGGGTGTGTAAAACCGGTCGAGCCCTTCCCATGCGTCGCTGATAACGGGAACTCCGCAGGCCGCCGCCTCGAACAGGCGGCCGGACGGACAGTAGCCCATCCGCGCCATTGCCTGCCGGGTCACGTTCAGCGTCAGGCGGGAAGAGCTGTAGAAGGCCGGGTGATCGCCCGGCGGCATGTGCCGGACGAAGAAGATGTTTCCCGTCCACGGGAAGTCGTGCGGATACTGTGCCCCGCCGATGAGAAACCGGCGGCCGGGCAGTCTTCGCGCGGGCTCGACGAAGAGCGTCTCGAGGGCGTCCTGGCGGTCGGCCGCATACGTCCCGAGATACGACAGATCCGAACGGAAGGTGTCGACCGCCGGAACCGGGCGGTGTGCGGCCGGATCCACGTGCCCGTACAGGGGTGCGACCCTTCGTGCCCCCAGGCGGCTTCGGAGCAGGTCGAGCGCCCTGCCTCCGGTATAGCTCAGGACCAGGTCGAAGCCGCCCAGTCCCTCCGGAGGCAGGTAGGGAACCCGATCTCCGGAATCGAGGCGGTTCAGCGTGACGGGAGTGTCCATGTCGTAGAAAATCCTGGTCCGTGCCGGGGAGGAGAACACCAGTTCCGAAGCAGGTATTCCGTCCGGGCAGTAGGAGGTGATTATCGTCACATCCGCATCGGTAAGGTGAGCCCGGGCCTCTGCGCTCACCTCATCCCAATCGCCGTACAGGCGAAGCCCGCCTCCGGGCAGCTCCGTCACGTCGCGATGCATCGCGTAGTAGGGCATATCGTGTTCGTAGAAGACGATCCGATGCCCTCTCCGCGCGAGCGCCTTCCAGAGTCCGCGCCAGAGCGTCGCATGGCCGTTCCCCCATGATGAGCTTACCGTCAGCCCGAAGATCACGAATTTCATGTTCACCCGTTCCTGTTCCTGTCGGGGCTCTTTTCCGCCGATGCCTATCGTAAGCTACTGAGAGGTTCTGCGGGATGTCAAACGCAAGTAGCTGGAATGTCGAATCGCAATTCGCACGGAAAGGGTTGACTATTTGATATATAAAACATAAGATTGGAGCATAAAATAAGAATTCAGATTATTCGTGAGGGATACAATGGCGAAGCGAAAGAGTGCGGAGGAGCGGGAGTATTCGGCCCCGGCGGTGGATCGGGCTCTCGATATCCTGGAATTCATGGCGAAACACACCCGGCCGTTCGGAGCCACCGAGCTTTCCCGGGAGCTCGATATACCGATGAACTCGGTCTTCCGGATCCTCAAGCGGCTTACGGAGCGGGAATACACCAGCCAGGATCCGATATCCGGGGGATATCGGCTCAGCACCCGGGTATTCACGCTGGGAATGAGTCTGTATACCCGTTTCGATCTCCGGCTCCAGGCCCGGCCGCATCTCGAGTGGCTGTGCAGGGAGACGGACGAAACATGCCAGATCCAGATTCCGCAGGGTGAGCGGATGCTCGTGATGGATTCCATCAGCCCGGAGACTGAATTCTATCTCCGCGTGGTTCCGGGCAGCCTGGTCTACTATCATCCCAACGCGTACGGGAAAGCGGTTCTCGCCTTCATGGCCGAAGAGGAGGTGGAGCGGATTCTACCATCCCGTCTTCCCGAGTTCACGCCGCACACCATCGTTTTCCGGGCCCAGCTCATGAAGCAGCTGGAAGAAGCGAGAGAGACCGGACTGAGCTACGACAACGAGGAGTACACCTCGGGCATCGTCTGCATCGGAGCCCCGGTGTTCGATGTGGAGGGAAAGGTCGTGGCGGGACTCGGAACGACCTGCCTGCTGAGTACCGTGAATCAGAACAGGAAGTCGGTGTTCGAACAGCTGGTTCTGGAATGCGCCAGCCGCGTTTCCCGGAGCATCGGATATACCGGGTCGTTCTTCGACGGAAAGATCAGCCTGGCCGGTCCGGAAACCCGGGAAAAGATCTCTTCCCGGGGCAGATAGCGGCGTCCGTTTCCGGCGAGCCGCCCGTTCCTGAGAGCTCTTCAACGTCGTGCCGGCCGGCATGGCGGAGGAGAGCTCTTTTTGTTTCTCTGCCCGCCTTCGCGGTCCCTCGCGGCTCTTTCCTCCCGGCAGATGCGGGTATCGGACCTGCACCCGGGGCGGCCGATCCTTTCTGTCCCGTCCAGCATTTTGCTATAAAAAAAATGAGTTTACCTATAAAAGTTTTACTTGACAAATGGCATTTTACATATGAGAATGGCTCATGGGCTTATGGATAGATTGTCAGACCATAGGAGGGGGAGGAGAAATCGTATCGAGGAAAGGGCGGGTTCGGTCCGCCGAGCACCTGAAAGAGAAGATTCAAGACAGGAAAAGGAGAAACAGATGAAAAGAACGCTGACCATCGCAACTGTTCTGCTGCTCGTTCTCTTTGGAGCCTCCCTGCTGTATGCGGGCGGGGAAAAGGAAAGCGCGGGCGCTGCCAAGCCGGCGGCGACGGGTGAAATCCAGAAGGGCCTGAAGATCGGCTACTTCGTTTCCACCCTGAACAACGGCTTCCACCAGGCACATGCCAACTGGGCGAAGAAATACGCCGAAGAGAAGTACGGCGCCGTCGTCCAGATCTTCGACGGCAAGTCCGATGCCAACGTAATGGCGCAGAACTTCGACCAGGCCGTTGCACAGGGAATGAACATGGTGTCGCTGCACATCTGGCAGGGCGAATCGGTACGGCCCGCCGCCAAGGAAGCCCTGGCGGACAAGATGGTGATAACCACCTACTTCGACAAGCTTCCCTCCGATCTGCCGGTCCCGCACATCATGCCGGGTGAAGCCCAGATCTCGGAGGAGATGGGAAAGATCGCCGCACAGCAGTGGAAGAAGGCTCATCCCGACAAGCCGATCGTGTTCGTGACCATCGGATGGCCCGACCACGAAGGCGTCACGGTGGGACGCACCGATCCGTTCGTGAAGGGCGTGAAGAGCGTGGACCCGAACGCGAAGTACCTCGGCTGCATGGACGCCAGCAAGGGTGCCGATGCCGCCTTCAAAGTGACCCAGGACCTCGTGCAGGCGAATCCGGGCCTGAACATCATCTACTCCGAAGCCGCGGACCTGACGGTCGGCGTTCTGCCCGCCCTGCAGCAGCTCGGCCGCGGCAAGATGAACAACGGCGTGCCCATCACCGAAATCCTCGCGAGCGTCGACTGTCCCGAGAACGAGCTGATCGCCGCGTTCGACCCGAGCTCCTCGCTCAAGATGTCCATGGGACTTCCGCCGAAGGAAACCGCCATGGTCCGGATCGACACCATGATGAAGATCTACAAGGGCGAGATCAAGCAGCTCGATGCCGGCGCCCAGACCATCTACGTGCCCAACAAGCTGATCGGGTACTGGAGCCAGAAGGACGTGAACGAGGCTGTCTCCTGGTACAACGAGCAGTTCGGCGCGACCATGAAGGTCCCCACGTACAAGTAATCGAAAGAAAGCAGGAGCCCCCGATGCGGGGGCTCCTCCCGAACCTGAGCCGGAGGGGAGAGAGAAACCGTGAGCGATCATGTCCTTTCGATACGGAATCTTACCAAGGATTTCCCGGGAGTCCGGGCGGTAGACGATGTCAGCTTCGATATCCGGAGGAACACCGTGCACTGCCTGGTGGGAGAGAACGGAGCGGGAAAATCCACGCTGATCAAGATTCTCACCGGGGCCTACTCGAGGACGAGCGGGACCATCCTGCTGAACGGCGAGGATTATTCCGCACGCAATCCGCGGGAGGCACGGGGCAAGGGCATAGCCACCCTGTTCCAGGAACTGAACGTGGTGGATCAGCTCACCGTGGAGGAGAACCTGACCCTCGGCATCGAGGATACCTCGCTCGGCTTCATCCGGAAGTCCGAAAAGGTGAAAAAGATGCTGGAGGTGCTCAGGAGCATCGAGCCGAGCATCAATCCGAAGCAGAAAGTCTCCCGCCTGAGCGTCGCGAAAAAACAGATCGTGGAAATCGCCAAGGCTGCCGCTTCGGAGGCCGGGCTGATCATCATGGACGAGCCGACGGCCGCGTTGTCGGAGTGCGAAATCGAGAGGCTGTTCAGGATCATCCGGAATCTGAAAGAACAGAACGTAACGGTCATCTATATCTCGCACCGGCTGGACGAGATTTTCGAGCTGGGAGATGTCGTAACGGTGATGCGGGACGGCAGGCATATCGAGACGAGGGACGTCGCCGATGTGGAGAGCCGACCAGAGCTCATCCGGATGATGATCGGGAAGGCGGTTTTCGAGGAATACATTCCCCGGGAGACGGAATCGCGCGAGGTGCTGCTGAAGGCCGCGGGGATCTCCAACGAGAAGCTGAAGAATATTTCCTTCGATGTCCGGCGCGGAGAGATCGTGGGGTTCTACGGCCTGGTCGGGGCCGGGAAGACCGAACTGGCCCGCGCGATCTTCGGTGCGGACGGGTACACCGGAGAAATCGAATTTAAAGGAAGAGAACTCGAGCGTTCTCCAGACCGGACCATCCGGGCAGGCATCGCACTGGTGCCGGAAGAGCGGCGGACCCAGGGAATCTTTCCGATCCTGACTATCCGCAACAACATCCCGGTCATGAACATGGAAAAGATTTCGAGCCGCGGCTTCGTGAACGCCGAAGGCGAGCGGGCCGTCGCGAGGGACTATATCGAACGTCTGAATATCGTAACCAACAGTGCGGAGAAAGACGTCGCCAAGCTTTCGGGCGGCAATCAGCAGAAGGTGGTGTTTTCCAAGTGCCTGTTCGCCGAAACGGATCTTCTGATCCTCGACGAGCCGACCCGGGGGATCGATGTCGGAGCGAAGAGTGAAATCTACGGCATCGTCCGGAGGCTTTCGGAGGAGGGCCGGTCCATCATCATCTTCTCGTCCGAGCTGCCCGAGATCCTGAACTCGTGCGACCGGATCTTCCTGCTCTACGACGGGCATCTGAAGGCGGAGATGAAGAACGGTCGGGACATCGACAGTGAACGGATCATCCATATCGTAACGGGAGGCGATGAGTCGTGCGAACAATGATACCGGAAATGCGAAAATCCCCGGCGGCGGGAAAAGAAGCCGGAAAAATGAGCAACCTGTCGTTCATCACCCTCTCGATGCTCGGCGTTCTGGCGGTGCTGTTCGTCTTCGCCTCGCTGACGGTTCCGAGGTTCTTCGATATCAACAACATATCGAACCTCATCGCGCAGCAGGCGGAGCTCATCATCATCGGGATCGGGGTGACCTTTCTGCTCATAACCGGATATATCGACATGTCGGTCGGCGGCATCATCTCCATGGCGGCGGTGCTCTCGGCATGGTTCACCCAGGCCCCCGCGGCGGCGAGCTTCGACCTGGGGAGCGGGCTCGGAATGGGATACGTTCCGGCCGTTCTG
This sequence comes from uncultured Spirochaetota bacterium, assembly GCA_963728215.1. Taxonomy (GTDB): domain Bacteria; phylum Spirochaetota; class Spirochaetia; order CAVSJD01; family CAVSJD01; genus CAVSJD01. Next base: position 84,999 of record CAVSJD010000002.1, on the reverse strand, counting down.
CTGACCCTCTGTGTGCTGCATGCTGATCGGTGCCCTGAACGCCTTCTTCATCGTCCGGATGAAAATCGCCTCGGTCATCGTGACGCTCGGCACCATGGCGGTTTCCCGGGGCATCGCGATGATCATCGCCCGGGGCGCCCAGCGGAACGTCGGGCTGCCTCCCGTCTTCAAGGAGATCGGGCAGTTCACCATTATCGGAACGATCAACCTCTCGGTGCTCATCATGCTCGTGATGCTGGCGGCCGCGATCGTCGTGGAGAAGCGGACCATTTTCGGGCGGAGACTCTACCTGATCGGCGCCAACCAGACCGCCGCCCGGCTGTCGGGCATCCGGGCGGGCGAGCAGGTTTCCCGGCTCTACGTTCTGAGCGCGGTCCTCGCGGGAATCACGGGCCTGATCATGGCGTCCAAGTTCAACTCGGGCAGCAGCGTCTTCGGCACCGGGTACGAGTTCGACGCCCTGGTGGTGACGGTCCTCGGCGGCACGAGCATTTTCGGAGGGTTCGGTTCGGTCATCGGAACCGTGGTCGGAGCGTTCATCCTGGGCATACTGAGCACGTCGGTGAACATGCTGGGGTATCCTCCCGCCATCCAGATGCTGGTGAAGGGAAGCGTGATCATCATCGCCATTCTGGCGCAGCGATTCGCACTCGACAGGAGAAACGTATGAACGGGAAGGAGCGTACGGCAGTGTTTCCCATGGCATCGCAGATATCCTGGAAGTCTCTGGTGAAGAACCTCTACGTGCTCGGTCTGCTGGGCGTCATCGTGCTCACGTTCACCCTGGTGTCTCCGGTCTTCATCGGAGTTCCGAACATCGTGAACATTCTGAGGCAGGCCGTTCCCACCATGCTGGTGGCGGGGGCGTTCACCCTGATCATGATTTCCGGCAACATCGACCTCTCGGTGGGCGGGATCGTCGGCCTCACCTCGGTCGTCTACTCGCTGCTGGCGAAAGGGGGAATCCCGTTCTTTCCGGCGGCCCTCCTGACCCTCGGCCTCGGACTGGTGCTGGGCTGGCTCAACGGGTTCCTGGTCATGAAGCTGCGCATCGTGCCGGTCATCGCGACCCTGGCCACCATGAACCTGTTCATCGGCCTCGGAAAGCTGCTCTCTCCCAAGGGTATCGGCCTGATCAAGGGGCTCCCCCTGGGGATCGAGGAGTTCGCCCGGGCGCGCTTCCTGTTCCGTCTCCCGCCGGCCTTCTACGTCGCGGTCCTCGTGACGGCGGCGCTGGTGCTGGTCCAGAGGAAAATGGTGCTCGGGAAGTACACCGCGGCCATCGGGGGAAACCGGACCGCCGCCGAGCTCTCCGGTGTGAACGTGGTGCGGACCGTGTGGATCCTCTACGTGATCGTCGGCCTCTGTTCGACGCTGGGCGGGATCGCGCGGACCAGCTATCTCTCGCTGGGGGATCCGGTCACGGGAATAGGGATGGAGCTGGATGCGATCATCGCGGTGCTCCTGGGCGGTACGAGTTTCTTCGGCGGAGAAGGCTCGATTCTGAAGACCATCGTCGCCGTGCTGATTCTGACCTGCCTGAGCGCGGGCATGCAGGTGATCGGCATGCCGCCCTACTGGCAGTTCCTGGTGAAGGGAATCGTGCTCATCATCGCGCTGGTCATCGACAGCGTGGTCAAGGAAAACATCGTCGACTGAGGTCGACCGGGGTCGTATGGGTGAAGGAAACGGAAAAACAGCGCTGGTGACCGGAGGTTCCCGGGGATACGGCCTGGCGATCGCGCGCAAGCTGGTAAACGAGGGGTTCCGGGTGGTCATCGCGGCCCGGGACCGTGAGCAGCTTCGTGCGGCGCAGGATGAGATCGGGTGCGAGGCCGTTCTGGAAATGGATGTGACGGCTCCCCGGGACTGGGAACGGGCGTTCAGCCTGCTGCAGGAACGGTTCGGCGGCCTCGACGTGCTGGTGAACAATGCCGGGGGCGCCGTCAGCCTGCGGGAGGTCGGGGAGCAGAGCGTCGAAGCGATCGACTCCATCGTCGCCCTGAATCTGTCCGGAGTCATCTACGGCTGCCGGATCTTCGGGAAGGCGATGAAGGAGCGGAGATCGGGAACGATCGTGAACATCGCCTCGGTGTGCGCAACGCATGCCTGGCCGGGATTCTCGGTCTACGCGGCCGCGAAAGCGGGGGTGCTGGCGCTCTCGAAGGGCCTGCACGTGGAGCTCCGGCCGCACGACGTGAGGGTGACCTGCATCCTTCCGGCTGCGGGGGCCACCGACTTCATGAAGCATGCGGGAGAGGAGAACTTCGAGGTCAGGCTGCGGGCGGAGGACATCGGCGAAACGGTTGCCTGGGTATGCCGGCAGCCGGCCCACGTCGTGATCGAGGAAATGACGGTCTGGGGAATCGACCAGGAGGTCGTTCCCCTCTGAGAAACGGTTGGAACCGGCAAGGAGAAAGGTATGACGAAGGATTTTCTGTTCTACAACCCCGTGAAGGTCGTTTTCGGGGAAGGCAAGCTCAACGAGACGGGAACGTATGCGAAGGTGTTCGGGAAGAAGGCGATCATCGTGACGACGGGAACCCTGTTCAGTGAGAACGGACTGGTCGCTCGGCTGCAGAAGATACTGAAGGAGAGCGGTGTCGACTCGATCCATTATCCCGATGTCGACCCGAACCCCCTCGACACCCAGATCGACAAGGGTGCCGCAGCGGCGAAAGCTGCGGGATGCGACATGGTCATCGGCCTGGGCGGCGGAAGCGCGATCGACGCGGCCAAGGGCATGGCGATCGTTCTCGGGCACGGGAAGCCGATCTGGAACTTCTGCATCGGCGAGTCGGTGGAAGCGATTACCGAGAAAACCTTTCCCATCATCGCCATAACCACGACCTCGGGAACCGGCAGCGAGTGCACGCAGTGGTCCGTCATCACCAACCAGGCCACGAGGGAGAAGCCGGGAATCGGCTCCGATTACACCTTCGCGAAGGTGGCGGTGGTCGATCCGCAGCTGATGGCGTCGATGCCGCAGAAGGTCACCGCCTCGACCGGGTTCGATACGCTCGCGCACGCGATCGAGGCGTATACCGCGGTCCTGAGCACCCCCGTAACCGACATGTACTGCGAGCAGGCGATCCGACTCTGCGGCCGCTTTCTTCGGCGCGTGGTGAAAAACGGCGAGGACCGGGAAGCACGGAACGGGATGGCCTTCGCGAACAGCCTGGCCGGCATGAGCATTTCGGTCGGCATCGTGACGCTCTGCCACGGTCTCGCGCATACGATCGGCGGCCTGGCGGGGACCACGCACGGCGAGACGCTGGCCGCGATGACTCCGGCGACCATGCGCTTCTCCATGAAGTCCCATCCCGACAAGTTCCGGAAGATCGCCATGTTTCTGCGGGACGAGTACGGCACCGCGGATCAGTACCGGCCCGAGGACAGCGTGAAGGAAGTGGAAGCGCTCATCCGCGATATCGGGCTGGACGTCCCGCTCTCGAAGCAGGGACTCTCGGAGAAGGATGTCGAGCTGGCGGCGGACAACGTGATCCGCTACATGGGCGGCGCCATCACCAACGATCCCGCGATGCCGAAGCGCGAGGACATCATCGCCATCGTCCGGCAGTCGTTCTGAGGAGCAGGGCGAGGTATGAGGTACCAGGTCGATCATCTGCTTCCGGTCGGAAACATCATCGGTGAATCCCCGCTCTGGGTTCCCGAAGAACAGGCGCTCTACTGGACGGACACCGAGCGGAACGCGGTGTGGAGCCGGGCGGAGAAAGGCGGCCCGGGAGCGGACCCGGCGGGCGGGGGAACGGGATTCCTGCGCCGCTGGACGCTCGGGCTGCCGGTGACGTCGATCCTGCGCCGGGAAGGCGAAGGGTTCCTGCTGGTCACCAAGGAGGGCATCGCCTTCTGGGACGCGGAGACCAATCTCTGCGAGCTGATCGCGAACCCGACGGCAGGACGCCCCGACATCGCGTTCAACGACGGCGCCGTCGACCGTCAGGGGCGGCTTCTGACCGGAACGATGAACTTCCGGGAGCTCACCGCTCCCGACGGCTGCCTCTATCGCGTGGACCCCGACCTGACCGTGCACCTGCTCGATTCGGGACTTTCGGTCGCCAACGGCATCGGAGTCAGCCCCGACGGACGCACGGTCTACGTTTCGGAGCAGTTCAAGGGAAGGATCCTCGCCTACGACTACGATCCGGACGCGGGAACGCTTTCGGGACGAAGGGAGTTCGCCCGGCTGCCGGAAGCCGAAGGGCTGCCGGACGGCATCATCACGGATGCCGAGGGCTTCGTCTGGAACGCTCACTGGGGGGGCGGACGCATCACCCGCTACGCCCCGGACGGCACGAAGGACCTGCAGATCCTCATGCCGGTTCCCATCGTCGCCTGCCTCGCATTCGGCGGAGCGGAGCTGTCGGACCTGTACGTCACGACGGGGCGGTACGGAATGAGCGAAGCGGACCGGAAGGAACACCCCGGTTCGGGCGATCTGTTCCGCATCCGCACCGGGTTCACGGGCCTTCGGGAGCCGCGGTTCCGATGGAATCCGGCCGGAATGACCGCGAAAAAGGAGAGAACGGCATGAAAGCAAAGGGATACATGGGTACGGTTCTGATCGCGGATCTTACGAACCGGAAGATCACCACCCGGGAGCTGGAGGACGAAGAGGCGAGGCTGTTCATCGGCGGTTCCGGCCTGGGCGCGAAACTGCTCTTCGATGCGGACACCATCGACTGCGATCCTCTGGGGCCCGACAACATTCTCGTCTTCGCCGTCGGTCCCCTCACCGGTACCTCGCTCTTCAACTCCGACCGTTTCGACGTGACGACGAAATCTCCTCTCACGGGAATCTTCGCCGAATCGAGCTCCGGCGGCTACTGGGCCGGAAAGTTCAAGAAGTGCGGTTTCGACGCCCTCGTGGTCACCGGGAAGGCGTCTTCGCCGGTGTATCTTTCCATCAGCAACGGGAAAGCGGAGCTGAAGGATGCCCGGCAGCTCTGGGGCATGGACACGTTCGCGGCGACCGACGAGCTCAAGCGCATCGAAGGCCCGCAGGTGAAGGCCGCGGTGATCGGACCGGCCGGGGAGAACCAGGTCAAGCTCGCGGGGATCGTCTGCGACGGGAAGCACGGGAGACTCGCGGGCCGGAGCGGAGTGGGGGCGGTCATGGGCTCGAAGCAGCTCAAGGCCATCGTCGTCGGCGGATCGCTCCCGGTGGAAGTGGTCGACCGGGATGTCATCACCGGGATCAACAAGCGCATGTCCGGAATCATCCGGGAGAACATGCAGGGCATGAAGGACGGGGGCACCGGCGGCGGCCTCGACGCCTCGGAGGCGCTCGGGAACCTGCCGGTGCGGAACTGGTACCAGGGCCCCTGGCCGGAGGGCGCGAAGAAGATCACCGGCCTCACCATGACGGCGACCCATCTCGTGAAGTCCTACAACTGCGGGAGCTGCATGATCCAGTGCGGCCGCACGGTGAGGTCGCTCTCCGGACCCTACGAGGGCCAGGAGATCGGGGGGCCCGAATACGAGACGCTGGGACTGATGGGATCGAATCTCATGGTCGACGACCTGTCGACGATCATCATATCCAACGAGCTGTGCAACCGGTACGGAATCGACACGATCTCCGCCGGCGGGGTCATCGGGTTTGCCATGGAGGCGTACGAGAAAGGCCTGCTCTCGAAAGAGGACACCGGGGGACTCGAGATCCGCTGGGGAGACGGTCCGGTGATCCACCGGCTGATCGAGGACATCGCGTACCGGCGGGGAATCGGCACCCTGCTCGGCGAAGGCGTCCGGGCGGCGGCACGGGAGCTGGGCCCGATAGCGGAGGAGTTCGCCGCGCACGTGAAGGGGCTCGAGCCGCCGGCCCACGACGGTCGGGCGAAGTTTACCGCGGCCATCGGCATGGCGACCTCCAACCGGGGGGCGTGCCACCTGTCGGGGTTCACCCACGACTTCGAGGAGGGGGCCGTCATCGAGGACCTCGGCACGCCGCCGCTGCCGCACCGCTTCACCCCGGTGGGGAAGGCCGAGAACACGTTCCGGATGCAGAACCTGATGGGAATGCTGGACTCCCTCGTCGTGTGCAAGTTCGCCCTTTTCGGCGGGCTCACCATCGATCCTCTCGTGCTCGCCGTGAACGCGGCCACCGGATGGGACATGGACCGCGAGGAGTTCTTCACCACGGGCGAGCGGATCTTCACGATCAAGCGGATCTACAACAACCGTCTCGGTATCAGCCGGAAGGACGATGTCCTGCCGCAGCGGATGATGCGGCACCGGCGGGGCGGGGGCTCGAACGAGCTGCCGCCGCTGTACGAGATGCTCGACGAGTATTACCGCTACCGGGGATGGAACGAGCTCGGCATCCCGGAGGCCGACCGGCTTGCGAAGCTGGATCTGGCCGGATACGCGGTGCATGGCTGAGGTCCGGTTCGGCGGGGCCGTCGTGTACCAGCTCGACGGTCTCCGGCGGACGGAGGTCCCGGGGCGCACCCTCCGGGATCTGCTGGAGGAGCTCGAGGCGCGGTTTCCGCCCCTCGCGGGCAGGCTGATCCGGGACGGCCGGGTCAGCAGCCTGTTCCTCGTGTACGTGGAAGGGGTCGATTCGAGGCTCGCCCGGGGGCTGGATTCGGAAATCCGGGACGGGGAGCGGGTCATGATCATGAACACGCTTACCGGCGGTTGAGAGATTCAGGAGTTTGCCATGAACGCACCGACATATGATTTCTCCGGACAGGTCGCCGTTATCACCGGGGCGACGAAGGGGATCGGCAGGGACATCGCGCTCGCTTTCGCCCGCGCGGGCTGCAGTCTCGGAATCACCGGGAGGAACGATGGAGGAACTGCAGGAAGTATGCCGGGAGGCGCGGGCCTTCGGCATCGTCTGCGAGTACCGGAAAGCCGACCTCGCGGACGCCCGCCAGTGCAGGGATACCGCCGAGTATTTCTGCAGCCGGTTTCCGGTCATCGATATCCTGGTGAACAACGCCGGCCTGAGCTTTCCGGAGAAGCTGGTCGACCTGGACGTCGAGCACTGGACCACGACGCTGAACGTGAATCTCCGGGCGCCGGCGATCCTGTCCGGGGTGATCGGCCGGAAGATGATGGGACAGGGTCGCGGAAGCATCGTGAACATGTCGAGCAACGCGTCGCTCGCGGGTATCGAGGAGCATGCCGCCTACTGCGCGAGCAAGTTCGGGCTGAACGGACTGACGAGCGTCATGGCCGTCGAGTTCGGTCCGTCCAACGTCCGCGTAAATGCGGTGGCACCAACGGTGGTTCTCACGCCCATGGGGACGCAGGTATGGGGCGATCCCGCGAAGGCCGATCCCGTCATGGCGAAGATCCCGCTGGGCCGGTTCGCCCATCCGCGGGACGTGACCGCCGCAGTCCTGTTCCTGGCATCCGATGCCGCCGCCATGATTCATGGCGAAACTCTCGTTATCGATGGAGGAGTAAATGCCCGGCTCTACTGAACGAAAGGATGAACAACGGAACGGATCGACGGCCCTCGTCACCGGCGCGGCCGGCGTGATGGGTAAAGCGGTCGTGGAAGCGCTTCTCGATCGGGGAATGACGGTGGTCATGAACGACATCGCGGAGCGGCGGCTCTGGGCGATGGCGGAAACCCGGGGCGGCAGGGCGGTCCCCGCGGCCTTCGATATCAGCGACCCTCACGCGGTGGCGGAGGGGATGGCGGCCGTCGAGAAGAGTGTCGGTCCGGTGGACGTCCTGGTCAACTGCGCCGGCATCCTCTCCAATCACAAGTCGGAGACGACCGAGCCCGACGAATGGCGGAAGGTGATGGACATCAACCTGAACGGGATGTTCTACCTGTCCCGGGCCGTCATTCCCGGGATGAAGCGGAAGGGATGGGGCAGGATCGTCAACGTTTCCTCGCTTGCCTCGAAGACCGGCGGCATCACCGCGGGGACCGCCTACTCGACCTCGAAGGGCGGCGTGAACTCCCTGACGTTCTCTCTCGCCGCCGAGACCGCTCCGTTCGGCATTACCGTGAACGCGATCGCGCCCGCCTACGTGAAGACCCCGATGATCACCGAGCAGCTCACCGAGGAGCAGCGGCAGATGCTGCTTGCAAAGATTCCCGTCGGCCGCTTCTGCGAGCCGGAGGAGTTCGCCCACGTGGTCCTGTTCCTCATCCATCCGCTCTCGGGGTTCATCACGGGCGAGGTGATCGACCTGAACGGAGGTCTGCACTTCGACTGAAGTCCCGGGCCGGGACACATGCCCCGGCCGGGCGGCCGACCCCTTCGGACCGCAGCTGCACGATTCCCCGCCAACCCTCGATTCCGCCATGATTCGGCTCGACCCGGAGGCCCGTAGACGTGACTCCGACTCGAGCCGTATTTTGTATCATGAAATACGAACAAACGATGAAACAAAACAAACACCTTACACAGGAGATACGCTCATGGCGGAAGATACAAAGGTTCTTATCGTATTCTACAGCTCGTACGGTCACGTTCACAAGCTCGCGGACGGAGTCGGGGAGGGTGTCGACGAGGTCGAAGGGACGGCCGTACGCATCCGGCGGATTCCGGAGCTCGAGGCGGCCAGAAAAGCCATGTCCACCCAGGACGCCTACCGCAGCGCCCAGGAGGAGATGGAAGACATCCCCGATGTGACGATCGACGATCTTCGCTGGGCGGACGGAGTCGTCTGGGGCACGCCGACCCGGTTCGGTAACATGACGGCCCAGATGAAGCAGTTCATCGATACGCTCGGTCCTGCCTGGTCCGAAGGAGTCCTCGAGGACAAGCCGACCGGGATCTTCACGAGCTCGAATACCGTACACGGCGGACAGGAGACCACGATCGTCTCGAGCCTTCTCCCGCTCCTGCATCTCGGAATGGTCTTCGTCGGTACGCCGTACGGACAGAATCCACAGATCATGACCGCCGAAGCGGTCGGCGGATCGCCCTACGGCGCTTCGACGATCGCCGGTCCCGACGGCTCGCTCGAGCCGGCCGAAGAGGATATCCAGACGGCGAGAAACCTCGGAAGCCGCGTGGCCCGGATGGCCGCATACCTGAAGGCGATGCGGGAGGGGCGGACCACCGTCGCAGTCGGCGGGGGTTCGACGGAGCGGGGGAGATAGCCGCGGGGCTTCAGGAGCCGTCGACATGACGATTGACAAGCCGGTCCCGTGGCCGTACTATTCCAGCCACAATGCGTTCCGGAGCGGCGGGTGGGAAAAAGCATGAGAGCCGGATGAACGAGGAAAGCCCGAACGGGCAGGCTACGCTCAAGGGAATCCTTCTCCTGGTCACGGGAACGCTCTTCATGTCGATGGTTCCGGTGCTTTCGAAAGTGGTCCTCGAGGAGATGCCGAGCATTCACTTCTCCGCGCTCTGGATGCTTTCCAGCAGCCTATGGGGGGCGATCTGGCTGTTTCGAAAGGGATTCCGTGAGCCCTGGAGGAAGTTCCGGCTCGGCTGGAGGCCGATCGTCGTCACCGGTGCTCTTGCCGCGGTGTGGGTCTACTGCTATTACCGCGGCCTCGAGCGGTTGAATCCCGCGACGACGACATTCCTGGTCAATTCCCGGATCGTATGGGCCATGCTGATCGGGGTGGTCTTTCTCCGCGAACGCTATCGGGGCGTTCAGCTCCTGGGAATCCTCACGGTGGCGTTCGGGATCCTGGTGATCTTTTCCGACGTCGGCAGAAGCGGAGAGACGACCGGAGTGGCTTTCATTCTGCTCTCGGCACTGGTATTCGTGCTGGGTAATGCCGTGATCAAGAGATATGCTCCCGACCTGGGGGTTCCGCTGGTTCTCTTCGCCCGCTTCTTCTTTCCCGCGCTTCTGCTCGCACCCGCTTCCTTCGCAGCCGGGTCGTTACTCTCCTACCTGACCGTACGGAATGCGGTTCTGATCGCCGCGGGTACGCTGATCGGTCCGTTTCTCTCATTTCTCATGATCTACACCGCGCTGATGTACCTGAACCTCGGCATTCATACCGCGTTTCAGTCCGTCGGCATCGTGTTCAGCGCACTGTTCACTTTTCTGGTGTTCGGGACGATGCCGCCCGCTGCCACCCTCATCGGGGGAGGCCTCATCGCCGCGGGGCTGACGCTGGTGGGAATCGTGTCGGCACGACGGCAGACGCCGGGAAAGCCGGTTGAATCCGTTGTCCCGGGTCCGGAGGGCAGTCCCGGCGCCTGACGGCACATCATTTGCGATGAGAGACAGGGTCGTCGGCGGGGAAACGGATCACGAGCGTGGTCTGCGGATCCCGCTGCAGCTCGAACGTTCCGTTCATCTGGTGGACCAGCGCATGGATCAGCTGCAGTCCGAGCGTCGTTCCCGCGGCGGGGTCGAAGGAATCCTTCCATCTGCGTCCGTTGTTCGAGATGCGCAGAACACATTCGCCGGCATCCCCGTCCTGATCCTCACCATGCATGGCGACGTCGAACCGGGCGTCGAACCTGGCGTCGGACGGCGGGCCGAAGCCGTGCTTCACGGCATTGGTCGCGGCTTCGTTGACGATCAGGCCGATCGCAACGGTCCGGCGTACGGAGAGAACGATTTCGGGAACATTCACCTCGTATCGAACGGATGGGGCGCCCATCGCCCGGAAGGTGGTGGAAAGGAGATCCCGAAGGTAGTGAGAGAGATCGATGCTGAGCTTTCCCGCATCGTGATTCAGGTGTTCGTGAACGGCACGGATCGCATCGAGCTGTGCCCGCAGATCGGATAGATCGACCGCGTCCCCGAGGGATGCATGGGCGGGCGGCAGGATTCCCGCCGCCCGCGAAAGCCGGTTTCCTTCGGACCGGAACCCGACGCCCTTACGCGACGGCGACAGGTTCGGCGTGTTTCACCGGGGCCCCGATCGGGAGAACCGTCCTGCCGTACACTTCGTTCAGCACGAGCGCGATCGCGCAGTAGAATGCCGAAAGACCGCAGAACACCCCTTCGATCCCGGCGAACACCTTGATCGCCGCATTCCCGGTAAAGTCACCGAGCGCGAGCAGGAAGAACAGTACCGTCAGGGATGCGAAGATCGTCCGGTGTACCAGGCTCATCCGGAGCGTGCCGACGAACATCCCGGCAGTGAACAGACCCCACAGAACAAGGTAGAATCCCATCGCGAACGCCGAGGCGGGCTCGGCGAGACCCAGCTTCGGCAGCGCCCAGACCGCGACCAGGCTGAGCCAGAAGAACCCGTAGGCGGAAAACGCCGTCGTACCGAACGTGTTGTTCTTTTTCGCTTCGAGCACGCCTGCAATCACCTGGGCAATGCCCCCGACGAAGATCCCCATCCCGAGAATCATCGAATTGAGCGGATACAGCCCCGCGTTGTGGAGATTGAGCAGAACCGTCGTCATCCCGAAACCGAGGAGCCCGAGCGGCGCCGGATTCGCGGACGTATCCCTGATGACCGTGACCGTTTCGTTCATGTGATGTTTCCTTGTTGTCGGTGTATGCGGCATCCTATCCGATTCACCGGGTCTTTGCAATCTGCGGCGGGGCTTTGGCAGGGGGCTTCCGCAGGAAGGCTTCCGAGGGGAGTCGATTCGATCGGTTGACTCATCGGACACCGCCGTCTATCATTCCCGTACATCAGCAAAAGGAGACCCGAATGCCCGGAGTAGAAGGGGGAGTTCTGTTCCCCGCACCGCGACTGCGCGAATGGACGGAGAAAGTGTTTCAGAAAGTCGGCGTAAGCGCCGCGGATTCCGTTCTTCTGACCGATTCCCTGATCGAGGCGAATCTCCGCGGGGTGGACACCCACGGAATAACCCGGATGATGACGGTTTACGTGAAACGGATTCAGACCGGTGTCGTAAAGGCAAAAACGGAGGTCTCGGTGGTTCGGGACAAACCTTCCACGGCACTCGTCGAATGCAGCAACGGAATCGGCCAGGTTGCATCCGGTTTCGCCATGGACCTCGCCATCCGGAAGGCGAAAACCACCGGAACCGCCTTCGTTCTCACCAGCCATTCGAACCATTACGGAGCCGCCGCCTACTGGGCCATGAAAGCCCTCGAGCACGGCATGATCGGTTTCTCCGCCACCAACGGGCCCGCTTCGGTCGCACCCACCGGGGGACGAAAGGTGATGCTCGGCACGAATCCGTTCGCCGTGGCGATACCGGCCGGCGAGGAGCCACCGTTCGTCCTTGACCTCGCGACGACCGTTGTCGCCCGGGGGCGAATCCTGCTCTATGCGAAGCAGAACAGGGAGCTCGAGCCCGGCTGGGCTTTCGATGAGCTCGGCAGGCCGACGACGGATCCGCACGCGGCGGTCAAGGGGCTTCTCGCTCCGATCGGCGGCTATAAAGGATACGGAATCGCACTCGCGATCGACATGATCAGCGGAATCCTGAGCGGCTCGAACTACGGCACCCATTTCCCGGGGTTTTTGGCCGACAACATGAAGGACCCATCGGACATCGGGAGCGTCTTTGCGGCGATCAGCGTCGACAGCTTCATGGACCTGCCCGATTTCAAGGCGGCGATGGATACCGCCATCCGGGAAGTGAGGACGTGCGAAAAAGCCGAAGGGGCGAATCGCATCTACATTCCCGGCGACATCGAGCGGGAAACCCGGAAGGAACGGCTCGCGAACGGGATCCCGATCCCGGAAGCGATCCTGACGGACCTGGAAAACCTCGGGTCCGAGCTGGGAGTCCCGTTCCCGAAAGAGTAAGCGACGGGCCGGCAGACGGCCGGCCCGGACCCCCCGCCCGGTCGGCGCCGACCGGGCGGCCGGGACTCGCTTCCCGCGGGTGCGGTTCCTCAAATCCCCTCATATCGCATCGTTCCGCCTGTCCGCACCTTCCGCAGCGGATCGGGTCTGTTCGGCCTGACCGTCGGCTTTGCCGGCGAGTAACCGTCGAGAAACGTCAGACAGGCGAGAATCAGAAAACGGATGTTCGTACTGATGTGCGGAACATCGCGGGCGCGTACCCTGTCTCTCGTCAGGAATAAAGTGTCAATTTTCTTTGACAGCTGATTTTCATCGGTATACAATCCATATACCAGCTGTGTTCCGTCGGTATCAGAATTGGCCGCCATGGTAATCAGCGCCTGCGCCCGGAGTTTCTACAAGAGAGGGAGATCACGCGACCGGAAACGGCGATTTCGAATACCGGAACCGGGAGATCGGTTTCGATCTCCCGGGCAAGACGCTCGGTATTCCGGGGATCGGAAAGATCGCCTATGATCCCTGCGTATCGCCGGACCGGGCCCCCGAGGGAGTCACGATGGTTCCGAACCGCGGGGATCTGTTCCGGAACGCGGATTTCGTCAGCGTTCATGTTCCGGCGACTGCGGAGACCAGGGACAGCATCGGAGCTGCGGAGTTTTCGATGATGAAACCGGGTGCGTATTTCATCAACTGCGGTCGAGGGGTCGTCGTCAGGGAAGGGGAGCTGATCCGGGCGCTCCGGGAGAACAGGATCGCCGGGGTGGCGCTCGACGTATTCAACCCGGAACCGCCTGCCGCCGACAACCCCCTGTTCGGGATGCCCAACGTGATTCTTTCTCCCCCTAACGCCGGTCTGACGCAGGAATCTGCGATCCGCATTTCTCTCGATGCCGTCGAGGGAATCGACAATGTCCTCAACGGGCGAAAGCCGCAGTACCCGATCCCACGGTGGAGAACTATGCCGCCATGACGGCGGCCCGCGGGCGGAGGAGCATGGCCTACTCGAGGTTCAGTCCCTGGCGGAGCTGGAGCGGGAGTGGTCGAAGCAGGGAGCCGAAAACCTGCCGTCCCTGGAAGAAGTGCTCGATGCGCTGCTCTCCGCAGAGCAGTAGATTCGGCACTTCAGATAATTTATACTGAGAGCTCGATAGGAAGCTAATTAGGAAGATAGTATGGAAAAGGAAGAAATCCTGAACGATCTCACACAGAAGATCTTTTCCGAGCATTATCTGCCGGGAGCTTACCTCACCGAACGTGATCTCTGTGATTCCTACGGGATCAGCCGCACCCCGATGCGGGAGATCCTCTGGGGCCTGGAGTCCCGGGGGCTGGTAACCCAGCAGAAGGGGAAAGGGTTCTCCGTCCGCCAGATGGACTGGAAGCAGCTCTGTGAGGTTTTCGAGACCCGTGAAGGCGTCGAAGGTCTGGCCGCCAGACTCTGCTGTCTGAAACTGTCGGAACCGTTTTCCGGACGTTTTCGGGACCTGAGAAGCAGGATAGAGCAGCTCGAGGTGGAAAGGAACAGCGCGCTGGCGGTTCGGTGCGGGAGGGAGCTTCATCATCTTATCGTGGAAACGACCGACAACTCGCTCATCTTCGAGCTCTATGAAAAACTCGACAACCTGGCCACGCTCATCAGCAACATGACGCGAAGGGTCGAGAATATCGAGACGGAGTCACGGAAGCATCATCTGCAGATTATCGATGCGATTCTGGAGGGAGACGAGGCGCTGAGCGAGCATACGATGCGCGAACATATCCGGATCACCTTTCATCAGCTGTTGAGGTCGCTGTATCCCGGATCCATGAGCATTTCCGGAAGATCGCTCTCTTCGAAAGAGATGGTATAGAGACCCGGCGGAAGAATCTCTCAGCTCCAAATGCAACTCGATGTGAAACACGGAACGTGTCCGGTGATCCGGGAAGCGGCATGCCCGTCCGGAACCTGTTCGACACGGATCTGAAAGAGAGGAGGACAGGAATGACGGTATCGGGCACTCCGACGGTAACGGAGATGAAGGTGATCCCCGTCGCCGGGTACGACAGCATGCTGCTGTCGCTGAGCGGAGCGCATGCTCCGTTCTTCACGCGCAATATCGTGATCCTCACGGACAGTTCGGGCAATACCGGTTTGGGAGAAGTTCATGGCGGGGAGGATATCACCCGGACGCTGAAAGCATACCGGCCGTTGGTCGTCGGCAGCCGGATCGGAAACTACCGGAACACGATCAGCCGTCTCCACGGCAGCGTCGACCGCAGCGGCGACAGCGGCGAGGGGCTGCAGGGGCTGGATCTGAAGAACCTGAAGTTCGTCGTGCATGCAGAGACGGCGGTGGAGGCCGCACTGCTCGATCTGCTCGGAAAATTCATGAACCTGCCGGTTGCCGCGCTGCTGGCCGACGGCATGCAGCGGGACCGGGTGCGGATCCTCGGATACCTGTTTTACGTGGCGGATCGAACCGGGACCGATCTGCCTTATCTGGACGAGAGCGGCAGTGAGGACCGCTGGTTCCGGATCCGGCGCAATGCCGCACTCACCCCGGAGGCGATCGTGGAGCAGGCGCACGCCGCACAGGATCGTTACGGATTCCGGGACTTCAAGCTGAAGGGTGGGGTTCTCCCGGGCGAGCAGGAGATGCAAACCGTGGCCGCGCTGGCGAAGGCCTTCCCGGATGCCCGGATCAACATCGATCCCAACGGGGCATGGTCGCTCGAAGAAGCGATCCGTCTCTGCCGCGGCAGGCACGACATCCTGTCGTATGTCGAGGACCCGTGCGGACCCGAGAAGGGGTTCTCGGGGCGGGAAATCATGGCGGAGTTCAAACAGGCGACGGGGCTGCCGGTTGCGACCAACATGATCGCGACGGACTGGCGGCAGTTTCATCATGCGGTCATCGCGAGATCGGTGGACATTCCGCTCGCCGACCCGCACTTCTGGACCATGGGCGGGTCCGTCCGGGCGGCCCAGCTCTGCAACGACTGGGGAATGACCTGGGGCTCCCATTCGAACAATCATTTCGACATTTCTCTGGCCGTCTTCGCCCACTGCGCCGCGGCCGCTCCGGGTGAGATCACCGCCATGGATACGCACTGGATCTGGCAGGACGGCCAGCGCCTCACCAGGGAGCCCATGACGATCCGCGACGGTCACATCATCATGCCTGAGAAACCGGGATTGGGAATCGAAGTCGACATGGACCGGGTGCTGAGCGCACATGAGCTTTACCGGACGCTCGCATCCGGCGATCGGGACGACGCGGTCGCGATGCAGTACCTTGTTCCCGACTGGCGTTTCGACAGCAGGAAACCCTGCCTGGTGAGATAACGGCTCCGCAGCACGTGGTGCGGGGCCGCGCATCGTTTCCGGCATGCATGGTGGAGGTCTTCACATGCATGCCGGCGTCCGGTACTCTTCTCAGGCGTCGAGGGCCGATCGAACGGTATCCATCCGCTTCTTCCGGTCACGGACAAAGCGCTCGATTCCTTCGAGGATCCAGTTCGGCGAGAGATGCGCTTCCTCGAGCACCTCTTCTGACCTGCCGCCGGTCCGCCAGCGGTTGTCCCAGTCGGGAGTATCGCGTACTTCTGCCGAGACATCGCTGAACATCCAGTTGATCATGGCCGTGCGGGCGGCCGTCGAGACGATGGTGGAGTCGAGCCGGTCTGCGGCGGAGAGGGTGCGCTGCGGTACTCTCCGGCTGCAGCGCGAAGAGCTCCGCGCTCGCGGCGACGACGATCTTGACGTTGAGCCCTCGCGCATCGAGTTCCGGGAGCACCTTGATCATGTTGGCCACCGCGCTGGTTCCCTGGACGATGAACGTTCCGCCTTTCGGTTCACCGGGCTTGTAGTCGCGCATGATGTAGGCCCGCGGGCCGCTTCGAAGTAGCTCGGGATGCCGAGCTCGGCCCGGTCGGGGATGTCACGTTGGCCGGGTCAGGTGCAGCGCCACGATGGGCGCCTTCTCGCGGAATGCCGCCGCAAGCAGTACCGGCACCTCGTTGTACTCCCAGGGATGGAGGTTGATG
Organism: uncultured Spirochaetota bacterium; assembly: GCA_963728215.1. GTDB lineage: Bacteria > Spirochaetota > Spirochaetia > CAVSJD01 > CAVSJD01 > CAVSJD01. The sequence goes on along the minus strand of CAVSJD010000002.1, from coordinate 68,315 downwards.
ACCTGCCCTTACGGGAAGAGCTGCGTCACTCCCGGGGAGAAGATGCCGAAGTGGGTCCGGCTGTCCTCCGCCGTCTCGGGACCCGAATGGCCCGCGATCCAGAGCACCTTTCCGGTCTTCAGCTCGCAGTCCTGCGACAGCTGACTGAACAGCCGGAACGGACCGTAGAGAAGATAGGAGAAGCTGCCGTAGGTGGAGGTGGCGCCCCAGAACCCGTCGAACTCCTGTTCCGGATCGGCCGACAGGTTGACCGCCGCCGTTCCGGCGATGATGCCCGCGTTGGTGAACTCGGTGATCTCCTGCGGCATCAGGACGCCCTCCGGACCGCCGACCCGCTCGTACCATCCATACCCCGGAAATCCGTCGCGTCCGGCGGCAAATCCGGAGATGTTCGTCGAACCGGAGAGGTCTGCGGAGTTGGCGACGAAAATGGGCCGCCCGTATTCCGAATGCCCGAAGCTGTTGATCCAGGCTCCCCATTTCGCGAGCGCGGCACGGTTGGAGCTCTTCGTTCCCGGTTTGGCCCACAGGTCCTCGGGATACGAGCGGAAGTCCCACAGCCGCTTATCCCCGAACGGATTGCCTTTCGCACCGAGCCGGAACCCCTTCACCTCTCCGGGAACGCCGTCTCCGATCTCGACCAGCCGGTCGGCGAGGTAGTCCACGAGCTGCTCGTCCGAACGGAGGACCTTGATGACCGCTTCGAGGTTGGCGCGGAACTCGGACGTGAGGGCGGCCGGGTCCGAAGGCGCGGAACCGTCGACATTCACGAACTTCGCCCCGTACCGATCGGAGAACTCCTTCCTGTTCGCCCAGTACTTTTCGCTGTTCATCGGGTGCGGCACGCCGTGCGAGGCGTTGTCGTAGGTGCCGTATCCCCGGCCCTTGCGGGTCCGGAACCAGAGCGCGCTCGGTACCCGGTCGGGATTCGGCGAGCTCATCATTTTGTTCATTCCGTTCACGAGCGAATCCCAGTCGCTGCCGTTTTCCGCCCCGAACACCCGCCATCCGTGGGGAGCGAACCAGTCCTCCGGAGTTCCGTACACGACGGAACTCACCGAGTGCTCGTCGATTCCGTAGTCGTTCCAGTCGACCATATAGTAGAGGTTGTCGAGCGCGAGTCCGTAAGCGGAGTTGGCCGTCTCGTGCGTCGCGCCGGGGGTGAGCCCTCCCTCACCTTCGAAAATGAAGACCTTCGCCCCGTCCACTCCGGCCCGCTTGAGTGCGAACGCGATGCCTGCGGCCGCGGGGCTGCCGTGGCCTGAGGGGCCGGTGTTGAACTTGAGGAAGAGCGTTTTGCCGCCGCTTTCCGCATGGCCCGAGAGACCGCCGCGCTGGCGGAAGGTGAGCAGGTCTTCCCAGGTCAGGATGCGCCCGGACGGCTGCGGGTTCCGGTACCGGTCGTCGCCCGATCGCTCGTACTTGGCCTTGAGCGTCTCGTTGAACAGTGCAAGCGTGCAGTAGATGAGCGGTACCGTGTGTCCCGCTCCGAGCACGAACCGGTCGGCGAACCGTTTCTCCGGATGCCGGATGTCCCAGCGCATCGCGCCGCCGAGCAGCGTGACAAGCAGCGCATGAACCTTCGACCGGGATCCTCCCGGGTGTCCGCTCTGCCGATAATTCAGCGTAACGTCGAGAAGCTGATCGATCAGATCCTTTGCCTTTTCCCAGTGCACATACTGTGATTGTACGGATTCCCTTTTTTCCATATGCCTTCCTCCGAGGAAACTGTATTCTGACAGCCGGCCACTTCTATCCCGGGTCTGGTGAATCGGCGTTCGGCTCCATCATTCTCCGATGTTAAATAATAGTATACTCGACAGATACGGACGTCAAAGAAAAAATTCGCATATTATTCATCTTAACGCTGACCATCCGACGATATGCTCTCCGCCGCCGACGTGTCCCGTCCGTCCACCCGATTCTTCCGGTCGGTGATGTCCTGTACCACGCCGAAGAGCACCTCGGGCTTTCCCGCATCGTCCCGCCGGTAGACCCGTTCCCGCACCCCGAACCGGATGTCCGCTCCCCGGCTGTCCCGGATCCGGTACTCGAGGTAATGTATCCCGTCGTCGTCCGCGGCGGCCATCTCCCGCATGTGGGACTGAACGGTCGGCAGGTCGTCCGGATGGATGCTTCGCAGCAGGAGCCCGGCCCCTTCGCGCCGGATCTCCTCGTTCGAGAACCCGAGGAGGGACAGCAGTTCCCGGTTGATGAACAGGTGCCGCTGCTCTTTCGTATGGTAGAGATACATGGTATCCGGAGAGGTTTCGGTGACCACCTCGAGCAGACGGGTGTGCTCGGCGTTCTCGGCCTCGATCCGCTTGCGCCCCGTAATGTCGCGCGCGACCCCGAACATGATCGATTCCTGCGGGTAGGGGTATGAGTTCCAGGAGAGCCACTTCACCTCCCCGTCCTTGCAGATGTAGCGGTTCTCGAACCGGTAGACTTCCTGCCCGTCGACGATGAAGGACCTGATCGTGTTCGTCGCCTCCCGGTCGTCGGGATGCACGAATTCGACCCACGGCCGGGCGAGAAGCTCCTCGGTGCTCCAGCCGAGTACCCGGGACCAGGAGGGGTTGAGCACCTTGAAGAACCCGTCGAATCCGGCGATGCAGAGCATGTCGAGCGCGTGGGTGAAGACCAGGTCGCCCTGCCGGAGTTTCTCCACCTGAAGCCTGCGCTCGCTGACATCCCGTACGAAAGCCAGAGCACCCCTCTTCCCTTCATATTCGATCGGAACTCCGGCCGTCTCGACCCACACCTCGCCGCCGTCCATCCGCAGATAGATATGCTCGAAGAGCCGTGGGACCGACTCCAGCCCTTTGTGGAGCAGACGGAGACGCTCGCGGATCGCTTCGTGGAAGTCCGGATGGATGCGTTCGAGTAACGGCTGTCCGACGAGCTCGCCCGGATCCTTCGCCCCGAAGATCCGGAGCGCCGCCGGATTGAGATAGGCGAAGCGGCCCCCGGTATGGATCATGACGGGGTCCGGGGCGCCCTCGACGATCGAGCGGAAGCGCCGCTCGCTTGCGGCAAGAGACTCCTCCCGGGCGAAGAGCCGGTTGCGCGACTCGATGAGATCCTCGTTGGTGACCCTGAGCTCCTCGTTGGAGACTTCGATATCCATCCGCTGCTGCAGAATGCTCATGTGCGCCTCGTGGAGCCGGAAGGCCATGCGGAGCGAGGCGAGCAGTACGGTTTCTCCCGAGTTCTTCACGATATAGCCGTAGGAGGTAATGTTCTCGGTTTTCTCGACCACCTCGGGTTCGGTGTGCGAGGAGAGAAAGGCAATCGGCAGGTTGCGTTCGGCGAGAATCCGCCGGGCGGCCTCGGTGCCGTCGATGCCGCGGCCGAGATCGATGTCCATCAGTACGAGCTCGATCTCCGGGGTATTTTTCGCGATCTCGACCGCCTTCTCCCCGGTTCCCGCCGTGAGGACCGCGTAGCCGTTGCGCTCGAGCATCTGCTGTTCCGCGAGCGCGATCAGCGCTTCGTCTTCGACGAGAAGGATCGTCCTGTTCCGGCTCACCCGTATTCCTCCTGTGCGGTAGGGGCTCGAGGATCAGTTCGGCAGATTTCACCATTATCTTACATTTCGCCAATTCACGCAACCGGAAGACGATTTTTGGTGACGATTTTATCCTCGAGGCGAAGGATCTCTCATCCCCGGGGATCATCGGAATCGGGGACGACAGTGTGGGGGGGCCGGAATTCGTGGGCATCGGACTTGAGTTCCCGCTGTCCGCCCGAAATCCTTCGTCATGACTGCCGGGGCGTCGAAGCTGCCGTTCAGCCCGTAGGGCCGGACGAGCTCCGAAGGGCCAGGTACTCGGCGGGGTAGTTCGTGATCAGGGCCGTGACCCCGGAGGCGAGACGGCTTTCGGCGGAGGCGGAGTCGAACTGCTCGCCGGGGAGCCATGCATTCACGCGGATCCCCGCCTCCCGCGCGCTGCGGACGAGGTCGGGAGTCACGGTCCGCATGACCGGGTGCAGCGCCTCGAAACCGAGCTCCCGGGCGTACCGCTCCGGCCGGACGGGGCGGCACTGGTACAGCACCCCGACGGGAATATGCGGTGCCGCCCGTTTCGCGCGAAGCAGCGAGTGATGATTGAACGACGAGATGATGATCCGGTCGGCCATGTCGTGCCTGCGGACGAGATCCGCAGTTTTTTCCTCGATTCCTTCGTATTCGATGAAATCGGTTTTCAGTTCGATGTTCAGGATGATGTCGTGATCCCGGAGGAGAGCGAGGACCTGCTCGAGGAACGGCATCCGCTCCCCGGCAAACTCCGGCGAAAACCAGGAGCCGGCGTCGAGCTTCCGCAGTTCGGAATCCGGCAGGTCCCGGATGAACCCGGTTCCGCCGGTTGTCCGATCCACGGTTTCGTCATGGCACACGATCAGGCTGCCGTCCCGGCTCAGGTGTACATCGAGCTCGATCCCGTCCGCGCCGATCCGGACCGCCTCGCCGAACGCGGCGAGGGTGTTTTCCGGGCAGCGGGCGCTTGCTCCCCGATGAGCGAAGATACCGGGACTCGTCCGTTCCATACACGACCATCCGTTTCCGTCCGATGATAAACCGGGATTCTACCCCGGAATTCTTCCATCGTTCCGGTCATCCGTCCATGTTTTCCCGCAGCACCGTCAGAACGGCCGGGGTACCGCAACGGTTCCCCGGAATCGGAGCGTCCGAGACCGGTCCGGGCCGCAGCCCTGAGGGCGGGGTTGACATCATCCGGGAAAAAAATTGACTGCAAACGTTTCCAGTGGTAGACTGACTGGTAATGGAGATGCGGATCGGCTGCAATGCGGATTCTTCCCTGATCGACGGCGACCTGACCGTCCTGGACGGAGTGCTGGGAAAAATCCGGGAAGCGGGATTCACCGACGCGGAGATTCCCGTTCACGGCGTGGACTGCATCATGAACGGGAACCTGTCCCGGGAACGGCTCCGGGACACGCTGCGGGTTCTCGGCCGGCACGCTCTCTCCTGGACGGTCCACGGCCCCGATGCCCTGGACCTCGCGGACCCGGAGCAGCCGGAACTTCATGCCTCCGCATTCCGGGCGGCGATCGACTTCACGGAGGCGATAGGGGCTTCGGTCCTCGTGTATCACGGATGCACGCGAAACGGCCGGTTCGCGGAAACCGGAGCGCAGCAGGCGGAACGGCTCGACCCCGAGCGCATCCGCAGAGCGTGGCGGGAGGAAATCGACCGGCTCCGGGACGCGGCCGACTACGCCCGGCGGAAGCGGGTCACGATCGCTTTGGAGAACATTTTCCGCCAGGGGCCGGACGACGGGTCGTACCGCATCGATCCGCGGGAGCTCGCCCTCGTCGTCGACGCGGTGGATTCGCCCGCCCTCGGGATATGCTTCGACTTCGGGCATGCCTGGATCAGCTCGAACGAAGAGGGATTTCCGCTGGAGGAAGCGCTCCGGGCGGTGCTGCCGCGGATGGTGCATCTGCACCTGCACGACAACTTCGGCAGGCCGGCACGCGAGGGGAGCAGAACGATCGATTCGATGTTTCTGGGAGCCGGCGACCTGCACCTGCCGCCCGGCCGGGGAACGATTCCCTTCGAGACCCTGTTCCCCCGGTTCGCTCCCGGTTACCGCGGGGTGTACCTGCTGGAGCTCCAGCCGCGGTTTGCCGACTGCTACGGGGAAGCCCTTGCGTGGGTCCGGAACAGGGGAGGATGACAGGATCGGCCCGCGTGTTCAGCCCGACCGATTCGTAAACGTTTACAGAGATCGGAACCCGGGCGCGGACAACGAACACCGTCTATGGGGGATGTCTTCATGTCGAGACTGATTCTCAGGAATCTCACCAAAAGCTTCGATACCGTTCCGGCGGTGGACCACCTGGATCTGGAGGTCGAGGAGGGCGAGCTCGTTACCCTGCTCGGACCGTCGGGATGCGGGAAGACCACCACGCTCCGCACCACCGCGGGATTCTATCAGCCGGACGAAGGGGAGATCTACTTCAACGACCGGCTGATGAACAACGTCCCGCCGAACAGGCGAAACACCGCCATGTGTTTCCAGTCCTACGCGCTGTTCCCCCATATGAACGTGTGGGACAACATCGCGTTCGGCCTGAAGATGCGGAAGATCCCCCAGGGTGAACAGAAAAAGCGGGTGCACGGCGCCCTGGAAATGATGAGTCTCTCGGGGCTCGAGAAGCGCAAGCCGGGTCAGCTCTCGGGCGGACAGCAGCAGCGGGTCGCGCTGGCGCGGGCCATCGTGACCCAGCCGGACATTCTGCTCTTCGACGAGCCGCTGTCCAACCTGGACGCGAAGCTCCGGGTTCAGGTACGGGTGGAAATCCGGGAAATGCAGAAGCGGCTCGGGATCACCGCGATCTACGTTACCCATGACCAGGACGAGGCGCTCGCCATCTCGGACCGGATCGTGGTGATGAACCAGGGCAGGATCGAGCAGGTGGGAGACCCGCACTCGATCTACCTGTATCCGAAGACAAGCTTCGTGGCGGGATTCATCGGACTGGCGAATATCTGTACCGTGCGGGTCACGGCGCGTTCGGGAGACCGGCTCGAACTCGACACGCCGTTCGGACCGATTCAGGCACTCGTCTCCTCCCCGTCGGCTCGTCCGGGGGAAGAGATCAGGATCAGCTTCCGGCCGGAGGATACGACCGTGTACCGGGAGGGAGACCCCAATCGGATCCGGGGGACCATACTGCATGCGATTTTCATGGGAGACCTGACGGACATCTTCATCGATGTCGACGGACAGCGGCTCCGCGCCCAGGCCGGCAACACCAAGAAGTTCCGGGCGGGGGATACCGTGGAATTTCAGCATCGACGAATCCGCAATACGGATTCTGGAGTAGAACCGGATGAAGCGGAAGGACTTCTCGACGATCCATTACTTCATGCTGCTTCCCGGGGTGGGATTCATCATCCTCTTTCTCGGCTCCTCCATCTTTCTCACCTTGGCCCAGAGCTTCGGACTTTTCAGCGTGACGGGAAATTCCCGGTTCACCCTGGCAAACTGGAAGATCATTCAGGATCGGGAGTCGATCGACTCCATCCTGTTCTCCCTGAAAATGGGACTGCTGAGCTCGATCGGTACGATCCTCTTCGCGTTTCCGGTCGCCCTGTTTCTCCGCAAGAGCGGCGTCGGCAAGCGCTTCCTGGCATCCCTGATAAAGATCCCGCTGTTCATCCCGGCCCTCGTATCCGCCTTTCTCATCATCAACCTGATCTCGTACCACGGGATCGTGAACGAGTTTCTCATCGCGGTCGGCATTATCCGGGAACCGCTGCGGATGCTGAACGACAGCTTCGGGTGGGGCGTCGTGGTGATCCAGATCTGGAAAAATCTGCCGTTCGTCCTGCTGATCGTCTCCGCCTCGCTCGCTTCCATCCGGGACGACACGCTGGATGCCGCCCGGAATCTCGGCGCAGGTTCCTTTTCCGTCCTGTTCCGGATCTACATTCCCCTCGCGATGCCGGGGATCCTCGTATCGATGATTCTCATGTTCATCAAGGCATTCGGAGACTTCCCGATCACGAGCATCGCCGGACCGAACTATCCGCCCTCGATCGCGCTCCGGATGCGGAACACCGCGACCATGTTCCAGGAATGGGACAAGGCGGCGGTGCTGGGGGTCATCATCATCGGGATGACGCTGCTGGTAACCTGGATCTATTCGAGGCTCGCTGAGCTCGTCGGAGGAGGGAAGTGAGATGGCGGTGACGGAACGGAAACCTCCGCGGGATATCCGTGAGCCCGAGTGGAAGCCGGTACGGAAACCGCTTCCGCCCGCCCATGTGCTGGAGGCCCGGCGAAGGCGGATGTTCTACGGGTCTCTGACCCTGTTCTTCGTGGCCGTCCAGATCATCTGGGTAGGTCTCCCCATCTTCATGACGATCCTCTGGTCGCTCGTGGACCCCGACTACCCCTGGTCGTTCCCGCAGCTGTTTCCGGAAAAGCTGTCGTGGGCACAATGGCTCTACGTATTCAAGTACACGAACATCGGACGGGCGCTGCGGACGAGCTACTCGCTCGCACCGATCGCGGTACTGCTCTCGTTTTTCCTGTCGCTTCCCACCGCGTACGTCCTGGGCCGGAAGCCGGTTCCGGGAAAGAAGTTCTTCATGCTCGTCATCCTGCTTCCCATCATCATGCCGGGCATGGTGGTGGCGCTCTTTCTCAGCCGGGTCTTTTCCGCGTTCGGGCTGACGCAGTCGTTCCTGGGCCTCGTGCTGGCCCACACCCTGATGGGTCTGCCGTACATGATCCGGATCCTGACCACGAGCTTCGAGGCCATCCCGCAGGACATCATCGACGCCGCCGAGAACCTCGGCGCGGGTACCTTCGTGAAGGTCCGGGATATCTTTCTCCCGATGGTGAGGCCTGGGCTCCTGGCCGGGATGATCTTCGCGTTCACCACGAGCATCGAGGAGTTCAACCTGACGTTCGTGATCGGGACGCCGACCTACGAGACGATTCCGACGATTCTCTACTCGTTCCTGGGATACAACTTCATCCGGACGAACGCGTCGGTCGTCGCGCTGGTCATGATGACGCCGAACATCATCATGCTGTTCGTCGTCGAACGGATCCTGAAATCCGATTATTTATCGGCTTCACTGGGAAAATTCCAGTGACCGGAAATAATACATTCCAAATGGAGGTGCGGTATGAAGAAACTGCTGCTTCTGCTCCTCGTCGCCCTGACGGCGACCGGGGCCGTGCTCGCGTCCGGAGAAAAGGAGGCGACGGCGGCTCCGAAGATCGACCTGCAGACCGCGAGCTGGGACGACATCGTGGCTGCGGCCAAGGCGGAAGGTCAGGTCACCTTCTACGGCTGGTATTTCCCGGATTACTTCCGGGAGGCGGCGGCCGATTTCGAGAAGGAGTACGGGATCCGGGCGAACGTCATCATCGGTGATCAGACCGCGAATTTCAACAAGGCGATCGCCGAGAAGGACATGAAGGTCGGAACCATCGACGTCATGATCGTCGGCGGCCAGTGGGTGAAGACCACGATGGACCTGGACCTCTTCTACGGCCCGCTGAAGGACATCATTCCCGAGGCGGACAAGCTCTCCGCATCGCTCTGGGAAGTCCAGGAGGGAGTCCTTACCGGGGGATATCTCGCTCCGTTCCATCGGAACCAGACCGGTATCCTCTACGATCCCCAGCAGGTCGCCAATCCGCCGCAGACATGGGAGGAGCTTACCGCGTGGATCGACGCCAATCCGAAGAAGTTCGGGTTCAACGATCCCTCGAAGGGCGGTTCGGGGCAGTCGTTCGTGCACACCCTGATCGCCTACACGACCGGGGGGCTCGAGAAGTACAAGGGAGATGCGGACCTGGTGGCTTCCAAGGTCGCGAACTGGGACCAGGCGTGGAAATGGGTCAACGACCGCAAGGACAAGCTCACGTTCACCGTGTCGAACAACGACTCGATCATCCGGATGAACGGTGGCGAGATCGCGATGACGGTCGCCTGGGACGACAACGTGAAGGACATGATGTCGAAGGGGAACCTCTTCAAGCGGGCGAAGATGTACATCCCGAAGATGGGGCTCGCCGGCGGCGGGGACACGATGGGGATTCCGAAGAACGCTCCCAACAAGGCGGCTGCGCTCGTGTGGATCCGTCACATCACTTCCCGGGATCAGCAGATCAAGAAGTTCGAGATGGTCGGCGCCTATCCCGCGCGGACCGACATCACGATCGAAGGAACGCTGCTGACGGAGGCGGACCGGAAGAACAATGCGATCGCGTGGTTCCCGGCTCCGTACAAGTCGCACATGATCAACGAGTTCGTGAAAAACGTTCTGATGAAGTGACCCCTCCGCCGTGCGGCGGAGTCGGAGCGAATCGATGCACCCCCCGGATCAGGGGGGTGCTTTCAACTCCGGGCGGCTCGATTCAACTCCGGGCGGCGAGAATACGCTCCCTGACCTTCCGCTGGACGTCGCCGTTGAACGGAAGGAACCGGTCAGAGGAGTACTCGCAGATGTACATGCCGCGGTAGTCTGCCGCCAGAGAGAACAGCTCGTCGTAGGGAATCTTTCCGAAGTAGGGCGGAAGATGAATGTCACCCCGACCGTACTCGAACCGGTATCCCATGGGGAGGGCGTCGTATACCGGCCGGTTCGTGATCCGGAGCTCCTCGAAGCGCCCGGTGTTGTCGCTCAGGTGGAGGTGCCCGAGATACGGCAGCGCCCTGCGGAACGAATCGAGGAAGTCGAAATGAAAATACCGGGATGCCAGGAAGGCATGCCCCGTGTCGAATGCCAAACGGAGGTTCGGCGAGTCCACCGTCGCGACAAGCTCGACAACCGGATCCACCAGTTCCACCTCGATATTCTCGACGACGAGCAGAACGTTCCGCTCGCCCGCGTATTCGGCGGCGTCCCGGTGCGCCTGGAGAAAGGTTCGCTCGGCGTCCTGGTCGCGTCCCCGGAGCTCGAAGTGCAGAACGAGAGGGGAGAGGCCGAGGCGGGCGCAGATTTCGATGGATGCCCAAAGGACGTCCCGATGCTTCGCGATGTTCGGAAGATCCCGGAGGTCGAGCCCGCGTCCGATGTGGGCGGAATACCGCAGCGGCTGTTCCCCGAGAAGCTGAGCGAGGTGATCGACCCACGGGGTACAGATCTCACCGTCGATGATGAGGGGAACGGAATCGAGGGAAATTTCGACGGCGTCGAAGCCGTTCTCCCGGAACGCCGCGAGATTCCTGCGGATGACCGCCGGGTCGGGATGTCCGGGAAGATTGATGCCGATGACCGGTTCCATGTCTTCCGTTATATCACGGGCGGTATCGCAACGCAATCCCGGAAAGCTGCAGCCGGAACAGGGAGCCGTCGGACGGGGCCGGCACGGTTTCCATTCTGCCCATGTTCTGCGGTCGTCTTCCTTATGACTCTTTCAACATGACTCTTTCAACCGGTTCAGCAGTTCCGGAAAGAGGCCGTTCAGTTCCAGAAGCCGCTGCATGAAAAACCGTCCGTTCCTCTGCCCGCCGTGGACGTGCGTATCGACGCATCGCTCCATTTCTTCCAGCGATACCTTCACGCCGAACCGTTCCAGCTGGTCCCATACCCAGAGCAGCATCTCACCCCTCCAGTAATCGAGCATCTCGTCTTCCGACTTCCCCTCCGGTGCCCGGAAGTGCCCCCGTTCCCGGTCGATCCGTTCGGTGGTTTCTTCTCCTGCCTCGGTAAGGTAATACGCTTCCGATCCGGGCAGCCACTCGATCAATCCATACTGCTCGATCGTCTTCAGGGAAGCCCGGAACGTATCCCCGCACTCCCCGATGCCCCAGTATTTCAATGCCGCCGAGTAGGGTGTCGCCGCCCGGTCCCTGGCGGCGACACGGGTTTCCTCATCCGCCCCCCGGTTGTATTCATGGACGGGCCGCTCCAGCAGGTAGAGGGTAAGCCGGTTCATCTCCGTCAGCTTCATCCGCTTCGGCCCCTGATCCTCGACTCCCCATGCCTTGTGCAGCTCGTTCCGTTCTTCTCGATCCATCGTCTCACCTCTTTTCCGGTACCACTGACAACCTGTCCGCGGACAACGTAATGTTACGTTTCATTCAGGGGACAGCCAAGAGGGATCGATGGGGATGAAGCGAAACCTGCCGTCCGGGAAGAGCCCTCCCGGGCGAGCCGGGAGGGGGGGAGCGATCAACGATGCCGGGAACGCGGCGCGCTCAGGAAGTCGTGGTGAGTTTCCTGCAGGTTCCGTTCGAGCCGGTGGTCGCACGCTTGACGCTCACCCCCTGCGCGGCCACGATCGCCTGAAGCTCGATGCCGCTGACGGTTTCCTTCTCGCACAACTGGCGTGAGAGACTGTCGAGCGCCGCCCTGTTGCTGTTCAGCAGGTCTTCGGCCTGCAGCAGCGCCTCCCGGACGATGCGCTCCACTTCGCTGTCGACCCGTGCGGCCGTCTGCGGGCTGACCGATGCGTCCAGACCGCCGGAATTTCCGAGGTACCGGGCCTGCGAGTCGGCCGTCAGACGGACGGGGCCCACCTCATCGCTCATCCCGTACTCGGTAACCATGCGTTTCGCAAGATCCGTCGCGCGGGACAGGTCGTCCGCCGCTCCGGTCGACGGTTCTGCGAACACCAGGGTCTCCGCCGCGCGGCCGCCGAGGAGTACGGCAAGCCGGTCGAGAATCTCCGCCCGGCCCATGAGATAGCGGTCCTCCACCGGACGCTGCCAGGTGTAGCCCAGTGCGTTCCCGCGGGGAATGATGGTGACCTTATGCACGGGATCGACGTTCGGGAGCAGTCCCGCGACGAGCGCGTGACCGGCTTCATGAATGGCGACCACCTGTTTCTCCCGTTCGTTCATCGCGCGGGTCCGCCGCTCCGATCCGGCGACGACCCGTTCGATGGCCTCGTCGAAATCCGCCGCATCAACCGCCTCCTTGCCTTCACGCGAGGCCAGGAGCGCCGCTTCGTTGATCACGTTCGCGATATCCGCACCGGAAAACCCCGGTGTGATGCGGGCGAGCTCGGCGAGCTCGACGTTCGGGTCCGTCACGATGTTCTTCGCGTGGATCTTCAGAATCTCGAGCCGGCCGCCGAGATCCGGCAGCCCCACCTGAACCCTCCGGTCGAACCGGCCGGGCCGCAGCAGCGCCGGATCAAGCACCTCGGGCCGGTTGGTCGCGGCGATCAGGATGAGGCCGCTGGTGGGCTGGAACCCGTCCATTTCCGCAAGCAGCTGGTTGAGCGTCTGCTCGCGTTCGTCGTTCATCGGCATGCCTGCCGCGGCGGAGCGTCGCCCGCCGATCGCATCGATCTCGTCGATGAAGATGATGCAGGGCGCTTTTTTCTTGGCCTGCTCGAACAGGTCGCGCACGCGGGAGGCACCGACCCCCACGAACATCTCGACGAACTCCGCCCCGCTCAGCGAGAAGAACGGCACGCCCGCTTCGCCCGCCGTGGCTCTGGCCAGCAGGGTTTTTCCGGTTCCCGGAGGCCCCACCAGGAGAACGCCCTTGGGCATCTTGCCTCCGAGTCGCTGAAAGCGCTCGGGGCTGCTCAGGAACTCGGTGATTTCCCGCAGATCCGTCACGGCTTCTCCGGCCCCGCCGATGTTTTCGAAGGTGACGCCGGTCTTCTCTCCCTGGGTGACCCGGGCCTTGCTCTTGCCGAAGGAGAACAGGCCACCCCCGCCGGACATGCCTCCCATCCCTTTCTGCAGCCGCTTCATCAGCCAGAACGAGACGCCCATCATCAGGGCGAACGGGAGGAGCCAGCCGAGCAGCGAACCGGCGGCGCGCCCGCTCACGTTCACGTTGTTCGCTTCGAGCTGAGTGATCAGATTCGGATCCTCCACGCGCAGGGTGGAGAAGGAGCGGCCGTCGGTGAGCGTCCCGTCGATGCGATCGGGGCCGATCACCACACTCTGCACCGCTTTTGCCTGCACGCTCGACTTGAACTCGCTGTAGGAGAGCGCCTCGGACTGTACCGTGATCATTCTGCCGATCATGGGGCCGACAAGCGTCATCGCCAGAACGAGAACCATCAGGTACCAGGGCTGAATTTTGAGTTTCCGGTCGGGAATTTTATCGGGCACTGTTTTTCCTGTTCGTCGAATACAGAGGCCGCATCCGCGGTCTCGTGCGAAGCGTCGCCCCCGTCGGGCGTACCGCTTTTCTGCCGCTACTTTTCCGGGCGGGTAGTGCGGAATCCATCCGGAAGGTCCGGAGCCGGAATCGGTGATTCCTCCAGGGCGCTCACCATCATCTCGATCACCGCCTCCCTCATCGTGGTCCCGCGCATCACGCAGAGCGCTTTGAACCGGTCCCGAACCTCTTTCGGAATGCCCCGGAGGAATACGGAGACCATCCTGTACTCTTTCTGTTCCGCATGCATGGGGAAAGGATATACCAGTACACATATGTTGTCAATGTTGTCATGACAACGGAGCCTGGGGTGAAACTCCAGGATGAAGAGCAGGAACGGTATGTCGGCTCCCGTGAAACCGGGACGCTGACGTCAGCCGGGTATTCGCTGCTCAGTCATTTTCGGCGACACCCGCTGAAAACGTATGTCGTTCGATGCCCGCAGAAAAGTTGCCCGGATCGGTCAGGTTAGCTATAGTATGAACAGGATGATAAGACGGCCATGAGGAAAGCCCATATTCAGATGATGTCCTTCCGCACGGTTCTCCTGTACGCAGATCTGACAAAACCGCGCATTTCGCTGCTGCTGCTCGCGGTCGCCCTTGGTTCTTTCCTGCTCGGATCGGATGGTACGGTCGATCCGGGAAGGATGCTCTGGCTGACCGCCGGGATCTGGCTCCTGGCCGCGGGACTGTTCGCCCTGAATCAGTACATGGAGCAGAACCTCGATGCCCGAATGCGACGTACCCGCACCCGTCCTTTGCCCGCAGGAGATCTCGAGCCCGCTCAGGCGCTGCGGTTCGGTCTGGGTGCGGCGTTACTTTCCTTTTCCGTGTTCGGTCTGCGGTTCGGCTGGCTGCTCCTCGGATTGGCGGTCTTCACGCTCGTGAGCTATCTGTTCGTCTACACGCCCCTGAAACCGAGAACGTCGCATCACACCACCCTGGGTGCGCTGAGCGGCGCCATGCCCACGCTGCTGGGTTGGGCGGCGGCGACGGGCGACCTCGCGAGCACCGATGCCTGGGTGCTCTTTGCCATCCTGTTCTTCTGGCAGTTTCCCCACTTCCTGGCCATCGAGACGGTCCATCTGGAGGATTACCGGCAGGCCGGCGTACAGGTCCTGCCCGTGGCGGACCCGGAGGGCGGCCGGACCGGCCGTCTGGTTCTCTCGAGTCTGTTCCTGTTGTCCGCGGCGACGGTGGCACCGGTTCTGACCGGCCTGGTCCTCCCGTTCTATCTGATGCCGGCGGCCTTCCTCGACGCAGCGTTTCTCTACGCCGGAATCCGTATGGTTCGGGACCGCACGCGCCGGCAGGCGCGCCTGCTTCTGCTCGCCTCGGTCGCCTATCTCCCGCTTCTGTTCGCTTTTCTGCTCGCCGGCGCCGCAGGATGAGTTTCGAGATGACACTTGATTCCCGTTCTACTATACTTTTCGAAGAAGGATAAAGGATGGAACTATGAAAAAAATGGATCTCAGATGGGCATGCGTGCTGAGTGCCGCGGTTGTTCTCATCGCCGCCGGTCTGCTGACGGGCTGCGGAGGAGGCGCAAGCAAGACGGCACAGAAGGAGGGAGACGGAGGAACCGCCGCCGCAGTCGCGGTGAACGCCGAGGGGTACCATGAGGTATCGGCCATCGGGATGACGTTCCAGTGGAAGATCGTCGGTTCGGACCTGGAGATGGTCCTGTCAGGGCCGACCGAGGGCTGGGTGGCCGCCGGTTTCGATCCCGATACGATGATGAAGGGGGCAGACTTCATCCTGGCCTACGTCAAGGACGGACAAGTGTCCGTCTCGGACCAGTACGGAAACCAGCTCACCAGCCACAAACCGGACGACTCGCTGGGAGGCGCGAACAACGTGACCGTCGTGAGCGGGACCGAGACGGACGGCACCACCCGGGTCGTTCTGCGCATTCCGTTGGATTCCGGCGACAAATATGACAGGGTTCTGGCCGCCGGCCAGAAGCATCGACTGCTCCTGGCTTATGGGCCAGCGGATGACTTTACGACCCAGCACACGAATCGGGTCGCGCTGGACCTGCAGCTGTAGTTCCGGGAATCAGGGTGCGGCTGCCTGCGGAGGCCGCGAAGGGGCGGCAGGGGCGGTTGCGACCGTACCTGCCGTTCCGGTCCGTTCTGCCGTCTCCTCCTGCTCTTCCGAACCTTTGTACCAGGTGCTGAACTCTTCCGGCGGCATCGCCACCACCTTGCTGAGCATGGCCGAGTGGCCTACCCCGCAGTACTCGGCGCAGAGCACGTCGAACTCTCCCGGCGTCTCTGCCTGGAACCACATCGTCGTGGTAAGTCCCGGCACCGCGTCCTGCTTGATGCGGAAAGCCGGGACGAAGAACGAGTGAATGACGTCCTTGGAGGTAAGCAGCAGCCGTACGGGTCTGCCCACCGGAACATAGAGTTCGTCGGTCTCCCGGCCGTTCTCGTAGGTGAAGGTCCACCCGTACTGGAAAGCGAGAACCTTTACCGGCATGGAGTCTTCAGGCGCCCGCCTCTCGAACAGATAACCGGTCAGGCCGATGTAGAACAGACCGAGCACAAGCAGCGTGGGCACGGCGACCCAGGTCAACTCGAGCCAGAAGTTGCCGCTGATGTCGGCCGGAACCGGGTGGCGCGACCGGTGATAGCGGATTACGAAGGCTACCATCAGGCCCACGATGAGCAGAAACAGCACCCCGCTGAATCCGAAAAGGATCCAGAATTCCCGGTTGATCATAGCGGTCGTTCGGGTCATGGCTTTCTCCTCAGTAGCGGACGGCGATATCGCTCAAGGTCAGCCAGAAGGCGATCCCCAGCGCCGCGAAAGATATGAAAAGCAGCAGAAGATAGAGGCTCACCTTTTCATAGCGCAGGTGCATGAACCAGGCTGCAACGAGGCCGGATTTGGTCGCGGCGATGAGCAGCGCCACAACGATGCCCGCCCTCCCGAAATCGAGGGACGCCATCGCCACGGTGAGTGCCGTGAGGGCGAGCAACCCGAGCCAGACCAGGACGAGCACGCGGGGAGTCGGTCGTTTTTCGGTATGCGGCGTCGGCATTGCGGCCCTCCTTCATCGAATCAGATAGAAAAGCGGAAACAGAAAGATCCAGATTATGTCCACCAGATGCCAGTAGAGACCGGCATTGTCCACCAGGGGAAACCCCGGTTCGTCCGTACCGCTCCGCATCTGTGCGGCCAGGACGCCCAGAACCCCGATTCCGATCGCCACGTGCAGGGCGTGCAGCCCGGTCATCACGAAATACAGCCCGAAATACAGGATGAACCCCGGGTTCCGGCTGTCGAGATATTCGGCACCGGGGTACAGGCCGTGTCGGAACTTGGCGCTCCACTCGACTGCTTTCACGCAAAGAAAGGCCAGCCCCAGGACCGCAGCGATCAGGAGGAAAAGGCGGGCTCTGGCTCGCCGTTCGTCCCGGACGTTCACCACTGCCAGAGCGACGAACAGACTGCTGGTGATCAGGATCGCGGTGTTCAGCGTCCCCAGGGGCAGGTCCATCTCCTGTGCGGCCGTATGAAAGTCCAGGGGGAAATGCATCCGGTAGGCCATGTACAGCAGGAACAGTCCCCCGAAGAGCATGATCTCCGTGAGCAGAAACAGCCACATGCCGGTCTTTGCCCTGGTGGGGCCGGGAATTTCAACCATCGGATTCTCCCTTCTTCGTGAAGATGTACGGTCCCTGCGTCACGGTCGGTATTTCCTCGAAGTTCTCGGCGGGTGCGGGAGAGGGGATCTGCCACTCCAGCGTAGCCCCACCCCAGGGGTTGGCCTCCGCCGCCGGGCCGTACAGCGAGCCCCGGATCAGGTTGTAGAACATGAAGGCCAGACCCGCGAACAGGATCCACGAGCCGATGGTGGACACCAGCTGCAGGCCGGCGTACTTGGGCAGGTAATCGAAATACCGGCGGGGCATGCCCATCCAGCCCATGATGAACATCGGAAAGTAGAGGATATTGAAGCCGATGAACAGAACGATCCAGGCCAGCGTAGCGTGCCGCTGGTCGTACATGCGGCCGAACATTTTCGGGAACCAGTAGTGGAAGGCTGCGAAGAGCCCGAAGCCCATGCCGCCGAAGATGATGTAATGCAGGTGCGCCACCACGAAGTAGGTATCGGTCAGGTGCACGTCGGTGCCCAGGGCGCCCTGGAAGAGTCCGGAGAGGCCGCCGATCGCAGAAGAGGAAGACGAACGACAGGGCGTAGAGGAAGGGGGGGGCCACGACGATGGAACCCTTGTAGAGAGTCGCCACCCAGTTGAACACCTTGATGGCGCTCGGAATAGCCACCAGGAAGGTGAGCAGCGAAAACACGATGTTGGCCAGGTCGGCTTCGCCGCTGACGAACATGTGGTGGCCCCACACCAGGGAGCCGACGCCGGCGATTGCCAGGCTGGAGATGGCGATGGCTTTGTACCCGAAGATATTCTTGCGGGCGAAGACCGGGAAGATATCGGAGATCACCCCCATGGCAGGCAGGATCATGATATATACCGCCGGGTGCGAGTAGATCCAGAAAAGGTGCTGGTAGAGGAGCGGATCCCCCCCCATTGCAGGGTTGAAGACGCCGACCGCGAACAGCCGCTCGACCAGGATCAGCAGCAGCGTGATTCCGATCACTGGTGTCGCCAGGATCTGAATCCAGGCGGTGGCGTAGAATGCCCAGACCGAGAGGGGCAGGCGCATCCAGCGCATTCCGGGCGCCCGCAGCTGGTGGACTGTGGTGACGATGTTGATCCCGGTGAGGATCGACGAGACGCCGAGCACGAACACCCCGAATACGGCGAGCGGTACGTTGACGGTGGTGCGCAGGCTGTACGGTACGTAGAACGTCCACCCGGTGTCGATCGGACCGCCCCCGGTGAACAGGCTGATGAACACGATGGCCCCGCCGGCAAGGTACAGGTACCAGGATGCCAGGTTCAGACGGGGGAACGCCATATCCTGGGCGCCGATCAGGATGGGCAGAAAGAAGTTGCCGAAGATGGTGGGAATCGACGGGATGACCACGAGAAAGACCATGATGATGCCGTGCAGGGTGAACAGCGCATTGTACGTCTGAGGCTGAACGATGGTTTTGCCGGGAGCGATCAGCTCGAGGCGCATCAGAATGCCCAGTACCACCCCGGCGGTGAAGAAGCTCAGTACCGAGACGAGGTAGAGCAGGCCGATCTTCTTGTGGTTGGTGGACAGCAGCCAGCCCAGGATACCGCGATGCCGTTCCGGGTTACGATACCAGGGGATCTCGTGCAGGGAACCTTCGTGGACGGATGTGCTCAATTCCTTCCTCCTTTGACGGGCTGCCGACGTCTTCCTCTCAGGAAAAGAAGCAGCAGCATGGATGCGGCGAAAGTCACGGTGACAAGGCCCGTGACCCGCAGCACGTTGAAGGTGAATCCTCTTCCGGAAGGGTCGACACTGAAGCAGAATCGCACGAACCGGCTGACGGTCGGACCGATCGTTCCGGTTGATGCCTCCAGCATGGCGAGCCGAAGGTCGGCGGCCAGAAACCGGTCGCCCTGCATGTAGCGCACGATCTTCCCTTCAGGGGAGAGAACGACGAGACCCATCGGGTGGGTGAACACGTCGCCGTTACGCAGGTAGCGGAAGCCCACAGCATCGGTCAGGTCATCGATACTTCCGACGTCGCCGGTCAGGAAGCGCCAGGCGTTCTCCGGGAACCCGGGTTCCAGTATCGAGAAGATCAGGGCCTTCTTTTCCCGGGCGTCTTCCGGCGTCTCGCGCTCGTCGATGCTCATTGTCAGAATTTCGTAGTCCTGTCCCGGATCGGCATCCATTTCGCCGAGAGTTTCAGCGAGATTGGTCAGGATGAGCCCGCAGGCATCCCGGCAACGGTAATACTGAAAAACCAGGAATGTCGGACGACCGAGCAGATCACCCAGACGGACTTCCTCGGCGCTCTCATTGAGCACGACCGCATCGAGGGGAACGATATCGCCCGGTTTCTCTTCGAAGCCGGGTTCTTCGACATCGGTTCCGTGCGCATGGACGCTATATGATACTGAAATGGAAGCTGCTGCCAGGACCGCCGTGATGAGAAATCTTTTTAATTCGATCATCTTTTTCTCTATATTAAGCATATGAGTATCCAACTTCCGCAGTCAATAGAACCCGACCGAATCCCCCGGGCGCCTTCCCGGGGGCGGGATAACGCCCCGGTGCCGATGCACGGGTTCACGGTCCCGGAAGGCAGGCTGCAGCAGAGAAGGCGTCGCGGCGGACGGGCGACTGCGGACGTAGTCCAGTGCGTATACCGGACTTCAGCGGGACTGCAAACGTTTTCCGCCCCGGTCCGGTTGCTCTCGACGGTTGGACGGCTTATCATTATCCATAGGAAATCAGTTATCGGGGTATTATGGTCAGGATAACCCGGGAAGAGGAGAAAGACGGTTCGACCCTGCTGCCCGCCATACGGGAGCGTGAAAAAGAGCTGAAACGGATGCTCCGGGAGGCGGAGGAGCAGTCCGAAGCGACCGTTGCCGCGGCTGAGCGGGATGCCGGCGCCCGGCTTCGGACGGCCCGGGACGAGGCTCCGGCTGCGATCGAGGCACGACGGCAGGAGGCAGCGGCCGCTTTCGAGGAGGAGGCCGCCGCTGGGGAGGACGCCCGCGAGCAGACCGTCCGGGCCCTTGAGCGAAGGATCGAACGGAACCTTGAAGCGGTAGTGCGGGTCATTCTCTCGGCCGTCTGGCCTGGAACCGGAGGGAACCGATGATCAGCACGATGAGAAGCGTGGAGATCGTGGGACCCCTGGTGCTCTTCGACGCAACCGTGGACACGATTCAGGAGACGGGGGTCCTGCATATCGAGGAGGTTCCCGTGGCGGAGGAGGGGGGAGCGGACTGGATGCACCGCTTCCACCTGAGCCCGGAGCAGCAGCAGCAGAAGGACAGGCTGGAAGAACTGCTGCGGCTGCTCGAGGAGGGCACGGCGAACATACCAGCACCTGTACTGCAGCGGCTCACGGGGGCTGCCGCTCTGATGGAACTTTATCGGCGCTGGGAGCGCGAGCCCTCGAACGCACTTGCGGCCGCAGCCCGCATGCTCCATGCCCGGGTCCGTTCTTTTCAGCGGAGGGAACGCAACCTATCCGACGATCTGAGGGTGCTGGCCTCCTACGAAGAGGTTGCCGTCGCCCTGGCGCCGCTTGTGGAGGGCGAGGAGCTGCCCCGCAGCTGGCAGTTCCTGGGTGTGGTCCTCGAGCGGAAGAACCGGCTGGCCGCCGATCTCCTGAAGCGGGAGCTCCGGCGACTGACCGGCGGCCGCTTCCGTTACGTGCAGGCCGGTTTGAGCCGCGGGCGGGCCGCGGCGCTGATTGGTTTCCCCCGGGATGTCGCCCCGCAGGTGCGGGTTTTCGTGGAGAAGGCCGGCATCGGCGAAATGAGCTTCCCCCGCTATCTTCGCGATCGACCGTTCGAGGAGGCGCTGGCTACGCTCGAAGATGACCTTGCCCAGTTGCGGGAACGGCAGCGCGAGCTGCGCGAGCTGACAGAACGTTTCTACGAGGAGAACGGCCTGCAGATGACCGCGATGCGGCTCGTCTGCAGAGACCAGCTGGCCCGATACGAGGCACTGAACTGCTTCGTCCGGACGGATTACGTGTTCATCATCCGCGGATGGGTGCTCAGCGACCGGCTGGCCGACCTGACGGAACGCCTCGCGGAGCAGGTCGGGAGCCCGGTGGTGGTTCGGCGCATCCATCCCCGGACAATGGGCCGTCCTCCGGTTCTTCTCCGAAACCCGGTTGCGATTCGTTCGTTCGAACCGCTCATCGGGCTGCTGCCGCTTCCGGCCTACGGTTCGATCGATCCCACCGTATTCGTAGCCTGTTTTTTCCCGCCCATGTTCGGGCTCATGCTCGGAGACGTGGGATACGGGTTGATCCTGGTTGCCGGAGCGGCGCTGCTGCGACTTCTCGGAGGCGGAAGGAGAATCCTCGCCAGACTGTCCGTGGTTGTGGCTTTCTGCGCCTTCTTCACGATCGGCTTCGGCCTGCTGTTCGGGGAGTTCTTCGGCGACTTCGGCCACGGGATCGGGCTGCGGCCGCTCTGGCGGGAGCGCTTCTCCCTGGAGGGCGGAGACATGACCGAAGCGCTGCTCGGATATCTGGCCATCACGGTCGGGGTGGGTTTCCTGCATGTCATGTTCGGGCTGGTGCTCGGGGTGATCAATTCCCGCCGCGCCCGGGATTCCGGCGGGGTGACGAACAATCTGGCAAGAATCGCAGGCATCCTGATACTGTTCTTTTTCGTGGGTCGCCTGGCCGACCTGCTCCCCCCCGTTTTTTCTTCTCTGGGTATCGTTGCGCTGATCGCCTTCCTGGTGCTCATGATCTACCACACGCTGCACCATCCCACTCACGGGCTCCTGCTGCCGCTGGAAGTCCTCGGAGCCGTCGGCAACATCCTCTCGTATGCCCGGATCATGGCTATCGGCATGGTTTCGGTGGTTCTGGCACTGCTGGCCAACATGTTCGGCGGGATGATCGGCAACGTCGTCCTGGCGGCCGTTATCGTCATCCTGATTCACGCCCTGAACCTGAGCCTGGGAATCTTCGATCCGACCATTCAGGGCCTCCGGCTGCACTACGTGGAGTTCTTCTCAAAGTTTTTCCTGTCCGGAGGCAGACAGTTCACACCATTCACCAAAATAGGAGTCGCACCGGTATGAAGAAGACGATCCTTGTGCTGCTGGCCGCGCTCATTATCCTGCTCGTCGTGTCCGTTACCGTCCCGGCTCAGGCCGCGGCTACGAATCCGGAAGGTTCGGGCGCAGGAGAACCGGCCGTCGAATCGACCGAGAACCAGGAGGCGGCGCAGCCTCCCGCGGCCAGGAGCCCTCTCGCCGTCGGCCTGATCGCCATCGGGGCCTCCATCGCCGTCGGCGTCACCGCCCTGGGAACGGCCATCGCGCAGAGCCGGATCGGCGCCGCCGGGGCCGGCACGATCGCCGAACGGCCGGAGACCGCGGGGACGATCATCCTGCTGATCGCCATCCCCGAGACCATGGTCATCCTGGGGTTCGTCATCGCCATCGTCATGATCTTCACCCTGTGAGGAAACGGGATGTCTGAGACCGGGGGTGAGGAACTGCTGGCAGAAATCACCCGGCAGGCGGATGCGGAGCGGCAGAAGCTCCTGGAGCAAACCCGCACGCGGGTCGATGGGATCCGGGCCGAAACCGAGGCAGAGCTCGGCCGGCTTGAGACCGAGACCGCACGGACCGTGGATGCGCTTCGGGCGCTTGAACGGGAGCGAGTGCTCGGTCAG
Source organism: uncultured Spirochaetota bacterium (assembly GCA_963728215.1). Lineage (GTDB taxonomy): Bacteria > Spirochaetota > Spirochaetia > CAVSJD01 > CAVSJD01 > CAVSJD01. The sequence goes on along the minus strand of CAVSJD010000002.1, from coordinate 45,390 downwards.
GTCCGGTCCGCAGAGCGCCGGCGGCTTCTGGAGGTCCGGCGCGCCGGACTGCGAACCGCCTTCGGAACGGTCCGTGAGCGGCTTGACCGGCTCTACCGAACGGATGAGTATCCGGCGGTCCTGGGCCGGCTGATCGAGGAGGCCCTGGCAGCCGCCGGAGAGGCGGGCGAGCTGCTCGTGGCCGGTTCGGACGTAAGGGAGGCCCGGGCCGTACTCGTTCGGCTCGGGGTCGACTGCCCGGTGACAAGCCATGGAGACGAGCCGGGCACGGTCATCGTCGCCTCACAGGACGGGCTGAGGAGAATCGACAACGGCCTCGCCACCCGGCTCCGCAATGCGGAGCGCATGATGGAACCCGAAACGGCACGGCTCCTGTTCGGAACACCAGAAGCCGGTTCCGACGGTGGACTGCGGTGAGCGACTACGACTACCTGAACGCACGGGTGCGGGGCATGAGCACCGCCCTGCTCACGCCGGAGTTCTACGAGCAGATCCTGCTCGCCGAGGGGGAAGACCTTCTGGTCGATTCGCTCCTCAGTTCGCCTTACGGTGCCGAGCTGAGAGAGACGCTTGCGGATCACCGAGGCGTCGAAGCCGTCGAGCTGGCCCTGAGGAGAAACGTGCGCGCCTGCTTCTCCATCGTGCTTTCCCTGGCGCCGCCGGAGCCTGCGCGACTCCTGTCCATCCAGCTGGACCTGTGGGACACGGCCAACGTGCTGGCCCTGGTGCGGGGCAAGGTGACGGGAGCGGAGCCCGGGGAGATCGTGGCCGGCGTGCTTCCGGTCGGCGAATTCGACAATGCCCAGCTGGCCGAGCTGGCCGCGGAACCGGACCTGCGTTCGCTCGCGGACGCCCTGACCACGTGGGACTATCGGTTCGCCTATGAGCTGCGCCGGGCTATCCGGGGATACGGAGAGTCTCCGGACCTGCCCGCGCTCGAATCGGCTGTGAACGACGCCTATTTCCGATGGGCTTTCGCCGCACTCGATCCGGAAGACGAAAACCAGCGGATCGTACTGCGGATGCTCCGGATGCAGATCGACCTCGCCAACGTGCGTATGGCCCTGGACCGGGTCCGTCACCGCATCCGGGGCGAGGAAACGGGGCCCGAACCGTCCCTGCCCGGCGGAATGCTGGGGGCTGCAGCCCTGCGGGAGCTGGCCGGTTCAGGGAGCCTGGTGGAGGCGTTCGAGACCCTGGAAGGCACCTATTTCTCCCCGGGTATCGAGAAGGGAATCCTTGCTTTCGGAGGTGCCGGAGTGCTGGGCGTCATGGAGCGGTTCCTGGAGGTCGTGGTCATCCAGACAGGGTGTCGGCTCTTCCGTCTCGATCCTCTCGGCATCGGCGTGCCGCTCGGATTCATCTGGCGGAAATACAGCGAGTTCCTCAACCTGCGCATCCTGGTCCGGGGAAAGGCGTACCGGATGCCGGCCGGTACCATTCGGGAGGAGCTGATGCTTGCGTAGGGTCCTGGGCATCTTCCGGGACGAGCTGGCAGCCGGGTTCACGCTGGCCGGAGTGGAAGTCTCGAGGGTCCGCGACTCCGCCGGGGCCCGGGAGGTGCTCCAGGGAGTGACGGACGGAACGGAGTACGGGCTGGTGATCATCGAGGAAAGCCTCCTGGAGGGGCTCGAGGAACGGGAACGGGAGCGGCTCGACGCTCTGAACATCCCGCTCGTCGTGCCGGTCCCGGGAGAGCTGCGTTGGAGGACCGAGGCCGAGCCGCCCGCCGACGACGCCGTGGCGCGACTGATCCGGCGCGCGGTGGGTTACCAGCTGGACATCAGACTGTGAGGAACTCGGAATGCAGGAAACCGTACGGGAGATCAGGGGAGCGATATCCAGGATTTCCGGGCCGATGGTGATCGCCCGGCGGATGCGTGGCGCGCGGATGTACGAGGTCGTTCGCATCGGCGAGGCGGGTCTGATGGGAGAGATCATCCGGCTCGACGACGAGCTGGCCTACGTGCAGGCCTACGAGGACACCTCGGCGCTGAGCGTGGGGGAGCCGGTCCGGTCCACCGGTGAGTCGCTGCGCATCACGCTGGGGCCGGGGCTCCTGGGCCGGGTATACGACGGTATCCAGCGGCCGCTGGATGTTCTCGAGGAGCAGAGCGGGCCGTTCATCGGACGCGGCCTCCTTCCGGACGCTCTGCCTTCCGACCGACGCTGGGAGTTCCGGCCCCGGGTAGCGCCGGGCGACCGCGTGGAGGGGGGAGATCTGCTGGGAGAAGTCGAAGAGACCCCGAACTTCCTCCACCGTATCCTCGTTCCCCCCGGGCTCGGCGGCATCGTAGCCGAGGCGGCTGCGGGGCCTCACACGATCGCCGAGCCGGTGGTGCGGCTGGAGGACGGCACGGAACTCGCCCTGGCCCAGAGCTGGCCGGCAAAGGTCGCCCGGCCGGTCGGTCGGAAGCTTCGCTCCGACGACTCCGTTCGTCACCGGGCAGCGGGTGCTGGACACTCTCTTCCCGATCGCGCTCGGAGGCACCGCCTGCCTGCCGGGCGGTTTCGGTACCGGTAAAACGGTGCTCGAGCAGTCGCTGGCCCGCTACGCCGCGGCGGACGTGATCGTGTACGTCGGATGCGGCGAACGCGGCAACGAGATGACCGACGTGCTCACCGAGTTCCCCGACCTGATCGATCCCCGCACCGGGGGACCGCTGATGGACCGCATGGTGCTGATCGCCAACACGTCCAACATGCCGGTGGCTGCCCGTGAGGCGAGCATTTACGTGGGAGTGACGGTGGCCGAGTACTTCCGCGATCAGGGCCGTTCCGTCGCAGTGCTGGTGGACTCCACCTCGCGCTGGGCCGAGGCACTGCGGGAGATCTCCTCCCGGCTCGAGGAGATGCCCGGCGAGGAAGGGTATCCCACCTACCTGGCCTCGCGCCTGGCGGCCTTCTACGAGCGGGCCGGCCGGGTTCGCTGCCAGGGCAGCCCGGATCGGGAAGGATCGGTCACCATCGTGGGTGCGGTCAGCCCGCCTGGCGGCGACTACTCCGAGCCGGTCACCCAGAGCACGATGCGGGTGACCGGGGCCCTCTGGGCTCTGGACTCTTCCCTGGCTCATCGTCGGCACTATCCGGCCGTCAACTGGCACCGCAGCTACTCGCTGTACGCGGAAACGCTGGCTCCGTGGTTCGCCGAGAATGTGAGCCGGGACTGGTCGGTTCTGAGGGGCCGGCTGCAGGAGGTGCTGCAGCGAGAGGCCGAGCTGCAGGAGGTGGTGCAGTTGGTGGGACCGGATGCCCTGCAGGAGCGGGACCGTTTCACGCTGGAAATGGCCCGTCTGCTTCGCGACGGCTACCTGCAGCAGAGTGCCTTCTCGGACACGGACGCCTCCTGCTCTCCGGAGCGGCAGCACGGGCTGCTCACCCTGTTTTTCGGGTTTCACGACCTGGGCGTGGCGGCGCTGGAGCGCGGCGTGCCCCTGGAGAAGGTGCTTGCTCTCCCGGTCCGGGATGAGCTGTCCCGGGTAAAGGATGTCCCGGAAGAGAATCTTCGCGGAGCGGTACCGGCAGCTCCTGCAGCAGATGGAGGCGAACGAGTCATGAGTGATGCCACACGGCTCTTCGATCGGGAGTACCGGGGAGTGCGGAAGGTGGCGGGTCCGCTGCTGTTCGTCGAGCGGGCGTCGGATCTGCCGTACAACGCAATCGTGCGTATCCGAACTCCCGCCGGCGGGACGCTCACGGGGCAGGTCATCGAAGTCTCCGAAGAGATGGCCGTCATTCAGGTGTTCCGGGAGACGATCGGGCTTGACGTGGTCAGCACCGCGGTCACCCTCACCGACCGCGAGGCCCGGCTCGGTGTTTCCGAGGACCTCGTCGGGCGGGTTTTCGACGGGGCGGGCCGGCCGATCGACGGAGGGCCGCCCGTGGTGCCTGCCGAGCTGCTGCCGATCACCGGCGCGCCGATCAACCCGATCTCCCGCGACCGGCCCGCCGACACCGTGCAGACCGGGATCTCGGCCATCGACGGCTTCAACACGCTGGTGCGCGGGCAGAAGCTGCCCATCTTCTCGGGGGCGGGGCTTCCCGGTAACGAGTTGGCTGCGCAGATCCTGCGCCAGGCCCGGGTGCGCGGCGAGGACAGCCGGTTCGTGGTGGTCTTCGGCGCCATCGGTATCACCCACCGCGAGCGATCGTTCTTCCTGTCGGAGTTCGAGCGTGGGGGTGCGGGCAGCCGCACGGTCACCTTCCTCAATATGGCCGATGACCCGACCATCGAGCGGCTGCTGACTCCCCGGCTGGCCCTGACCGCGGCCGAGTACCTGGCATTCAGCCTCGGCTACGAGGTGCTGGTGCTGCTCACCGACATGACCTCCTACTGCGAGGCGCTGCGCGAGATCGGCACAGCCCGCGAGGAGATTCCCGGACGCCGCGGATATCCCGGCTACATGTACACCGATCTTGCCTCTCTCTACGAACGGGCCGGCCGCATCCGCGATCGGAGAGGATCGGTAACCCTGCTGCCCATCCTCACCATGCCGGACGACGACATCACCCATCCCATCCCCGATCTCACCGGATACATCACCGAGGGGCAGATCGTGCTCTCCCGGTCGCTGCACCGACAGGGCGTCTTTCCGCCCATCGACGTGCTGCGCTCGCTCTCCCGGCTGATGAACAACGGCATCGGGGAAGGAAGCACGCGCGAGGACCACCGCCCGCTGGTCAACCAGCTGTACGCATCCTTTGCCGAGGGACAGGACATCCGGCGGCTGCTCTCCATCGTGGGCGAAGAGGCCCTGAGCGAGCTCGATCGCACGTACCTGCGCTTTGCGGAGCTGTTCGAGCGGGAGCTCATCAACCAGGGCATGAACAACCGAAGTATCGAGGAGACACTGAACATCGGGTGGCGTGTGCTGAGCGTCATCCCCGAGTCCGAGTACCGGCGGATCAACAAGGAACTGGTAAGCCGCTATTTCACGGAGCTCATGGAGGGCGGCGTGAAAACGCCGTTCTATTGACATGGAACCGGTGAGTCCGACCAGAACCGAGCTGCTCACCCGCCGCGCCCAGGTTCGTCTGGCCAGTCAGGGTGCCGAGCTGCTTCGAGGCAAGCGGGAAGCGCTGGTGCGCGAGTTCCTGACCGAGCTCCGCCGCTATGTCGCCGATCGGGACACCATGCGGCGTTCGCTGAGCGAGGCGGCCGCTTCCCTGATGCGAGCCTTCACCCTGGACGGCCCCGAGGCGGTGAACTCCTCCGGTCTGGCTTCCCGCGGCAGCGTGGAGCTCGAGCTTGAGGAGCGTAACATCTGGGGCACCCGGGTGGTGGAGGTGACCGGCGATTCCGGCCTGCGGGGGCGGATAAACGGAGGGAGGGCATCCGAAGCCCACCGGTACACTGCGATCGGGACCAGCGCGCGCATCGAGGACACGACCGAGCGATTCGAGGATGCACTGGAGAGGATCATCAGGCTGGCACCGCTGGAGCGCAAGATGCGCCGGCTGGCCGACGAGATCCGCAAGACCACGCGCCGGGTGAACGCGCTGGAACAGCGGCTGCTCCCGATGCTGGAGGAGCAGGTGCGATATATCCGGGGGGTGCTCGACCAGAGGGAGCGGGAGGACATCTTCCGCCTGAAGCGGCTGAAGAAGAAGCGCAGCGGGTGAGCGGCGCTTAAGGAGTGGAACGTGCTGTTGTCCGATCTGATCCAGGAAGACGTCATCTGCGTCGACATGGAAGCGACTACCAAATGGGAAGCCATCGAGGAGCTGATTGATCTGCTGATAAAAGCCCACGAGCTGAGGCTGACCGACCGGGCGCAGGTACTCGAGGCCGTCGTCACCCGTGAGCGTTCCCTGAGCACCGGACTGGAGCACGGGTTGGCGGTTCCGCACGGTGCCGTAGACTGCGTGCGCGACATCATCGCCGGCCTGGGTATCGCCAAGCGGGGAATCCCGTTCGAATCGCACGACGGGCAGCCCGCATTCCTGATCGCGCTCCTCGTCATCCCCAAGGGGGCTTTCCAGAAGCATGTGCGCACGCTGGCCGGCATCGCCCGGCTTGCCATGAATCCGGACCTGCGGGCACGCATCGTGAACGCGACGGATCCCGGGCAGATCATGGAGGCGATCTACCTGATGGAGTCCGCCGAAGGGGAGTTGTAAGAAGGTCGGCCGATCTCGATGCAATAACCGATCGTAGGGCGGCGGTATTCTTCCTGTCGGGATTTATGGGCGTGACACCGAAATCGTGGAATACTCAACTTGTACCGGATAGTTCAGGATTCACCTGCACATTGAGCAGCGAGGAAATCGATGCTACCATGCCGGAGAAAAAGCGGAAAAAGGCAGTGCACGCCGGATCACCGGATCCGGTTCCGACGGCACGCTGGGTCTTCGGCATTTGAAGGAACAGGGAGGAGTGATGGTCGCCGAGGAACCGGCCCCCTCTCTCCAAACCAGAGTCACCTGAACGGAGATGACGATGAGGTACAGTACAGGGTTCAAGATGGTGAAGTAGATCGTATCGGATACCATTACCTGAAACAATTTGATTCTGCAGGAGACGGGAATCCGAAGAGAGTGGCGCGATCATTTTCAGTGGTATTACTGGCTGTTTGCAGCCAAGCAGCCAGTAATTTTTACCATGTCTTTATGATATCCTGGTTTTCTTCTTATACTGATTCTTTTTTGGATAAAGCGTTAGCTTCAGCTCTTCTGTTCACGCGCGGAAGCATGATAGAAAATACAACAGTGAGTATGAGAAAAAACAAGCTATCAATATTGGTCACAAATACCATGGGATTACCGCTGCTCAGTGTAAGCGTTGTTCTTAAATATTCCTCAAATAATGGACCCAGTATAACCGCTAAAATAAAAGGAACATTTGGATAGCTTTCCCTATTGAAGAAATACATAACAATACCAATAAGAAGTCCTAGTGCCATCTGGAAAGATGAATAAGTGGCTGAAAATACTCCTAACGTTGCAATCAGAGCAATAGAGCTATATAATACAAGGCGATTGATCTTTACTATCTTCAAATAATACGGTCCGAAAAGGAAGAGTGAAATTGGCAGTAACAAGGCTGCTGTAATAAGAAGCGCCATGTACATGGGTGCCATAATATGCATCTGGTTTACTAATAAGTTTGGTCCTGGAACTACACCGTACACCATAAGTACACCTAATATGATAGCAGTTGTGCCATCACCTGGAATACCAAGGGAAAGCATAGGAACAAGTGCTCCACCGCACATTGCATTGTTGGACGTTTCAGCAGCTACAAGTCCTTCTATAGAACCTTCTCCGTAGAGTTCAGGATGCTTTGATGTTCTTTTAGATTCTACATAAGAAACAAATGCTGCCATCGAAGCTCCCGCTCCTGGAAGTACACCTATAAGATAACCCATTATTGAACTCTTTAAATAAGTAACAAATCCAATTTCTTTCATTTCTTTGAAAGTTGGGAAGAACTCTTTTCGCTTGAATTTGTATTTGTTTGCTGAAGCGACTAAGGCGGAATATTCTTCATTGTTAACTTTTGACTGTTTTAGTATTTCACTAATAGCAAATGCCCCAATAATCAATGTGGTAAGATCGATTCCTTGAATTAGATTGGTATTGCCGAATGTAAAACGAGCAACTGATTTCAAAGGATCCATACCTATTGTTGACATCATCAAGCCAAAAGCTAACGATATGATTGCTTTGGCTCTATTTTTATCCATTAGAATGATAACAACTAGTGCAAATAAAATAAGGGAAAACTTGCCAGGAGTTTTTACCTTTAAAGCAAGACTTAAGGCTATAGGAGAAACAAGAATCAACAAGATCGCGCCAATGGTTCCGCCTATGGATGAGCCGATCGTTGCGTGTCCAATAGCTTTAGCTCCATATCCCTTGTTCATCAGTTTAGAACCTTCGATGCATGTCATCAAGGCTGATGGAGCTCCTGGAATATTTATCGTAATAGCAGTTATACTACCAGCATAGATACCTGACATATATACGCCCATACACATGATCAATGCATAAGTCATCGGCATTGTATAGGTCAAGGGAAGTAGCAGAACAATGGCCAGCATAGATGTCAGGCCCGGAAGTGCTCCGAAAATAATTCCCACAAAAAATCCAACGGACAAGTATAAGAGAGATATCGGTTGAAAGACAACAGCGGTACCGCTTAATATTTGAAGTACTTGGTCCATGATTATCTCCAAATCTCAGGGAATCTTATATCAAATAAAACCACATAGAGAATGTATACCACTAAAGTTATGATCACAGAATAAATGATCTTAGTTCCTATTTTATGCGGTTTGTCATCGAAAATAAGCATTAAGAAGAATACATATACAGGAGCCAGTATTGTGAAGCCTAACAGGTGGAAAAGAGAAATGAATGTTGCTATTACTAGTATTGTAAGTAGGGGCTTGATGCTTCTTTTCTTTACTTCGCCCTGTTCTTTCTGCTCGGATGTTCCCTGTTCCAGCTTTATCAATTTCAGGTTGCCCATAAATATTTTTACAGCAGCAGGTGTCGCTATCAAAAAAATGAGTAATGGAAACGATGACTCTGAAAGCAGCCCATCTACTAAGGGCGGTGCCATCTGAAGAGCGCTGATGAGATAAATCATCAATGCTATTTCCATGAAAACCGGTATTAGTAGTTTCGTCTGCAGATAAGGTGATTTGATTCTCATCATCAATCTCCTGAAAGTAGGGCTAGTGAAATACAGAAATAGAAAAAATTTAACAATGTGCCTAAAAAACAGCCACTGCTCAATGAAGGCAGTGGCTGTTATATAAAGCGGGAATATTCTTTACAGAATTCCAGCAGCCTTCAGTTCCTTAAGCGCCTTAGTTTCTCCTTCGATTTTATTCTGCAGAAATTCTTTGAACTCCGGACCACTCTTGAAGTCAGGAGTTACTCCTACACTTTTTGCCCAGTCAATGAATTCCTGGCTTGTGGCTGCAGTGCGGTAGGCATTGACCAACACGTCAACAATTTCTTGCGGAGTTCCAGCAGGAACTGCAATTGTCAGGAACGAACCGGACAGAAGGCTTTCAGGCAAGCCAAGCTCTTTACTGCTTGGGACATCCGGATACGTTGCATTTCCACCAGTACTGAACTCGACGATGCCAACAGCGTCACCCGAGCTAAGAAGTGGAGCGAAATCTCCCAGACTTGTTATTGCGGCATCAACTTCCCTATTCAGAATTGCTTCCCGCTGAGGAGCCGAATTTTTGTATGAAATCAGATTAAAATCTACACCAAATTCCTCTTCAATCCGGAGAGCCAGCAGATTTACACGGCTTCCTATACCCTGATCCGCAACACGAATTTTGCCTGGATTTTTCTTGGCTCCTTCAATAAGAGCTTCGAAGGTCTGATAAGGAGAATCTTTGTGTACCATTATTGCGTCAGGTTCTTGTGTTATAAGTGCAAAGATATTGAGTTTATCTAAGTCATAGCCTTGAATGAGACCGGTAAAGGGAGCATTGATAATAGATCCGTAATTGAGGTTGCCGATTGTGTATCCATTTGGCTTCTTGCCCATCAGCGCATTCGGACCTACAGCATCGTCTGCACCCGGCATATTTACAAAATAGATTGATGTGCCTAGTTCCTTTTCAGCCAACTGAGAAACTTTTCGAGCAATTGAATCCGTACCTCCACCAGCTCCGGAACTGATTACAAACTCTATATCCTTGCTTGGATACTCCTTTTGTCCTTCAGCAAATACATTTCCTGCTGCTATGATTAGAACCAAAACTAAAAGCAAGAAATTCCCAATTTTCATAAAAACGTCCTCCTTAAAACAATCAATCTGGTATACATGATGCTTGAGTTTGGTATACCATTGATAGAGCATAGGATAGGATCAAGACACTGTCAAGATAAACTTTCTACCGTTAGTGATTCTCCCGCCGTTGTGTAAGGGGCAGGACTGTGGGAATGTTTTGTACTTATAGAATTCAGAAAAATGATAACGAGGATATACGTCCTTCGTGCTCACCAAATCTGAGCGATTTCTTCAAAATATACATTACGTTCTTTGTTGGCTCCGAGGTAAATACTGCCAAGATTCTGTTATGAATTATTGATTCGGATTGTGCTGCCGTGAGACCACGATGGCGGAACGGACAACATATCAGACTGATGTGTGCGAAGTGGTGGATCGAGGTGGTGAAGCTTCCCGGATGTGAAGCGAGGATTCGTGCTGACCCGGTTCCGGTGTCTGTGAGCGAACACGAACAGTGTTCGGTCCTGCTCGAATCACACCAGACGGTGTACCGCTATGACGAAGTGGCGAGAGCGGCCGGGATGAGCGGAAAGCAGCGGCCTGTCTATCGCCGGGAGCACAGCCGACCGGTGATGGACGAGCATAAACTCCGGATGAGCGAATAGTTCTGCCGAGCTGAAGGTCGAGCCGAACTCGAACCTGGGCGAGGCGATCCGCTATACGCAGAACCATTTCTTCATGATAAAAAACAACGATGCGGGTGGGTTGCTCGATACCCTCCGCCGCTTTGAGCTTCGGAATCGACTACTCGAAATGAAGTCTCAGGATAAGGTCCTGGTCGTAGTTTCCGAAGCCGCGTCCGAAGATGTTGATGCCCCCCACCCGTTCGGCATTCTCTTCGACTCCGATTCTGATGCTGATGGAATGATGATTACCGAGATTGAGGTCGGCGAGCTTCACGTCCGAGATGCACATTCCGTCTACAAAAGTCCCCTGTTCCGTCACCCTCCAGTGTTTCAGCAGGCCGTACTGGGAGCCCTCCAGCTTCCACCATCCGGGAGTGAACTTGCCCCGCTTGTCACCGAAGTCGCCCGGAGAAGTCCAGATGCCAACCTTCACCTCGTTAATCCAGAGCGTGATGTCCGACCGCCACTCCTTGTCCGTGCCCGGAACTTCCGAGGAGAGCTCGGTAACGAGTTCGAGCGATTTCACCGGTTTGTTCTTGTAGAGACTGTTATTCGGAAATTTATACTCGACGAATCCCTTTTCGAACCAGATCAGGCCGGCCTTCATCCGTTTGGGATCCAGGAAAAAGTCGGGCACGTCGAGATAGCCGATGATGCCCTCGGATGAGCAGAGACCGCACGGTGCGGTAACCTCGAACCGGTTGTAGAGGCCGATCGGCATTTCAACTTCGATGATGTTGTCGCGCTGCGTCTTGCGGCTGGTGTTCCGGAATTCGATGACGATTTCGGAGAAGATCGCGCAGCTGATCTTCTGCGTTCCCTTACGTCCCTTCGTTTTTTCGGTTTGAACCAGTCCGGCCTTCTCGAGAATCATGAGATTGGTAGCTACCGTCGATTGGGGAAGTGAAAGTGCGGCCGCAATATCGTTCACGTTCCTGGGAGTGTTGCTGATCTCATCGAGAATCCGGAGACGGATTTTCGAGGCGAGTCCCTTGATCTTCTCGAAGTCACTGCCCGGATCGAGGATCAGAATGTCCCGATTCACCACCGTTCCTCCTGTTCGGATCTTTGAACAGTTTGATATACTATATCAAAAAACGTGATGCAATACAATCAAAAGCGTAGAATACGCCTCAGTGGAATGCTCCGGTTTCAAGGATTGCAAGGATATTGGAGCGGAATAAATGGAAATATTGAAGAATATAGATAATATGGAAATTGAATATTATAGCATAGAAGCTGATACATATTATGTAAGAAGATATTGACGGTGGCAATGGAGGGAAGTAGATTCGAAAAAGCGGGAACCGGGAAGAAGCATCTGCAGAGTGGAGGGAACCGTTTCGAGAGTAAAACTGAAACATTGATAAGAATCAAAAAGGAAGTTGTATGATCGAACGAATGAGATCCAGACGAATGATCGCACTGTTGGTGACAGGGCTGCTGATGGCAACGGCACTGTTCGCTGGAGGAGGTGCGGAAGGCAAAGGGGCCGGTGCTACGAAGTTGGTGCTCTGGACCTCCAACGCACTGCATAGTGACTTCTACATGGATGCTGCAGAGCGATGGAATGCCGAGAATCCCGATCAGCAGATCGATCTCGAGGTCGTAACAACGCCGAATGTGGAGATGCACAACCAGCTGACGCTGGCATTCCAGGCAGGAGTCGGCGCTCCTGACATTGTGGACATAAACATCAACTTCTTCTCCAATTTTCTTCAAGGCGACATCCAGCTGGTACCGCTGAACGACATAGTCGATCCGGTTCGAGATTCGTTTGTCGAGTCGCGTTTCGATATCTACTCCAAGGACGGCAAAGTCTACGGTCTGCCTCTGCATGTCGGGGCTACCGTCGTCTACTACAACATGGAGATGATGGACGAAGCAGGTGTCGACGTCGACGCGATCGCGACCTGGGACGACTTCGAGAGAGCCGGCCAGTTGGTACGAGAGAAGCTGAACGTTCCGATGACCATCGTCGAAACGACCGATCAGCGACCGTTCTGGCCGATGATCGTTCAGCGGGGGGGAGATTATCTGGGTCCCGACGGGAGCGTTACGCTGGACAGTCAGATCAACATCGAAGTGCTCGAACGACTGCACAGCTGGGTGTTCGATCTGGGCATCGCCGTCGGCGCACCGGGGGGGCGAACGTCCGCAGAAGAGTTCCTGCCGTTCATGAACAATCGCGGATTCGCGGCGCTTATCATGCCGATGTGGTATATGAGCCGCTTCCTGGAATACATGCCGGACATAGCCGGAAAGATCGCGGTCCGGCCGATGCCGGTCTGGGAAGCAGGCGATGCCCGATCCGCCGGCATGGGCGGTACGGGTTCATCGGTGACCACCCAGTCAGAACACCAGGAACTCGCAAAACAGTTCAACGGATTCGCAAAGCTTACCGTCGAGTCGAATATCAAACTCTGGGAAATACTTCGCTTCGATCCGCCTCGATGGGAAGGCGTATGGGACCGCCCCGAGCTCCTCGCGCCCGATCCGTACTTCTACAACGAACGGGTGTTCGAAACCCTGCTCGAACTGGCGGAGGCGGATCAGATTCCATCCCCGAACGCCGGACCGCTGCTGTCGGATGCTCAAACGGTCGTGAGAAACTCGGTCAGTTTCTGGGTGTTCGAAGAACAGAGCCGCACTCCGGCCGAAGCGCTGCAGGAAGCTGCCAACGAGCTTCGGGCGAAGCGGTAGGGAATCCCTCCGTCTGAGATCGGGCGGAGCAAGGCGTGCCGTCGGCAGAACCGTGCGGACTGCCGGCGGACCTTCTCCTGGTTCAACTCATCGCGCGATCGGCACGACACGGTCGTCAACGGAGAGGAGTCCAATGAAATCCGTCACTGCATCCAGGCTGTCGTCGATATTCTACTCTGCACGGCTTGCTCCGTATGTGTTTGTTCTTCCGTTTCTGCTCGCATTCCTGATCTTTTTCCTCTACCCGACGATCAGCAGCTTCATCATGAGTCTTCACGACGTCATCAGCCTCGGCAACTGGGAATTCATCGGCCTGGAAAACTACCGGAGTCTCGACAACATTCACTTCTACAACGCATTGCGAACGAGCACGCTGTACACCATTCTGACGATCGTGATGCTCATTCCGCTCCCGATGGTCCTGGCGGTGCTGCTCAATTCGAAGCTGATGCTCGCACGCAATTTCTTCCGTTCGGTGGTTTTTCTGCCGGCGCTGATCTCCGTTATCGTTGCCGGAATCGCCTTCCGCCTTCTGTTCGGAAATACCGAGGTGGCGTTCGTCAACAGTCTCCTCATCCGCCTGGGCATGGATCCCGTGAACTGGATGCTTACCCGACCGACAGGGATGTTCCTGATGGTTCTTCTGGGAACCTGGCGATGGACGGGCGTGAACATGATCTATTTCATGTCGGGTCTCCAGGCGATACCGCATGAGTTGTATGAATCAGCAAGCATCGACGGTGCGAGCAGTATGCGCAAGTTTTTCGGAATAACTCTGCCGCTGCTGAAGCCTATCGCCATTTATGTGCTCACGATCAGTATCTACGGCGGTTATGCGATGTTTACGGAGAGCTTCGTATTCTGGAATCAGTCCATGCCGGGAGACATCGGCCTTACGATCGTGCGTTACATGTACCAGGAAGGGCTGCTGCGAAACAGGCTTGGTTTCGGCGCCGCCATCGGTGTCACCCTGATCGGGATTGTCTTCGCCATAAACATCCTGCAGCTTCGACTTTTGGGGCTGTTTCGAAAGGAGTAGGAAGGTGACGAAGAGCCTGAAGAGAAGAAAGTCGCTGTCGATCGGGCAAATTCTTGCCGTGCTTGGATTCACCGTGTTCGGCGCGGTGCTGCTGTTTCCGCTGTACTATCTCTTTCTCGCTTCGTTCCGTCCGACCCAACTGCTGTTCCGATCGGGAATGTCGCTTGGTATCGACCTCGAGAACATGACGCTCGAGAACTATGCGTTCATACTGGGAGGGACGACGAGATACGGAACCTGGTACTTCAACAGTGTTCTCATAACCGCGATGTACTCACTCGCAGCGCTTGTTGTCTGCTCCGTTGTCGGTTACGGGCTTGCTGTCTATGATTTCCGGGGGAAGAACCTGATCTTCGGTCTGGTGCTGTTCGTCATGATGATTCCGCTCGAGATTCTCATGCTGCCGTTGTATCGGATCATAATCGGGATGCGCTTGGTCAACACCTTTACGGGAGTCATCCTGCCGTATGCGGCGTTTCCCCTGGGCATTTTTTTCTTTCGTCAGTACGCGGTGAGTCTTCCGCGGGACTACCTGGACGCCGGTCGAATCGACGGGTGTACCGAGTACGGGGTGTTCTTTCGTATCATGGCGCCTCTGATGCTGCCGGCGTACGGGGCGATGGCCATTCTCCTGGCCAGGAAAGAATGGAACAATTTCGTATGGCCTCTCGTCGTTCTGAGAACGGGCGACAAGTATACCCTGCCGATCGGTCTGGCGAGTCAAATCGATCCGTACGGTACCGGTTTCCAGCTGCTCCTTCCGGGAGCGGTCCTGGCGATTCTGCCGCCGGTTATCGTGTTCGTACTCGCGCAAAGGTATTTCGTATCCGGACTGACTATCGGGGGAATAAAGGGGTAGGCTCATCATTCCACATTGAAGGGAGCAGCAGGATGAACAACAGGATCATCGTTCAAACGGAGAGCGGGAGAAATAGAATCGACAGGAACATCTACGGGCACTTTGCCGAGCATCTCGGCCGATGCATATACGACGGGATCTGGGTCGGGGAGGACAGCAGGATTCCGAATGTCCGGGGCGTACGTTCGGATATCGTCGATGCATTGAAGCGGATCCAGGCCCCGGTGATCCGCTGGCCGGGCGGATGCTTCGCAGACGAATACCACTGGAAGGACGGTATCGGAGCCCCCGAACAACGAAAGCGGATGGTGAACAGTCACTGGGGCGGGGTTGTCGAGGACAACCGCTTCGGTACCCACGAGTTCTTCGACTTCTGTGAACAGGTCGGAGCCGAACCGTATGTATGCGGAAATGTAGGCAGCGGCACGGTGCACGAAATGCAGGAATGGATCGAGTACATGAACAGTGCGGGCTCTTCACCGATGGCGGAACTGCGCCGGCAGCATGGGCATGAAAAGCCATTCGGAATACGGTACTTCGGAATCGGGAACGAGAATTGGGGCTGCGGGGGCCGGATGCGTCCCGAATATTACGCCGATCTCTACCGCCGCTATTCGACCTTCGTCCGGGATTACAGTGAGAAAGCCGTCTTCCGGATTGCCTGTGGACCGCGGGCAGGCGATTATCACTGGACGGATGTGCTGATGCGGGAAGCAGCCCAGTTCATGGACGGCCTGGCACTGCACTACTATTCACGGATGTTCAGCAGCGGTGCGAACAGGACGGAGAGGCGCGGATCCGCTACCGAATTCGGGGAAGACGAGTGGGCGCTTATCCTGCGCAAGGCTCACGACACCGAGCAGCTGGTCAGCCGGCACGCTGCGATCATGGACCGCTACGACCCCGAGAAGCGTGTTGCTCTTATCGTCGACGAGTGGGGCACCTGGTTCGAAGCCGAACCCGGGACTCATCCCCAGTTCCTGTATCAGCAGAGTACGATGCGGGATGCGATCGTTGCTTCCATCAGCCTCAACATATTCAACCGGCATGCGGACCGGGTCCGGATGGCGAACATCGCGCAGACGGTGAATGTGCTCCAGGCCGTGGTGCTGACGGAGGGCGACCGGATGCTGCTGACGCCGACGTTCCATGTGTTCGAGCTGTACAAGGACCACCAGGACGCCGTCGCGCTGCCCACCGACGTCCGGAGCGGCGAATACCGCTACGACCGGTACGGAATGGAGCAGATAAGTGCATCTTCTTCGATGGCAGATGACGGTTCGGTACTGGTGACGGCAAATAACGCGGATCCGAACTCAGGAGCAGAAGTTCACTGTGCTCTTCGCGGAATGCGTCCGGGGACGGCCTCGGGGAGGGTCCTGACCGCTTCGTCGATGAACGCTCACAATACGTTCGACGCACCGGAGACGGTCATTCCCGATGAACTGAAAAGCATCACCATCGATGGGGAGGAACTGACGTTCACACTCCCTCCCATGTCGGTCGTAGCGGTGAAGATCAGACCGTAGAGGCTGTTAGGCACCTTTGATCCGCTATCGCGAATACCACTGCGTGGACTTCCCCCGGATCGGCAGACACGCAAGCCGGTGAAAAGCACGCCTCGACCCCGGCAGGATTCATTTTCCCGAGGATACCGGCCAGCCTCTTCGTGTGCACACGGTATCCCGCGCTGTAGGTGGGCTATACCACACAACGAATACCCTGACAAGGCTCTTCTCTCGTCTTCCTGTGTTTTCCCCCGTTTTCACGGTCTTCGTACTGCATCTGTGCTGCATGGAGGCGAAACAATGTGGTAAAAGTCGAGCAGAGGGATAGATCATGGGTGAATGATTTCTGCACAGAAACTTAAACATGACGCTCAGGATGAATTGCGAAGGTTGCAGCGGGAGTTGCAGGTCAGAATGGATTCGGGAGCGGGCCGTGTTGCCTCATCGAAAAATCTAACTTTTGCAACCCGTTGCCTCAACCGGATTTTCTAACCAACAGCAGAGATGGGTCATCGGATCCGGATGCTCTGCTGCGGTACAGTGTAGCCTGAGAAGCCAGAAGTGCAAGGGCTCCATCAAGGGATTGGGTCAACCCGATAATGTCGATCTTCCGGTGCTCACTCTCAAGCCGCTTTTTACTCTGCCCGTCTATACGCAGATCGGCCAGGAGTCGCCAGTACGGGGTAATCGGGGGATCATAGAACTTCGCTGCCTTCACCATCTTGCATTGTACCCTTTTTAAGGGTACAATGAGGTATGAGAATCAAGGTCAGCTGGAAGCGAAAAATCGAAAAATCGATCGCGGCTCTTTCGGACAGTGACCGTAAAAAATTCTCCGCTCTGGTGGACGATCTGAAGAAGTATGGCCCGGTTCAGCTGAAGTGGCAGAACTACTCCAAGCTGACGGGATCACGGCATCATTGTCACCTGTCCTATCGCACGGTCGCCGTGTGGAACGAGTCGACGAACGACGATGATGAGGGATCTTTTTTGAGAATCGAGGTGACGTATGTTGGTAGTCGGGAGGGAGCGCCCTATTAGAGTTGAGGGCGAGGTCTCTGAAAAGCTGCTGGCTCTCCTTCGGGAAGAGTACGGCGAGATTGAAGTGTACGAGGATGCGGACGATGAGCTCATCGACTCCGAAGAGTCGGTGGTGCTCCGCGAGACGCGGGCCGGAATGCGGCCTGGCGATTACATCCGGATCGACCGCGAGAACATGGATCTGACCCAGGAGGAGCTGGGCGCGAAGCTCGGCGGGAAGAGCAGGCAGTATATCTCAGACATGGAGGCGGGCCGGCGCTCGGTGAGCAAGGCGTTGGCGATCGAACTCTCGCGAGTATTCGATCGGCCGGTGGATCGGTACCTGATCGAGGAGCCGTTCGAGGTGACTCCCGGAGATGAGCCCAAACGGAATACAACCGCTGGCGAGCTTAAAGGGAAGGTCGAGGCTCAAGGGCAGGCTGACGATCTGGAAGAAGTTCATCGGCATAATTCCGGTCCGAACCAATGAAGGATCGAGCCTTGTCATGGATCCGGAAAACAGGTATTTCACCCGTTATGACGCGGCAAAGAAGCCGACTGGCGCCTCGAAGGGAAAACGGCGCAACCTGACCACGCACCGCAAGCGAGTGAAGTGAGTTCAGGTACCTTGCTTCGCTGAAGCCTTATTGGGGGAAGATCAGCCATTGTTACCGGGTTGCTTTTTGCAGCAGGTGGATAGCACATCCGGGAGCGGTAGCCAGGTTTTGTCTTTCACGTTCGGATAGCATGTCTCATACTCGGGGCGATAGAGGAAGGTCGAAAAAATCCCCTGCGTGAGAAGGCAAAATACCCTTTGATGGAAGGTAATAATTCTGCCGGAGACGGGACTCGAACCCGTACGGCCTTGCGGCCAGGGGATTTTAAGTCCCCAGTGTCTGCCATTCCACCACTCCGGCACGGGCAGGGAAGGCGCCGAGGTTCGGCGCCACGGAATGATACTATTCGTTACGCGGCACGGTCAAGCGAGCCGCCTGTCTCATTCCGGTCCGCTGTCTCTTTCTCCGCGGGCATACCGCTGTCGGCGCAGGGCTCGGATCAGGGGGACGGGCACCAGCCCGCATATTACGGAAGCGATCCCTCGGCGGTTGCCCCTGAGGGTGCTTCCAGCATCCCGAGAAACCGGGAGAGGGGCTCGCGGTCGTCGGGGCTCACGTAGTTGATCCGCAGGCCGACGCGGTAGAGATCTTCTCCCTCGTCGCGGCGGGACCAGACTGCCTGCGCCTGCAGGGTCACGTATTCCCGGTCCCGGGGGAGGTCGGAGGGAAGCTTCACCTGCAGGAGGTAGTTCCGGTTCCGCTCCAGCGGGAGCTCCGAGGTCAGCAGCAGTCCGGTAGGGGAGATATTTTCCACGTTCCCGATATGGAGGCCTGTTTCCTCGTGGAGGACCTCCAGATAGTACACGGCGGTCCTTCGGTCATCGTACCGGCGCTCGATCATGGCGGTCCCTCCCGCACGTGATTCAGATGGTGCAGCCGCAGGATCTGCGGACGTTCAGTGCTCCCGGCGGATGGATGGTCCGCGGCGTCCGGCCGGGATGCCTGATCCGCCGGGAGATCGTCCCGGTCGCCGGCCGTACGCTTTCCCGGCACGGCTGATGAAGGGTCGTGATCGGCACCTTCAGAAACTGTGCATAGTCTACATCGTCGCAGCCGATAATTCAAACCCTCCGGTGAATCGTTCCGGTAACCGCATCGGCGCATGCATGATGACGGCCGGCATCCCCTCATTCCTCCCCGGGCAGCGCCTCGACGATCAGGTTCCCCGTGGCGGGGCTTCTCCGCACCTCCGTCCCGATTCCGAACACTTCGGAGAGCAGGTCGGGGCGGAGAACGGTTTCGGGAGCATCATCGGCGGCGATCCGTCCCCGGTCCATGAGTACGATCCGGGTGCAGTAGGCGGCCGCTTCGTTCAGGTCGTGAACGGCGGCCACCGCGAGGCGGCCGTCGCGGACACTGCGGCGGACCAGGCCGAGGATCCGGTGGCGATGCCGGAGATCGAGGTTCGACGTCGGCTCGTCGAGCAGCAGGATGCCGGTCTCCTGCACCAGCGCGCGTGCAAGAAGGACGAGCTGCCGCTCGCCGGAGGAGAGGGTCGGGAAGGAGCGCTCCTCGAAGCCCTCGAGCCCGACGAACCCGAGGGCGGAAGAGGCGAGCTTCCGGTCGTCCCGTCCGGTGGGTGCGAGCCCTCGCTTGTAGGGGTACCGGGCGGAGAGGAGCACGTCGATGACCGGCAGCGGAACGGATACGCTGTCGGCTCCCATCATGAAGGCGATTTTGCGGGCGCGATCCCGGGGCGGCGTCCGCTCGAGGGCGATCCCGTCGAGCTCCACCGTGCCCTCGTCGGCCTGCACGATTCCGTCGAGAATCCTGAGCAGGCTGGTCTTGCCCGCCCCGTTCGGACCGACGAGGCCCACGAACTCGCCGCCGGAAGCGGAGAAGGACACGTCCCGCAGAATCGCCCGGTTCCCGGCGCTCCAGCAGAGGTTACGGCAGGAAAGTCGCGCCCCGGTCATATCCGCCGGCTCCTTTCCGCTGCGCGCGGACGATGAGGGAGAGGAAGTAGGGCGCACCCAGCAGTGAGGTGACGATGCCCACCCGGATTTCGAACGGCGGGAGAATGCTCCGCGCCAGCGTGTCGGCGAGCAGCAGGAACAGCGCGCCGCCGGCCGCTGACGCCGGAAGCAGATTCCGGTGATCACTGCCCACCACGAACCGGAACAGGTGCGGGATTATCAGTCCGACGAACCCGATCGTTCCGCTCAGGGAAACCGAAACGCCGGTCAGGATCGAGGCCAGGATCAGGAGCAGCCGTTTCCGACGCTCCACCCGCATCCCGAGCGAGTGGGCGCTCTCCTCCCCGTAGAGGAACAGGTTCAGGTCGTCCGAAAGGAGCAGGATCGCGGCCCCGGCGGGCAGCAGGAACGGAAGTGCGGCGGCGATATGCTCCCAGCGGCGGTTCTCGAAGCCTCCCATGGTCCAGAACAGGAACTGCCGGATCTCGTACTGCTGCGCGAACAGGAGCACCAGGGAAACCAGGCCGTTCAGGAACGAGGAGAGCGCCATCCCGGCAAGGACCACGAACAGCAGGGATGTGCGGTTCCGGTAGGAGGAGAGCAGGTAGATCGCGAGAGCCGCACCCATCGATCCTGCCGCGGCGGCAACCGGCAGGAGGAACAGCCCCGCCGCACCGGTCGAGATGGCCAGCACCGCTCCGAGCCCGGCGCCCGCCGAGATCCCCAGAATATCGGGACTCGCCATCGGGTTCCGGAACAGCCCCTGCATCGCGGCGCCGGCCAGGGCGAGAGACGCACCGACGAGGGCGGCGGCGCAGATCCTGGGGAGCCGCACGAACAGCAGGATGAACCCGGTCTGGTCGGCGGGAGCCTTCCCTGCGAGGGCGTCGGCGATGGTCCGCAGAATTCCGCCCGGGGTGAGCGGTACCGCGCCGACGGACGCGGCGAACGGAACCGCGGCCGCAAGCAGGGCGAGCAGGGTAAGGGTCACCGCGACGCCCCGCCGGTTCATCTCGAGCCGCTCCCGCGGGAGTCGAACCGCTCCGGCCAGGCAGCCCGGGCGAGATCCTCCACGGCCAGCACCATGTAGTGCGAGGTGCTCAGCCGGTGCCGCTCCGGAATCCTCACGACCCGGCCTTCCCGTACCGCGGAGAGGCCCTGCAGCGCCGGATCGCTCATCACCCGGCGCTGGAACGCGTCGGCAAATCCCTCCGGCTCACCGTAGAACCAGTCGGGAATGACGAGGATGTCGGGATCGAGGGAGATGAGCAGCTCCGTCGAAACCTGCACGCTTCCCCAGCGATCGCCGGCGAGCTCCGAGAAGGCATTCACGCAGCCGGCGGCACGGATGATGGCGTCCCAGGACGATCCGGTCCCCAGGGAGACGCCGGAGGGAGTCAGGTCGGCCACGCTCGGACGTTCTCCGGGAGGTATATCCTGAACCTTCTCCCGGACTGCCTGGAGTTTCCGCTGCATCAGGGATGACAGTGCCTCTCCTCGCGCCCGGAGACCAGTGAGGCCGGCGATCTTCCGGAGCAGGGCGGTAATTTCCTCGAAGCTGCGGGGCGAGCGGGCGAGGAAGACCGGGATACCCGCCTCGCGCAGCTGCCGCACTCCCGCCGGGTCGCTCCAGTCCGCGAGCAGTACCAGGTCGGGCCGCAGAGAGAGGTATCGTTCCACCGAGAACGGGATGCCGCGGCAGCCCCTGCGGCAGGTCTCCGGCGATGTTCGAGATGGCCGGGTCCTCCGCGAAAGAGGTGACCGCGGCGATCCTCGCGCCGAGCCCGAGAGAGATCACGATCTCGTCGGTGAACAGGGTCCCGGAGATGATCCGGGCCGGGTACGCCGGAAGCTTTACCGTCCGGCCTGTATCGTCGGTTACCGCAGGAGGAGACGCGCTGACCGCGTCCCGCGTCAGAGACCGCGTCGGCCCCGGAGGCGGCCCCGGGGTTCGACCCGGGAGCGGATCCGATCTGACCCTCCCGATCGCCGAGCGCCGGAAGCCGGGGGACGGGCAGGACGGCGAGCAGGAGAGCGGCAGCGAAGAGCGTGCCCCGGGTGAACATGGTCGGCATCCTCAGGTGAACCGGCTCTTTATGCCGGCGAAGAAATCGGTCGCCTCGCCCTCTTCGGTCGTCGTTTCCATCTCCCGGTGCTCCAGCAGGTGGGGCGGCAGCTCGTTCAGGAACGGAGAAGGCGAGCAGTCGATGGTTTCCCGGAGCGACCGGCGCTTGCGGCAGGAGGAGACGATCAGCTTCTCCCGCGCCCGGGTGATCGCGACATAGAAGAGCCGGCGCTCCTCCTCGATGTTCGCCGGGTCTTCTTCGATGGCGCGGGCGTGCGGGATAAGGTGATCCTCCACCCCCGCGAGAAAGACCACCTCGAACTCCAGGCCCTTCGCGGAGTGGATCGTCATCAGATTCACCTTGCCCCTGCCGCCTTCCTCGTCCACGTCGTCCCGGCTCGAGAGCGTGATCCGGTTCAGGTAGGCATAGATGTTCGGATCGTTGTTGTCGGGATCCTTTTCCCATTCCTCGATGAAGTCGGTGAAGAGCATCACGTTCCGATACCTCCACTTGGGAACTTTTTCGTTCTTCGGGTGCTCCTGGACCAGGTAGCCCCAGTAATCGATCTCCTCGAGGAGCGCCCGGACGCTGTCCGCCATCTTCTTCCTCGAGAGCAGCCGGCTCCGGTACTCTTCGATCAGGCTGCAGAATCCCTCGAGATCGATCCTCGCCCGTTCGGCCAGCGGCGAATCGGCGGCATGGCGGACGGCGTTGATCGCGGTGTAGAGAGAACAGTTTTTCCGGCGGGCGATGTTTCCGACGATCTCGATGGTTTTCTTGCCGATTCCCCTCCGGGGGGTATTGATGACCCGGAGCAGGTTCACGTCGTCGTCGGGGTTGGAGACGACCCGCAGGTAGGCGATCACGTCCTTCACTTCCTTCCGCTCGAAGAAGCTCGATGCCGCCCGAGACCTTGCAGGGAATGTCCCGGGACAGCAGCGCCTCCTCGATCGGTCCGGTGAGCGTGTTGGTCCGCACCAGAATCCCGAACTCGTGGTACTTCCGGCGTTCGCGCATGCAGAGCGTTCCGATCGTATCGGCGATCATCTCCGCTTCGGCCCGCTCGTCCTCCGGCAGGTAGATTTCGATGGCCTTCCCCTCGCCGACGCCGGTCCAGAGCTCCTTGTCCTTCCGGTTGGAATTATTCCGGATCAGCTGGTTCGCCGCCGAAAGGATCGTGCCCGTGGAGCGGTAATTCTGCTCGAGCTTGATCTCCTTCAGTTCCGGAAAGTCCTGCTCGAACTTCAGGATGTTCTCGTAGTTCGCTCCCCGCCAGGAATAGATGGACTGGTCGTCGTCGCCCACCACGCAGACGTTCCGCGAGCCGTCGGCGAGGAGCTTCATGAACCGGTACTGCAGGAGCGACGTGTCCTGGAACTCGTCCACCATGATGTAGCGGTAGCGCTGCCGGTAGCCTTCCAGCACCTCCGGGTGTGATTCCAGGATGGTGATGGGAAGCGAGATCAGGTCGTCGAAATCGACGGCGTTGTAGACTTTCTGGTGGGCGAGATATTCCTGGTAGAGCGGTTCGTACATCTCGGTGATTTCGCTCCAGCCCTTCATGCCCGTCTTGATTGCGGAGAAGAGCGTCGAGAGGCCGTACAGGTCGAGGTTCTCCAGGGGAAGGGCGAGCTCCCGCGCCGTCTCCTTGATCAGGGAGATCTTGTCCGCCAGAGTCGTGGATGGAAAAATTCTCCCGGTACCCGAGATGGCCGATATCGCTGCGCAGCACCTTCACCCCGAAGGCGTGGAACGTGGAGACCGTCAGGTTCGAAAGCTTCCTTCCCGTCAGATGCTTCACCCGCTCGGACATCTCCCGGGCCGCCTTGTTGGTGAAGGTCAGGGCGAGGATGGACGCCTGCGGAATCCCCATGTCCAGCATGTACGCCATCCGGAAGGTGATGACCCGGGTCTTGCCCGAGCCTGCTCCGGCGATGATCAGCAGCGGTCCGTCGATGCTGGTGGCAGCTTCGAACTGCTTGTCGTTCAACTCGTGCCGGTAATCGATTCCCACTTACGCCTCCGGTCGCTTGATGAAGATGGACAGCGCCTCGAGTCCCAGCGCGGTTACGGTCGTCACGATCAGCCCGGAAATACAGACGCCGACGATCACCGCCAGCACCGTCCGCTTCCGGTTCATCCCCAGGACCCAGGCGCCGAGCGTGCCGGTGTACGCACCGGTGATCGGGAGGGGAATCGCGACGAACAGGGCGATTCCCAGGTACCCGTACTTCCTCACCTGGTCCTCCACCTTGTGGCGCGAGCTCTCGATGAACCGGCCGAAGAGCGACTCGTACCACTTCAGGCGAAGCAGCATGCGATGAAAGGTGGAGAGAAATACGTAGACGATGGGCCCTACCAGCGCGTTCAGCGAGACGCAGTAGGCGTACGCCGTCACCGGGGACATCCCGTTGTAGAGCGCGTAGGGGATCGCCCCCCGGAGCTCCGATATCGGCAGAAGCGAAAGGAAAGCGGTGACGACGAGTTCTCTCATTTCCACGATGTATCTCCGGATCGAACGTCGGACTGGGCATTCCTCGGCAGCCCTCACCATAGTACCCATATTCCGCGCTTGTTCAAGGGAGCCCGGACCGCCGCAGGCTCCGGACCGGCTCCGGTCGGGATGCCCGCCGGGGCACGTTTGCCGGGATAAATCGTTTCCCTGCATATTTACCGGAGAAGCATATCACCTGCAGGAAGGAGAGAACGAAATGCGGAGAAAAAATACGATTCTTCTGGTCGTGCTGATGGCCGTCATTCCGCTCGCCGCGTGCGCGTCATCGGTCCCGATCGAACGCATCAAGACCGAACCGGCGCAGTACGCGGGGCAGGAGGTCACGATCCGCGGAACGGTGGACAACGTGATCGGGATTCCCTTCACGCTCTATTCCATCTACATGCTCAGCGACGGAACCGGCAGGATGCCGGTCTTCTCGGATATCGAGCGGCAGGAAGGAGAAGAAGTGACGGTCACGGCGAAGGTGGCGGGGTACGGCGGCGAGGGCCCGTCTGCGGAGACGCAGCGGTCGCTGCAGGCGCTCTCCGACTTCCTGGTGGAGCGCCATCTCGCGAACCGGGAGTTCGCCGACGCCCTCGCCGGAACGGTCCTGGATATCATCCGGACCCTTACCGATACGGCAGAGGGCAGCTACTTCCTGCTCGAGAAGAGCGATCGCGAAGCCGGCTGACCGCCGGGCGGGATGAGGGGCGAGCCCGGCTGACCGGACGATCTGCCGATAATGGATGCAAGGAGGATCTCATGGATGCATATGAAGCGATTCTGAGCCGGAGGAGCATCAGGAAATATCGAAACGAGCCGATCGGGGAGGAATCATTGCGGAAGGTCCTGGAAGCCGCCATGCAGGCCCCTTCCGCGGTCGACAAGCAGCCGTGGCATTTCGTCGTGCTGACCGACCGGAACATTCTGGACGCGATCCCGGATATCAATCCCAACGCGGCCATGATCCGCGAAGCGCCGGCTGCCGTGCTGGTCTGCGGTGATCCCGCCATCGCTCACTCGGAGGGGTATCTTCCGCTCGACTGCTCGGCGGCGACGCAGAACATCCTTCTTGCGGCCCATGCCCTCGGCATCGGGTCGGTCTGGTGCGGAATCTATCCGCGGGAGGACCGGATGAAAGGCCTGCGGGATCTGCTCGGGATTCCGGAATCGATCGCACCGTTCGCCCTGATCGTTCTGGGATATCCCGCTCAGGTGCGGGAACGTCCCGACCGGTACCGGGAGGACCGCATCCACCGCGATCGCTGGTAGCGGATCGGAAACCGCGACGGCCCTCCGCCGGGCGGGATGAGCGCGAGCCCGGCAGCCTGCGAGCCCGGCCGACCGCCGGAGCCGCTCACTCCCGCTTGCCGATCCTGGCGCAGTAGATCGGCCCGATCCCGCCGCTCCGGTCCGGCCATATCTGCAGGCCGTGCTCCGTCTCCTCTCCCTCGGGGAGCCGGAGCGCGAGCGTTTCGCAGCGGTCACCCTTCTTCCGCAGCAGTTTTTCCACCACCCGGTCGTTTTCCAGCGGAGAAAGCGCGCAGGTGCTGTACAGCAGCATCCCGCCCGGGACCAGGGCCTCGAAGCCGGACGCGAGCATGGCATAGGCCTGGACCGCGAGGTGTTTCGTGCGGGCGGGCGACCATGCGTCGAGATGGGGCGGAGAGTGCAGCAGATGCCGCTCGGAGGAGCAGGGAACGTCGAGCAGCACGCGGTCGTAGGCATTCTGCTCGTGGAGTCCCCAGCGGGCGGCATCGTGACCGGTCACGTCGATGCGGTTCCGGACCTCCTCCGGAAGGTGCTCGTCGAGCACCCGGACCAGCCGCGCCCGCCGCGCGGAAGAGCGTTCGTTCACGGTCAGCGTTCCCCGGCCGCCCATCGCGCCCGCCAGCACGAGACTCTTTCCGCCCGGTGCGGCGCAGAGATCCAGAACCCGGTGGCCGTCCCCGACCTCCAGAGACTCGGCCGCGAGCAGGGAAGCGCGGTCGAGGAAGTAGGGGCGGAGCAGCCCGCGGGAGTAGGGGATCTGTTCGGGGGGCGCCAGGAGTGCCTCGTGCAGAGGGGCCCATCGCTCGCTGAACAGTCCGCGGTAATATGCATCGAATCCGGCTGCGCCCCGCCGGGCCGCCCGTTCCCGCTCCTTCCGGTTCATCGGGGCCGCTCGCGTCTTTTCCCGTGCATTTTTTCATGCTATCACGGAAGCCGGGGAAGGAACAGTAAGGAACAGTGGCTCTAAATCGGCGCCTGATGTATCATAGTAGTGATAGCGATGGTATTCAGAGAACGAGGAGAAAAATGTGGACGTGGACAGAGAGCGGATTCGCGAGCGGGCGGAAGAGTATATCACCTATGAGCTGAACCAGAAGTTCAAGGAAGAAGTGCGGGATCTGCTGAAGAAGGAAGCGTGGGACGAGCTGAACGACCGGTTCTACACCCGGCTCGACTTCGGGACGGGAGGGCTCCGGGGAGTCATCGGCGGCGGCTTCAACCGGATGAATCCGCTCATGGTCCGGCGAGCGACACAGGGGCTCGCCAACTACGTGAAGAAGCAGCACAGCGGCGAACGGTCGGCGGTCATCGCCTACGATTCCCGGCGCTATTCGGAAATCTTCGCTCGGGATGCGGCTCTCGTCTTCTGTGCCAACGGAATCCGCACCTATCTCTTCTCGTCGCTCCGGCCGACTCCCGAACTCTCGTTCGCCGTCCGCAAACTCGGGGCGACTACCGGGATCGTCATCACGGCGAGCCACAATCCGGCTGAATACAACGGCTACAAGGTCTACTGGGACGACGGTGCCCAGATCGTTCCTCCGCACGACGAGGCCATCATCGAGGAAGTCCGCGCCGTGAGCGGCGAGGTGGCGGAAACCGCGTACGATATCGCCCTGCAGGAAGGAATGCTCGTCACCATCGACCGGGAGGTGGACGACGCCTTCATCGCGATGATCAGAGGCCTGTCGCTCCATCCGCAGGTGGTCCGGGAGCGGGGCGGCGAGCTCACCGTGGTCTACACGCCTCTGCACGGAACCGGCGGAATGATGGTCGACCGGGCCCTCCGGGAGATCGGGATCGACGTGATTCCGGTTCCCGAGCAGCAGAAGCCCGACGGCGACTTCCCGACGGTGAAGTACCCGAATCCCGAGGAGGCATCCGCCCTGAAGCTGGCCCTCGAGCTGGGACGCAGGCACAAGGCCGACCTGGTGATGGGCACGGATCCCGACTCCGACCGGCTCGGGATCGCTGTTCCCGGCGACGACGATTACGTGCTGCTGACCGGAAACCAGCTCGGTACGCTGCTCGCGGACTACATCTTCTCCTCGAGAAAGGAGCAGGGCACGCTGCCGGAGGATCCGGTCCTCATCAAGACCATCGTCACCACCGATCTCATGCGGCTGGTGGCCGAGCAGTACGGAGGCCGGAGCCTCGACGTGCTCACCGGCTTCAAGTACATCGCTGGAAAGATGCGCGAGTTCGATGCCGTGCCGGGAGGGCCGACCTATCTGTTCGGTGCCGAGGAGAGTTACGGGTACCTGGTGGAAACCGAGGTCCGCGACAAGGACGCGATTTCCGCCGCGGTCATGACCGCGGAGATGACGCTCTTCTGGCGAAGTCGGGGTCTGACGCTGCTCGAGAAGCTGAACGAAATCTACCGGCGGCACGGATACTTCGAGGAGATCCAGATTTCCCGAACCTTCAGGGGGCAGTCCGGGCTCGAGACGATGCGGAAGCTGATGGACAGTCTCAGGACGTCGCCGCCGGAAAAGTTCGGATCGGGACAGATCGTGGAGATCCGGGACTACCTCGAGCGGACGGTTCTGGATGCCCGGAGCGGGCGGAAGATACGTGGCATCGATCTTCCCGAATCGAACGTGCTGCAGTTCCTGCTGGAGGACGGAAGCATCGTCACCGCCCGGCCATCCGGGACGGAACCCAAGATCAAGTTCTACGCCTCCGGATGCAGCGCGCCGGGAACGGAACCGGGTGAGGCGAAGCGGCAGGTTGCGGAGAAGCTGCAGAGCATCGAGGAGGATGTGGAGCGGATCGTCGGAGCGTTATGAGCGGCGCTCCCTGCGGGCGGTGTCGATCTCCGAAAAGAGTTCCCGCAGGGAGGCGGCGTCGGCATGGTCGCGATCGAGCCGTTCCTGGTGTTCCTTCAGGAAACGCTCTTCCATGTCGTAGAGCTCGTCTCCCAGTACTCCGGACCAGATCATCCGCGTGAGCTCGTGCGGCTGCTCGCGATACGAGAGCAGCCGATCGGTCATCACCTTCGAGAGATACCAGCGTACGTCGTCCATCGAGAGCTGGTACTCGTCAAGCAGGTCCCGTATCCGCATTCTTTCCTCCGTTTTCTATCCTCTCCACACCGGGATACCTCGTCAAGTGGCGGAGAGAACCGAAAGTGGATATACTGGGATTGAGAGGAGATTCCTGCGTGACGGTTGCGGACGATGTATTCGACCTTCCCCTGGAGCAGATCACGTTTGCCGCCCTCGATTTCGAGACCACCGGGCTCTCGCCGGAACGCGACCGCATCGTGGAGATCGGGGCGGTTCGAATGCGCGGGGGGCTCCTGATCGACACCTTCTCCGTGCTGGTGAATCCGGGTATGCCGATCCCCGAGGGGGCCTCGGAAGTTCACGGAATCCGGGATGCCGACGTGGCGGACCAGCCGCGAGAACCCGATCTCATCCCGAAGCTGATGGACTACCTGGGGGATGCGGTTATCATCGCCCACAACGCGGAGTTCGATCTCGGATTCCTCCGAGCCTCGATCCGCCGATGTTCGCTGACCGATCCCGGCTGCATCACCCTCGATACCATCCAGATCGCCCGGCGGGCGTTTCCGCGACGATGGAGCTATTCGCTCCAGAACCTGGCCTTCGAGCTCGGTCTCGAGGTCGGAAGCGCGCACCGGGCTCTGGACGATGCGCAGCTCTGCATGAGCCTGTTTGTTGCAAGCCTGCTCGAGCTCTCCGACCGTCCCGCCCGCACGCTGCGGCGTCTTCTCGCCGCTGCGCCCGGGGCTATGCGGTAGAGAATCGGGAACGGTATATTGGGAATATGGCCAACAGACTATCCCTCCAGAAGAGCAGATACCTCAGACAGCACGAGAAGAATCCGGTTGCATGGCTGCCGTGGGGAGAAGAGTCGTTCCTGAAGGCATCCGCCGAGGGAAAGCCGCTTTTCGTGAGCATCGGCTATTCGTCCTGCCACTGGTGTCATGTGATGGCCCACGACTGCTTCGAGGATCCGGAAGTCGCCGCATTCCTGAACGGGCACTTCGTTCCGGTCAAGGTGGACAAAGAGGAATATCCCGATGTGGACGGCTTCTACATGGAGTATCTCTCGCGGCTGACCGGCCGCGGCGGATGGCCGCTGAACGTTTTCACCAATGCGTCCGGAGTGCCTATCTATGCGATCTCCTATCTTCCCGCCGAACAGTTCCTGGACCTCCTGCAGCAGGTCGACCGGGAGTACCGGAAGAAACAGGACCTGCAGGAGGAACGCCTTTCCGCCGGTTTCACCCTGAAGGCTCCGCCGGCCGGGGAAATCCCGAACCTTCTCTCGAAGCTGAAAACGAAGCCGGTGGCGACATCGCGGGGACCGCAGTTCCCCCAGGCGCTGTTTCTCTCCCTGGCGCTCGATGAGGGGTACACCGATGAGGTCGCGGGGCAGCTCGAACAGCTCGTGACCCGCGGGCTCTTCGATCACGTGGAAGGCGGCTGGTTCCGCTACACGGTGGACGGCGAGTGGAAGATTCCCCATTTCGAGAAGATGCTCTACGACCAGGGGACGCTCCTGCTGCTGGCCGCCGAAGGGTACACGATGAACAAGGAGCTCTGCGATTATGCAATCCGGAAAACGGTGGGCTGGCTGGAGGATCACATGCGCATCCCCGGCGGTCTGTTCGGCAGCGCCACCGATGCCGACACCGGTGAAGGTGAAGGGACGTACTACACCATTGAGGAACCCGGGGACGGGATTTCCCGGGAACTGTTCCGGATCGACGAGTGCGGGGTCCACGAGGGACGGTTCCAGCCCTGGTTCTCGTTCGACGCCGTGCATCGCGATCCGGTCGGCGCCGAGCGGGCCATCGAAGCCGAGCTCCTTTCCCGCAGGGATCGCGAGTTTCCGGGCCTGGACCGGAAGGCAGTCGTGTCGTGGAATGCCTTCCTGGGCTACGCCCTGTACCGCTGCGCGGAGAAGCTGGGCGAAGCGAGCATGGCGGCCATCGCGGACCGCATCCGTGAGGCGCTCGCCGGGAGCTTCCGGGACGGCCGCCTGCACCACGTGATCTACGAGGGCGAGCCGTTCCTGAGTCACGAGTATCTGGAGGATTACTCCGCGTATCTGCTGATGCTGTCGGCTGCGTCGAAGGACCGGCCGGAGCTCCGGGACGAGGCGGCCGGACTGGTGAGCCGGATCGAGGAACGGTTTCTCGAGGGTGACCGCATCTATCACACCACGGTCAGGGAGTACGAGAATCTCGGGCTCCGGCAGGATTCGCCGTTTCCCGCGGGAGGCAGCATGCTGCTGCACGCCCTGATCGGACTGGACTCACCGGCCCTGACCCGGTATGCCGGGCTGTTCTCCGGGATCCTTCCGATCGCGAAGGAAAACCCGATGTTCTTCCCGTTCTGGATCTCCGCCTATCGTCGGATCTATCTCTGAGACCCTGATCTATCTCTGAGACCCTGAAACCGGGCGGACGGAAATCCGTTCCGGTTCCGTTGTTCTGCTAACCTGCGGAGCCGTGTCCCCCGTCGCTCGCGGCGATCGGCTGGCCTGCCTCCTCGCTCCCGAAATCCGGGAATCGGGCCGCGATCTGCCGGATGACCGGGAGCATTTCCAGAAAGATATCGATCAGCTCCGGATCGAACTTCGTCCCGGCAAGCCGTTTCATCTCGTCCAGCACGTCGGTCTCGCTCCACGCTTCCTTGTACACCCGTTTGCAGGTGAGCGCGTCGTACACATCGGCGACCGCCACGATCCGCCCCCAGATGGGAATCTGCTCGCCCTTGAGCGGAAGATGCCGGCGCGTGGGAGCGCCCACCGGGTACTGCTCTTCGAACGGGTCGATCGCACCCGGATACCCGGTGCCGTCCCAGTTCTCGTGGTGCGTCAGCGCGACCTGAGACGACAGGGCATCGAACTCCGACTGACGGTCGGTGAACAGGCACGCACCGGATATGGTGTGCGTCTTCATGATCTCGTATTCTTCGGTGGTAAGCTTACCTGGTTTCTTGAGAATCAGATCGGAGATCGCCACCTTTCCCACGTCGTGGAGCATCGCGGCCATACGGAACATGTCCCGCATCCGCTCCACCTCTGCGGCGGACATATTCCGCCGGCGGGCCCAGCGTTCGAACAATTCAACCCCGTAGGCGGCTACCCGGTTGACGTGCGGTCCGGTTTCCTTCGGATCCCGGAGCTCCGCCATGCGGATCATTCTGAGGAGGATGGCGCGGGTCATCTGGGCACGCTGCAGCGCGGTGCTCGCGTTGTAGGCGAAATGGGAGATGAACAGCTCCGAATCGCGGTCGAAGGGGATGATGTTGCCGGAAGCGTCCTTGGCGTTGATGACCTGCAGCACGCCGAGGACCTGGTTCCCCTGACCGACCAGGGGGACGGTCAGCATGGAGGTCGTCCGGTATCCGGATATGCGGTCGTAGGTCGGATCGAAACCGTAGGATGCGGAAGCCGGAATCCGGTAGACGTCCTCGATGTTCAGAAGCGTTCCGGTCGCCGCGGCGTAACCGGAGATGGATTTCTGATTGATATCGATCGAGAAGATGTTGTATACCAGTTTCTCTCCGGGCGCCAGCGTCGCCTGGAGGGTGTCGTTCTGAGAGTAATTGATGGTAAGCTTCTCGTCCTTCTTGACGTAGATGGATCCGGCATCGGCGTTCACCGCCTTGCGGGCTTCGAGGAGTATCCGTTCCAGGAGGATGTCTACGTCCTGGATCCTGTTCAGTTCCGAATCGAGCTCAATGATTTTCTTGAGCTTGAGCCCCTCTGTATCCATGATATCCATATTGTATCAGGTTGTACGCGGTTCTTCAATAAAAGACGAAATGGAAAGAACAGAAAAAATACTGTTCGCCGGAGCGGGGCCGCCGATACCTTTCTTTTTCACACCGGTTTTTGCGACGGATCCATGCCGGCGGCTTTTTCCGCCTTGGCGAGGTTCTTCGCCAGCCAGGGCAGGCTCGACCATCGCATTGCCTCACGGAAGAGCCGGATCGCCTCCGCGGGATCATTCCTGTTGTTGAGGTGGATCGTTCCGGCGTTGTTCAGCGCATGAATGTTGGTCTCGTCCAGATCCGCGGCCCGCGTGAACACCTGGACCGCTTCATCCCACCGCTCGTCCGCCATGAACCGGTTGCCTTCGGCGAAGCACCGGTTCGCTTCCGTGACGCGGGCGAACGTTTCGTCGTCGGCGGTGAGCTCGATCCGTTTCGCCAGCAGCGCGCGCTCCTCCTCGGGAGCCTCCTGACCGAGTGCCCTCCGGTAGAAGTCGTGAGCCGACTTGCGGCTGCCTCGGATATAGTACAGATCGGCCAGCACCTTGAGCCGCGGGTAGTAGACGCCGTACCGTTCCAGTTCGGTCAGCAGGAGCTTTTCCGCCTCGTCGTAGTCGCCCCCGGCGATGCAGGTCAGGGCCAGGTTGTGCCGAACCCCGGGAGCGTCCGGCTGAAAGGCCAGGATGCGGCGGAACAGCGTTTGTGCGTTCTCGAAATCGCCGGATATAAAGGCATTGAGCGCCCGGCGT
This sequence comes from uncultured Spirochaetota bacterium, assembly GCA_963728215.1. GTDB lineage: Bacteria > Spirochaetota > Spirochaetia > CAVSJD01 > CAVSJD01 > CAVSJD01. The sequence continues at coordinate 12,000 of CAVSJD010000002.1, read as the reverse complement.
TTCATCAGCCAGATTCGCAGTTTATGTATCACGGTGTACGGACGACCTCCCGTCGGTTACGCAGGATATGGGTGCAGGATGGAGTGCGGGAGCCCCGAAGAGCTCCCGCTGCAAGCCTGTTGGATTGAGAGTGTATTACATGAAGAACGAAAGAAGCAACACGAACAGGAACGAGGCGATTCCCTGAACGCCGGTCGCCACGGTCCAGAGCTTGTATCCCATGGCCGGGGGCATTCCGGCGAACTGTGTGACGACCCAGAAGTAGGAGTCGTTGGCGTGCGACACGACCACCGCGCCCGAACCGATCGCGAGAACCGTCAGCACCGGATCCAGGCCGAAAGGCGCCACGAGCGGCGCCATGATGGCGGAAGTGGTGATGAGCGATACCGTACCGCTTCCCTGGGCGACTTTCAGCGCCACGGCGATGGCGAACGGCAGGAACAGTCCCAGCGGCAGACCTCCCATGGTTTCCGAGATGAACGTCACCATCGGCGATCCCTGCAGGATCCGTCCGAATGCTCCGCCGGCACCGGTGATCGCGAGGATCAGGGCCGCGTTCAGCACGCCGTGGCCCATCCACTCGCTGCGCGCTTCGACTCTGGATTCCTTGGCAACCAGGGTCAGCGAGACGAGCACACCGATTATGAGGGCGGTTGCCGGTGCGCCGAGGAACCGGGTCAGGCTGTAGAAGCCGCCTTCTCCGAACGGTTTGCCGGGGAAGGCCGCGATCGAGCTGAGCACGATCAGGACGATCGGAATCAGCAGCGGAAGAAGCGAGTGGAACGTACCCGGGAGCTTGCCGTACTTCGCTTTCAGGTCGTCGTACGATTCCTCGAGCTCCATGCCCAGGTCGTACTTGCTGGCCACTTTGGTCGCGAAGAGGTAGCCTGCGAACATGCTGACCAGTGCGGCAGCGAGTCCGATGGCGATGACCATGCCGAGGTCGGCATTGAGGTTTGCAGCTGCGGCGAGCGGGCCGGGAGTCGGCGGAACCAGTGCGTGCGTTGCATGCAGACCGGTACCGAGCGCAATGGCCATGACCGCCATCGACTTCTTCGCTTGAACCGCCAGCGCCTTGTTCAGCGGCGTCAGGATGACGTACCCGGAATCACAGAATACCGGGATGGAAACGACGAATCCCGCGAAGCTCATTGCCAGCGGAGCGCGTTTCTCTCCGACGAGGTTGAGAATCGTCTGGGTGATGGAGAGCGCCGCCCCGGTCTTCTCGAGGATCGTGCCCATGATGGTTCCGGCGATGATGACGATTCCGATCGATCCCATCGTTCCGCCGAATCCTCCGGTAACACGTTCAACGATCTGCGCAAGCGGCATGCGGATCGCTATACCGTAGAGGAACGCGACGCCGATAAGGACGACGAATGCGTTCATCTGCAGCTTGGCCGTGCCGTAGATGATGAGCACCACGGCGATGACCAGGAACACGAGTGCAAGAGCACCAGAAACCATACGTGACCTCCTGAGCCAAATCAATATTTTGGAGTTCTCGATCTTCAGTGTAGACGACGGTGGTGGCACCAACAATGGCTGATATGAACAATCAGACGATGTAGTTTTGTATTTCCAGTACAAAAGGAGTTTCGGAGTCACCCGAAGCCCGGTCGGAATGCGGCTGATATCGCATGAGGCGGCTGAAAAAGAGATAGAGCATCTCCCGGTCGTGCCGGTTGGTTACGGGATCGAGGCCGAACAGGTCGTTCAGGCGGTTCAGGCGGAATATGACGGTATTGCGGTGCACATTCAGCCTCAATGCCGCTTTCTTGAAGCTCATGTTTTCCTCGCGGAGCGCCATGTAGGTCCTGCCCAGCTGCTCGAGCATCGCGGGGTCGGTCATCGATGACGACCGGATCCGGGCGTGCAGAAAATCGAAAACGGTATGCCAGACGTCGGGAGCGATCGAGTTGAGCAGCAGTTCGTGCGTATGATCGGTGAAGAACGCCATGCGATCACCGTCGCGATTCAGCGCCCACAACGCGATCCGCAGCGAAGCCCGGTACCTGACCAGCGAATCCTGCAGCGGACCCGACGCGTATTTCTGCGGCTGTGCGATGTTTGCCGCCGCGCACTCCCGATCGATGGCGGTACAGTAGCCGATGAAACTGCGGCGAATGGTATCCACGATCGCCGCATCGCTGCCCGGTATGTATTTGAAAATCGTAATGTGTCCCGAAGATCCGATAAAGGAGATATCCTGCCGGGTGTGATCGGGGCTGCTCATGATCGCTCTCAGATAGCCGTCCGGACTTGCGGCGGCGGGCACTTCCAGCACCACCGGGATGCGGGGCAGCGACGGATCGTAGCCGCATCTGCGCGCCAGCGCGATCATCTGAACCGCTTCGGGACTCTCTTTATAGAGCAGTACATTGATGAAGAACCTCTTGTGATCCTGCCGGTGTTCGAGCTGTTCCCGGTCCCGTTCGTACTCGAGCATCGCCTCGATCGCGGTGCGAACGGTGTGCGCCACCGTGCCGACATCCGGATACGTTCCGGTTACGCCGACCACCCCGACAACCTGACAGTGATGCCGCAGCGGAAGGCAGACCCCGGGCGGGACTCCCGGTCGAGGCGGAGCTTCGCTCTCCGTCACCGCGATTTCCCGGCACTCCGAAACCAGCGAGTGCGCCGTTTCGTGGTACATGCCGATCCGGAGAGTGTCCTTCGCAGCGATGACGATGCCGCCGGTATCCATCACCTCGATGCTGTAGGGGATCGCGGAACAGAACAGATCCACGAACTTCTGTGCCGTTTCTGTCGCAAGCATTCGGAACCTCGGTCCGATTATAGCACGGGATGCGAGGATGCAGGGATGCGGGAAAGCTGCACGCTGCAAACCGCATGATATAATCGGTTGACGGCAGGGCCGGATGCGGCTCTGCCGCTCCAGCTTCACCGATCCAGGAGGAAAGAAGATGACCGGACTTACCCTTGCCGAGGCCGAGAAGATCCTTCACGGCTGCAAGGCGAAAATCGCCGAGCTCGGAGTTAAAATGAGTGTTTCGGTGACCGATCCCAGGGGGGACCTGATCGCCATGTTCCGCAACGACGGCGCATCGTGGCGGACCCCCGACATTTCGCGCGGTAAAGCGGTGGCCTCCGCGTGCATGGGGGTGGCCAGCGGCGAGCTGGTGCACCGTGCCGGCGATGCGATTTTTCTGCCGTTCACGATGATCCAGGGCGGCCACTTCATCATGGGGCAGGGCGCCGTGCCGATCTATCGGGACGGGGCGCTTATCGGCGCCGTGGGCGCAAGCGGAGGAACCCCGCAGCAGGACGAAGAGGCGGCCCGGGCCGGAGTAGCCGCTGCAGGCCTCGCGCCGAGCGGCGGATGATCCGGATGCAGGTGCGGAATCGTTCATGTTTCCGGTGTGAAGCCGGGCCTCCGGGAATGAGCGGCCGCCCGGCCCGTTCACGGGATTTTCTCTGTCGGCGTGATACAGTTGCCGGCAGAGGAGGCAGACAGTGCAGGAGATCGATTCGACGAATGATGCGGATATCCGACCCGAACGGGTCCTTACGGTGGACCTCACCCGCCGCCTGCCGGACATCAGCAGCCTGGATTCCATGCCGCAGGACCTGGAACAGTACGGGCGGTTCGCGATCCTGCAGAGCGGTATACTCTGGTTCGGCGATATCCACTCGAGCCATCCGGGAACCGCGCAGGCCTGTTTCTACTGGGCTGTCGTCGACCGGACGCTTTACCTTTCCCCCGACGGATCGACGCTCGGATGGCAGGATCTCGTGAACGCCAAGACGGTCAAGTTCATCGCGGCAAAGCTGAACCTCCGCCGTCGATTCCGCTATTACACGGTCGTGCTCTGATTCCACGCCTGCCGCATCGGCGGGGGCAAAAGTTAACCCGTTCGGTATATTTCCTGTTTCGTCCAATTCTGTTACTCATGGATAAACTCGTAGAGGAGTTCTGCGCCCACTCTGGCTATGATTTCCGGCGGTACCGGGACCTGCCGAACGTCCGCCGACTGATCGCTCGGAACCGGGCGCTCTGGCAGCGTAAACGATTGGATCTGCTGCCTCCGGAACGGGAGCAGGAACCGGAGAACTGAAATCTCCCAAGTCACCGTCCCGATCCTCATTACTTCGGATTCAGATAATTTCCGGACTTTCAACGAATCAGGTTCATCGAGGAATCCCTATGGGTATGAACACCACTGCCGGAGACGGGATACTCCGGCTGTTGAATCTGCAGGTTACCCCATCGATCAGCAGTCGGATTCGCCTCACTGTCACCCGCCACACCATTTGCGAAGGTTCCGTCTGCCGGAACACGCTCTCTTTCGGAAATTGAGAAACAGCAAAGTCCGGGTTCCGCCGAAAATGGATAAGAAGGCGAATACTGAAGGAAGGAGGATCGCTATGATGAGCGATGGGCAGGATAAGGACAAGAGCACCTGGGCGACAGGGGGAGGTCTGCTGCTGGGCCTCGGACTGATCATCACCTCGATTCTTTCATCGAAGAAACAGCGTTGATGCCCATGGAGTCATGCTATACTGGTTCCTCGATAATCTCTGTTCAGAATATTGAAACGTGAATTTCAAGGATTGAACATATAGTATGCCCGAGAAGAAAAAGAATAATCAGAATCATCCCGGCCCGTCGGGATCCCTGCGCATCGTCGGAATCGGCGCCTCGGCCGGAGGCCTGGCTGCGCTGAAAACGCTCTTCGCCGCGATGCCGGAAGACTCCGGGACTCGCGTTCGTGGTGGTCGTCCACCTGTCTCCCGAGCACAAGAGCCTTCTGTCGGAACTGCTTCAGCCGCACTGCCGGATGCGCGTCCAGCAGGTGACCGAGACGGTCGCCCTCGAGCCGAACCGTGTCTACATCATCCCGCCGAACGCCAACCTGAACACGATCGACACCCACCTGCGGCTCTCGGAGCTGGAGAGAAGCGCCGGGAGCGGGCGCCGATCGACCATTTCCTGCGCACCCTCGCCGAGACCCACGGCGAGCGGGCGCTCGGGCGTGATCCTGACCGGAACGGGTTCCGACGGGACGCTGGGGCTGCGGCAGATCAAGGAGCACGGGGGCTCACGATCGCCCAGGAGCCCGAGGAGGCCGAGTACGACGGGATGCCCCGCAGCGCGATCGCCTCGGGAGTGGTCGACCTGGTGCTGCCCCTCGCCGAGATCCCCGCCCATATCCTCGGCTTCGCCCGGACCGAGCCGAACGTCGCTGGTCGCGGAGGAGCGAAGGAGGCGAGAACGCGCCGCAGACGGCGAGCGGATGCTGCAGAAGATCTTCGCCCATCTTCGCTACCGTGAGCGGACGGGATTTCACCTCCTACAAGCGGTCGACGATTCTGCGCCGCATCCGCCGGCGGATGCTGCTCCATCACCTGGAGGAGCTCCCGAGTACCTCGAGCTGCTGCGCCGCCGAACGGGAAGAGGCGCAGGCGCTCACCGATGATCTTCTGATCACGGTCACCGAGTTCTTCCGCGACGGGGAGGTGTACGAGCAGCTGGAGAAGCGAGGTCATCCCGCGGCTTTTCGAGGGGAAGGGGCCGGAGGACCAGGTGCGCATCTGGTCGGTCGGCTGCTCGACCGGGGAGGAAGCCTATTCGCTTGCGATCCTGCTCCTCGAGGAGGCGATCGCGCAGAGCCGATCCGCCCCAGCTCCAGATCTTCGCGAGCGATCTGCACGAGAGCGCTCTGAAGCGGGCGCGCGAGGGAGTGTATCCCGAGTCGATCGGCACCGAGATCTCCCCCGAACGGCTCGAGCGGTTCTTCACCAAGGAGGACGCGACCTACCGCATCCGCAAATCGGTACGCGATATCGTCACCTTCGCGCCGCACGATCTGCTGCAGGATCCGCCGTTCGCGCACCTGGACCTCGTCTCCTGCCGCAACCTGCTGATCTACCTGCAGCGCGAGGCGCAGCGGGATGTGGTCGGCATCTTCCACTACGCCCTGAATCCGGAGGGGTACCTCGTGCTGGGCACCTCCGAGGCGGTCGAACGGCCGGACCTGTTCGCCGCCGAGAGCAAGGAGCACCGCATCTTCCGGCGCCGCAACGTGCCGAACCGCGAGCTGCGCCTGCCGCGCTTCTCCGCGTGCAGTCGATCCGGCATCAGCCGGAGCGATGCCCGCCGGCTCCAGCCGGTGCCCGACGAACGGCCGCAGAGCTTCGGGGCGATGCACGAGAAGATGGTCGAGCGGTATGCGCCCGCCGAGCATCCTGGTGAACGAGCAGCACGAGATCGTGCACTACTCGGCGCATGCCGGGGCGATTCCTGCAGCTCTCCGGGGGCGAGCCGACGCACAACGTCTTCAAGCTCGTGCGCGAGCCGCTCCGCATCGAGCTGCGCACCGCCCTGCATGCCGCGCGGGAGACGGGAGCGGGTGCGCGGTCCCGGCCGATCCGGTGCAGACCGAATCGGGGCCGCGGCAGGTCGTGCTGCGGGTGCGGCCTGCCGAGGAGCAGGAGCTCGCGGGGTTCTTCCTGGTGATCTTCGACGAGGTCGAGGAGCTGCAGGATGCCGCCGGCCGGGAGGCCCGAGCAGATCGCACCGATGCGACGGTGCGGGAGCTGGAGACGGAGCTGGACCTGACCAAGCGGCGCCTGCGGACGGCGATCGAGGAGTACGAGTCGGGCCAGGAGGAGATGAAGGCGTCGCTCGAGGAACTGCAGAGCGCGAACGAGGAGCTGCGCTCGACGATGGAGGAGCTCGAGACGACGCAAGGAAGAGCTGCAGAGCATGAACGAGGAGCTTGCGACGACCAACCAGGAGAACCGCCACCGGGTGGAAGAACTGAGCCAGCTCACCGCGGATCTGCAGAACCTGATGGCGGCGACCGAGATCCCGACGCTGTTCCTCGACCGGGAGCTGCGGATCCTGCGCTACACGCCGCAGGTCGAGCAGCTGTTCAACGTCCGGCAGATCGACCGGGGCCGGCCGCTCTCGGACATCACCCACCGGCTGGGGGACAACGAGCTGCAGCGCGATGCGCAGGCGGTGCTCGAGCAGCAGAAGCCGGTCGAGCGGGAGCTGCAGAGCGAGGAAGGGCGGTGGTACCTGACCCGGGTGCTGCCGTATCTGGTCGATCGAAGACCGGATCGAGGGGGTGGTCATCACCTTCATCGACATCACCGGCGGAAGCAGGCCGAACAGCAGCTTCTGCACAAGAGCGAGCAGGCCGAGGAGGCGAACCGGGCGAAGAGCGAGTTTCTCGCGCACATGAGCCACGAGATCCGTACCCCGATCGGCGGGATCATCGGGATGGTCGGACGTTCTCGCGTCACGAGCTGGGGGATCCGGAACAGAGACGATACATCGCTCTGGTGAGGGAATCGGCCGAGTCGCTCCTCGCCATCATCGGGGATATCCTCGATCTCTCGCGTATCGAGTCGGGCCAGGCTGCAGTCGAGCGGAACGATTTCGAGATCAGATCCATGCTCGGGACCGTCGTGCTTCCGTTCGAGCAGGACGCACGGCAGAAAGGGCTCGAGCTTTCAGTCGAGGTCGCGGAGCAGGTCCCCGAGTACCATCCGCGCAGACCGTGAGAAGATCGCACAGGTCCTCGGAACCTCGTCTCGAACGCGGTGAAGTACACCGAACGGGGAAGCGTGAGGCTCATGGTCGAGGCCGAGGAGCGAACGGCCGGTCAGGTTCTGCTGCGGTTCCGGGTTAGCGATACCGGGGTAGGGATCCCGCAGGACCGGTTCGAGATCGATCTTCGAGAGCTTCGTCCGGCTTCGCCGCTTCCGTCACCGAGCCGAACGCAGAAGGAACCGGACTCGGGCTCACCATCACGAAGCGGCTCGTGGATCTGCTTGGGCGAAGCTGGAGATCGAGAGCACGCAGGGAGCAGGAAGCACGTTCACGTTCACGGTCGAGGCGGAGGTGATCGAGCGGATCGAGCCGAAGAAACCGGATGTCGATACGATGGGACTCGAAGCGCTCCCTCCGCTGCGGATCCTGCTCGCCGAGGACAACCGGATCAACCAGATCTTCGTCTCGATGATGCTCGCCGAAGCGGGACACGAGGTGGAGGTCGCGGAGAACGGGCAGGAAGCGCTCCGAATAGTGGAGTCTTCCGAATACCGGCCGTTCGACCTGGTGCTGATGGACGTGCAGATGCCGGTGATGGACGGGCTCGAGGCGACGAAACGCATCCGCGAACTGCAGGGATCCGCCTCCGGATATGCCGATCCTCGCCCTCACCGCCTTCGCGATGAAAGGAGACGAGGAGCGGTTCCGGGAAGCCGGGATGAACGGCTACGTGACGAAACCGATCGACTGGGCGGAGCTTGCGCGGGTGATCCGGGAGCTGGGCGTGAAGAGCGGCTGAGTGGACGTCCCATGAGTCCCGCCCCCGGGTCTCGTGCCCCGAGAGCATCTCCTTTCTCCCTCAATGAAAAAGGATGAACGATATCATCTGGATATGACCGTATCACCGACATAAGGTTCTTACTCGTCCTCGCAGGTTCATCGAGGTAGTTTCTGTTTTGCCGCTCGGGAAACTTTCGCCTTCTGTCACAACTGATCGCGAGCTGAAAGTTATTCTGAAACTGTCGGAGATTTGAGCGATAGTTGAGTTTCCGATTTGTGAATACCGACAGAAGAGAAGATTCCAGTCAACACTGCAATCTATACTGCCATCATCCTTCACAGTTTTACATGGCGGTTGTACACGTGGGTTATTTTTTCTCATCCGTGCCTTGAATATGGAAATATTTCCACATTCCGATAATGGAAACATGTTCTGCTTCATCTGTTCATTGATCAACTCTATATTCAGCACGATTTTCAAGAAACAAAAAAATGTCATCTTCATAATGCTGCTACTGAAGAAAGAGAATGAGATTTACAGGCGGCACCTCAATCTTCAGAAGAAGAAGTTGACTTTTAAGAAATCTGATAGATTTACCTTTGTTATGCTGAATGCACTTTCGAAAAAGAGCGATTGGACATCTACCAATAGTAAAACCGGAAACTCTTTTAAACTGGCAACGTAGATTCGTTAAGAATATCTGGAGTTACAAGTATAAGACGCATGGACGAAAACCCGTCTGTCACCGCGCACATTAAATGGACTGATTTTCGCTCGCTTTTTGGGCTCTCACATTCTTGGACTTTTCAGGTACGTAAAGGCCCTCGGGGAATCGAGGGCAGAAACAAGACTAACGCTTTCAGATGATTTCGGTAAGGGCGATGCGAACATGCTCAGCAGAGACCACGGGGCAGCGCTCGGTGGCGGCGGCAAGCAGTGCTCCGCGAGCAAGATCCCTGCCCGCCGCAAAGACCTCCGGAGCTCTGGTGGATAGCGGTCACCGCATCGGCGGAAAACAGTTCCGGTTTTCCCCCGGCGATCGACAGGTGGTGGGCAAGGTATGCTGCCATGTGCTCGCGCTGAAGAGCCTCCATGTGGCTTCGCCCGACGATGCGGCTTGCAAACGGGCGGGAGGCGTGGTAGAGAAGCCGGTCGATCAGGGCAGTCTGCCCCGAGAGCACGATCGGCAACAGTGTTCGGGAGTCGAAGTCCACCTGAGCTCACCGTGTGCAATTGGGCAAACACATCGAGGCGCAACAGGTGTGCCTCATCGACGATGAGTACCGGCACCTGGTGTTTGGAAGGATCTCCGAGAGGAGCGCCGGACCGTTGCGAGCGTCTTTGCCACCGAGCTTGAAACCGGCGGATCGCCGAGCGCGAGGGCGATCTGACGAAGCAGTTCCATAAGGGACCCTGTTGTGGCCACGATCGAGAGCACCCGGTACTGGGTCGGGTGAAGCGTTGCCGCGGCCGCCCGAAGTGAGGTGCTTTTCCCTGAACCCACTTCACCGGTGATCACCGTGGAGAGCCGCTGCTCGACGGCATAGCCAAAGCGGGAGAGAAACGCTTGAAGCCCGGGGAGCGGATAGAGCTCAGCGACCGGAATGTCCTGCGGGAACGGTTCCCGATTGAGGCCCCATGCGGTGGTGAGCGCGATCATTTGGAAGCCCTCCCGCGTTCGTCGAACAGCCTTCCGCTGCGGTACTCCGGTTTTGCGTGTCCTGCAGCCGGGTTCGCCCGGCTTCGGCTCAAGCTCCAGGGTACTCCTTGGTGGTGCGCCTCACGCGGCTGTTTGCCGCGAGGTTCAGGGGAGAGAGAAAACCTGCAGAGAGCTCATCGGAGAAGATCTCGATTCTCGAAGGTCGCCTCTCGTGGTACAGAAGCGTCACGCTGCGCCCGATGAAGCCCACCGGAGCTTCATAGAGCCTGCCATTCAAAGTAACGGTGCGGTCCTTGTCCACCTTGCGCTTCACAGTGTGGCGAAAGTAATCCAGGATATCTTTCGGAGCCGAGCGCAGAAGCGACAGGTGCGCAAGGTAGCGCTCGGTGGGCGTCTGTCCGGTTCCCGAGTGCTTTCGCACATGGTACTCGCCGTCAAGCCACTCGGAGAAGCGCGCGTTCAACTCTTCAAGGCCGAGAGAATCAGGAAGCAGCGGAAGAAACTGGGTGCGCACCGTGAGGAAAAACCGCTCGATCTTCCCTCGGCCTTCCGGGATATACGGACGGGAGTGCAAGCAGTGCCACCCCAAGCCGGGCGCAGGCGTATTTGAGCGTAACCGAGCGGAACGACGGGCCGTTATCCACATACAACTTTCGCGGCAGCCCCCGGCGCGAAAGGGCCTGGATCAGGCAATCGCGGTAACTGTCGAGGTTCTCGGATAAGTAAAACCGGCCATAAGGAACGAGGCGTGAATGATCATCGATGACGGCAAACAGGTAGCTTTTGCTTCAGTTTCCCGTCCTCGACTTCAACCTTCGGCCCGTGCATGCAGTCGGATTGCCACAGGTCATTGACCATCTCGGTCTCAAACCCTCGCCTGTCTTCCGGAAGCCGCGTGTCACGATCAAGCCCATGGCGGCGGAACAGACGATAGAGGCTGTCCTTCGAGGGGGTTCGGTCCGGAGGGATGATCCCGCGGTTCGGGCGTACTTGGAGAACACCGGAAGGCTCACCGCCAGGATCTCGCGACGAAGTGCCACCAGGGCTGCCTCCAGTTCCTCGTCAAGGGCTCGGCTTCTGCCCCGATCTTTTCTCGGTTTCGGCTCGAGGGATTCAAGCTTTCTCCCTGACCGTTCGTAGAGGGCGACCCACCGGAGCACCGTCGAGCGGGTAAGCCGTGAGCGCGGAGAGCCGGGAATATCCCATGTCTGCTCGCAAATCGTGCGAAGCCGCTCCTCCTGCTCCCCTCGGCTCATGCCGCTGCGGTTGACGAGGTCGGCGATCACTCCGAAGCGAAAGAGCGCAATCTGTTGCCTTCGTTCTTGTCCATCGGTTACTGTTTTTCCTCCCTACGGAGAGAGCATAGTGCCCGAGGGACCTGCACGTCGACGCAAGCCTTCGGTAGGGAGGATCGAACCCGGGGAGAAACGCACGATCGGTGAGCGAATGGGTAGCAGGATGATCCTCGGGACAGAAGCTCTTCGATACATTGCCGCGGGAAGTCCGCGGTAGCGGCTCTGGATGCCGATACCCCTGAGCCCAGTACTGCTGCCGACACCGCCCCGGGGGAGCTTCGGCGCACACGGCCCTCCTGTTTCTGCAGATGCTTTCCAGGATTACGAGAATGGGAGCCAGGAACCGTCTCCAGTGCGTGCAGGGTCGAAGGTGTGAACGGCCCCGCAGTCAGGGCAGCGGTAGCGCTTGACCGGAACAGAAACCGTCAGGGGATCGAAGTAGCGCTCCACGTACCCGTGGCCCCAGAGCCTGGTACCCCCGCATCGGGGACAGCGAGCAGGTCTGGCCATGGATATGCTTTGCCGAGACTTAACAATTCTTCAGGGCTTGCCGACAAAGGAAGAGTCAAGGGACACCGCGCCTTGGTGGAACTTGATTCGGGGGACCAATGCTCTGCCAGGAGCGGTCCCCCTTCCTTTTTTATCGGTTCAAATATCTTGAGAATGTTTCAAATCAGTACCAGGGATTGTGAGAAAAAGACCGGCAGTTCTGTCAGTCCAATCTGCGCGGCGACACCGC
>CAVSJD010000001.1:72500-167003 GCA_963728215.1 uncultured Spirochaetota bacterium | reverse complement strand
AACAACCCGGATGGTCGTGTATTGGTCATTGACAATCAGAAAGGCGAGAGTCAGGTAATTGGACAGGGATTTCGGTTGATGCTCGACGAAGCTATCCGTCACAGTATGGCTTCTGAGAGAGATACGAACTACGTGTGGGATGAGATCGACCAGCTCCCACCTCTCCAGCGTCTTAGTACCGTTGCGTCGGCTGGACGGAGTGAGGGCGTCCGAGCGTTGATTGGGATACAGACGGTTGGTCAACTCAAAAAGCAGTACGGGAAGGAGATTGACGGCGTTCTGGGTAACTGTATCCAGGGTGTTTACCTCGGCCCAGGCGACGCAGCAACTGTCGATTACATACTGAATGCGCTCGGGGACTACCGTGAACAGGTGACGAGTGAAACCCTCTCGAGACAGTCGTCGGGCAGACGGTCGTCCTCATCGACGACACGCGAAACAGAGCGTGGACCGGTCACATCGGGGCAACTCCGTGACATGGGTCCGGGTGATGTGGTCGTGGAGAATCGCTCGGAGTGGTGGTACGGAAAGATGGTCGACGAAACCGTGCGTAAGTGGCTGCGAAAGTAGTCGCTGGGTTTCTTTTTTTTATCGAGTTCTATTCTGCTGAGTGCGAAGGAGTGCGTCAGACGCTCGTCTGACGGAAACTAATGTGTATACAGCCGTTTTCGAACGTATGCAGCAAATTTCTGCTCGGGTCCCAGAGGCTACGAAAACCAGTGTAGAGGCGTATTCAGACGAAAACGATCTCACACAATCCAAGCGATTCGTGACCTCCTTGAGCGGGGGTTCGAATACAAACGTCTACAACGCGAAAACGAGCGGTTGCAGGGTAACCTTCAGCAACTCCTAGAACAGCGAGAAGAGCACACAGAGCTTGTTCGGTATGCTGAGGACCAACGAGACGAAAACCAGAGTGCTCGTGAGCGTCGCAAAAAGCCCGCATGGACTCGGGCGTGGTGGTGGCTTACTGGTGAACCAGAGTAGAGATCATATCCAGCCGTCGGGTACGTAGACGACCTCATTCCGCATATCCTCAGGCCTCAACACACTGAGAGCATTGTGGACGGCTCGAACGAGTTCATTACGGGGCGTTCGCTGGTCCTCATAGAACAAGATCCCCCAGTGGTCGGTGGCTTCGACGAATTCCTTAGTGATGAAATCCTGGTCATTGGTGAGGATAGCAGCTTCATTGTCGTTAGCGAACGCCAGAACGGCCGGATCATCTGCTCCAGCTGCTGGAGTATCAGATATCGAAACAGCCTCGATTCCCTCACTTGAAGCGTATTAGCGACGGTAGGAGAGACGTGCTCGTCGGCGAGCACTCTCATGCGTGCTGACGGGACTTCTCGGGTCGAGTTGCTGCTCTTTCACTCGTTGGGCGGTCTGATGCGTCTTCTCACGCCACTCCTGCATCTCGTCAGGGTGGTCGAAGTAGTAGGCGAGCGCGTGATGAACGGCGGCGAGGTCGAGGTGATAATCCGCTGCGACGTCCTCTGGATGCTCACCTTTGTCTACAATACGAGTGGCGACGTGGAGAACGCCAATACGTCGGCCCTCGATCCGTGGTTCACCCCCGAGTGTATCCTGTGTGGAGACGATTTGGGTCATAGTTGTTCTTTTTCGCGAGTCTACAAAGAAGTTTGTCCTCACTGCGTCACTCTTGCCATTCGTTGAGCGGAGAGCGTCTATGAGCGCGGCGATGTCTAAGCGTGCTTCTTCTATCATCGTCTGCCTGCGAAAGCCCGCACAGCGCCCTGTGGGCGCGAGCAGGACCGTGGAGGGTGGGTACGCGGTCGGGCTTTGGCCGGCCCGGAGGGGCCGGGATTCTTTGGTGGGTGCGGAAGGTCGTGGTGAATTGCGCGAAGAACACGTGTACCGAGCACTCAGGTCATATGAGAACGTCAGCGGTCAGCAAGCTTCGATATTAGTAAGTTGACTTACCGAGTTGTTTGACGGGGTGAATGAGCATCACGAACTTCGCCCTTGTCGCGGAGTTTTCCCTCACAGTTCGGACAGACACGCACGGTATCCATACCGGTCGGTGCGAACACGCGCACGTATTGTCTCGTCACGAATCTTTCACAGTTGTTGCAGTTCGGCATGTTGGTTTCTCCTCCCTCGCTTTGAGAGAGATACTTTATACAAAATTCGCCAGGCTGGGTATCCAACCAAACCACGCTAGAGCAACCCATACAATGATTAGAACGAGCGAACGATATAGAGAACATGGACGACCGTCTCTGGACTCACGAGTTGGTTCAAGCCGTGCTCTACCGCCCGATTGGACTTTTCGCTGCCATCGGTCGAGAAGAGTCTTGAATGGTAGTCATTCGCGGAAAATCATCAGGAGCTCTGAAGGTAGACCTGTTTGAACTCTGACCCGCCGCACTGCGGGCATTGTTGAACTGGTCCAGTGGTGACAGGGAGCGTCTCACCAGCGTCGGTCCGAGTTGCGGGATGAAGAGAATCACAGCTTGAACAGCGCACGATACGACTCTCATTATGTGCAGTTTCTTCGTTTACCATGGTATTGGAAAAGGACACTTGAGAGATGTCCGCAACAATTTCGCGGAACAGCGGGTCCGGGGACCTACCAGGGAGTGCCTGTTTTAGTATCCTCTGTGTTCTCGCTCACGTTCGCGTAGCCTCGGAAAAAGCGACCAGGGTGGGTAACCATGCTCGTAAAAATGAGAGGTACTGAAGTTTCTCAGCAGTCGCGTATTGAGCACGAGAAAACACGGAGTTGCGTGAATTGAGAACGCGGGTCCTTTTTTGGATACTGAAAGCGGGAACTTGTGTGCAATATCACAGCGATTGACGCCAGTAACTCACGCTGGCACATCGATAAAGCGGGCTGTTCTCACTGTTCTTTATCTGATGACATGGTTCCGCCGCTCGCTGAGAGGGCTCTTCTTGAGCTGATGTGCAAAATTGCGACCTTGAGGCTCCGATCAATCACTCATCCGCTCGTGCTCGCCGGCTCTGATTCACGTCAAGATCAGTTTCTACTCGATACGTCAGATTTACCGTGGATGTCGAGAGAACCTCTGCAAGCTCTTCGGTCATATCTGGGTGTTGGAGGACCTGATCGAGGTTCTTCAGCATTCTCAGCGTGAATTCGGTCGAGAAGTCGAAAGCCCCTGACTTGGTTCCTTCCCCAGCAGCTTGCATGATCTGGCGTAGCTGGTCAACTCGGTACTCGTGCTTCCCGTCAGTCTTGATTTGCATTATAACCGCCCACGAATTATTTGCACATCTTCTCGCTTAGGAGCACTGATTTGAGTAACTGACTGCCGTTTATTTATACCGGCGCTCAGGTCAGCATTCAGGCTAACATGCAGAAGCTGATTCGACTGAGGTTCCTTACACATCGATCAGTTTAATCAGTGCAACGAGAGAGAAGCGATTCTATCTACACGAAACCTCGTGCAGTCGCGTGAAAGATACCTTCGACGGGTTCGAAGTAAGCTTCTACCGACGGCATTACAGCCCCGCACGGTCATGCTTATCCTGCCAGCTCCGCAGCGGTTCCAGCCGCCGAGAGGCCACTAGCGCGACAGAAGTGTCTCTGTAGGCGGTTGGCCTTAATATTGGGTCTGTTATTTGAATATTTCAGATAGTTTTTTCACGAAGCCGCTAACGGTGTGGTGGGTGATGCCATGGAGCGAAATGACTGGACCGGATCAGAGGAGCCTGTTCGAACCTGCGAACGATGCGGGAGACGGATGAGTGATTCTTATATTGGAGATACCATCTGTTACCACTGTCTTTGCCAGAATTAGTGGGTCTAGGTGATGTCGAATACCGATCATCATTTTCAGCTGTGATGTATTGTGCTGCTCCCTCTTGCCGTGGCATGGCGTCGAAAACCCGCTGACAGCAACTGTCTGAGTCGAAATCTACTGTAGAATTCTCTCTTTATAATTAAAGGACGCCCGTCCGGAACCCGGCCGGTCCGCTCCCCCCCGGCTTCCGGGGACCTTCCGGAGGCTTCCGATCCGCGAGCGGCGCGCGCTCCTTGCCGCCGACCCGGTCCTGGCGGGGGAGGGGCTCGATGCGACCGGGTGCGGCGGGGCGATGCTCGAGCTCGCCGATGCCCTGGTCGAGAACGCGGTGGGCGTCTTTCCCCTTCCCCTCGGTATCGCCCGGGGCTTCCTCGTCGACGGGGACGAGCTCGAGGTGCCGATGGCGACCGAAGAGCCTTCGGTGCTCGCCGCCGCATCCTTCGCGGCCCGACTGGTCGCCGCTGCCGGCGGATTCGAGACCTGGAGCACCGAACCGGTCATGACCGCGCAGGTATTCCTCGAGTCCGTTCCGGAAGGACAGGAAGCGGAGATCCTCCGCCACCGGAAGGGCATCGAACAGGCGCTCGCGGAACTCTTCGCCTCGCTGCGAAGGCGGGGCGGGGGACTCCGGGAGATCCGAGCCGAACGGCTCCCTGCGACCGGCGTGGTCAAGGTGGAGTTCGATGCGGATGTCCGTGATGCCATGGGGGCGAACGTCCTGAACTCGGCCGCAGAGAAGATCGCCCCGTTCCTGGAATCGCTTACGGGCGGACGGACCCTCATGGGCATTCTGACCAACGAGGCCGCCCGTCGCCGGGCGGGTGCCCGTTTCTCGCTGCCGGTGCGCCTCCTGCGCGCGTTCGGCCTGGAGGGCGCCGAAATCGCGCGGCGGATCGTCCTTGCGGCCCGGGTGGCCCGCGACGACCGGGGACGCGCGGTCACGCACAACAAGGGCATCATGAACGGAATCACATCTCTCGCCCTCGCGACGGGAAACGACACCCGGGCCGTCGAGGCGGCCGCTCATGCCTGGGCCTCCCGCGACGGCAGCTACCGCGCGCTCAGTTCCTTCTCGCTCGACGGGGACCGCCTCACGGGCGAGCTCGAGCTTCCGCTGCCCCTGGCCACCGTCGGGGGCGCCGTCGGGTTCCACCCCGCCGCGGAATTCGCGCTCCGCCTTCTCGGGCGGCCGGACGCTCCGCGGCTCGCGCGGATCGCCGCGGCCGTGGGGCTCGCCCAGAACCTCGCTGCGCTCCGCGCGCTGGTCACCGGCGGCATCCAGCAGGGGCACATGCTGCTGCATGCGCGGCGACTCGCGTTCGTCGCCGGTGCGCGGGGAGCGGATGTCGGACGGGTCGCGCAGCGGATCGCCGATGCCGGAACCTTCTCTCCCGCGGCAGCCGAGGAAGCGGTCCGTTCGCTGAACGCGGAGGACGGCCGATGAGCGGATCTTCCTCCGGAAGGACGGCAGTCTGTTCGGCCTCACCCAACCTGGCGCTGGTCAAATACTGGGGAAAGCAGGACACCACGAGAAACCTTCCTGCTACCCCGAGCCTGGGAATCACCCTCGAAGGTCTCAGAACCCGTACCCGCGTTTCCCTGGCGGAGAGTCCGGGCGGATCGGATCGGGTCGTCGTGGACGGCCGCACGCAGCCCGAGGGCCGCTATGCCGCCTTCTTCCAGGCGGCCCGTGAATTTCTGGACATCGATGCCCGATTCCTGGCGGAGAGCACGAACAGCTTCGCCGCCGGAGCCGGTCTCGCCAGCTCCGCTTCCGGTTTCGCCGCCCTGGCGCTCGCCTGCACCCGGGCCGCGGGAAAGCACCTCGACCCGGCGCGGCTCTCCGCTCTTGCCCGGGTCGGCTCAGCATCCGCCGCGCGGTCCCTCTTCTCCGGCTTCGTGCTGCTGCCGGCCGGGGCGACGGCCGCGGTACAGCGGTTCGATGCTTCCCACTGGCCGGAGCTGCGGCTCCTGGTCGTAACGGTCCGCCGGAGTCCCAAGGCGGTTTCCTCCCGCGATGCGATGGAGCGGGCCCGGGAGACCTCACCGTTCTATTCCGCGTGGGTCGCCTCTTCCGGTACGGTGCTCGAGGAGGCGGTCGGGGCCCTGGAAGCGCGCGATCTCCAGCGGCTCGGAGAGGCGATGCGGTCGAGCTATCTCGGAATGTTCTCCACCATGTTCACCTCCCGCCCTCCGGTGCTCTACTGGGTTCCCGACTCGCTGCGAATCCTGCATCTCTGCGAGGCGCTTCGGAAGGAAGGGATCGGAGCATGGGAAACCATGGATGCCGGACCGCAGGTCAAGATCCTCTGCACCGAGCGGGATGTCGAGCCGACTCTCAAGCGGGTCCGGGAGGAGGAATCCGAGGCGGGGTCATGCGGAACCGGAGAATGGAACATCCTCGTGACCCGGCCCGGCGGTGCACCCGTCTGCGAGGAGGAGCCGCGATGAGCGCGCAGCCGGACAGCGTCCGCGGTGCGGAAACCGGCTTCCGGATCAGCGTCCCCGGGAACCTGCTTCTCATTGGAGAATACGCCGTTCTGGAGGAGGGCGGGCTCGGCATCGCACAGGCCGTCGCCCGGCGGGTTTCCGTCCGGGCCGTTCCCGAGCCCGAAAGCTCCTTTTCCCGTTCCGGCGATGTTCACTCGGGAGATCTTCCCGCTGCGGTGACCGCGGTCTTCCGCGAATGGGCCCGCGGGCATGACCTCGATCCCGACGAGGCCGCAGGCCGGATCGAAGCCGACTCCTCCGCTCTCTACAATGAGAACGGCGCCAAGGCAGGCTTCGGGTCGAGCGCCGCCGTTGCCGTCGGCATTGCCTACGCGCTGCTCACCTTCGTCGGTTACCCGGCCGCAGGGCGCATCGACGGGCCCTGGCTGCGGAAAACCGCGGCATACCGGATCGCCCTCGAAGGGCACCGGCGCTTCCAGGGCGGACGGGGCAGCGGGTACGACATCGCAGTCTCGACCGTCGGCGGACCGCTCCTGTTCTGCGGCGGGGCGAATCCCGCGTATCGGAAAATCTCGCTGCCCTGGCTTCCGCGTCTCTGCCTGTTCCGGGGCCCCGCTCCGGTCGCGACGACGGGGGCGGTCCGCCGCTATGATGCCTGGAAACGGGAGAATCCGGAAAAGGCGGCGCGGTTTCTCCAGGATTCCAATTCCGCGGTCACCGCGTTCGCCTCCTCCGGTTCCTGGCAGGAAGCGATTCTCCCGTTCTCCCGCTGCCGGGATCTCTCGCTGCAGCTGGGACGGGAAATCGGTGTCGATGCGGATATCGAGCCGCCGGCCGAGGCGGTCCGGGCATTTCGCAGCGGTCTCTGGAAAGCGGTCGGCGCCGGAAACGAGCTCGGCGTCTTCTTCCGCCCGGACACCGGCATTGCGGCCCTGGACACCGGGGCTCTGCCAGGGCTCGAACCGCTTCCGCTCGACGAGGCGGGAGTGATGATCGAGCGTGCCGAAGCGGGAGCGGTCCGGTGACCGGCCGCCGGCCGGCGTCCCTCGAGGGCGCGAACCGGAACGGCCCCGGAAGCAGTCCCGTTTTCCGCCCTGCCGGCCGCGCGGAGGACCTGATCGACGTTTCCGGAACCGGCCGGGGAAAGCTGCTCCTGTTCGGCGAGCATGCGGCGGTCTACGGCCACCCTGCGCTCGGGCTTCCGCTTGCTTCCGGCACCACCGTTACCCTCGGATTTCCACCACCATTCTTCGGACCACTGCAATCGGCCGCCGGAACCGGGGAGATCCGGTTCGGGGAGGAGGTCGAGCCGGAAGACCGGCAAACGCTGAGCCTGCTTGTACAGAGCGTACGAACGCTCCTTGCCGAGCGGTATGAAGGTCCGGGGGAACCGGGAGGCGGGTTTCCGCTGCCTCTGCCCGGGACGGTCCGGATCGTCTCGGATCTTCCCCGGGGGCTCGGGTTCGGTTCGTCGGCCGCCCTCTGCGTCGCCGTGACCGCCGCCTTTGCACGGTTCGCGGCGGACGCCGGTTTCCTTCCGGCGCTCTCCGGAACGGATCTCCGGCTCGTCGCCCACCGGGCCGAGCGGATGTTCCACGCCTCCCCCTCGGGCATCGATACCGGCCTCTCGTTTCTGCCCGGGCTCCGTCTCCTGCGGCCCGCGTTCCCGCCCGCGGATTCCGTACCCTCGGCCGAGCGGCTTCCCGGGGTTGCGGTGCATCTGGTCGCGGGGGCGGTCGCCCGTCGATCCGATACGCGCGGCCTCATCCGGTCGCTCCGGGAGCGTCTCTCCGGAGCGGGCGGCCCTGCGATGCGGCTTCTTGCGCGGCTCGGGGAGATCAGCGGGGATGCGGCTTCCCTGATCCGCAGCGGGATCGAGCCCCGGGAGATCGCCGGCGGACTGGGGGAGCTCGCCAGGGAGGCGCAGGGGCATCTTCGGGAGCTGGATCTCTCGTCGCCCGATCTCGACCGGGTGCTGGAAGCGGGACGGTCGGCGGGAGCGCTCGGGGGGAAACTCAGCGGAGCGGGGGGAGGCGGGGCGTTTTTCCTGGTGGCCTCATCCCCGGAGCATGCAGGGGAGATCGCCGAACGGCTGCAGCGGCTTCACGCCCGGGAGGGCGGCCCGATCCTGTTCGGTCCGCTTCCGGTTTCGCTCATGGAATGATGTCGGCCTCGAACGTGATTCCTTCCACCGATTCGCCGTCGATGACGATCTCACCCGAGTCCCCGCCGATGTCTCCGGCGTCTCTGAACCGCGTGTTTCCCGTCGCATCGACCCGAAGCCGGACCAGGTATGTCCCGTCCGACAATCCGCCGATGGCGAAATCGATCCGGTCCGAATCGGTGGTCAGTCCCGCTGTGGATTCCTCGGTGAACGGCGATGATCCGGTACGCTCGAGGATGATCTGCACGAACCGTCCCGATGAGGTACCCTCCGGCAGATCCACGCTGCCGCCGATCGAGTGAGTTCCTTCGGCGAACACCGACTGGTACAGGGCTTCGGGAACGGTGGTATTCGGACTGCCGCACGAGAAGAGCGGCAGGAGAAGGAGCGCGGTGATGCTGGTAAGAATGGCGGTATTAGCCAGAATAGACCTCCATCAACCCGGATCGATTACCAGTATATCGCGCAGGAAACGGGAAATCAGCGGGAAGCGGGAGGAAAGGAGAATCCGGGGCGGGTCCGGTTCGGGAATGCCGGATCGGCTGCGGCTACTGGACGATCACCGGGCTTCCCGATGCTGCCCGGTCCCGGGCCTGCAGCAGGTTCAGTCCCTGAATCCACTTGAGCCCCGAAACGCTCCGGTCGCGGTCCCTGAACCGGAAGAGCAGGTTCCGGCAGTACCATTCGAACCGTTCCTTGTCCTGTACGTTCTGCCCGTAGAGCTCGCCGGCCGGAAAATCGACGCGCAGGCCGTCCGCATCCATGACCGCGGAGTCGAGAACGGAGAAGATCCGCTGTACCGCCCGGCGGGGATGCCGCGCGCGGAATTCGATCCGGTCCCCGAAGAGCGTGAGAGTCCCGTAGCCGATTGCGGCCAGGGGCTCGCTCCGGTAGCCGATGGAGAGATGGACCGGGCAGTCGCGGAACACTGTGCCGCCCGGCTCGATCCCGTCGATCCGTTCCCGGAGCCGGTCGATCTGCCACTTGTTCCAGTCGGCCACGGTGCGGAAGAGCGGCTGTGCGGTTCCCTCGAAGAACCCGTATTCGGAGTACTGCACCTCGTACCCGCATGCGTCGCAGCGGAAGGTGGTCCGTGCCGAACGCAGCCCGCCGATAGCCCGGCAGCGGGGACAGGTATGCAGCACCAGTTCGAGACGTTCCGCCCTGCGGGGATGAGGATGCGCCGTCATCGCCCGCTGCTGTTCCTGCCATTCGTCGTACTGCAGCAGCTTCGAGAGCTCCCGGTAAATCTCCTCCACCGACCGGCCTGCGAAGGCCTCCGGCTGAACGACGGTTCCGAAGTCGACGGTCAGCCTGCCCCGCCGGATCTGGCGGCTCCATCGCGGATTGGAGAGAAAGGCCCCCTTGATCCGGGGAACCACTATCGGAAGCTTGAGCGTACGCACGAGTTTCGCGGTGGAGTAGATGAGGGAGAGCGAGGTTCCGTCCCAGGTCCTCCGGCCCTCGGGAAATACGCCGATCACTCCCTTCATGCTCCGCACGTTCAGGATATGCCGGATCGTATCGAAATCGGAGACCACCTTGGTTTTCGGGATCGAGCCGACCAGGCCGAGCAGGAAATTGAGGATCGGGGAGCGGAAATTGGCGTCGGAGGTGACCCAGTAGACCGGATGCGGCAGAAAGATGCTGACCATGAACGGATCCCAGAAGCAGACGTGGTTCGGCATGACCAGGTACGGCGGTTCGAGGTTCCGAAGCGCCGAACGGTTTTCGGCCCGCAGGTTGAAGGAGAGTTTCAGCCAGAGTCCGAGAAGAAGTTTGAGGAATCGGTTGAAACGGCGGTGGATCCGAACTTTCCGCCGCGTCTTTCGACGGCGCTTCATCTGCTGGTTTTCCATGGGGAAACGTTACCCGCCTCGTTGATATTGAGAGATTCTAAAGGAGCTTACCTCTGCTGTCAAGTTAAACTATACTATGAAGCGGACGCAGCCATGAAGCGGCTGCATGACCGGAAAAGGAGAGCGGATGAGTCTCGATACATTCAGCATGGAGCATGAGGTTGCCCTCGTCACCGGCGGGGGGACGGGAATCGGGTTCGGGATCGCGCAGGCCTTCGCCGAAGCGGGTGCGCGGGTGGTCATTGCCGGACGTCGGGAGGACGTGCTGCGGAACGCCGTCCGCGAGCTGGGAGACCGGGTTTCCCACGAGGTGTACGACGTGACCGAAACCGCGGGGGCCCCGGAGCTTCTGGCGCGCATCGGCGCCCGGGTCGGTGAGGTGACGGTGCTGGTGAACAACGCCGGAATCCACCTCAAGAAGCCGGTCGAGGACGTGACCGAGGAGGAGTTCCTCCGGGTGCTGCAGGTCCACCTGATCGGGGCGCATGCCCTGAGCCGGGCGGCCATACCCGGGATGCGCCGGGCCGGTCGCGGCTCGATCGTCTTCATCGCATCGATGGCGTCCCTGTTCGGAATCCCCTGGGTCGTCGCCTATTCGGCGGCCAAGAGCGCGCACCTCGGCATGGTACGGACCATGGCGGTGGAGCTGGGGAAGGACGGGATCCGGGTGAACGCAATCGCCCCAGGATGGATCGAGTCCGACATGCAGCGGAAGTCCATGGAGGGCGACCCCGAGCGCAAGGCCAGAGTGCTCGGACGGACAGCCCTCGGCCGGTTCGGAAACGCGCAGGACATCGGAAACGCCGCCGTATACCTCAGCTCGCCGGCGGGGCGTTTCGTCACCGGTACCTGCCTCGCGGTGGACGGCGGAGTATCGATCGGTTTCTGAAAATCGTTCGAAACGTTCGAAACATCAGACAGGGAGACGAGATGAGCGATATCAAACTGGGATTCGGGTTCTATCGGCACATGCTGGATCGCGAGCAGTACCGCTTCGCCCGGCAGTGCGGAGCGACGCACGCGGTGGTCCACCTGACCGACTATTTCGCCGGCGGCTCGCATGCGAATGCCGACGATCAGCCGGTCGGTGACGAGGAGGGCTGGGGCGTTGCGGGAAGCACCGAGGGCATGTGGACGGTGGAGTACCTCTCCCGCCTCAAGGCCGATATGGCGGAGGAGGGGCTGCAGCTCGCGGCCCTGGAGAACTTCGATCCCATCCTCTGGTACGATGTGCTGCTGGACGGCCCGAAGCGCCGGGAGCAGATGGAAGGCCTGAAGAACATCATCCGGAACATCGGTGCCGCGGGCATCGGGATCATGGGTTACAACTTCAGCCTCGCCGGGGTCGCCGGCCGCATCCACGGCCCATTCGCCCGGGGGGGTGCCGTTTCGGTCGGCGTGCAGGGGGGTGACGAGACGCCGATCCCGAAGGGGATGGTCTGGAACATGCGGCTCGGACGGCTCGTGCGCGGGGAAGCGCTGCCGGAAATCACCCACGACGAACTCTGGCGACGGCTCGAGGAATTCCTCCGCGAGCTGGTCCCGGTCGCCGAGGAGGCCGGTGTCCGCCTGGCTGCCCATCCCGACGATCCGCCGCTCCCCGTCGTGCGCCGGCAGCCGCGGCTCGTCTACCAGCCGCGCATGTACCGGCGGCTCCTGGACCTCGTCCCGGGACCCGCGAACGCCCTCGAGCTCTGTCTCGGGACCCTGCAGGAGATGACCGAGGGGGATGTTTACGAGGCGCTCGACGAGTACACGCGGGAGGGGAGGGTGGCCTACATCCACTTCCGGAACGTCGTGGGAAAGGTTCCGACCTACCACGAGGTGTTCCTCGACGAAGGCGATCTGGACATGGCGCGCGTCATGTCCATCCTCCGGCGGAACCGCTACGACGGGATCGTCATCCCCGACCACACCCCGCAGATGTCCTGCGCCGCGCCCTGGCACGCGGGCATGGCGTACGCCATGGGCTACATCCAGGCCCTGAAGAAGACGATCGACGGCTGACCGCCGATCGGAAGGACATCGAGGCGGGCATGTCCAGCACCGAAGCGTTCCGGAAATACGGGATTCTGTAGCGAACCGGGTAGCCGGCCGAACCGGGTATCCGGCGGCGGAAGCCCGAGGACGGGGATTCCGTCCGCCGCCGGCCGGCCGCCTTCGTCACCTCACCACGCGTATGCTTCCGGTGCCTGATTCCCCGGCCCGGGGAAGATTTCGTCCAGCTTGCGCAGAGTCCCGGCATCCAGCGTGATCTCCAGTGCGCGGACGGAGTGCTCGAGCTGTTCCAGCGTCCTCGGACCCACGATCGGGGCGGTGACCACCGGGTTGTGCAGCAGCCACGCGAGGGCGACGCTTGCCGGTTCCTCCCCGAGCTTCCGGCACAGTGTCTCGTACCGGTCGAGCTGTTCCCGGGTCTTCCGGTCCGCCTCGGTCCCCTCCCGGCGGCCGCCGCCTCCGGACTCCAGCGATTTTCCCGCGAGCAGACCGGCATTCAGCGGGCTCCACGGGATCAGTCCCATCCCGTACTCCCGGCAGACCGGAATGACCTCGAGCTCGAGCGTCCGCTGCATCAGGTTGTACTTGCTCTGCTCCGATATCAGTCCGAGGAAGTGACGGGCCGCGGCTTTCTCGTTCGCCTGCGCGATGTTCCAGGCGGCGAAGTTGCTCGACCCGACGTACGTGACCTTTCCGCTCATCAGCAGACGTCCCAGCTCCTGCCAGATTTCCTCCCAGCGCGTTCCCCGCCGCAGATGCGTTGGAACCTGAAGGTTGGAGAGGTCGCCGTCCAGATACTTCAGCTCGCTCTTACGATGCGGCATGCCCCGGTCGATGTGGTGCATCTGGTAGAGGTCGATGCGGTCGGTTCCGAGGCGCGTGAGACTCGCCTCGCATGCACGGGCGATGTGGTATGCGGAGAGTCCCTCGTCGTTGGCCCCGGGGCCCATCGGGCCGAAGAACTTGGTCGCCAGGACGATGCGTTCCCGTCGCCCGCCGCCCTGGGCGAGCCATCGGCCGATCAGCCGTTCGGTGAGCCCTTCGCCCATGGGCTCGCCGTACCGGTCGGCGGTGTCGAAGAAGTTGATCCCGAGCTCCAGCGCCCGATCCATGATCCGGAAGCTTTCCCGTTCGTCGGTCTTCGCACCGAAGTTCATGGTGCCGAGACAGAGACGGCTCACCTTGAGACCGGTGCGGCCGAGTTGCGTGTACTTCATCGTCTCCTCCTGCTGCTCTGAATGATACCGGAAAACGGTGGATTCTGCAAAAGGATGCTCTCGAGTTTCGGGGTTCGGGGTTCGGGGTTCGGGATTCGGTTCGGGCGTCAGGTGTTTCCCCGATCGATCGACCGGACGAGCTCGCGCCCGATCGCGAGGCAGGCCTCCACCGCTTCCGGCTCGATCCGGTCCGTGGTGTCCTGCATGGTGTGGTAGACCAGCCCGCTCGGAGCCAGGCTGGTGGGCAGAGCGATCAGGCTGGTCGCCGGAACCCCGATCCGGGCGAACTCCGCCGCGTCGGTTCCGCCCGCGCCGGGAAAGATGGCATAGGGCCTGACCGGATACCCGAGACGTTCGGCGATCGCTCCCACCTGCCGGGCGAGATCCGGGTCGAGCCGGACCGTTCCGTTGATGTCGCGCGTCATCACCTGCAGATCGCGGAGAGCGAAGAGGCTGTCGAAATTGAGCATCCGGGTCGGAATCGCGGTGAGCTCGTCGCGGTGGGCGCGGACGAACCGCTTCGCTCCCCGGAGCCCGGCCTCTTCGGCATCGAAACTGGCCAGAACGAGCCGCGTACCGCGGAGCGTGCTGGTGCCGGGTCGATCGGGATCGGCGAACATGCGGGCGAACTCCGGCAGCATGGCGGATGCGATCAGGTTGTCGCCGGCGCCGGGGACTCCGTGCGGAGCGAGCACGAAGTATTTCGGGAGCACCAGAAGCAGTCCGGCGACGAACAGCCATCGGCCGAGGGCAAGAAGGGCGCTCGCGGCAGGATCGGCGCCGCTCGCGATCCACCAGACGGTGAACGCGGCCCCGAGAAGATAGATCAGCTCGGGCGCGAGGATCCGAACGACATAGAACCGCTGGTTCCGGCGGAGAAATCTGAGCTCGTAGGCGCTGTCATGGTGACCGGAAAGGATGATCTGGCGCTCCGGGACGCCCTGCGGTTCGAGCCGGGCTATCACGTTCATCCCCTTCCGCCGGGAGAACAGGGGATCGAAGGTTTCCCGGTAGAAGCCGAATTCCAGCAGGTTGCTCGCGAAAATGAAGAGAAAGCAGCCGAGCGCCGCGACGGGAAGCTGCAGGAAAAAGAAGACGAGCGAGAGCAGGTAGGCGGCTACCACATAGCGGTAATAGCCGAGGAACGCGTTCGGGTGGACATCGAACGGTTCTTCCCGGACACTGCAGCCGGACCGGCGCAGTTCGTCGGCGAGAGCGGCGGCGGCGGCTCTGCTCGCATCGGAGCCTGCGAGGCGGGGACCGAAGCGGCGGATGAGCTCCTCCGTGTACCGGAGGGCCGACAGCGCATGGTTCATGCAGCCGGTTCCTGACCTGTCGTTCATATGCTCTGTGAGAGAGTATAGGCGGTATGAAGCTGAATGGCAAATCGATTACGGGCTCGCCGGCTCCTCGTGCCTTCCCATCCGGAAGAATCGCTCGACCTCGGGAATCCCGGACCGCAGGGCGTCGGGAAGGGGGCCGTTGAAGAGGACCCTGCCGGCGCTGAGAAAGATCACCCGGTCGGCGATGCGGTAGATGCTCGCGAGCTCGTGGCTCACCACGACCAGGGTGATGTGCAGCTTCTCTCGAACCTCGAGGATCAGCCGGTCGAGCTGGTGACTCGTCACCGGATCGAGCCCGGCGGAGGGCTCGTCGAAGAAGAGGATCTCCGGATCCATGGCCATCGCCCGGGCCAGGGCCGCGCGCTTCTTCATTCCGCCGGAGAGCTCGGCCGGAAAACGGTCGAGCGCATCGGAGAGGTTCACCATCGCGAGCTTGCTCTCCACGATCCGGGTCACGATGTGCGGCGGCAGGTTCGTGTGCTGGCGCAGGGGGATCGCGACATTGTCGAACACCGACATGGAGTTGATCAGCGCTCCGTTCTGGAAGAGCACCCCGACCCGTCGGATGATCCGGTTCATCTCCTCTTCGTTCATATCGGTCACTTCCTCTCCGAAGAAGCGCACCGATCCGGAAGCCGGCTCGTACAGCCGCAGCAGGTTCTTGAGCAGCGTGGTCTTCCCGCACCCGCTGGTCCCGAGGATCACGGTGATTTCGCCGGGATAGATATCGAGACTGATGTCCCGCAGGACGTCCGTCTCGTCGAAGCGCGCCGTGAGGTTCCGTACGGAAATGATCGGTTCTCTGTCCGCCATCACTGCCCCAGGTAGGTGAAACTGAAGAGCACGTCGATCAGGATCACCGCGAAGATCGATGCGACCACCGCACTGGTGGCGGCGCGGCCCACGCCCTCGGCGCCGCCCTTCACGGCGAACCCGAAATGGCTGCCGATGATCACGATGGCCCAGGAGAATATCACGCTCTTGCCCAGGGCCATGATGATGTCCCCGAGGAGAACCCACTGGATCGCCGTCTCGATGAAGGAAGGCACGGTGAGCCCGAAGAACATCACCGATACCAGCATTCCCCCGAGGATGCCCACGAACGTGGAGAACACCACCAGGAGCGGCATGCAGAAAGTGATCGCCAGCAGTTTCGGAACCACCACGTAGCGGATCGGGTGGATCGCCATCATTCGCAGCGCATCGATCTCCTCCGTCACCTGCATCGTGGCGATCTCGGACGCGAAGGCGGAGCCGCTCCGGCCTGCCACGATGATCGCCGTCATCATCGGGCCCATCTCCCGGACCATGGAGACGGCGATCAGGGCGGCGACGAAGATGTTCGCACCGAACTGCCGCAGCTGGGCGGCGGACTGCAGCGCCAGGATCATCCCGATGATCACCGACAGCAGGCCGATGATGCCCATGGCGTTCACCCCGATCAGGACGCTCTGCTCGATGATCGCCCCTTTCTTCTGGCCCCGGCGGTCCAGGAGTCCGACCAGGGACCAGTGGAAGATGTCCGCCGTCAGGTAGAGCGCCTTTCCCATGATGTCGGCCTTTTTCAGCGCCGCCTCGCCGAAGCGGACCAGGACGTTCCGCTCCCGTTCCCGCCGGCGGACGCCTCCGTCCCGGACCGTGAACAGGTCGAGCGTGCCCGAGACTTCCGGCCGCGCGCCGTGGATCACGAGCTCTTCCTGCCGCGGGGCGCCCCGGAGCTCCTGGATGAAGGCGGCCCCGGCGCTGTCCATGTGCGCAACCGCCGAAAGATCCACCGCCCGCACCCGGGAGGCATCGATCCCCCGCAGTTCCCGCACCAGGGCCGGGATGCGCTCCCGGGTCAGGTCGCCGTCCATGACCAGCATGCCGTCGTCGTACTTCATCGGTTCACCTGATCACGTAGGTCAGCCGCAGGAACAGGCTGTGGTCCTGGGCGAAGTAGGGATCGGCGAGCTCCAGTTCCTGGTACGACAGGGTGAACCGGTAATCCAGGGAGACGAACCGGAACAGCTGCAGTGAAAGCAGGTTCTCCCATTCCAGGGCGATCGTTCGATCGGGACTGAAGGGAAAGAGCGCGTCCACGTTGGTGGTGAACGTGAGATCGAAGGGGAGAATGAAAAATCCCACCAGGGAGAGCTCGGTTCCGACGTCGAAGAGCGATTCGACGGGAGCGTACACGTCGTCTCCGTCGACTACTTCATCGGTCCGGACATAGACATCGCTGTTGAAGGTCTGCCGGAATCCCAGCCCGGCCCGCAGATTCAGACTCGCCCGGGAGGTATTGTAGGCGCGCAGGTTGAGGCCGATTCCCTCCTTCAGAACGAGGGGAAAGAACGGGGGTTTGACCCGGACGCCGTCTTCGATGAGACCCTGCTCCTCGATCGCGCCTTCGGCGTCCACCAGGCGGTAGGTACCCCCTGCGGAGTCTTCGGTGCCGTAGTAGATCTCCGGAAAGAAATGCGTCTGCAGGTCGAAGCGGGTATAGGCTCCGATATCCCGAAGGAAGTAGAAGATCAGCGTGTTCCGGAGATCGAAATTGTCCGCATCGCGCCGGAAATCGGTGTCGGGTCCCTTCAGCGTTCCGATTTCGACCAGGTTCCGGACCGAATAGACGATCGGGTCCTGTTCGAACAGGTACCGGTTCTCGACCTGTCCGGTGAGGATGACGGTCGAGCTGAACGAATCGCGGTCGGTCGTGTTGTCGCTGGAGATGCTCCCGGAAGCGTTGAAGGCACTGTAGAACTGCTGCGGGCCCCGCTCGGCATTGTCGTCGAGCAGGTCGATCACCCCGGCGCCGATCAGGTTCCCCACGGTGCCGTCCTGATCGGTTTCCATGACCACCGTGAGCCTCTGCAGGTCCCCCCGGTGCACGTGTATCGTGGCGAAATTCCGGTAGCTGTTGAAGGGGAGGTTGTTCACCACGACCTTGTACATCTTCGGCTCGAGAAGCCATACCCGGGGCTGCTCTCCGATCTCCTCGTTGGAGGAGATGTCGGTTCCGTAGCTCTCGCCGGTGGCCGCGTCGAACACTTCGTACCGGATCCGGAGCGACTCCCGGTCCTCGCTGAGGATGTGCACGGTCAGGGCACCCCACGAGGCGGGCACGATGGTCTTGTAGCCGGAAGCGACCCGGATGCCGTCGATCCTCATGAGCTGATCCGCATTTCCCGAGCCGACGACGGCCGAGTAGGTGCCCACGGGGAGCACCACGGTCTCTCCCATTCTCGCTTCCGCGGTCAGCTCGTCGTTCCGGTTCATGATCCGGTAGAACGGCTCCGCGCTGCCGTCCGACAGGGCCGGCAGCATGACCGCTCCCCGTCCTTCGGGCAGCTCCTCGCCGTTCCCGGCGGGCAGGGCTGTCCCGGTGCCGTCGGTGCCCGGAGCTGCCGGGGCGCCTGCCGGACCGGGAACCGAGGCATCGGGTGCGGCGGCTTCAGATGCCGCCGCCGCTGCCTGAGCGGCGGCTCCTGCTGCTCCGGCCGCTGCAGTCGCCGTTTTCTGGGCCGGGGCCGGGTTCGGGGCCGAAGTGGACGGGGCCGGGGCCGCACCGGGAGCCGTCCGGGGGCCCGGATCGGCGTCGGTGGTGGATCTCCGCCCGTTCAGGTAGTCCACCGCTTTGCGCAGGAACTCGTCGGTTTCCTGCAGGATCATGGTATTGATCTCGATGACGAAGGTTTCGAAGGAGCTTTCCGCAAGCGGGTCCAGACGGTCGAAGGAATGGCGTACCAGAACCTCCTTGCTCTCCGTCTCCACGAGACGCATTTCCATGGCCAGGTTCGCCTGTCCTCGTCCGCGGGAAATCACGTACTCCAGGCTTCGGACCTCGCTCTGGATCTGGTAGATCGCCCGCTCCAGTTCGTACTCCCGCTGCACCGATCGGAACAGGTTGTACCGGGTGGTCCTTCGGGCGATCAGATCGGCGATGGTGTCCTTCAGGTCCACCCCCCAGATCTCGTTGCTCTCGTACTGAATCTGGGGACCGATTCCCCGCGTCACGATCTGCCGTCGGGAATAGGTCCGGGGAATCTTGGTATCCATGACATGGACCGAGGCGGGTACCGCCGTACTCTGAATGAGCTCCCGCTTCTCGAGGTGCGGGTAATATTCGAGGATATAATAATTCGGGGTCCTGACGTACTCGGTCAGACATCCCGTGAGGATGACCGCGACCGGCAGGAGGAGAAGTATCAGTAATGAACGTCTTCTCAACCGATACTCCTTCCGCTATTCCCGTCCGCTGCCTCGAAGCAGCAGCCAGGGATTCTCACTGATCTGGAGAGCGAACTGGTTCAGGGAGTCCATGGTTTCCCGCATCAGGTCGATGGTGTACGATATATCGTCCCGCTTGCGCAGGATCGTCAGGTCGATGCTCGAAACCGCGCTGTTCGCCCGGGCGATCGCCTCCTTCAGGTCTGCGGCGATGGCGGCAATATCCGCCTCGTCGATATCCTCTCCGAACTTCGTCACGACCCGGTCCGCCTCCGCGGATGTCCGGGCGAGGTGATACGACGTGGTCTCCACGTTGGACAGGATGCTGGTGATCTTCGGTCGGTTCTCCTCGACGAGCATATCTACGTTGTCCAGGATCCGCGAGAGTTTGCGCTGATTCTCTTCCCCCAGCATCTCGGCCGCGTTGCTGATGGTACGGGTCAGGTCGATTGCGATATCCTCCGCAGCAGCCATCAGCGTCTGGAACGCCGACGAACCGGATCGGATGACCGAACCGGGTTCCAGGAGCGGCGCGGCCTGCGTGCCCCCGGAAATCTCCACCTGCATCAGACCGGTTATTCCGACCGGAACCAGGTTCGCGATGGCGTTCTGCTTGATCGGTGTTCCTTCCTCGATCTGGATCGTCACCACGACCGTCTGGACATCGTTCGGATCGATGCCGATGTCGGTAACGGTTCCGATATCGATCCCCTGGTATTTCACGGCTCCGCCGATCTGAAGTCCGTTGACCGAGATATTTGAGTATTCGATATAATAGGTATCCTGCCGCTGGAGAAGCTGCCTGCCCGCGATCAGAAGAACGAACAATACGAGCAGAGCCAGGGTTACGGTCAGAAAAACCCCGAGTCTCAGCTTCTGTGCGCGCGTCGCCATTCCGTTTTCCGCCTCACGTTTTCAATAGCTCTCACGTCATACAATGTAGTGAATTCCGCAGTACCGAACAACGTCATTTTCTTCTATTATCTCTTTTACCCTGTTTATCGGCATCCGGAGGGATTCCCGACAGCAGCTTTCCTGCATTCCGGTATCCTGTTCAGTATATCCGTACCGACCGGAAAAGGGAACGGCTGGACCGGAGGGAGGGCCGCATCGGGCGGGAGAAGGCGATGCGGCCGGAGTCGGCGGATACGTCCTGCATTGACAATGAAAGGGCCTGTCCGTACATTGATCCAATCGGGATAACCGATGCACCTCATGAACACGTCACGCGGACCATCCGGATCGTCCCGAAGAACGCGGACCGCATCGACCCTGTTCGGCATTCTTCTGCTCGGGGCTCTGGGGTTCGCCGGGAACAGCCTGAATTTCCCCATTTTCTTCGGCGTGCAGCTGGTCTTCGGAAGCACCTTCACGCTGCTGGCTCTGGTCCGGTTCGGTCCGGCGGCCGGAATTTTCGTGGCGGCGATATCGGCTCTCGCCACCTTTCTTATCCAGGACTATCCCTACGGATTCGTGATCTCCCTGAGCGAAGCGGTCTTCGTCGCTCTGCTCCTGCACCGGAGCCGGCAGCGGAACATCGTGCTGGTGGACTCGCTGTTCTGGCTGTTTCCGGGCATGGCGGAAGTGTTCGTCATCTCCCGCTGGATCATGGGCAGCGAAATCCCGGTCGGACTCCTGTTCATGCTCAAGGAGAGCGCCAACGGGATCCTGAACGCGCTGCTTGCGGGCATTCTGCTGGTCCTGATCAATCTCGTCCCGATCCGTCGCGACAGGAACTGGTATACGGTCCCGCTGAGGCACGCGTTTTTCACCGCGCTCGTCGCGTTCGTCCTGATACCGTCCTTCACGCTGATGATATTCGAGAGCAGGAGCGAACAGCGGGAGATCTCGGAAAGTGCACGGCAGAAGCTCGACCTTACCTCCTCCTCGCTGGTCCGGACGCTGAACGCATCACTCGACGAGAACCAGCAGCACCTGTCCGCCCTGGCGGAATTCGTTTCCCGGAACCCTCAGGGGCCTGCCTATCGGCTGCAATGGGAGACATCATTCCTCCTTGCTTCGGACCGGGACTTCCTGTCCCTCGGGGTAACCGACCTGGCGGGAACCGTGATCGCACTCGAGACGGTGCTGCCGGGCCGGAGTCTGCTCTCGCGGGGCGATTCCATCGCGGGCACCGAGCTGTTCGAGCAGGCGATAGCCAGTCGCAGACCGGTCATCCTGCATCTGGTGGGAGGATCGGATCCGTTTCGGCGGGACGGGATCGGACTGGCGGTCCCCGTTTTCCGGGACGGCGAGCTCGTCGGCATCACGTTCGGCCTTCTCGATCCCGATATGATGGAATCGATGCTCTCGGAGTTCACTGCCAGCTGGTTCCTCGATGCGACGCTGCTGGACGGTCGAAACCGCGTCGTCTCGACCAGCTATGAAGGCCGGATTCCCCTGCCGGTCCGATACCTTGCCGAACGCAGCCGGGTCGTCTGGGCGGGCGGGGATGCGTTTCGCTGGATACCCCGAGACGGTAAGGCCCTGTTCGGGCTGGATCGATGGAGCAGTTCCGTATACTTCCAGTATCTTCCGCTCGACCGGGTAAACGGCTGGAATCTCGCGGTCGATGCGCCGCTCGCTCCGTATGCGGCGGAGCTCGTGCGGAACACCGTCGCCCATCTCGGCAGCATCATGCTGATCCTCTTCGCTTCCATCGCCCTGGCGGATGTCCTTACCCGCCTGATGGTGAAGCCTCTGCGGCGGCTGCGCGATATCTCCTCCAATCTGCCCGAGCGGGTCGACCGTTCCCAGCATGTTCGCTGGCCGCGGAGCCGGGTAAGCGAGATCGACGATCTGATCCGGAACTTCCGGGAGATGAAAACCCTGCTGCACCGGAAGTTCCAGGAGCTCAGGCGGAGCAACCGGAGCCTTGCGGAGGCAACGGAGCAGGCCGAGCATCAGCGGGCACAGGCCGATGCTTCCCGCCACGAGGCGGAGGTCGCGAGCAGTCTGGCGGAACATGCCCGGCAGCAGGCCGAAGCCGCCAATCGCGCCAAGAGCGAGTTCCTCGCCAACATGAGTCATGACATCCGTACGCCGATGAACGCCATTATCGGGATGGCGGATCTCGTCCTGGAGACGGATCTTTCGTCGGAGCAGGAGCGGAATCTCAGGATCATCCGGCACTCGTCCGATATCCTGCTGCAGCTGCTCAACGATATCATCGATCTATCTAAGATCGAGGCCCGGAAGATCGATCTGCAGGAAGAGGACTTCGATCTGGACGAGGTGCTCGAACATGTGCGGATGCTGTTCCAGGGGGAAGCGGATATGCGGGGCCTCTCGCTCTCCTTCCGTCGCGAGCCCCGGGTACCCCCGTTCCTCCGGGGGGACCGGGTCCGTCTGAAGCAGATTCTGATGAATCTGGTTGGGAACGGAATCAAATTCACCGATCAGGGAGAAGTGGAGGTGACTGCGGCTCCCGCGACCGACGAACGGCGCCTGGCCGGGCTCCGACAGGAGGGAAGCATCCCCGTCGTATTCACCGTCCGGGATACGGGTATCGGCATCCCGGACGAGCTGCAGTCCCGGGTATTCGAGGGATTCGTCCAGGGAGACAGCACGTTCACGCGGCGGTACCGGGGCTCCGGACTGGGCCTCACCATCAGCCGCTCCCTGGCGAACCTGATGGGCGGAGAAATCGAGCTCGAGAGCAGGCCGGGGGAGGGCAGTTCCTTTCGCCTGATAATCCCGTTCCGTCCTGCAGAGGCTGTTCCCCGGAAGGAAACGGCAGTACCGGCACGGAAGGAAACGGCAGTACCGGTGATGCCGGAATCCGCCGGCGAGGTGCGGGTGCCCGAAGGCAGCCTCTCGATTCTGCTCGCCGAGGACAACCTGATGAACCAGCTGTTCGCCGTGGAGGTCCTGAAGCGGGCGGGACATGCGGTCACGGTGGCGGAGAACGGCCGCAAGGCGGTCGAAGCCGTGCGGCGTTCGGCCGTGGGCGGGCAGCGATTCGACCTGGTGCTGATGGATATTCAGATGCCGGACATGGACGGGCTCGAAGCGGCCAGGGAGATCCGGGAAATCGGCGGAGATGTCGGGAGGATGCCGATCATAGCAATGACGGCCAACGCCATGAAGGAGGACCGGGAGCAATGTTTCCAGGCAGGCATGGACGGATATATCGCGAAGCCGATCAACGTGCCGGAGCTCCGGAAAGTGATCCGGGCGCACTCCCGGAAGCAGGAGGAACGCCAAGCGGAAGGGCAGGAGGAAGAGTCGGACGGGGAGGACGATGCGGCCGAAGCGGGATGAATCGCTCCCGGACCGCGGCCGCCCGTGCGCTCGGGCTCGCTCTCGGGTTCCTCCTCGGAATCGGAGCCGGATCCGTCGGCGCCCAGGAATCCGCCGGGTCACCTCCGCAGCTTCCGCCCCGCGCGCCGGCGTCCCCTGCAACGGCATCCCCCGCAACGGCATCCCCCGCGCCGGCGTCCCCCGGAGCCGCCGCCGGATCGATTCCGGGTTCTCTCCCGCCGGCTGCCGGTCCATCGGCCGCCGCCCGGACGGTCCCCGGTGCGGGTCCGACCGTGCCGCCGGCCGGCGCATCGGTCTCTCCGGTTTCGGCGGATTTCCCTCCGAATGCCCCGGACCGGTACATCGGGCTCACGCTTCCCGAGGTCTACCTCATCCTCGGGGTTCCCGCCGGCGTCCACAGCCAACGCGGGGAGGAACCGTGGCAGGACGATGTGATCTTCCGGTACGCGAACCGTCTCTCCCTCTTCTGGTTCCGGGACCGGGTCTGGCAGGTACGGCTGGACGACGGGTACGAGGGCGAGTTCCTCGGCGTCCGGATGGGAACCGGGCGTGCGCGGGTACGGACGGTACTGGGAGCGCCGGTCCGCTCGG
Source organism: uncultured Spirochaetota bacterium (assembly GCA_963728215.1). Lineage (GTDB taxonomy): Bacteria > Spirochaetota > Spirochaetia > CAVSJD01 > CAVSJD01 > CAVSJD01. The sequence goes on along the minus strand of CAVSJD010000001.1, from coordinate 143,120 downwards.
AGGATGACTGGGACCTGTTCACCCTCGACGATCGCGGCTATCCCGTACGTGCCCGGTTCTTCTACGAGGGGGACCGGCTTCTCGATGCCTATGTCTACCGGGGGGACTTCTGATGATCTGCCTCAGCCTGACCGAATCGCGGACCGCGGACGCCCTCCGCGAGATCGAGCGCTATCGGAGCCGCATCGATCTGGCCGAAGTCCGGGCCGACTTCCTTCACCCCGATGAGCTGCAGGGCCTCGTCGATCTTCCTGCGCAGGCGGGTCTGCCCCTGATCCTGACGCTCCGCCGAGAACGGGATGGAGGCCGCTACGCGGGTGCCGAGAATGAGCGGATCGCCGCGCTCGCTTCCCTGGTCGGGAATGCCCGGCCGCCGGGATTCGCGTTCGTCGATCTCGAGGAGGACCTTCCCGCCTGTGAGGCGGAGCGGACAGCACGGGACCGGGGCACCCGGATCATCCGGTCGCTGCACGATTTCACCGGTGTCCCGGAGAACCTCGCCGCCCGGGTTGCCGGCATGCCCCGTACGGGGAGCGGCCGGAGCGGCGGGAGCGGCGCGGAGATCCCCAAGGCTGCGGTGATGCCGCGGGATACCGGAGAGCTGATCCGCCTGCTGGATGCCTTCCGGGCGCTGGAGGGAAGGGAGAAGATCCTGCTCGGCATGGGACCGTACGGTTTCCCGACGCGAATCCTCGCGGGCCGGCTCGGGTCGATGCTCACCTTCTGTTCGGCCGCGGGGGCGTCCGCCGCGCCGGGACACGTGGATCCGGAGACGCTCGACGATCTCTACCGGTATCGTGAAATCGGCCCCGAAACCGTCCTGTACGGAATCATCGGGAACCCCGTCATGCATACCCGGTCGCCCCACATCCACAATCCCGCCTACCGGAAACTCGCCCTGGACGCCGTTTACCTGCCCCTGCAGACCGACCGCATCGACCGGTTCTTCGAACTGGCCGACCGGCTGGGGATCCGGGGCGTGTCGGTCACCATCCCCCACAAGGAGACGGTCATCCCGCTTCTCGAGTCGGTGGATGAGGCGGTCCGCGCGGTCGGAGCCTGCAACACCATCCGGCGGCGTCCGGACGGCGGATGGGAAGGCATCAATACCGACGTCGCGGGATTCCTCGCACCCCTGGCACCGCTGCTCGGCGCGAAGCTGGACGGAATCGGCGCCACCGTCATCGGTGCCGGCGGCGCGGCCCGTTCGGTCGTGTATGCCCTGGTCCGGCAGGGAGCGGCAGTGCTTGTGCTGAACCGGTCTCCCGAGCGGGCCCGCCGGCTGGCCGGGGAATTCGGCTGCGCCTGGGGAGCGCTCGCGGAAGAGTCCGCAGATGCCCTTCGGCGCCACTCGGATCTCCTGGTGCAGACCACCAGCGCGGGGATGGAACCGAACGTCGGGCAGGACCCGATCCCCTGGTACCGCTTTTCCGGCCGGGAAATCGCCTACGATCTGATCTACGCTCCCCCGGTGACCCGGTTCCTCGCCCGGGCGGAGGAAGCCGGCTGCCGGACCATCGGAGGCATGGAGATGCTGCTCGGCCAGGCGTACGGTCAGTTCTCTTTTTTCACCGGACTCCCGTATCCCGGGAAAAGCTGAGGAAACATCCCGTGTCTGCACCGGGAGGCTGCGGTATCTTCTCACCATGAGTTTTACATCCGTTCGCATGCTCGCGGCCGCGCTCCTGCCGGCCCTCGTCCTCGCTGCCCCCGTTTCCGCCCAGGAGATGGCGCCCTGGCTCGCGGCGGGGCCGACGCACTATCTGTTCACCCCGACTCCCTACGTCAATCCGCCTTCCTCGCTGGTCATCGGCCTGCACGAGATTTCCTATACGCTGCCGTACAATCTGCAGATTCAGGCCTCGCCGTTCGACAACATCGGGCGGATCAACTTCGGCCTCAAGTACGGCCTGTACGATTCGCTCTCCGCGGGTATCGGTCTCGCCCACACACTGATCCATCCCGGCCCCGGGGCCCACGGCATCCCCTCGGAGGAATCGCCCCGGGTCGGAACCTTTCTCGCCTGGGGACCCTGGCTGTCCGAGCGGCTCGAGACGGTGCTGGTCCTGCACGCGCAGGCCGGTGATCGGATCTCCGCCGGCGTCGACGGAGGCATCCTCGCGAAAACGAACGAGGCCTGGGACCTGATGCTGGAAACCGGTTTCTCCTACGACTTCGAGTACGAGCTCTTCCATGTCTACCTCTCCGGAGGGGCCCGGATCATCCCGCCCCGGCTGGATTTCCTCGCCATCGACTTCGGCGTCTCGCTGGAAGAGTTCCCCGTCGGGGAGGGAGATTCGGGGGTGGCGGGGGCGGCGTACTTCGACCTTCTGTTCTTCTTCGATTTCGGGGCGCCGTGAGCCGGTTTTCACCAGGCTTCGGACCACTCCGCTTTCTCAAACATCCGGTTTCCGGTACACTGACTTTCCATGAGCCGCGTACCCCCGACATCGATGACCACGCAATCCGGCACGAAATCCGGCGGAGATCTCCGCATCCTCGCCCGCTGCTATACCTTTCTCAGACCCTATCTCCGGTTTCTCCTCCCTGCGGAGCTCCTGCTTCTTTTCATCACGGCTCTGCAGCTGCTGATTCCGCAGCTGGTCCGCGGGATCATCGACCGGGGAATCAGGCAGCAGGATGCCCGCATGCTGGGGCTGCTGGTCCTGCTGCTGCTCGGGGCGGTGCTGGTGAAGGGAGTCTTCACGTTCCTCCAGGGACGATGGATCGAGCTGGCCTCCCAGGGAGTCGCGTACGATCTGCGGCGGAAACTCCACGAGCAGCTGACCCTGCTCTCCTTTTCGTTCCATGACCGGTCCGAAGCCGGACAGCTTCTTTCCCGTGCGGTCCAGGATGTGGAACGGATCCGGTTTCTTACCGGCCGGGCCACCTTGCGCCTCCTGGAAGGGACGCTGCTGCTCGCGGGAACCTGCGCGATGCTGCTCTGGATGAGCCCGCGGCTCGCCGTCTTCGCCCTCCTGGCGATGCCGCTTCTCCTGTACCGGGCCTTTCTCTACGGGCGGAAAATCCGCCCGCTCTCGCTCCGGATCCAGGAACAGCTCGCGGTTCTGACGACCCGGCTCGAGCAGAACCTGCGGGGAACCCGGATCGTCCGGGCGTTTGCCCGGGAGGAGGACGAGATCCGGCGCTTCCGGGAGCAGAACGAGCGCTGGCGGGAGCTCTCCCGGTCGGAAGCCCGGATCCGCGCGGTGGAAGGACCGCTCCTGATTCTGATCGCGAACATCGCCACCGCCCTGATCATCTGGTACGGGGGAAGCCTGATCATCGCGGGCCGGCTGACACTATGGTGAGCTCGTCGCGTTCACCACGTATCTTGCCCAGCTTGCCCATCCGGTGCGGCTCATGGGGATGATCGCTCCGATGGTGGGGATCGCCATCGCGTCGGGCGAGCGGATCTTCGAGATTCTCGATACGCATCGGGAAGTCCGCGAGTTGCCCCATGCCGGGGCACTTCCGCCCGTCCGGGGCCAGGTCCGGTTCGAGCGCGTATCGTTCGGATATGAAGGGCGCGAGCGGGCTCTGTCGGATTTCGACCTAAAGGTCCGGGAGGGAGAAGCCGTGGCATTCCTCGGTGCAACCGGATCGGGAAAATCCACGGTCATGAACCTGCTCCCGCGTTTTTACGATCCCGACGAAGGCACGGTCTCCATCGACGGGATCGATATCCGTACGGTCACCCTCGACTCTCTCCGGAAGCAGATCGGCATCGTTCTCCAGGAGACGACGCTCTTCGCCGATACGATCCGAGAGAACATCCGCTTCGGGAAACCGGACGCCGCGGATGAGGAGGTTGTCGATGCCGCGAAGGCCGCGCAGGCTCACGATTTCATCGCGGCGATGCCCGAAGGATACGACACCAGGGTGGGGGAGCGGGGCGTGACGCTTTCGGGCGGACAGAAGCAGCGGGTCGCCATCGCGCGGGCGCTTCTGCTCGATCCGCGGATCCTGCTGCTCGACGACGCGACTTCCAGCGTCGATGCGGAAACCGAACGGCTCATCCAGACCGCGCTGGAGCGGCTTCTCGCGGGCAGGACCTCCTTCATCATCGCCCAGCGGCTCGGGACGCTCCGCATGGCGGACCGGATCGTGGTGCTCGACCGGGGCCGCATCGCGGCGCAGGGGACGCACCGGGAGCTCCTCGAGTCCTCGGCGCTGTACGCGGATATCTGCCGGAGGCAGCTGAGTCCGCAGCCCGGGCCGGCGGGAGGACCGGCATGATCGGGGGCTCGGCGGGGATGGGGCCCCGGGGACTCCTGGGCAGCTTCGGAGAGACCCGCTCAGGAAAAGTGTTCGATCCGCATGTCGCAGGCCGGATCCTCCGCTTCGTACGACCGTACCGCGGGAAAATGGCCGTGGCGCTCCTTCTCATGACGGCGGGTTCCGCGCTCTCGCTTCTGGCCCCCTACCTGATGAAAATCGCCATCGATACGCACATCGCCGGAGGCAGCAGGTCCGGGCTCGCGCGGGTTTCGTTCCTTCTGATCGGCACTTTTACCGGCATCTACCTGGCGGATGCAGGCGAGCGTTACCTCCTCGGCTGGGTCGGGCAGCAGGTGCTGGCCGACCTCAGGGACCGCCTGTTCGACCATCTCCAGCGGCTTCACCCGGGTTACCACGACACCCACATCGTCGGGGTCACGATCTCACGGGTCATCAACGATGTCGGGACCCTGGGGGAGCTCCTTTCCCAGGGACTGGTGACGCTGATCGGCGACGTACTGCTTCTGGCGGGGATCATGACCGTGATGATCGCCATGAGCCCGTCCCTCGCGCTCCTCTCGTTCAGCGTTCTGCCCTTCATGGTGCTGGCGACCGTGCTGTTCTCCCGGAAGGCGAAGGGAGCCTTCCGGGAGACCCGGTCCACCGTCGCCTCGGTGGTGGGCGATCTGGCGGAGAACATCTCCGGCATGCGGGTCATCCAGGCCTTCGCCCGGGAGGAAGCGAGCCGGGAGCGGTTCGACCGGGTCAACCGGCGGAATCGCTCCTCCCATGTCCGGGCCATGTCGCTCTCGTTCGTATTCCTGCCGGCGGTGGAGTTCCTCTCCATGCTGGCGACCGCGGTCGTTCTCTATTTCGGCGGCCTCTCGGTGGCCCGGGATACCCTCACCCTCGGAGTGATGGTCGCGTTTCTCACCTACGTCTCCCGATTCTTTCAGCCGGTCCGGGAACTGAGCCAGCTGTACACCACGTTCCAGGCGGCCATGGCCGGCGGAGAGCAGGTGTTCCGGCTCCTGGACACGGAACCCGAAGTAGCCGACCGGACCGATGCCCGGCCGATGCCGCCGGTCCGGGGACGGATCGAGCTCCGGAACGTCTCGTTCGCCTATCGCGAGGGGGTGCCTGTTCTCCGCTCGGTCGACCTCACCGTCGAACCGGGCTCCATGGTCGCCCTGGTTGGACCGACCGGAGCGGGGAAAAGCACGATCGCTTCCCTGATCGCCCGTTTCTACGACCCGGGCGAGGGAGCGGTCATGGTCGACGGGATCGATATCCGGGATGTCCTCCAGCGGACGCTCCGCGCACAGATGGCGCTGGTGCCGCAGGACCCGTTTCTCTTCGCCGGCAGTGTCGCCGACAACATCCGCTTCGGACGACCCGGGGCGGATGCGGACGAGGTGGAGCGGGCCGCCGGGACCGCAAACGCGTGGGGCTTCATCGAGCGGCTTCCGGAGGGGCCGGATACCCCGGTACGGGAAGGCGGTGTGAATCTGTCGGTCGGTCAGCGGCAGCTGATCTCCATCGCCCGGGCGGTTCTCGCCGATCCGCGAATCCTCATCATGGACGAGGCCACCTCGACGGTGGACACCGTGACCGAGGCCCTTATCCAGGATGCGCTGAAGAATCTGCTGCAGGGCCGGACGTCCGTCGTGATCGCCCACCGGCTCAGCACCATCCGGGACGCCGACACGATCCTCGTCGTCGACGAGGGCCGGATCGTCGAGCGCGGCTCGCACCGGGAGCTTCTCCGGAGCGGGGGGCGCTATTCCGATCTCTACCGGCGGCAATTCATCGAATCCGCAGATTCTCCGCCAAAAACGCCGAAAACGTAATATACTTCTTTGGTGATGGGAACAATCAACCTTCTCAGAAAAGCGTCCCTCTTTTCGGGGCTCTCGGAAGAGGATGCCGCGATCATCGCGGAGTACAGTGAGCTGCGGCGATGTCCGAAGGGTACGGTGGTGTTCACCGAGGGCAGCGCCGGAGAGGAGCTCTACGTGGTCGCCTCGGGAGAAGTCCTGGTGACCCGGGAGGGGCAGGACGGAAGACCCTTCGTACTGGCGAGCTTCGTGGAGGGCGGCTTTTTCGGAGAGCTGGACCTGCTCGAGGAGATTCCGCATTCCGCCACCGCGACCTGCGAGCAGGAAAGCGAGCTTCTCGTCTTTCCGCGGAAAGGCACCCGTTTCTCCGACCTTCTCCGCATCCATCCCGCTCCCTGTGCCCGGCTCCTGCACCGGCTCCTTGCCACGGTGGCGGGGCGGATCCGCGAAACCAACCGGCTCATCTCCCAGAACGCACCCTGGGTGCGCGAGCTCAGGCGCCAGATCCAGGCGGATTCCCTGACCGGACTCTTCAACCGGGCCTACCTCGAGGAGGAGCTCCCGCGCCTTCTCGCCCGTCCGGGCGCCCGCGCGGCGGTCCTCGTGATCAAACCGGACAACTTCAAGCAGGTGAACGACTGTTACGGCCATCATGCCGGGGACGGAACCCTGCAGCTTCTGGCCGGAACCGTGCGGGCGGGTCTGCCCGAAGGCGCCCTCGCGGTGCGGTATCGCGGGGACGAGTTCGTCGTCGTCCTGCCCGATGCCGGCTCCGAGCAGGCATCCGAGCTGGGAAAACGTCTGATCGCGGCGGTTTCCGGGATCGATCTCACAGGGCTGACCGGCGGCATGAGCCATATCCTGACGGCGAGCGCCGGCGTGACGGAGTATCCGGAGGATACCCGGACCGCGGAGGAAGCGATCCTGAAGGCATTCGAGCGCATGCACGCTGTCCGGGAACAGGGAGGAAACGATGTCTACCGTACCGCAGACTGATCGGGAGCACGTCCGGACGGGAAAGGAGATCGCATCCTTCCTGAAATCGGTCGCGGTCTTTGCCGAGCTCGAGCCGAAGGAGATCGAAACCGTCTGCGGGCGTCTGACCCAGATCCGGGCGGAGCCGGGCCGGGAGATCTTCCGGGAAGGAGATGCCGGGCATCAGCTCTACATCGTCCGGGAAGGCTCGGTCGTCATCACCATCAGGCTTCCCGACGGAAGGGAAGAGGAGATCGTCCGGTTTCCGGTGGGTGCGTTCTTCGGGGAAATGTCGATCTTCGACGATGCCCCCCGATCCGCGACCGCCCGGGCCGTGGAGGCGAGCGAACTGCTCTGCCTGGACGGTGACGAGTTTCTGCGGCTCGTCGATTCCCATCCTGAACTTGCCACGAACGTGATGTACCGGATGCTCAGCATCACGACCCAGCGGCTGCGGGCCAGCGACGGTTTCCTTTCGGGGATGGTGCAGTGGGGTGAGGAGGCCCGGCGCCGCGCGGTGACCGACGGACTGACCGGAGCCTACAACCGGAGATTCCTCGATGAAGCCCTTCCGGACCGGTTCCGGAAGGCGGCCGCGTCCGGGAAACCGCTCTCGCTCGCCATGCTCGACCTCGACCGGTTCCGCCAGATCAACGAGCTGTTCGGCCAGGAGACGGGCGATCGGGCGATCGTCGAGCTGGCGGAAACGCTGCGGGACCACCTGAGAGAAGGAGATCTCCTCGCCCGGTACGGCGGGGACGAGTTCGCCCTCGTGATGCCCGACACCGACAGCGCCGAAGCCTTCAGCCTGACCGACCGGATGCGTCAGGCGGTGGAGTGCAGAACTCTTCACGTGGAGGGACAGGCGCGGACCATCACCACCAGCCTGGGCGTAGCCTGTTTCCCCGAGCATGCCGCCGAGCTCGACGGGCTCCGTGCCCTGGCCGACCAGTCTCTGTACCGTGCCAAGGAGGCGGGGAGGAACCGGGTCATGGTGGCGGGAGCGGAAGGGGAGGAGCGATGAGGAAGGAAGCGATCGAATCGCTGCGGGAGAAGAACCGGATCATCGCGAACATCATCGAAGCGATGGTGAACCGCGGGCAGTTTCTCCTGATGTGCCACCGGAACCCGGACGAGGACTGCATCGCTTCGGTCGTCGCCTTCTCGCTGCTCCTGAACAAGTTCAACAAGCACTCCACCATCTATCTCGGTCACGGCAAGGTTCAGGAGCAGTACGAATTCCTGCTCAAGATCTGCCGGTACAATTCGATCGAAGTGGTATACGATTCCGCCCGGGTCCCCTCCGACATCGACACCGTGGTGGTCTGCGATACGCCGAAACCCGATCTCCTGGAGGCGGACGATCGGATTCTCGAGATGATGGGGAAGCCGGAGGTCGTCAAGGTGGAGATCGATCATCACCTCGGCGGAGACAGTGAATACATCGGCGACCGGGACTACGCTCTGGTGATGGAGGCATCCAGCTCGTGCGAGCTCGTCGGCCATATCACCCTCCGCCTGGGAAGCCGGAAGGACATCCTCGACCGGTTCCAGATATCGGATCTCTTCTCGCGGAACATCTCCCTGGCGATTCTGACCGGACTCGTGGGCGAATCGGGCATGGGCAAGTTCCTCAAGACCCGGCGGGAACAGCGCTACTACCGCATCTTCAGCACCATCTTCAACAACCTCCTCAAGCGGCAGACGAACCGCCCGAACAACCTTTCGGAGATGGACGAAGTCTACCGGGAGCTCCACCGGCTTTCGTCGAAGGAGGAGAAGTGCTTCAATTTCATGATGGAGTTCAAGCAGTTCTCGCCGTCCATCGGCTACGTGGTGCTGCAGGGCGAGCAGGTTGCATGGCTCCATCGCAACTGCGACGACGACACCATCATCTCGGTCTCCCGGGCGGTAGCCAATTCCCTCGCGGAGGAGAGCCGGGTGCTGAGTCTGGTGGTCGTGGAAGAGGAACCCGGCAGGTCCGAGCTGGTTCAGTTCCGCCTCCGCAGGAGCACCGAGTACAAGGACTATGACCTGCGGGAGGTCCTGAACCTCTTCTCGATCGAGAACGGCGGAGGCCACGAAGGTGCAATCGCGTTCCGGATCCCGCACGATCGGATCCCGGACCTGCCCGCCTATGTCGCGACCCTGGTTCAGGGGGTCGAGGATGCGCTGGCGACGGTCCGACCTCCGGCAGTCCCCGAGCGGTAGCTCATTCCTCCTCACGGAAATTTTCCCGGATTTCTCCATTTCCCTTTACGCTCTGAGTATATTTTCCGGGTGCGGCCGGACCGGAATGCACGTCGGTCGGTGACACTCGAGGTCCGCTCGGGACATACAGAGTGCAGGAATCGCCCGGAGCATGCGACCGGAACATGCTGCCGGGCGGAATGGAGGAGATGCGATGCGGAAATATCGGATCCCGGCAGGCCTTGTCATCATGGCGCTTGCAGTCGGAGGATGCACGAGCACCGACGGGTTCCTGGGGCTTGCGTCGAAAGGCTACGTCGACCGGCAGCTGGCGGAAACCGACCAGCGGACGCGGCAGGAGCTCGACCGGACGGAGGGAACCGTCGCCGCTCTGACCGAACGGGTGGACGGTTACGGTGACGTACGGAAGCAGGTGGAGTTTCTTCTCTCGGAGCTGCAGCGGACCCAGGAGACGACCCGTGAGCTGCGTGAGCTTGCCCGCATGGTGGAGCGGCGCCTGGATACGATACCGGCGGAGACATTGCGGCAGCTGGTGATCATCATCCAGGATCATCTCGACCGCAACGAGCCCTACAACGCTCCTCCCGAAGGAGCCCCGACAGCCGGTGTCCGGACTAACCCCCGAGCAGCGAGCCCCTGATCCTCCGGACGAGGCCGATCTTCCCGACGCTGATCCGGACCGCCTCCTGGTCCGGCATGCGGCTGCCGGCCAGAAAGAGACCCGAGCCGACCTTTTCGAGCTGTCGGGGTTTGACCAGCATCTTTTCCGGCTCACCCCGGCTCCCGCGGACCACCAGCTCGATCAGATCCCACTCCGAGAGCAGAACCTGCTCGATCAGCCGTACCTTTCCCAGGTAGTCCAGCCCCCGGGCCTCTCTCCGTTCCCGGTGAACGGTCCCCTCCGAGAGCTGGTACGGAAACAGAACCAGATGGCTGCGGATACGCCTTGCAAGCTCTTCGCGGGAATGCGGCGCAAGCTGCATCGAATCGAGATGAGAAAAAAGTTCCTGCTCGACGAGGTCGCCCTCGGGATCGGCCAGGAACCCGCCGGCCTCGCGCTGCCCGGCGGAATACCCCGCAGACGCCGCGGAGGGCGGCCCGGAAAGCCGTGGCGGAGACGAACCGGTCCTTTCTCCGGTGTCCGGTTCCGAGACGGACCTTGGGCCCGACCCGGAACTCGGCCCGGAACCCGCTGCACGACCCGTCGCCGAACCAATCGCCGAACCCGTTGCGTGAGCTGCCGTTCTCCCGTCGCTTTCCGGGGGCAGCTCGAGGCCGATCCGCTCGAAGGCCTTTCGGACTCCTTCACCGTCTTCGTCGACAAGCAGGTAGACCCCGGGAGCGAGGACCTTCCGGATCGAGCTCCGCAGTTCTTCGGAATGCTCCACGAGGTGACGAAGCTCGCCGTCGACGACCAGGACTCTGCCGCGGTACAGTGCCAGGGATCGCAGTTCCCGTTCCCAGATGTCGAGGGAGAATGCGACGTTCTGGGGAGCGGGTTTGCCCGAGAGCCGTTCGAGATGCCGGAGAATCCCCTCCGCGTCCCATCCTTCCCGGATCGCCCGGGCAACGGAGCCTTTCGTCAGCTCGTACCGGGTATACGTATCGCATCCGCGAACGTCCGCCGCGATCGCGATCGGCAGGGCTTCCGCCGCCGGCATCCTCGGGGTCACGGTGAGATCGAAGGTCGGCTGCAGGATGAGCGGAGGCTCCCGTTCCGCTGCCTGCTCTTCATCCATCCGGGCGTGCGGATTCCGGAGATACTCCTCCGTGCCGCCGTCCCTGCCGGAATTTCGAGCGGCATCTCCCGGAACCGATCCGGGGTCACCGGCAGGCAGGAGAATCTCGAGGGATGCCATCGCGACAACGATGCGGCGGCCGGTTTCCGGATCGATCTGCTCGCCGGGGAGGGCAGCGGCGGCCATCCGAACCAGGGAGGGTACCGAGAACGCCCGACCGCCTGGTAATGCAGTGAGAAGCGCCGCGATGAACCGGGACCGGGTTTCCAGCGGGAGTGCGGCACGCGATGCGAATGCGGCCCAGAGCATCGGCCTGCGGGAGCCGGCTTCCTGCTCCATGAACTCCTGCCAGGCCGGAAGGTCCGGCAGCAGCACGCCGTCCCGAAGGCGGAGCAGCCCCAGGGACACGAGCGCATCCTTCAGCAGGTACAATCTCGTTCCCTCGGGAGACGGGAGGAGGAGCGAGGGAAAGATCCCCTCGATCTCCGCGATCGCCCGTCTGCGGAAAGTGCCGTCGGATTTGAGCACTTCCTGTCGGCGAAGCATCCAGGAGAGAAATCCCAGGAGCAGCCCTTCCGAGAGCCAGGGAAGCGGAGGGTTGGACGGCTGCTCCTCGCGCGAGGGAAAGAGAACGGCCGGTCGGACCGCGCGGAGGCGGATTCCGTCCGCCAGGAACGGGTTCAGCCGGACCTCCGGCTCCGGTCCGGTCCGGTCGCGGTAGATCAGGAGCCGCTCCTCGAGATTCAGGATCCGATGATGGATCTCGAGATAGGATCGATCCTGGGCGAGAAAATCCAGGAGCCTCTCCAGGGGCGGCTCGTCGAGGAAATCGATCGCCGTCAGGAACCGTGCATCCTCCTCGTTCAGCAGGGCGAGGATCCTGCGGCGGGTTTCATCTTTCTGTACATAGGCCGCGAGCCGCTCGATCAGCCGCTGCTTGTGGAACGGAGTCTTGATCGGTCCCAGGTGAAGCCGGACCAGGCGGAAGAAGTCGGAATCGGGGAGCGTGAGGAGATGCGCCTTCCATCTGCCGCTCACCGGAGCTCCTCCGAAGTGATCATTTCGATGTGGTACTTGTAGCCCTGCTCGGTCAGAAACTTCTGCCGGTTCGCCCCGAACCCTTCCTCCATCGTATACCGGGAAATGATGGAGTAGAAGGAGGAGTGTCTTCGCTTCGGTCCGCAGGATGCGCCCCAGCCGCTGCGCTTCCTCCTGCCGCGAGCCGAACGTTCCTGAGACCTGGATCGCCATCGAGGCATCGGGCAGGTCGATCGCGAAATTCGCCACCTTCGATACCACCAGCACCCGGATCTCCCGCTCTTGAACGACGCGTAGATCTCGCTCGCGCTCCGTGTTCGGGGTCTTGCCGGTGATGATCGGGGCCTTCAGTTCCTCGGCGATCAGGCGCGAGCTGGTCGAGATACTGGCCGATCACCAGGATCGCATCGTCCGGATGATTCTCGATGAGCTGCCGGGCGATGGCGATCTTGAGCGGGTTCTCGCCGCGATACGGAACTTCTGCCGCTTGTCGGCGACGGCATACGGAATCTGCAGCTCCTCCGGCAGGTCCACCCGGATCTCGTAGCAGTTCGCCTCGGCGATCCAGCCCTTCGACTCCAGCTCTTTCCACGGCACATCGTACCGCTTGGGACCGACCAGCGAGAACACGTCTTCCTCCCGTCCGTCCTCCCGTACCAGTGTGGCGGTGAGCCCGACCTTCGCACCGCCTGGATCTCCGCCGTCACCCGGAACACCGGCGCGGGAAGGAGATGCACCTCGTCATAGATGATCAGCCCCCAGTCGCTGCATTCGGAACAGATCGAAATGGGGATATTCACTCTCCCTGTCGGGACGCCAGACCAGGATCTGGTAGGTGGCGACCGTGATCGGCCGTATGTCCTTCCGGTCGCCGGTGTACTCACCGATCTCTCTTCGCTACACATGCGCTCTTGTCGACGAGCTCGTCGAGCCACTGATGGACCGCCGCGACGTTGGTGGTGAGGATCAGCGTGCTGGTCCGGAGCATCGCCATGACCGTCATGCCCACCACCGTTTTCCCGGCGCCGCAGGGCAGCACGATGGTTCCGAACCCGGTCCCGGGCCGCCGGTTGCCCGCGAACGCCCCGCCGCTTCCCGCTGGTAGTTTCGCGGCTGAACACGCGACCGCCGCCGGGACATCTCGAGCACAATCCATCGGCTCCCCTTCGGAGAGCGGTGCCTCGTCCTTGTACCGGATATCCGACCCGGATGAGCTCCTGCTTGATCGTTCCCCCGATCATAAGCCTCACGAGAAACCCCGTCTCCTGCGGCTCAGCAGCTTCGCGAGCCTGCGATTCGACGCCAGCTCCGCCCGCAGCGCCTCTTCCTCCACCTCCAGGAGCAGCGTGCCCGAATCGCCCCCGGCGACCAGCCGGAGCTTCCCGTACCGGGCGAGGGTTTCCCTCACGGTGAAGAGTACGTTCTCCGGGACCGGGTAGCGTGAATGGCGCTGGAGCGATTCGCGGATCTCCTGCTTCATCCAGCCCCGCCGAAGCCGCATTCCAGAGCGAGAGGGGCGCTGATACGGTAGGTGTGGATGTGCTCGGGCGATTTTTCCAGCTCGGTAAACGGGGCAATATCCGCCCTCGCCTCGTCCGCACCGGGTCTGTGGACATCCAGGAGCAGGGTACCGTCACTCTGGACGATGAGGGATCTGCCGGCGGTTTCGAGGGTTTGCATAGGAGTATCAGCCTATCGCGGATGGCTCCCTTTCGCAATAGGTAGTTAGTGGTCCGAAGAATGGTGAATTGAATCGGGATGAAATAAGGAGCAGTCAGAAAAGACATGAAAACCCGCCAGAAAAGAATCGACGCGACTGATCCTGGTTTCTGTCCCCGAAGCGGATGTACTGCACATTATGATCCGCCTGCCGATCGTTGGTGGAGCCGGGACGGATCATATTCGACACTCCTGTCTGGAATTGTACTCCGATTCCGTTGTCGACTTTGTGGAAAGAGATTCAGTACCCGAAGCTTCTCGATCGATTACTATGCAAAGCGATCGGTCAGTTATCCGCAACTGCTGGGCCATCTCTCCTCCTGTTGCGGGGTCCGTGCGGCAGGGAGACAATTGCAGGTCGATCATAAGACGATCATGAACAAGTTCATGCGTTTCGCGCGGCAGGCGCTCGCTGCCCAGGCATTGCTGCTCGATCAGAGCATCCTGGGGGAAGATCTGGTGATCGATGGGATCCAGAGTTTCTGGATCAGTCAGTATTTCCCGAATAATCTGCAGCTCATCGTGGGTGCGGATTCCCAGTTCGTTTACGGGTATAACGGATTTACGCTGCGAAGAAGCGGACGGATGACCGATGTTCAAAAAAAGAGGCGAGAAACGATTGAAAAGCGATTTCGAGCCGACTCGGACGCTACCCGACGCCACTTCTGTGATCTGCTCGAAATATGCAGCAGGTTGATAAATGACGGCAGTGAGCGTACTTTCCAACTGCGTACCGATGAGCACCGCGATTATCGACGTGCGGTAGAATCTCATGGTCCATTCGAAAATTTGGTCGAACGAGGTCGGGTTCATCATAAGAGATTTTCATCAAAGCTGCCGCGTACCATCCATAATCCTCTGTTCGCCGTGAACTACATGGAACGAGAAATCCGAAAAGATCTCGCAGAACATGTGAGAGAAAGTACCCGCTTTGCCCGCAGTGTTCACGGCAGTATGGATCGACTCTCCTGCTATCTGTTCTTCCATAACTTCCTGAAGAACTGGCGGGCCAAACTGCCGGCAGAGCACCGGATATCTCCTGCCCGGCGTTCAGGTATCTCTTCTCGATCGCTGAACGAGATGCTCGGCTGGATATTTGACAGGAGAGTCTTTTTCGACAGGCTGCCGCTGATTCAGCCGTTTCTGCTGATCTGGTTTCGGATGTATCAGACTCCGCTCCGGGCTGGTCCCGCATATCTACCCGGATATTTTGCAGTCTGAATCAAGGTGAGGTTTCACCAGGCTTCGGACCACTATACTGGATGGCAGGGCTCGGGTTGGCTATAATCAAAGCATCTATCCGCCGGAGGAGACACCGTGGCCCAGAACTCTCAGATAAAAACCTTCGTGATCGACACCAACGTCTTCATCCACAAGCCGGATGCGATCCTCTCGTTCCGGGACAACGAGGTCGTGATCCCGCTCTGGGTCCTCGAGGAACTGGATCATCTGAAAACCTACAGCGACGAGCGGGGGCGGAATGCCCGGCATGCGATCCGGCTTCTCGACGAGTTCCGGCGGCACGGTTCGCTGAACGAAGGCGTCAAGATGGAAAACGGTTCCCTGCTGAGAGTCGCGCTTACTTACGCGAAAAACTCGCCCATCGATCTGTCTCACGAGAAGAACGACAACAGGATCATCCTGACGGCTTATCATCTGCAGCAGGAAGGCCGGAGAGTGTTTTTCGTCTCGAAGGATATCAACGCCCGGGTCAAGGCGACGGCGATCGGTCTGAAAGCGGTGGATTACGAGAAGCAGAAGGTGAATATCGACCAGCTCTACGCGGGATACATGGAGCTGGATGCGTCGATCGAGACGATCCGGAATCTGAAGACCGAAGGGCGGATCCCGTGGCATGAGCAGCTGGTCCCGAATCAGTTCATCCTGTTCAAGGACAAGTTCGGCGAGGAAGGAACGATCGCCCGCTATCATGCCTCCACCGGGGAGCTCGAATACGTGGAGATGGTCATGGGGGCGGTCTGCGGGATCAAGCCGCTGAATTATCAGCAGCGGATGGCGATCGAGATGCTGCTCGATCCGAGGGTGAACCTGGTGACGCTGGTGGGGAAGGCGGGGACGGGAAAGACGCTGCTGGCGATCGCATCGGGGCTCAAGATGACTCTGGAGGAAAAGCTCTACGAGCGGGTGCTGGTCACGCGTCCGATCATCCCCATGGGCAAGGATATCGGGTATCTGCCGGGGGCGAAGGGTGAGAAGCTGTCCCACTGGATGCAGCCGCTGTTCGACAATCTTGAGTACATCCTGGGAGTCTACAAGAAGAGCAACCTGAAGAGTGCCGACCAGGTCATCAACGGGAAGACGATCGAGCTGGAAGCTCTCACCTACATCCGGGGGCGCTCGCTTCCCGGGCAGTACATTATCATCGATGAGGCGCAGAACCTGTCGCCGCACGAGGTCAAAACGATCGTCAGCCGTGCCGGGGAGGGCTCGAAGGTGGTGCTGACCGGCGATCCGTACCAGATCGACAGCCCGTATCTGGATTCCAATTCCAACGGGCTGACCTATCTGGTGGAGGCGTTCAAGGGACAGCGGATCTTCGGACACGTGACCCTGCAGCGATCCGAGCGGAGCGAGCTCGCGGAACTGGCGACGATCCTGCTGTAGACGGTCGGCGGAATCCGGTTCTTCGGATTCCGCGGGGATGGCGCTCCTCGCGGCTCACACGGCCTTTCGGACCTTGCGTTTCATTTTTGCGATCAGCTGCGCGACTTTCCCGGAGCCACGCTTGCGAACGGGATTTCCGAGCAGAAATCCGTACGGCCGAAGGGGATCGATTTCGTCGCAGATCACTTTCAGGATTGCGAGGTACGGGATCGCCAGCACGAGACCGGCCGCTCCCCAGAGCTCGCCTCCGGCGAAAAGCACCACGATCGCCGCAAACGGGTTCAGGCTCACTTTCGATCCGACCACGTTCGGAGTTATCAGATCGCCTTCCATCATCTGGATCGCCCAGAACCAGACGGCGAGCCCTGCGGGAATCCAGAGCGAGTCGGTGGTGATCAGGGCGAAGAGAACCGGCAGGACGGCTCCGATGATGACGCCGAAATAGGGAATGATGGTCAGGACCGAGGCGAGGACGCCCAGAAGATCGCGTACTGGATTCCGAACAGGAAAAGCCCGATCGTGTTGAGAACGGTGAGGATCCCGATCACCATGAGCAGACCGACCAGGTAATCCTGGACCACTCTCTGGACGGCATGAGTTATTCCGTTCACGCGTTCCCGCTGATTCGGGAAGAGCTTCATCAGAAACTGCTTGAAGAAGGAACGGTACGCCAGGAAAAAGTAGAGCGCGATGGGCACGATCACCAGAAAGCCTGCAACGGAGGAGATTGCGGAAAATGTGCCGGAAAGCAGCGCTCCTCCTCCGCTCAACATATCCTGGAATCTCTGCTCGGCTGCCCGACTCTGCCGGGAGATCGAAATCCCGAACGTGGATGATATGAAATCCTGAATTCTGCCCACAAAATCATCGATCTGCTCCCCGATCCTTCCCATCCCTTCGGAGATATTCGTGACCTGCCATGAAAAGAACAGGAACAGGAGTGCCGCTGCCAGCAGGACGAGAAGAATCGCGAGAATCGCGGCGCCGCCGCGCGGAATCCCGTGACGCTCGAGCCGCCGGGCGAAGGGCATCAGGAGCAGTGCGATGAGCAGCGAGAGCGCGAGGGGAACCAGAATGGTCCGGGCGGCTCCCATCGCATACACTGCAAGGACGATTCCGAGAAGCAGCAGGACGATCCGGGCATAATCCGGCAGGCGTATTTCATTCATGTAATAAAAATAGCTCCATGCACCGCAGGTGGAAAGTCAAACCGGCCCGATCGTGCGCGAGGCCGGCCGTGAAGCCGGGCGTGAAGCCGGCCGCGAGGGATGCAACGATCTTCTTGCTTTCACCCGGAGCCGGAGTTATACTGGACCCATGGAAGCGGTAGTCTTCTGCTCCAGCTGTGGAAAGCCCTTGAGTGCTGAGTTCTCCTTCTGTCCCTACTGCGGCAATGCAACAGGAGAGGAGTTGTCCATGGATGCGGTCCTCGAACAGCCGTTTCAGGAAATGGGAAGGATAATGCACGAGCAGGCCATCACCCGGCTCGAAGAGCTGGAGAACCGGCTTTCGCTGCTCGACGAGGAACTGACGGCCTTTCTCTCTCTGGCAAGAAAAGCCGAACCGTCGCTCCCGTAGCCTTCCGCCGGTACATGCCCCGGGCGTGTACATCCGTTTTTCTCCATTTCCGGGTGTTCTTCCCCTTAATTCTTTCCCCTATAGTGCCGAAACTGATAGAGATTTTGGACAAAGGCTGCGACATCCGCGAAGGTTCGTCCTGCCGGAAAAGGGGGCTCGGGTGATCAAAAAGTATCTACTCTCTCTGTTTCTTCTGCTGCCGGGAGCGTTCATCCACGGAGAGATGACGTTCTCGGGGCTCGATCTGTCCGAAGAAAACCTCCTGCTCTTCCAGTCGGAAACCGATGCCCCGGTCTACGGCTCCTATCGGAGTCTGTTTCTGTCCGATCTCGCGGGAGGCTCCACGCGACAGCTGACGTTCTTCCCCGAAAGGATATCCCTCGCCGGCGGGATGCTCCAGATCGAGAACCGCTTCGGCATTTTCCGTACCGACCGGTCCATGGGAACGCCGTCACCGGTTCCGGGCGTCCCGTCCTTTACCGACGGGAAGGATGCCGCCACGGGCAAGATCCTTCCGTCGGCGAGCTCTCCGGACGGCAGGTTTCTGATCCTGCTCCGGCCGACGTCCTGGGCGTTCGGCGACCTGCAGCTGCTGGACCTGGCTGCGGGGAGCGAAACCCTCATCGCTTCGGGAGTAGAAATCGCGGCGGACCGGGCGCCGGCTGCCTGGTCGGCGGATTCCGCCTTTTTCGTCTACGAAAAGCAGCGCTCACTCCATTACTTTTCGATCGCCCATCTCCGGGAGGATCGCGTACTCGGCGAGGAATACCGGCTCCTGGGGAAGGGGAGCACCCGCAGCGTCCGCTGGGGCTCCGGAGACCGGCTGTTCTACCTGTCCGGCTCTCTGGTCTATCGGATCGGCAGTGCGGAGCTGTTCACCCGATCGCTCTACGGGTCGCTCCTGGCGACGAGCACGATCGTCGGAAAGCTCCCGTTTCCCTTCGACCCGAATTTCGACCGCTTCTGGATATCCCCGGACGGGAAAAAGGTTCTTCTGGACAAGGGGGGACGGCAGCTCTACTTCGCCTATCTGACTCCGGACGACGCGCTTCCCGAAGGCGGGACGCTTTCCCTTCCGTACCTGCTGCTGCCGCGAAGCGGCATGATCCGGGAGGTTCTCTGGTCCGCGGAAGACCTGGTGACCATTCTCGTGGGATCGGGGCGGGACCAGGGAGCGGAGTCGAGCGGCACGGTCTACCGGCTGGCTGCGGGTGAAGGAACGCCGGGCCGATTCGAACGGCTGTCGGAGGAGGGGGTCCGGGGGCTCACGCTCTCGGAAGACGGATCACGGGTGGCGGTACACTACCGGGATCGGGTGGAAGTGAAGGGATATCGCGGCTGGGAATGGCAGGCGAGTTTTCCGCATCCCGAACCGCTGCATTCTCTCTGGACGTCGGCCAACGAGCTCGTCATTGCGGGGACCCGCTACGTGGAGCAGATTCACCTGCTGGACCGGAGTTCCCGCACGATCTGTCTTTCCCAGCCGGAGCGCTACGGCTTCGGCGGTCCGGCGGGGTCGGTCCGGATCGAGAGCGGCGGCAGAATGCGCGGTTTCCGGGCGGAAGACGGCAGCTGGATCGATCCCGCGGGATTCGCCGTCCAGAAAGCGGTGGTCGCTTCCCCATCCTACCGGGTGTACCTCGAGCCCCTGCAGTCGGGCAGCTACCGGAACATGGTGATGGTGCGGAACATCGACGGGCTCGCCACCCTGCCGCTGCTGAAGAGCCCGCAGCGGCGGTATGAGGCGTTCCCCGCGCAGGACGACCCGGTCGACCCGCGGGTGTTCCGCCACGGGTCGCGCATCCGGGTCCGGGAGGTCGGCCTGACGTTCGACGCCGTCGATTCGGCGGAAGGTCTGACGGAAGTGCTCCATGTCCTGGCCGACTACGGGGTGCGGGCGACCTTTTTCATCAACGGGGAGTTCCTGCGGCGGAATCCGGGCGCGGCGAAGGAGATCGCCGAATCGGGGCACGAAATCGGATCGCTCTTCTATGCCTGGTTCGACATGACCGATTCGAGATACCAGGTGGACAGGGACTTCATCCGCAAGGGGCTGGCCCGCAACGAGGACGACTACTTCAACGTTTCCGGCCGCGAGCTCTCGCTGCTCTGGCACACTCCCTATTACTTCGTGAACGACACGATGATCAATGCCGCGCAGGAGATGAACTACCGGTTCGTCGGTCGCGATCTCGATCCCCTCGACTGGGTCACGCTTCAGGACCGGGGGCGGGGTTCGGCCCTGTATCTGCCGTCCGCGCGGATCGTCGAGCGGGTGATGAAGGAAAAGAAGCCGGGGTCGATCATTCCCATGCGGATCGGAACGCCCGAAGGAGGCCGCGAAGACTATCTGTTCCAGAAACTGGAACTGCTGCTCAACGCCCTCATCGCGGAGGGCTATCGGGCGGTCCCGGTATCGACCCTGATGGACCGGGTCCGTTAAAGATTACGACGAGCGTCGTCGATATTGAAAAGGAGAAGGGGGAACCATTGAATCCCAAAACGAATCCGCTCAGCGCCTATCGGGAAACTTCCATCCGCACTGCCGGACAGGGAAAGCTCATCATTATGCTGTACGACGAGGCGATCAAGCAGATCAAGTCAGCCCTTCAGGATCTCGCAACCGGCAAGAGCCGCTACGATGCGGTGAATGCCTCCCTGACCAAGGCCCAGGAAGTGATTACCGAACTTTCGGTTTCCCTGGACTTCGAACGGGGCGGCGAGATCGCCCGGAACCTCTTCAGCCTCTATCTCTTCTTCAACCGGCAGCTCGTGGAAGGAAACATCTCGAAGGACTCGCAGCCGCTGCAGGATGTTCAGCAGATGCTCAGGTCGCTGCGGGATTCCTGGGCCGAGGTCAGCCGCCATACCCGGGACGACGGGGCGGTGGTTTCCGCGAACATCAATGTCGCCGGATAAGAGCGTACCCGGCTCCGGATCAGATCCCCTCATCCAGCGGCTCGGGAAGCTCCTCGATTCCCAGGAGAAGCATCTCGCCGGCTACCTCGAACTGATCGAACGGTACGAGGCGGACGTGCGGGAGGATCGCACGGAGCATCTGGCGCTCCATGCGGAGGCGGGACGACATCACACGAAAAAGATCGCCGCTTTCGCCCGGGCGATCGAACCGCTTCTGGCCGGGTACCGTGACCGGCCAGGGGAGGATCCCGGGATCGAGGAGCGGATCCTGCGCATCGACGAAGCGGTCCGCAGGATCGCCGACGGCTCGCATCGCATCGGCGAAACGCTCCGCCGGGAATCGGAAAAAATCCGGGCGGAGCTTGCCGGCCTCCGCATTCCGAAACAGAGCGTCTCTCCCTACGGCAGAAGCTCCTCCTCGAACCTTATAGATATCAGCGGCTGATTCGTGTAGAATGGGCGTATGGAAAAACCGCTCTATCTCCTGGACGGCTACAGCCTGATTTACCGCTCGTATTTTGCCTTCATCCGCAGGCCGCTTCTCAGTCCCGACGGGCGCAACACCTCGGCGGTGTTCGGTTTTTTCCGTTCGCTGCTTTCGCTGATCGCCGAACACCGGATGGAATATCTCGCCGTGGTCATGGATTCGCATGTGCCGACCTTCCGGCACGAGGCATACGCGGAGTACAAGGCCACCCGGGACAAGACGCCCCAGGACCTGCACGACCAGGTATCGATCGTGGAGGAGATCCTCTCCGTGCTGGGAATCCCGGTTCTCCAGGCGGACGGTTTCGAGGCCGACGACATCATCGCCACGCTGGCCGGGAAATGCCGGGAGTCCGGCAAACCCTGCTGGGTCATCTCCGCGGACAAGGACCTCCTGCAGCTGGTGGACGGACCGGTGGCCGTTC
This sequence comes from uncultured Spirochaetota bacterium, assembly GCA_963728215.1. GTDB lineage: Bacteria > Spirochaetota > Spirochaetia > CAVSJD01 > CAVSJD01 > CAVSJD01. The sequence continues at coordinate 121,346 of CAVSJD010000001.1, read as the reverse complement.
TGCGGCCCGACAAGGGGGGCGGATACCGGGAGGTGCGGCGAGACGAGGTGAGCGTCGAATGGGGAGTGACGCCGGAACAGATCGTGGACTACCTTTCCCTGACCGGCGATCAGTCGGACAACGTGCCGGGGGTCCCGGGCATCGGGGCGAAAACCGCGGTAAAGCTCCTCGAGCAGTTCGGGACGCTCGATGCGCTTTACGCCCGGCTCGAGGAGGTCGCGTCCGATTCCCAGCGGAAGAAGCTGGAGGAAGGACGCGAGAGCGCATTCCGCAGCCGCGAGCTGGTGACCCTCCGGTTCGATGTACCCCTCGATCGTGATCTCGAAGAGCTCCGGCTGCCCGCGCTGAACGGAGCCGCCGCAGCGCCGATGTTCCTGCGGGAAGGCATCCGGAGCATCGCGGAGGAGCTCTCCGCGGCTGCGGCTGCGGGGAGCGATACGGGAGCCGGTGCCGCGGCCGGAAGCGTATCCGGCGTTCCGGGCGTTCCGGCGGCCGCCGGTCCGGCAGCGGCTCCCGCGGTTCCCGCGGTTCCGCAGGAGCGGGGAACCTGCATTGCGGTTACCGATGCGGACGAGCTCGACCGCTGGATCGCGAAGGTCCGCGCCGCCGGCTGGTTCGCGTTCGACTCCGAAACCGATGCCCTCGATGTCTTCTCCTCCCGTCCGGTGGGATTTTCCCTGAGCGTGCGGGAAGGGGAGGCCTGCTACATTCCGGTCTGCTCTCCGGATGCCGCCTGTATCCCCGAGGAGACGATCCGGGAGAAGCTGTCGGCCATCCTCACCGATCCCGATCTCCGGCTGATCGGACAGAACATCAAGTTCGATTACCAGGTGCTCAAGCGCTGGGGGATCGAAATCCGGAACGTCGCGTTCGATACGATGATCGCCGCCTGGCTCCTCGCGACCGATCAGAACAGCTTCAGCCTCGATGTGCTCGCGGAACAGTACCTGGGCTATCGGACCATCCGCTTCAGCGAGGTGGTGAGCAAGGGGGAGAGCTTCCTGAGCGTTCCCCTTGCCCGGGCGACCGAGTACGCGGCCGAGGATGCAGACATCGCGTTCCGCCTCTACCGGCTCTTCGGGCCGATGCTCGAGGAACGGGGATTCACCCGGCTCTTCGAGGATCTCGAGATGCCGCTCGTGCCCGTTCTCGCCGAGATCGAGCTGCAGGGAATCCTGCTGCGTCCGGAGGCGCTGGAGGCGTTCGACGGCGAGCTCGCGGTGAAGCTGGCCTCGATCGAGGAGGAGATCTTCCGTCTCTGCGGAAAGTCGTTCAACATCAATTCCACCCGGCAGCTGCAGGAGGTGCTCTTCGTCGACCGGAAGCTGAAGACGGATCGAAAGACCAAAACCGGCTATTCCACCGACATCACCGTGCTCGAGATCCTCGCCCGCGAAGATCCGGTGCCGGGGAAGGTCCTCGAGCATCGCATGGTGTCGAAACTCAAGTCGACCTACGTGTCTGCCCTGCCGAAACTCGTCAAACCGGAGACCGGCCGGCTGCACACCTCCTTCGTTCAGACCGGCACCGCGACGGGCAGACTCTCCAGCCGGGATCCGAATCTTCAGAACATCCCGATCCGGGACGAGGAGGGGCGGCGCATCCGCAGCGCGTTCGTCGCTCCCGAGGGCTGCCGGTTCCTGAGTGCCGATTATTCGCAGATCGAGCTGGTGATTCTCGCCCATTTCTCCCGGGATCCCGCTCTCATGCGCGCTTTCCGGGACGGGCTGGACGTCCATCGGCAGACCGGGTCCCTTCTCTTCGGCGTAACCCAGCAGGAAGTCACCCCGGAGCAGCGGAGGATCGCGAAGACCATCAACTTCGGGGTGATGTACGGAATGTCGGCTTTCCGCCTCTCCCGCGAGCTGGGAATCCCCCGCGGAGATGCGGACCGGTTCATCGGAGCCTACTTCGCCACCTTCCGGAACGTCAGTGACTTCATCGAGCGGACCATCGCAGAGGCCGAGCGGACCGGTGTCGTCCGGACGATGATGGGCCGGGAGCGGCGGATCTACGGAATCACCAGCCGCAACCGGAACGAGAAGATGGGCGCGGAGCGGATCGCGGTGAACACCCCGATCCAGGGAACCGCGGCCGACATCGTGAAACTCGCGATGCTCCGGGTCTCGCGGCAGCTTTCGGCGCGGAAGCTCTCGGCGAAGCTGGTGCTCCAGGTTCACGACGAGCTGATCCTGGAAGTGCCGGAGGCGGAGCTCCCGGAGGTGGAGCGTCTCGTCCGGGAGGAGATGGAGCATGCCGTCGAGCTTTCACTGCCCCTCCGGGTCAACATCGAAACCGGAGCGAGCTGGGGAGACCTGCATTAGCAGGCCGCGAACGGACCGGGCGGAGCTTTCCGGATGGTGATCGGGGTGGCGGGGAAGTTCGCCTCGGGCAAGAGCCGTGTGGCGAAGATCCTCGAGGAGCGCGGGTTCCTCGAAGTCGACGTGGATCGCCTCGGTCATCGTGCCCTCGAGGAAGCCCGGGAAGCGGTGGCCGGCCGTTTCGGCGATGAAGTGGTCCGGTCGGAAGACGGCGGGGTGGATCGCAGGCGGCTGGGAGAAATCGTCTTCCGGGATCCGGCGGCGCTCCGCGACCTCGAGGCGATCGTCCATCCCCGCATGGTCGCCATGGCGGAACGGATCATCCGTGAAAATCCGGGGCGGAATGTGGTTCTGAATGCCGCGATTCTCTTCCCCATGGGCCTGGACCGGCTCTGCGATGCCGTCGTCTGGGTGCAGGCACCCTGGCCGGTCAGGCTCCTTCGGGCCATGCGCCGCGACCGGCTCCCGCTCCCGGCCGCAGTCAGGCGCATCCGCGCGCAGCGCAGCCTCCGGCCTCAACCTTCCTCCGATTCTGTCGATATCTATAGTGTGAAGAACGCCGGTTCCCTCCGGCGCCTGGAATCGACAGTGGAAGGGATTCTGACCCGGGAGGGGTTGTGAAAGCGAATATCGAACAGCAGAAAGTACTCTGGATCGTTGTCTCCGTCGCACTGTTCATCGCACTGGTGCTCGGTATCGGGCTCTGGTGGTACTATCCCGGGAAGAACCAGGAAGTCCCGATAGCGGCCGGCGGCGAGGCTCCGGCGGAGACGGGCGCGCTCGATTTCGACCCGATCGAGTGGGTCCGGGGGGATCGTGCAGTGCCCGGCCTCGAGGCACCAACCGAGTCGCGCGAGGGCGATATCGTGATCGTTGTGGGCGAAGGGGAAACGGTGCACCAGGAAGTCACGATTCCCGGCGGAGGCGCCGCGCCTTCCGTTTCCCGGACGCTGCAGGAACCGGCCTCCGCGGACAGCGGCGCGACCGATACGGCCCCGGCCGTCGCCGTTGCCCCGAAACCGGCCGCACCGAAACCGACGACGGTCGCACCGAGCGCCCGGACGACTCCCGCTCCGGCGGTCGCCGCTCCGAAGCAGGCGGAACACCAGGCTTCGCCCCAGCCGAAAACGGTGCGGATCGAGGAATACTGGATCCAGGCGGCGTCGCTTACCAGCCGGACTCGCGCCGAATTCGCCCGGGAGCAGCTCGAGGAGAAGGGAATCCCCGCCATCATCACCACCAAGGATCATGAAGGCGATACCTTTTACCGGGTCAGGATCGGACCGTATCCGAACAAGCCTGAGGCCGACAAGTTCCTCCAGTGGATCCGGGACGTGGAAGGATTCGAAAAGAGCTACGTGTCCCTGGTCTACGCTACCCGCCGGCTCTGAGCCGGCTCGCCCCTTGTGGTCCGAAGCCTGGTGAAAACCTGCTCACGGGCAGGAGCCGTCACCAATCTTCGGACCACTCCCTCAGATTTGATAATCCGGAACGTCCCGGCCGTCGCGCCGGTAGATGTAGTCCCCCGGCCGGGAGTACACCCGGCTGAACGGGGAGACCGACGAAGTCAGCCAGACATTGCCCCCGATAACGGATCCCCGTCCGATCGTCGTTCTGCCTCCTAAAATCGTCGCTCCGGAATAGATCGTCACCTCATCCTCGATCGTCGGATGCCGTTTCCGGTCCGCCTGTTCCTTCTTTACGCTCAGGGCTCCGAGGGTGACTCCCTGGTAGATCTTTACCCCGACGCCGATCTCGGTGGTCTCGCCGATGACGACTCCCGTCCCGTGGTCGATGAAGAACGAATCGCCGATCGAGGCTCCCGGATGGATGTCGATGCCGGTCCGGCCGTGGATGTATTCGCTCATCATCCGCGGAATCAGCGGTACCTTCCGGATCCAGAACTCGTGGGCGATCCGGTGGACCATGATCGCCTCGACGCCGGGATACGAGACGATCACTTCCTCGAAGGATTTCGCGGCCGGATCGCCGCGGAACGCCGCCTCCACGTCGAGCCGGACCCTCCGGCGGATTTCGGGAATGCAGGAGAGGATTTCGAACACGATCTGTTTCCCGTCCTCCCGGCATTCCTCGTCGTTTCCGTCGGTCCCCAGGGTCCGGTTGCGGAAGCAGATGCTCTTCTCGGTTTCGGTGATCAGGTTGCAGGCGATCCGGTTGAGCTTCTCCCCGATGATGTATCCGATATTGTCCCGGTCGATCGGCGCTTCCTCCATGAACCCCGGAAACACGATCGATTCGAGGTCGAGGAGGATGGTGATGATGCTGCTGCGGGAGGGAAGATTCGGCCCTTCAAGATGATTGATGCCGCCGATCTCGCGATAGGATGCGAGGATGCGGCCGATTATGTCGTCGAGACGCTGTTCCATACAGACTCCCTTGTCCTCCTGCTACTCCCGGAACAGCTTCCTGAGTTTCCGGGGGATGGAGAGGATCGGTGCGAGCGGAGAGGTGATGACCCTGCTTATCTCCTTCGAAGCCGCGACGGCAGCGGCCAGTCCCCGGTCGATCACTTCCTGCTTGCGGTCGAAATCGAACTCGGTCACACCCGTCCGGACGGTGACCGTCACGTCTGCGATGTCCCGGCGGCTCCGGACCCAGTTGTTGCTCGCGATGCCGAAGGCCCGGTAGAAGATTGCGAAGCCGTTTTCGAGATTCTCTGCGGGTACGGGTTCGAACGGGCTGATATCCACCGCGATGACCCGGTGAAAGCCGCGCGACCGGGCGATCCAGACGGGGAGGTTGTTCTTGATCCCGCCGTCGGCCAGAAGCATCCCGTCCCGTCTCACGGGATGAAAGATGCCCGGAACCGCCATGGAGGCCCGGACCGCATCGGCGACCAGGCCGCTTTCGAGGACGACTTCATCGGTGCTGACCAGGTCAACGGCATTGCAGAGGAACGGAATCTCCGTTTCGGCGAAGCACTTGTTCTCCGTCAGCTCGCGCAGGAGCTCGAGGATCTTCGTGCCGCTGTCCACCCCGAGATCGGAGGCCATGTTGCCCATCGCTTCCTGGGCCTGCAGAAACCGCATGAAGGCGCTGTCTCCGAGCTGGAAAGTGAACCCCTCAAGCTGCTGCCGGATGTTGAACTCGTTGAGCATGAAGTCTTCCATCCGTTCCACGCTCATCCCGCAGGCGTAGATGCTCCCGATGATCGCTCCGAAGGATGTTCCCACGATGAGCGAGGGCCGCATGCCCATCCGCTCGAGGGCCTTGAGCACGCCGATATGGGCTATCCCCCGGGCTCCGCCTCCGGAGAGGACCAGCGCCCATTTCATGGTGCGGGTTCCTCCGCCCGAAGCGTCTCATCGTCGCCCGCCTCTCCCCGTCGGACCTTCGCCATGACCAGGAAGGCAGCGAACATGCAGGCGGCGGAGAAGAGAAAGATCATCCGGAAGCCGAGCAGATCGATGATCGTCCCGGTGATCGGAGGGGAGAGCACCGCTGCGGTCTGGGAGAAGGTGTAGTAGAGCCCGGTGTAGATTCCCATCGTTCCGAAGGTAGCCATCTGCCACAGCATCGGGAACGAGTTCGTGGCGACCGCCGCCCAGAATGCGCCGAAGAGGAACAGGAGTCCCCAGAAGATCAGGAGCGAACCCTGCCCGCCGATCTTCAGCAGGGAAACCAGGGGAAGGTGAAGGAAGAGCATCAGGCTCACCCCGGTCATGGCAGCCAGGGAGATGCGGATCGTCCGCCGCCGGCCGATCCGGTGGGCGATGATTCCCGCCGGAATGGCCAGCAGCGCGTACGCGACGGCGAACATGCCGATCGAAAGCCCCGCGGTCCCCTCGCTCGTGCCGATTATGTCCACCGAGTACATGGTGATGAAGGGCAGCACGCCCTGGTATCCGAAGAACCAGAGGAGCAGGGAGAAGAGGATGGCCCGGGTGCTCGGCTCCTTTTCGCGGAAAACGACGGAAAGGGACCGGAAGAGCGGTTCCTTCGTCTCCTCTTCCGTCGCCTGCTGCCGTTCGCGGACGAACGCGAAGAGGAGCAGCATGGCGATCACCACCAGCACGCCGGCGATGAGGAAGGGCAGCTTCCGGTGGGTGTCGCCGATGACCGGGAGCACGATGGAGAGGTCCATCAGGCGGGCGAGTCCGATCGTCCCGACGATGGCGGCGATGCCTCCCATCGTGTTGATCACCCCGTTGGCCTCCGATCGCAGCTCACCCGGAATGGTGTCGGGCATCAGCGCGACCACGGGTCCGCGGGCGGCCTGCTTGAAGATGTTCAGGCAGAACAGGGTGACAACCAGGGCCGCGAGGGAAACCGCCGCGGCGAACGGAACCAGGGAGAAGAAGACCGCGGTCAGGGGGAGCGTGACCAGGATCCACGGCATTCTCCGACCGATCGGCGTTCTGGTCCGGTCGGACAGGGCCGACACCAGCGGTATCATGAAGAGGGCGAAAATATTGTCCAGCGTCATGATTCCGCCGATGATTCCCCGGGAGGAAATGTAATCCCGGAGGAAGAGCGGAACATAGGAGTCGTAGAGCGGGTCCATCAGTCCCATGGTGAAGAATCCGAGCCCGATCAGAAAGGTGGTCAGGTAGAAATTCTGCTGTCGCGGAACGGCGGCGGACCTCATAGGCACTCTCCTTACAGCATGGCTGCTGCCGTGCGAGCAGCATGGCTGCTGCCGTGCTGTTTACCATACGGCCCCCGCAGGCTTCCGTCAAGGCCGCTTGCCCCGGCAGGCGGTTCCATGCTACCTAGTAAGTCTATGGACCCTGAGGAATGGAAACGGCAGCTGCGCGATGCGTACCGGAGCCCGGACCGGCTTCCGCCGGAATATGCACTGACCGATGAGGAGCGGCGATTCTTCGACGCGCAGGCGCCGTCGGCGGAAGCGGGTATCCCGACCGCCGGGGAGGCTCCCGCCGCACGCACCGGGCCGAGAGACCGGCTCCCCTTCCTGGTCACCCCCTATTATCTGTCGCTGAGCCGTCCCGACCCGGAGGACCCGATCCGCCGGCAGTTCCTGCCCCGAGGAGAGGAGCTGCAGACCTCACCCTGGGAGCTCGCCGATCCCCTGGGAGAGGAAAAGCACAGCCCGTCCCAGCGGCTGGTGCACCGCTACCGCAGCAGGGCGCTTCTCCTGGTGACCGGGACGTGCGCCACCTACTGCCGGCACTGCTTCCGCCGCACCTTCACGCGGGAGGAGCGGGGCGCGATTCCCGACGATGCCCTCGATCGGGCGGCCGCATATCTCGCCGGCCGCCCCGAGGTGAAGGAACTGCTGCTCTCGGGAGGGGACCCGCTCATTCTGGAGGACGGGCAGCTCGATCGCATCCTCGCCCGGATCCGGGAAGCTCGGCCGGATCTCACCCTGCGGATCGGGACCCGGATTCCGGTGGTCCTGCCCCAGCGGATCACCCCGGAGCTGGCGGCGCTTCTCGGAGGGTATGCTCCCCTCTGGATCTCCACCCAGTTCAATCATCCCCGGGAGCTCACCCCTGAGAGCCGTGCCGCCGCTTCGCGCCTGGTGGACCGCGGCGTGCCGATGCTGAACCAGGCGGTGCTCCTGCGCGGGGTGAACGACGATCCGGCAACCCTCGCGGAGCTGTTCGACGGCCTGGTCGCAATGCGGATAAAACCCTACTATCTCTTCCAGGGAGACCTCGCCGCCGGAACCCGGCATCTCCGGGTGCCGCTCGATCGGGGGCTCGAGATTCAGCGGCAGCTGCGCGGGCTTCTGTCGGGGCTCGCCATGCCGGTCTATGCGGTGGATCTGCCCGGGGGAGGAGGCAAGGTGCCGCTCACCGAGCAGTCCCTGATCGGAAAGGAAGGGGATTCATACCGGTTCCGCGGACCGGACGGGGCGGAATACCGCTATCCCGCCGAATGAGACCGGACGGCCGGGCAGCGACCGACAGACCGACAGACCGACCTTGACCCGGTCGGACCGGGAAGCTATGATCGACGGAAGGAGCGGCCAACTGATGGAACGGCGGATCGAGTCCAACCTTCGCGGCTACTGGAGTCCCTTTCAGGTCGAGCAGGACCGGATCTACGGATTCACGCTCGGTTTCCTGCACCTCTGGATCCGTCACACCAACGAGGACTGGTACCTCGCGTGGTGGCACGACGAGAATCCGGGGACGACGCTGGAGCCGGAGATCATCGGGCTCGAGAGTGCCGACGAAAAGGAATGGATCCGCTGGCCGGCGGGGAGGGAAGAGCTCCGGGTCCGGCTCGTACCGGTGATGCCTGACCGTCCGGTGGTTGTAAAACCCGAGACGCCGATCCGGGTTCCGGCGGGCAGCGGAGCGGTGTTCTTCGTCAACATTCCCCTCTGGATCAAGGTGGAAGTCGGCCGGGGACATCCCGTCAGGCTGCTCGAAGTGCCGACCGTCGTGCTCTCCAAGACCTGGTTCGGCGATACCGAATCCGGTGAACCCTGCTATACCCTCAAGACGCGGGCGACCCGCAGCCTGGCGATGACATCGCCGTGGCTCAACCGGGCGGCCTGTCCGGTGTACGTGGAAAACCTCTCCTCCACGGAGCTCGATTTTCAGCGCCTCTGTCTTCACGTGGAGTACCTGAGCCTGTTCGCAACCGGGGAGCGTCTCGTGACCAATGCGGTGAACGTGACGTTCCGGGGTGAGGAGCAGCTGAGCCAGATCAATTTCGAGCGGGGGGCTCCCGGCTTCAGCGAGGGCGCGAGCCTGCTGCAGGGGCCCCGGCAGCAGCCGGAGCGGAATCTCCTTCGCCGGACCTTCCAGGTTCTCCGATCACTGACGGGAGTATAGGATATGCTTCGACTGATTCCCCGGGAGCTCCCGGATTTCCTGACCGCCGACTGGGCCATCGATGCGTTCCGACTGCTGCTGTTCAGCTTCGTCGGATTCCTCGTGGTTCAGATCGTGGCGCGACTGGTCGGCCGGTTCACGCGGAAGCGGCTTTCACCGCAGTCGGCCATGCTGCTGCGGAAGGGAATCGTCTACACCGGCATGGCGGTCATCGCCGTCAACATCCTTTCACGGATGGGTGTGAACCTCGCGGCACTGCTGGGAGCCGCCGGAATCGTGGGTATCGCGGTCGGTATCGCCTCTCAGACCAGCATGTCGAACCTCATCAGCGGCATCTTTCTGATCTCCGAAAAACCGTTTACGGTCGGCGACCTGATCAAAGTCGGCGATACGACCGGGGTGGTTCTGTCGGTGGATCTCCTCTCCGTCAAGATCCGGAGGTTCAACAACGAGTTCGTCCGTATCCCCAACGAGAAGATCATTTCCAGCGAGCTGGTGAATATTTCCCGCTATCCCATCCGGCGGATGGATATTAGTCTCTCGGTCGCCTACAAGGACAGTCTGGAGCGGGTGCGGGAGATCCTGCTGGAGATCGCGGACGGGAATCCGTTCTGCCTGACCGAGCCGGAGCCGATCTTCATCATCCAGCAGTTCGGTGATTCGGGACAGGAGATTCTGTTCGGGATATGGTTCGAGAAGAGTGATTTTCTCGCCCTGAAGAACTCGATGATGATCGAGATCAAGCGGCGATTCGACGCGGAAGGCATCGAAATCCCCTTCCCGCACCGGACCCTCTACACGGGGTCGGCAACCGAACCGTTTCCCGTGCGCGTCGTGGAGAGCCGGGGTGCGGAGAGCAGGAGCGCGGAGACGGGAGCGGGACTCGGGGAAACGGCAGCCGCGGAATCCGACGGCCGGGCGGACAGCGACCGGTAGCGGGCGCCCGGCGGGTTATCCGATCGGACCGAGTGCGGCGGTTAGCCGCTGACGGAGCTCCCGGGCTGCCGTGGTCGCGCTCATCGGCAGGTAGATGTCGGTGATTTCCGCGGTGTAGGCGGAGGGCTGCGGGTTGACTTCGATGATGACCGCCCCGCCCGCCTTTGCCTGACGGGGGAGGTATGCTGCGGGAAACACTTCTCCGGTCGTTCCGATCAGCAGCATGCACTCGGCCCGCCCGGCGGCCTGTTCCGCATCTCGTGCGGCCCGGGGCGGAATACCCTCGCCGAAGAATACGAAATCCGGCTTCAGGATTCCTCCGCATTCGCAGGTCGGCGGAAGTCTCCGGAAGAGCTCCGGATCGGCTTCCTTCCGCGCGGCGCAGGCGGTACAGACCAGAAGCCGCGAATTGCCGTGGTATTCGATCACGTTGCGGCTGCCGGCCTGAAAATGAAGCGCATCGATGTTCTGGGTAATCAGGGTATCGAGAAGCCCCCGCTGTTCCAGCTCCGCCAGGAACCGGTGGGCGTCGTTCGGTTCGGCCTTCCCGAAATAATCGTAGAATATCTCCTTGATCACGACCCAGCACTCGTCGGGATGCCTGGAGAAATGTCCCAGTTCGAGAATCCGTGGATCGTATTTCGACCAGATGCCGCTCTCCCCTCGAAACGGGGGAATGCCGCTCTCGACGGAAATACCGGCGCCGGTGAACGCGACGAAGCTGCCGGCGGCGAGAATGGCATCGGCGGCCCGGTCGAGCCGGTCCGATACCATCGACGGATCGTGAGGATTCACCTGCGGTTCCCGGCTGCGGTTCAGATCAGGCTCGCCTGCGTTTTCCCGAACTTCCCGTTCCGGTTTTCGGCGAGGATCCTGCCGATCGTGAGGCCCTCGAAGTAGTCGTTGAGCCGCTTCGTCGCATCCTGCCACACGACATGGGCGACGCAGTTGTCCGACTTCGCACATTCGGCCGCGTCGTCTTCGATGCAGGAGCTGCAGGGGGCGATGCAGAGCCCCTCACCGACGGCCGCGAAGATGTCTTTCAGGGAGATCTGGTCGGAGGGACGGTTGAGCCGGAATCCGCCGCCCGGTCCCCGGACGGAATTGATGATGCCGGCCTTCTTCAATTTGAAGAAAATCTGCTCGAGGAACTCCGGGGAAATCTCTTCCTCCTGGGCGATCTTCTTGATGGAAATCGGCCCGTCATGGTTGGAGGAGGAGAGGTTTAAAACCGCTCGAAGTGCGTAGCGCCCCTTTGTCGTCACTCTCATTTCTGAATCTCCATTCGATGCGGAATACGTACAATCACAATCAGGAATGATCGCGTGTGCACGGCTGGGGCGGCTTCGGTTCCCGAACAATATTTTTCCTGTTCAATCCTGAATCCGCCCTTTTTTTATCAATTCCTCGATTATAATACAAATCTGACTGAAATCAACTTCTTTTTTTCAACAACAGGCACCGGGACCCGCGGAACTTCCGGTCTTCCGTGATTCTGAAGCCGGTAATCTGCCGGGCGAACTGGAAGATGTCGGAACTGCTCCCGCTGACCGAAAGGAATCCTCCGTTTTCGAGAAGAATCCCCGCCGTCTCGAGCAGCTCCGCCAGCCATTCGGAAACAGCCCCGGGAACCGGCTGGATGTCGGCCCACAGGAAGGTGAACGTTCCCGGACTTCCTGCTTCCCGGCAGGCGTAAGGGCCCGGAGAATGAAAGCGTGCGATTCCGCCGGACGGCACCCCGGTCCTGACATTCCGCTCGCTGGTTCGGATGGCGAGCAGGTCGTTTCCCGCCAGCACGACCGAATCGATCCTTCCCGCCCTTCCCAGCACGAATGCCGGGATGTGACCCTGCCCGGGATTCAGAAACAGAAACCGACCCGAAAACCGGTACCCCTTGAGCGCCGCTCCCACGTTTCGAACGGCGAATCCCTGCTCATCAAAGTCAGGAATATTATACACCGTGTCCAGGCTGTAGGGAAGCGATTCCAGTGAGAAGTTGCCCGTTTTTCTCACATATACCGGAAACCGTTCCTCCCTGCCCGTACCCGGTCCGCGGTAATGGAAGATCGCGTGATTGGCCGTCCGTTCCCGGTACAGCAGCTCCATGCCGGCCCGCTTTAGCATCTCCTCCGCCGCCTCTTCCAGCGGCGTTACCAGGACGATCGCGATCCTGCCGCGCCCGGTGAAGAAACGAGGGCGCGCGGAGCAGAAAATCCTCGATGACCGGCAGTCCGGCTTTCGCGGGGACATTGGAGAGGATCAGATCGAAGGAGCGGTCGGCGAGTTTTTCCAGGGCGAGTGCGCCGATGATCCGGACATCGCTGTCGTCGGATGCGGCGGCGCCGGCAATATCGGCGGTAAACCGGATCCCGTTCCGGCGGCAGTTCTCCGCGGATACCGCGACTGCCAGGGCGTCGCGATCCTGCATGACCACGGAGCGCCGGGCCGTTTCCGCTTCAGGCTGATGCCCAGAACCCCGACCCCGCAGCCCACGTCCAGGACCGAATCGATCTCCTCCATCGGAACCTTCTGTGCGACGGTCTTCAGGAGGAGTTTCGAGCCCTGGTCGATATCGTGGGAGCTGAACAGGCCATGGGAGAGGGCGAACACGTTCTCCTCTCCCATGAACTTGAACCGGACGCTTTTCGTGATGTAGTGATCGGGGAGATCAGGCATTCACGCGTTCGACATATTCCCGGGTTTCGGTGTTGATCATGATTTTCTCCCCTTCCTTGATGAAGAGGGGGGACCTTGACCTCCAGCCCGGTTTCGACCTGTACGGTCTTGGTGGCGCCGGTTACGGTGTCGCCTTTTACGCCTTCACCCGCGGCCGTCACGACGAACACCATCTTGAAGGGAATCTTGATGTCGATGGGACGGCTTTCCCACCAGATGATCGTGAAGGTTTCCCCGTCCTTCATGAAGAGCCCCTTGTCGTCCAGGCCCTCGACGGGAACTTCGAACTGATCGTAGGTTTCGGTGTCCATGAAATGATAGCTCGTATCGTCCTTGTAGAGGAACTGAGCGTCCTTGTCGAAGACGTGCACGTCTTCCACGTTGTCCTGGGTCTTGAACGTCTGGCGCAGCACCGAACCGTCGATCAGGTTCTTGAGTTTGAGCCGCACGAATGCCGATCCCTTTCCGGGATTGACGAATTCCCGTTCCGCTACCAGGTACGGGGCGTTCTTGATAAGGAGGCATGTCCCCTTATCGATCGATCCTGCTTTAATCATACTATCCTTCCGCGTTTGAGCAATGTTCGGAATACTGCACGAATCGTCAGAGTATATCAGGAAAGGGGAAGAAAATCACCCCCTCGATGCGCCGTTTCCCGGCCAGAAGCATCACCAGTCGGTCCATTCCCAGGGCCACTCCGGAGCAGGACGGGAACGACCGCGCGAACAGTTCCGGGTATTCTTCGTCGATCCGGTGCAGCACCCGGGCCCCCCGTTTCCGCTCGAGCTCCCGGTCGAAGAACTGTGCGACCTTCTCGTGATCGGTCTCCTCGGTATAGCAGTTCGCGAGCTCGATCCCCGCCGCGTAGAGCTCCCATCGTTCGCTCCATGGCGTGCCGGGGATCTCCTTCGCCAGGGTCGGGATCCGGGAAGGGTAGTTGTAGAGGACGACCGCGCGGTCCTTCGGAAGCGAAGGTTCGACATGGCTGACGAGAACCAGGTTGAACAGATCCTCCCAGCTCGTCCCCGGCTCCGGCGAAAGCCCGATCCGCCGCACTTCATCCTCCAGAACCTGCCGGTCCCTGCAGCGCATCAGGTCGATGTCCGTACCCTCGAGCACGGCATCCCGGACCGAGACGCGCTGGAACGGAGGACGGAAGATCTCCCGGGCCTCCGGTGCTGCGAGCGGCAGGATCTCCTCCATGAGCTGTTCCATTCGGGTGACCGAGCCCAGGTAGTTCTCGTTCAGGGTGTACCATTCGAGCATGGTGAACTCGGGGTTGTGATGCCTCCCGATCGACTCGACGTTCCGGAACGAGCGGCAGATCTGAAAGATGTTTCCCCAGCCGTCGGCGAGCAGCCGCTTCATCCAGATCTCCGGCGATGGGATCAGGTAGAAGTCGCGGCTGTCGGTGTACGGGGAGAGAAAGCTGGTCTTGAATACCTCGATCGGTGATTCGGGGATGAGGTTCGGGGACAGCAGCGGTGTGTCCACTTCGAGATACTCCCGCTGGCGGAAGAACTCCCGGGTCGCCCGCATCACGTCCGCGCGGAACCGTGCCATGGCTTGATCCATATCCGGCAGAGCATAGCAGAAAGCACGCGGAACGGGAAGCGGCCGGGATCGGGATCCGCGATCGGGGCTGCCTGCTTCCCGCCCGGCCGATCCCGCCGCATCCGGCTCAGCCCGGAGTCCGGACGATGATTCTTGCCCGGTTCGGCGGCACGGAGCAGTTCAGCGGGCCGGAGCCGTCGCCGAGCGGCTGGTCGTTCAGCAGATCGTGGAGCGGCCCGGAGAGTCCGGGCGAATCGATGTGGAACTCCGCGGTTTCCGCAGCCGCATTCACCAGAACGAGAACGGCATCCTCTCCGGATCCGCGGAGGAAGCCGAGCTGCCGGGGACCGACGAGCAGCTGTCGGTATGTTCCCGTGCGGACAGCCTCCCGTTCGCCCCGGATGCGCGCGAGCCTCCGGACGGCCGACGCGAGATCGGGATGCGGCGCCTGCCGCCGCAACTCGTCGAGATCGAGGGCCGGCCGCAGCACGCTGTCGCCTCCGTGCGCCTTCCGGCCCGCGATGCCGTACTCGCTTCCGTAGTAGACCGACGGGATGCCGGGCATGGTGAAGAGCAGGCAGGTGAGGGGGTACAGGTGCGCAGGATCGTTCAGGAGCGACGCAACCCGATCCACGTCGTGGTTGTCGGCGAAGGAGTAGAGCGGCATCCCGCGATAGATGCCTCCGTCGCCGAACTGACGATTCAGGGACCAGGCGATCTCGTGGAGGTTTCCGTCGTTGAAGCTCGACCAGAGACCCTTCCAGCACTCGTAGTTCGTGACCGAATCGAGCCCCCCGGGCCGGACCCAGCCGCGATAGTCGCCGTGAATCACCTCGCCCAGGAGCCAGAGATCGGGCTTTCGCGATGCACGGAAGCCGGCGAGCGCCTCGAGGAAGTCACGGTCGAGCAGATCGGCCGCGTCGAGACGCAGACCGTCGATGTCGTACTCCCGGATCCAGGCATCGATCGACCCGAACAGGTGCTCCCGCACCTCCGGATTCCCCAGGTTCAGCTTGACGAGGTCGAAGCAGCCGCGCCAGCCGGTGTAGCCGAACGGATCGCCGAACGGGCTCGTTCCCGAGAAATCGACCCCGTCGTACCAGTCCCGGCAGGTCGAGCGGTCGCGGTTGGCGATCAGGTCCCGGAACGCCGGAAAGTCCCTCCCGGTGTGATGGAATACCGCATCGAGGACGACCCGGATCCCGCGCTCGTGAAACGCGTCGACCAGGCGCCGCATCGATTCCCCGGTGCCGAGTCGCCGGTCGATCCGCCGGTAGTCCGCGGTGTCGTACCCGTGGGTCGAGGACTCGAAGACCGGACCCAGGTAGACCGCATTCGCTCCGAGCGATGCGACATGATCCGCCCACGGCAGCAGCCCCTCCAGCCGCGGTACCGGCTGCGAGCCGAAATCGTTCCGCTCCGGTGCACCCGTCAGGCCGAGAGGATACAGATGATAGAAAATCGCGTTCTGCGCCCAGTGTGACATGAAACCTCCGTATATGATTCGGATTCGCGCCGGGGTGTGCTCCGGGTGTGCTCCGGAAGACGGACTCGCCGGCGAGCGGGATCGCTTCTCAGGAGAAAATGCCGTGCATGAAGAACCGGACCGTCTGCCGTCGCACATCGTCCGACAGGTCGATATACCCGTTCAAGGAAAGCGATGCGGCGGTGTGGAGCTGTCCGATGAAGGACGCTGCATGCATCGCGTGTCTTCCCCGCATGTTGCCGTGATCCCGCGAAGCCTCCCGGAACAGTTCTTCGATCGCCGCGAAGAACTCCTCCGACAGGGCTCTCGCGATCGGTCGGATCTCGTTGTCCGGCGGGATGAAGTCCAGCGCGAGCCTGAGGCGGAAAAAGTCCGGCTGCCGCTCGACGAAGGAGAAAACGACGCCGGCCACCCGGTCGAGATTCGTCCCGAGGTCGCCCTCGTACCGCGACGCCTCACGAACCGCCGCGAGGAGCGGCGCATACGCCTCCGTGAGGAGGGCCGTGAAGAGTCCCTTTTTGCTCCCGAAATGATGATACAGGCTCGGCTTCGTGATGCCCGCAGCATCCACGATCTCCTGGATCCCGACCGCATCGTAGCCGCGCCGGGAAAACAACAGCAGCGCCTGCTCCCTGATGATCTCGCGTGAACTCATCATGAAATGATATATACCGATCGGTATAGTAAAGTCAAGCACCACTCTTCTCTTCACCACCAATCTTCGGACCACATCACTGCTTGAGCAAAGACGACAATGGTGGGATACTGGCCAAAACGGAGTGTGGAGGGCGGTATGATCGCGATTCTCGGAGCGATGGACGGAGAGATCTCCGCGTTCCTCGAGCATGCGGAAAATATCCGTCGCGAGGAATGGCGCGGCTTCACGTTTCACCGGGGCATCCTTTCGGGGAAAGATACGGTGATCGCCCGGTCCGGGGTAGGCAAGGTGATGGCGGCCCTGCTCTCGCAGCACCTCATCGAGCGATTCCAGCCGACCCACCTGCTCTTCACCGGGCTCGCCGGCAGCATCCGGCGGGGAATCGAGATCGGGGATACCGTGGTGGGCAGGGAATGCGTCCAGCACGATCTCGACGCGACCGCGCTCGGGTTCAAACGGGGCGAGATCCCGTTCACCGACTATCATCTGATTCCCGCCGACCCGCAGCTCCTCGACCTCGCATCCACCTACCGACCCGTCGAAGGAAAACTCGCCCTGGGACGCATCCTCACCGGCGACCAGTTCATGACCCGGGCGAAACTCATCGAAAGCCGCTACCTCATCGACGAACTCGAGGGTGATGCCGTGGAAATGGAGGGTGCGTCGGTTGCTCTCGTTGCCGCGGTGAACCGGGTGCCGTGCCTGGTCGTCAGGACCATTTCCGACAAGGCCGACGAGAACGCCCATGCCGACTTCAACGCGTTCCTGCCGCAGGCGTCGCTCAATTCCTGGCGCTGCGTCGCGCATATCCTGCAGGGATTGTAGGAGATGTAGGCGCCGCCCGCCGCTCCGCCCGGCCAGCCACCACCAATCTTCGGACCACTACCGTGCCCTTGAAGGGGATTCCCTTCGCGTATTACCATTGAGACAGGCACTCGAATGCCCCGTGCACTCGAACCGATACCGACCAGGAGGATTCCCGATGGGAAAGATCATACAGAAGTTGTTCGCGGTTCTGTCGCTCTCGTTCCTGCTCCCCGGACTGGGGCACGCGCAGGAGGCGGATCTGCGGAACCCCGAAGCACTCAGGCGGCTGCTCGAGAACGAGGAAAGGAAGGGAGATTTTCTTCTCATCGATGTGCGGACTCCGGGCGAATACGCCTCGGGCCACATCCCGGGAGCGATAAACATCAACCATACCGATATAGCCGCCCGGATCGAGGAGGCGTTCGCGCAGAACGGGGTAGAGAACACGAAGGATGCGGAGATCGTGGTCTACTGCCGAAGCGGAAGCCGGTCGGGTTACGCACGGGGAGTTCTCGAATCCATGGGATACACGAACGTGACGAACTTCGGAGGCATTTTCCGCTGGGATGGAGATCTCGCCCACGGGAGCGGAAAATGAGCGAGACGGCAGAGCAGAACGGACTGAAGCCGGGAGACGAGCTGCACGGATTCGTCGTCGAATCGGTCCGGGATCTTCCGGAGTACCATTCGACCGGCATTCTCCTGAGCCATCGAGCGACCGGCTGCCGGGTGTACCACGTCCGGAACGACGACCGGGAAAACCTGTTCGCATTCGCGTTCCAGACGCTACCCCGCAACGACACCGGGGTGGCCCACATTCTCGAGCATTCGGTGCTGGCCGGCTCGGAACGGTTTCCCGTAAAGGACCCGTTCCTCCTGCTCCTGAAATCGAGCATGAACACGTTCCTGAATGCATTCACCTTCCCGGATAAAACGGTATATCCCGCGAGCAGCACCGTGGAGAAGGACTTCTACAACCTCATGCTGGTCTACGGGGATGCGGTGTTCTTTCCCGTCCTCAGGCCCGAGGTGTTCCGGCAGGAGGGCCACCGGCTGGCGTTCCGTCCCGACGGGAGCCTCGAGCGGGTGGGCGTGGTCTACAACGAGATGAAGGGTGCGTACTCCAACCCCGACTCGGTGGTGGGGGAGTGGTCCTATCGCTCCCTGTTCCCCGGAACCATCTACGAGCATGATTCGGGCGGAGAGCCGGCGGCGATTCCGCAGCTCACGTACGAAGAGTTCGTCGATTTTCACCGGACCCATTACCATCCCTCGAATACGGCGGTGTTCCTGTACGGGGATATTCCCACCGGGCGGCATCTGCATTTCCTGCAGGACCAGTTTCTCTCCCGGTTCGAGCGGCGGGAGGGCGAGCCGGTGATCGATCCGCCCGTTCCCTTCGATCGGCCGCTGTATATGGAGAAGAGCTACGCCGCGGCTCCGGGAGAGGAGACGGAGGGCAAGTCCACGGTCACGGTCAACTGGATGCTTCCGGAGGTGACGGATCCTCTGGCGCTGCTTTCCGCCGAAGTGCTTTCGGAAATCCTTCTGGGCCATTCGGGATCTCCGCTGCAGCAGGCGCTGGTCGAATCGGAGCTCGGCGAGGACCTCTCGCCGGCGAGCGGTATCGAGACCGAGCTGAAGTGGGGAGTATTCTCAGCCGGACTGCGGGGGACCGATCCGGAGCGTCGGGACGAGATCGAGGGCCTCATCTTCGAGGTGCTCCGGAAACTCGCCGACAACGGGATTCCGAAGGACGCGGTCGAAGGTGCGCTCCGGAAGGTGGAGTTCCGCAACCGCGAGATCCGGGGCGGCGGAGGCCCGTACGGTCTTCGCCTGATGCGCAGGACTCTTCGCGGCTGGCTCCACGGCGGACCGCCCGAGCGGACGCTTTCGTTCCGACGGCCGATGGACGATCTTCGGAAACGGCTCCAGGCTGAACCGCGGTACTTCGAAGGCCTCGTGCGGTCCCTGCTCCTGGACAACGTGCACCGGTCGGTGGTGACGGTCCGCCCGGAACCGGGCCTCCAGCAGCGGGAGGACGAGAGGGTCGACCGGGAGCTTGCGTCCCTTCGTGAATCCATGGGTCCCGACGACGAGCGCCGGATCCGGGAAGAGCAGGAGCGGCTCCGGGAGTTCCAGGAGCGGCCCGACAGCTCGGAAGCCGAGGGCAGCATCCCGTATCTCACGCTTGCGGACGTACCCCGGGAGATCGAGATCATCCCGAAGGAGAGCGTCGAAATCGAGGGGATACCGGGATACTACCACGATCTCTTCACCAACGGGATCGCCTATCTCGACTTCGTCTTCGATCTCGAGCAGCTGGACGAGGGCTACTCGATGCTTCTGCCCCTGTTCGGCAACTGCGTGACCGGCTGCGGCCTGCCGGGAGTCCCCTACGACGAGGTCTCCCGCAGGCTGTCGCTGACCACCGGCGGATTCGGTTTCCACCCCGAGGCAAACGGCGTCGTGGGACGGCCGGACGCGGCCAGCCGGCATCTGTTCTTCCGGGTGAAGGCGCTGGTGGAGACGCTCCCCGAAGCGCTCGAGCTCGTCCGTCGGCTCTTCACGGAGGCGGACACGGGCAACCGGAAGCGGGTCCGGGATCTGTTTCTGGAGGAGCGGAACGACTACCGCTCCGCCGTCATTCCGTCGGGGAACTCGTTCGCCTCTCTCCGGGCGCTGCGTGCGCTCTCTCCGTCGCACCGGATCGAGGAGGCGTGGCATGGTATCAGCCAGCTGCTTTTTCTTTCTTCGCTGGAACCGGAACGGGATATAGAGAAGCTATGCGATGCGCTCGCCGGTCTGCGGGAGCAGGTGATGCACCGGGAGGGACTCCTGGTGAACGTCACCTGCGACGGCTCCGACCGGGAGCGGGTCTTCGGGCAGGTGGCCGCGCTCATCAGGGCGCTTCCCGGACGGCCGTCGCGGAGGGAGTCGGGCCGGGAGCGCTTCGGGTTCCTCGCGTTCGCCGACCCGATCCTTACGACCGAGTCGTTCCTGATTCCCGCGCCGGTCGGATACGTGGCGGCCGCGATGCCGGCGTCCCCCCTGGGAAGCGACGAGCACGTGCACGAGCTCGTGCTGGCGCACATGCTCCGGACCGGGTTTCTCTGGGAAACGATTCGCATGAAGGGCGGGGCATACGGAGCATCCGCCTCCACGGCGGGGCTCGAAGGGATGTTCTCGTTCTCCTCCTATCGCGACCCGAACATCATCCCGACGCTGGATGCCTACCGGAAGGGACTCGAGGAGATTCAGAAGACCGACCGGGAGACGGTGGAGAAGGCGATCATCGGCAGCGTCGGGCGGGAGCTGCGGCCTCATTCCCCGGCGGAGCAGGGGCTCATCAGTCTCAAGCGCACCATGTACGGCATCGGGGACGATCTCCGGCGGCGGAAGCGGCAGACGATGATCGGAACCGGACCGGACGAGATCGCCGCCGCGGCGAAGCGGCTCCTCGCCGGCTTCGACCGTGCGGTGTCGGTGGTTCTGGCGGGGCGGGATGCGGTGGAGAAGGCCGGGGAGCGGTATCCGGATCTCGTGAAGAACCAGCGGGAGCTGCCGCTGTAGCGGCAGGCGGCTCTTTCACCGCAGGTGCTGCGCCGTCTCCGGGGGGACGGGCATCGCCGGCTGCCAGCCGGTCCCGCGGACGGGCCGGCCTGGACCGGCTGCCGGTCCGGTCCCGTCGGGTTTTCTCAGGTGCGGGCTTCGATGGTCATGAAGAAGCGGTAGGGCAGGTTCTCTCCCATGAACGTGAAGGCGATCTTCAGCTGTCCGTGCTGCCGGTTCCAGCGGGCTTCGAGAACCCGGTATCCGCGATGGTCGGTTTTGCTCGGATCCTGAAACTGTTCGATCCCTTCCTGCTGCTCCACCGGTTCTCCGAACCGGCTGGAATATGCTTCGATCGCCTGCCGGGTCGCGGCGAGGTACCGGTCGAAGTTGTCCCGGGTCACTTCGCTTTCGTAGGCGTTGAATACGTACCATGCGAGCCTGCCGTCGCCGAAGGTATACACCCACTCCCCGGCGAGGCCGTAGAAGTCCGCCTCACGCCGCCACTGGCTTCCGGAGGAGACGGGCGCATCGGGAAAAAGGCGCTTGAAGTCGGCCAGACTCATGCCGATGGAGATGTCCGTTTCGGAGATCTGTACCGGCTGTTCCTCTCCGCCGCGGTCCATGAAGCATCCGGTCAGGAACCCCAGAAAAGGAAGGATCAGAAGGGTCAGAACGGCGTTTCTTCGGGTAGAGCGATTGGTGTACATGGGGTTGTCTCCAGGAATCGATTAGATGTTCAATTTCTCCATATACTATACTCGCTCTTGCTTCGTGAAACAAGAGATGTCAGCGGATTTCTCAGTACTCTCCCTTTGCCGAATCCGGCATCTGAGCCTCCGCCCTGATTCCGCCGTTTCCCGCCGGATCCGCGGAGACCGGCGGTTTGCCCGGCTCCTCGATATCCTTCCGGGTGAACGAATACCTGCGGCCCGTCACCGTACCCACTTCCTCGATCGTCGTTCCGGTCAGGGACCGAATGATTTTTACGGTATGATCGTGGCTGGTCGCGATGAAGAACCTGTGTCCCGGCTGGTCGCCTCCTGCCGCCGTTCCGGCCACGTAGAGCCCCGGGACATCGGTTTCCATGGTATCCTCGTCGAAAACCGGAATATCTCCCGGCGTCTCCAGCGCCGCCCCGACGGAACGGAACAGGTGCATGTCCGAAGAGAAGCCGGTGGCCAGAAGCACGAAATCCGCCGGAACGCGGAACGCCGCATCTCCCGAGCGGGCTCCGGTCGGTCCGAGGAGAACTTCTCTCGGGGTGATCTCCAGCGGAAGCGTCTCGGGATGGCACCGGATCTTCCCCTTGGATGTGAGGATGGAGATCTCCAGGTGCAGCCGGGAATTGGTGTGCTCCTTCTCGAAGGCGGGCTTGCGGTAGCTGATCGACACGTCCGCGCCGGCCCGGAAGCAGCGGAGCGCCGCTTCGAGGGCGGTGTTCCGTCCCCCGACGACGAGGAGCCGCCTGCGGAAGTAGGGATGCGGATCGACGAAAAAATGGCTGACGTGAGGGAGGTCCTCCCCGGGGATGCCGAGCGTTCGGGCGAACCGCATGTCCCCGGTCGCGAGCACCACCCGGCGGGCGCTGATCTGTGCTTCCCCGTCCGGCGACCGGGTCGAAAGGAGAAACCGCCCGCCTTCCTTCCGGAGATCCGTCACCTCTTCGTAGGTTCGGATCGGCAGATCGAGCAGCTCGACGACACCGCGAAGATAGGCCAGGTAGCGTTCGCCGCTCGGGAGCTCCTGGTCGACGCTCTGCAGCGGGACTCCCGCGACGGCGAGCCGCTCGGGGCTCGAGAAGAAGCGGGTGTTCCGGGGATAGCGGTAGATGGTGGCGCCGATCTGTCCGGCTTCGAAGTGCAGGTAGTCGAGTCCGAGCCGCCGGCAGGCCGAGGCGACTTCGATGCCGATCGGCCCCGCGCCGATGATCGCTATGTCGGTCCGTTCCATCCGGTAAATATAGTGAAAGCGGGAAGTCTCTGCAAACCGGAGACGGCCCCCGCACGCGCTACAGCTCGCCCTGCTCGAGGAAGCTGTAGTAGCCGCGTTCGGAGATGATCACGTGATCGAGAAGCTGAATCCCGAGAATGCTTCCTGCGTCGGTAAGCCTGCGGGTGATGCTCCGGTCCTCCGGGCTCGGGTCGAGCCGTCCGGACGGGTGATTGTGGCAGGCGATTATTCCGCTCGCACGGTCGGCGATCGCGTCCGCGAAGACCTCGCGCGGGTGAACGACCGTGCGGTTCACCAGCCCGACCGAGATTACCCGGATCGCGATCACCTCGTGCGCGCCGTTCAGGGACAGCGCCAGAAAATGCTCCTGTTTCCGGTCCCGGAAGTGGGAGACCAGGGGAAGGACATCGGCGGGTGCGGCGATCCGCCGGCGCTCGGGGCAGAGCCGCCGTCGGGCGAACTCGAGCGCCGCCGAGATGATCGCCGCTTTGGCGGTTCCCACACCCCGGACCCGCATGAGGGCCTGCAGATCCGGCAGTCCGCCCGGGCCGTCCATGAGCTCGAGGATCTCCCGTGCGACGAGCGTGACGCCCCGGTTGCGGGTGCCCCATCCGATGAGCACCGAAAGCAGCTCCATGTCCGAAAGGCTTCCCGCCCCGGATGCAACAAGATGCTCCCGGGGGCGAACGCTCATCTCATCGTTGAAGCGAAGCGATTTCTCTTGTATCGTCATTCCGCAGGATGGATACGCGGGGAAATGACGCGGCGATTCATCCCTGCCTTGACTTTCCCCGTGCACCCGGCTATAGTGATGTTCCCTGACTGTATCGAACAAGAGAGAATCGTCGCGAGGAGAATGTTCATGTCGAAAGCGCATAGAGGAGCAGGACTTCAGGACAAGGCCTACCACGGCCGGGGAACCTGTCCGGTCTGCCAGCGAACGGGTATCAAGGTCGTCTACGAAGCGGAAGCGGAAGGCAAGAAGCTCGCCATATGCAAGCAGTGCAAGGCGGCGCTCGCCCACGGAAAGAAAAAGGAAGCACTGGCCAACGCGGCCGGCTGATCCTTTCATCCCTGACGCTCGCACCAGAGGAGCCTGCCAGGTACAGTATGTGCCGGCAGGCCCTTTTTTATGGGAGGCAGCCGGTGTCTGCATCTTCGATACTCACCCTCTACCTGGTCCTGTTCGCCTTCGAGTTCTCCTGGGAACAGCTGCTGCTCGTCCTGAATCTCCGCAATGTCCGAAGGAACGCCGATCGGGTACCCGAGCCGTTCCGGGGACTCATCTCCGGGGAGCGATACGACCGCTCCGTCCGGTACGTGACCGACCGGGGCCGGTTCTCCCTGCTGAGTGCGGCATTCTCGGCGCTCTTCCTTCTGCTGATTATCCTGAGCGGATTCCTCGGTACGCTGGACCGGCTCGTCGCGGGCCTGGAGCTTCATCCGTACCTTCACGGGATCGTCTACCTTTTCCTGGTCGCCCTGCTGTTCCGGATCGTATCGCTGCCGCTCTCCCTTTATTCGCAGTTCGTCATCGAGGCCCGGTACGGATTCAACAAAATGAGCCCGGGACTGTTCTTCCGCGACCTCGCGAAGGGGCTTCTGGTGTCGGCACTGCTCATGGCTCCGCTGCTCGCGGGGCTGTTCTGGTTCATGGACCGGAGCGGCGGCTTCTGGTGGCTCTGGGCGTTCCTGTTCGTTGCCGTGTTCCAGCTCCTGGTTACGATCCTGTATCCTCTCGTCATCGCTCCGCTGTTCAACCGTTTCTCGCCGCTGCCCGAGGGCAGCCTGCGGCAGCGGATCGATGAACTTTCCCGGAAGCTCGGCTTCCGCACGAGGGGAATCTTCGTAATGGACGGAAGCCGCCGGTCCGGGCATTCCAACGCCTATTTCACCGGCCTCGGCGGAGCCAGGCGGATCGTGCTGTTCGACACCCTCGTGTCCTCCCTCGAGGAGGAGCAGCTTCTCGGCGTTCTGGCCCACGAGATCGGTCACGAGAAGAAGCGGCACATGCTCAAGGGACTGGCCCTCTCCCTGCTCACGATCCTGGCGGGGCTCTGGGTGATGAGTCTCCTGCTGCCGTACGGGCCGCTCTACCGGGCCTTCGGGTTCGACCGGCCGAGCTATCATGCGATCCTGGTCATCGTCACACTCGCCTCCGGGCCGTTCACCTTCTTCCTCTCGCCCCTGTTTTCTCTCCTGTCGCGGCGGCACGAGTACGAGGCGGACCGCTTCGCGGTAGACGCCATGGAATCGGCGGAGCCTCTCAAGGGGGCGCTGATCGGTCTCTCGCGGGACAATCTGAGCAACCTGACTCCGCATCCGCTCTACAGCTTCTATCATTACTCGCATCCTACCCTGGCGGAACGGATCCGGGCGATGGAGGCCCACGCCGGAAAGGCGCACGGATGATCTCCCGGACTAGTCGTCTGATCACCCCGCTTCTGTACCTCATGATGCTCGCCTACGCATTTTCCATTACCATGCTGGCTCCGCTGATGCCGCTCCTGATCCGGGAGTACCGGACCGGGCTCGCCGGCGGCGGCCTGGTGGTGACCCTGCAGAGCATCGGCGGGATCCTGACGGTTCTCGCGGGCGGGATGCTGATCGACCGCCTGAGCAAGTATCTCCTGACGGCCCTTTCGTTCCTGCTCTACGGAATCACGCTGCTGCTTCTGGGCATCCCCATCGGCTATACCGCGCTGCTCGGCGTGTTCTTCTTCCTGGGCGCCGGAACGCGGATGCTGGACATCCTCCTGAACGCCCTCATCTCCGACCTGAATCCCGAACGCCGGGGCGTGTCCCTGAACCTGCTCCATTCCTGCTTCGGAATCGGTGCGCTCCTGGGGCCGCTCTACTCGCGGTTCCTGCTCGATGCGGGGGTCGACTGGCGTGGAACGTTCCTGATCCTGGGAATCGTCTGCATGGGCGTTCTCCTGCTGGCGATCCCGCTGTTCTCCGGGAGGGGAGCCGGGGGGAGAACCGACGGGCGCGGCGGAGCTTCTCACGGTCCGGGAGCCGCCGGAAGAGCCGGAGCGGCTTCCGCCGGGGGCATCCTGCCGGCTGCGGCTCCCGCGGTGATCCGGGATCCCCGGGCGTGGGCGCTCGCTCTGTCGATGATGTTCTACAGCGGGCATCAGGCCGGGGTAACCACCTGGCTGCCGATGTACGCCGAGACGACGCTCGGAATCGCCCCGGTTGCGGCGAGCGTTTCCCTCTCGCTGTTCTGGTTCGGTATCGTCGCCGGCCGTTTCGCGGGAGCGCCTCTCTCCCTCCGGTATTCTCCGATGCTTCTGGTCGGCCTGGGATCGCTCCTGGGCGGGATCACCCTGGGGGCGGGATTCCTCGCGGGATCGCCGGCCGTGTTCTTCCTCTCCGTCGGACTGACCGGGTTCTTCACGGGTGCGATTGTCCCGCTTCTCATTGCCGCCGGCTGCAGCTGGTTCCCCGATCGGAGCGGAACCGTCACGGCGCTGATCATGCTGAGCAGCTCGGTCGCACGGATGATCTTTCCCTGGGGGATGGGCGCGGCGGCGGAACTGGCCGGATTCGGGGCGGCGATGGCCGTTTCCGCCGTCGTTCTGGCGGGGCCGTTCCTGCTGAGCCTGACGCTCCGGAAATCCGAGCTGAGGGAACCGGGAACGGTTCCGGGATCCTGAGTCCGGGGCAGAGACGCCGGCATCAGCCGGATCGCTACTGCCGAAGCCAGAGCATCCGGTCTCCTCGGGTCTCCCATCGCGCACCGCCGCCCGAGTCGATCAGGACTTCGGCACCCCGGTGACCGCCGAAATCGGCCGGCCTGACCTGTCCCGCGTAGGCGTCCCCGCCTATCCCCGCGAGGAACTCCTGCAGCGCCCGGAAGGGGTCCCGGAGCGCCCGGGCGAACAGGATGACCTGGTTCCGGTCCGGTTCGAGCAGAATGCCCGAATCGGTCGCCGGATCATACCGGAACTGCCAGCTCTCGGGTACGGGGATGTGTGCGAAAACCCCGGGCGTGCTCTGCCCGCCGGCCGCCGGGGCGGGCTGTGCCGCCGCCGTCGCAGCGGCCAGAAGAAGGACCGGCAGGAAGTTTTCGGATCGAACGATCGCTACACGTCCAGCCGGTTACAGAGGTCCATGAATTCGTCCCTGACGTTCGGGAGGCTCGGCAGGCCAAGGTCGTCGAGCTCCGAGCTGATCTTTTTTCCGGTATCGGAGCTCAGATCGCTCAGCTAATTATTTTTCACCTCTTCGGCGGAATAGTAATCGTCGTGGAACCGTTTTTTCTCGCTCTCGGTACTCTGCCGAACATCGTCGTACTCCTTTTTCCGATGATCGCTGTCGTACCGGTCACGGGATGCGTTGAGCAACGGATCGAATGCCTTCTCGTCCAGGAAATGGACCAGCTTTTCGCGTTTGTCTTTATCGGTCATGAGGTTACCTCTCCCTGTGGTTTCTTTTCTCAAAGATACGGAACGCAATATCCGCAGGGGAGGGGGGCTGACGGTTTCATCATGTTCCGGGACCTCCGTTACCAGTCCCTGACCGGCACTCCCAGGAGCATCCGGAGATCCACCAGCTGGCCGATATGGTACGAGTTGTGATTCCCCAGCACCAGGGCCTCCCGGAACAGCGTCTGGCCGGTGCCGTTGGGAAGCGGGGCATGCAGGTCGGCCGCCGGATCGAGCAGGATTCCCCTGATCGCGTTCAGGTCGCTCCGGATGGACGCGATCGTCACGGCCCAGTCCTCATCGCTGCAGGCCGGCTGCAGCCGCGGCCAGTACCCGGCGGGATACTCCCGTTCCCGGTAGTCGGGGCTGCGGATGAAGTCCAGGATGTCCCGCTGTGCCGCATGAAGGTGATACACCAGGTGCCAGGCGGTGTGGGGAACGGATGCCGCCTCCCGGTTGCGAAGCTCCGGCGGAAACCCTTCGAGTGCGGCTTCCAGGGAGACATGAGCCCAGCTGCCTTCGAGCACCCGGCAGAGCTGCTCCCGCATCTCCTTCTCGCGTCCGCTCATCGTCTTCGACATGATTCCTCCTTCGCTGTTATTAGTGTACTATAACCATTCACGGGAAACACTCATGGAAGTTCAAAGGAGGGGAAGGTGAATCTGATCGACCTGCGGAGCGATACGGTAACCCGGCCGACCACGGCGATGCGTGAGGCGATGACCGGGGCGGATGTCGGAGACGATGTCTACGGAGAGGACCCGACGGTGACCCGGCTCGAAGAGACCGCCGCAGCGCTGCTGGGGAAGCAGGCGGGGCTCTTCGTACCGAGCGGCACCCAGTCCAACCTCTGTGCCCTGCTCGCCCACTGCGGGCGCGGGGACGAATACATCGTGGGCCAGGACGGCCATACCTACAAATACGAGGCAGGCGGAGCGGCGGTGCTCGGGAGCATCCAGCCGCAGCCGATCGAGTACGAACCCGACGGAAGTCTCGACCTTGCGAAAGTGGAGGCGAAGGTCAAACCCGACGATTTCCATTTCGCCCGGACCCGGCTTCTCTGCCTGGAAAACACCCAGGGAGGAAAGGTTCTCTCCCTGGCCTACCAGAAGGAAGCCCGGGAATTTGCCCGTCGGAAGGGACTGGCGATTCACCTCGACGGTGCCCGGATCTTCAACGCTTCGGTGAAGCTCGGGGTGGAGGTGCGGGAGATCGCCGACTGCTACGATTCGGTATCGATCTGCCTGTCCAAGGGACTCGGAGCCCCGGTCGGATCGGTGCTGCTCGGCGATGAGGCGTTCATCGGCCGCGCTCGCCGCTGGCGGAAGATGCTCGGGGGCGGCATGCGGCAGGCGGGTATCCTCGCGGCAGCGGGCCTGTATGCCCTGGCGCATAACGTGGAGCGGCTCGCGGAAGATCACGAGAACGCCAGGGTCCTCGCCGAAGGACTCGCGCGCATTCCGGGAGTCGCGGTGGACCCCGCATCGGCGCAGACCAACATGGTGTTCGTCGTCGTCGACGGGATCGAGCCGAAGGAGTTCGTCGGCCGGCTCCGCGAACGCGGCGTGGCGGTGTCGCCGGCACGCCGGATGCGCCTGGTGACGCATCTCGACGTGAGCCGGGCCGACGTCGAGCATGCCGTCGAGGCGTTCCGGGATTCGGTGAAACCGGCGGAACACGCCGCACGCTGCGGGCCGCTGAGCGTGACACGGAGGCCGACCTCTTTTATACTATGACTATGAAGATAAGGTTTTCCGCACGAACATTCCCGGGCCGCCGGTTTCTCCTGGTTCTGCTGCCGGCGGCCCTTTCTTGCGGCCGTTCTTCAGGGCTGCTCGTCCGAAGTCGTGGCGGAGCTCTACCGCCCTTCGGAATCGCACTCGGGCTACCGGGACGCTCTGAATGCCATGGGACTCTCGGAGAAACCCATGGGAATGCGATGGATCAGTGCGGGCGAGACGGCCCTCACGCGGCCGACTCCCATGGCGGTGCCGTTCAGCGAGACCCGGTACATCGATCCCGCGGAGCCGGATGCGATCGGATTCCGGTTCTCCGCACCCCGGGGCGTCCGGATCCGGGTGAGCATCGAGACGGAGGTCCGGAACTACTTCGCCGAGGTGTTCCGGGCGCCCGACCCGGAGGAAGAGGCCCGGGACGACGGGACCGGACCGGAGCCGGTGGCGGAGCGTCCCGGAGAAGGGAAGGAGCGCCCCGACGACGCAGCTGACATCGTCTTCGCTCCCCGGCGCCAGGCGGAGTATGTGCTCCGGATCCAGCCGGAGCTCCTGGAAGGCGGCCGCTTCACGGTGACCGTCACGGCGGAAGCCGCCCTGAGCTGGCCGGTCGAGGGAACCGATCGGCGAAGCATCATCAGCGTCTTCGGCGACGGCAGGGATGCCGGGTCACGGGTGCATCACGGCATCGACATCATCGCTCCGCGTGGGACATCGGTCCTGGCGGCGGCACCCGGGAGCATCATGCGGGTCGGTGTCCGGGACCGCGGGGGAAACGTCGTTACGCTGGACGTCCCGGAGCTGGGGATCCGGATCTATTATGCGCACCTGCATGAGCATAAGACGGTGACGGGGGCGTCGGTTGAACCCGGCGACGTGATCGCCACGGTCGGGAACACCGGGAACGCGATCACCACCCCGCCGCATCTGCACATCGGAATCTACGACGACAGCTGGCGGCGGCCGCTGGATCCCTGGTACTTTCTCGTTCCTCCGCGCCGGGATTACGAACCGGTCCCGGAGCTGCCGCGGGAGCTGGGTCAATGGGTTTTCTCGGGCGCCCGCGGTACCCGTGCACGGGAGCATCCCGCGGCGATCTCGGGGTACCGCCTTTCGCCTTCGCGTTTCGATGCGACGGGAGATCGGCTCGATCCGCTCCGGCTTCCGCCGCTCAGTCTCCCCGAGGGACCGGTGCTTGCGGCGGATCTGGTCCCGGGAACCCCGGTCCGGCTGCTCGGAGCCCGCGCCGGGTATGTTTATGTCGGACTTCCGAACGGGGAACGGGCTTATCTTCCCGTCGGCGGGATCCGCTCACCGCTGTCCCCGGCGGAAGAGCTGCAGCTCGCCGAACCGGCGGAAGTGCTCAGCGCGCCGGCGGAGGGTGCGCTCGCCCTGGGGCGTCTGCCCGCGGGGGCGAAGCTGACGGTGCAGGGAAGATACGCGTCCTTCGGGCTGGTCCCGTTCGGGGAGCGGCAGGGCTGGATCAGCCTCTCGGAGAGCTGATCTGCCGGCGGGCAGTCCGGGCGATCCGGGCGGGCGGCGATCGGAGTGCGGCATGAGAGAACGCTTTCCGGAAGGATATCGAATTTAAATCTTTTGTATTTTAAAAATATCCAAACGGGTGTACACTGAATCAGGTATGCAGCGGATCGAAGGAGTTTCCATGACCCGAATCAGCGGCGGCGAGCTGTTCCAGAAGTTCGAGAAGGCGAGTCGCGCCGAGAACATTTACGAGGTGATCAAGGAAGGAATCCTTCAGGGTGTCTGGAAGCCGGGAGACAAGATCAACGATCTGGAACTCTCGAAGCAGCTCGGAGTGAGCCGGATATCCGTCCGGGAAGCGCTTTCGAAGTTCGTGGAGAACCGGATCATTGAAAAGCGGCACTGGAAGGGCTACCAGGTTCGCTGCATGAGCTGGGACGAGATCCGGGGAATCCTCGAGATCCGCATGTCGCTCGAAATGCTTGCCATCGGTCATGTCGCCCGCGTCGTGACGCCGGAGCTGCTCCGGGAACTGGAGCAGGCGATCGAGCGTTCGGTCCGCGACATGGAAGCCGACGACCACGATGCCTTCCGCAAATCCGATTTCCTGTTCCACGAGATTCTCTACCGGGAGTCGGGGAATCCCTGGATTTCCCGGGTTCTCGAGAGCCTGAGAATCCTGATCGAGATTATCCGGCACATGTCCCAGGTGGACCGGTTCCGGGAAGTGGCCCGGGAGAGCATCGGGGAGCATCGCGAGGTGATCCGCTGTCTTGCCGCCCGGGACGGAGCCGGCGCCGTCGAGAGCCTGAGACGCCACATTGCCGGTCATTCCGAACGGGTCCGGGTCGAAGTGCATGCGTACGGCGGACAGTGTGCGGAGACAGGCGATTCCGGAAGTGCAGGCGAAGGCGATGCGGTCGAAAGCGACGTCGATCGAAGCGGAAGAGGACCTGCGATAACACCGGCCCTCTTCGACGCCGCAATCCGTCGCAGCCGTCCGCGGGAATCGCGCTGAAATCCTGACTGTTTTTCACGTTTTTAAAATTCAAAACTTGACAGATGGAAGTACTCATGCTGTAATTGAGCCAGACCTTTTAAATTTTAAAAGGTTACTCAAAAAGAGGAGGTCTTCCGGATGAAACGAGGAAAAACATTCCTGGTTCTGCTGCTCATGACCATGGTTCTGGGCGGAGTATTCGCCGAAGGCAGACAGGAGAGCACCGCCTCGGCGGCTGCGAACTATCCCGCGAAACCGATCAATGTTCTGCAGGGATTCCAGCCGGGCGGCGGAAGCGACGCTCTCGCCCAGCTTACCCAGCCGTATCTCGAGAAGGTGATCGGGCAGACGTTCGTGAACCAGTACATCCCGGGCGCGACCGGCGCGATCGCCTGGACGCAGCTCGCGAAGCAGACGTCGAACGACGGCTACACGATCAGCATCACCAATACGCCGATGCTCATGACCAACTACATCATGAACTCCGAGATCACCTACAATATCGAGGAACTGACCCCGATCGCGAACGTCGTGACCGACCCCGGCATCATCGTCGTCGCAAAGAACAGCCGGTTCAAGACGATCAGGGATTTCTTCGAGTATGCAAAGGCGAATCCGGGAATGCTGACCGTCGGCAACTCCGGCGTTGGCGGCGACGACTTCTTCACCACCCTGATCGCGGAGAAGGCGACCGGGCTCAAGTTCCAGATGGTCCCCTTCCAGGGCGACGGTCCCTCCTGGCAGGCGGCGATGGGCAACAAGATCGACGCCAGCTTCAACAATCTCGGAATCACCTTCCCGCAGATCCAGGCCGGCAATCTGCGCGCACTGGCACTCTTCGCCGACAAGCGCGATCCGAATCTGCCCGACGTTCCGACTCTGAAGGAGCTCGGCTTCGACGTGGTCTCCGGCTCTTCCCGCGGCTACAGCGCGCCGAAGGGAATTCCCGCCGCTGCCCGGGACAAGCTCATCGAAGCGTTCCGGCAGATGGCGCAGAACCCCGAATTCCAGAAAGCCGCCGCCGACCGCGCGCTCCCGCTCGACATGAAGTACGGCGACGAGTATGTCGCGTACCTCCAGAGGCAGGAAGCCGCGTTCCGCGACATCTGGAACGAAGTGAAAAGCCAGTACCAGAACAAGTAAACATTCTTCGCACCGGGAGGGGAGCAATTCCCCTCCCGGGTCCGTAATCCAGGGAGAATCCGGATGAAGAAACTGATCCCGTACGTCCTGTTCACAGCGGCGATCGCCCTCATGGCGATCGTGTTTTACCTGGACACCCTCGACATGGTAAAGGCCGCGTATCAGCTTCCGCGGATCCTCATCGTCGTCGTACTGCTGCTCTCGGCCCTCATGATCGTCGAGCGGGTTTACCTGATCCGGAAGGCACGGACCGCCGGAACCGGAGCGGGAGGCGATGCGTCCGCGGCAGCGCCGGAACCGGTGAACCTGAGCCGGGTGGCGGTGTTCACCGTGCTGCTGGCCGGGTACGTTCTGACCATCAAACCGCTCGGGTACTTCATCGTCACGCCGCTCTATCTCGCCGCCGTTCTGCTCTATCTCCGGGCGACGAAGCTCCCCTGGGTGATGGCGATCGCGTTCGGCTTCACCGTTTTCGTGTATCTGCTGTTCGTACTGTTCCTGAGACTCCCCGTTCCGATGGGGCTGCTGCGATGAAGGAGGTCCCGACATGATTTTCGATAACATCCTCATCGGACTGACCGGTGTCATGACCCCGCTCAACCTCCTGCTGGTCGTCGTGGGAACGATCATCGGTCTTTTCGTGGGAGCCATGCCGGGTCTCTCCGCGACGATGGCGATCGCCCTGCTGCTCCCGCTGACGTTCCCCCTTCCGACCGCTTCGGGGCTCAGCATGCTCGCCGCTCTCTATATGGGAGCCATGTACGGCGGGTCGATCTCGGCGATCCTGCTGCGGACTCCGGGAACTCCGGCGGCGGCGGCAACCGTGCTCGACGGGTATCCGATGGCCCAGAACGGACAGGCGGGCAAAGCGCTCGGCGTCTCCCTGGTCGCCTCGTTCATCGGCGGTCTGATCAGCAGCATCGCCCTCCTGACGGTCGCCCCGGTTCTCGGCCGGGTGGCCCTCGAGTTCGGGCCGGTCGAGCTGTTTGCCGTTGCGGTGCTCGGACTCACGATCATCGGTTCCCTGTCGCGGGGCTCCACGATCCTCGGGCTTCTCTCCGGCACTCTCGGGGCGCTGCTCGCAATGGTGGGTATGGACAACATCACCGGATCGCCCCGCTTCACGTTCGGGAACATCAACCTGTTCGGAGGAATCCCGTTCGTCGTGGCGCTGATCGGTCTCTTCTCGATTCCCCAGGCGATCCGGCTGATCGAGCGGGAGACGAAGCGGGAACAGGTCGTGAACCGGATAACCGACCGGATGATGCCCACCTGGGTGGAGTTCAAGGGGATGTTCGTGACGATCATCCGCTCCTCGTTCATCGGGATTTTCACGGGCGTCATTCCCGGCACCGGCGGGGACACCGCCTGCTGGTTCGGCTACAACGAGGCGAAGCGGTTCTCGAAGCACAAGGAACTGTTCGGTACCGGGTACCCCGAGGGCGTCGCGGCATCGGAAGCCGCCAACAACGCGGTGGTCGGCGGAGCCCTGATTCCGACCATCTCCCTGGGAATCCCGGGGAGCTCCTCCACGGCCGTACTCATGGGCGGACTCCTGGTTCACGGCATCATGCCGGGGCCGACGCTCATGACGCAGTACGCCGACGTGACCTACACGCTGATCTGGGCGGTCCTGCTTTCGAATTTCGCGATTCTGA
Organism: uncultured Spirochaetota bacterium; assembly: GCA_963728215.1. Classification (GTDB taxonomy): domain Bacteria; phylum Spirochaetota; class Spirochaetia; order CAVSJD01; family CAVSJD01; genus CAVSJD01. The sequence goes on along the minus strand of CAVSJD010000001.1, from coordinate 87,184 downwards.
TCGTGGGATTCCTTCTGACCCGGATGAGCGTTGCGGTAACCCGGGTCAAGGACAACATCATGGCGCCGATCATCGTAGTGCTCTGCGTGATCGGATCCTTCTCCATCAACAACAACATTTTCGATGTCTTCCTGATGTTCGGATTCGGACTTCTCGGCTATGTCATGGACAAGCTGCGCATCCCCCCCGCGCCCATGGTCGTGGGACTGATCCTGGGCAACCTGCTGAACGTGAGCCTTCACCAGTCGCTGCTGATCAGTCACGGCAGCTGGGCCATCTTCGTAACGAGTCCCATCTCCGCGGTGCTGCTGCTGATCGCCCTGCTTTCGATCCTGCAGAGCACCCCCGTTTTCGCCTGGATCCGCAAGATGATTTCAGGCAAAGATCCGTCCAGAAAAGATCCGACCAAACATGAGGAGTTACACGCATGAGTACCGTCGACATGACCAAGACCATGACCGGCCTGGTGTCCTACCCGAACGGCGACATCAGGCTCACCGAAGTGCCGGTACCCCGGATCGGCGAGACGATCTTCGCACCGCGGGACGTGCTGTGCGAAGTCGAGTACTGCGGAATCTGCGGAAGCGATATCCACAAGTGGCTCGCCGAGGACAAGGGCGACATCAAGCATCCGCCGAACGCGGTGGTCGCCGGACACGAGATCGTTTCCGTGGTGCGCGAAGTGGGCAAGGGCGTGACGCGATTCAAGCCCGGCGACCGCGTGGTCCACGAGATCGTAACCTTCTACTGCGGCGAATGTCCGGCCTGTCTGGAAGGCCGGTTCAACATCTGCAATACCATTCCGCCGATGCAGGGCCGCGCGCACTACATGACCGGCGGCGGTTTCGCGAAGTACGTCATGTGGCCCGAGCAGCAGCTCCACAAGCTGCCTGATTCGATCAGCAGCCGGGAGGCCGTGCTCATCGAACCGACCGCAGGCTCGATCCACAGCATCATCACGCGGATGGGCGTGAAAGCCGGTGAATCGGTGGCGATTCTCGGTCCGGGTGCCCGCGGACTGCTGCTCATGCAGGTCTGTCTCGCCATCGGCGCCGGCCCGATCATCATGACCGGCCTGACCCGGGACGAGAAGTACCGCCTTGCCATGGCGAAGAAACTCGGCGCCGATCGGGTGGTCAATGTCGAGAAGGAAGACATCCGAAAGGTGGTCAGCGAAATGACCAACGGGATCGGGGTGGATGTGGTGCTCGAGAATACCGGATCGATCGAACCGATTGCCGAATCGCTCGACATCGTCCGCAAGGGCGGAAAGGTGCTCTGGGCCGGCGGCGGCATCCGGGGCGGCATCGTCGCGCCGGTGGACACCTACAAGATCATCGTGAAGGAGATCGACGTGAAAGGCGAGATCTCCCAGATCCCGTACGACTGGAAGACGGCGATCCACCTGGTTTCGACCGGAAAGATCCAGCTGAAGCCGCTCGTGACCCACGAGTTTTCGCTGTCCGACTGGAAAAAGGGTTTCGACCTGGCCGCGAGCAGCCCGGAGTGCCTCCGGGTCGCCATAAAACCGTAAAGATGAAAAGGAGCGCAGCGTGAGCATTTTCAACGATCTGCTCGACCGGATACCCGTTCCCCGGATGGTACGGGCGCGCCAGCGCTTCGATCGTCCCGTGCTTGCCGACCCGGAGGGGGAGATGCTCTCCCGCCTCCGGGGGAGCGGCGTCCTTGCGCAGGTACGTGAGGGGATGAGTATCGCCGTCGCGGTGGGCAGCCGCGGCATCAGCAACCAGCCTCTTCTGGTCCGAAGCCTGGTGGCGGAGCTCAAACGCGCCGGGGCCCGGCCGTTCATCGTCCCCGCCATGGGCAGCCACGGCGGGGCGACCGCCGCTGGACAGAAGTCGATGCTCGAGGGCATGGGCATCACCGAGGAGTACGTGGGAGCGCCGATCCGGGCGACCATGGAAACCGTGAAGCTCGGAGATGCGGGCCCCGATCTGCCGGCGTACCTCGACCGGTACGCCTCCGAAGCCGACGGGATCGTGATCGTGAACCGGATCAAGCCGCATGTCGCCTTCCGGGGCCCCTACGAGAGCGGTCTGGCCAAGATGATCACCATCGGCCTGGGCAAGCAGAAGGGCGCCGAAACCTGCCACGACCAGGGATTCGGCAGGATGGCCGAACAGGTCCCGGCCATCGCCCGGGTTACCCTGGCAAAGAGCAATATCCTCTTCGCGGTGGGACTGCTGGAGAACGCCTACCATGAAACCGCCCGGGTCGAGGTGATCCGCGCAGACGGAATTCTGGAACGGGAACCGGAGCTTCAGGAGGAGGCGAAACGGCTCTCCCCCCGTCTCCTGTTCGACCGGCTCGACGTCCTCGTGATGGACGAGATCGGAAAGGACATCAGCGGGACCGGTTTCGACACCAACGTGGTCGGACGCTATCACACTCCCTACGTGAGCGGCGGTCCGGACATCACCCGGATCATCGTTCTGGATATCACCGACAAGAGCCACGGGAACGCCAACGGCATCGGCATCGTCGACTTCACCACGAAGCGGGCGTTCGACAAGCTCCGGTTCGACCAGACCTATCCCAACTCTCTCACCTCCACGGTTCCTCAGAGCGTGAAGATTCCGATGGTGCTCGAGAGCGACCGGCACGCCATCCAGGCGGCGGTGAAAACCTGCAACATCGTCCGGAAGGACGATGCGCGGGTCGTCCGGATCAAGAACACCGTCGAGATGGACGAGATCGAAATTTCCGAAAACCTGGTGGAAGAAGCGAACGCGAATCCGTATCTCGAGGTCGTTTCGGAACCCTACACCCTTGCGTTCGACGGCAAAGGTAATCTATTCTGAATCGACGATACGCTGACGGAAGGAGAACATATGGAACGTCCGATTCTCGGCTTCACCATCGGAGATCCCGCCGGTGCGGGTCCTGAGATCTGCATCAAAGCTCTGAATAAGCAGGAAGTGACCGACAGCTGCAGGGCGGTGCTCTATGGCGACGAGAAAATCATGCGCCGTGCGATGGGCATCGTCCCGCCGAAGATGGATCTGCACGTCATCGGAGATCCGTCGGAATACCGCGACGGGGTGATGAACCTGATCTCCCTGGACAACATGCCCGATACCTGGGACTTCGCGAAGGTTCAGGCTTCCTGCGGCAAAGCGGCCTTCGAGTTCATCGTACGCGCGGTCGAGGACGCCAAGGCGAAGAAGATCGCCGGAGTGGTAACGGGACCGATCAACAAGGAATCGATGAACATGGCCGGCATCCATTATGCGGGCATGACCGAGATCTTCGCGGACCTGACCGACACGAAGGACTACTCGATGATGCTCACCGGCGGTCCGCTCAAGGTGATCCATGTTTCCACCCACGTCTCGATGCGGGAAGCGACCGAGCGGGTGAAGAAGGACCGGGTCCTGCGGGTCATTCAGCTTGCCCAGGAGGCACTGCTGGACCTGGGATACGAGCATCCCCGGATCGCGGTCGCGGGTCTCAACCCGCACGCCAGCGAGAACGGCCTGTTCGGAAACGAGGAAAGCCGCGAAGTGATTCCGGCGATCGAAGAGGCGAAGAAGCAGGGTCTGGACGTTACCGGACCGGTACCGCCGGACACGGTCTTCCTCAAGGCCGTGAACGGAATGTTCGATATCGTGGTGGTCATGTACCACGACCAGGGCCACATCCCCCTGAAGCTGCTCGATTTCATGGGCGGCGTGAACGTGACGGTGGGCATCCCCGTCATCCGGACATCGGTGGATCACGGAACCGTGTTCGGCAAGGCCGGGAAGGGCACCGCGGACGAGACGAGCATGCTGAAGGCGATCGAGCTGGGTGTCCAGTTCGCGCTGCATCGGCAGAAATAGTATCCGGACCGGAAAATCATCGAGGAGTGCGGCATGGCAGAAAACGGCAGCGATGAAAAGCGGAATGATCCGCCGGCGGAAGGCAAGACCTACCGCAGCAGGGACCTGACCGAAGGAACCGACCGGGCCGCTCACCGCGCGCTCCTCTATTCCCTCGGACTCTCCCGTGAAGACATGGGGCGGCCGTTCATCGCGGTGGCCAACTCCTGGAACGAGATCGTCCCCGGCTGCGTGCCCCAGCGGCAGGTGGCCGAAGCGGTCAAGCAGGGAATCCGGGCGGCGGGCGGCATCCCCTTCGAGTTCAACACCATCGGCGTCTGCGACGGGATGGCGCAGGGGCACGTCGGCATGAGCTTCTCTCTGCCGAGCCGGGAGGTGATCGCCGATTCGGCCGAGATCATGCTCGAGGCCCATCGGTTCGACGGGGCGGTGTTCCTCACGTCCTGCGACAAGATCACCCCGGGCATGCTGATGGCGATGTTCCGAGTGAACATCCCCTCCATTATCGTCGGAGCCGGGACCATGGCTCCCGGAGAGTACCGGGGCGAGAAGCTCACCACGTCGCTCATCCGGGAGTTCGTCGGCCGCTGCCAGGCCGGCATCATCTCCGAGGAAGACCTCGCAGAGGTCGAGCGGGTAGCCTGTCCGACCCTCGGAAGCTGCGCCATGATCGGAACCGCGAACACCATGGCCTGCCTCTGCGAAGTGCTCGGCCTCGCGTATCCGCTTTCCGCCACCATGCCCGCCACCGCGAGCGAGAAACTCCGCGAGGGGCGGATCGTCGGGGAACGGATCCTGGATCTGGTCCGCCGGGATGTGAAGCCGCTGGACATCGTGGACCGGGACTCCTTTGTCGAGGCGGCCCGGTTCGTTCTCGCCGTCGGCGGTTCCACGAACGCGACCCTGCACATTCCCACGCTCGCCGAGGAGGCCGGCCATTCGGTCACGCTCGCCGATATGGAAGCGCTCTGCGAGCAGGTTCCCTATATCTCCCGGATCAATCCTTCCGGAAAGAAGACCATGGAGGATTTCCATCTCGCGGGCGGGGTGCCGGCGGTCCTCGCTTCCATGGGGGATGCCTTCTTCCGTCCCGACCGCGTAACCGTCTCGGGAAAGACGATGCGGGAAATCGCGGAGAAGGCGGCCTGGAACGACCGGGAGATGATCCGGCCGGCTTCCGAACCGATCGCACCCATGGGGGCCCTGAAAGTGCTGCGCGGCAACCTGGCTCCCGGCGGGGCGGTCTGCAAGCGTTCCGGTGCCGACAAGGAGATGTGGCGGCACACCGGCCCGGCCCGGGTCTTCCACTCGATGGAGGAAGCGGTCGAAGTGGTCGAGGCGGACGGCATCGAACCGGGCTCGGTCATCGTGATCCGGTACGAGGGACCGATCGGCGGGCCGGGGATGCGGGAAATGCACCTGATCACCGCCATCCTCGCCGGGTCGGGTCTCGCGAAGACGACCGCCCTGGTCACCGACGGCCGCTTCTCCGGGTCCACCCGCGGGCCCTGCATCGGTCACGTGACGCCCGAGGCGGCCCTCGGAGGACCCATCGCACTGGTCCGGGACGGCGACCGCATCTCGATCGACCTGTACGACGGAACGCTCGACCTGGATGTCGATCCCTCGGAGCTCGACCGTCGCCGGGCAGCCTGGAAAGCGCCGGTGAAGAAGCTTCGCGGAGTGCTCGCCTCCTTCGCCGAAACCCAGCGGCGTGCCGCCGCGCTGGGCGCCGGAGCCGCAGTATCCGCGCGAACCGCGGGAACCGCGGAAGCCGCCGCCGGACCGGCCGCATCCGCCGGCGAACCGGAAGGAGCCGCGGTATGAGCGACGGGCCGAGGATAATCATCATTGCGGACGATCTGACCGGTGCCAACGACACCGGGGTTCAGATCGCCAAGCGCGGCATCGAGACCGTGACCCTCGTGGATCCGGGTTCCATAGCCGACTATCCGGTCCCGGGTGTCGTCGTCGACACCGAATCGCGCGTCGTCTCCGTCGAGCGGTCGCGGAAGGCGGTGGAGACTGCGGCCCTCGCGGTCCGGCCGTTCCGGGACGCGATCGTCTACAAGAAAGTCGATTCCACGCTCCGGGGCCATCTCGGGGCCGAGCTCGATGTTCTGGTCCGGGCGCTCGAACCGGAGCTGGTAGTCTGCGCTCCCGCCTATCCGAAGAACGGGCGCACCACCCGGGACGGGATCCATATGCTCCGCGGGGTCCCGGTGGATCGCACCGAGCTCGCCCGCGATCCGAAGAACCCCATCGACACCGCGAGCCTGCCCGCTCTTCTGGCGAAGGAGGGCGGACCCCGATTCCGTCACGTGGCGCTCGATGTGCTCCGTGCAGGCGGGGCAGGGGAGATGCTGTCCGGGGAGCGCTTCCTCAGCTTCGACTGCGAAGAGCAGGAAGATCTGGTGCGGATCGTCGATGCGGTCCGGACTGCCGGGAAGCGGACGCTCTGGTGCGGGTCGGCCGGCCTCGCCGAGGTACTCCTCGAGATGAGCTTTCCCGATTCCGCCTCCTCCGGCACACCCCATGCTCCCGCCGGCACCTCCTCCGGCACACCCGGCGGCTCCGGTCCGGCGGTTTCGCCGGCCGCGGCTCGTGCCTCAGTAGAAGGGCTTCCGGTGTTCTCGGTCGTCGGAAGCATGAGCGCAGTCAGCCTCCGGCAGTTCGAGGCGGCGCTCGTCGCCGCGGAAGCCCGGACCGTCCGTCTCGACATCGCCTCGCTGCTCGCCTCCCAGACGAACGAGCGCCGGCGTCTGGTCGCGGAGCTCGAGCGGGAAGCTCCCCGCGGCGGGCACCTGATTCTCAGCTCTCTCGATGCGGCTCACGAACCCCGCTCCCAGGGGCAGCTTCCCGAGTTCCAGATATCCCGTGAAGAGCTTTCCAGTCGCGTCGCCGAATGCCTCGGATCGGCGTCGGCGGAGTTCCTCGAGAGGAACCGGGTGGCGGGCATGTTTCTCACCGGGGGCGATACGGCTATCCATGTCATCCTTGCGCTCGGCGTGCGGGGCATGCGGATCGAACGGGAGCTCGAGCCGGGCATTCCGGCCGTCCGCTTCATCGGCGGCACGCTCGACGGCCTGCCGGCGGTAACCAAGGCCGGAGCCTTCGGGGACGACGGAACGCTGATCCGCGCTGCCGCCTGGCTGGCTTCGGCCGCCGTCTGATACCGGGTTCCGGACACCACCAATCTTCGGACCACTCCTCTTTTCCGGCCCGGACCTTTCCGGTATACTCGCCCCCATGAGTCTCACCTATCGATGCCTGGTCCTCGACCACGACGACACCGCGGTGAACAGCACCGCCTCGATCCATTATCCCGCGCATCTCGACCTGCTCCGGCGAATCCGGCCCGAACGGGCGGGCATGACGCTCGACGAGTGGTTCCGCAAGAATTTCGATCCCGGAATTTCCATCTACCTGGCAAAGGAGCTCGGGCTGAACGAGCAGGAAATGATGGACGAGTACAAGGCCTGGCGGGAGTTCACGCAGCGGCAGGTCCCGGACTTCTTTCCCGGAATCATCGATCTGATCGAGGAGTTCAAACGGCGCGGGGGAATCGTGGGCGTGGTTTCGCATTCGGAGAAGGACATCATCGAGCGGGATTATCGCGCCGCCGTTCCCCGCGAGGAGCTCATGCCCGATATGATCTTCGGGTGGGACCACGACCCCGGGAAACGGAAGCCGCATCCCTTTCCCATCCTCACGATCATGAGCGCCTTCGAGCTCGAACCCCGGGAAGTCCTGATGGTCGACGATCTGCGGCCCGGAGTGGAAATGGCCCGATCGGCAGGGATCGCCATCGCCGCGGCAGGATGGGGTCATGCGATCCCCGAGATCCGCGATTTCATGCGGGAAAAGTGCGATTACTATCTCGACCGGGTGGAGGATCTCGCGCGGCTCGTGCTCGGCTGAACCGGCGGGGAGGCCTCCGGCCGGTCGGGCCGCGGAACCGTTCGCCCGTCCATCATCCGTGGCGTCCATCATCCTGTTGACTTTTTCCCGTGAATCTCTCACTATAGAAGGAAAGCGTCGATGGAGACGAGTACGCGCGGACTTGACCCCGAGAGAGGGAATCCACGGCTGGGAGATTCCCGGTAAAAGCGCGCAGAAAACCACTCCTGAGCTGCAGGATGAACGGATGGGAGCGGCCGCCGCGGAGCAGTATTCGCGGAGGCGCCCGGCTCTTCTCCCAGTATTCCGGGCCGGATCCCGCCGTTACCGGGGCGAAAGAGGGCATGCGTCGGCCGAAAGGGCGCCTGCCAAGTAAGGTGGAACCGCGGAGCGCATCCGGATTGAACCCCGTGCCTTCGTCCTTACGCTGCGATCACGCGGGCGTGGACGGAGATGCGGGGTTTTGTTTTCTCCTGCCCCGGCCCGTCCGCCGAACGACGAGAGACACGAACGGCAACGAAGGGATATCATGGAGGACGAGATGAGTGAACAGGCGGTACGGGACAAAGAGTCCCGGCAGGAGGACAAGCTCCACCGGATCCGGCATTCAGCCGCGCACGTGATGGCCGAGGCGGTAATCGATATGTTCCCGCAGGCGAAAATCGCCATCGGACCGGCGATCGAGAGCGGTTTCTACTACGACTTCGATCTCCCCCGGACCCTGACTCCGGAGGACCTCGAGAAGATCGAGGAGAAGATGCGGGAGATCGTGAAGGGAAAACACGAGTTCTGCCGGCGGGTGATCGACCGGGAAGAAGCCCGGGAAATTTTCAGGGACCAGCCCTACAAGCTGGAGCTGCTCGCCGACCTTCCGGAGGACGAGGAAATCTCGCTGTACTCACACAGCGGCTTCACCGATCTCTGCCGGGGTCCCCACGTGGAGAACACGTCGGAGATCCACCCGCAGGCGATCAAGCTGCTGCGGACCTCCGGAGCCTACTGGCGCGGAGACGAGAAGAAGCCGCAGCTGCAGCGGATCTACGGTACCGCCTGGCAGAGCCCCAAGGACCTGCGCGCGTACCTTGACCGGCTCAAGGAAATCGAGCAGCGGGACCATCGCCGCCTCGGGCGGGAACTGGATCTCTTCTCGGTTCACGAGGAAGCGGGTGCGGGACTCATCTACTGGCACCCGAAGGGGGCGCGCATCCGGCTCGAGGTCGAGGATTTCTGGCGGAAGCAGCACCTCTCGGGCGGCTACGAGATCCTCTACACGCCCGCATGTCGGCCGGTCCTGGCTCTGGGAGACCTCGGGACACCTGGGCTTCTACAGCGAGAACATGTACTCGCCCATGAAGGTCGACGAGCAGGACTTCTACGTGAAGCCGATGAACTGCCCGTTCCATATCATGATCTACAAGAACACGCTGCGCTCCTACCGGGATCTGCCGCTCCGCTGGGCCGAGCTCGGCACGGTCTACCGCTACGAGCGCTCCGGGGTTCTCCACGGCCTGCTCCGGGTTCGCGGCTTTACGCAGGACGATGCCCACATCTTCTGCACCCCCGACCAGGTCGAGGATGAGATCCTCGAGGTGCTCCGGTTCTCCCTGCGGATGTGGAAGAGCTTCGGCTTCACCGATATCAAGGCATACCTCGCCACACGTCCGGAGAAGAGCGTCGGTGACGACGCCATGTGGCAGACCGCCGGCGAATCGCTGCGAAAGGCGATCGAGGCCGAAGGGCTCGAGTACGAAGTGGATGAGGGCGGCGGCGCCTTCTACGGTCCGAAGATCGACCTGAAGATCCAGGACGCCCTGGGCCGGGAATGGCAGATGACCACCATCCAGTTCGACTTCAACATGCCCGAACGGTTCGGCATGACCTTCGTCGATCACGACGGCAGGGAGAAGCGGCCCTTCATGGTGCACCGGGCCCTGCTCGGATCGCTCGAGCGCTTCTTCGGCGTCCTCATCGAGCACTACGGCGGAGCCTTCCCGCTCTGGCTCGCACCGGTACAGGCGACGGTGATCCCGGTGGCATCGGCGTTCGACGAGTATGCGAAGCAGGTCGCCGAGCGGCTCCGGCAGGAGGACTTCCGGGTCGATGTCGATCTCTCCGATCAGCGGATGAACGCGAAGATCCGGCTCGCCCAGAGCCAGAAGATTCCCTACATGCTCATCGTGGGCGAGAAGGAAGCTTCGGAGAACGCCGTGTCCCTGCGGACCCGCAGCGGAGAGCAGACGAACGGCATTCCCATCGAGCAGTTCGTCGATACCATGCGGGTCAAGATCCGCGACCGCGAGCTGCTGTAGCCGGGGGGGCGGTATACTGTAAGGAGACGAAGCGGGCCCGGCCGCGGCGGGCCCGGGGGGAGGGAGTCGGGATGCTTGACCGGATCATCAAACGGGACGGAAGGGTGATGCCCTTCGATGCCTACAAGATCACCTTCGCCATCCTGCGGGCGCTGGTTGCGGTTGGTCAGCGGGACGAGGGTGCGGCGGAAGCGCTGACCCGGCACGTTCTCGAGAAGCTGCGCTCACGCTATCCCGACGGCACCGTTCCCACCGTGGAGGAAGTGCAGGACCAGGTCGAGGATTCCCTCATCGAGCAGGGATTCAAGAAGGCCGCCAAGGCTTACATCCTCTACCGCTACGAGCATGCCCTCAAGCGCGCCGGGCGGGAGAGCCTGACCTACTCGTCCGAAAACATTCCCTACCGGAAGCTCTGGCACGCCCTCGCCTGGGCGGTAGACAACCGCTGCGTGAGCCTGGGACAGCTCCGGGAGCACGCGGCGGGCGGCACGTTTCCGGAGCTGATCCGGGCGAGCGAGGCCTTCTATGCCGCGGAGATCCAGGACGCCCGGGAGAAGATCGAGCCGCGCATGGACGAGCTGAAGATGATCATCATCGCCGGTCCCTCGTCCAGCGGAAAGACCACCACGACCATCAAGCTCGAGGAGAGCATCGCCGCACACGGCCGCCGGCTCGTTCCCATCAACGTCGACCACTACTTCTTCGACCTCGAGAGCCATCCGAGGGATTCCCACGGAGACTACGACTACGAGACGCCCCAGGCCCTGGACATGGAGCTCCTCGGCGATCACCTGCGGCGGATCGCGGAAGGGCAGGAAGTGGAGATTCCCCTGTACAACTTCAAGACCGGCCGCAGGGAGGGCGTCTCGGGCAGTATCCGCCTGGGCGAGCGCGATATCCTGCTGGTGGATTCCCTCCACGGGCTCTCCCGGGAGATGACCGAATCGATTCCTCCGGAACGGATCTTCAAGGTCTACATCGAGACCCTCGGGCAGATCAAGGACGACCATGGGGAGTTCGTCCGATGGGCCGACATCCGGATGATGCGGCGGATGGTGCGGGACATGCAGTTCCGGAACTACAACCCGCGGCAGACGCTGCTTCACTGGTACCTGGTCCGGCGGTCGGAGCTCCGGTACATCATCTCCCGGATCCGGACCGCCGACGTCATCGTCAACAGCTTTCTCCCCTACGAGCTGCCGATCATGAAGGGACGCCTCGCTCCGATGGTTCCCGGATTCCTGTCGGAGCTCGAGGGACAGGCGGACCGGCGTGACGCCGTGAGCCGGGCGATGCGGATGCGGGAGCTGTTCGCAGCCCTCCCGGACTGGGAGGACGAGAGCGCCGTTCCCGGCAACTCGCTCCTGCGCGAGTTCATCGGGGGCTCGACCTACGCATATCACTGATCTAAGAGGTTGTTGAAAATATGATTCAAAGCCGAAAAGAGCCGTTTCGTTATCATGTTCCTTCTTACTTATGGCTCGAAAGAAACGGCTCTTTTCGGCATTCCGTAGAGTTTTTCAACAACCTCCTGACATCGAGGAGGACCTGATGCAGCGTGCCGTCGAACGGCTCAAGGAAATCAGCAGAGAGGTGAAGCTGCTCGAGCACACCGCGGCGCTCCTCTCGTGGGACCAGGAAACCTACATGCCGGAGCTCGCCGTGGAGGAACGGTCCGAGCAGCTTTCGCTGCTGGAAGGCCTGGTTCACGAGCGCATCACCTCACCCGAAACGGCGGAGCAGCTGGATCGCGCCGGGAGTTCCGACGAGCGGCCCGAGGGGGATCCCGGGCTGCCCGGGCTCGACCGGGCCTTTCTGCGTCAGATGCACCGGCTCTGGCGGAAGCGGACGAAGCTTCCGAAAGATCTGGTGACCCGGCTCGCGAAGCAGGCGAGCGTCTCCCAGTCGGTCTGGATCCAGGCCCGGAAGGAGTCCGATTTCTCCCGGTTCGCCCCGCAGCTCGGGCGGCTGCTGGACCTGGTGCTCGAGAAGGCATCCCTCCTGGGGTTCGAGGGACATCCCTACGATCCGCTCCTCGACGAATATGAGCCCTGGATGACGACCGCCCGGGTCGCATCGCTGTTCGACCGGATGGAGCCCCGACTCCGGGAGCTCCTCGGCCGGATCTCTTCGCGGCCCCAGCCCGAGGATTCGTTCCTGCTCACCGAGTACCCGGTGGACCTCCAGGAGCGTTTCGGGAAGCAGGTGCTCGCGGACATGGGCTACGATTTCCGCCGCGGCCGGCTCGACGTCTCTGCGCATCCCTTCACCACCACGCTCGGTCGGGACGATGTCCGGCTGACGACCCGATACAACCCCCGCTACTTCAAGACCAGCATATTCGGGACGATCCACGAGGGCGGCCACGGGCTCTACGAGCTGGGCTTCGACCCGGCCCTCGGCGGGACCATCCTCGCCGACGCGGCATCCCTGGGCATCCACGAGTCGCAGTCCCGGCTCTGGGAGAACATGATCGGCCGGTCGCGCCCGTTCTGGGACCACTACCTGCCGCCTCTGCGGGAGCTCTTTCCCGTACAGCTCGACGGCGTGACGCTCGATCGCTTCTACCGTGCCGTGAACCGGGTGGAGCCGTCGCTCATCCGGGTGGAGGCCGACGAGGTCACCTACAGCCTGCATATCATCCTCCGGTTCCGCCTCGAGGTCGCGCTGCTCTCGAAGGATCTGCGGGTCGAGGATCTTCCCGCAGCGTGGAACGAGCAGTCTGAGCGGCTCCTGGGAATCCGTCCCGACAGCGATGCGGCGGGAGTGCTGCAGGACGTACACTGGTCGCTGGGCCTGTTCGGCTATTTCCCGACGTACGCGCTGGGAAATCTGTATGCCGCACAGTTTCTCGAAACCATGCGCGGCGATCTCCCCGGCCTGGACGACCGTCTTCGCGAAGGGAATCTCACCGTGATTCTCGACTGGCTCCGCAGCCGCGTACATCGGCACGGGAGCGTCTTCCCCGCCTCGGAGCTCTGCCGGCGGGTCACGGGGAGCGAGCTCGACCCGGATGCCTTCATCGGGTATCTGGAGAGGAAATACGCTGCGGTTTATGGATTCTGAGCTCATGCGGAACCCCTTCTTCTGGGTCCTCCTGGCGTCGGTCTTCACCGCCGCCGCCGCGGCCCGGCTTACGATCCTGCCGGTCCGAAGCCGGCATCCCGAGCGTGACCGTCGGCGCCGATGGACCTGGGTTTCCCTGTTCCTTTCCGCCGCGATCCTCTCGCTGCTGGGTGCGGCGATTTTTCCCGATCCCGCCGAGGTTCTCGACCGGCGGCTGATATACTTCTTCCTGGGACTCTTCTTCGTTTCGTTCCTGGGGTTCCGGTTCCGCAAGGCGATCGGTCTTCCCATTCTGCTCCTGCTCTCGATCCTCTTCCTCTCCGTTCTGCTGCTCCTGCAGTCCTTCACTGCCTTCACGGGAGAAACCGGGATCGGAACCGTCGGCGTTCTGTCCGTCTCGGGAGGCGTCATGGACCTGGAGGTGAGCCTGCCGGAGCCCTCGCCGGACGAGGACCGGTTCTTCGTGAGCCTGCAGGGACAGTACTTCGCTCCGGTGGTCGAGCTGGTCATGTTCGACGATATCCTCGTGTTCCTGGGGGGGCGGACGCTCTATCGGATGGTCGGGATATCGGGTTTCGAGGCGGTTCGTGAAGGGGCGCAGGTGAGTTACCGGCAAAGCGATCAGGGCTTCCGGTTTCCCGACCCTCCGGGCATATCCGCCCGGCTTTATCAGTTGTTCGAGCGATACGGAGACCGGATTCCGGGAGTTCGGAGCGTCCAGGTGGATCTGGATCTGAAGCTCGCGCGGAGCCTCCGGACCTATTCCCTCCGGCTTCAGTCCGACGGAGGCGTGCAGGTTGTCGAGGAAAGACCGTAGGAAAAAATGCTGAAGATTAACGGCCCCGGCAGTCGATACAATGGTAAGATGATGATAACGTTTTACAAGCCCGGCACGAGCGGTTCCTGCTTCTACTACACGGTGCACGATCGTCAGGGATCCCTGTTCACTTCCTATTCCCTGACGGTGATCTGGGGCAGGGCGCTGGATCGGGGCAAAGAAAAAGTGTACGCATTCGAAAACAGGGCGGAGATCGACGCCAAGATCCGCGACCTGATCCGGCAGCGGATCCGGAAGGGATACAAGGTGCTCTACAGCTATTTCCGGGGTCTGGAAGAGCGCCGGCTGTTCGCTTCCGCGAGCCGGGATGCGCTGGGGATCCGGAACATCTCCTGAGGCTCGTCGGCTACGGCTGACCGCCGTTCTTTCGCGCCGCAGGCTCCGAGCGTACCGCGCCGGCAACGACCACGATCTTGTCTCCCACCGAGAGTACGATAACGGCTCCCGCGATGTACTCGAGGATCCGCATCCGCATATCCGTGAGCAGTCCGGAAACCCGAAGCATGTCGAGAATCTCGAACGCATAGAGCGTCATCGTCGCGAACACCGCGGCTTTTCCGAGGAACGTCGCCCGGGGGTGATGGCTTCGGAACAGCACGAGCAGAAGCATGGCGACGGCCTGAAAGAGCAGTCTGCCCATGATGAGAGCGAAAAACCAGACCGGGACAAGTTCGAAATAGTAGAACGCGATCGAGATCACGATCAGGACCGAGTAGTCGCTGATGCTGT
>CAVSJD010000001.1:0-67500 GCA_963728215.1 uncultured Spirochaetota bacterium | reverse complement strand
TGTAGAATGAGCCTGCGAGTTACGGTGGGAAGCGAGGTTAAGGGATCTGGAGTCCCGCAGCCGAAGGGAAACCGAGTCTGAACAGGGCGATTGAGTTTCCCGCCGTAGACCCGAAGCCGAGTGATCTACCTATGGACAGGCTGAAGCTGGGGTAAAACCCAGTGGAGGGCCGAACCCTAGTCCGTTGAAAAGGGCAGGGATGATCTGTGGGTAGGAGTGAAAGGCTAAACAAACTCGGAGATAGCTGGTACTCCCCGAAATAGCTTTAGGGCTAGCCTTGCAGAAATGTAGCGGAGGTAGAGCACTGGATGGACTAGGGCCCTTCACCGGGTACCAAACCCAACCAAACTCCGAATGCCGCTACACAACCTGCAGGAGTCAGACTGCGGGCGATAAGGTTCGTGGTCAAAAGGGAAACAGCCCAGACCGTCAGCTAAGGTCCCCAAACACTGCTCAGTGGAAAAGGTGGTGTGGCGGCGAAGACAGCCAGGAGGTTGGCTTAGAAGCAGCCATTCCTTAAAAGAGTGCGTAACAGCTCACTGGTCGAGTCGCCATGCGCCGATAATGTAGCGGGGCTAAGCAGTGTACCGAAGCTACGGCTCAGCATCCCTTGCGGGTGCTGGGGGTAGGGGAGCATTCCGCGGACCGATGAAGGTGGCTCGAGAGGGCTGCTGGAGGGGGCGGAAGAGAGAATGCAGGCATGAGTAACGAAAAGAGAGGTGAGATCCCTCTCCGCCGAAAGCCTAAGGTTTCCTGGGTAAAGGTCATCTTCCCAGGGTGAGTCGGCCCCTAAGGCGAGGCCGAAAGGCGTAGTCGATGGGAAACGGGTTCATATTCCCGTACCTCTTCTGGTTTCGATGGGATGACGCATGAGGCGAAGTCCGGCCGGGCGACGGTAGTCCCGGTCTAACCGCGCGAGCCGTTGATGGGGGTAGGCAAATCCGCCCCCAGAGGTGAGCCGGGAAGGCGAGCCGCTCTACGGAGTGTGCGAAGCGGGTGGAGTCAAGGTGCCGAGAAATAATCCCTCAGGTGTGGCCAGAAGGGACCGTACCGTAAACCGACACAGGTGGGCGAGCTGAGAATGCGAAGGCGCTCGGGAGAACTCGCGTTAAGGAACTCGGCAAATTACATACGTAACTTCGGGAGAAGTATGGCCTTCGGGGGATGTTAAAGTTTCCAGGAGGTTGCAGAGAAATGGCCCAAGCGACTGTTTACCAAAAACACAGGTCTCTGCGAAGTGGCAACACGACGTATAGGGGCTGACACCTGCCCGGTGCTGGAAGGTTAAGAGGAGGGGTTAGCGGGCTTCGGCCGCGCGAAGCTCTGAATTGAAGCCCCAGTAAACGGCGGCCGTAACTATAACGGTCCTAAGGTAGCGAAATTCCTTGTCGGGTAAGTTCCGACCCGCACGAATGGTGTAACGACTTGGGCGCTGTCTCAACGCGAGACCCGGTGAAATTGGAGTACCGGTGAAGATACCGGTTACCTGTGGTTAGACGGAAAGACCCCGTGAACCTTTACTGTAGCCTGGCACTGACACTTGGGCTACCATGTGTAGGATAGGTGGGAGGCTGAGAAGCGTGGTCGTTAGGCTGCGTGGAGCCACTGGTGAAATACCACCCTTGGTAGTTTAGGTGTCTAACCCTGGTCCGTTATCCGGATGGGGGACACTGTCAGGTGGGCGGTTTGACTGGGGCGGTCGCCTCCTAAAGAGTAACGGAGGCGCGCGAAGGTTTCCTTGCCCTGGTTGGAAATCAGGGTGAAAGTGTAAAGGCAGAAGGAAGCTTGACTGCGAGACTGACAAGTCGAGCAGGTACGAAAGTAGGTCTTAGTGATCTGGCGGTAGCGAGTGGAAGCGCCGTCACTTAACGGACAAAAGGTACTCCGGGGATAACAGGCTGATCCTGCCCAAGAGTTCACATCGACGGCAGGGTTTGGCACCTCGATGTCGGCTCATCGCATCCTGGGGCTGGAGCAGGTCCCAAGGGTTTGGCTGTTCGCCAATTAAAGCGGTACGTGAGCTGGGTTCAGAACGTCGCGAGACAGTTCGGTCCCTATCTGCCACAGGCGTTGGATGGTTGAGAGGAGCTGCTCTTAGTACGAGAGGACCGGAGTGGACGAACCTCTGGTGTACCAGTTATCCTGCCAAGGGTAACCGCTGGGTAGCCAAGTTCGGACGGGATAACCGCTGAAGGCATCTAAGTGGGAAGCCCTCCTCAAGATGAGCCATCCCTGGGTCTATAAGACCCCTGAAGACACCAGAGAGAAGATCTGGTTGATAGGCTGGCGGTGTACGTGCGGTAACGCATTCAGCCGACCAGTACTAATCGGTCGTGAGGCTTGACCATATTTTGCTGTACCCCTTCCCCCTTCTTCCCCCCCTGGGCGAAGAGGCGCCGCGGCCCCTTGTGCGCGGGCTGCGGAGGCGACCCGCATACCTCTCGGTGTGCGGAGCGTGGGCGGATTTGACAGAGAAAGGTAAATAGTAGCCTGGTGACCACTGCGGAGGGGTCCCACCCGTTCCCATTCCGAACACGGAAGTTAAGCCCTCCTGCGCCGATGGTACTGCCCTGCGGGGTGGGAGAGTAGGTCGTCGCCAGGCTTTTTCTTTTCTCCTCATCCTCCGCAAGCTGTTACTGCCGATTTCCCCTGTGTCGCGATTCTATTCTTCCGCATCCAACTGAGCTGTCAAAAATTTCAATCACCTTCGAAAAAACCAGCTGTTTCATTCCAGTACGATTCTTTCACTGATCGTGCTGCTCTTCGGGGTTCGCACACGCGCAGTCGGCATCGCCGAACGGCGGCTTCTGGACGGTAGCGACGCAACTTGCCAGAATGCTGCACATCTGGTACGTTTAGCGCCATGCGGAAGTCTGTCCCCTTCGACAAGGTTCTCCTGCTCACGTATTTCCTGGGTCTCATCGCAATCGGTACCGTGCTGTTGGGCCTGCCGTTCTCATGGAAAGGAGAATCGGCGCTGCCGTTCATCGACGCGTTCTTCACTTCCGTTTCCGCCGTGTGCGTAACCGGACTGATCACCGTCGATACGGCCCTGTACAGCACATTCGGGCAGGTCGTCATTCTGCTTCTGATCCAGTTCGGCGGGTTGGGGCTTATAACATTCACGACCATGTTCCTCTTCCTGCCGGGACAGAGGGTATCCCTTCATTACCAGGAGATCTTCAGCGGCTACTACCTCGATGTGGTCGAACACGATCCGATCAGGATCATCAGGAATATCGTTCTGATGACGTTGGGGATCGAACTGGTCGGGGCGGTCGTCCTCTACTTCAGTTTCCGGGCGGCAGGCTTCGAGCGCCCGGTTTTCCTGTCCGTTTTCCACTCGATTTCCGCTTTCTGCAATGCGGGCTTCTCGCTCTTTACGACGAATCTGGAAAGGTTTTCGGGGAACATCCCCGTCATGGCCGTCATCATGGTGCTGATCATCGCCGGAGGCATCAGCTTCATCGTGATTCAGGAAATCTACCGGGATATTCGGTACCGGAGGCATCGGCTGTCCGTGCATTCGAAGATCGTCCTGATGATGACGGGCGGCCTTATCGTAATGGGATTCCTGTTTTTCTTCGCGATCGAAGAGCACCAGGTTCTCGATGGAATGCCGCTATTCTCCCGGATCGTGAACGCGCTCTTCCTGTCGGTGACCCCCCGAACCGCCGGTTTCAATACCGTTCCCATGTCCGATCTGACGATCCCATCCAAAGTGTTTTCCGGTCTGCTCATGTTTATCGGCGGCGCACCCGGGTCGATTTCCGGTGGCGTCAAGGTGACGACGTTTTTCCTGGTGCTGCTCCTTGCGGTGAAAGGAACCGACCGGAATGGTGATGCCCGGGTGATGGGACGAAAGCTCAATGCGGCACTGCTCTCGCGAGCGAGCACGTTCATCGTGAAGGCCGGTATCGTCATGTTCACCGCCATGCTGCTGCTTACGATCACCGAGCATGCAGATGGAATGGCTTCCGGTGGGAAGAGCTTTATCGAGATCGCCTTCGAAACGATTTCCGCGTTCGGGACCGTTGGGCTGTCGCTGGGAATAACCGCACAGTTGAGCACGCTCGGGAAACTGGTGATCATCGGAACGATGTTCGCGGGAAGAATCGGGCTTATCACCATGGCGATGCCGGTACCCACCCGGCATCTCGAGCGGCTGGTGGATTATCCGGACGAGGAAATCATGATCGGGTAACTATGAGGATATGGGAACATGAAAAAGGCCCGGCAGCAGCCGGGCCTTTCGTATTTCAGGATCCTGTTCGCCTCAGTTGTCGGCAGAAGCGCCGGGTCCGGAAGCGCACTCGAGAGGGCAGCCCGAAGCCAGGCGGCCTCCGCCAGTTCTGAGGATCAGAACGGCCGGTCCGCCAGGTACTTGTACTGGTCGTACTGGTCCTTGATGTTCTTCCGAGTCTTCTCGAGAAGTGCCGCCGCCCGTTCGGGCTTCGCCTGCTTGAGCGACCGGTACCGGATCTCGTTGTACATGTACTCGGAGATGTCCGTCGAAGGCTCCCGGCTGTCCAGGGTGAAGGGGTTCTTCCCTTCGTTCGGCGAGCTCGGGATTGTAGCGGTACAGCGGCCACATCCCCGCAGGTCACGGCTGCCTTCTGCTGGTCCATTCCCTTCGCCATGTCGATTCCGTGCGCGATACAGTGCGAGTAGGCGATGATGATCGACGGACCGTCGTAGGCTTCCGCCTCGAGGAGCGCCTTGATGGTCTGGATCCGGTTGTAGCCCATCGCGATCCGGGCCACGTAGACGTACCCGTAGCTCATGATCATCATGCCGAGGTCTTTTTTCTTCAGAGCGTCTTGCCCGCGGCGGCGAACTTCGCGATGGCGCCCGTCGGGGTCGCTTTGGACATCTGTCCGCCGGTATTGGAGTACACCTCGGTATCCATGACCAGGACGTTCACGTTACGGCCCGAGGCCATCACGTGGTCGAGTCCGCCGAACCCGATGTCGTACGCCCAGCCGTCTCCGCCGAAGATCCAGACCGACCGCTTGATGAGGTCGTCGGCCACCGAAGGAAGTCCTTCGCTTCGGGACTGTCGTTGCTTCGCGAGCGCCTTCTTCAGATCGATGACCCACTGCCGCTGATTCTCGATCTCTGCCTGCTCGCCTGGCGGATTGTCGCGGATGTTCGTGAGGAGCCCGGTGTCGATCCCCAGGTTCCGTTCGACGATCTCGCGTTCGACGAGCTCCGCGGCATATTCCTTCGAGCTTGTCGGTGGTGAGCCGGAACCCGAGACCGAACTCCGCGGCGTCCTCGAAGAGCGAGTTCGACCAGGCGGGGCCTCGCCGTCCTTCCGGGTGGTGTAGGGCGTGGTGGGCAGGTTTCCGCCGTAGATCGAGGAACAGCCGGTGGCGTTGGCGATGATCGCCCGGTCGCCGAAGAGCTGGCTCATGAGCTTCACGTACGGGGTCTCACCGCAGCCGGCGCAGGCGCCGGAGAACTCGAAGAGCGGCTCGCAGGAGCTGGGAGCCCTTGGTGGTGTTCCGCTTGATCAGCGTGCGAGTCGGTGCTGCGGCAGGTCGAGGAAGAACTCCCAGTTCACCGCGCTCCGGTTCGCGCAGCGGCGGCTGGGGTTCCATGTTGATCGCTTTTCGGCCGGTCTTCTCGTCCGTCGACCTTCTTCGATCGCGGGGCAGATGTTCACGCAGGCTCCGCAGCCGGTGCAGTCCTCGGGAGCGACCTGGATGGTGAACTTCAGCCCGTCGAACTCCTTGCCCTTGGCCCCGGTGCTCTTGAAGGTCTCAGGAGCGCTGGCGAGGTGCTGCGGGGTCGTAGGCCTTCATCCGGATGGTGGCGTGCGGGCAGACCGCCGAGCAGTCGCCGCACTGAATGCAGACTTCGGGCAGCCACACGGGGATCTGCTCGGCGATGTTCCGCTTCTCGTACTTCGTCGTACCGGTCGGGATAGGTGCCGTCGTCGGGCAGCTTCGCTGACCGGGAGCACTGTCGCCGCGGCCAGCGATGATCTCTCCGGTCATGTCGCTTGACGAACTCCGGCGCGTCGGCGGGGACACCGGCGCGCAGGATGTGCCGGTCGCCGACGGTGCTTGTCCGGGTAGTCGACCTTCTCGATCCGGGCCATGGCGAGCTCGACCGCCTCGTATGTTCTTCCGGACGATCTCCTCGCCCTTCTTGCCGTAGGTCTTCTTGATCGAGTCCTTGATCAGCTCGATCGCCTGCTCCTCGGGCAGAACGCCGGAGATCTTGAAGAAGGCGGTCTGCATGATGATGTTGATCCGCGCTCCCATGCCGACTTCTTCGGCGATCTTGAACGCGTCGATGACGTAGAACTTCAGCTTCTTGTCGATGATCTGCTTCTGCACCTCGACCGGGAGCTGCTCCCAGATCTCGTCCTTCCCGTACGGGGAGGCGAGGAGGAACGTTCCGCCTCCTTGAGCAGGCTCAGCATGTCGTACTTTTCGAGGAAGCCGAACTTGTGGCAGGCGAGGAAGTTGGCCTTTTTGATCAGGTAGGTGCTGAGGATGGGACTCTTTCCGAAGCGGAGATGCGACACGGTGGTCGCGCCCGCTTTCTTGGAGTCGTAGACGAAATATCCCTGGGCATAGTTGTCGGTTTCGTCACCGATGATCTTGATGGAGTTCTTGTTTGCGCCGACCGTACCGTCGGATCCGAGTCCGTAGAAGACCGCGGTGAACGCGTCGCCGGTTTCGGTACTGAACTGCGGGTCGTAGATCGAGGCTGGTGCCGGTTACATCGTCGTTGATGCCGATGGTGAAGTGATTTTTCGGCGCCGGCTTCGTCAGGTCGTCGAGGACCGCCTTGCACCATGGCGGGGGTGAACTCGTTGGAGCCGAGGCCGTAGCGGCCGCCGATCACCTTCGGATAGGATGCGAATTTCGGTGTTTCCGGCGGCCATCGCTTCGCCGATCGCGGTCCGGACATCTTCGTAGAGCGGCTCGCCGAGCGAACCGGGCTCCTTGGTGCGGTCGAGCACCGCGATCGCCTTCACGCTGGCGGGGATCGCATCGATGATGTCCTCGACGTCGAAGGGCCGGAAGAGGCGGACTTTGATCATGCCGACCTTTTCGCCCTGCTTGACCAGGTGCTCGACGGTTTCTTCCATGGTCTCGGCGCCGGAGCCCATGATGACGACGACCCGTTCGGCGTCGGGAGCGCCGACATAGTCGAAGAGCCGGTACTGTCGGCCGGTCGAGCTTGGCGAAGTCGTCCATGGTCTTCTGGACGATGCCGGGAGTCGCGTCGTAGTACTTGTTGACCGTCTCACGGGCCGGCGAAGATATACGTCCGGGTTCTGGCTGGTTCCGCGGATCACCGGGTGCTCGGGGTTCAGAGCCGCGCTGGCGATGCGCCTGGACCCGCTCGTCGTCGATCAGTTGCCGCATGATCTCGTAGGAGATCTCTTCCACCTTCTGGACTTCGTGGCTGGTCCGGAAACCGTCGAAGAAGTGCAGAAACGGGATCCGGGACTCCAGGGTCGCGGCATGTGGAGATCAGTGCGATATCCATCACTTCCTGGATCGAGTTGGAGGAGAGCATCGCGAAGCCGGTCGCGCGGGCGGCCATGACGTCGGTATGGTCGCCGAAGATCGAGAGCGCCTGGGCTGCGAGCGCACGGGCGGCGATGTGGAACACGGTCGGGGTGAGCTCGCCTGCGATCTTGTACATGTTCGGGATCATGAGCAGGAGGCCCTGGGACGCGGTGAACGTGGTGGTCAGCGCGCCGGTGGAAAGTGCTCCGTGAACGGCACCCGCGGCGCCCGCCTTCGGACTGCATCTCGATGACGTGCGGAACGGATCCCCAGATGTTCTTTCTGCCCTGGGCGGAGTATTCATCCGAGAGCTCGCCCATGGGAGACGAAGGGGTGATCGGATAAATCGCAATTACCTCATTGAGGGCATGCGCGACATATGCCGCCGCGGTATTCCCGTCAATGGTAACCATGGATTTTGATGACATATCTATCCTCTTGTAATTGAAGATTTTTTCCACTATACCCGGAATTCCAATGCAGTTCAAGGGTGAAAGTCGATCGGAAGGTGGCGAATTGTACCGGGTTCCGCTGGGAACGGCCGGGTATGCGTTCATTTCGGGGGTTCGAAGGGGGAATTCCGTCTGAACCGTATGGGAAAAACCGCTGCCGGTACCGTCACCCGAGCAGGAGCCGCATCTGTTCCGGCCGGGCGAATGCCGCGACGAGGCGCTCGTGGACGCCGGAACCGGCGGCAGCCACCGGGAGCGCCTCCGTCGGGAGCGCCTTGGCGAGGCCGGCAAGGAGCCGCCGCACCCGCTCCGCGTAGGCATCGCTCCCGAAGAGCCGCTCCACCCGGGCACGGCCGGTGGTCGTCCGGCCGGAGGCCGGGAAATCGACGGCGGTTCCGTCGACGCAGGTACCGGCACCGGGCCCGGCCGGCATGTTTCCCGCCGGCTCCCGGAACGCCAGGCGCCGCAGGGCTGCGAACGTCTCGCGGTTCAGGTCCCGGATCTCCCCGGCCATGCCGCCGAGGGCGAGGCCGCGGGCGAGGTCCCGCAGGATCCGCAGCTGTTCGGCGGCGGAGAGGAAGGAAACGTCGGCGCATTCCCGGGAGAACATCCGCAGCAGCGCCGCTTGCGCCGCGGCGAGATACTCCTCCGGGACAAGGGTATGCAGCGAGGCGATCTTCTGCCGGTAGGCGGCCTTCGCCTCGTCCCGCTGCCGGCGGGTGAGTGGAACCATGAGCCGGTCGTAGAGGTACGCCGGGTAGCCGTCGAACAGGGGCGCGAACTGGCCGGCGACGTCCAGCTGCCGGGCGAACAGGGGCTTTCCCCATGCGACGGATTCGGCGAACAGGTATCCGAACCCTTCCTGCACCGAGGAGGAGACGACGAGGTCCGAGGCGGCCAGCGTATCGCGAAACCCGAGGTGCGGCGGGAGATTCGCCCCCCATACTCCGGGAATCAGTCCCTCGCGGTAGGCTCCTTCCACCAGGTCCGAATAGGGCTTCTCCGGTCCCGACACCCCGGGCAGGGTGACGAGCAGGTTCAGCGGCGGATCCGACGCGGCGGCGAGCAGGGCGGCCTCGAGGACGTTCTTCCGGCGGATCGTCCGCACCGGATAGACCAGGAGCGGCGAAGCCGGGAGAAAGCGGGACGAAGCGGCGGCCATCTCCCGGCGGATCGCCGCTCGGGAAGCCGGGGCGAGGGAGGGAAGTTCCGGTACGCTCACCGGATTGGGGAGCGGAACCACCAGCGGTTCGGGAATGCCGGCGTCGGTCAGGAGCTGCCGGTCCCGGTCGTTGATGACCGCATACCGCAGGCCGGGAGAGGCGGGATACAGGTCCGATCCGGTCGTCTCCCGGAGCTGCCGGAGATTTTCGTAGCGGGAGCTCTCCGGGAAATCGTGGACCTGGAAAACCGCCCTGCGGGACGGATCGGTCCGGATCGACTCGATGAGCGCCCGGGTGAACGCGGGATTCTTCCCGAGGTGGTAGTTGTGCACCCACCACACGGTACCCGGGGCCGACCATCGCCGGCGGAGCGTCTCGGCGATCTGCTGCCAGGTGTCACCGCCGCCATGTTCGGCATAGTCGATCTGCGGGAGAATCGTCAGGGAGATATCGCCTCGCCGAGGCCCCGGCAGCTCGGCGCGGATCTCCTCGAGTACCGCATCGCCGTTCGCGGGTCTGCCGGTGACCAGCTCGATCCGCTCCACTTCGGGAATACGGGAGAGAATCGCGATCGAGGCTTTCTTGATGACTTCCGTCACGCCGCCGGGAAGAAGATGGTAGTGGAAAACGGTCAGCGCATGCACGGGACAACCTTTCTCGAAGATCTTATTTACTATAGATACCGGATAGCGGCGGCACTGTCCAGAGAACTCCCTGCTCGGGGGCGGAAGGAGGCGAAATGGAGCGTGCGGATCGATTGCTGCAGTACCTCTACGGAGATGAAGCCGGAAAACGGACGGCCGGGCGGCTGGAGGAGCTGCTGGCCGAACGGAAGCCGCACCTGGTGCCCCCCCGGACCGCGGTGGAGCCCGGAAGAAGCGGCGATCTCCCGCTCACGGAAGCGGATGCCGTCCTCATCACGTACGGCGATCAGTTCCGGGAGGACGGAAGACCGCCTCTTGCGGTGCTGTACGATTTTCTGGACCGTTTCCTCCGCGGAGCGGTCAGCGGCGTCCACATCCTGCCGTTTTTTCCCTATTCATCCGACGACGGCTTCTCGATCATCGATTATCGGGCGGTGCACGAGGGTTGGGGAGGACTGGGGGACATCCGGCGGATCGGATCGTCGTTCCGGCTCATGGTCGATCTCGTGCTGAATCACTGCTCCGCCGAAAGCCGATGGTTCCGCGGTTTTCTCGCCGGAGAGGAACGGTACGAAAACTGGTTCATCACCGTCCCGCCGGGAACGGATGTCTCGATGATCGCCCGGCCCCGGACCCATCCGCTTCTGACGCCGTTCCGGACCGCCCGGGACGATCAGTCGGTGTGGACCACCTTCAGCGCGGATCAGGTGGACCTGAACTTCGAGGAGCCGGAGGTGCTGCTGGAGATGATCCGGATTTTCCTCTTCTTCATCGAACAGGGCGCTCAGATCGTCCGGCTGGATGCCATCGCGTATCTCTGGAAAGAGATCGGCCATCCATCCATCCATCATCCGAAAACCCATGCGGTGGTCCGGCTCTTTCGCACCGTGATCGAGGAGGCGGCTCCCTGGGTGACGCTGATCACCGAGACCAACGTTCCGCACGAGGAGAACCTTTCCTATTTCGGCGACGGCGACGAGGCGCACCTGGTCTACCAGTTCCCGCTGCCGCCGCTGGTCCTGCATACGTTCCTCTCCGGGGATGCCTCGCATCTGCGGGACTGGGCGCGGTCGCTTCCGCCGCTCGCCCCGGGCACCTCGTTCTTCAACTTTCTCGCCTCCCACGACGGAATCGGAGTCCTGCCCGCCAGGGGCATCCTGAGCGCGGAAGAGCTCGAGGCCCTGATCCGGGGGGTCCGCGAGCGGGGAGGGCTCGTCTCGTACAAGGCGACGGCGGAGGGGGAGATCCCCTACGAGCTGAACGTGAACTACCGCGATGCCGTCACCGATCCGCAGGCATCCGACGCTGTGCGGGCATCGCAGTTCCTCGCGAGCCAGGCGATCATGCTGGCGCTCCCCGGCGTGCCGGGCATCTACGTTCACAGCATCCTGGGCTCCGGGAACTGCCCCGGCTGTGTCCGGGAAACCGGGATGAACCGGAGCATCAACCGGGAGAAACTCGATCTCCGGGAGACGGTCCGGCGGATCTCGGAAGCCGGGAGTCTCCCGCGGCTCGTCTTCGACGGCTACCGGCAGCTGCTCGATGCGAGGCGCCGGAGCGCGGCCTTTCATCCGGCCGGCGGCATGATCGTTCCCGATGCCGGCGGCGGACTGTTCGCCGTGATCCGCGTTGCTCCCGACGGCGGCGAGCGGGTCCTGTGCCTGCACAACTGCGGCGGCGAACGGATCCGGTTCGATCCGGGCCGGCTCGGGGAGTCGTTTCCCGGGCCCGGGCAGCAGCCGCTCCGGGACCTGATCACGGGCCGGGGGATCGTTCCCGCCGCGACGGGGGGGAGAATCGAGCTTGAGCCGTGGCAGACGCTCTGGCTGGTTCCGGAGTAGGGGGCGGCTTTTCCTTCCTCCGCAATTTCTATATCCTTGTCGGAGAAACGCTGACGAATGCGGAGGGGACGGTGGCGAACAGTACGGAGCGGAAGGAACTTCTGGAGAAACTCGCGGCACAACGGATCCTGGTGCTGGACGGTGCGATGGGCACGATGATCCAGAGGTTCCGGCTGGGCGAGGAGGAGTTCCGGGGCCGGGGGCGGGTCGACCGGCTCGACGACGGGACGGAGTTCCTCCCGGTGCCGGATCTGCGTCTGCAGGACGGAAAAGCCTACCGCGGCGACAACGATCTGCTCTGCATCACCCGCCCGGAAGTGATCTACGGCATCCACCTCGACATGCTCGAAGCGGGAGCCGACATCATCGAGACCAACTCCTTCAACTCCACCTCCGTCTCCCAGGCGGATTACGGCCTGGAGCACCTGGTCCCGGAACTGAACCGCCACGCCGCCCATGTGGCGCGCCTCGCCGCCGATCGCACGGAGCGGGACGAGCCGGGCAGGCCGAGATTCGTGGCCGGGATTCTGGGGCCGACGAGCCGGACCCTGTCGCTCTCGCCCGACGTGAACAACCCCGGTTACCGGACGATCACCTTCGACGGGCTCGCGGCGAGCTACGCGGAGGCGGCGCGCGGGCTGATCGAGGGCGGCGTCGATATCCTGATGATCGAGACCGTGTTCGACACGCTCAACGCCAAGGCGGCCATTTTTGCGGTGAAGGAAGTCTTCCGGGAAACGGGGGTCGAGCTGCCCGTCATGATCTCCGGGACCATCACCGACCTTTCGGGCCGGACCCTCTCGGGACAGACGGCCGAGGCATTCTGGTACTCGGTTTCGCACGCCGAGCCGTTCTCGGTGGGACTGAACTGCGCCCTCGGGGCGGACCAGCTCAAGCGCTATGTCGAGGAGATCGCAGGGGTCGCCTGGACCCGGGTGAGCACGCACCCGAACGCGGGGCTGCCGAACGAGTTCGGCGAGTACGACCACAGCCCGGAGTTCATGGCGAAGGTTATCCGCAGCCTGGCCGAGGAAGGTGCGGTGAACGTCGTGGGCGGCTGCTGCGGCACCACGCCGGACCATGTCCGCGCCATCGTCCGGGGCGTCGAGGGACTCGTGCCGCGAACGGTTCCGGCGAATCCGCACCGGACCGTGTTCAGCGGACTGGAACCCCTGGTGATGCGGGAGGAGATGCTCTTCGTGAACGTGGGCGAACGGGCGAACGTGACGGGATCGCGGAAGTTCGCCCGGCTCATCCGGGACGGGAAGCACGAAGAAGCCCTGGATGTGGCCCGGGAGCAGGTGGAGAACGGGGCGCAGATTCTCGACGTGAACATGGACGAGGCGATGCTCGACTCGGCGAAGGAGATGACGAGCTATCTCAACCTGCTCGCGACCGAGCCGGAGATCAGCCGGGTGCCGATCATGGTCGACTCGTCCCGCTGGGAGGTGATCGAGGCCGGGCTCAAGTGCCTGCAGGGCAAGGGCATCGTGAACTCCATCAGCATGAAGGAAGGGGAGGAGGAGTTCCTCCGCAAGGCCCGGCTGGTGCGGCAGTACGGCGCCGCGACGGTGGTGATGGCATTCGACGAGAAGGGGCAGGCCGACAGCCTGGAGCGGCGGCTCGCGGTGTGCCGCCGGAGCTATGAGCTGCTGACGGAGGCCGGGTTTCCGCCGGAGGACATCATCTTCGACCCGAATATCTTCGCGGTGGGAACGGGAATCGAGGAGCACCGCCGCTACGCGATCGACTACATCGAGGCGACCGGGAGAATCAAGAAGGAACTCCCGTATGTGAAGATCAGCGGCGGGGTGAGCAACGTCTCCTTCAGCTTCCGGGGCAACGATGCGGTGCGCGAGGCGATGCATTCGGTCTTCCTCTACCATGCGATCCGCGCGGGCATGGACATGGGCATCGTGAACGCCGGGCAGCTCGCCGTGTACGACGAGATCGACCCCGATCTTCGGGAGCGGGTGGAGGACGTGCTGCTTGACCGGCGCGACGACGCGACCGACCGGCTCCTCGAGCTCGCCGAGACCGTGGTCGCCACGGGAAAGGAGCGGCAGGAGGACCTGTCCTGGCGGGAGCGTCCGGTCGGGGAGCGGCTGACGCATTCCCTGGTGAAGGGGATCTCCCGGTTCGTGGAGGAGGACGTGGAGGAGTGCCGGCTCGCGCTCGGCGCGCCGCTTCCGGTGATCGAGGGGCCGCTCATGGACGGCATGAACGTGGTGGGCGACCTGTTCGGTTCGGGGAAGATGTTCCTGCCGCAGGTGGTAAAGAGCGCGCGGGTGATGAAGGCCGCGGTCGGATACCTGCTCCCGTTCATGGAGGACCAGCTGCAGTCCGGGATCGGGGGGAAGGGGAAGATCCTGCTCGCCACGGTGAAGGGCGACGTTCACGACATCGGGAAGAATATCGTCGGGGTCGTGCTCCAGTGCAACAACTACGAGATCGTGGACCTGGGGGTGATGGTGCCCTGCGACGACATCCTCGCGAAGGCGCGGGAGATCGGGGCGGACATCATCGGGCTGTCGGGGCTCATCACCCCGAGCCTGGACGAAATGGTGCACGTGGCCTCCGAAATGGAGAAGCAGGGATTCACCGTACCGCTTCTTGTCGGCGGGGCGACCACCAGCAAAGTGCATACGGCGGTGAAGATCGAGCCTGCCTACTCGGGGCCGGTCATCCACGTGAAGGACGCCTCCCTCGCAGTCGGGGTTGCCGGGCAGATGATGCAGAAAGGGACGCGGGAAACCTACGCGGAGAAAATCCGCGAGGAGTACGAGGACATCCGCCGCAAGCGCAGCGAAAAGTCGACGGTGATGGAGTACCTGCCGATCGAGGAGGCGCGGGCGAAGCGGTTCCGGCCCGACTTTGAGAGCTTCCGGCCGGTCCGCCCCGCGGTGCTCGGTCCCCAGAGCTTTACCGAGTATCCCCTCGACGAGATTGCCGAATACATCGACTGGACGTTCTTCTTCTACGCATGGGAGATGCAGGGGCGTTTTCCGGAGGTTCTCGACGATCCGAAGTACGGAGACGAGGCGCGGAAGCTCTACGACGACGCCCGCAGGATGGTGGACCGCATCGTGCGGGAGGGGAGCCTCTCCTGCAACGGTATGATCGGGATCTATCCCGCGGCGAGCCTCGACGGCGACGATATCGAGGTCTACGCCGACGAGACCCGGAAGGACACGCTCCTGACCATCCCCACCCTCCGGCAGCAGCGGCTCAAGGAGAAAGTCGACTACTATATCTCGCTCTCCGACTTCCTCGCCCGGAAGGGAAGCGGCGTCGACGACTGGATGGGCTTCTTCGCCGTCACCGGCGGCATGGGGCTCGACGATCTCGCGGCCCGCTACGAGAAGCAGGGCGACGATTATGCGGTGATCATGGTGAAGGTGCTGGCCGAACGGTTTGCCGAGGCATTCGCCGAACGGCTCCACGAACGGCTTCGGACCCGGTGGTGGGGCTACGCCCCCGACGAATCGCTTTCTGCGGCCGATCTCTTCGCGGTGAAGTACTCCGGCATCCGTCCGGCCCCCGGCTATCCGCCCTGTCCGGACCACACCGAGAAGCGGGACATTTTCCGCCTGATGGACGTGGAGCACCGGACCGGAATCCGGCTGACCGAGAGCTTCATGATGTGGCCGGAGGCCTCGGTCTGTGGGTACATTTATGCACATCCCGAGAGCGCCTACTTCAGCGTCGGCCGGATCCTGAAGGACCAGGTTGCGGACTACGCGCGGCGCAGGGGGTGGAGCGTGGAGGAGGCGGAACGCTGGCTCGCTTCGACCCTGGGATACTGAACCGGATGGAGGGGGGGAACCGATGCCGACCCGAAGCACCGACCTCTACGGGGAGCAGCCGGAGCGGTCCGAAGCGGCGCTGCTGCTGATCGACCTGATCAACGATCTCGATTTTCCGGGTGCACAGTCGCTCGCCGAGCGCGCCGTTCCGATGGCGCGGAGGATCCGCGAGCTGAAGCGCCGTGCCCGGGAAGCCGAGATTCCGGTCATCTACGTGAACGACAACTTCGGCCGCTGGCGGAGCGATTTCCCGGGCCTCATCCGCCACGTCATCGACGACGGAACCCGCGGCGCTCCGATCGCCGAAATCCTTCGGCCCGACCCCGACGACTACTTCGTCCTGAAGCCGAAGCACTCCGGATTCTACTCGACGACCCTCGAGCCGCTCCTCGGCTCGCTCGGAATCCGGACACTGATCATGACCGGCATGGCGGGCAACATCTGCGTGCTCTTCACCGCCAACGACGCCTACATGCGCGACTACTGGCTCTACGTCCCCGACGACTGCTTCGCCTCGAATACCGAAGAGGATGACCGGTGGACGCGCGACCAGATGGAGTCGATCCTCAAGGCGGATGTCCGGCCTTCGGATCAGCTCGATCTCGGGCTGCTGGCCCGGGGCGGGCAGATGGAGTAGGGGCCGCGATTCTCCGCTCGCTCCTCCCCGCGTCGTGCCGCAGGCCGCTCACCCCGCCGCCCGGTCTTCCTCCGTCTCCTCCCGAAGCTCCACGCGTTTGAGATTTTTCGCCGTCGGGGAATGAAGCACCTCACCGGTCGGCGAGAAGCGCGAGCCGTGGCAGGGGCAGTCCCAGGTCCGCTCGGCGTTGTTCCAGGATACCACGCACCCGAGATGGGTGCAGACCGGCTCCACCCCGTGCAGCTCACCCGCATCGTCCCGGTACACGCCGATGTAGTCTCCTTCCTTCCGGATCACCTTTCCGGAACCCGGGCCGATGTCGGAAAGCTCCTTCCGGGGGACCGTGAAGTAACCGCCGACGAATGCCTTGCCGACGTTCAGGTTCTCCTTCAGGAAGGTCGAGACGGTCGAGAGCGGTTTCCGGCGGGTCGGGTCGAAGACCGGCGCCCGGGGATTCTCCTTCCGCTGGATCAGGTCCGAGAGAATCTCCGCGGCGACCGTTCCGGTGCTCATTCCCCATGCCTGGAATCCCGTTGCCGTGAACAGATGCCGGGTGCTCGAATCGAGCCGGCCGATGTACGGGACGTGATCGCGGGTGTGGATGCCCTGGGTGGACCACCGGTATTCGATCGAGCGGACCCGGAGCCTGTTCCGGGCGTATTCGATTCCTTTCCGATAGTATGCGAGGTTGTCCCCGCCCTGCCCGGTCTTGTGATGGTCCCCGAGCGTCAGGATCAGGAGATCTCCCTGAGGCGTCGGAGCCGCCCGGTAGGCGCAGCCGTCGTGCTCCGCACTGATGTACATCCCCTTCGGAAACGGCTCTGAGAGGAGCGCGCCGAGAACGTAGTGGTTCTCGGGGTAGAGCCGGGCGAAATAGAAGTCCTTCCTCGCGGCGATCGGGTAGTGAGTGGCGACGACCGCGTCCCCCGCCCGGACCGTCCCGCCGGCGGTCGAAACCCGGCAGGGGCTGCCCTCCTCGATGTTTACCACGCGTGAGCCCTCGAACACGTGGCTCCCGTCGCCGGGAATCCGCTTCGCGAGCGCATCCAGGTACCGGACCGGATGAAACTGCGCCTGTCCTTCGAACCGGACCGCACCGCGGGAGTCGACCGGCAGCGGTATCCGCTCTTCGAACGAGGCCGGCAGGCCGAGCCGCTGCGCCGCCTGCACCTCTTCCTCGACCTGCTTCCGTGTCTCGTCCGATTCGGCGAACGTGGAGAAGGGGAGTCGGACGAAATCGCAGTCGATCTTCAGGTCCCGAACCAGCCCTTCCATCCGGTCGATCGCGCTCTGGTTCGCCTCCGCGTACATCCGTGCCCGCTCCTCTCCGTATTCCCGGATGAGGGTCGCGTAGATCAGAGTGTGAAGCGAGGTGATCTTGGCGGTCGTCCGGCCGGTCACGCCGCGGCCGACCCGGTCCGCTTCGATGAGCGCGACGGTGAACCCTGCCTGCTTGAGCAGGAGCGCCGTCGTCACCCCGACGATTCCCCCGCCGACCACCGCAGCGTCGACCGTGATCTCTCCCGAAAGGGTCGGGTAGGCAGTCGCTTCGGCCGAGTCGATCCACCAGGATGCCGGTTTCCCGGGCAGGTCGGACTGCTCCGATCGTTTATCGAGGTCTTCGTTCCGCATATCCTTCTCCTTCTTGTGAGACGATGCCCCTGGTTTCGTTCATTCCATCTGCCGATCTCTGCTCGAAGATCCGGTCGTACACCCGTTCGTACCCCGCCACCATGGCTTCCCGGGAGAAGAGCCGTTCGACCCGTTCCCGGCAGGCCCGCCGGTCGATTTCCGGGATCCGGTCCAGGGCTCCCACCGCACCCTCGACATCATTCGACGAGGAATCCCGTCTTCCCGTGCTCGATCACCTCCCGGCAGGAACCGCGGTCCATGGCGATGACCGGCGTACCGCAGGCGTTCGCTTCCGCCATGACCAGGCCGAAGCGTTCGGGCAGCTCGTTCAGATGAAGCACCGCACAGGCGTTCGCCAGCAACTCCGACCGTTCGTCGGGTCCCACGTGACCGATGTAGCTGATCTGCTTCTCGTCGATGTGCGGCTGCACCTTTTCCCGGAAGTAGTCCGCATCCTGGATGAGCCCGGCGATGACGAGCCGACGTCCGCTCCGCCGTGCGGTCTCGATGGCCAGGTGCGGGGCCTTGTCGGGATGGATCCGGCCGAGAAAGACAAGGTTGTCTCCTCCTTCCGGGAAGAACGGGTGCAGGGCGAGGTCTACCCCGTTGTAGACCGTGGCGAGATAGTCGAGATCCGGGTTCCGGTCGGAGTCGCTGATCGATACGTAGAAGACGTTGTCGTACTTCCGGTATACGGGCAGGATCTTCGGCGACGAGAATCCGTGAATCGTGGTCAGGACCGGGGTCGAAACCAGTCGCGAGTAGGTGAGCGCCATGAAGTCGTAGTGGCAGTGGAGCAGGTCGAACTCGCCCGCGTGCTCGAAACATTCCGAGATGTGCAGGTATTCGCTGACCTTGGGATCCTGGGTCCGGTCCTCTTCGTAGCCTCGGGGGATGACGGCGTGCAGTTTCGCGGCGGTCTGCGAATCGGCGGTGGCGAAAAGGGTGACGTCCCAGCCGTTCGCGACGAGCCCTTCGGTGATGTTGCTCGCCACCGTCTCCCACGCTCCGTACCGGTGCGGAGGCGTCCTCCAGGCCACCGGCGAGAGAATCCCGATCCGCCTGCCGCGGTGCTTTTCCGCGAGCGGAGAAACCCGTTCCCTGTTTCCTTCCATGTACTGAACATACGAACGGGGGCGCGGGGCGGCTACCGGTTCCGGACATCGGGATGCAGGAAAAGTGCTTGCTGCGGGATGTGAAGCATGTGAGAATGGGATCATGAAGACGATCGGCCTGCTCGGCGGAATGAGCTGGGAATCGACCCGCGAATACTACCGCATTCTGAACGAAGAAACCGCGCGACGGCTCGGGGGACTCCACTCCGCCGAATGCGTTCTCTACTCGGTCGACTTCGCCCCGTTCGCCGAGGCAATGGCGGCGGACCGGTGGGACGAAGTCCGCGATCGCCTGTTCGCGGCGGCGCAGATCGTGGAGCGATCGGGGGCACGGATGCTGCTCGTCTGCACGAATACGATGCATCTGTTCGCCGACGAGCTGCAGGAGCGGCTCTCGATCCCGATCCTCCACATCGCCGATGCGGCAGGGAAAGCCTGCGTCGCCCGGGGAGTGCGGAAGGTGCTGCTCCTGGGGACCCGCTTCACGATGGAGAAGGATTTCTACCGGCGGAAGCTCGAACAACGCTATGGGCTGGAAGTTCTCGTTCCCGGACCGGATGACCGGGAGCTGCTTCATCGCATCATTTTCGACGAGCTCTGCCGCGGAGTCATCCGGGAAGAGAGCCGGACTGCGATTCTCGAGGTCATCGCCCGTCACGCCGCCGAGGGAGCCGACGGGGTCATCCTCGCCTGTACCGAGCTGCCGCTGATTCTCCGGCAGGAGGATTCGGAGCTCCCGCTGCTGGACACCACCGAGCTCCATGCCCGGGAGGCGGTCGACCTCGCACTGGAGTAGGGAGGCGGGCCCGGGAATCCTGCCGCCGGTCCGGCTCGGCAGGTCCACGGCCGCCGGCGTGGGTCGGGCCCGCCTCCGGTCGGCTCGCTCCGCCCCCGGTCCGCTACATCAGCACGATACCCAGAGCCATCGAGAGCACGACCGCCCAGATCGGGTGCAGGCCGAACTTCTTCGAGCCGATCAGGACGATCAGGAAGATCGCGAGGCCGCCGGGATTGATCGCGAACGGTCCGGTCTCGAGAAGGGGCCGGCCCATGAGAATCCGGCCGAGATTTCCGAGCTCCAGGGGAAAGCGGAAGATCGATATCTCGGCAAAGAAGAGGACCGCGGATGCGATGAGCCCGATGGTCGCCGGCCGCACGCCGCGCAGCACCGACTCCACCGCCCGGCTCTCCCTGAACTGGCCGATGAAGTGGGCGACCAGGACGATCAGGATGAAGGACGGCAGGAACACGCCGAAGGTCGCGAAGGCCGAACCGAGCACCCCCGCGGTCCGGAAGCCGATGTAGGTCGCCGCGTTCACCGCGATCGGCCCCGGAGTCATCTGCGAGATCGCCACGATGTCCGCGAACTCCCGCGGATCGAGCCAGCCCCGCATCTCGATTTCCGACTGCATGAGCGGGATCATCGCATAGCCGCCGCCGAAGGCGAACAGGCCGAGCTTGAAGAACGAGAAGGCGAGCGCGAGGTAGATCATCGGGCGGCTGCCTTCCGGATGCCGTACAGGAGATATCCGAGCACTCCGGCCGAGAGAATGATCCAGATCGCATGGATGTCGAAGAGCACGATCGCGACGAACGAGAGCACGGCGACCGCGACCGCGAGCCGGCTCTTCATGACCGCCTTTCCCAGCTTGACCGCGGCGAGCAGGATGAGCGCGGTCACTCCCGCGCGCACGCCGCCGAACGCCCGCTGGACGTATGGGTTCTCCTGGAACCCGACGAGCAGCGCCGCCACTAACAGGATGATGAAAAAGGACGGCAGAATCATCCCCGCTGCGGCGATGACCGCCCCGAGCGGTCCGCGCACCTTGTAGCCGATGAAGATGGAGGTGTTGATCGCGATCACCCCCGGCACCGACTGCACGATGGCGAAGATGTCGACGATCTCCTCCGGGGTGACCCACTTCCGCTCGACCACGAACTCGCGCTCGATGAGGGGCAGCATGGCGTAGCCGCCGCCGATGGTGAACGCGCCGATGCGGAAAAAGCTCAGGAACATCCCGAGCAGCTGATGCCGGTCCGACCGCTCCGTTCGCATGGAAACTCCTTGCAGGGGATCGGTCATCGTATCATGCGGGGGAGGGAAGGGGAAGCGTCGAATTCCCCGATGACATCCGCCCGTAGTCCGTAGTAGAATCGGCGCATGACACTGCCGTCCGCCGCGATCACCCTGCTGCTGGTCATGGATCCCTTCGGGAACATCCCCGCGTTCGTTTCGATCCTGAAGAACGTTCCGGCGCGGCGCCGCCGGCTCGTGATCCTGCGGGAAATGGTCATCGCCCTCGGGGCGCTGACGCTGTTTCTCTTTTTCGGTCGCTACATCCTCGAAGGGATGGGAATCGGTGAGCCGGCGCTCGGCATCGCCGGGGGCATCATCCTGTTTCTCATCGCCATCCGGATGATTTTTCCGGCGAGAATCCTCTATTCCGACGACGAAGCCGTCGGGGAGCCGATCATCGTTCCGCTCGCGATCCCGCTCATCGCCGGGCCCTCCTCGATGGCTACGGTCATCCTGCTCTCCACCCAGTATCCCGGCCGCAACGGCACCTGGTTCCTCGCGCTGTTCGCGGCCTGGACGGCGACATCCCTGGTCCTGCTGCTGTCGGAATCTCTCTGCCGCGTACTCGGAGACCGGGTCCTCAAGGCGATCGAGCGGCTCATGGGGATGATTCTCACGACCCTTGCGGTGCAGATGCTGCTCACCGGCATCGGCCGGTTTCTCGACGTGGTCTGACGCCTCGCCGCCTGCCCGGGCATATCCCGCCGCCATTCCGCCATGCGCGGGTCCTTTCCTTCGCTTCCCGATTCCGTTAGAGTAGAACCATGAGTACGACCGGCGAACACGGGCATCTCGAATGGAAGGAGCTCGGAAGCGAGACCGTCTTCCGGACACGGATATTCGATCTTCAGAGCGTCCGGATGCGCTCGCCCGACGGACGGGAGAGCGATTTCTCCATCATCCACAGTCCCGAATGGGTCCAGGTGGTTCCTCTGATCCGGGATGAGGCAGGCAGGGACTGTTTCCTCATGGTGCGGCAGTACCGGCAGGGAAGCCGGAAGGTGACGGTGGAGTTTCCCGGCGGAATGGTCGACGACGGAGAGGATCCCGCCGGAACCGCCGCCCGGGAGCTGCGTGAGGAAACCGGCTATCGGGCCGGGCAGGTCGTCCCGATCGGGAACATCAGTCCGAACCCCGCCATCATGGATAACCGGGCATACATCTACCTGGCCCTTGACCTCGCGCGGGACGGCGAGCAGGAGCTGGACCCGAACGAGCTCGTGGATTTCGAGCTCATCCCGGTGGAGGAAGTCGAGCGGCGGATGGGGACGGGCGCGTTCGATCATGCGATCATGGTGGCCGCTCTCTGGTATTACGAACGATGGAAGCGGAAAAGCGGGAGAGAATGATGGTGAAAAAGATTCTCTGTTTCGTCTCCGACGATTTCGAAGACCTGGAGCTCTGGTATCCCGTGCTCAGGATGCGCGAAGAGGGATACGCGGTCGAGCTTGCCGGGGAGGAACGGGGCGGGAAGTACACGGGGAAGTACGGCGTGCCGGCGGCGGCCGATCTCTCGTTCGACGAGGTGACTACCGGCGACTATGCCGCGCTCCTCGTTCCCGGGGGATGGTCCCCCGACCGGCTCCGGCGTTTCCCGAAGGTGATCGATATCGTGCGTGAAATGCACGCGGACGGGAAACCGATCGGGCAGATCTGCCACGCCGGGTGGGTTCTTATATCCGCGGGAATCCTGCGGGGAAAGCAGGTCACCTCGACGCCGGGCATCCGCGACGACATGACGAACGCCGGCGCGGTCTGGCACGACCGGCCGGTGGTGGTCGACGGGAACATCGTTTCCAGCCGCCGGCCGCCGGACCTGCCGGACTACATGCGGGAGTTCATCCGGGTGCTGCGGGGCTGACGCCCGGAGACGGGCGGCAGCGGCTCCGCTGCAGCGACGCCCTACGCCGGATTCATTCGGGCTGTGCGCCTGCTTTCGCGAATGCGTCTCGAAAGCTCCCGGAAGCTCAGCAGGCGGCTGTTCGCCTCGTCCCAGAGATTGAGCCGCACGGATTTCAGGCTCGTGCGGATCGTCAGGTGATCCTTGAGCTGCAGCTCCGGGTTCTCCTTCAGGCACTGCTGCAGCCGGTAGTTGGGAATGCGCGGCCGCAGGTGATGGATGTGATGCAGCCCGATGTTCGCAGAGAACCACGCCAGCACGGCCGGCAGGCGGTAGAACGAGCTTCCGTCCAGGGCGGCCTCCACCGACCCCCACTCCTCGGTCCGCGCCCAGTACGCCGGATCGAACTGGTGCTGAACGTAGAAGAGCCAGATGCCCATCGTGCCGGCGATGAGAATGACGGGGAGCTGGATCAGGAGATACGGGACGATGCCGATCGTCGCCGCCGCGACTCCCGCGACCGCAAGAATCGCCGCGTTGGTGAAGTGGACGTGCATCTTCTCGCGCTTCGTCGCATACGGACCGGGAAAGCGGTTGATGACGAGAAAGGTGTAGAACGGGCCGAGTCCGAACATGACCAGCGGGTTGCGGAAGAGCCGGTAGCCCAGACGGTGCAGCCATGAGCTCCGGCGGTACTCATCCACCGTCATCGTCCAGACGTCTCCCACGCCCCGCCGGTCGAGATTCCCCGCGGTGGAGTGATGGATTCCGTGAGCGTGACGCCAGTCGTCGAACGGCGTGAAGGTCAGGACCCCCAGGACCGTCCCGATGATTCGCATGGCGCGCTTCGAGCGCAGATACGATCCGTGGCAGCAGTCATGGAATATGATGAAGGACCGGACCAGGAAGCCTCCCGCGGGAACGGCGAGGAGCAGGGTCGCCCAGTAAGGCCATCCCCCGCTGATGGTCAGGTACATGAGGGTCAGCAGTGCGAAGTAGGGGATCAGCGTGTCCGCGAGCTGGATCGCGGCGCTGCCTGCGCTCGGCCGTTCGTAACGCTTGAGCGCGGGAATCCACGCCGGCCGGGCCTGCTGCGCGTTTCCGGAAGTTGTCTCCGTCCGGGCTCTTTCCGTCGCGGACGCGTTCGAAATATTGTTGTTCATCTGCAAACTCCAAAACTATCTCGGGGCTCCGGTACCGGGGCCGGATAAGAGCATGACCCGCCCGTGCATCCTTTCCGTTCCGGAATTCCCCGTATGGTATATATGACAGACTGTATCGGGAAAGGTTGCAGCAGAATAACGGAAACGGAGCGACATTATCGAACCTGTCCGATTTTCCTGCATCCCTCCCGAGAAAAGGAACTTGTCTTCCCGGTCAGAAATATTCAGCGAAGGTGTGAAAAAAGTGAGAAAACTGCGTTATCGTTATTAACACGTTATGCCGATACAAGATAAGACGCTTTGACCTTCTGAGGACCGGATTATTTGAGGTGACCGATGGCGGTATGTAAAAAAAGATCATCATTCCCGATTCTCGCGGCAGCCGTTCTGCTCTTCTTCGGTGCCTGCGGGAATCCTTTCCAGGCCGGTCTCGGGGACAAGATTGATATTACCCGACCGGAAGTCACGCTGTCAAGTCACAATCCGGGAGACTTTCTCCAGAGCCTCGTCACGTTCTCCGGTTCCGCCAAGGATGACCGGCAGATTGCGGCGGTGCGCATATCGCTGGACGGCGTCTGGGTCGACGTGGATTCCTACGATGCGGCCTCGAGCGTCTGGCGATACGATTTCGATACTCTCTCCCGACCGAACGGAACGATAAAAATCCGCGTGCGTGCCGTCGACGACCAGGGAAAAACGACCGACACGGAAGAGCTCGTCTTCATCATCGACAATTCCGGGCCTCGGATAGAAATCCAGGTACCCGCCATCGATCCGGCGACCTACGATCCGGCCGATCCGCTGGAAGTGGCGATGAACGGGGTCATCATCGGCATCGTCACCGACCTGCAGGGCGTGGCGGTCGGATACCCGAAGATCATGTTCTGGGAGGACGGAGATCCGGTGCCCGACTGGAGCGACGTCATCGGCATCGACTCGGTCCGCACGACGACCGATTACCGGTACAGTCTTGGCATCGAGCACCCTGACAAGGTGGGTATCTTCAACCTGCGTATGCTGGCCCGCGATGTGAGCGGTGCTGAGACGGTGGTGCCGTCCCCGACAGATCCTCCGTACCAGGTGAAGATTATAAGCAGCGGAGTTCCTCCGGTTGTGGATTTCTCCTTCATCGCAGGCGATGTGAAATCCGTGAACGGCAGCAATTATGCAAATATGGGGTATCAGTTCCGTGTGGAAGCCGAGCACCCCAACGGCATCGCGGAAGTCCATCTCTTCCGATCCCGGGACAGCGTTTCGCCGGAAGAGCTGGCCTGGGCTGCGGATGACGACCAGATGCCCGTCCGGACGCTGGACGGGCCCGTTCTGCCGGTGGCTGCAAATGGTTCGGATGACGGCACCTACGAGTTCAGGATCGAAGCGGTGAGCTCGATCGGCGGCACGACCGAGTTGTACCGCACGGTTGTCGTGGATGCCACTCCGCCGAACGTGGAAATCACCAATCTTCGCCCCACCGTGGTGGATGACTCGGATCCGGGCAATATTATCGAATACGTCAACGGCACGATTCGGATCAACGCATCAGCCGGAGATGTCAATGGACTCGAAGGGGTCAAGTGGTGGGTACTCCCGTCAACCGCTTCCGCTCCGACCTCCTACGAGGACGCCGGAGGAACCCAGTTCGCGGCGACTCCCTACGAGATCATGCTCGATACGACATTGCTGACCGACAACTCGGAATACACTTTCCACATCATCGTCCGCGACCGCGCGGGGAACGATGGGATCATCAGCCGGAACATTTCGGTGAAACAGTCCACCGACATTCCAACGGCCGCATTTACCGATATCAACCCGGCCGTGACGACTCCGGATGCGGTCGGCGTCGGAG
The DNA here is from genome assembly GCA_963728215.1 of uncultured Spirochaetota bacterium. Classification (GTDB taxonomy): domain Bacteria; phylum Spirochaetota; class Spirochaetia; order CAVSJD01; family CAVSJD01; genus CAVSJD01. The sequence continues at coordinate 41,746 of CAVSJD010000001.1, read as the reverse complement.
GGGTCAACCTCCTGGGCAGCAACGCCATGATCCGCGGCACCGTTGCAGATGACGACCGGGTGGATCTCGCGAGCATCGAGATCCGGTTCGACGACGGCGCGTGGGTTCCGGTCGACTCGAAGACGCTCGCCTTCAACGGGAAATCGGCGACCTTCTCCCAGGACGTGGCATCGATCGGACCGGGCATCCACCGGTTCGAGCTCAGATATGACGACGACCCGAGCGCGAAGTTCGGCACCGCGCCTCCGGCCGCGAACGGCACGGTGGGGCCGATCTATTTCGCCGTCGACACGGCTCCTCCGACCCTGGCAGTGACGAGTCCCGGACCGGGGACGTTCCAGCGAACGGCGTTCGCTCTTACGGGTACCGCCCAGGACGCGAACGGACTCCTGACGTACGACTTCGGCGGAGCGACACGGGACGGCGGGATACGTGGAGATATCCTCTCCCGAAGCGCCCGCTGTCTGGATCAAGGTGCCGGTCGATTCCGGAACGAAGACGTGGACCTGGCCGGTAGGTGACGTGGCGGACCTGTTCGGGGGCGCCTATGAAGGTCTGCGGACGGTCGGCATCCGCGGGAGCGACCGCTTCGGGAAGTTGACATCGATGTCTTTCGGGTTCACTGTCGACACTACTGCTCCTGTTGTGACGATTACGGCCCCGGCTGCAGCGGACTGGCTGTCGGGCGTAGCGGGTTCGGTCCAGGGTACCGCGTCGGACGATGGAAGTGGAGTTTCCCAGGTGCGGTTCTGGGTCGGCGGTTCCGAAGATGTGCCGCCGGTAGATGTGGAGGACTGGAGCATCGCTTCGGGTACCACGAGCTGGAACGGAAGCTTCAACCTTTCGGCCCTCGGGGAGGGAGTGAATACCGTCCACGTCAGCACTCGGGATGCGGCCGGAAACTGGAGCACCGTTCTGACCGGTGATTTCGGAATCGATCGGAACCCTCCGTCCGTTACCGAGACCACGATCGGTTCGGCGAACGCCGCACGCAACGAGGAGTTTACCCTGGGAGGACTGGCGGCGGATACGAACGCTCTGGCATCCCTGACAGTTACGCAGGCGAAGGGGGCAGGGGCTGCCGAACAGATCTTCAGCGGTCCGCTCTCCGGAACCTCCCAGAGCTGGGAGGTTCCGGGCCTTCCGCGGGATCCTTTCGATCTCGCGGCACATCTCCTGGAAGATGGGGTATACACCTACATGACAACCGTGACCGACGAGGCGGGAAAGACCGCAGTGATCGGGAGCGAGATAAAGGTAGATCTGACCGGACCGCAGGTTGCCATATCGAATCCCGCAGCCGGCATCTCCATTCAGGGTACCGCTCTTTCAATAAACGGTACTGCCGAGGATGTCGCCTCGGTCAGTGCCATCGCGGAGGTCCGGTATCATGTGACGATTCCCCGGCGAGTCCGCCTGCGGATTATCTGACCTGGACTGCTGCATCGGGCGGTGCCGTGTGGTCGTCGACGTTGAATTTCCCTGTCGACGAGGAGGGCACGAGAACCCTGCACGTGATTGCCCGCGACGTCGCGGGCAACTGGAGCGACCCCGCCGTATCGGCGGACTTCATGGTGGACCAGGCTCCTCCGGAGATCCAGTCTTTCGGATTCGAGGCAGGCACCATCAACACGGTCGGCGGGAACAGCTACGCACGGACCGATTTCGGCTTAACCTTCACCGCATTCGACAGCAATGCTCTCGCAAACGTTCGTATTACCCGGAACGGCATGGGTATTTACGATGAAGTCCATACATCGTCAAGCCAGCCGGTCACCATGTCGCAGACGGTCGGCGGAACCGGTCTGACCGATGGATTGTACGAGTACGTCGTGACCGTTACCGACGCGGCGGGAAAAACGGCGTCGCTTACACGCAGTGTGGTCGTGGACACCACAGGCCCCCTCGCGGAGATAACGAGTCTGACGCCGCTTCTGACGATCGCCAGCACGGACCATGTCAACGGGACGATCCGGTTCACGGCGTCCGCCTCCGACGATAACGGCCTCACCGGGGTGAAGTGGTGGCTCCTCCCGTCGACGGATCCGTCCCCGGCGGAATACGATGCGCCGGGCGGAACGACATTCCCCGCGACTCCCTACACGAGTGAGGTAGATACGTCGTTGCTTCCGGACGAGACCGGATATACCCTTTACATCATTGCACGGGATCGGGCTCTCAACGATACCGCAATCTCGAGGAGCTTCACCGTCGATCAGTCCACCGATATTCCCGTGGTAACGGTGACACATCCATCCGACGGAACGTATGTGGGCGGGGGATACACGGCGCGCGGAAGCGTGACCGATGACGACGGAGTGGCTTCGGATCCGTGGAAGTTTCCTACTACGACGGTACGGCGTGGAGCGCATGGCAGAACGCTACCGTTTCCGGTGCGGGGCGAGAGATCTCCTTCTCGTACGTTCTGCCCCCGGGTATCGGAACCGACGGTCCGAAGCGTGTCAGAGCCCGCGCTTCGGACAATCCGGCCTCCAAGATCGGCGGAGACCCGGCGGTCACCGGGGAGTCTCCGGAGGTTTCATTCACGGTCGATACGCTGGCTCCCGCCCTCGTCGTAGACATCCCGACGCAGAACTCAACCAGACGGCTGACTTTCACGGTTTCGGGAAGCGTGACCGAAACGAACCTCGACCGTGTCCGCTTCAATCTCGACGGGGGAGCATTCACCGATACGACAGTCACCGGATCTGGTGAAACGAAACCCTGGTCCCTGGATCTTGATTCTGCGGTTTTCGATGGTCTGGCCGAAGGGCCCCACACTATCACAGTGGAAGCGGTCGACCTGGTCGGACGGAATCACATGGTCCAGCGTGTATTCTACAAGGACACCGCGGGACCGGTGATTTCCTTCATATCCATCAATGAAGATGGAACGACCATCGTCATGGATCCGCTTCCTGTGCTTCAGGGAAGCTTCTCCGACGACTATTCGAACAACGCGGCCGTGTACGAATACCGGCTGAACTCCATCCTTGCAGCGGACCTCTGGACGGGACGAACCGTGAACGGGAGCGGGAAGACGGTAAGCTGGTCGATCCCCGTCGACTCCCTGCCCGACGGCGCTCATACCGTGGACATCCGGATCGCAGATGCGATCGGAAACAGCAGCGTAAGAGAGGATGTCGGGTTCCGGCTCGATCGAACTGCGCCCTCTATCGCGGTGACGGGACCCGCCCCGGGTGCCGTCTTCGGTCCGGTTGCAGCGGGAACGGTATTCACGCTCACCGGAACGGCCGGCGATGCGAATCTGACGTCGGTGAAGGCCCGGCTTGATTCCGGTGCGGATCTCGATATCACCGGAACCATCTCGGGAGACTCCACTGACTGGAGCTATCCGGTGACCAAAGCGGTGTTCGATGCGCTCGACGACGGTGCACGGTCGATAACCCTTACGGCAGCCGATGCGGCCGGGCGTACTGCGGAGCAGGTGTGGAGTTTCACGAAGGATGCCACTCCGCCTGCGGTGTTCTTCAGCAACATCGAGATCGACGGTTCGACCGTACTGTTCGAAAATGATCCCCAGGATCCTGGGAAGCAGCAGCGACGATCATGGCATCTTCTCCGTTGAAAGCCGGGTCGAAAAATACGATTACGGAACCGCCGCATGGGCCCTTGTCCATGACTGGACAGGCCTCGGAGCCCCCGCTGGGCAGGATGTCGTCACCTGGTCCGAGGCGTTCGGATCTTCCGGTCTCAATCAGGTGGACGGCCGATATCGGATTACGATCCGTGCCCGGGACGGAGCCGGCTCCCGACGCGAATGTGCAGACATCCCCTGCGGTGGAGTTCCGGATCGATCGGGCAAATCCTTCGCTCGCTCTGAACCCGAACGGCCTCTTTCAGAGTGCTGATTTCACGCTTTCCGGAACGTCCTCGGATCTGAACACGATCGTTTCCGTGCGGGCAAAGGTGGGAAACAGCGACTTCTCTTCCGGAACCACTGTCGATGCCGCTACTACCGACGGGTTCCTCACGTGGAGTCTGTCGGTTCCCACGACAGGGCTCACGTTCGGTTCTCACTCGATGTATGTTCAAGCCGAGGACTCGGCCGGTAGAACTGCGCTCCTGTCCCGCGAATTCACCTTTGATGATGTCGCACCGGAAATAGCGGTTACCGAACCCCCGAACAACAGTAGGGTCAACGGACTTGTGACGGTCCGTGGCACGTCGTCGGACAACAATGCGGTATCACTGGTTCAGTACCGTATCGGGAACAACGCCACGACCTGGCAGACGGCCGGGCTGGGAGGCGGACTCTACAGCTGGAACTACACCTTCAACAACATCAATACGTTCGCCAACACGGCCGATGTCACCGAAGTGAACCCGCAGACGGGGAATCCGGAAGCGGGAACCAACGTCTGGGCTCTTCCGTTCCAGGTGAGAGTCACCGATGTTGCCGGAAACGTCACGGATGAGCTGACATATCGACTTTTCGTGGATCCTGATATGGACTCGCCCCAGGTGACCGTAATCAGTCCGACAAACGATCAGATCGTCGGAGGCGAAGTACGCGTGTCCGGATTCGCTTCGGATGACGATTGGGTCCACAGTGTCCGGATGCGGGTTGATCCGACCGGTACCGGATCGTTCTTCGAGGCCTGGGAAAACACGACTCTGGTCAATCAGGGAACCCAGGTCACCTGGTTCAGGAATATCAATTCTTCCGGTGATCTGAATCCCGCCGCGGGTACGATCCGGGACGTTCGTATTCAGATTCAGGCTTACGATTCGAAGGACTATGGAGTATCCCAGGGAATACCCGGAGACATCACCGAACTCAACGTGAAGTTCGACAGCGGCATACCTGTCATAGAGAACGTCCGGATTTTCCGTAACGGCACCGAGGTGGAGTACGCTCCAGGGGTCAGAGCGGCGGAGACCTTCTCCGTGCGGGCCACCGTGCGGGACGAAGGCGGAATCAGAAGCATCAAATGGCGCGGAGAAGGACAGACGGTCTTCACCGACATCCTTGACGATCCTTTCGTGACGACTCCGCCGCCGGAACGATCCGCCGGCTCGTTCGAGATAGGACGGAAGTATCTTATCACCAGCATCGGCTCCACTGATTTTACCACCATAGGTGCGAGCAGCAATACGCTCGGCATATCGTTCGTCGCAACGGGGACCGGAGCGGGAACCGGGACGGCGTTCGAGGCGACGGGTCCTGTCGGAGATGCAAGCCTGCAGTCGTTCGTCTATGCCGTGGAACTTTCAATCGACTCGCAGACCGTCAATTCAGGGCAGTACGCCGGAACATCGGGATTCTATTCCCTCGACCTTCAGGCTACGGACAACGCAACACCCACACCCTATCTCACCCAGACCAGTCTGAACATTCAGATAGACAACTTCTATCCGCTGGGAGAGTATACATCGTCCGCGAGCGCGACGACGGCGAACTACTATCTGCAGGGGCGGGCGTGGGACTCGGGGACCGGTTCTGGAAGTATCCAGGGAATCGACCGGGTGGTGGCGTTCTTCTTCCGGGACGGCGGATACGTTAATCTCGACGGCGGCCTCTTCAACGGGACGATCCGAACTGTGAAGGATATGAGCGCCGGAGGTATTCTGCAGTCGATTCCGTTCCCGGCGGATGCTGCATCGGGAATCACGATAAACGACAACGAAGTCACCGTCGACCTGGACAGCGACGGCTCCATCGAAGGATTCACCGACAACGGCATCTACAAGAACTGGTATGCCGTCTTCGATTCCAACCGGCTCGACGACGGCCCCGTGGAACTGAACTACGTCGTCATCGATAGGGCAGGCAATGCAACCCGGTACGTTCAGCCGCTTTACATCCGGAATAATGCGCCTCACATTACGGGTGTCGTTCTCGGGACCGACGTGAACGGGGATGGAACGGCAGGAGACATTGCATCGGGTGAAAGCCGTTTCATCGGCACGGGCTATCCGACAACGAATTTTACGGTCCGGAACAACCGGCTTTCCTTCACCGTAGAGGCAATGAGCGGCAACGATCCGAAACGCTACTCCGTCGGGTATGTAACAGGTACCTCATCCGCAGGAGCCTCCGCACTCGTAAAGGGTGAGGTTTACACCATTGCCGCGACGGGTACGACCGATTGGACACTCATAGGAGCTCCATCAAACAGCGCCGGGATCAGCTTTGTTGCAACCGGTCCCGGGACGGGAACCGGAACGGCGACCGGTTATACGACGGTCGAGAAGAATAGTGCTCTCTACACGAACAATCAGGTGCTGGTAACGGATTTCTCCGGCATGCCCGACACGGCGACACCCAACGAGGCGAAATTCGTCGTAAAGGTATACGACTCCACCGTACCCGCTGGAGTGGAGTCGGAACAGCTCGCCGATGCGGTCGTGATCGGGCTCACTATCGACAATGTCGACGAGGTTGCTCCCGGCATTTCCGTCGCTCCGTTCGGAAGCCGGTATACTGTTCCCGCATCCAACCGGGATGAGGACAAGATTCTCGTCGACGTGAGTTCTTACGACGAGAATATCGTCACAACCGGAAGCGGGTCCTCGTTCATCCGGTACGGGTACGTGCAGTACGCAGCTCATTCGGACAATGGGGTCGCGGACGGGAGCGGCAGGATCGTAGTTCTCGGCAAAGCAGCCGACAATCAGCGCCTGCAGCGCATGACCGCCCAGATCCCGGGATACGATGGAGGTGCCGGTATCGGTGCCGAATTCGATATCGCTCTCTGGAACGGGTCCGCCCTCGCCGCCGCATCGGCGGGGCGTTCGATAGCGGATGTGGCCTCCGGAGCTTCCTCCTGGGGATTCGAATTGGAGTCTTCGAGTCAGGCCATCACTGAGGCCTCCGGGCATGTCGTGAACTGGAAGTTCGCCTGGAACAGTGCGACCCTCCAGACTGTAACCCTGATGAACGTGCCGGTGACTATCCGGGCGTACGATGCCGGACCTTCCGGCGGCAACTCGAACGGTGCCGCGCTCGCGGTCGATGTGGTGCCCTACATTACGAAGGTATCGAACCCGGTGGGACAGGGCGGACTGTCCGATGCTGTCATTCGGAGTTCGACCGGTCGGTACAGCATCGAATCTCATGCCTCGAACTCGTTCCGTGTCACTGGCTTCAACCTGTCCGGAGCGGTCGCCCATGTGAGCGCCGCGATCATCGATACACAGCCGGGAACCGTGAACCTGAACGTGATCGCTACCACTGCGACGACGGTCGACATCGGCAAAAACTTCACGGGAACCGGTTTCCTGACTGTTTTCGTGAACGGGATTCCCAGCATCAACAACCTGAATGACAACAATCGTCCGTATCATTCGGAATCGTCCGCGGGCGATCCACGATCCGCCCGATGGAACGATGACCGGTACCTCGTCAACTGGAATATCACCCAGGTGATGCCCGCGGTCAGCAATCAGACCTTCTACTATCCTTCTATGATAATGAACGGAAACCAGCCATTGTTCAGCTATGCAAACGACAATGACGGTTACAACTACCGAACGACCGGTGATGCCGGCTCGGTGCAGAGGGGCGGAATCTGGTTCGAACGGCACACGGCCCTCGCGCGAATTCCCGGTGGAGCGTACTGGATCCTTTCGGTTCAGGACGCGGTCGGTACCGGGGGTATCGGGTACCTGTACCTCAACAGGGACAGAAATCAGGCTGCCCTTCTGGGAGGAACACCGGCAACGAATACGAGGCATTTCGAGATCATCGGCCTGGATTACACGAGTCGCCAGATGAACCGTATCCGATATCCGAAGCTCATCGTCGACGGAACGGATGCCTTGACGGACATCTACATTGCATACTACGACGCTCATCCTTCGCACCGGGAGCTGTCCTTCGTGTCTTTCAGGGCTACCGACGCCGACAGCTCCAATCTGACTCAGCCCGCCGGCATGACCTCCCGGGCCGCTCAGGTACAGACGATCCCCGGTACGACCGGTGCGAGCAGCGAGTATTTCGACATGATCAAGACCGGTGCTGCCGAGATCGCCGTGGCATACTTCGATGAGAACGCAGGAGCGTTGAAGCTTCAGTACTCGGGAGATGCGTGGGACGCCAACAACCGGAGCGGCGGGGGAACGTGGACGCAGATGACGGTCGACGACAGTGTGCTGACGGGATCGCACGTTTCGATGACTCTCGGGCAGCGCGGCGGTACCACTTACCTCTATCTTGCCTATCATGATGCGGCGGAAACGGCCCTGAAATTCGCCCAGATCGATTGGGCGACCAAGGAAGTGACGACTATGGTTATCGACAACCGGTTCTCCGTCGGAACGCGGACGAAGGTTCACGTCATCGATGACGTGCCCTATATATCATATTTTTCCGACTCCTACAACGGTACAAGGAACTCGATCCGCCTCGCGTACCCCATTGCCGCGGGAGGGAGAACCATCGAGGAGAACATCACCATGCCCGGCGCGGACAACTACGAAGAATATACCGGCAACTGGGAGGTCATGGCCGTTCCTGCAGTGACCGTACCCAAGGGCGGCATCGAGCAGTTCAACCGTACGCAGATCGATCGATATACCAGCGGCGCTTTCAATCTTCCCGTGGTCGCATGGCTTGCGGATCGGATCGAATACGGCAGGCTCCAGCCCCCGGCGCCGTGATAGTGAGACACAGGAGAAGGCGGGAACGCGGGATGAACGTGAACACGAACAGGAGAACGGAAAGCCCTGCTGCCTCTGCCGTGCGGACTGCAGTGATCATTCTCGCTGCGGCCGCATTGGCGGGCGTGCTTTTTGCCGCCCTTGGGCAGAGGCCGGTCTGGCTTGTCGAAGCTGAATTTGCCCCGGTCTGGAGGCAGGTTCTGATGGAACTGCCGGATGCGCCTTCCTGGAAGGTGATGGAGTATGACCGTGCGGAAACGGATAGCGGTCCTTACGGTAGATCCCGGGGTTTCCGGATCACGACAGTCGGGCCGAAGCGCGAGGAGGACGGTCTTTCCGGGCTCCCTGTCGTGTATCGCAACCTGTCGCGCAGCCGGAACGTGAACCGTTCCATACCCCTCGCTCTGGACCCCTGGCTGGTATTCCGACGCAATACTGCCCCGGTTCTCACCCGTTCCGAACTGGAAAAGCGAACGGAGCATCCGGGGTCTCTGCTTCTTTCAGGAACCGATCGGAACGCCCTCCGGTCGTGGGCTGCCCAGCTCCTTCAGGAATCCCCGGGCAGATTTGCAGTGGATCCCTCCGTATGGCGGGAAACGATAGTCCGTCTGCCCGGGAGCGGTCGGTTTCAAACCGGTGCGCTAACCTATCGCTGGGATGATATCTGGCCGCGGCTCTTCGGGACGGAAATCGGGTATCTCTACGCTCCGCTCAGCAGGATCCAGACTCTTCCGGGGGACAGAACCAGTCTGCTGGAAGCGGATCGATTCCCGGAAAGCCCGAGCTGGAACGAGTACGGCATTCAGGCACGGATACTCTGGGCCGTGCCGTTCAATGCTTCGAAGCGATCGAAGAGGATGGACGTCGCCGCCGTATGGCTGGAGAGCGTCCGGACTCAGTCCCGTATCGCCGAGCTGCTCAGGTGGTCTCCCGCCCACCATCGCGCACGGGCGGTGAATCCGCTTGCCCTTGCAGCGCAGAGAGCATGGATCGGCAGTTCTGTAGTTTGGGAGTTCGATACGAATGCAGGCACCGAATAGACCCTCCGCCATGAACGCACGCTCCTTCAGACCTGTTCTCGCATGGGTCGTGCTCGCGACGCTCTGCGTTTCTTCCGCATGGGCCCGCGGCACCCCGGAAGATACCTGGCGCGCGGCGGACGGGAAGGACGTGTGGCGACACCAGTTCGACGTCGCCGGGAACGAACCCGGAGTTCACAACGTGATCATCCGGGCCCGGGACGCGGCGGGGAACGAAACGGTGGACGGGCCGTACAACATCCGCATCGACCCGGAAGCGGGGATTCCGACGGTCCGGATCGTGTATCCCGAACCGGGGACCGTACTGCGTCGGGACATCGAGGTCAACGGTATCGCCGGCGGGCGGATCGGGATCGAACGGGTCGAAGTCCGCCTGGACGAAGGCCCCCCGGAAACCGTCGAGGGCACCGAGTACTGGAGCCGGAGCATCGACGCCTCGGGACTGCGGGACGGAACGCATACGCTGTATGCCCGGGCGGTGGATTCCCGGGGAACCGAAGGTCCCGAAGTGTCGGTCCCCTTCATCCTCGACCGTTCGGCGCCGTCGGTGCGGATAACCTCCCATGCCGCCGGGGCGCTGGTGAGCGGAAGCGTCACACTGGAGGGAGAGGCGGATGATGCGAGCGGCATCGCTTCCGTCGCCCTGAGCACCGACGGGGGGGAGCGATTCGAATCCCTGAAGCTGAAAACCGACAAGGGAGAAACCGCGGCGGCTTTTTCCTTTCCCGTCCCGAGCCGGAAGCTTCCCGACGGGGCGGCGATCTGGCAGCTGCGGGCCGAGGACCGAACGGGCGTCGTGACGATCCAGCCCGTGCTGTTTTTCGTAGACAACGAAGCTCCGAAGCTCGAGATCCTCGATCCGGCGGAGAACGATACGGTTTTCGGTACGGTCACCGTTACCGGGACGGTCAGCGACGCGGTGGGAGTGGAGCGTCTTTCCATCGACTGGGGACGGGAGAGCCGGGAAATCGATCTGCGCCCCGGAGATCCCTACTGGACGGCGGAGGTGGATCTGTCCGCCGAAACCGGACGCTCGGTGTCTCTCCGCGTCACGGTTGTGGACCGGAGCGGAAACACCGCGAGCTCGGTCCGGCGGCTGCAGAACGATGCTGCCGCCGCATCACCGGTGGTCGAGGTTTCCTACCCCGGCCCGGAGATCCTGGCGGCTTTCCCGCCGGACGGAGCGGTCTACGGTCATCTATCGGGCGGAACGGGAGCGGCATCCGTCGTTCTCGAGGGCACGAGCCTCGAGTTCCCGGCACATCCGGCGTTCCGTATTCCCCCGGATGCGATTCCGCCGGGCAAGTCGGCCGAGCTGCGGATCCGGGGAAAGAACGCAGACGGTTCCCTCGGCACTCCCCTCCGGGTCCGGGTCGTCCGACCGCCCGCCGCTCCGGACGCGGTTCCGCCGCCTCTTCCGTCCCCGTCGGCAACCTTTCCGTCTCGAGCCCGCGGGATGTACAGCCATTTCCGGGATTCCTTCATGCTCGAGGGAACCATCCCGTCCCCGGGGGCGGACAACCGGCTCGAGTACCGGCTCGGACCGGGCGAACCGTGGATCGAGCTGCCGGCGGATGACGGCGGCGCCTTCAGCTCGGAGATCCGGGGCGATTCTCTGCCGGATGGCCCCGTTCACCTGGAACTTCGGACCGTTGTCCGGGGCACCGGAAACGCGCCGGTGTACCATCCTCTGAACCGTTCCACCGCTTCGCCGGAGATCCGGATCGCGTCCCCGCGGGCGGAAGACTCCGTAAACGGCCGGGTAACCGTTTCCGGAAACGTCACGACCGCGGCTCCGATCGCGGAACTCTCCTACAGCCTCGACGGCAGCGAATTCCTGCCGCTGCCGCGAACTGCCGCGTCCGTCGGGGAGGGTTTTTCCGTAGTGGTGGATTTCTCCGCGCTGCAGGATGCCGGCGGTCGGCTTGCCATCCGGGCTCGGGACACCGCAGGGAACGAGAGCGTGATGGAGCCGCAGGTGCAGATCGACGGAACGAGAGATCTGCCTACGGTACAGCTCAACCTGCCGCAGGATGGAGCCGTCATCACGAAGGATTTCATGATCTCGGGAATGGCATTCGACGACGACGGGGTGGCAGCCGTTCACTGGCGGATCGGGGAAGAGGAATTCCGGCGGGTGGAATCGAAGCAGAACTTCAGCGTCGAGATGCCGCTCTCTCTCCTTTCCAGCGGTGAACAGAAGATCGAAGTCTACAGCGAAGACATGTACGGACGTACCGGTGAACCGGTGAGCGCGCGGATCCGGGTCAGCACCGATGCGCCGACGGTGAAGATCCTGGAACCGGGAATCGAGATCTACAATCGCGGCACCGTCTCCATTTCGGGATCGGCCGCGGACTCGAACGGAATCGCGGAGGTGCGGGTGTCGATGGATAACGGCACCACCTTTCAGAAAGCGGAAGGCACGGAAAGCTGGAGCCTGAGCCTGAACACCGCCGCCTACACGGACGGGCTGTATTCCGTGCTCGTGGTCGCCGCCGACACCTTCGGAGTGGAAAGCCGCGCCAGTTCCCTGCTGAGCATCGACAACACGCCGCCGGAGGTATCCCTGGGGGAACCGCCCGACGGAACCGTTTCCGGGGCATCCCTGAACCTTTCCGGCCGGGTCAGGGACAATATCGAGGTCGTTTCGCTCGATCTCGAGCTGGCCTCGGTTTCCGGGGAGGACAACCATCTCGATCTCGTCCTGGAACCGCGGCTTGTCGTCCTGGAGTCCGTGGACGTGTCGTCTCTCCCGCCGGGAGAGTACAACCTGCGGATGGTCGCCGTCGACCTGGCGGGCAATGTCACGGTGGTCGCCCGGAACGTGTCCCTCACGACGCAGGTGTCCGCCTACCGTGCCGTCCTGTTCGATCCGCTTCCGGGGGTCGTCCGTACGGGACCGCTCACCGTGTCGGGCCGGGTTTCGGGACCCCACCTTCCCGAATCGGTGCGGATTCTCGGAGGTCCTCCTGCCGGTTCCGGCGGGCCTGCCGATCTCGGCTCGGCGGATGTCGACCGCTTCGGCTTCTTCCATTTTCCCCTGCCGGACGAGAACTTCACCGAAGGTCGTCTCGATGTTTCCGCCCGGTACGAAACCCCCACCGGCGAATCCGTTTCGAGTCCCGTTCATTCCGTGTTCCGGGAACCGTACGGACCGGTAGTGGTGGTGGACAGCCACCGGACCGGAGACGTGATCACCGGCAGGCCCTGGCTCAGCGGCCGGGCGTGGATAGAGCTTTCCTCCGGGGAAACGGAGGCCGCGGGAAAGCGTGCCGACAAGCTGTACGGGGTCTCCAGGGTACAGGTGAGCTTCGACAACGGGCGATCCTTCGAACCCGCAAAGGGCGGGGAGGAGTGGCGATTCCGGCTGGAAACCCCCGACCTCTCCCAGGGGCCGCTTCCCGTCCTCGTACGGGCCGAATTCGCCGACGGCAGGAGCGCGGTTTCCCGGATCATGCTCACCGTGGACACCATCGCTCCCTCGGTTTCCCTGGTCGCACCCCTGGAAAACAGCCGGCACGCCGAAGAGCTTCTCGTCTACGGAATCTCGGCGGACGATTACGGCGTCGAATCGATCGACGTGAACCTGAGGCCGGGTGACAAATCGGGCTACGACATCCCGCAGTTCATCCAGGGGCTGTACCTGGATGCTCACGGCCTCGGAGCCACCTACGGGGACTTCGGGGTGGGGGTGAGTTTCTTCGACAACAACGTCAAGCTCCAGATCCAGGCGGGGGCGGCTCCTCCGGGGCGTTTTACCGGGACGGTGCTCGGGGCGAAACTCCTGGCGAATGTCTTTCTTCTGCCCTTCGAGTACTTCCTCGGCCCGGACTGGTCGTTCTTCTCCATGGCCTTCGCGCTGGGAGCGAACTTCTCGTATTTCACGATGGACGCCGATTCATCGCCCCTGGTGATGTCCGCCGTCCTCCTGCAGTGGGAGTACGCCCGTTTCGAGTTCCCCGACTGGCCGACCTTCCGGACCATTTCGCTGTACCTGGAACCGAACCTCTGGTTCGCATCGTCGGACGTGAGCGCGGGCGCGGTATTCCGGATCTCGCTGGGCCTCCGGACGGGCATCTTCTGATCCGGCAGGAGGAGGAAGAATCACGGAACGGAAGAATCATGGTACAATAGAAGACCGCCGTGAAATGAGGTCCGTGTCATGAAAATCGCCCAGCTTCTCTATTTCCAGACCGTCTGCTGCTACAACAGCGTTACCAAGGCGGCGAGCGTTCTGAACGTGGCGCAGCCGAGCATCTCCGCCGCGATCAGAAGTCTCGAGGAGGAGTTCGGCGTCAGCCTGTTCCATCGGGTCAAGCAGCGGCTGATCCTGACCAGCGAGGGAGCCTTCTTTCTCAAATATGTCAACGAGATCCTCGAGATGACCGGCAATCTGGAGCAGCAGATGCTGGACCTCGGTCAGAACCGGAGATACCTCCGGGTAGCCATTCCGCCGATGACGGCAACCTTCGCGTTCAACAGGATGTTTCTCGAATACCGCAGGCAGAACCCGGACGCCTACATGGAGATCGTCGAATCGCCATCGAGCCGGAATCTGCTCGCGGTCGCCGAGGAATCGGTGGATGTGGCGCTCGCGAACAGCAGACCCACCGTCAACGAGCAGCTCAACATCCTTTCATTGAGAAACGTGAGAATCGTCCTCTGCGTCTCACCGGACCACCGTCTGGCGAAGGAGCCCGGGATAACGATCGATATGCTTCGGGACGAGCCGCTCATCCTGTCCCGGAAGGGTTCCCGGCAGAACGACCTCATTTTCCAGTGTTTTGCAGAGGTCGGAATCACCCCGAACGTGCTGCTCTATTCGAGCCAGGTGTACACCATCCGCCAGTTTGTCGAGAGCGGCTGTGCGGCGGCGTTCATCTTCGACGGACTGCTCGATCTGTTCGACGATCTGGTGAAGATCCCGGTCCCCGGTCTTCCCGGTCATACCGTGGATCTCGTGTGGAAAAAGGAGCAGTTCCTGAACAACCGGAACCGGTATCTCTTCCAGGAAGTCGAACAGTTCGTCAGGTTCGTTCAGGTCTGGACCGCCCGGGAGTTGAAGACAACCTCCTGAGCGGTCCGTACGGAAAACCCGGATCGTGAGCCGGGAGCAGGGCAGTCGCCGTGACTCAGACGCTCACTTTTCTGTTCTGCTTCACCCGTTTGATGATCATCCGGACGACAGGCGAGGTGAAGACAAGGATGTTGAAGATCAGCAGCACGACGAAGAGCGGGCGATTGAGCAGCCGTTCCCATCTCCCGCTGTAGAGCGCGAGCGTCCGGGCGAACTGCGCGTCGACCATGCCTCCGAGGATGAATCCGAGCACCAGGGCGAGAACCGGATAGTCTGCCTGCCGGAGCAGATAGGCGAAAATGCAGAAGATGCTCAGCACCAGGACATCCAGGTAGAGGTTCCGACCGGCGAACGCACCGATGACCGCCAGTACGATGATCACGGTCGAGAGGATCTGCGTCGGGATGAAGATGACCCTGCTGAAATATCGGAGGAACACCAGCGCGATCGGGATCAGGAAGACTGCCGTGTAGATGTTGCCCCAGATTACCGCATAGGCGACGTCCATGCTCTCCCGCATCAGATAGGGCCCGGGGACGTAGCCGACCATGAGAAAGGCAGCCATCATCAGGGCCGTGGTACCGGAGCCCGGAATGCCGAACGCCATCATGGTCGCCATCGACCCGCCTTCGCATGCGTTGTTCGCCGTCTCGGCGCAGACCACGCCGGAGGGCTCGCCGTTGCCGAAGTTCTCGCGCTGCTTCGAATGGGTCTGCGCGAACCCGTAGGCGAGCGACGCCGCGATGCTCGATCCCGCCGCGGGAAGCAGTCCGATCACGACGCCGATGATGCCCGAGGCGAGTACGTTGAACTTGTCGCGGACCGGGTACCAGAATCCCTTCACGATGTCGGAGAACTTCCTCTGGGGAATGACATCGTCCTTGAAGATCGATTTCTTTCCCACCAGAATGATGATCTGCGAGAGCGCCAGCGTGCCGATCGTGACCGGGGCGAGCGGGAGCCCTTCGAGCAGCAGGATGTTGCCGAATGTACCGCGCTCCACACCGTATGCCGATGCTCCGAGCGTACCGAGAAGAAGTCCCACGACGCCCATCATGAGGGACTTCGAGATCTGTCCCTTGAGCATGCCGATGATCGAGATCGAGAAGAGCATGAGCATGAGCATCTCGCCCGGGCCGAACTTGAGTACGACCAGGCCGATCGAACGGATGGCGAACAGAACGAACAGCCAGCCGAACAAGGCGCCGATGGACGAGCTCAACAGCCCGATTCCGAGCGCTTCGTTCTGTCTGCCCCGTTTTGTCATCTCGTAGCCGTCGAACACCGTGGCGATCGCGCCCGACGTTCCGGGCATCCCCATCAGGATGGCGAGAATGCCGCCGCCGTAGGCGGCTCCGGTATAGATCGACGAAAGAAACATGATGCTGATGATCGGCTCGAAGTAGTAGACGAACGGCAGCAGAATGGCGATGGCGGTCGACCCCTTGATTCCGGGCATCGCCCCGAAGGTGACCCCGATGATCAGGCCGGTGACGACCGCGAGGACGACCTGCGGCATCAGTGCAATACTCAGACCGCTCAATACGGCGGATACATCAAGCAGTTCCACGGAAACTACCTCCTGTCACGAATGCGAATACTCCGGTTCGGTTGTCAGATCAGAATTCCCGTCGGCAGCCTGATCTGGAACACCAGAACGAACAGGAGATACGTTACCAGCGTGAGTCCCGCCGGAATGGCGATCAGTTTGAACTTCCCTTTGGTGCCGAGCAGGATATTGGCTGTCAGCACGTAGAGGAACGAGGAGACGAAAAATCCGATATGCGGAAACAGGGCGATAAAGGACGCCGTGGCAGCCAGGAAGATGACCTCCTTGCTGTGCAGGGCACGTCGGAATGCGGATGGAAACGGCTCTCCCTGCTCTCCGGCAGCGCGGCGCCGGGCCAGGAAAGCAGTGAGCTCCTTGAACGTCAACACGGTCCGGACGACCAGAACGACCGCGAGAAAAAGCAGCAGTATCTCGACGATCAGCTTATCCTGTCGTGCAAGCTTTCTGATGTCGAGATAGTACGCGAAACCGGCGATCCCCGTGATCAGGATGACCGAAAAACCGGCGACAAACCGTGGCATGACATCAACCTCCGAAACCCAGCGGGTTGGCGAAAACGTCGGTGAGCGGTCGGAAGGAGCCGTTGCTTCCGGGTCCGGTGATCGTGTGGCCCGGCGAACCGGCCCGCTTCCGACATCGAAACATTTCTTCAGCACTCCGTCAGAATGCTTCCTTGTACTTGCTGATGGTCTGGAAAAGGTCCTTGAAAATCGGCACCGCGACCTCGGGCGGTTCGGGATCGAAGATGTATCCCGCTTCCTTCATCTTCGCTGCGAACTCGGGATTCTTCGCTGCCTCCATGAGCTTCCCGCTGAGGTATGCGAAGCGCTCGGGATACTTCTGCCTGAACTCGCTCTTCACATGGAAGTAACGCGGAGTGATCATGTTCGGGAACCGGGCCGAGCTGCCGAGCTCCTTCAGCACGTTGTTCGCTACCGGGAACTCCTTGTAAGGAGACTTTTCCGAGAAGATCGCCAGCACCCGGTATTCCGACGGATCCGCGATCGCGACCATGCTCTCGTAGTCGCTGATGTAGAAGTCGACGTCGCCGGCCATGAACATGACGCGGTCGGAGCTTCCGCCGTCCACGGGCACTGCGCGGGTGACCAGGCCCTCGCTCTGCATGATCAGGTCGAACACCTTGCCCCAGCCGGGACCGACGGGCTGGGAGAACTCGTTCGGCTCGGCCTTCACCCGTGCGAGGAACTCCTTGAACGTTTTGATATCGCTGTGCTTCGGATTGACCAGCAGAACCGGATGTCCGGCCGACATGCTGCCAAGGGAGTCGAACTCGTCGTATGCGTACTCGCCGCGGATGACGGCGGTGCTGAATGTGGTATTATGGCCGTAGATGATGTAGGATCCATCGGCCGGATCCTTGTCCTTATGCATGTGGTACGCAACGGTGGTACCACCGCCGGGCCGGTTCTCCACTTTGACGGTGACGCCGAGTGCGTCCTGGATGTAGGGGGCAAGCGCACGGGCCTGGCGATCGTTGGTGCCTCCCGCGTTGTACGGAACGACGATGGTCAGCGAATCGTGCGGCCAGATTTCAGCCTGTGCGGATGCCTGGTCCGCAGCGGGTGCCTGCGTCGCTTCCTTCGAGCCCGAAGCGACTGCGAGCAGTGCCGAGAACGACATCAGCACTGCGATCAGAACCGGAATTCGTTTTCCCATGATTCCTCTCCTTATTGGTATTTACGCGTTGACGCGTGGAAAGCCGTATTCGTTGCGGGTCGCCCGACTCACCGGTTCGCGCACGACCCGTCCTCCATCATGATCGCCCTGGCGCTCCGCAGCACATGAGCGAGCACCGGATTCCCGATCGCCTCCTCGCAGAGCGTAGCGCCGATGCCCGGCTTGTCGGGAACCCTGAGGTAACCGTTCTCGACGATCGCCTCGGACCTCACGATGTCCTTCTTCGGCGAACGGTGCTCGTCCGCCGGAAGCTCCATGATCGCGAAGTTGGGGATGGCGGCGCTCAGCTGCAGGCATGCGGCGGTGCTGATCGGGCTGAGGTTCCCCGGGTTGTGCGGGACCACCTTGACTCCGAACGCCTCGGCCATTGCCGCGATCTTCTTTGCCGGGGTCAGCCCGCCGACCGCGCAGACCGAGACCCGTGCGTAGCGCACCGCATCGCGGGTGAACAGCATGGCGAACTCCTGGATGTTCAGAAGCCGCTCTCCGGTTGCGATCGGCACTGAGGTCTGCCGGGCGACCAGCGCCATGGAGTCGAAGTTCTCCGGCTTGATCGGGTCCTCGTAGAACATCGGCCGGAACTGCTCGAGCTCCCTGCCCAGCGTGATCGCCTCGGCGATGTCGAGCCGCCGGTGGATCTCCAGGCACAGATCCATCTCGTTCCCTGCCGCTTCCCGGCAGCGTGCCACGGTTTCGACCGCCTCGGCGATCTTCTGCGCATAGGATACCGACTTCCCGATCGCATCCCTCGGAGGATCGAGGAACGGATTCAGATGCCCGACGGCGGTGTAGCCCTGCCGTTTCGCTTCACCGATCAGCGCGACGTGTTCCTCGACCGAGGGCGACTTGACGTGGTGGTAGACGCGGACCTTGTCCCTGCACCGTCCGCCGCCGCCGAGCAGCTGGTAGACCGGGACGCCGTAGTACTTACCGGCGATATCCCACAGCGCGATATCGATAGCGCCCAGGGCACCCTGGATGGCCGCACCCCGGAAACAGAAGCTCTGGTTCAGGTACTGCCAGTGGTGCTCGATCTGCAGGGGATCCTTGCCGATCAGGTACTCCCGGAACGTCTGCACCGCGCCTGCCGAGGCTTCGAGAAATCCCCATGCGCCGGATTCGCCGTACCCGATGATGTCATTGTCGGTCCGTACTCTGACATACAGATATTTCCCGACAAAGATCGGCTCCACTTCTGCGATTCTGATGGTAACACCTCCCTCTCGCCGTATTCGGTACGCACCAATAAGAAGCAGTGTAGTCGGGTATTAACCATCTGTAAAATATTTGTTTTTGATGAGTTGATAGGACCAGGCAATGAATTGTTGGAAGCGAGTTTGACTCGGTACTGTCCCGCCGACGGTCGCCGGCTTTTCCGATTCTCTTCTGACGACGATCCGACGCTGCCCGGATCCTCGATCCCCGCAGCTTTTTCCACAACGACGAGCTGAACCTCCTCACCGACGACCCGGACCTCGTTCCGCGCGTGGAGCGGTTTTTCGAGGATGGATTCGAGAAGCGCAGGCCGATCGACCTCGACAAATGGCGGAGCCGTCCGTGGAAGCAGCGGATCGCCGGGACTCCCCACGAAAATTCCCACCTGCTGTCGAAACGGGCGAGACCGATTCGACTATATTCAGAGCAGGGGTAAACATGACTTATTCTATAATAAAAGAATGCGGGAATCGCGATTCCCGAAAGGAGTGCATGCGATGCGATTCATGATGATGGTCAGGGCCGACAGGGCACCGAGGCGTCTGTCCTCCCACGGAGCGAGGACTGCTCACCGCGATGGGGAAGTACAACGAGGAGCTGGCGAAGGCGGGGGTCCTCCTCGCGGGCGAGGGGCTGCATCCCAGCAGTCGCGGCGCGCGGGTCCGGTTCTCCGGGGGGAAGCACGACGGTGGTCGACGGGCCGTTCGCCGAGACGAAGGAGCTGATCGCCGGCTACTGGCTCCTTCGAGACCGGTCGCGCGAGGAGGCGATCGAGTGGGCGCGGAAGTGTCCGAGTCCGACCCCGGGGGGTGCCGGAGAGCTCGAGATCCGCAGGGTATACGAGGAAGAGGACTTCGGACCCGAGTTCACGCCCGAGCTCCGGGAGGCGGAAGGACGGATGCGGGAGCGGCTCGATAACCGGCGGAAGTCGTGATGCGGCCGCGACCCTGCGCGCGACGAAGGAGCATGCCGTGAAATATCTGTGCCTGGCGTACTATGACGAGCGGAAATTCGACTCCCTGAACCCGTCCGAGATCGATCGGATCGTGCGGGAATGCCGGCCCCGTGACGAAGAGCTCCGCGAGAGCGGCGGCCTGCTGGCGGTGGCATCCCTCCGGCACCGGACAGCCGTCACGCTGCGGCCGGGAAGCGGGAGAACCGTGACGACCGACGGACCGTTCACCGAGTCGAAGGAGCAGGTCGGTTCGTTCTTCCTCATCGATGCGACCGATCTGAACGATGCCATCCGGATCGCTTCGAAACACCCGGCTGCACAGATCGGCGAATCCCTGGGATGGGGGGTGGAGGTCCGGCCGATCGATCGCTACGAACAGGTGTCCGACCGGGAGCCTGACCGATGAGCAGTCTCTCCCGTGGCGGGCAGCGTGAGGGGGGCGGGGGCCCGCACGGTGCGGCGGAGGCCATCGGGGCGGTCGACGCGGTCTACCGCACCGAATCGCGCCGCGTGCTGGCGACGCTGATCCGCCTGCTCGGCGACTTCGACCTCGCCGAAGAGGCGCTGCACGACGCGTTCCGCGGCCGCGATCGAGCAATGGCCGCGCGACGGGCGTGCCGGCGAACCCGCGGGCGTGGCTGGTCTCGGCCGGACGCTTCAAGGCGATCGACGCGCATCCGGCGGCGCGCGCGCTTCGACGCTCGACGCCGATCGCCGAGCGGCTCGAAGCCGTGCCGACACGCCGAGTCCCGGGAGCGGAGCGCGAAGGCGATCGAGGACGACCGGCTGCGGCTGATCTTCACCTGCTGCCACCCGGCGCTCGCGCCCGACGCGCAGGTCGCGCTGACGCTGCGCGAGGTGTGCGGCCTGACGACCGAGGAGATCGCGCGCGCGTTCCTCACGCGGACCGCCGACGCTCGCGCAGCGCATCGTGCGCGCGAAGGCCAAGATCCGCGACGCGCGCATCCCCTACCAGGTGCCGGAGCCGGCCGAGCTGCCCGAGCGGCTCGAGGCGGTGCTGCGCGTGATCTACCTCGTCTTCAACGAGGGCTACTCGGCGTCCTCGGGCGCCTCGGTCACGCGCGCCGACCTGTCGGACGAGGCGATCCGCCTCGGGCGGCTGCTGGTCGAGCTGCTGCCCGAGCCCGAAGCGATCGGGCTGCTCGCGCTGATGCTGCTGCAGGAGTCGCGCCGCGCGGCGCGCACGCTCGGCCGACGGCGAGCTCGTGCTGCTCGCCGATCAGGACCGCTCGCTCTGGAACCGCGCGCAGATCGCGGAGGGGACGGCGCTGGTCGAGCGAGCGCTGCGCGTCGCGCCGGTTCGGGCCCTACACGCTGCAGGCCGCGATCGCGGCGGTGCATGCCGAGGCGCCCGAGTACGGCACGGACCGACTGGAGCGAGATCGTCGGTCTCTACGACGTGCTCCTGCGCGTCGAGCCCTTCGCCCGTGGTCGAGCTCAACCGCGCGGTCGCCGTCGCGATGCGCGACGGGCCGGCAGCCGGCCTTGCGCTGATCGACGCGATCCTGGCGCGCGGCGAGCTGGCCGACTACCACCTCGCCCATGCCGCTCGGGCCGACCTGTGCCGGCGGCTCGGGCAGCGGGAGGCGGCGGCTCATCGTACGCCCGGGCGCTCGCGCTGACCCGGCAGGAGCCCGAGCGGCGCTTTCTCGAGCGGCGCCTGCGGGAGTTGTCGGAAGCCGGTACGCCACCGGCCTCCGGGGCAGCCGCATCCGGGGAGGCCCCGCAATCCGGGCCCCGAGACATCCGATCCCGTGATCATGGAGGAACACGATGAAATACCTGTGTCTCGTCTATGCCGAAGAGGAGAAGCTTCACTCCCTGCCCGAAAGCCCTCCTGACAGCGAATGTTTCGCGTATGCGTCGTCGCTTGCCGACAGCGGTCATCTCGTCGCCGGTCAGGCGCTCGAGTCGGTCGACACCGCGACCACGGTGAGGGTGCGGGCCGGGAAAATCTCTATCTCCGACGGCCCGTTCGCCGAAACCAAGGAGCAGCTGACCGGGTTCTACATGATCGATGCGCAGGATCTCGACGAGGCGATCCGGATCGCCGCGAAGATCCCGCCGGCCCGGGTCGGCAGCATCGAGATCCGGCCCATCCGGGAGCTTCAGGTGTGACGGGAGCAGGAGGGGACGGAGGACCGGAAGCGGTGAGATGAGGATGCCAGGAACGGTTCCCGAACGGCTGCGATGGGCGGTCGACCTGCTCGCGGTCGAGCCGGATCGGAGCGTCCTCTCAGTAACCCCGCTCTCGAGGATCCGATCCACCGTCGAAGAAACCTTCATTCTTTCCTCCCGGTCTCCTGGTACCGGAGAATGACGCACCCGGACGACATCGGGCGTGCTTCGAGCAGCTGCAGAACCGCCGGAGAGACTCCATCATCGAACAGCCGCCTGCCTCGACCATGCACGATCGGCGCAATGCCCAGGCGATACTCGTCGAAGAGGCGGACGTTCATCAGCGTCCGGGAAAGCACTGCGCTTCCGAAGAGATAGATGATGCCGTCGCCCTGCTGTTTCAGCTCCGCCACTGTCGCTGCTGCGTCGCCGTCCAGGACCGTCGTGTTGCTCCAATCCGCCGAACCCGGCCTGCGTGAGCAGACCGCCTTCGGAAGCCGGTTCATCAGGTCCGCGACCGCACCCTCCGCCGATCGCCAGTACGCCGCCATGCCATCATACGTGCCACGGCAGGTCCCATGGCTGCTCCCCTTCGAAGAAGCCGTCGAGTGTGATGAGATTCCACATGATCAGCTTACGCATCGGTGAACCTCCCGCTCATTGGTCGAATGGACGGCAGCGGAATCGACAGGAACCGGATGATTTTTCCTTTGTGCTCCCCTCAACCGGTAGGCGGCGAGAAGCGACCGAATGCGGCTTCGAGCACCGAGGCAGCCTCGAGGCAGCGATCTTCCCGGTAATGGCCGCCGATGATCTGGACCCCGCGGGGTACGCTCCCGCCTCCGCCGATCGGCACCGCGACGGCCGGCACGCCGACGAAGCTCGTCGCCGAGCAGAGCCTCATGCCCCGCACGATCCGACGGTACTCGTCCAGTCCCCGGATGTCGTAATCCGGAGGCACGAGCTCATCGGTGAAGACCGGCCCGAGCACGAGCGGATACCGCTCGAGGAACTCCGCCCACTCGCGTACGATCCCCTGACGGGCAGCCGTCATATCGAGATATCCTGACAGATCGGCCGGGTTCCCCTCGGCGATTGCGAACCCGATGTAGCGTCTGCCGTCTTCTCCGAGGAGTCGGGAAAGGAGCGCCGCACTCTGCGAGAACTCGGTCATGATCATCCGCTGATATGCCTCGGTCGCTCTCGATAGATCCGGCAGCTCCGCTGCCACGACATCGTAACCCGCTCGTGCGAGTGCTTCCGCGGCCAGCGCGACCGCCTTCCGCGAGCCGTCGCACACACCGAGCCGACCCGGATCTTCGACGACGGCCACGCGACCGGGCTGCGGCCGTTCTTCGAGGAGCGCCGGGACCGGGGGGACCCTCGGATCTCTCGGGTCCGGACCCGTGACGATCTGGAATGCGAGGTGGAGGTCGGCGACCGATCGGGCGAGAAGTCCCTCGACCGGAATCAGCTGCGATGCAAGGGTCACATTCCGTGGGCCGACGCCGCGGTCGGACGGCAATCGGCCGAAGCTCGGCTTGAGCGCCGTTATCCCGCAGAATTCCGCCGGGATGCGGACGGAGCCTCCCGCATCGTTTCCGACCCCGAGTGCCGACATGCCGGAAGCGATCGCGGCCGCCTCGCCGCCGCTCGATCCCCCGGGAGAGAGTGCGGTGTCCCACGGGTTCCGGGTGTGCCCGGAGAGCGTGCTTGCCGTGTGGAACCGCAGCGAAAGATCGGGCAGGTTCGTGTGGCCGATCGGAATCGCACCTGCCGCCCGCAGCCTCGCGATGACCGGTGCGTCCCCGGGGGGAAGCGAATCCTTCATCGCCGGAATACCGTTCGTCGTGGCGAGTCCGGCAAGGTCGATGTTCGCCTTGACCGTGAACGGCACGCCCGCGAGCGGACCGATCGGCTCTCCTGCGGCTCGACGCGCATCGATTCGTTCGGCGGTCTCGAGCGCCTCCCGCTCGCACAGCGCGGTCAGTGCGTTCACCTCGCCATTGCGTTCACGGATCCGTTCGAGGCAGCCTCGGACGACTTCGGTCGCACTCACATCACCTCGTGAAATCAGCTCCGCGAGCTCTTTCGCGCTGAACCGCCACGGTGTCAACCGGACAGGGAGGCTCTGCTCATGAGACCGAGGTCCTGCAGCCTCGAGGAGCGGGAGAACGATGTACTCCGAACGTTCCGCATTCGCGGACTCCCGCATCGGCTCTTCGAGCATCATACGGAGGTGCGCCGTAATGTCGGTCGGCCATGGAGCGATGAGCCGGTCGAAGACGACCCACTTCCGCGCGAAAAGGGCACGGGAGGCCTCTTCGAATCCGATCAGATTCCCTGCCATGACCGTCATGAATCGCGAGGCGGCTTCGATGCGTTCAGCCGTCCGCTCCTCAGGTGAGACGGTTTTCCTCGCCTGCTCCACGAGCCGGCGAATCGTCCCCGAAGCTCTCATCGGCTGCGAATCGAGCCACTCCCAGTGCCGCGGGAGAAGGCACACCTCGTTGCACCGGACGCCCAGCTTCGGTCGTCCGGGACCTCTTTTCGGTGCGTGGGGAACCACTCGATCGATGACTTCCTCGAGCGTGCCGCGCAGGTCGAAATCTACCTGACG
The DNA here is from genome assembly GCA_963728215.1 of uncultured Spirochaetota bacterium. GTDB lineage: Bacteria > Spirochaetota > Spirochaetia > CAVSJD01 > CAVSJD01 > CAVSJD01. The sequence goes on along the minus strand of CAVSJD010000001.1, from coordinate 16,804 downwards.
GCCTGTCGTGTCGTCGAAGAACAGCAGGGAGTGACCGCTGTCCCGGAACGAAGTGCCCGGGGAGGGGGTATCCTCAGCGGAGTATCCGGCGGCGATGTGCTCGAGTGCTGCAGCGAGAACTTCCTCGAGGCTCCCGATTGCGACACGCGAGGAACCCGAGAATGCGGAATAGGTGGTCGACTTCATGGGGGAATAATACCCGGGCAAAATTATAGTGTCAATAAAATCCGGGTAAAAACAAACCTGTTTCCCCGATCTTTTCTTCTTCACTGCCGTTGCCGACTCCCGCAGCTCATTCCGGCTCGTACCGCACGAGCACATTGCCGTTGCCGAATCTCCGGCTCTCGAGCAGCTTCAGCGGAAGGGTTTTCCCGACTCCCTCGAACATCGATTTCCCGTCGCCGAGGACGACGGGAACCAGCACGATCTGGTACTCGTCGATCAGACCGGCCGATGCGAGCTGCGAGACGATGCTGCCGCTCCCCAGAATAACGATGTCGCCGCCGGGTTCCCGTTTCAGCCGGCGTACTTCCTCGGCCAGGTCGCCCCGCAGCACGGTGGTGTTGTTCCACGAGGCCTCAATCATGGTCCGGGAGACGACCGTTTTCGGCAGCGCGTTCATCGATTCCGCGACCTCCGGCATCACCTGATGAGCGATCGGCGTCGGCCAGAAAGCCGCCATGAGGTCGCAGGTGATTCTTCCCAGCAGCAGTCGGCCGCCGCCTCGTGCGTTCGCTGCGGCGAAGTCGGTCCACTCCGGATCGTCCCGGTGCGCCCAGCTCATGTCGCCGTACCGGTCGGCGATGAATCCGTCCAGACTCGTCTGATTGAACACGGTCAGCTTCTGCATACGTATTGCTCCTTACTCCCCGTTGGGGCGGAAGAGCGCCATGTCGTTACGTCAGGGGCAACGGTTTCGTCGACGTTTTTTCGATCCGGTCGCGAAAAACCGGTCCGGTGCCGGACTTCCGGTTTCCCCCGCCTGCACGCGAGAAACCCGCCAGCTGTTCCTTCGTTTCCACGAAAGGACCGTCGGTGAAGGTCCTCCGGGCGTTCCGTTTCCGGACTGCTGCCGTCATATCATTGCGCTTCTCCTCTCCATGAGGATCATGGTGTGAATACCGCTCCAAGTTGACTATAACACTCATGAAAACCTCTGGAAGGAGAGTACTCCGGAACCGAGGCGGAAGCCTTGAAGAAAAGCGACAACCTCGTGTCTCGATTCATCACGTTCGCAGTCCCGAACATTCCTGCAGAATCGTGCACGGATTGTCGGGCCGGGGATTGCCCGTTCTGCGATAGTATCATCAGCGAGGGGAGGGTACTGCGGATGGACGTACTCGAAAAACTGAACGAAGCGCTCCGGTACATCGAGGAGAATCTTGCCGGGGAAATCGACTACCGGGAAGCGGCGCGGCGGGCTGCCTGTTCGGAGTATCACTTCAGGAGAATGTTCTCTTTCCTGGCCGGAGTTCCGCTCTCGGAATACATCCGCCGGAGACGGCTGACTCTGGCGGCATTCGAGCTCGGGGATGCGGGAATCCTGGAAATCGCGCTGAAGTACGGCTATACGTCGGCGGATGCCTTTACCAGAGCGTTTCACGGCCTGCACGGCATGAACCCGTCGGAAGCCAGAAACAATGAGCGATTTCTCACATCATACCCTCGAAGGACGTTTTCACTGTCGATCACGGGAGGAAGTGAAATGAATTATCGAATCGTGTCGAAAGGGAGGTTCCGGATTGGCGGTATCATGAAGCGGGTGCCGATCGTGTTCCACGGTGTGAATCCGGAGATCGCCTCCATGTGGGAGCGGCTGGACGAGCGGGCGATTGAATTGCTCAAAAGCCTTTCCGACATCGAGCCTGCGGGAATCATCCAGGCCTCGACCAACTTCTCCGAAGGCCGGATGGAGGAAAAGGGACACCTCGATCACTGGATAGGGGCGGCCACAAGGCCGTCGCGGTGGTCCTGCTGCTCGTATATCATCGGCAGCTCGAGCGGGCCCGGAGGGCGATGGAGCTGCTGCAGGCCGGATGCCCGGGAGCGCCGGATCCTTCGTCGGCGGTAGGCGGCACGAACACTCCCGGCGTTCCGGTGTCGAGCAGGGTGCAGGAGCGAGCGAGAGGAGCGGTAACCGTCATTCCGGAGTCTGCTGATGGAGAACCAGCTGCCATGTCCCGTCAGCAAGCACGTACGTGCTGCTCACGAGAGCGGAATACGGCGCGGCTCCTCCACGCTGCGCGGTGACTCGATAGACGAGCACAGCGGCCTGATCGGAGAGAGGAATCACACCCGGTTCCTCGATCCGGAACGATTCCCATGGCTGCGCTGCCAGTGACGCGAGGATCTCGTCCTTTCCCCGGAGCCCGCAGCCCTCCGGGGAAAAGCATCACCGCCTGTTCGTGGAGAACCGACGCGTAGAACCGCCTTCCGGCATCTCCTTCCGTCGAGAGCGCCTGCCATCCCTGCGTTTCGAGTTCGATCAGTTTCTGCTCCATTTCTTCTCCTTATCTTATCAATGTGTACCTTCAGCTCCGTACGAGGTTCGTCTCCATCCACCGCATCGAACAGCCGGCTCTCCGCCATCCGGCCTTCTTTCCCGTACGGGAATTTCCGCGCGTGTAATCGATTCTGACCATTCCGCCTCCGAGACTCCGCCGCTCCTTCAGGGTCACCGGGAACGGTTCGACCCTTTGATCGAAGAGCAGTCTGCCGTTTCCCCAGGTGCACGGGGATGATGATGAACCGGAACTCGTCGATCGATCCGTGTCCGGCGAGCGTTCGGATGATGCTCCCGCTGCCGACGATCATGAGATCGCTCCCGCGCTGCCCCTTCAGATCGAGCAGCTCGACAGGCGAAATCTGCCGGAGCATCCGGGTGTTGTTCCAGCCGGGTTCCTTCAGGGTACTCGAGAATACGAGCTTCTCCACCGAATTCATCGCTGCTCGGAGCGGCTCGCAGAGCGATGCTTCGGTCGGCCAGTACCCGGCCATCCCCTCGTAAGCGATTCGACCCATTACGAATGAGCCGATCTCCCGGTACTGTGCGGCCAGATCTTCCTCCAGTTCATCAGACCATGCTGATATGACCCAGTCCAGCTCGTGGCAGGGCGGTCCGGTGAAGAACCCGTCGAGCGAGAGGAATTCGAGAGCGATCAGGTGTGCCACGGGTACCTCCGTCATATTGTCGAACCACACGCATCCGGATCGACAAATGAAAGGGATTCTTCCCGGAAAATCGTTCGGACTGACCGATCGCAGCCGTGACGGAACGGAGCCTCGATCATGCGGCGTGTCGGGAGAACCGGTGCAGGGTGAGCTTGACGGAAGGGCCCGATACCTGCACCATACCTCATCGTCGATCGACAGGGAGGTAAGAGAAACCCGATGCCGACCATGGAAGAGATCTACGCCGAATATGCGGACGGATACGAAGAGCTTGTCAGACACGAGGATTACCAGGGGAACCTCCGGTCCTTCCTTTCCCGACTCGCGGATTGGAACGGTAGGGCGGTCGTGGAAGCGGGATGCGGGACCGGCAGAGTGACGCGGCTCTACGCGGACGAGGTCGTTCGCGCGGTGTGCTTCGATCGATCCCCGCACATGCTCGCATATGCGGAATCTGCGGTGGGGCAAGGACGGCCGCATCTGGAGTTCGCGATTTCGGACAACGAGAACCTGCCTCTTCTCGGTGGGGCGTTCGATCTTTTCGTGGAAGGGTGGAGTTTCGGTCACAGTGCGGTCGATGCAACGGATCGGGAGCTCGAGCGGGTCACGGATCGACTCCTGACGCGGGCGTGCGGGAATGTCCGGATCGGCGGCACGGTCATCCTGATCGAAACTCTCGGAACGAACACGGAGTCTCCGGAAGCACCCCACGAGCGTCTCGCCGGATTCTACCGGCTGCTCGAACGGAAGCACGGCTTCTCCCGTCATGTGGTCCGGACCGATTACCGGTTCGACACTCCGGATGCTGCAGTCCGGGTCATGGGGTTCTTCTTCGGGGAGCGGATGGCGGAATTGATTGCCGAACGCGGAGCGATGGTGATTCCGGAATGGACCGGGATCTGGGCGAAAACCATCCAGAGGGAGTGATTGTTCGACCCGCCGCCATGGGAGGACAGGCGGTCCTCCGGAGAAGCCGAATACACAAAAATTGACCGTATCCGTCACCCCCTGTCGATTCCTCGCCCGCTCCGAACGACTACCTTTCAGACAGGAGGTCACGGAATGCGGAGGATCAGTGTATGTCTCTGGTTCAATAATCAGGCAGAAGCGGCCGCGGAGTTCTATACATCGACGTTCGACCGGTCGAAGATAACCGGCACGGTTCCCTACGGAGAGGCCGGAACGGAGATCCACGGCGGAGAGCCGGGGTCCGTCATGACCGTCGACTTCGAGCTCGATGGCTTCTCGTTCACCGCGCTGAACGGCGGACCGCAGTTCAGGCCGAATCCGTCCATCTCGTTCTTCGCGAACTGCACAAGCGCGGACGAGGTCGATGCACTCTGGGCCCGGCTCTCGGAAAACGGCTCGGTTCTGATGCCGCTCGACGAATATCCCTTCAGCCGCAGATACGGCTGGGTAGAGGACCGGTTCGGCGTCTCGTGGCAGGTGATCCTTTCGGAGACCGAGCCCAGGCAGCGATTCATCCCCTCGCTGTTGTTCGTTGGGGATCGGTGCGGGAAGGCGGAAGAGGCGATCGGCTTCTACACGTCGGTATTCCGGAACGCGAAGCGGGGGAGCCTGTTCCCCTACGGAGCGGATCAGCCGCCGAACCGGAAGGGTACGCTCATGTATGCCGATTTCGAGCTCGAGGGGCAGCTGTTCTCGGCCATGGACAGCGCGCTCGAGCATCGGTTCGACTTCACCGAGGGATTTCGTTCATCATCAATTGCGGCAACCAGGCGGAGATCGACTACTACTGGGGCCGGCTCTCCGCGGTTCCCGAGGCCGAGGCATGCGGCTGGATGAAGGACCGGTACGGCGTTTCGTGGCAGGTCGTCCCGACCGAGCTTCTCGCGAAGCTGATGCAGGGCGGAGATCAGGCCCGGGAGGATCGGGTCATGACCGCGCTGCTGCAGATGAAGAAGCTCGACATCGACGGGCTGAGGCGGGCAGCAGGTCCGGCGTGACCCGGCTCAATCGTACATCATCGATCCAGGAGGTTATTCATGGCACGAGTCAGTACCTATCTGAATTTCGCCCGTGAGACGGAGGCGGCGTTCAATTTCTACCGATCGGTCTTCGGCACCGAGTTCGTCGGACCGATCATGCGATATTCGGAGGCTCCGCCGCAGGAGGGGCAGCCGCCGCTCCCGGAGGCGGACCGGAACCTCGTCATGCACATGGCGCTCCCCATCACGGGCGGTCACCTGCTCATGGGAAGCGACGCCCCGGAGTCGATGGGATTCACCGTCCGCACGGGGAACAACACCTATATCATGATTGAGACCGATACCCGGGCGGAGGCCGACCGGCTTTTCGCGGCCCTGGCCGACGGGGGCACGGTCGAGATGGAGATGCAGGACCAATTCTGGGGGGATTACTTCGGATCGCTGAAGGACCGGTTCGGCATTCAGTGGATGCTGGCCTGCTCGAGCGGATCGCAGTAAACGAAGCCGATCGGGTAAACCGCGCGATCCTCACACATCAGGGAGGCTTTTTGATGATTTACTTCGTTCGAACCATGCGTTTTCTGAAATACGACGAGAACTTCGAGCAGCAGTCCTCGAAGGTGTTCTCGCACATGCGGAAGCAGTATCCGAAGATCCGGGACATGAAGTTCCTCATGAACGTCACCGGGCCGATCAACGAGATGCACTGGGTCATCCAGTTCGATTCCCTCGCCGACGAGGACGAGTGGGCCGGGAAGCTCATGCGGGACGAGACCTACATGAGCTGGATGATGGCATCGGAAGGGATCATCGGGTCGGACGTCGTAGACCGGCTCTACCGGGAAGAGAGCATGGCGGGGTAGGGTGACGACAAGGTACCACCCGCGTACCGGCGCAGGATGCCGGTACGCGGGATCATGGTCGTACTACGGGCTGTACCGGGCGACGCGGCTGGATTGGGCTCCCCGGCTCCTGTACAGCGACGTGTTCGTGACGTTCCTCGTCGGCCCGATCCTGTATTCCTACGCAAAGGGACTGTCGGGGACTGCCGCCCGGCCCTCCGCACTCCGTCCCGTTCACTACCTTCCCGCGCTGGCCGTTCTGGTCTACCTGGTCGTCTTCGATCCGGGAGCCGGGCGGAGAGCGGCCGCCCTGCCGGGGCCCGATCCCGATCATTTCACCGTTCCCGTCATCGGGAGGCTCAACCTGCTGGGGGATATTTCCTTTTTCGGGTACGTGATCGCTTCCACGGGCATCATCGCACGGCTGTGGAGGACCGGGGCCAAGATGTTCCGGAAGGTGTTTCGCGGTGTCTGTGGAACGCGGCGGACTCTCTGACGTTCACGCCGATCGACGGCGGAACCGCGTACGAGGTTTCGAAGGGGACGACCGGGCCGGAAGCCGACCTGTACATCCCGGCCTTCTACAAGGGCGTTCCGGTCGTCGGCATCGGGTATTCGGCATTCGACTGCTGCACGACTCTGCAGAGCGTCCGGATCCCGTCGAGCATCACCCGCATCGGAGCGTACGGATTCTACGGCTGTTCATCCCTGCAGACCATCTCGATTCCGGCGAGTGTCAGCAGTATTCCGTACACTGCCTTTTTTTACTGTACTTCCCTGAGCAGCATCCAGGTCGATTCCCGGAATGAATACTACACATCCATCGACGGGGTTCTGTTCGATGAATCGGTTTCCACCCTGTTCTGTTATCCGGCCGCCAGACCCGATTCAATATATGCCGTACCGGCAGGCGTGGCCACCCTGGGGGATTTCGCGTTTCTGAACAGCATCCACCTGACCGAGGTCACCCTTCCGGCGAGCGTGACCGCCATCAAGTACTGCGCGTTCCAGGGTTGCGGGGCCATGACAGGGATCTTCATTTCCTTGAATGTCGTCACTGCCGAACAGTTTGCCTTCATCAGCTGCTGGTCCCTTTCCATCCGCTGCCAGGCCGGCAGTAAACCCACGGGATGGGATGCCGAGTGGAACTACAGCAGCCGGCCGGTTGCCTGGGGCTGTTCGTCGTAGGACCGGGAAGTTCTCCGTCATACGGGATACCCGCGTCTGGTTGTCGTTTGCCGATGCGGGAATGTTTTCCGATACTGTTGAATTACCGAACTGCATCGGATAAAATCGTTTTGATCTATCGACTCCTTCCCGGATCGGAGGAATCCATGAAAGCAAAGATCGCCTTTCTTCACGGGCCGCACGATCTGCGGATGGAAGAGGTGGAGCTGTCCGGACTGAGGCCGGACCAGATCCTGGTGAAGGTCGGCGCCTGCGGCATCTGCGGCAGCGATGCCGAGTGCTTCGAAGGCCGATCGGCCGAAGGCCGCTACGATCTCGGCCCCTACACCCCGGGGCACGAGTGGGCGGGAGAGGTGGTGGAGACCGGTTCGGAGGTGAAGGGCTTCCGGCCGGGCTGGAAGGTCACCGCCGACTGCGTGATGCAGTGCTTCGTGTGCCGCAACTGCAAGGATGGACTGATGCCCTCGGCCTGCCTGAATATGCGGGAAGGCGGTTTCCGCCCGGACTCGCCCGGCGGGATGGGAGAGTATCTGGTGATCGAGGAGCCCTATCTGCACCGCATCCCCGATTCCTGGAGCTTCGAAGAGGGGGCCTGGGTGGAGACCTTCTCCATCGGTTACTTCGGCCTCTGGGGCAACGGGGGCAGCGTGGACGCCGCCGACCGGGTGGTCGTCTTCGGTGCCGGACCGGTGGGCCTTTCGTCGCTGATGACCGCCGGGATGTCCGGGGCCCGCACGATCATGGTGGATCCCCTTTCCTTCCGCCGCGAAACGGCGCTGAAGTTCGGAGCCGACAACGCGGTGGACCCGACAACTGAAGGATGGAAGGACCGGATCGAGGATCTCACCGACGGGATGGGGCCCAGCGTGATCGTGGAGGCTTCGGGCAGCGACGCCGCGATCGCCTCGATCTTCGACATCGCCGGCCATAGCGCCCGGGTACGGCTGATCGGCCACTCGGTCGGACGCAGGATCCCGATCGAGATCGGCAGGACCATATGGCGGACCCTGAGCATCACCGGCTCGGGAGGCACGAGAAACTTCGGCCAGCGTACCATCCGCTTCATGGACCGGATGCGGGACCGCTTCCGGATCACCGATCTGATAACTCATCGCTACCCGTTCGGGAAGATCCACGAAGCGTTCGAAACGGCCGTCCGGGAGAAGGACAGGGCCATGAAAGTCATGCTGACGTTCCCATGAGAAGTCCGGGTCCGGGATGGTATGCGGGGGTTGGTGGCGGTTGGTTGAAAGTAGATGAATTGTCCGGTTACGGGAGCATTCTTCTCCCCGGTAGAATCTCCTTGGGCGCAGGACAGGAATGGGTTTATAATGACACAACTGATCGTTCGGAGAAGGTATGTGATTTGTTTTGATTTCTGACGTCACGTCCATGTGAATGTGAGCTGCTTATGATGAAGTTGTTCTGGGAGAACGAAGTAAACGGCAACACGCAAAAGCACTATCTCCTGAAGCGGCAGACTCCGACTCTGCGGCCGTTCATGGGTGTCCACAGCCACGATTATGCCGAACTGATCTATGTCGAGCGGGGTAGAGCACGGCATCAGATCAACGATAAAAGCGTATGGGTCGGGAAGGGAGATGTCCTGTTCATGTATCCGGAGACGGTGGTGCACCGGTATCTGGAATATGACAAAAGCTTTTCAATCCTGCAGATTCTTTTCCAGCAGGATAGTTTCCAGTTCATACGGGACAGGTATGTAGAATCGATCGGGAAGATCCTGGACGAGTCATCGAGCAATCCCCTCGTCAATCTGGAACCCATGCAGCAGATATGGTTCGAACGCAATTTCGACATCCTCCTGGTCAATGAAGGTTCTCTTATCGAAATAGAACGCTTCCTCCTGAACTTTTTCGGTTTGATTCGCCGCTCCAGGAAAGAATCCGATACGAGTAACGGGTCCTGGCTGGATCAGGCGTTCCGTGAAATCCAGGAACCGCGCAATTTCAGAATGGGTACGAAGGGATTCGTCGATCTGTGTAATCATTCACCGGAGCATGTCGAACGGGAAGTGAAGAAACGAACGGGGCGGACCGTCACGGATGTCGTCAATCAGGCACGAATGGCCTGGGCTTCCTATATGCTGATTTTTTCGGATACAAGTATTACGGAAATAGCATTCGGGTGCGGCCTGGAAAGCATGAGCTACTTTTATAAGCTCTTTCACGAGTACTACAGAGTATCACCGGCGAAATACCGAAAGCAGTCGGATGTCGGATCCTTGTCCCACTGGGATTACCTGGTTACTCCTTTTAACTGATTCGCGTTTTTTCACCTTCATATTTTGTGCCTTCATTCCGGTAGAAAGTCACCATCCCGCAGAAGTAGTCTTATTCAAATATCAGCACAGAGGAATAATTGATCAGTCAAGGGGAAGCGGGATAGAAAAAGCGGGTTTACAATGGATTCATGATCGATTTGCAAGACATTCATTCAAGGAGGGAGTAATGAAGTCGAAAGTCGTCCTGAATATCCTGCTGGTGCTGCTGTTGATGATGCTGCCTATTGTTGTTACGTGGGCCGGCGGTCAGAAAGAGCAGGCAGTTTCCGAGAAACAGACATGGCTTTTCAGATACGGCAACCAGCAGCCGGAAAGCCACAGCCGGACGATCTCCATGCAATGGTTCGCTGATGAACTCGAAAAGCGTTCAGACGGACGTATCGATGTGGAAGTGTATCACAGCGGCGTGCTCGGTACGGAGAAGGAGATGTTCGAAATGACCGTTACCGGTGCCCTCGAAGGGTATCGCGGCGCATTCTATGAACAGCTCAATCCTCAGTTCAATCTCTATAATCTGCCTTTCCTCTTTCAGACGTATGAGGAGATGATCCACTTTAATGCCAGCGACATGGCAAAGGATATGCTGAAAAAGGGATCCGTCCAGGGCATATATATGCCGGCTGTGGGATTCACCGGATTCCGATCCGTCATTACCAAGGACCGTCAGATCGTTATGCCTGAAGATTTGAAAGGTCTGAAAATGCGTTCTCCGGGGCAGGCTCCGATCCTGAACTTCTATCGCCATTTCAGTGCAAATCCTCAAGAGATGGCGTTCTCAGAAGTTTACATGGCGCTCAAGCAGGGGGTACTGGACGGTGCCGATAACGCTCCGACCAACATCCTGGCAGCCAAGCTGCATGAAATCGCACCGTACTTTACGGCACTGAATTATATGGCCGGAGCTGATCCCTTCATGGTCAACATGAAATGGTACGAGAGCCTTCCTGCCGATCTCAAGGCGATTTTCAACGAAGTTTCCGTAGAGGCACTGCAGTACTGGGATGAGCTGGAATCGAAAGCTTCACTCGAGGCAATCAAGGAAATCAGCAGTGCTCCGGGCGTTACAGGAATAGACATGTCCGACCTTCCCGAAAAGGCGGCAATCTGGGAAGAAGCCTCAAAACCTGAATTATGGCAGCAGTTCGTAGATGAAGGGTTCTTTACCTGGAAAGACATCGAGCGTGCACAGAAAATCATCGCAGAAGTTCGAAACCGGTAGAAAAGAGAACAGAAGATGAGAAAGGCATGCGGTGCGGACTATTCCCGCATCGCATGAATCACTTTGAGAGATTACGGAAAATCATTCTGGTGTCAATGTCTCCTCTGGAGTGTACTGCATGTACAGAGTTCTCATGGTGATCGACAGATTTCTGACCAGGACGGTAGAAGCGATTCTTGCTGTTCTTTTCATGGTTATCTTCATCATGGTCTTCTACCAGGTTGTTCTGCGCTATGTGTTCAATTCCTCGATATTCGGAACGGCTGAAATATTCACCATGCTGTTCACCTACGCTTCCGCACTGGGCTCTGCCGTTATGCTCAGGAATCGCGAACATATTAAAATTTCTGTTTTTGTCAATCGGTTCCCGGGAAAATGGAGGAAGCTCGTCCTTCTCCTGGATTACGTTCTGATTGCAGTCTTCAGTTACTTCATCGTGCAGCAGAGTATCCCCTGGTTGAGAAGCATTCGATTTTTTCGCAGTCAGGTTACCGGTATCAGTCGTGCCGTCGAATCCGTCATGATCCCCGTCAGTTTCGCTTTGATCATTTTTTACTGCCTGATCAACGCTTTGAGCCTGTTTCTCAGTCCGGAGGAAACGGCTCTCGAGTTTGCAAGCGGTGAATCCGAGGCCGATCAGGCACTCAGAGATGCCATGGAAGCCGATTCCCGGTTCAGAGAGCGGGAAGCGGGAGGTAACAGGAAATGACGCTGCTGCTTGTAAGCCTGGTGATATGCCTGGTTCTCGGTCTGCCGATTGCGTTTGCCCTCGGCCTTTCGGCGCTGACCTATTTTCTGACATACCGTCCGGAACTGCTGAATATCCTGCCTCAGCGGATATTCGCCGGTTTCAACAGCGAGGCAATGATCGCTCTTCCGCTTTTCATTCTCATGGGGCAGATGATGAACGAAAGCGGAATAACCCGTCGGATCATCGATTTCAGCAATCTCATTTTCGGGAAGTTCAAGGGGGGGCTGGGGGGAATCAATGTATTCGCCAGTATGATCTTCGGAGGTATTTCCGGCTCCTCCTCATCGGATACCGCCTCAGTGGGTGCCATTCTTATTCCGGAAATGGAGAAGCGGGGTTATACACCGGAGTACTCTGCCGGCATCACCGTAGCATCCTCCACCATGGGCATGATTATTCCCCCGAGCGTACCGATGATTCTCTACAGTGTCATTTCGGAAGAATCGGTCGGGAAGCTGTTTCTCGGCGGAGCGATTCCCGGAATTCTGATCGGACTGTTTCAACTGGTCATCAATTTCTATTTATCCTATAAGAGGGATTACCCCCGGGAAGAGTTCACCTATTCCCTGAAGTTTATCGTCGATACCGTGAGAACGTCGCTGATTGCTCTGGTCATGCCGCTCTTTGTGGTCGGAACGGTGGTCTTCGGGGTAGCAACGGCGAATGAGTCCGCTTCCTTCGGCGTCATGTATGCCCTCATTGTCGGAGTCATCATTTTCAAGGGTATTCCGCTGCGCTCTCTCCCGAGGCTTTTCCTTTCTGCCATAAAAACCTGTTCAGCCATAATGATCATTATCGCGATATCTCAGCTGTATATCTGGATTCTCGCTCTGGAGCATATCCCTCAGGATCTTGCTGCTTTTGTCGTCAGTTTCGACCTTCCTCCGACGCTGCTGCTGACCGTTATCATGATCATTATCCTTCTTGCCGGAACATTCATCGATGTAAGTCCGGCAATTCTTCTGATCACACCGGTTTTCCTTCCTGCCGCCGTGGCGGTAGGGGTTTCTCCAATCCAGTTCGGCGCGCTGCTCATAGCAGGGTTGGCTGTCGGAGCGGTAACGCCTCCTGTGGGGACGTGCTTGAACGTTGCTGCGGCGATTTCCCGATTGGGCATCGGAAGGATTTTTATCGGGGCTGCTCCTTTTCTGACGGGCAATGTTCTGACGCTGATACTGATATGTTTCATGCCGCCCATTACGTTGTGGCTGCCGCAGCTTTTTTATGGATGATCATGATGTAACGCCTGTACAGGGAAAGCTGGAGTTATCCAGTCAGGGAGAAGATTTCTTCCAGGATAAATCACATAAGACAGAGGTGTCGCGGATGAAGAACATTGGAATTATCGGCTTGGGTGACATGGGTATTGGATTGTCTCGGAACATTCTCAAGGCAGGATTCAAGCTCTCAGGATTCGACCTGCGGCAGGAGCGGCGGAATCTGCTCACGGAATCAGGTGGACATGCAGCCACCTCGGTTGCGGAAGTCGGCTCCGCCAGTGACGTGGTATTTGTCATGGTACTGAACGGGCAACAGGTTCAGTCCATAGTGCTTGAAAAAGGTGGATTGCGGGAGAGCATGGCGGCCGGATCCTGTATTATCGTCTCCGCCACGATACAGCCGTCGGAAATCAAGACCTTGGTCGATCCGCTGCGGGAGGCGAAAATCAAGCTTATCGACAGTCCGGTCAGCGGAGGGAAGAGCGGAGCCGATAACGGAACCCTGACTCTGATGGTTGCCGCATCGGATGAGGATTTTTCCGCATATCGGGATGTTCTGGATGCAGTGGGGAAAAGCATTTTTCATGTCGGATCCGAAGCCGGACAGGGCCAGACGGTTAAGGGCGCCATGCAGGCACTTATCGGTTCGACATTCACGGCAATTTTCGAAGCACTCGTACTCGGCACAAAAGCAGGGGCCGACCCGCGGAAAATGTTCGAAGTCTTCTGTTCGAGCGGTGTCGGCAGTAACCTGCTCAAGAACTGCGGCGAATTGATCCTCCAGCGAAAGTTCGAAAAAACCGGAAGCCATATCGGTACGATGTACAAGGACCTGGGGATCACCATGAGCATGGCCCGGGAGAACGGGTGCGCGATGTTCACTACGGCGGCGGCATACGAGTTGTTCCAGTCGGGAATTTCGATGTTCCCGAAGGAGGACAACTGGGCGATCGTCAAGCTGCTGGAACAGATTGCGGGTACGGAAGTCAGAGGATAAAGGAGAAAGGAATGAGCGGATTGAAGCTGGGAATAATTACGGATGGAATCAGTCAGGATCCTGCTGTTGCATTGCGTTTCTGTGCGGAAGAGGGAATCCCCTACGCCGACTTTCAGTTTGTCTGGAATATCGAAATCGGCGACCATTCGGATGAGCAGGTAAAGGAACTGAAGCGTCTGACCCGGGAGTATGGTATAAAGGTTGGCTGTCTGACGAGGCACAACTTCAATGGCCTGCCCGCAAAAATGGAAACGCTCCAGAGCGAAGCATACCAACGGCATATGGAGAAGTATAAACAGTGTTTCGAGCTCGCCAATGAGCTCGAGTGCCCGAACGTCAGGATCATGAGCACAAAGAAGGAGATGATTCTTTTCGGCACCCAGGGAGCGGACCGGTGGGTAACCGCAACCGGTGCATGGGATGCACAGGTTGCCCTGTATCGGGAACCGGTGGAGTATGCGCGGAAAATGGGCACGACCATCGTTACGGAAAACTGCAACGGCGGACAGGTAACGTCGAACTATCTCGCAGCGAAGCTGGTAAAGGAATTCGGTAACGATATTCTCAAAATTCTCTGGGATCCGTGCAATGCAATGTACTGCACAGAGCGGCCGTATCCCGAAGGATATGAAGAAGGCAGAGAGTACATCGGTCATGTGCATATAAAGGACGCAAAGATCGATATAGCACGGGCCACGGTTGAGTTCAGGTCATTGGGAACCGGCGATATGGCTCCCTATCTGCTGGATATTGCCGATGCGCTGAAAAGGGACCGGTATCAGGGAATTGTTTCGCTGGAAGCCAATTTCCGGCCACCCGGGAAGGATTTTATCGACGGAACAAGATCTTCTATCGGTCACTTTAAAAGATTATTCGGATGACGGTTGAGCCGAATAAACTTCTGAGTAAGGCTGGGCGTAAGGACTATCGAGGCTGAACGGTGAATCCTGTTCCGACCGGCATCGCCGCCATGGGGCTTTCGGGGAGAGTGTTTCATGCACCTTTTCTGAAGGGATGCGGCTTGTTCGAAGTTCTGAGCGTCTGCGAAAGATCTTCGAATCTGACGAAAGACATTTTCCCCAGGGCCTCGGTCGTTCGAACGTTCGACGCGGTACTTGCGGATTCGAGAATCGAACTGATAATCGTCAACACTCCGGACGAGTATCATTATACGATGGCCCGGAGTGCCCTTCTCGCCGGCAAGCATGTGATTGTCGAGAAGCCGTTCGTTCCGGAGATGCGGCAGGCCGAGGAACTGGTCGATATCGCAGCGCGTAAAAGTTTGTGTCTGACGGTGTACCAGAATCGCCGTTTCGATGGAGACTTCCTGACGCTGCAGAAACTGCTCGAATCCGGATTTCTCGGAGATGTTCTCGAATATGAGTCCCGTATCGAGATGTGGCGTCCTGTCGTTCCGTCGGCCTGGAGGGAAGAAAGCGGCCGTTACCATGGCGTTCTGTATAACCTGGGATCCCACCTGATCGACCAGGCCCTGCTCCTGTTCGGACGGCCGGAAACGGTTCAGGCAGTGCTGCACCGCCTTCGGCCGGAAACCGGAATTGCTGATTTCTTCCGCCTGCACCTCGGGTATCCTTCCCGTGTCGTCGCCGTTCAAGCTTCATACGCCGCTCACGGTAACCTCCAGCGGTTTCGCGTGCAGGGATCGGCCGCTGCATGGCTGAAGTATGGTCCCGACGGACAGGAAACACGAATACGAGCGGAGTATGATGATCGCTTCACGGCAGCACCGACGACACAGGAGCGTTCTCTGTTGATCCGGGGAACCCCACCGTCCGAGGTGTATGAGAATGTCGCCCTGCTGCCCGGAGATTACGGGATGTTCTATTCCCGGCTCTTTCGCGCGATCAGGGAGGGAGCGGATCCTCCCGTGACGATTCCGGAAATGCTGCTCGGAGTAGAGCTGACCGAAGCGGCAGTCAGGAGTGCATGCGAAGGACGGAACATACGCCTGGAGCGTAATTCGAAAGAGGGGGCTCGCTGAATGTCGGGAGACAGAGCGTATGTACGGGATCTGGCCAGACGGATTGCCGATCAAGCGGCGGATCCTGCTCAGGTGGAGAAAATCGCGGCAATAAAGGCCTGCAACGATCTGCAGCCGATCCGGCCGATTGTATATGCGCGACCGGAGAACGGCTGGCCGGAACTGCATCGCAAATGGGGAGAACCGGTATGCCGGGATGAGAAATTGCGAAGAATCGAGGATGTACTGCTCAAGACGCTCATCCGCGCACAACACATCAAGGATGATATGCCCATACTCGCAGAATACCGGGTACCGCTGAAGATCGACAACTTCACCTATAACGATTTCGGGGTTCCGATCGAAGTCAGCTCGACCGATCCGCATAACCCTGCCGCAGCGTATCACATAGAACCGGCAATACGAGATTGGGCTGACAGGGAGAATCTTCACATCCGGAACCTTTTCGTGGATTTCGAACAAAGTCAGCGAGATCTGATATTTGCCCGGGACCTTCTCGGCGACATTCTCGATGTGTGGCAGTGCGGGGTTACGTCATGGCGTTACGGCTTCACCCGTATCCTCATTCATATGCGTGGTTTTGAACAGTTTCTCTATGATCTCTACGATTACCCGGTACAGACACATACCCTCATGCAGTTCCTGTCGGATAGTTTTCATGCCGAGATGCAGTACCTCATCGACCGACAGGCAGTGTCACCGAACTCCCTGGATAATGATTACATCGGAGCCGGAGGTCCCTGCGCGACAGACGCACTTCCCGGTCGTGATGTGGAACGACCTTTCACTGCCGGTGATTTAATCTGCTGGGCTGAATCTCAGGAAACGGTGGGTGTTTCGACCGCTCAGTTCGAAGAGTTCGTATTCAGGTATCAGAAACCCTTTATCAACCGGTTCGGCCTCTGTGCGTACGGATGCTGTGAGGGATTGGAAGACAGATTCGAGATCCTGCGGAATAATCTCCCCAATCTGCGATGGATAGCGGTTTCGCCATGGGCGAGTGCCGAGAAGATGGCCGAGCAGATCGGGGGAAAATATGTATATCTTTATAAGGTAAACCCTTCAACGGTGGTGATGGAGCAGCCGGACTGGAATACGGCCGCCGCAGAAGTGAAGCGGATTAAACGGCTGACAGAAGGGATGTCTGTCCAGTACTCGCTCAA